>JAXMDK010000014.1:0-124934 GCA_046348855.1 Paracoccaceae bacterium | reverse complement strand
TCAGATAGGGGGCCATCGACAAGTATTGAACGGGGATCGCCGAGCCCGCCGCCTGCATGTTCAACTGCAGCACGGTGATGCCGCCGAACAGGTAGGATCCCAGCATCACCCGCCACGGCCGCCAACTGGCGAACACGACGATGGCAAGCGCGATCCAGCCGGCACCAGCGGTGATCCCGTCGGTCCATTGCGGCACCCGCACCAGGCTGACATAGGCTCCGCCGATCCCGGCCATCGCGCCGCCGAACAGGATGGCGCCCAGCCGGATCAGCCGCACGTTGTAGCCCAGCGAATGGGCGGCATCGTGATTTTCACCGACCGCCCGCAGGATCAGGCCCGTCCGCGTCGCCTTCAGCACCCACCAGACCCCGGCGATGGAAAGGATCGAGAAATAGACCACCCAGTCATGGCCGAAGAGGATCGGCCCCACCACCGGCAGGTCGGCCAGCGGCCCGAACGGGATCTTGCCGGTCGCCGGGGGCTTCATGCCCACGTAGTTCTGCCCCAGCAGCGACGACAGCCCCTGTCCGAACAGCGTCAGCGCCAGGCCTGTCGCCACCTGGTTGGTCAGCAGCGTCTGGGTCAGGACGGCGAAGACCAGGGCGAGAAGCCCGCCGCCCACCGCCCCGCCGACAAAGCCCAGGAAGGGACTTCCGGTTTCCACCGCGGCGATGAAGCCGGTGACCGCGCCGATGATCATCATCCCCTCGACGCCCAGGTTCAGCACGCCGGCGCGCTCGACCACCAGTTCGCCAAGCGCGGCCAGCATGATCGGCACCGATGCGATCATCAAAGTGGCGATCAGCACGACGAAGTTCAGTTTGGTGATATCCATCACTTGGCTCCCATGCCGACCAGGCGGATGCGGTAGTTGGACAGCAGATCGACCGCCAGCAGGAAGAACAGCAGCATCCCCTGGAAGGCCTGGATCGCGGCGGCAGGCAGGCCGAGCATGAATTGCGCCAGCTCGCCCCCGATGTAGGTCAGCGCCATCAACAGGCCGGCGAAGAGGATGCCCAGGGGATTGAGCCGGCCAAGGAAGGCGACGATGATCGCGGTGAACCCGTAGCCGACGCCGAAGTCGATGGTGATCTGGCCGGCCGGCCCCGTCACCTCGAACAGCCCGGCCAGCCCGGCCAGCGCCCCCGACAAGCCCATGCACATCACCACCAGCCAGTCGGGGTTGACCCCGGCAAAGCGGGCGGCGCGCGGCGCCTGTCCGGCCAGCTTGATCTGGAAGCCGAGGATGTGGCGCTGCAAGAGCACATAGGCCGCCCCCACCGCGACGATCGCCGCCACGCCGCCCCAGTGCAGGCCGGTGCCGGGCAGAAGCTCGCCATTGGCCATCGCCGGGATCTGCGCCAGGTTGCGGCTGCCGGGGAAGCCCGCGCCCTCGGGGTTCTTCAGGAAGCTCAGCGCCGCCGAGGCCAGGATCTGCTTGGCGACATAGACCAGAAGCAGCGAGACGAGGATTTCGCTGGTGCGGAACCGGGTCTTCAGGATCGCCGGGATCATCGCCCACAGGAAGCCGCCCGCCGCGCCGCCGACGATCATCAGCGGAAAGACCCAGCGGCTTTCGGTCGGATAAAGCGCCAGCCCGACCGCCGCCCCGGCAATCGCGCCCATGATGTACTGCCCTTCCGCTCCGATGTTCCAAACCCCGGCGCGGAAGCCCAGCGACAGGCCGACGGCGATCAGCACCAGCGGCCCGGCCTTCACCAGAAGCTGCGGACGCGAATAGGAGGCGACATCGGCGTTGAACAGCGGATCGAAGAAGATCAGCTTGATCGCCGCGAACGGGTCCTTGCCCAGCAGCGCGAACATGATGCCGCCGGCGATCATGGTCAGCACCACCGCCAGGAACGGTGTGCCGTAGATCCAGAATTTCGACGGGTTGGGGCGCTTTTCAAGCCGTAGCATGGTGCACCTCCGCCGCGTGCATGCCGTGGGCGCCGCCCAGCATCAGGCCGATCTGATCGACGGTCAGCCCCTTGGTCGGGACCGGCGCCGACAGGCCGCCCGCGTTCAGCGCCGCGAACCTGTCCGCGACCTCCAGCAATTCGTCGATGTCCTGGCTGATGACCACCACCGCCGCGCCTTCGGACGCCCGGTCGAGCAGCGCCTGGCGGATGAAGGCCGCCGCCGCCGCATCGACGCCCCAGGTCGGCTGGTTGACGACGATCACCGCCGGGCTTTGCAGGATTTCGCGGCCGATGACGAACTTCTGCAGATTGCCGCCCGACAGGGCCCGCGCCGCGGTCTGCACCCCCGGCGTGCGCACGTCGAAGGTGCGGATGATCTCTTCGGCGAAGGTCCGGGTGCTGGCCCAGTCGATGAAACCGTTGCGGGTCAGCCCCTTGCGCAGCGCCCCGGTCAGGAACGCATTTTCCAGAAGGCTCATGTCGGGGGCCGCCGCATGGCCCAGCCGTTCTTCCGGCCCGGTCAGCAGCCCGGCCTGCCGCCGGTCGTTGGGGCCAAGGTCGCCGACCGGCCGGCCAAGCACCTTGACCGCTCCCGGCGCGCTGCGCACTTCGCCCGACAGCGCCAGCAGCAGTTCGTCCTGCCCGTTGCCGGCGACGCCGCCGATGCCCAGGACCTCGCCCTTGCGCACCGTGACCGACACGTCCTTCAGGCTGGTGCCGAACGGGTTGAGCGAGCGGACCGACAGGCCGGTGATTTCCAGCGCCACCTCGCCGGTGCCGGTCGCGGCGCGCTCGGGCGGGGTCAGCGTGGCGCCGACCATCAGTTCGGCCAGTTCGCGCGCCGTCTTTTCGCGCGGGTTGCAGCGGCCCACCACCTTGCCGCGCCGCAGGATCGTCGCCCCGTCGCACAGGCTGCGGATTTCCTCAAGCTTGTGGCTGATGTAGAGGATCGAGGTGCCCTCGGACGCCAGCTTGCGCAGCGTGTCGAACAGGATGCCGACCTCCTGCGGGGTCAGCACGCTGGTGGGCTCGTCCATGATCAGAAGCTTTGGATCCTGCAACAGGCAGCGGATGATCTCGACCCTCTGCCGTTCGCCGGCCGAAAGGTCACCCACCAGCCGCGCCGGGTCGAGCGGCAGGCCGTAGGCTTCGCTCACCTCGCGGATCTTGGCGGCCAGCTCGCGCTGCGGCGGCGGATTGTCCATCCCCAAGGCCACGTTTTCGGCCACGTCCAGCGCATCGAACAGGCTGAAATGCTGGAAGACCATCGCCACGCCCAGCCCCCGCGCCTCGCGCGGGGCCGACGGCGCGAACGGTTCGCCGCGAAAGGTCATCTGGCCGCTGTCGGGCCTTACCAGCCCGTAGATCATCTTGACCATCGTCGATTTGCCGGCGCCGTTCTCGCCCAGAAGCGCGTGAACCTCACCCTCGCCGATCGTGAACGAGACATCCTCGTTCGCCTTGACGCCCGGATAGGATTTGGAAATCCCATCGACCGCCAGCAATGTCTGCCGTGTCATCCCCGTTGTTCCCCCGTGGTCCGGTCGGTGGCCGGGTCGTGCATCGCGCCCCGGTCCTTCATCGATTCCAATAGTTTGGCGGCCACACCTATGGCAATGGCCTGCGGATGCTTGCCGAACGACGGATCGCCGATCGGGCAGGTGATCCGGGCAATCCGCCCCGGCGGATGGCCAAGCGCCGCCAGCCGCGACCGGAAGCGCGCCCATTTGGTCGCCGACCCGATCAGCCCCGCCGAGCCGAAGCCGTGGCCGAGAAGCCGGTGGCACAGTTCCAGGTCCAGCGCATGGCTGAAGGTCAGGATCAGGTGGTCGGCATCGCGTGGCGCCAGGCCGACCAGATCGGCCGGGTTGGCAGCGACAAGCTGGACCACCCTGTCGGGCAGGGCAGGAAAGCGGCTGTCGTCGACGTCGATCCAGCTGATCCGCAGATCGGGCAGGGGGGCGAGGACCGACACAAGCGCGCGGCCGACATGCCCCGCGCCCCAGACCCAGAGCTGGCGGTGCGGCGTGTGGAACGGCTCGACCAGCCAGCCCTGCACCAGCCGCGTCCCCGGCAGTTCGCCGGCCGAGCGCGCCTTCGCGATCAGCCGCGCCACCGCCAGCGGCATCTCTGCCGCACCCCGGCCGGGAAGCGGTCGGGCGACGGCCGGCCCCGACAGCGCCTCCAAGGCCGCCCGGTCCCACCGTTCGGTCAAAAGCGTCACCGCCCCGCCGCAGCACTGGTTCAACGCCGGACCCAAGGGCAGCCGGTCGACCCGCGCCAGCGTGTCGCCGGCCAGCATCGCCCGCGCCGTGGCGGCCGCCTGGAACTCCAGCGCCCCGCCGCCGATGGTGCCGTCCTGCCCGTCCGCCCAGACGCACATGGCGGCGCCCGCCTCGCGCGGGGCGGAACCCGCGCTGTCGGCGACGACGACGCGCGCCACCGGCCCGTGCCGGGCGACCAGCTGTTCGACAAGGCTCCGGTCGAACGCCATCTCAGTTCCCCCGTGCGCGTGCCACGGCCTTCAGGACCGCCTCGGCGGTCGCCGGGGCCTGAAGGTCGGGATATTCCGGCCCGCAGGCGGCGCAGGCCGCCGACAGGGCCAGAAAGGCGGAAATGCCGTGCATGAACGGCGGCTCGCCCACCGCCTTCGACCGATAGATCGTGTCCTCCCGGTTCGGGCCGTCCCAGAAGTCGACGTTGAAGACATGCGGCCGGTCGGAACAGGCGGGAATCTTGTAGGTCGAGGGCGCATGGGTCATCAGCCGCCCCTTGCCGTCCCAGACCAGTTCCTCGGTGGTCAGCCAGCCCGCGCCCTGGACATAGCCGCCCTCGATCTGCCCGCGGTCGATGGCGGGGTTCAGGCTGGTGCCGGCGTCATGCAGGATGTCGCAGCGCAGGATGCGGTTCTCGCCGGTCAGCGTGTCGATCACCACCTCGCTGACCGAGGCGCCATAGGCGAAGTAGTAGAACGGCCGCCCGCGCCCGGCCTTGCGGTCCCAGGTGATCTTCGGCGTGGCGTAGAAGCCGGTCGAGGACAGGCTGACGCGGCCCTGATAGCAGCGCGCCGCCGCCTCGGCGAAGGTCATCTCGTCGGCGCCCACCAGAACCCGTCCGCCCTCGAAGCGCACCTTTGCCGGCTCGCTCTGGTGCTCGCGCGCCAGGAACTCGGCCATCCGGGTGCGGATCGTGTCGGTCGCCGCCTTGGCCGCCATCCCGTTCAGGTCCGACCCCGACGAGGCGGCGGTGGCCGAAGTGTTGGGCACCTTGCCGGTGTCGGCGGCGGTGATCGCCACCTCGTCGGCGCCGATCCCGAACCCCGCCGCCACCACCTGCGCCACCTTGCGGTTCAGGCCCTGGCCCATCTCGGTGCCGCCGTGGCTCAGATGGACCGAGCCGTCCTGATAGACATGCACCAGCGCGCCCGCCTGGTTCAGGTGGGTCAGCGTGAAGGAAATCCCGAACTTCACCGGGGTCAGGGCGATGCCCTTCTTCAGGACCGCGTTCGTTGCGTTCCAGCGCTCCACCGCCGCCTGCCGCGCCCGGAAATCGGCGGTCTTTTCAAGCCGTTCCACCAGACCGTTCAGGATGAAATCCTCGACCGGCATATGGTAGGGCGTCGTCTGCGGCGCCGGCTTTTTCCTTGCCGAAATACTCCCGCCGGAGGCTCCGGCAGTCACCGCGGGCGCGTCGTCGTAGAAATTGGCCTTCCGAACCGCGGTCGCGTCCAGCCCCAGCACATGGGCGGCATGGTCCATCACCCGTTCAATGGCGATCATCCCCTGTGGCCCGCCGAAGCCGCGATAGGCGGTGGCCGACTGGGTGTTGGTCTTCAGCCGATGGCTTTCGATCCGCACATGCTGCAGGTGATAGGCATTGTCCGAATGCAGCATCGCCCGGTCGGCGACCGGCAGCGACAGGTCCTGGCTCCAGCCGCAGCGCGCGAGTTGCCGGAACTCGACCCCCAGGATGCGGCCGGCGCCGTCGACGCCCGCGCGGTAGTCGATGCGGAAATCATGGCGCTTGCCGGTGATGACCATGTCGTCGTCGCGGTCATAGCGCATCTTGCAGGCCCGACCGATCGCCCGCGCCGCCACCGCGCAGGCCACCGCCAGCGCGTTGCCCTGGCTTTCCTTGCCGCCGAAGCCGCCGCCCATGCGCCGCATCTCGACCCGCACCCCGCTCATCGGCAGGCCGATCGCTTCGGCCACCTTGTGCTGGATCTCGGTCGGATGCTGGGTCGAGGACAGGACCAGCATGCCGCCGTCCTGCGGCAAGGCGAGCGCCGCCTGGCCTTCCAGGTAGAAATGCTCCTGCCCGCCCATGTCGAAGCGGCCTTCGATCACATGGGGCGCGGTCGCAATGGCCGCCGCCGCATCGCCCTTGGCCCAGACGACCGGCCCGTCCTCGAAATGGCTGTCAGCCGCCAGCGCCTGGTCGACAGTCAGCAGCGCCGGCAGTTCGCGGTAGGTGATCCGCGCCAGCCGCGCCGCCTTGCGCGCTGCCAGATGGCTTTCGGCCACCACCAGAAAGATCGGCTGGCCGACATAATGTACGGTGCCGGTGGCCAAAAGCGGCTCGTCATGGGCCGAGGGCGAGACATCGTTGGCGAAGGGCAGGTCGGCCGCCTCCATCACCATGATGACCCCCGGCGCGGCGCGCACCGCGCCCAGGTCGATTGCGGTGATGTCGCCATGCGCCACCGTCGACAGGCCGAAGGCCAGGTGCGCCGTGCCGCGCGGCACCGGATGGTCGTCGACGTAGCGGGCGCGGCCCGTCACATGCAGGTGGGCGGAATCGTGGGGAAGGGGTGTGCCGACGCTCATGCCTCGACCTCCAGGACCGAAACGCTGCTGCCGGTCTGCTCGTGATAATAGCGCACCAGCAGGTTCGCCGCCGTCTTCAGCCGGTAGTCGGCCGAGGCGCGCATGTCGGTCATCGGCGCGAAGTCCGTGGCGAAGGCCGGCAGGGCCGCGCGGATGGTCTCCTCGCTCCAGGGCTGGCCGGTCAGCGCCGCCTCGACGGCGCGAGCGCGCTTGGGGATGCCGGCCATGCCGCCGAAGGCGATCCGGGCGCTTGTGATCTTCGCACCTTTCCGGGTGATGTTCAGGCAGCCGCACACGGCGGAAATGTCCTGATCGAACCTTTTCGACAGTTTGTAGCAGGCAAGGTCCGGCACGCTGGCCGGGATCGTCACCGCCTCGACGAACTCGCCGGGGGCGCGGTCCTGCTTCTTGTAGTCGATGAAGAAATCCTCCAGCGCGAGGGTGCGGCGGCTGTCGCCCCGGCGCAGGTGCAGCGTGGCGCCCATGGCGATCAGCGCCGGCGGCGTGTCGCCGATCGGCGAGCCGTTGGCGATGTTGCCGCCGACGGTCGCCGCGCCGCGCACCTGTTCGCTGGCGAAGCGGCGCAGCAGTTCGCCGAACCCCGGATGGCTGTCGGCCAGCGCCGCGCGCAAGGCCTGGATGGTGACGCCGGCGCCGATGCGGATTCCCTGATCGGTGCGGGTGATCGTCTGCAGGTCCTTGCAGGCGTGAAGGAACGCTACTTCCGGCAGGTCGGTCAGCGCCTTGGTGACCCAAAGTCCCACGTCCGTCGCCCCGGCGATCAGCGTCGCCTTGGGGTGGGCGAGATACCATTCGGCCAGTTCGTCCGACGACCCCGGCGCCCTGGGCGCCGCGCCGCCCTTCAGCGGGCGCAGGTCTTCGCTCATCCAGCCCGGCACCGGGGCGGATTCGGCGGCCGTCGCGGCGCGCACGATCGGCGCATAGCCGGTGCAGCGGCAGAGGTTGCCCGCCAGCCGGTCGTCATGGTCGGTGGCGCCGTCCTTGTGGGCGACGGCCATCGACACCACGAATCCCGGCGTGCAGAAACCGCACTGGCTGCCGTGATGGTCGACCATCGCCTGCTGCACCGGATGCAACTGGCCGCCCGGCCCGGAAATCCCCTCGACGGTGCGCACGGCCTTGCCGTGCAGTTGCGGAAGGAACAGGATACAGGCGTTCAGCGCCCGCGATCCCTGCGCGTCGGTGACCATCACCGTGCAGGCTCCGCAATCGCCTTCGTTGCAGCCTTCCTTGGTGCCGGTCAGGCCACGATCCTCGCGCAGCCAGTCCAGAAGCGTCCGGGTCGGATCTGCGTCCGTTGCCCTGACCTGCGTCCCGTTCAACAGAAACGCTATGTCGCTCATCGCGATGACCCGCCGCCTTCTCCTCACCCGGGTAGTCGTGCATCCGCCCGATGCGGCGTAAAGCAGGATGCACCCCCGTCTCCCAGGCACCATGAAGCGCCCAAGCCGGACTCTTGGCAAGAATTACTTCCTGCCAAACGTGCAAATCACTTTCGTGCAAAACCGAAAGATCGGCGGGCCTTCGCCGGTCGGGGCGATTGCGGCGGCGCAGCGCGTGACGGCGGCGGGGCAGGCGGCTAGGGTTGGGCAACCTTACGACCGGCCGGCCCGAAGCCAGCGCCCGCCGGACCAGCCGGAGACCACCATGCAGACAGCGGGCCTGTTCCTGTTTCTCGTCCTTCTTGCCCTGATTGTCCTTGGTGCCGTCATTTTCACGCTCAGTATCGGGTTCCGCCGCCGGGCCGCGCGTTTCTGGGTGCGCGCCGGCCAGGGCCCCTCGGCCGAGGATCAGGGCGACCGGCTGCCGCTTCTGGTGCGCACCTATGCGCTGCGCGCCGGGGCCGAGGCGGGGCCGGGCCATCTGGCGATGGTCCTGACCCAGGCGGCCGAGTTGCGCCGCCGGCGCGGCGGCCTGTTCGCGCCCTACCGCGCCCGCCAGATCGTCGCCTTGGGCGAACCCGGCTTCGTCTGGAACGCGCGGCGGGGCTTCGGGCCGCTGACGCTGCTGCGGGTGGTGGATTCCTTTACCGGCGGCGAAGGCCGGCTGGAGGCGCGGCTCTTCGGCGCGCTGACCGTGGCGCGCATGAACGGGGTCGAGACGACGCTGGGCGAGGCGTTCCGCTATCTGGCCGAACTGCCCTGGGCGCCCGACGCGATCCTTGGCAACCCCGAACTGCACTGGCGGATGACCGCCGAGGACGAGGCCGAGGTCAAGCTCAACACCCGCGTCGGCACCGCGCGCGTCGTTTTCCGCTTTGACGCCCACGGCGACATCGTGGCGATGGAGGCGCGCGAACGCCCCGCTGCCGACCCCGACGGCCGCCCGGTGCGCTATGACTGGCGCGGCCGGTTCGGCGATTACCGCCAGGTCGGCGCCCGCCGCCTGCCGGCGTATGGCGAGGTGGGCTATGTCTACCCGGACGGCTACGAGGTCTATTTCCGTGCCCGCGTGACAGACTGCCGGCCGGTGGCGGGCCGGTAGGGCGGGCGAGGGGCTCGGAGCAAGACCGCATCAACTCAAAGCATCGCAGGTCATCTTTCAGTTCCCGGACCGGGTGACGCGCCGGTGGCGCGTCACCCGGTCCGTTGGCCGAATCCCCCGCCGCCCGGAGGGCGGGGGCTGGCCGTGCGCTTGGCGCACGGCTGGGCCAAGTTGAAACCGACCGCCAGCCGCGCGAGGCGATGGCCTCGCGCACGGTCGCAGCCGCAGATTCCAAGTGATACGACTGCGCCCTAAAGACCCGCCGCCACCGCCTCGAGCTGGGTCGTCGCCGTGCCCCAGCCGTCGAAGAAGCCCATCTCGGCATGCTTGTCGCGGGTGGCGGCATCGCCGTGCAGGACGCGCGCGGTGTAAAGCGTGCCGGCCCCATCGGGCTCCAGCGAGATTTCCGCCGTCATCAGGATCATCGGGCTGGCCGCCGGCCGGAAGCCCGCGGTCAGGCATTCGGTGAAGACCAGCCGCCGGCCGGGCTCGACCGCCAGAATGCAGCCCTCGTTGGGAAACTCCATCCCGTCGGGCAGCACCATCAGCGAAAAGAACCGCCCGCCGGGGCGCAGGTCGATCTGCACCTCGCGGGTGATGACCGGCTTGGGCGCGAACCACTGCTTGATGAGATCCGGTTCCGTCCAGCAGCGCCAGACGCGGTCGGGCGCGGCGGCCAGATGGCGGGTCAGCACAAGGTCGAGATCGCTCATATCCTGTCTCCTGTTCCGGTGTTCATCCGTTCAGATCGCCGCCCCGGCCGAGAAAGGCCTCCAGCCGGTCGGCCCGCGATTCCCAGGTGCGGCGCTGGCGGCCGAGCCAGTCCTCGATGTCGGCGACGCGGCCGGCATTCAGGCGGCAAAGCCGGCTGCGGCCCTTCTTTTCGGTGGCGATCAGCCCGCCGCCCTCCAGTATCCGCAGATGCTGGAGAAAGGTGGGCAAGGCCATGCCGAAGGGCGCGGCCAGTTCGCTGACGGTCGCCGGCCCTTCGGCCAGCCGTGCCATCACCGCGCGTCGGGTCGGATCGGCCAGCGCGTGGAAGGCGGGGGTCAGCGGATCGCCATGGTTAGCCATAAGGCTAAGTATCAGAAACCGGCCAGCGCCACAAGTCTCGTGAAGCACCTATGCGAATCTGGCGGGCTCGCCTAAGCCTGTCGCATGTCCGATCCCCGCTTCATCCATCTGCGCCTCCATACAGAATTTTCGCTTCTGGAAGGGGCGGTACCGGTCAAGAAGCTGATCGGCCTGTGCGAAAAGGCGGGGATGCCCGCCGTCGCGGTGACCGACACCAACAACCTGTTCGCGGCGCTGGAATTTTCCGTCAACGCCAAGGGCGCCGGCATCCAGCCGATCATCGGCTGCCAGGTCGATGTGGCCTACGACCCTGCCCCGCCCGGCGAACGGCCGCGCCCGCCGGCGCCGGTCGTCCTCTTGGCGCAGGACGAGGCGGGCTATCGGAACCTGATGAAGCTCAACTCCTGCCTCTATCTCGATGCCGGGGGCGAGGCGCCGCAGGTGACGCCGGACGAACTGGCCGCGCACGGCGAGGGGTTGATCTGCCTGACGGGCGGGCCGGACGGGCCGGTCGGACGGCTGTTGCAAGCGGGGCAGGCGGCGCGCGCGCAGGCGCTGATGGCGCGGCTGGCGACGATCTACCCTGACCGGCTTTACGTCGAACTTCAGCGCCACCCCGGCGACGGCGGCCAGGTGACCGAGGCCGAACGCGCCACCGAGCGCGGCTTCGTCGAGATGGCCTATGCGATGGGCCTGCCGCTGGTCGCCACCAACGACGTGTATTTCCCCAAGGCCGACATGTACGAGGCGCACGACGCGCTGATCTGCATTGCCGAAGGAGCCTATGTCGACCAGCAGGAACCCCGCCGGCGGCTGACGCCCGAACATTACTTCAAGTCCGAGGCCGAGATGGCGGCCCTGTTCGCCGACCTGCCGGAAGCACTGGAAAACACCGTCGAAATCGCCCGCCGCTGCGCCTTCGCCGCGAAAAAGCGCAACCCGATCCTGCCGCGCTTTGCCGACGACGAGGTCGAGGAACTGCGCCGCCAGGCCTGGGAAGGCCTGCGCGCCCGGCTGGCGGTCATCCCCCATTCCGCGCCGGTCGAAACCTATGAGGACCGCCTGAAGTTCGAACTGGGCATCATCGAGCAGATGGGCTTTCCCGGCTATTTCCTGATCGTCGCCGACTTCATCAAATGGGCCAAGGACCACCAGATCCCGGTCGGCCCCGGCCGGGGATCGGGCGCGGGCAGCCTTGTCGCCTATGCCCTGACCATCACCGACCTAGACCCCTTGCGCTATTCCCTGCTGTTCGAGCGGTTCCTGAACCCCGAACGGGTGTCGATGCCCGACTTCGATATCGACTTCTGCATGGACCGCCGCGAAGAGGTCATCCGCTACGTCCAGGGCAAGTACGGCCGCGACAAGGTCGGCCAGATCATCACCTTCGGCGCGCTTCTGTCCAAGGCGGCAGTGCGCGACGTGGGCCGGGTTCTGCAGATGCCTTACGGGCAGGTCGACCGGCTGTCGAAACTGATCCCGGTCGAAGGGGTGAAGCCGGTCTCGATCGAAAAGGCGCTGGCCGACGAGCCGCGCCTGCGCGAGGCTGCCCGCGCCGAAGAGGTGGTCCGGCGGCTTCTGGACTATGGCCAGCGGATCGAGGGGCTTCTCAGGAACGCCTCGACCCACGCCGCCGGGGTGGTGATCGGCGACCGGCCGCTGGACGAGCTGGTGCCGCTTTACCAGGACCCGCGGTCGGACATGCCGGCGACCCAGTTCAACATGAAATGGGTCGAGGCCGCCGGGCTGGTGAAGTTCGACTTCCTCGGCCTCAAGACGCTGACGGTGATCCAGAATGCCGTCGATCTGATCCGGGAGGGCGGGCGGCACCTGCACATCGCGCCGGACGGCCGGGCGCTCTACGCCCCGCCCGAGGGCGCGGTGGACGAGATCAACGCCATCCCGCTCGACGACAAGCCGACCTACGAGCTTTATTCGGCGGCCAAGACCGTCGCGGTGTTCCAGGTCGAAAGCTCGGGCATGATGGACGCGCTGCGCCGCATGAAACCCACCTGCATCGAGGACATCGTGGCGCTGGTGGCGCTCTACCGGCCCGGCCCGATGGAGAACATCCCGACCTATTGCGAGGTCAAGAACGGCCTTCGCGACATCGAGCCGCTGCACCCGACCATCGACCATATCCTGAAGGAAACCCAGGGCATCATCGTCTATCAGGAGCAGGTGATGCAGATCGCCCAGGTGATGGCCGGCTATTCGCTGGGCGGCGCCGACCTGCTGCGCCGGGCGATGGGCAAGAAGATCGCCGAGGAAATGGCCAAGGAACGGCCGAAGTTCATCGACGGCGCCAAGGCCACCCATGACGTCCCCGCGAAGAAGGCCGGAGAGGTTTTTGATCTTCTGGAGAAGTTCGCGAACTACGGGTTCAACAAGTCGCATGCTGCCGCCTATGCCGTGGTCAGCTACCAGACCGCCTGGCTGAAGGCCAACCATCCGGTCGAGTTCATGGCGGCGGTGATGAACTGCGATATCCACCTGACCGACAAGCTGGCGATCTACAAGCGCGAGGTCGACGTGATGGGGATCACGACGGTGCCGCCCTGCGTCAACCGCTCACTCGCCACCTTCACCGTCCGCGACGGCCAGCTGGTCTATGCGCTGGGCGCGCTGAAGAACGTCGGCGTCGAGGCGATGAAGATGATCGTCGCCGCCCGCCAGACCGACCGGGGCGAGAAGCCGTTCGTCACGCTCTTCGACTTCGCCCGCCGGGTGGACCTGAAACGCCTGGGCAAGCGCCCCCTGGAAATGCTGGCCCGCGCCGGGGCCTTCGACATGCTCGACCCCAACCGCCGGCGGGTGTTCGACAGCCTCGATGCGCTGTCGGCCTGGTCGGCGGCGATCCACGAACAGGCGGGATCGTCGCAGGTGTCGCTGTTCGGCGAGGCCGGTGACGATCTGCCCGAGCCGCGCCTGCCCGGTGGCAACGACTGGCTGCCGGTCGAGCGGCTGTCCGAGGAACATCAGGCGGTCGGCTTCTACCTGTCGGGCCATCCGCTGGACGACTACATGCCCTCGCTGAAGCGCAAGCAGGTGCTGACGCTGGCCGAACTGACCGCCGCGGCCGAACGCGGGCCGCTGGTGGCCAAGCTCGCCGGGACGGTTTCGGCGCGGCAGGAGCGCAAGTCGGCCAAGGGCAACCGCTTCGCCTTCGTCGCGCTGTCGGACCCGACCGGCCTTTATGAGGTGACGGTCTTTTCCGACACGCTCGAGGCAGCGCGGGACCATCTGGAACCGGGCAAGGCGGTGGTCCTGACCGTCGAGGCGAACCTCGAGAGCGAGACGCTGAAGCTTCTCGCCCGCGCCGCCCAGCCCATCGACAACGTCGCCGCCGACGCCGGATCAGCCGGCCTGCGCGTCCATGTCGGCGATGCCGAGGCGGTGGCGGCGGTGGCGGCGCTTCTGATCCGCATGGCGGGCGAGCTGAAGACCCGGGCGCGCGGGGCGGTCTCCTTCTGCATCGCCGATCCGGCCAGCGGCGCCGAGGTCGAGGTGGCCACCGGCCAGGATTTCCCGGTCAACCCGCAGATCAAGGGCGCGATCAAGTCGCTGGCCGGCGTGGTGATGGTGGAAGAGGTGTGAGGGGGCGGTAGGGTGCGCTTCAACGCACCGTTTCGCCGCGCACCCTACGGGCGGCTCCCCTCACGCCGCCTTGTCGAACCGCGCCGGCAGGTCGCCCAGGCGCTTGGCCTCGTCGATCATCGCGCCGACGTCGGCCTCCAGCGATCCGGCAAGCTGGGCGAAACTGTCGATGACGAAATAGACCGGCTGGACGATGTCGATCCGGTAGGGGGTGCGCAGGACGGTCATCAGGTCGAAGGGCAGCATCTCGGCCTTGCCGCTGGTGGCATGCGCCGCCTCGGACAGGGACGAGGCGATGCCCGCGCCATAGCCGCGCAAGCCTTCGGCGGTGCGGATCATCCCGAATTCGACGGTGAACCAGAACAGCCGGAACAGCCGCCAGCTGTAGGCCTTGCCCAGGGCCTTGGCCTGCTTGCCGAACCGTTCGATGAAATTGACGTAGTCGGGGTCGGTCAAGAGCGGGCAATGGCCGAACACCTCGTGGAAGATGTCCGGCTCCTCGATATAGTCCATGTCCTCGCGCCGGCGCAGGAAGGTGGCGACCGGAAACTGGCGCTGCGACAGCAGGTCGAAGAACTGCGCCGGCGGAATGATCGCCGGAACGCCGACCACCCCCGCCCCGGTCAGCGCCGCCAGCCGCGTGTCCACGTCGCGAATCTGCGGGACCGCCCGCGCCGACAGGCCGAGCCGTGCGACGCCATCCAGATACTGTGCGGTCATGCGACCTTGCAGGAATGCCATCTGGCGGGTGAAGAGTTCGCCCCAGACCGCATCCTCCTCGGGCTCATAAGTGAAATAGCCCGTCGCATCCGCGACCTTCGACACATAACCAGACATGCGCGCCTCCCGTTTCCGGGTGCAATTCTACATCCGCTGGCACGGAAAGTTCTTTCAAAAATCCCATGATTTGCCTAGAATTGAAAATGAAAATCCGAAAGTAGGCAGGAAATGGAATTTTCCGATCAGGAACTGGCATTGCTGCGGGAAATCCAGTCGAACGCGGCCCTGTCGCTTGCCGAACTGGCGACCCGCACCGGCATGGCGCCCTCGACGCTGTGGCGGCGGATGCAGGATCTTGAAGCGGCGGGGGTGATCCGCGGCCGGGTGGCGCTTCTCGATCCGGCCAAGGTCGGGGCCAAGCTCTGCGTCCTGGCCCAGATCAGCTTGGCCGACCATTCGGAAACCTCGGTCACCGGCTTCACCGCGCTGGTGCGCCGCCTGCCTGAAGTGCTGGAATGCCATTCGGTATCGGGGCAGGCCGACTACATGCTGAAGGTCCGGGTCCGCGACGTCGAGGCCTATGAGGCCTTCATGTCCCACAACCTGCTGCGCTCGGGCTTCGTGCGCGAAATCCATTCCAGCTTCGTGCTGAAAGAAATCAAGACGACGACCGCCTTGCCGGTTTAACCTGCCGCCATTGCCGCCTTTCGGAGAGCCCGCGGGTCATGCTTTCGTTCATCCGTTTCCTGACACTGGCCATTCTGGCGGCGGCCGTCCTGATCCTGGCCTTGCGGCTGATCTTCCCGCTGCCATCACTGGACGGGCGTTCGGCCAGCACGGCCCGCGAGGCCGACCCCGGCACGCCACTGGGCGCGCAGCTTCTGCCGCAGGCGGCCAGCCATCCCGGCCTCTCGGGCATCTTCCCGCTGCGGGCGGGGGCCGAGGCCTTTGCCGCCCGGATCCTGCTGGCGCGCGCCGCCCAAAGCACGATCGACGCGCAATATTACATCTGGCAGAACGACCTGACCGGCATTCCGCTGTTGCAGGAACTGCGCGCCGCCGCCGAGCGCGGCGTTCGGGTCCGCCTGCTGGTGGACGACAACGGCACGCCGGCCTTGGACGCCGAGCTTGCGGCGCTGAATGCGCTGCCGAACGCCGAGGTGCGGATCTTCAACCCATTCAACCTGCGCCAGCCCCGGCTTCTGTCCTATGCGTTCGACTTCTTCCGCCTGAACCGGCGGATGCACAACAAGTCCTTCACCGTCGACGGGGCCGCCACCATCATCGGCGGGCGCAACATCGGCGACGTCTATTTCGCCCGGTCCGAAAAGTCGCAATATTCCGATCTGGACCTTCTGGCGGTGGGTAAGGTCGTGCCCGATGTCGCGGCCGAGTTCGATCTTTACTGGAACAGCCGGTCCGCCTATCCGCACGAACTCCTGGTCACGCCGCCGGCGGACGGGCTTGCCGGATTCGATGCCCGCCTGAAAGAGGTCGAGGCCGACCAAGGCACCGCCGACTATGCCCAGGCGGTCGCCGCGACCCGGCTGGTGCGCGACCTGATCGGCGGCACGCTCGCCTTCGACTGGGCCGAAACCACGCTGGTGTCGGACGATCCGGCCAAGGGTCTTGGGCCTCTGCCAGCCGACCGGCTGCTGGTCGGGCGGCTGGCGGCGATCGTCGGCGAGGCGACCCGCAGCATCGACCTGATCTCGGCCTATTTCGTGCCCGGCCCGCGCGGAACCCGGCTGCTGACCGACGCGGCGGCGCGCGGCGTCAAGGTGCGGACGCTGACCAATTCGCTCGAGGCGACGGACGTGCTGCCGGTCCATGCCTCCTACGTCAAATACCGCGAGCGGCTCTTGAAGGGCGGCGTCGACGTCTATGAACTGCGCGCCGAGCCGGGCTCGAAAGAGGCCGCAGACCATCTGGGCATCCTCGGCAGTTCGGCCGCCAGCCTGCATGCCAAGACCTTCGTGCTGGACGATGACCGGGTGTTCGTCGGTTCGTTCAACTTCGATCCGCGCTCGACCTTCCTCAATTGCGAGATGGGCTTTCTGGTGCGCAGCCCGGTGCTGGCGGCAATGATGAAAGCCACGGTCGACGCCGACCTTGCCGGGGCCGCCTGGCACGTCGAACGCCAGCCGGACGGGCGGCTGACCTGGTCGGCGAAGGCGGCGGGCGGCGGCACCGAAACCCGCCTCTACGAGCCGGGGACCAACCTCTTCAAGCGCGTCGCGCTGACGGTGCTGGGCCTTCTGCCGGTCGAATGGATGATGTAGCCGGTGGCGGCTTCCTACCAGTGCGGCGGCTTCTGGTCGGCCAGCGGGATCGCGCCGCCGCCGGCCGCCTCGGCCTCGGCGGCGCGCTCCATCAGCATCGCCACCCGGCGGGTCAGAAGTTCGATCTCGCGCGCCTGCCGGGCGGCGACCTCGGACAGGTCGTCCACCGCCCGCCGCAGATGGGCGATCTCCTCCTCCAGCGCCTCGATCCGCCTGTCCACCCGGCACCCCTCCCTGACCGTCCGCCAGCCGATCCTATGGCAGGCGGCGCGCGATGCAAGCCGCCCGCGCCGCCCGGCCCCCCGATCCGGCCTGAAAAGCCGCGCTTGTCGCCCGCCCCCCCATCCGATACATCCCTGCCCGAACGCAAGAGGCGGATGATGGCCAAGGACAAAGCCCCCAGAAGACCGCGCGCGGAAACCCCCCGGGGCTTTCGCGATTATTTCGGCGCCGACGTGATCGAACGCAAGGCGATGCTCGACACGATCGCCGAGGTCTATCACCGCTATGGCTTTGATCCCTTGGAAACTTCCGCGGTCGAGACGGTCGAGGCGCTGGGCAAGTTCCTGCCCGATGTCGACCGCCCGAACGAAGGCGTCTTTGCCTGGCTGGACGAGGACAAGGACTGGCTGGCGCTGCGCTACGACCTGACCGCGCCCCTGGCCCGCGTCGCCGCGCAATACCGCAATGACCTGCCCAGCCCCTACCGCCGCTATGCGATGGGTCCGGTCTGGCGCAACGAAAAGCCGGGGCCGGGGCGGTTTCGGCAGTTTTACCAGTGCGACGCCGACACGGTCGGCACCGGATCGGTCGCGGCCGACGCGGAAATCTGCGCCATGCTGGCCGACGTGTTCGAGACGCTGGGGCTGGGCGGCGACTATGTGGTCAAGGTCAACAACCGCAAGGTGCTGAACGGGGTGATGGAGGTCGCGGGCATCCTCGACCCCGCCGACCCGGAGAAGTTCGCCCACGAACGCGGGATCGTCCTGCGCGCCATCGACAAGATCGACCGGCTGGGGCCGGACGGCGTGCGGGCGCTGCTGGGCGCCGGGCGCAAGGACGATAGCGGCGATTTCACCAAGGGTGCGGGCCTGGCCGCGGAACAGATCGAAACCGTTATGGGGTTTGTTTCAGCGAAACAAAACATCCACAACGAACTAATCCAGATTGCAACGGATCCGAACGTGCCTGCGAAAGCTCAGGGCCAGGCACTTCTAGCTACCTACGGTAGCGCGCCAAGCGCAACGCTTGGCGATGACATGAATGTAGTCGCGGATGAACTAGCTCTATGGAACCGAACAGCGGTCACTCACCTGAAGAGACTGGTCGCAGCGAGCGCAACTGGCGTTCAGGGCGTTGAAGAACTTGAATCCATCGCCGCACTTCTTGCGGCGCAGGGCTACGGCCCCGACCGCATCGTCATCGACCCCGGCGTCGTGCGCGGCCTTGGCTATTACACCGGCCCGGTGTTCGAGGCCGAGCTGACCTTTGAAATCCTTGACGAAAAGGGTCGCCCCCGGCAGTTCGGCTCGGTCGCCGGCGGCGGGCGCTATGACGATCTGGTCAAGCGCTTCACCGGCCAGTCGGTGCCGGCGACCGGCATCTCGATCGGCGTCGACCGGCTGCTGGCGGCGCTGCGCGCCAAGGGCCGGGCCGGCGGCGATGGGCGCGGCCCGGTGATCGTGACGGTGATGGATCGCGACCGGATGGCCGACTATCAGGCGATGGCCGCCGACCTGCGCCGCGCCGGCATCCGCGCCGAGGTCTATCTGGGCAACCCGAAGAATTTCGGCAACCAGTTGAAATATGCCGACAAGCGCGGCTCGCCCGTCGCCGTCATCCAGGGCGCCGACGAAGCCGCGCGCGGGGTGGTGCAGGTCAAGGACCTGATCCTCGGCGCGCAGATCGCCACCGAGGCCAGCGTCGAGGAATGGAAGGCCCAGCCCGCCCAGACCGAGGTTGCCCGCGCCGATCTGGTGGCCACCGTTCGGCGCCTGCTGGGGCAGGGCTGATGGCGGAAAAGGCCGAGGCGCGGGCGGTAGCCGACCGGCTGTTCGCGGCCTTTCTGGCGGCCGGCGCCCTGCCGGTCGATGCCGACATCCTCCAGCCCGCCGAAGTGCTCCTGGACCTTTACGGCGAGGACATCCGCGCCCGCGCCTATGTGACCGCCGACCCCTTGCGCGGCGAGATGATGCTGCGGCCCGACTTCACCGTGCCGGTGGTGCGCGAACATATGTCGCACGGCGCGGAACCGGCGCGCTATGCCTATCGCGGCGAGGTTTTCCGCAAGCAGGAACATCTGACCGCGCGCCGGTCCGAATATTTCCAGGTCGGCTACGAGGTTTTCGCGCGCGACGACCCGTCCGCCGCCGATGCCGAGGTCTTTGCCCTGTTCGCCGGGCTGCTCGCGCCCCTGAACCTGCGCGCCGCCACAGGCGACATCGGCATCCTGCTGGCCGCCGTGCGGGGGCTGAAGACGCTCGACAGCCGCAAGGCCGCCCTGTCGCGCCATGTCTGGCGGCCGAGGCGCTTCACCCAGCTTCTCGACCGGTTCGGCGGCCAGGCCCCGGTGCCGCCGTCGCGCCAGCGGCTGCTCGCCGCGATGGCGTGTGGCGAGGCGCAGCCGTCGGCGCCGCTCGTCGGCCTGCGGAGCGAGGCCGAGATTGCCGCCCGCCTCGACGCCCTGGCCGAAGATGCTGCCGCGCCGCCAATCTCGGCCGAGGAGGTCGCGCTTCTTGGCGATCTCCTGAACCTGTCAGCGCGGTCGCCCGCGGCGCTCGCCCATCTGCGTGACCTGGCCCGCGCCATGCCGGCGATCAGCCCAGCCGCCGACCGGATGGAGGCGCGGCTCGCGGCGCTGGCCGCGCGCGGAATCGACGTCGACGCGCTGGAGTTCGAGGCCAGCCACGGCCGCACCACGCTGGAATATTACGACGGCTTCGTCTTTTCCTTCCATGCCGCCGACCCCGATCTACCCCCCGTCGCCTCGGGCGGGCGCTATGACGCGCTGACCGCCGTCCTTGGTCAGGGCCGCTCGATCCCGGCGGTGGGGGGCGTGATCCGGCCGGGTCTGGTCGCCGATCTCGGGGGGCTGGCATGACGCTGAAGCTGGGGGTTCCGTCCAAGGGGCGGCTGATGGACCAGTGCTTCGACTGGTTCGGCGCGCGCGGCGTCACCCTGCGGCGCAGCGGGTCGGAACGGGAATATGCCGGTGCCGTCGATGGCGCGGACGGGGTGGAACTGGTGCTGCTGTCGGCCGGCGAGATCCCGCGCGATCTGGCGCAGGGACGCATTCATCTGGGCGTCACCGGATCGGACCTGGTGCGCGACCGGCTGGCCGACTGGGACCGGCAGGTCCGCGAACTGGCGGCGCTGGGCTTCGGCCATGCCGATCTGGTGATCGCGGTGCCCGCCGCCTGGATCGACGTGGCGACGCTCGACGATCTGGATGCCGTCGCCGCCGCCTTCCGTCGCGCGCACGGCCAGCGGCTGCGGATCGCCACCAAATATCACCGGCTGGTGCGCGACTATCTGACGCTGCACGGGGTGGCCGACTATCAGCTGGTCGACAGCCAGGGCGCGACCGAGGGCACGGTCAAGAACCTGACCGCCGAGGCGATCGCCGACATCACTTCGTCGGGCGAGACGCTGCGGGCCAACCACCTGAAGGTGCTGGACGAACCGCCCATCCTGCAAAGCCAGGCGACCCTCTTCGCCGCCCGCGCCGCCATGTGGGACGAGGGTGCGCGCCGCGCCTACCGGGGGCTGGCGAGGCTGGCCGGCCTGCCGGAAGACCCGGTCTGACCCCTATCGGAGCTTCGGGCAAGATCACCGCAATTCAAGGCGTCGCGGGCCGGTTTTCACTTTGCCCGGGCCGATCAGGCGACGCGCCGGTGGCGCGTTGCCCGGTCCGTTGGCCCTGACGCGAGGAAGGGCCAAGGGGTTATCCGCCTTCCCGAACCTCTGGGCACGGACGGCACCCGCCCCGGTGGGGGCAGTGCCCCCGCCGCCCGGGGGGCGGGGGCTGGCCGTGCGCTTGGCGCACGGCCGACGCAGGCTGACCCCGGTCCCGACGCGCGAGGCAACGGCCTCGCGCTCATGCGCCGCCGTGGAATTCAGATGATCCGGCAGCCGCCGCCTACTTGCGCCGCCCGATCCGGGGAAAAATCGACGGCGCATAGACCGCCTCGCCGTGCGGCGGCAGCCCCTCGGTCTCGCGCCAGAATTCACGCCCGCCGCGCCTTAGCCACAGCGGCAGCGTCAGTGCCAGCCCCGCCGCGAAGCCGCCGACATGCGCCCAGTAGGCCACCCCCGCCTCGCCGACCGACCCGACCCCGCCAAGGATCTGGAAGGCCAGCCACACCCCCAGCATGATGACCGACGGAATCGTGAAGACCTTGAAGAAGATGATGAAGATGACAACGATATCGACCCGGGCGCGCGGAAACATCAACAGGTAGCCGCCCATGACCCCGGCAATCGCCCCCGAGGCGCCGACCGTGGGGATCATCGAATGCGGCTCGGTGGCGACCTGCGCCAGCCCGGCCAGAAGGCCGCAGGCCAGATAGAAGGCCAGGAACGGCAGATGGCCCATCTGGTCTTCCAGATTGTCGCCGAAGATCCACAGGAACAGCATGTTGCCGCCCAGATGCAAAAGGCCTGCATGCAGGAACATCGAGGTGAGAAGGCCCCGATATTCGCCGTAGTCCGTCACCGCTGCCGGAAACAGCGCCCAATCGTAGTAGAACTGCGATGCCGCCGGCTCGGCCGAGGCAAAGATCCACTGATACGCAAAGACCAGCAGGTTCGCCGCCAGGATCGCATAGACGACGAAGGGCGTGCCGGCCGAGGGATTGTGGTCGCGGATCGGGAACATGGCACGACGCTTCCCGATCCGCGGCCTTTCGTCAAGCGGTCCCGGCCTCGGCCAGAAGGGCGGCGTTGCCGCCCGAGGCGGTGGTGTCGACGCAGACGTGGCGTGCCTCGGTCACATGGGCGCGGTCCGGCTGGCCGGTGATGAGCGGCAGGATCGGCCCCTTGCGCGCCGCCAGCGCCTGCACCATCGCGCGGGCCGGCTCCGGTGCCCCCCACCAGATCGCCCCCGACAGGCCCTGAAGCGTGGTCAGCACCTCGGGCGGCAGGTGGCCGGGAACCTCGACCGCGTCGCCCCCCAGCGCCCGGACCGCCCGCGCCTGGTCGGCGGCGGCGGCAGTGCCGGGGCCGAGGCACAGGATCGGCGGGCGCGGATGCAGGCTCAGCCGGTTCGATTCGCCGGTCGGCCCCGGCAGGTTGGTCTCGTCGGCGCGTCCGGCGGCGGGCTGGATCGCCAACGCCTTGCGGATGGCGCCGGGATCGGCGGCGGCGGCCGCGCCGACGATGGCGGCATCGGCCAGCACCTGCGCCGGGTTGGCGGCAAAGCGCGCCAGATAGTCCGGCCCGCCGGCCTTGGGCCCGGTGCCCGACAGTCCTTCGCCGCCGAAGGGCTGGCTGCCCACCACCGCGCCGATCTGGTTGCGGTTGACGTAGATGTTGCCGACGCGCAGCGCCTCGCACACCTCCTGCACGCGGTTGTCGATGCGGGTATGCAGCCCGAAGGTCAGCCCGTAGCCGGTGGCGTTGATCGCCGCGACGACCTTGGGCAGGTCATCGGCGCGGAAGGTGGCGATGTGCAGGACCGGCCCGAAGATTTCGCGCTCCAGGTCGGCGATTCCCTTGACCCGGATCACGGCCGGGGCGATGAAATGGCCCCCCTTCGGCCGCGACAGTTGCCGCAGCAGCCGGCCCTCGCGCCGTGCCTGTTCGATATGGGCGCGGATGCCCGCCTCGGCCTCGTGGTCGATGACCGGGCCGATGTCGGTCGACAAGAGCCAGGGATCGCCCTGCACCAGTTCCTCCATCGCGCCGAACAGCATCTCGGTGAAATGGTCGGCGATGTCTTCCTGCACATACAGGCAGCGCAGCGCCGAACAACGCTGGCCGGCCGACTGGAAGGCCGAGCCGATGACGTCGCGCACCGCCTGTTCGGGCAGCGCCGTGGAATCGACGATCATCGCGTTCAGCCCGCCGGTTTCGGCGATCAGCGGCGCGCCGGGTGCCAGATGCGCGGCCATCGCCTTGCGGATCAGAAGCGCGGTTTCGGTCGAGCCGGTGAAGCAGACCCCCGCCACCCGCGGGTCCGAGGTCAGCGCCGCGCCCACCGCCGCGCCGTCGCCGGGCAGAAGCTGCAGCGCCGAAACCGGCACGCCCGCCTTGTGCAGAAGCGACACCGCGAAGGCGGCGATCAGCGGCGTCTGTTCGGCGGGCTTGGCCAGCACCCCGTTGCCCATCGCCAGCGCCGCACCGATCTGGCCCGAGAAGATTGCCAGCGGGAAGTTCCACGGGCTGATGCAGGTGAAGATGCCGGCCGCCTGGCCGTCGATCGCCTGGGCGCGGGCCGCGTAATAGCGCAGGAAATCCACCGCCTCGCGCAGTTCCGACACGGCGTCGGCCAGGGTCTTGCCGGCCTCGCGCGCCAGAAGCGCGAAGATCGGGCCGAAGTTTTCCTCGTACAGGTCGGCGGCGCGGTTCAGGATCTTGGCGCGCTGGGCGACGGTCGCCGACCAGGGACGGGCGGCGGCCAGCGCGGTTGCCACGTCGGCGGGGCCGGCGTCGGTGACCTTGCCCAGATATTGCCCGTTCGCCGGGTTCACGACCCGCCGCACCGGCAGGCCGATGACATTGCCGGCGATCAGCGGATCGGCGATGAATTCGGTCGCCGCATGGGCGCCGCGCGCCTCGTCGATCAGCGCCAGCGTGCCGGCGTCGGTCAGGTCGAAGCCTTTGGAATTGACCCGTTCGGGCGCAAACAGGTCCGGCCCCTTGCGGATGGCCTTGTTGGCGACCTTGGGAAGCATCGCCTCGACCTGGGTGATCGGGCAGGCGGCGACGATTTCGGGCGCGACCTCAAGATCGACGATCTTGTGCACGAAGGACGAGTTCGCGCCGTTTTCCAGAAGCCGCCGCACCAGATAGGCCAGAAGGTCGCGGTGCGCACCGACCGGCGCATAGATGCGGCAGCGCGAATTGTGGGCCTTGTGCACGATGTCGTGCAGCCGTTCGCCCATGCCGTGCAGGCGCTGGAATTCGTAGGCCTGCCCCGGCTGCACCATGTCGAGGATCGCGGCGACGGTGTGGGCATTGTGGGTGGCGAACTGCGGATAGATGCGGTCGGTCATCCCCAGCAGCTTGCGGGCATTGGCGATGTAGCTGACGTCGGTCGATTCCTTGCGGGTGAAGACCGGAAAGTCGGCCAGCCCCAGAACCTGTGCCCGCTTCACCTCGGCGTCCCAGTAGGCGCCCTTGACCAGGCGGATCATGATCTTGCGGTCCAGCCGGGCGGCCAGGTCGTGCAGCCAGTCGATGACCGCGCCCGCACGGCGGCCATAGGCCTGCACCACGATGCCGAAGCCCGCCCAGCCCTTCAGTTCGGGGTCCGACAGCACCGCCTCGATCACCTTCAGGGACAGGGTCAGCCGGTCGGCCTCCTCTGCGTCGATGTTGAAGCCCATCTTGGCCTTCGCGGCCTTGCGGGCCAGATCGCGCACCACCGGCACCAGTTCGGCCATCACCCGGGCTTCCTGCGCCACCTCATAGCGGGGGTGCAGCGCCGACAGTTTCACCGAGATGCCGGGGTTGGTGCCGATGTCCTCGCGGTCGCAGGCGCTGGCGATGGCGTCGATGGCCATGCCGTAGGCCTTGGCATAGCGCACCGCGTCGCCGGCGGTCTTGGCGGCCTCGCCCAGCATGTCGTAGGAATAGGTGTAGCCCTGCGTTTCCATCTCTTGGGCGCGGATCATCGCCGACTGGATGGTTTCGCCCAGCACGAACTGCTTGCCCATTTCCTTCATCGCCCGCTGGACCGCCTTGCGGATCACCGGCTCGCCCAGCCGGCGCACGGCGGCGCGCAGATGGCCGACGACGCCGGGCGCGCCTTCCTCCAGCACCTTGCCGGTCAGCAGCAGCGCCCAGGTCGAGGCATTGACGAGCGGCGAGGCTGACTGCCCTAGGTGCCGGCCCCAGTCCGACGGTGCGATCTTGTCCTCGATCAGCGCATCCATCGTCTCGGCGTCCGGCACCCGCAGCAGCGCCTCGGCCAGGCACATCAGCGCGATGCCTTCGTCGGTCGACAGGCCGTATTCGGCGAGGAACACCTCCATCAGGCCGGGGCGCACGTCGGCGCGGATCTTGGTCACGAGATCGGCCCCGGCGGCGGCGACGCGGGCGCGGCCCGGCAGGTCGAGCCCGGTGGCCGGAATGAGCCGCCGCAGAAGCACGGCTTCGTCCTGAAGCGAGCCGGTTTCGATCGCGGTCCAGAGGGATTCGGTGCTGGTCATGGGGATGCTCCTGATTTGGCCCATGATACCGTTTGTTGTGCAGGCTGTTTTCCTATACTTTTCTGAAACGCAGGCAAATTGGCCATAGATGTGATGATCGACAGACCAAACGCGCAACCCGATCTTGACCGTTTCGACCAGTCGATCATCCGCGAACTGGCCGGCGACGGGCGCATGGCGGTGACCGAACTCGCCCGTCGCATCGGCCTGACCAAGACGCCGACTCAGGCGCGGGTCAAGCGGCTGGAGGATCTGGGGGTGATCGCCGGCTACCGGGCGGTGCTGAACCCGATCCGCATGGGCCTTGCCCATGTCGCTTTCGTCGAGGTGCGGCTGTCGGACACGCGCGAGGCGGCGCTGCAGGCCTTCAACCGGGCGGTCCATGCGGTGCCCGAGATCGAGGAATGCCACATGATGGCCTCGTCCTTCGACTATCTCCTCAAGGTCAGGACCGGCGACATCGCCGCCTATCGCCGGGTCCTGGGCGAACGGATCTCGACCCTGCCGCACGTCGCCTCGACCTCGACCTTCGTGGCGATGGAGGCGGTGAAGGAGGCGGGGCTTTAGGGCGCGGTCGGATCAGTTCGGACCCGCGGCGGCGAACGAGCGCGAGGCCATCGCCTCGCGCGGCACAGCGGTCGGTTTAAGCCTCGCTCGGGCCGGGTGCCCCACCCGCACGCCCAGCCCCCGCCCTTCGGGCGGCGGGGGCTTCGCCCCCACCGGGGCGGGCGCTGTCCGTGCCCGAACCTTCAGGACTGCGGACGACCCCTTGGCCTGCGCTTGCGCTCCGGCCAACGGATGGGGTGACGCGCCACCGGCGCGTCACCTGATCGGTCCGGGAAGGGAACGTTGGCCTGTGGCGCTTGGTATTGATGCGATCTTGCGCCTGCCCCCTGCTACCCCTTCCACGCCCAGGGCGTCGTGAACCCACCCATCAGCTTGTCGACCGCCTCTTCGTTGACCACGCCGCGCCGTTCCAGCCGGGCGACAAGACCCAGCTTCTTGTCCTCGACCACCTCGGCGACCGAGGCGGATATCCCCGCCTCGGCCAGTGTGGCGTCGAACACCCGGTGGATCGCCAGCCGTCGCAGGTCGGGCTTGAAGATCTTGCCCACCGCGGTCTTGGGCAGTTCGGGCAGGATCTCGATATGCTTGGGCTGCGCCGCCCGTTCGGGGATATGGTCGCGGGCATAGGCCATCAGCTCGTCCGGCGTGGCGCTGGCGCCCTTGACCAGCTCGACATAGGCGCAGGGCAGTTCGCCGGCAAAGGCGTCGGGCTGGCCGATGGCGCCGACGAACGCGACCGCCGGATGGCCGGCCAGCGCCTCCTCGATCATCGCCGGGTCGATGTTGTGGCCGCCGCGGATGATCAGGTCCTTGGCCCGCCCGGTGATCCACAGATAGCCGTCGGCGTCGATCCGCCCCAGGTCGCCGGTGCGCAGGAACCGGCCTTCGGCAAAGAGCGTGCGGTTCTTGTCGGCCTCGGTATAGGTCGAGCCGGCAAAGACGCCGGGGTTCGACACGCAGATTTCGCCGACCTCGTCGGGGCCGCATTCGCGCACCACCATGTGCGAGGCGTTCAGTTGCAGGATGCGGACGTGGCTGTAGGGCAGGGGCACCCCGACCGAACCGACCTTCTTCAGCCCGTTGACCGGATTGCAGGACACCAGGCACGTGGCTTCGGTCAGCCCGTAACCTTCGGCGATCTCGACCCCGGTGGCGGCCTTGAAGCGGTTGTAAAGCTCGATCGGCAGCGGCGCCGAGCCGGAAATCGCGGTTTTCAGCGACGAGACATCGGCATCGACCGGGCGCTGCATCAGCGCGGAAATGGCGGTGGGCACGGTGATGAGGAACGTCACCTGCCAGCGTTCGATCAGCTTCCAGAAATTGTCGAACACGCCCTGGCCGCGATAGCCCTGCGGCGTCGGCATCACCATGTGCGCCCCCGAGGCGATGCAGGACATCATCACCGGATAGGCGGCAAAGACGTGGAAGAGGGGCAGGGGGCAGATCAGCACGTCTTCCTTCTCGAACAGCAGCGTGCCGCCCAGCCAGCCGTTGTAGATCATCCCGGAATACTTGTGCCGCGCCACCTTGGGCATCCCGGTCGTGCCGCCGGTGTGGAAATAGGCCGCCAC
This sequence comes from Paracoccaceae bacterium, assembly GCA_046348855.1. GTDB lineage: Bacteria > Pseudomonadota > Alphaproteobacteria > Rhodobacterales > Rhodobacteraceae > TMP-24. Next base: position 97,498 of record JAXMDK010000014.1, on the reverse strand, counting down.
CCGGTCGCCCTCGGCATCGGCGAAGGTCAGGTGGTCGCCGGGCTGATGGGCGCAGGCGGCGTTGAACGCCATCACCCGCGCGCCGTGCTTGACCGGGTTCTTCGGCCGGATGAAGGGCACGATCCAGCTTTTCGGCGGGGCCAGATAGCGGTTAAGGTCAACCTCCAGCACCGTCCCGACCCCCGGCGCCAGGGCCGCCGCCGCGGCCGCCTTCTGGGCAAGGTCGGAATGGGGAAAGGCCTTCAGCGTCACCAGCACCTTGGCCCCGGTTTCGCGCAGGATCGCGGCGATCTGTTCGGGCTCCAGCAGCGGGTTGATCGGGTTGACGATCCCCGCCACCGCGCCCCCCAGCAGCGTGACCGCGGTTTCGGTGGCGTTGGGCAGAAGATAGGCCACCACATCGCCTTCACCGACGCCGAGCGCGCGGAACAGGTTGGCGGCGCGGGTCACGCGGTCGTGCAGGTCGGCCCAGGTCAGGGTTTCGGCGCGGTCCTTCGCGCCGGAAAACATCTGGAAGCTGATCGCGGGTCGTTCGCCATGCGCCTGCCGGGTGCGTGACAGGAATTCGTAGAGCGTTACCGGCAGGTCGCGCTGCTCATACGGCATGGCCTGCTCGACCGCATCGCGGTCGGCCAGCGAAGCGAATTTCCCCATTCCCTCTCCTCCCCGGCGGGCGGTTGGATCGCCCGTCGTCGCCGGAAAGGATGGCGGCAAAGCCCAGCCGGGGCAAGCGTGACGCTGCGATCCTCAGGCGGCCAGCTCGCCGTCGGTGAACTGCAACCGCGCCAGCCGGGCGTAAAGCCCGCCCTCGGCCACCAGCGCGTCATGGGTGCCCTCGGCGACGATCCGGCCCTGGTCGAAGACCACGATCCGGTCGGCCTTCTTCACCGTCGCCAGCCGGTGCGCGACGATCAGCGTGGTGCGCCCGCGCGCCAGCCGCTCGACCGCGCCCTGCACCGCCCGCTCGCTTTCGGCATCGAGCGCCGAGGTGGCCTCGTCCAAGAGCAGCACCGGCGCGTCGCGCAGGATGGCGCGGGCGATGGCGATGCGCTGCTTCTGCCCGCCCGACAGCATGACACCGCGTTCGCCGACGAACGTGTCATAGCCCTGCGGCAGCGCCAGAAGAAACTCGTGCGCCGCCGCCGCGCGCGCCGCGGTCTCGACCTCGGCATCCGTCGCCTCGGGCCGGCCGAAGCGGATGTTCTCGCGCGCCGAGGCGGCGAAGATCACCGGGTCCTGCGGCACCAGCGCGACAGAGCGGCGGAAGTCGGCCCGCGCCAGGTCCCGCAGGTCGGTCCCGTCCAGGGTGACGCGGCCGCTTTCGGGGTCGTAGAAGCGCAGGATCAGCTGGATTACGGTGGTCTTGCCTGCGCCCGACGGGCCGACCAGCGCCACCGTTTCCCCGGCACGCACCTTCAGCGTCACCCCGGTCAGCGCCGATTTGGTCGGGCGGGTGGGGTAGTGGAAAGTCACGTTCTCGAACGCAAGGTCGCCCTTGACCGGCGGCGCCAGCTGCACGGGCCGCGCCGGATCGGCGATGCTGTCGCCTACCGCCAGCAACTCGCCCAGCCGCTCGGTCGCGCCGGCGGCGCGCTGCAGCTCGCCCCAGATTTCCGACAGCGCCCCTGCCGATCCCGCCACCATCACCGAATAGATGACGAACTGCACCAGATCGCCCACGCTCATCGCGCCGGCCCGCACGTCGCGCGCGCCGATCCACAGCACGCCCACGACGCCCGCCGAAATCAGGAAGATGACGATGGCGGTCATCACCGCCCGCGCCTTGATCCTGACCTTGGCGGAAACGAAGCTCTTTTCGGTCAGGTCGGCAAAGCTCTGGCGGCTGGCGTCCTCATGGGTGAAGGCCTGCACCGTCTGGACCGAGGACAGCGCCTCGGACGCCAGGCCCGAGGAGGCGGCGATCCAGTCCTGGTTCTCGCGGCTGAGAAGCCGCAGTCGACGGCCCAGCACCACGATCGGCACGACAACCGCCGGCACGATCAGCAGCACCAGCCCGGTCAGCTTGGGGCTGGTCAGCAGCATCAGCGCCAGCCCGCCGGCCAGCATCAGGAAGTTGCGCAAGGCGACCGACACCGACGATCCGATCACCGACAGGATCAGCGTCGTGTCGGTGGTGATGCGGCTGAGGATCTCGCCCGTCATCAGCTGTTCGTAGAAGGCCGGGCTCAGCCCGATCACCCGGTCGAAGACCGCGCGGCGGATGTCGGCCACCACCCGCTCGCCCAGCCGGGTGACCAGGTAGTAGCGCGCCCCGGTGCCGAGCGCGAGCGCCAGCGCGATTGCCAGCGCCGCCACGAAATACTGGTCGAGCAGCGCCGAGCCCTTGGTGAATCCGTCGACGACCCGGCGCACGGCGATGGGCAGGATCAGGCTGATGGTGGCCGTCAGCGTCAGCGCCGCCAGCGCCATCGCCGCCATGCCCCGGTAGGGCCTGAGGAACGGCCAGAGCGCGGCAAGCGATCCCACCCGCCTGGACAGGCCGCGATCCTCGGTCATCGGTGCTGGTCTGCGGGCCATGATGCCTCCTGTCTGTCACGGCAGGCGGTTTAGGCCGATGGCCGGGCGGGGGCAAGCCGCACCTGCCGCAAGGGATCTGGTGCAAATGGTCGCGGCGCAGGCCGCGGGGCGTTGACCGGGCCGGCGATGGTGCGGGCGGCCGGACTCGAACCGGCACGGGCTTTCGCCCCAGGCATTTTAAGTGCCATGTGTCTACCATTCCACCACGCCCGCGCCGCGCGGCGGGCCGGTGCCCGGCCCGGCCCGGTCATAGCGCCCCGGCGCGCGGGCAACAATGCGCTTTCGGGGTGGGGCGGGGGTGACCCGCCAGCCGCCAAGAATCCCTGTGTCAATTTCGTGCCACATACTGGCGCACGTTCTGGCGCCGTTCTGCATAGCCAGCGTCCAGCCTCCCGGTTATCGGGAGTTGCAAGTGCCTGAAATTCTTGGGGATTTATGGTGCTGCAAGAGAGGATTGAACTCTCGACCTCTCCCTTACCAAGGGAGTGCTCTACCACTGAGCTACTGCAGCATCCGTTTCGTGGGGCGCGTGTTAGTCGCAAAATCCGCCCCGCGCAAGCGCAATCTGGACCCTTGATCCGTTCCGGGGTAGGAAGTCGCGGATGGACAGGAAACCGGCAAAACCCGAAGGCCAGGCGACGCGGGAAGAGCGGCTGAAGGCCGCCTTGCGCGCCAACCTTCAGCGTCGCAAGGCCCAGGCGCGGGCGCGCGACGACCGCGATGACGGGGCGGCCGACAAGTCCGGCAACAAAGAACAGAACAACTGAGGCAGGCGGATGGATTCGATCTTGGTCAGGGGCAACGGCCCGCTCAACGGCACGATACCGATCGCGGGGGCCAAGAACGCCTGCCTGACGCTGATGCCGGCGACGCTCTTGTCGGACGAGCCGCTGACGCTGACCAACGCGCCGCGGCTGTCGGACATCCGCACCATGACCCAGCTGCTGCAGTCGCTCGGGGCGGAAGTGACCTCGATGCAGTCGGGGCAGGTCCTGGCCATGTCCAGCCACGACCTGACCAACCTGACCGCCGACTACGACATCGTGCGCAAGATGCGCGCCTCGAACCTCGTGCTCGGGCCGCTGCTGGCGCGGGCCGGGCAGGCCATCGTATCGCTGCCGGGGGGATGCGCCATCGGCGCGCGGCCGATGGACCTTCATATAGCCGGGCTCGAGGCTTTGGGCGCCGAGATCGAGCTGAAGGATGGCTACCTGCATGCGGCGGCACCCCGTGGCCTGAAGGGCGCCGTGATCGAACAGCGCTTTGCCTCGGTGGGCGCGACCGAGAATATCGTGATGGCGGCCACGCTGGCCAAGGGGACGACCGTCCTGAAGAATGCCGCGCGTGAGCCCGAGATCGTCGATCTGGTCGCGTGCCTGCGCGCCATGGGCGCCCAGATCGAAGGCGAGGGCACCTCGACCATCACCATCGAAGGCGTCGACCGGCTGCACGGCGCGACCCACCGGGTCGTGACCGACCGGATCGAACTGGGCACCTACATGATCGCGCCCGCCATCGCTGGCGGCGAGGTCGAGCTTCTGGGCGGGCGGCGCGCGCTCCTTGGCTCCTTCTGCGACAAGCTGGAAGCGGCCGGCGTGCATATCGAGGAGACGAAGGCCGGCCTGAAGGTCAGCCATGCCACGGGCCGCGTGCATGCCGTGGACGTCAGGACCGAGGTTTTCCCCGGCTTCCCGACCGATCTTCAGGCGCAGATGATGGCGCTTCTGTGCACGGCCCACGGCACCTCGGTTCTGGAAGAGACGATCTTCGAGAACCGCTTCATGCACGCGCCGGAACTGATGCGCATGGGCGCCCGGATCGACGTGCACGGCGGCCACGCCACCGTCACCGGCGTCGACAGCCTGAAGGGCGCGCCGGTGATGGCCACCGACCTGCGCGCCTCGGTGTCGCTGATCCTCGCCGGGCTGGCGGCGGAAGGCGAAACCCTGGTGCGCCGGGTCTATCACCTTGACCGTGGCTATGAACGGGTCGAGGAAAAGCTGTCGGCGGTGGGCGCGAAGATCGAACGGATCAAGGGCGAGTGATGGCGGACGCACGGTTCGAGGACGGGGCGGAAACGGCGCTGACGCTGCGCGCCGAAGGGCTTGAGGATCTGACGGTCCTGTCGGCGCTGATCCAGGACGCGGTTCTTGCCGCGACCGACATCCGCTGGGACCGCAAGGGTCGCACCCTGTCGCTGTTCCTGAACCGCTTCCGCTGGGAAGACCGTGCCGCTGCCGAAGCCGCGGGCCGGCCCTACGAACGGGTGCGCGCGCTTCTGGTCGTCGCCGATGTCGGCGCGGTTTCCAGCCAGGGGTTCGACCGGCATGACAAGGACCTGGTCCTGTCGGTCCTGTCGCTGGCTTGGGAAGCGGGCGCCGATGGCGCCGGGCGGCTGGTCCTGACGCTGGCCGGCGACGGGGCGATCGCCGCCGAGGCCGAATGCCTGGACGTGACCCTGAAGGACGTGACGCGCCCCTATGCGGCGCCGTCGGGCCACCTGCCGCACCATCCCGACTGAGCGGATCGCCTCACGGGAATTGATGGGAAATCCCCGCCGCCAACCCCGGCGCATCGAATCATCTTGTTGTTCTCAGGCTTTGCACGCGCCGCCCGGCCGGGCCGTGGCCCGTGTTCCCATGTGCGGCATGTGTTTTTCGGGAACACATGGGAACAGGCCCTGAGGCCATGCTCCATCAATATGTAGTGGCATTCCCAGAATGTATAACAATCGACAGGTGGATTCCATCTGAATGCCGGCCAAATGCCCCGAAGGGCACAACACCGGCGGCCGGGAATATGCATCCGTCCCAAACTTTCCTGTTGATTCCCATGAAATCCCATGTCATCCCTTAACTCACCGATGAGGACGGGCCAAAGACTAGGGGCAACAAGACCCCGAACGGCAAAAGTCAGGTTTCATACAGGCACCCGCTTTCATCGGTCAAAGATCCGGCGCGACGACGAGCAGACATCCCCCCAGGTGGTTGCGCAGCCGGACAGAACCCCAGCAATGGGGCCCAGTAATGGGAACGAGGGCGGCGGATCGGGCAGTGGCAGCAGCCCGATCCGCCGTTGTCTTTCCGGGGTCCGCCACGGCCCCGAAGACGGGACAGGTAAAGGGAGCGCGGGCCGGTGGCACGCAGGTTCAGAGGGTCGGAGACATTCAAGGTGGACGCGAAGGGTCGCGTTTCCATCCCCGCACCCTTCCGCCGCGTCATCGAAGCCTCGGACCCCGACTGGCGCGAAGGCCTGCGGCCCAACATCATCATCGTCTACGGCGACGACCGGCAGGGCTGGCTCGAGGTCTATACGATGCGCGCCATCGAAGAGATCGACGAACAGATCGAACTGATGCAGCGCGGTTCGCCCGAACGGCTGATGCTGGAAGAACGCATGTACGGCCAGTCGGTCGAGACCCACGTCGACGACGACGGCCGCCTGGTCCTGCCGCAGAAGCTGCGCGAAAAGATCGGGCTGACCTCCGAGGCCTTCTTCATCTCGGCCGGCGACTATTTCAAGATCTGGAAGCCCGAGACCTACGAGGCCAAGGCCGGGGCCCGCGCCCGCCGGCTGGCCGACCAGTATCCCGAGGATTTCGACCCGCGCAGCCTTCTGCCGCCGTTGCCAAGGGGGTGAGCCGGTTGCCGCTGCCCCCCGCAACATCCAGCCAACCCGCCCATATCCCGGTTCTGTTGCAACCTTTGCTGGCGGCGGTGGCGCCCGTCGCCGGGATCTGGATCGACGGCACCTTCGGGGCCGGCGGCTATGCGCGCGGGCTGCTCGATGCCGGGGCGGGGCAGGTCATCGCCATCGACCGCGATCCTTTGGCCTTCCGCATGGCCGCGGACTGGGCGGGCGCCTATGGCGACCGGCTGCGGCTGGTGCCGGGAACCTTCTCCGACATGGACCGGCTGGCCGGCGCGCCGGTCGACGGGGTGGTGCTGGACCTCGGCATCTCCTCGATGCAGATCGACGAGGCCGGGCGCGGCTTTTCCTTCCAGAAGGACGGCCCCCTCGACATGCGCATGGGCGACGAGGGGCCGACCGCTGCCGATCTGGTCAACGGCGCGACCGAAAGCGAACTGGCCGACATCCTCTACCACTATGGCGAGGAACGCGCCGCGCGCCGCATCGCCCGCGCCATCGTCGCGGCGCGACCCTTTGCCACCACGCTGCAACTGGCGGGGGTCATCGAACGCTGCCTGCCGCGCCAGAAGCCCGGCCAGAGCCATCCGGCCACCCGCAGCTTCCAGGCGCTGCGCATTGCGGTGAACGACGAATTCGGCCAGCTCGAGGCCGGCCTCGCCGCCGCCGAACGGGCGCTGAAGCCCGGCGGCAAGCTGGCGGTCGTGACCTTCCATTCGCTCGAGGACCGGGTCGTCAAACGGTTCTTCCAGCTCCGGTCGGGGGCCGAGGGCCAGGGCAGCCGCCATGCGCCGGCCCGCACCGCGCGCGACCCGGCCTTCACGCTTGTCACCCGCCGCGCCGTGGCGCCGGACGCGACCGAACTGGCCGCCAATCCGCGCGCCCGGTCGGCCAAGCTTCGCGTCGGCCAGCGCACCGCCGCACCGGCCGGCCGGGCCGGCGCCGCCGATCTCGCGCTGCCGGTGCTGCCTGCCAGGAAAGGACATTGAATCATGCGCAATTTCCTGTTGCTGCTTTCGGTCACGGCGATCATGGGGCTGGCCTTCTGGGCCTACCGGGAAAACTACAGCACCCAGGCCGAGGTCGGCCAGTTGCGTGACCTTCAGGCCGAGGTCGGGCAACTGAAGGAAAGCCTGGGCGTGCTGAACGCCGAATGGGCCTATCTGAACCGTCCCGACCGGCTGCGCGAACTGGCCGACATCAACTTCGGCCGGCTTGGCCTACTGCCGCTCACGCCCGAACAGTTCGGCGAGGTGGCGCAAGTGTCCTATCCGGCGGCCCAGACCCCCGAGCTTGCGCCTTCGGCCGATGCAACGACCGTAGCTTCGCTGGAGGCGACGCCATGATCCGTACGCCGCTGCGCCCGCTTGCCCGCATCCTGTCGGCCCGCGCCAAGGGCGAGAACCCCGACGTGATCGAACGCGAGAACCTGCGCCTGCGCCACGAGGAGCTGCGCGACAAGTCCCGCACCAAGGCCGAGGGCCGGCTTATCATGCTGGGCATGGCCTTCGTGCTGGGCTTCGTCGCCATCGGCGTCCGCATGGGCCTGCTGGCCGCGTCCGAGCCGACCGAGCCGCAGTCGGCGATGGTCGGCCCCGTCATCGCCGCGCAGCGCGCCGACATCGTCGACCGCCAGGGCCGGATCCTGGCGACCAACCTGGTGACGCATGCGCTTTACGCCCAGCCGAAGATGATGATCGACCCGGCGGGCGCGGCCGAGAAGCTGGCGAAGATCTTTCCCGACCTGAATGCCGACCAGTTGAAAAAGGATTTCACCGGATCGCGCAAGTTCCTGTGGATCAAGAAGAAGATCTCGCCCGAACAGATGCAGAAGGTGCACGAGATCGGCGATCCCGGCCTGCTGTTCGGCCCGCGCGAGATGCGCCTTTATCCCAACGGGGCGCTGGCCTCGCACGTTCTCGGTGGCGCGGCCTTCGGGCGAGAAGGCGTGGACAGCGCCGAGGTGATCGGGACCGCGGGGGTCGAAAAGACCTTCGACGGCTGGCTGCGCGACCCGGCGAACGGTGGCGCGCCCCTGCAGCTGTCGCTTGACCTGACGGTGCAGTCGACGGTCGAGGAAGTGCTGGACGGCGGCATGAAGCTGATGAACGCCAAGGGCGCGGCGGCGGTGCTGATGGACGTGCACACCGGCGAGGTGATCGCCCTTGCCTCGCTGCCGGATTTCGATCCGAACGACCGCCCCGCTCCCCTGACCCAGGGCGACGCTTCGGACAGCCCGCTGTTCGACCGGGCGGTGCAGGGCGTCTACGAACTGGGTTCGACCTACAAGCTGTTCGCCCTGTCCCAGGCGCTCGACCTGGGACTGGTCACGCCCACCACCGTCGTCGACACGCAAAGCCCGCTGGTCTGGGGCAAGTTCCGCATCCACGACTTCCACAACTATGGTCCGCGCAACACCGTCACCGACGTGATCGTGAAATCATCGAACATCGGCACCGCCCACATTGCCCAGATGATCGGCGGCGACCGCCAGCAGGCCTTTCTGAAATCGCTGGGCCTGTTCGAGCCGACCCCGATCGAGCTTGTCGAGGCGCCGACCGGCAAGCCCCTGCTACCGAAGAAATGGAGCGACCTGTCGACCCTGACCATTTCCTACGGCCACGGCATTTCCGCCAGCCCGCTGCATCTGGCCTCGGCCTATGCCTCGATCGTCAACGGCGGCACTCGGGTCACGCCGACCATCCTCAAGACAACCACGGTCCAGCAGGGCCCCCGCATCATCAGCGAAAAGACCGCGGCCACGGTGCGCGGCATCCTGCGCCAGGTGGTGGTGCGCGGCACCGCCAGCTTCGGCGACGTGCCGGGCTATTCGGTGGCCGGCAAGACCGGCACCGCCGACAAGCCGATGCCGAGGGGCGGCTATTACAAGGACAAGGTGATCGCCACCTTCGCCTCGTTCTTCCCGTCCTACGATCCGAAGTACGTGCTGGTCGTCACGCTCGACGAGCCGGTCGAGGCCTCGGGCGAGGAACCCCGCCGCACCGCCGGCTGGACCTCGGTTCCGGTCGGGGCCGAGATGATCCGCCGCATCGGGCCGCTTCTCGGCCTGCGGCCCGAGGTTGAACCTGCCCCCGATCCTACGCTAACACTCGCCAAGAACTGAAGCGGGATGCATTGGGCCTACAAGATATGGTGGTTGCAGCGAAGACTCTGGCAGAACTTGGGCTTCACGCCCAGGGCGGGCGCGAAGCGCGCATCACCGGGCTGGCCGTCGACAGCCGGCAGGTGAAGCCGGGGTTCCTGTTCGCGGCCCTGCCGGGCGCCAGGATGCACGGCGCCGAATTCATTCCCTACGCGCTTCGGCAGGAAGCCGCCGCCATCCTGACCGACCGGCAGGGCGCCGAGATCGCGCACGAGGCGCTGGCCGGCTCCGACGCGGCGCTGATCCTGGCCGAAGACCCGCGCCAGACGCTCGCCTATTCCGCCGCCCTGTGGTTCGCCCGCCAGCCCGACACGATGGTCGCCGTGACCGGCACCAACGGCAAGACCTCGGTGGCGACCTTCACCCGGGCGATCTGGACCGAACTGGGGCTGGCCGCCTGCAACATCGGCACCACCGGCGTCGAAGGCGCCTGGACCGCGTCGTCGTCGCACACCACTCCCGAACCGATCACCCTGCACCGGATGCTGGCCGAAATGGCCGACGCCGGCGTCACCCACGCGGCGATGGAGGCATCGAGCCACGGGCTGGAACAGCGCCGCCTCGATGGCGTGCGGCTGAAGGCAGCGGCCTTCACCAACTTCACCCAGGACCATCTCGACTACCACGAAACCTTCGACGCCTATTTCTTTGCCAAGGCCGGTCTTTTCGGCCGGGTCCTGCCCGAGGACGGCACCGCCGTCCTGAACATCGACGATCCGCGCGGCGCCGACATGGCGCTGATCGCCCGCGACCGGGGCCAGACGATCCTGACCGTCGGCCAGGCCGAAGGCGCCGACCTGCGCATTCTCGGCCAGCGCTTCGACGCGACGGGGCAGGACCTGCGCTTTGCCTGGAAAGGCACCGCGCACATGGCCCGGCTGGCGCTGATCGGCGGGTTCCAGGCGGCGAACGTCCTGACGGCGGCGGGGCTGGCCATTGCCACCGGCTCCGCGCCGGACGAGGTGTTCGCCGCGCTGCCAAGACTTGCCACCGTGCGCGGACGGATGCAGCTGGCCGCCACCCGCGCGAACGGCGCGACCGTCTTCGTCGACTACGCCCACACGCCCGACGCGGTGGAAACCGCGCTGAAGGCACTGCGCCCACATGTAATGGGGCGGCTGGTGGTGGTGCTGGGCGCCGGCGGCGACCGCGACCGCGGCAAGCGGCCGCTTATGGGCGCGGCGGCGGCGGCCTATGCCGATGTGGTATTCGTCACCGACGACAATCCGCGCACCGAGGATCCGGCTTCCATCCGCGCCGCAGTGCTGGCCGCCTGCCCCGAGGCGACCGAGGTCGGCGACCGCGCCGAGGCCATCCTGCGCGGCGTCGATGCGCTGGGGCCGGGCGACGCGCTTTTGATCGCCGGCAAGGGCCACGAAAGCGGCCAGATCATCGGCACCGACATCTATCCCTTCGACGATGCCGAACAGGCCAGCGTGGCCGTCGCGGCGCTGGACGGGCTGATATGACCGCCGCGCTCTGGTCCTCGGACGATGCCGTCCGCGCCACCGGCGGCCGCGCCACCCGCTCCTTTACCGTCACCGGCGTCTCGATCGACAGCCGCACGCTCGCGCCCGGCGATCTGTTCGTGGCCCTGACCGATGCGCGCGACGGCCACGACTTCGTCCGCGCCGCGCTGGACAAGGGGGCGGCGGCCGCGCTGGTGTCGCGGGTTCCCGAGGGCTGTTCCGAGGCCGACCCGCTGCTGGTCGTGCCCGATGTGCTGGCCGGGCTGACCGCGCTGGGCCGTGCCGGGCGGGCAAGGTCGCAGGCCAGGGTGGTCGCCGTCACCGGATCGGTGGGCAAGACCTCGACCACGGAGATGCTGCGCGCCGTCCTGATGCCACACGGCCCGGTCCATGCGGCGGAGGCCAGCTACAACAACCACTGGGGCGTGCCGCTGACGCTGGCGCGGATGTCGGCCGACGCGGCCTTTGCCGTCATCGAGATCGGCATGAACCACCCCGGCGAGATCGAGCCGCTGGCGCGTCTCGCCCGGCCGCATGTCGCGCTGATCACCACCGTCGGCACCGCCCATCTGGAAGCCTTCGCCGATATCGAGGGCATCGCTGCCGAAAAGGCCGCGATCTTTGCCGGGCTGGAGCCCGGTGGCGCCGCCATCCTGCCCGGCGACCTGCCGGTTTCGCCGATCCTTCTGGACGTGGCCCGCCGGCATGCGGCGCAGGTCGTGACCTTCGGCGCGGCGGAGGGGATGACCTACCGGCTGAAATCGGTGACGCTGGCCGAGGATGCGACGGTGGTCCAGGCCGCTCACGCCGGCGCGCCGCTGCTCTACAAGATCCGCTCGCCCGGCCGCCATTTCGCGATGAACGCGCTGGGCGTGATCGCCGCCGCCGGCGCGCTTGGCTGCGACACGGCGGTGGTGGCCTGCGATCTTGGCCAGTGGCAGCCGCCCGCCGGGCGCGGCCAGCGCGAACGGATCGCGCTCGACCCGGTCGAGTCCGAACAGTTCTTCGACCTGATCGACGATGCGTTCAACGCCAATCCCGACAGTCTGTCCGCCGCGCTCGAGGTCATCGCGGCGGCGCGGCCGCGCGACGGGGTCGGCCGGCTCCATCACGGCCGCCGCATCGCCATCCTTGGCGACATGCTGGAGCTTGGCCCGGACGAACGCGCCCTCCACGAAGCGGTGGCGCACCATCCGGCGCTGGCCTCGCTGACGCTCATCCACTGCGTCGGGCCGCGCATGCGCTGGCTGTGGGACATGCTGCCGGCCCGCCAGCGCGGCGAATGGCGCGAGACCGCGGCCGAACTTGCCGCCGGGGCGCACCATCTGGCCGACGCCGGCGACGTGATCCTGGTCAAGGGCTCGAAAGGCTCGAAAGTCAGTCTGGTGGTTGACGCGCTGCGCAAACTGAGGCACCCGGGCGCACCCGAAGGGATCGGGGCGGAATGACCGGGCGGCGCGCGGCGTTGGGCGGGAAGGGGAATGGGTGAATGCTGTACTGGCTGGCTGATTTCGCGCATGGCGGCGACTTCTTCAACCTCTTTCGCTACATCACCTTCCGCGCCGGCGGGGCCTTCTTCACCGCGCTGATGTTCGGCTTCTTCTTCGGCCGCCCGCTGATCGACCTTCTCCGGCGCAAGCAGAAGAAGGGCCAGCCGATCCGCGACGACGGGCCGCAGACCCATTTCGTCAAGGCCGGCACCCCGACGATGGGCGGGCTCCTGATCCTGTCAGCGCTGGTCCTTTCGACCTTTCTCTGGGCGCGACTCGACAATCCCTATGTCTGGATCGTGCTTCTGGTGACGCTGGCCTTCGGCACCATCGGCTTTGCCGACGACTATGCGAAAGTGACCAAGCAGAACACCAAGGGCGTGTCGTCGCGCATCCGCATGCTGATCGGTCTTGCCGTCGCGGCGCTGGCGGCCTGGGCCGCGGCCAGCGCCCATCCCGAGCCGCTGGCCTACACGCTCGCCTTCCCGGTCTTCAAGAACGCGCTCTTCAACCTCGGCATCTTCTTCATACCCTTCGCCATGCTGGTCATCGTCGGCGCCGCCAATGCGGTGAACCTGACCGACGGGTTGGACGGGCTGGCCGCGATGCCGGTGATGATCGCCGCCGGCACCTTCGGCATCATCGCCTATTTCGTCGGCCACGCGACATTCTCGACCTACCTCGGGCTGCATTTCGTGCCCGGCACCGGCGAGATCGCGGTCTTCTGCGCGGCGCTGATCGGCGGTGGGCTGGGGTTCCTGTGGTACAACGCGCCCCCGGCGGCGGTATTCATGGGCGACACCGGCTCGCTCGCGCTGGGCGGCGCGCTCGGCGCCATCGCGGTCGTCACGAAGCACGAGATCGTGCTGGCCATCGTCGGCGGCCTCTTCGTGGTCGAGGCCCTGTCGGTCATCATCCAGGTCGCCTATTTCAAGCGCACTGGCAAGCGGGTGTTCCTGATGGCCCCGATCCACCACCATTTCGAGAAGAAGGGCTGGGCCGAGCCGCAGATCGTCATCCGCTTCTGGATCATCTCGCTGATCCTGGCGCTGATCGGCCTGGCGACGCTGAAACTGCGGTAAGGGGCGAAGGCGGGCCGGTCTTTCCCCGCTTGCGGGCGCGCGTCCGTCCCGCCATTGTCACGCGGCTTGGCTACAGGGGGCGCGCATGATTCCGGTTCAGGGCTATCGGGGCAAGCGGGTCGCGGTCCTCGGCCTCGGCCGCTCGGGCCTTGCCGCCGCGCGGGCGCTGGCGGCCGGCGGGGCCGAGCCGCTTCTCTGGGACGACGCGCCCGAGGCGCGTGCCAAGGCCGAGGCCGAGGGTTTCGCCCTGACCGACCTGACCCGCGACGCCGCCTGGGCCGACCTTGCGCTTCTCGTCACCTCGCCCGGCATTCCCCACCTGTATCCCGCCCCCAACCGCCACATCGCCCGCGCCCTGCGCGACGGCGTGCCGGTCGACAATGACATCGGCCTGTTCTTCCGGTCCTGGGCGACCGGCGACTGGGACCGGATGGAGGTGACCCCCAAGGTGGTCGCCGTCACCGGATCGAATGGCAAGTCGACCACCACGGCGCTGATCCACCATATCCTGGCCGCCGCCGGCCGGCCGACGCAGATGGCCGGCAACATCGGGCGCGGCGTGCTGGACATCGAACCCTCGGTCGAGGGCGAGGTCGTGGTTCTGGAACTGTCGTCCTACCAGACCGAACTGGCGCGCGCCCTGACCCCCGATGTCGCGGTCTTCACCAACCTGTCGCCCGACCATCTGGACCGCCACGGCGGCAAGGGCGGCTATTTCGCCGCCAAGGCGCGGCTCTTCACCCAGGGCGGGCCGGACCGTGCGGTGATCGGCGTCGACGAGGTGGAAGGCGAGTTCCTGGCCAACCAGATGGCCGCCGGCCCCGAAGACGACCGGGTGATCCGCATCTCTTCGGGCCGCAAGCTCGAATCCGCCGGCTGGACGGTCTTTGCCCGCAAGGGATTCCTGGCCGAATGGCGCAAGGGCCGGCAGGTCGCCTCGGTCGACCTGCGCGCCGTCGCGGGCCTGCCAGGCGCCCACAACCACCAGAACGCCTGCGCCGCCTATGCCGCCACCCGCGCCCTCGGCCTGCCCCCGCGCGAGATCGAGGCGGCGCTGAAGACCTTCGAAGGCCTGCCCCATCGCAGCCAGACCGTCGGCGAAAAGGGGGGGGTGCGGTTCGTCAACGACAGCAAGGCCACCAACGTCGACAGCGCCGCCAAGGCGTTGCAGGCCTTCGACCGCATCCGCTGGATCGCCGGCGGCTTGGGCAAGGAGGGCGGGATCGCCGGGCTGGCGCCCTTCCTGGGGTCGGTGGCCAAGGCCTATCTGATCGGCCATTCGGCGCGCGACTTCGCCCTGCAACTGGGCGAGGTGCCGCACGAGATCTGCGAAACGATGGAGCGCGCCGTCGCCCGCGCCGCCGCCGAGGCCCAGCCGGGCGAAACCGTGCTGCTGGCGCCGGCCGCCGCCTCCTTCGACCAGTACCCGAACTTCGAAAAGCGCGGCGAGGATTTCACCGCGCGGGTCCGCGCCCTGATCGGCTAGGAGGGGACGATGCGCGACGATGATCTTCAGCAATTCGTTGATGCGGCCGCCCCCGCCTTTGCCGAACGGGCGGCGCCCGGATCGGATGCCGCGCGCGTGGTGGCCGAGATCTTCGCCCGCTGCGCGCACCGGCCCGACGACGCGCCCGAGCCGCCCACCCCGGCGCGCCTCGCCGTCTGCGACTGGTTCGGACCGGCTCTGGAAATTGCCCGGACGCGCGCCACGGGTCCGGCGGCGGTGGCCGCCACCATCGCCCGCCTCGGGCCGCGCCTCTCGTGGGGGCGGCGGGGGTCGGCAACTCCGTCCGACCAGCCGTTCTATGACGGGCATGCCAACGCCACCATCCTCGGCCCCGGCGGGCTGGAGCGGCGCAACGACGTCTGGGCCGGCCTGTCGCTGATCGCCCCCGGCGTCACCTATCCGTTCCACACCCATCCGCCCGAGGAAGTCTACCTGCCGCTGTCGCCCGGCGAATGGTGGAACGAGGACATGGACTGGACCGATCCGGGGCCGCGCGGGCTGATCTACAACCGGCCGGGCATCCGCCACGCGATGCGGGCGGGGGCGGGGCCGTTCCTGGCGCTGTGGATCCTGCCGCTCTGACCGGGCGGCGGCGGGCCGGCCGGAGTGTTTCCGTCAGCCATCGTCCCGCTGTAGACTGATTTTCGCATCCTGCTCCGACGTCCTGCGGCAGGATGAGGGAGGCTGAACAATGCATGGCAAATGCACCTGCGGCGCCGTTCGATACCGGCTTCTGGACCGGCCCATGTTCGTCAATTGCTGCCATTGCAGCTGGTGCCAGCGCGAAACCGGATCGGCCTTCGTGATCAACGCGGTGATCGAGATGGACCGTTTGCAGGTGACGGGACCGGTCGAACTGGTCCCGACCCCTTCGGCTTCGGGCAAGGGGCAAGAGATCGCG
Source organism: Paracoccaceae bacterium (assembly GCA_046348855.1). Taxonomy (GTDB): domain Bacteria; phylum Pseudomonadota; class Alphaproteobacteria; order Rhodobacterales; family Rhodobacteraceae; genus TMP-24. The sequence continues at coordinate 81,700 of JAXMDK010000014.1, read as the reverse complement.
CGCTGCCGCGACTGCCATGTCGCGCTCTACAGCCACTATGCCGGGGCGGGGCGGCTTGCCGCCTTCGTCCGCGTGGGCACGATGGATCAGCCCGCGCTCTGTCCGCCGCAGGCCTTCATCTTCACCGCCAGCAAGCTGCCCTGGGTCGTGCTCGATCCCGCCATACCGGCTTTCGAGGAATTTTATGATCTCGAGACGCTTTGGCCCGCGCCGTCCCGGGCGCGGCGGGCCGCCATGCGGGCCGGGGCGACCGGCGGCCATTGACAGCGGCGGCAGGCCGCGCAGGCGCGATCTTTCCCTAGCGCCGCAGCGACTTATTCGCTAGAATCGCCCCAGACCCGGCCAACCGGGCAACGAGGCAGTGAGAGCGGTCAGATGACAGAAATGGTGTTCGGCGCCGCGCCCGTCCGCGCGGGCGATCCGGTGATTCCGCGCTGGTGGCGCACGATCGACCGGGTGTCGCTGGGGCTGATCGTCCTGCTGTTCGGGTTCGGCATCCTCCTGGGGCTGGCGGCTTCGGTGCCCTTGGCCGAAAAGAACAACCTGCCGCCCTATTACTACGTCACCCGCCAGGCCCTGTTCGGCGGGCTGGCCTTCGCGGTGATGATCCTCTGCTCGATGATGCCGGTCGACATGGTGCGGCGGGTGGGGATACTCGGGTTCGCCGCGGCCGCCCTGTCGCTGATCCTGCTGCCGCTTCTCGGGACCGATTTCGGCAAGGGCGCGGTGCGCTGGTATTCGCTGGGCTTCGTCTCGGTCCAGCCGTCCGAGTTCCTCAAGCCCGGCTTCGTCATCATCTCGGCCTGGCTGATGGCCGCCGCGCAGGAAATCGGCGGCCCGCCGGGGCGGCTCTATTCCTTCCTGATCGCGGTCGTCGTGGCGGGCTTTCTGGCGATGCAGCCCGATTTCGGACAGGCCTGCCTGGTGCTCTTTGCCTGGGGGATCATGTATTTCGTCGCTGGCGCGCCCATCACGCTGCTGGTCGTCGTCGCCTCGCTGGCGGTGGGGGGCGGGCTCGGCGCCTACAACCTGTCGGAGCATTTCGCCCGGCGCATCGACGGCTACATGTCGGCCGACGTCGACCCGCGCACCCAGATCGGCTATGCGACCAACGCCATCCAGGATGGCGGCTTCTTCGGCGTCGGCGTCGGCGAGGGCACGGTCAAATGGACGCTGCCGGACGCGCACACCGACTTCATCATCGCCGTCGCGGCCGAGGAATTCGGCCTCATGCTGGTCATCGTCATCATCACGACCTACCTGGCGATCACCGTGCGGTCGCTGATACGGCTGATGAAGGAACGCGATCCGTTCATCCGACTGGCCGGGACCGGACTCGCCTGCGCCTTCGGCGTGCAGGCGATGATCAACATGGGCGTCGCGGTGCGGCTCCTGCCGGCCAAGGGCATGACGCTGCCCTTCATCAGCTATGGCGGCTCGTCGGTCATCGCCTCGGGCATCCTGGTGGGCATGCTTCTGGCGCTGACCCGGCGGCGCCCGCAGGGGGGGATCGGCGACATCCTGATGAAGCGGGGCCGCTGATGGCCGGGGCGCCGCTTCTGCTGATCGCCGCCGGGGGAACCGGCGGGCACATGTTTCCCGCCCAGGCCCTGGCCGAGGCGATGCTGGCCGAAGGCTGGCGGGTAAAGCTGTCGACCGACGATCGCGGCGCGCGCTATGCCCAGGGCTTTCCGGCCGGGGTCGCCATCGAAAAGGTCGCGTCGGCAACCTTTGCCCGTGGCGGTGCCGCGGCGCGGCTGGCGGTGCCGTTCCGGGTGGCGCGCGGGATCTGGGGCGCGGTGCGCAGCCTGCGCGCCGACCGGCCGGCGGTGGTGGTGGGCTTCGGCGGCTATCCGTCGATCCCGGCGCTGGCGGCGGCGATGCTTCTGCGCCTGCCGCGCGGCATCCACGAACAGAACGGCGTTCTGGGGCGGGTGAACCGACTCTTCGCCCGCCGCGTCGATTTCGTCGCCTGCGGCACCTGGCCGACGCCGCTGCCCGCGGGCGTGATCGGTCACCATACCGGCAACCCGGTGCGCGCCGCCGTCCTCGAACAGGCGGGCGCGCCCTATGCGCCGCCTCAGGCCGGCGAAAACCATCTGGTCGTCTTCGGCGGCAGCCAGGGCGCGCGGATCATCTCGGACGCGGTGCCGGGGGCGGTGGCGCTGTTGCCCGAACCGCTCCGCCGCGGCCTGAAGGTTTCGCACCAGGCCCGGGCCGAGGATCACGCCCGGGTGCTGGCCACCTATGCCGCCGCCGGCATCGCCGCCGAGATCGCCCCCTTCTTCGCCGACCTGCCGCGCCGCCTGGCCGGGGCGCAGCTGGTCATCTGCCGGTCCGGCGCCTCGACCGTGGCCGACATCAGCGTCATCGGCCGCCCGGCGATCCTCATTCCCTTCGCCGCCGCCACCGCCGACCACCAGACCGCCAACGCCCGGGCGCTGGTTTCGGCCGGCGCCGCGATCCTGATCCCGGAATCGCGGCTTGACAGTCCGACGCTGTCGGCGCAGATCGCCGCCGTCCTTGGCCAGCCGGCGGCCGCCGAACGGATGGCCAGGGCGGCGCTCGCCCAGGGCATGCCCGACGCCACCCTGCGGCTGGCGGCGCTGGTTACCGCGCTGGCCGGCATTACCAACGGAAAGACCGAACCATGAACGCAGCCACCAAGCTTCCCGGCGAACTCGGGCCGATCCATTTCGTCGGCATCGGCGGCATCGGCATGTCGGGGATCGCCGAAGTGCTGATGACGCTGGGCTACCAGGTCCAGGGCTCGGACGCCAAGGCCTCCAAGATCACCGACCGGCTGGTGAAGCTGGGCGCCTCCTTCCATGAAGGCCAGCGCGCCGAGAATATCGGCGAGGCGGCGGTGGTGGTGATCTCCTCGGCGATCAAGAAGGGCAACCCGGAACTCGAGGAAGCCCGCCGGCGCGGCCTGCCGGTGGTGCGCCGTGCCGAGATGCTGGCCGAACTGATGCGGCTGCGGTCGAACGTCGCCATCGCCGGCACCCACGGCAAGACCACCACGACGACGATGGTGGCCACGCTTCTCGACAAGGGCGGGTTCGATCCGACCGTCATCAACGGCGGCATCATCCATGCCTACGGCTCGAACGCGCGGGCCGGGGCCGGCGAATGGATGGTGGTCGAGGCCGACGAAAGCGACGGCAGCTTCAACCGCCTGCCCGCGACCATCGCCATCGTCACCAACATCGACCCCGAGCATATGGAACACTGGGGCACGATCGAGGCGCTGCGCAAGGGCTTCTACGATTTCGTCTCGAACATCCCCTTCTACGGGCTCGCCGTCTGCTGCACCGACCATCCTGAGGTGCAGGCGCTGGTCGGCCGGATCACCGACCGCCGGATCGTGACCTTCGGCTTCAATGCCCAGGCCGACGTCCGCGCCGTGAACCTGACCTTTGAAAACGGCAAGGCGCACTTCGACATCCTCCTGCAGGGCGAAGGCGAGGGGGCGAAGATCGACGGCTGCACCCTGCCGATGCCGGGCGACCACAACGTCTCGAACGCCCTGGCGGCCGTCGCCGTCGCCCGCCACCTCGGCATGAAGAAGGACGAGATCCGCGCCGCGCTCGCCGGCTTCGCCGGGGTCAACCGCCGCTTCACCCGGGTGGGCGAGGTTCTGGGCGGGGTCACGGTGATCGACGACTACGGCCACCACCCGGTCGAGATCGCCGCGGTGCTGAAGGCGGCGCGGCAGGCGACGAAAGGCCGGGTGATCGCCGTCCATCAGCCGCACCGCTACAGCCGCCTGTCGAACCTGTTCGAGGAATTCTGCACCTGTTTCAACGAGGCCGACGTGGTCGGCATCGCCGACGTCTACGCGGCGGGCGAGGAGCCCATTCCCGGCGCCAGCCGTGACGATCTGGTGCAGGGCCTGATCGCCCACGGCCACCGCCACGCCCGCGCGGTGATGGGCGAGGACGACCTCGCGCGGCTGGTGCGCGAACAGGCGCGGCCCGGCGACATGGTCGTGTGTTTGGGTGCCGGCTCGATCTCGGCCTGGGCGAACGCGCTGCCCGCGAAGCTCGGGTCATGAGCGCGGCGCTGGTCGCGGCCTGCCTCTGGGCGCTGGCGGCGACGGTGACGGCGCTTCTGCCGATGCGGCTGCAATTCCCGCCGGGGATCGTGCTTCTGGCGCTCGCCCCGGTGCTGCTGGTCTGGCTGGCCATCGTCCACGGCCCGCTGGCGGTGGGGCTGGGACTTCTGGCCTTCCTCTCGATGTTCCGCCGGCCGCTGGTCTACTTCGGCCGGAAGCTGCTGACCCGCCGCGCACCGTGATGGCTGCGCGGGTGGCGATCTGCGGTTGATCCGAGACGTTGGCCGGGCGGCGGGCCGCGCCCGCCTTACGGTCCGAGCAGGATCATTTCAATTGGAACCGCGCCGGCGAAGCGGCGCGAGGCCATCGCCTCGCGCGCCAGGCGACCGGCCGACGCAGCCCCGGCCGTGTGCCCCGCGCACGGCCAGCGCCCGCCCATCGGGCGGCGGGCGCTTTGCACCCGCTTGGGCAGGCGCTGGCCGTGCCCTAACGTCGGGATTGCGGCCCCCCCTTGGCCTGCGCTCGCGCTTCGGCCAACCGGACCGCGTGCCGCTCCACTGGAGCGGCCCCTGTTCGGTCCGGGAAAAAAAGCAATTCCCGCCACAGCGCGTTGCTTTGGGTTGGCATGATCCTGCACTGACGCAAGCAAATGGCGGACCTTTCTCGCCCATGCCGCCGGGCCGCCCGCCGCCCTGCGGGCGTCTCATGGTAAAGCGAAGCGCCCCGACCTGTCCCTGAACTGTCGGGACGGATGCCAGACGCCCGCGGGACGGAGACCCGACCCAGGCCAGCCACCCTTTTCCCGCCATTCCAAGGGCTTGCCACCGACCGCCCCGCCGCCCTTGCGTCATCCCGTCTTTCCCGGCTACTCACTCCCTCCATGACCCACTCCCTTCCCCCCGTGCGCGGCACCCTCACAGCCAACCGCCCCCTCTCCGACCTGACCTGGCTGCGCGTCGGCGGGCCGGCGGACTGGCTCTTTCAGCCGGCGGACGAGGCGGACCTGGCCCAGTTCCTCGCCGCGCTCGATCCCTCGGTCCCGGTCTTTCCGATGGGGGTGGGATCGAACCTGATCGTCCGTGACGGCGGCATCCGCGCCGTGGTGATCCGGCTCGGGCGGGGCTTCAATAGCGTTGAAATCACAGGGGAAACAGTCACTGCCGGGGCGGCGGTGCTCGATGCGCAGGTTGCCAAGCGCGCTGCCGAGGCCGGGCTCGACCTGACCTTCCTGCGCACCATCCCCGGCAGCATCGGCGGCGCGGTCCGCATGAACGCGGGCTGCTATGGCAGCTACGTCGCCGACGTGCTGGACCGCGTGCGGATCGTCACGCGGCAGGGCGAGATGCGCGACCTGCCCGCCGCCGGCCTGAACCTGCGCTACCGCCAGTCGGACCTGCCCGCCGGCGCGGTGATCGTCGCCGCCACCTTCCGCGCCGCAGCGGGTCAACCTGCTGATCTCATTGCGAAAATGGGCGAACAGGTCGCTCGTCGTGACGCCAGCCAGCCGACCCGCGAGCGCTCGGCCGGATCGACCTTCCGCAACCCGGCAGGTTTTTCCTCGACCGGGCGGGCGGACGATGTGCACGACCTGAAGGCCTGGAAGCTGATCGCTGACGCCGGCATGAGGGGCGCGCGGCGGGGCGGCGCGCAGATGAGCGAGATGCACGCCAACTTCCTGCTGAACGCCGGGGGGGCGACCGCCGCCGATCTGGAAGGATTGGGCGAGGAAGTGCGAAAAAGGGTTTTCCAAAGCGCCGGAATATCGTTAGAGTGGGAAATCATGCGCGTCGGCGATCCGGCGGCTGAATAATAAACGATATGAATGACTAAGCCGGGTATAACTCGGTGGATAACAGGGGCGCAAAGCCCCGGAAATGGCGGACGTGGCGGGCAAGTCGAGCAGGCAAGCCCCCAAGGTGGCAGTTCTGATGGGTGGGCTTTCCGCAGAGCGGGAAGTCTCGATTGTCAGCGGGCGCGGCTGTGCCCAGGCCCTGCGGGAGGCGGGATACGAGGTGGTCGAGGTCGATGCCGGCCGCGACCTTGCCGCGCGTCTGGTCGAGATCGCCCCCGATGTCTGTTTCAACGCCCTGCATGGCCGCTGGGGCGAGGATGGCTGCGTTCAGGGTCTGCTGGAATGGATGGGGCTGGCCTACACGCATTCCGGCGTGCTGGCCTCGGCGCTGGCGATGGACAAGGCGCGGGCCAAGGATCTGTTCCGCGCCCAGGGAATTCCCGTCGTCGACAGTGTGATCGCCGCGACCGACGAGGTGCGCGCCCGCCATGTCATGGCGCCCCCCTATGTGGTCAAGCCCAACAACGAAGGCTCCTCCGTCGGCATCTATATCGTGCACGAGGCGGCGAACGGCCCGCCCGATCTGTCGTCCGACATCCCGGAAACGGTGATGGTCGAACGCTATGTGCCGGGGCGGGAACTGACGGTGTCAGTGCTGGGCGACCGGGCGCTGGGCGTGACCGAGATCCTGACCGAAGGCTGGTACGACTATCACGCGAAATATGCCCCCGGAGGGTCTCGGCATGTCTGCCCGGCCGACATACCCGAGGACATTGCTGCGGCCTGCCGCGATCACGCGCTGAAGGCGCATCAGGCATTGGGCTGCCGGGGGCTGACGCGGTCGGACTTCCGCTGGGACGAGGCGCGGGGACTTCAGGGGCTTTATATCCTTGAAACCAACACCCAGCCCGGCATGACCCCAACCTCGCTGTCGCCGGAACATGCGGCGCTGGCGGGCATGAGCTATTCCGACCTTTGCGCCTGGCTGGTGGAGGATGCCTCATGCAATCGCTGAGAGCGCCCGAACGGCCTGTTTCGCACTACCGCAACGGACGCCTGCGCGGCGAGGCCGATGGTCAGCCGGCCTCGGCGGGGGGCGGCGAAGGCATGTTCGACCGGATGGCCGGCCTGATGCGTCGCCAGACGGCGCCCGCTGCGGCCCCCGTGCCGCCCGCGCCCCTTGCCGCCGAGCGCCGCGAACCCGTGGCCCTGTCGCGGCCGGCTCCCCGGCGGGCGGCGGCCGATCCGTCGCCGTCACGCTTTGCCTACCGGATGGAGCGGCTGTGGCTGACGCCGGGGTTCCGGTTGTTCATGCGTTATGGGGTGCCGGTGCTGGTGGTGGCGGCGCTGGTCGGTGGCTACCTGGCCAGCGACGGGCGCCGGGCGGCGCTGACCGGCCAGTTCGTGGCGCTGCGCGACCGGATCGAGAACCGCCCCGAATTCATGGTCAAGCTCCTGTCGATTGACGGAGCTTCGCCGCCGGTGGCCGACGCGATCCGGGCGATGGTGCCGGCGGACCTGCCGGTGTCGTCCTTCAAGCTCGACCTCGACGGCTTCCGCGACGCCATCGCTGCCATGGATGCGGTCGCCGACGTATCGGTCAAGCTGAAGGCCGGGGGCGTGCTGGGCGTGACCGTCACCGAACGCAAGCCCGCCGTCCTGTGGCGGACCGAGGCGGGGCTCGAGATGCTGGACGCGACCGGCCACCGGGTGGCCACGCTTCTGGAACGGGCGGCGCGGCCCGATCTGCCGGTGGTGACCGGTGCGGGGGCCGAGGATGCGGTGCCCGAGGCGCTGGCGGTCCTGTCGGCGGCGCGGCCGATCCTGGCGCATGTGCGCGGCCTGGTGCGGGTCGGCGACCGGCGCTGGGACATGGTGATGGACCGCGGCCAGCGGATCATGCTGCCCGAGGACCGCCCGGTCGACGCCATCGAGGAGGTCATCGCCCTGGACAAGGCCGAGGACATGCTGGCCCGCGACCTGACGGCCATCGACCTGAGAAATTCCCAAAGACCCACGCTGCGCCTGTCCGCCGATGCGGCGGCGGTGCTGCACGGCGCAACCCAGACCGAGACGAAGGTGGAAAGCCAATGACCGACCTCTATCAGATGCAGCGGGCAATGCGGCACATGCGCAAGGCGGCGATGCAGCGCGGCGTGGTGGCGATCCTGGATGTGGGCACATCGAAGGTCGCCTGCCTGGTTCTGCGCTTCGACGGCGAGTCGTCGGCCCGCGAGGACGGGCTGGGCTCGCTGGCCGGGCAATCGCAGTTCCGGGTGATCGGCGCGGCGACGACGCGGGCGCGCGGCGTGCGGTTCGGCGAAATCGACGCGATCCCCGAAACCGAGCGGGCGATCCGCACCGCCGTTCAGGCGGCGCAGAAGATGGCCAACGTGCGGGTCGACCATGTGATCGCCTGCCTGGCCGGGGCGCGGCCGCGCAGCTACGGGCTGGCGGGCGAGATCACGCTGGCCTCGGGGCAGGTCAGCGAACAGGACGTCGGCCGGGTGCTGGCGGCCTGCGACGTGCCCGACTTCGGCGAGAACCGCGAGGTTCTGCATGCCCATCCGGTCAACTTCGCCATCGACCATCGCAGCGGCATGGCCGATCCGCGCGGCCATGTCGGCAACCGGCTGGCCGCCGACATGCACCTGGTGACGATCGACATGAACGCGGTGCAGAACCTGCTTTACTGCATCAAGCGTTGTGACCTGGAGCTGGCGGGGATCGCCTCGTCGGCCTATGTCTCGGGGATCGCCAGCCTGGTCGAGGACGAACAGGAACTGGGTGCGGCCTGCATCGACATGGGCGGCGGCGCCACCGGCCTGTCGATCTTCATCAAGAAGCACATGATCTTCACCGACAGTGTCCGGCTGGGCGGCGACCATGTGACCAACGACATCGCCAAGGGCCTGCAGGTGTCGATGTCGGTCGCCGAACGGATCAAGACCATGCATGGCGGGGTCTACGCGACCGGCATGGACGACCGCGAGATGATTGAGATCGGCGGCGACAGCGGCGACTGGGAACGCGACCGCCGCAGCGTCAGTCGCACCGAACTGATCGGCATCATGCGCCCCCGCGTCGAGGAGATCCTCGAGGACGCCCGCGCCATGCTGGACGCGGCCGGTTTCGACCAGCTGCCCAGCCAGCAGATCGTGCTGACCGGCGGCGCCAGCCAGATTCCGGGGCTGGATGGCCTCGCCGCGCGCATCCTTGGCCAGAACGTCCGCCTGGGTCGGCCGCTGCGGGTCCAGGGCCTGCCGCAGGCTGCGACCGGGCCGGCCTTTTCCTCGATCGTGGGCCTGTCGCTGTTTGCCGCACATCCGCAGGACGAATGGTGGGATTTCGAGATTCCTGCCGAACGATATCCCGCCCGGTCGCTGAAGCGGGCCGTCAAGTGGTTCAAGGATAACTGGTAACCACAACATCCTGCGCCTTAGGCGAAATGCCGCCGAACCTCGCCAAAGAATCCCCCAGATTTTGTAGTCTGGGGGCGTTTTTCGCGTGACCTGAAGCGATTCTGTCACTAAAATCCGACCAATGCGGGGGACGTGGCCGAAGGCGGCCCAATGATAGGCAGGCGGATACCAATGGCATTGAATCTGACGATGAGCGACCGTGAGGACCTGAAGCCGCGGATTACCGTGTTTGGCGTGGGCGGCGCCGGCGGCAATGCGGTCAACAACATGATTTCCAAGCAGCTCGAAGGGGTCGAGTTCGTCGTCGCCAATACTGACGCGCAGGCGCTGGCCCAGAACCATGCCCTGGCCAAGATCCAGATCGGCGTGAAGGTGACCGAAGGGCTGGGCGCCGGGGCACGGCCCTCGGTCGGCGCTGCGGCGGCGGAAGAGACCATCGAGGAAATCGTCGACCATCTGGCCGGCGCGCACATGTGCTTCATCACCGCTGGCATGGGCGGCGGCACCGGCACCGGCGCGGCCCCGATCATCGCCCAGGCGGCGCGTGAGCTTGGCGTACTGACCGTCGGCGTCGTCACCAAGCCCTTCCAGTTCGAGGGCGCCAAGCGGATGCGCCAGGCGACCGAAGGAATCGAGGCCCTGCAGAAGGTCGTCGATACGCTGATCATCATCCCCAACCAGAACCTGTTCCGGCTGGCCAACGAAAAGACCACCTTCACCGAAGCCTTCGCCATGGCCGACGACGTGCTTTATCAGGGCGTCAAGGGCGTGACCGACCTGATGGTGCGCCCGGGCCTCATCAACCTCGACTTCGCGGACGTGCGCGCGGTGATGGACGAGATGGGCAAGGCGATGATGGGCACCGGCGAGGCCAGCGGCGAGGACCGCGCCGTGCAGGCCGCCGAAAAGGCGATCGCCAACCCGCTTCTGGACGAGATCAGCCTGCGCGGCGCCAAGGGCGTTCTCATCAACATCACCGGCGGGGCCGACCTGACCCTGTTCGAACTGGACGAGGCCGCCAACCGCATCCGCGAGGAAGTGGACCCGGACGCCAACATCATCGTCGGCTCGACGCTGGACGAGACGCTGCAGGGGATGATGCGCGTGTCGGTGGTGGCCACCGGGATCGACGCCAATCAGGCGCAGGTCGACGTGCCGGTCGCGCGCCGGCCGATGGCCGAGCCGCTGCCCCGTCACCCGGCGCCGCAGCCGCAGTCCTACCAGCCGCAACCGCAACCGCAACCCCAGGCCTATCAGCCGCAGCCCGCGCCCGTGGCCCCGCAGCCCGCGCCGGAGCCGATGCGCATGGCCGAGCCGCGGCCGGCTCCGCAGCCCGCCTATCGCGCCGAGGCCTATCAGGCCCCCGCGGCCCCGGTCCAGCCCGAGCCGTCGCTGTTCGATGCCGGCCCGCAGCCGGCCCACATGCAGCCGCCGGTGGCCGACGAACTGCCGCCCCCGGCCTACCGGCCGCAACCGCCGGTGCAGACTTCGGCCCGCGACTTCCATGTCGAGGAAGAAGCGACCTTCGTCGCCCCCCGTCCGCGGGCGCCCGGCACGCCCTCGCCCGAGGCGCTGGCACGCCTTCAAGCCGCGGTCAGCCGTGCCCCGCAGGCCGGCCAGCCGCGCATGGCCCAGCCCGCGCCGCAGCCGGCGGCCCAGCCTGCCGCCGACCGGCCGCGGTTCGGGATCAACTCGCTCATCAACCGGATGACCGGCGGCCATCCTGCACCGCAGCAGGCCGAACGCGCTGCGCCGGCTGTGCGCGCCCAGCCGCGGCTTTCGGCGGAATACGAGGAAGATTCGGCCGCCGACCCCGACCAGGAGCGGATCGAGATCCCGGCCTTCCTGCGCCGCCAGGCAAACTGAGACGCTACGTCACCGTGATCGGAGAAAGCCGGGTTCGCCCGGCTTTCCTCTTTTTATTCAACGAGTTGGACAACCATTGTTGAACTTGTTTCAACAGGCCGGGCTTTGTTTCATTCCGTTACAAAGAGTGAATTGAGCCGCGCGGGACGGAAGATTATCTGATCCTTGCAAAAGCCGACCCGGGGATGGGCCGGCAATCGGGGCAAATCAGTGCAGACGACGATCCGTTCCGCAGCGACCTTTCAGGGTGTCGGTCTTCATACCGGCACGCGGGTGCGCATGACCGTGCGGCCGGCCTCGGCCAACTATGGCATCTGGTTCCGCCGTACCGACGTGATCGGCCGCGACGCGATGGTTCCGGCGATCTGGGACGCCGTGACGCCCTCGCGCCTGTGCACGGTTGTCGAGAACGGCGCGGGCGTCAGCGTCTCGACCATCGAGCATATCATGGCGGCGCTGGCAGGCTGCGGCATCCACAATGCGCTGATCGAGATCAACGGGCCGGAAGTGCCGATCCTTGACGGCTCGGCGCAGCCCTTCGTGGCCGCGATCCTCGGCCGGGCCTGCGGGCGCTGGACGAGCCGGTGCGCTGCATCGAAATCCTCGCGCCGGTCGAAGTGCGCGAAGGCGCGGCGGTCGCGCGGCTGGAACCGGCGGATGCGCTGGAAATCGACTTTTCGATCGACTTCGCCGATGCGGCCATCGGCCGCCAGCATCAGCGCCTGTCGATGGCGAACGGCAGCTTCGTGCGCGAACTGTCCGATTGCCGGACCTTCTGCCGCCAGTCGGATGTCGAGATGATGCGCGCCAGCGGCCTGGCCCTGGGCGGCACCTACGACAACGCCGTGGTGGTCGAGGGCGAGCGCATCCTGACGCCGGGCGGGTTCCGCCGCGCCGACGAGGCGGTTCGCCACAAGATGCTCGATGCCCTGGGCGACCTGTCCTTGGCCGGGGCGCCGATCCTGGGCCGCTATGTCGGCAACCGGGCGGGCCATGCGATGACCAACCGGCTGCTGCGGGCGCTGTTCGCGCGCCCCGATGCCTTCCGCATCCGCGACTGCGACGCGGCGGTGCGCAAGCGGCTGCCGGGCGCCGGCGTGCGGGCCGACGACATCCCCGCCGTCGCCTGACCGGCGCTGGTCCGGCAGGCAGACACTCCCATGAAATCGGCTAGGACGACGGCGGCGCGCCGTCCCGTTCCGACGTGGATTATCCTTCGGTGACGGCCGCGAAAGGCGTTTTGCGCCCCGGTTTTTTCTGTGCTAGGACAGGCCACCGGCTGGCGGCCGACAGGTTCGCCTTCGGGCAGAAGAAGAGCAAGACGAGGTAGGCGGGACATGGGTCGGGGCAATAGAGCGGCAGCGCTTGTCGGGAAGCTTGCCTTGTTGGCCATCCTGGCGGCCTGCGGGCGCGGCACCAAGGACGCCGTGCCGCTCGAGAACCTGACCGCCGAACAGATCTACCAGAAGGGCGAAAGTGCCTTGGCCAGCGAACGCAAGGCCAAGTCGGCGGTGAAATATTTCAGCGAGGTCGAACGGCTTTATCCCTATTCGGAATGGGCCAAGCGGGCGCTGATCATGGAAGCCTACGGCTATCACAAGGATCGCGACTACGAAAACAGCCGCTCGGCTGCGCAGCGTTACATCGACACCTATCCGGCCGACGAGGACGCGGCCTATGCCAAGTACCTGCTGGCGCTGTCCTATTACGACCAGATCGAGGAAGTGGGCCGCGACCAGGGCCTGACCTTCCAGGCGCTGCAGGCGCTGCGCGCGGTGATCGAGCAATATCCCGACAGCGAATATGCCAAGTCGGCAATCCTGAAGTTCGACCTGGCCTTCGACCACCTTGCCGCCAAGGAAATGGAGATCGGCCGCTATTACCTGAAACAGGGCAACTACGGCGCCGGGATCAACCGGTTCCGCGTGGTGGTCGAACAGTACCAGACCACGAGCCAGACGCCCGAGGCGCTCTATCGCCTGATCGAATGCTATCTGTCGCTGGGCCTGACCGACGAAGCCCAGACGGCCGGCGCGATCCTCGGCCACAACTTCCAGTCAACCGACTGGTATCAGGATGGTTACAAGCTGCTGACCAGCCAGGGGCTCGAGGCCAAGCCGAAAGGATCGGGCTGGCTTGCGTCGATCTATCGCCAGATGATCAAGGGCGAATGGATGTAAGATGCGCAATCGGTGCGTGAGATCACGCACCCTACGGCGGCGTAGGGTGGAAGCCCGATGCTGAGAACGCTCGACATCCGCGACATGCTGCTGATCGAGCGGCTGGAACTGGGCTTCCAGCCGGGTCTCAACGTGCTGACCGGCGAAACCGGCGCCGGCAAGTCGATCCTGCTCGACTGCCTGGGGTTCGTCCTGGGCTGGCGCGGCCGCGCCGATGTGGTCCGGCCGGGCGCGGCGCAGGGCGAGGTGACAGCGGTGTTCGACCTGCCGCCCGATCATGCCGCGCGCGCGGTGCTGGCCGAGGCGGGGATCGAGGCGGGCGACGAGCTGATCCCGCGCGTGCGGCGCGGCCGACGGGCGCAAGACCGCCTGGTCAACGACTGCCGGGTGGCCGCCGAGGTCCTGCGCGACCTGCTCGACCGCGCTGGTCGAACTGCATGGCCAGCACGACGATCGCGGCCTGCTCAATCCGCGCGGCCACCGGCAGATGCTGGACGCCTTCGCCGGCGCCGACATCAGCGCCACGCGCGCCGCCTGGTCGGGGCTGGCGGCGGCGCGGCGGGCCTTGGCCGAGGCCGAGGCCGATCAGGCGCGACTGAAGGCCGACGAGGATTTCCTGCGCCACGCGGTCGCCGAGCTTGACCGGCTGGACCCCCAGCCGGGCGAGGAGGCCGATCTGGACGGGCGCCGGCGGGCGATGCAGGCCGGCGCGCGGATTCAGGGCGACATCGCCCGCGCCCTTCAGGCGCTGGGGCCGGAAGGTGCCGAAGGGCTGATGGCCGACGCCACCCGCTGGCTGGAGACGGCGGCGGACCGGGCCGAGGGGCGGCTCGACGCGCCGCTCGCCGCCCTTGGCCGCGCCTTCACAGAACTGCTCGAGGCGGCGCAGGGGTCGAGACCTGCCTTGACGCCCTGTCGTTCGAGCCGGCGGAACTGGAGCGGGTCGAGGAGCGGCTGTTCGCCATCCGGGCGCTGGCGCGCAAGCACGGGGTGGCGGCCGACGATCTGGGCCCCTTCGCCGACGATTTGCGGGCGCGGCTTGCGGCACTGGATGGGGCGGCGGGAAGCCTGAAGGGGCTGGCGGCCGCGGTCGCGGCGGCCGAGGCGGCTTATCAGACGGCGGCGGCCGACCTGTCGGCGGTGCGGGCGCGGGCGGCCAAGGCGCTCGACCGCGCGATTGCCGCTGAACTGGCGCCCCTGAAGATGGAACGCGCCCATTTCGCCACCAGCCTTGCCGCCGCCGACCCCGGCCCCGAGGGCCGCGACCAGGTGGAATTCACCGTCGCCACCAACCCCGGCGCCCCGGCCGGGCCGCTGAACCGCATCGCTTCGGGGGGCGAGCTGTCGCGCTTCCTTCTGGCGCTGAAGGTCTGCCTGGCGCGCGGCGGCGAGGCGCTGACCATGATCTTCGACGAAATCGACCGGGGCGTTGGCGGCGCGACCGCCGATGCGGTAGGCCGCCGCCTGGCGCGGCTGGCCGAGGATGCGCAGATCCTTGTGGTGACGCATTCGCCGCAGGTCGCCGCGCAGGGGGCCCATCACTGGCGGGTGGAAAAGCGGGTGGCGGGCGGCCAGACCCGCTCGACCGTGGTGGCGCTGGCGCGCGATCAGCGGGTGGACGAACTGGCGCGGATGCTCGCCGGCGAAACCGTGACCGATGCGGCCTGGGCGGCGGCCGAGGCGCTGCTGGCGGGCTGAAGCCTGCCCGGCAAAAGTGGACACCGGTTTTGTCGCAAGGCAGGCACCAACACTCAGAGCGGCGCGCAGGCCGACTCCAGCCACACGCGCGCCCCGTCCGACAGCCGTGGACCGATCCGCCGCAGCACCTCGGCATGATAGCGGTCGATCCAGTCGACCTCGGCCCGCGTCAGCATCTGGCGGTCGATCAGGCCCCGGTCGATCGGGACGAAGGTCAGGGTGCGAAAGGCCAGCATCTCGCGCTCGGCATCGCCGCCGGGCAGAGGGGCGGCTTCCTCGACCAGGATCAGGTTCTCGATCCGGATGCCGAAGGCGCCTTCGCGGTAATATCCCGGCTCGTTCGACAGGATCATGCCGGGTTCGAGCGGCTGGTCATAGCGGCGCGACAGGCCCGCCGGTCCTTCATGGACCGACAGATAGGCGCCGACCAGCGCACGGTCTGCAGCCGAGAACCGATGTTAGCCAGCGGAGGAAGAAGATGTCGAAACCAGATATCGTCAACACCTCGGCAGCCAGCGCAGCCGCGGCACGCGATCAACCTCTCGGCGATGCAGCATGGCGGCATCTATCCCCAGCCGCGCCGATGGCGATGGTGCGGGTCAGCGTCGGTGGTGCTGTCGACATACTGGCCGCCGGAATCGATCACTACCATCTGCTGTCGCGGAAGGCCCGGTCGGTGGCGCGGCTGACCCGGCAATGGATGATCGCGCCATTGGGGCCGGCGCCGCAGATCGTTTCGAAAACTGATGTCCTTGAGGTATTTTCGGTCGCCCGCCGGAACCCTTCCAGAGCCGTCACCGCGCGGATCTCGGTCATCTCGCCCTTCGGCAGTTCGGCGGCCAGCCAGGCCTGCGCGAACTCGACCATCGCTGCGCTGCTCGTGCAGATGCGCCGCTCTATCCCGGCGATCTCGGCGGGCTCCCGGCGCGCCTTCGGCAGAAGGCAGGACGGCGCCTGGCGCCAGGCGCGGTCGCCTGACGCCCTGCGATCTGGACACCGCCAGCGGCGCGGTCGCCCGGTCGACCCGCACCACCCCCGGCAACTGGTCAGGCGTCGCCAAAGGCTTGGCGGATGCAGGCACCTCTGGCCCCAGATGGCCGCGCAGCGCCGGCGACAGCCGGGCCGTGTCGATGAACAGGTCGAGCGTCGCATCGGCATGCAAGATCCTCAAGGCACTGCACCAACTGGCCAGGAATGTCGGCGCCACGGATGTTCAGCAGCCACGACAGGCCGTCGGGCAGGGTCAGAACCGCCGCCGCCTGCCCTGCACCGGCAAGTTCGGCCGCCAACCGGGCGCGCTTTGCTTCGCCGTCTCGCCCGCAAATTCGATCGGCTGGATGGCGGCCGGGGCGCGCGGTGGCGCCGGCCGGGACAGCGGATCGACCCGGTTCGGCGCCGCCACCAGCTCGATCCCGCTGCCCGCCAGCCGCTCGGCAATCTCGCCGATCTCGCGGGCGGTATGAAGCCATGGGTCATAGGCGATCCGCCCGCCTGTCGGCAGATGTTCGGCCAGCTACTCCGCCGGCCGGTTTCCGGCCGCGTGAACCGGGGGTGAAGGCGGAAAGATCGACCTCGGCCTTCACCTGGGTGCGATAGCGCCCGTCGATGAACACCTCCGGCGATGCCGGGCAAAACGATGCAGAATCCCGCCGAGGCCGGTGAAGCCGGTCAGCCATTTCACGCGCTGGCCGGCCCGGCGACATATTCGCCCTGATAGACATCGGCGCGCGGCACGATGCAGCCATCATGGCCCGCCGCCGCCAGCGCGCCTCTGCGCAGGGCCGCCAGCCGCGCCGCGCCGTGTCCCGGATTGGCCACCCGCGCCGAAGTTCGGAAATATCCTGCCTCTTCTTCCGTTTCCAAATGTCCTCGGGGAGCGCGAGGGGGCGGAAAGCCCCCTCGTTTCCGCAGCCGGGGCGCGCCTTCACCACCCGCTTCATTCCCATCGCCCGCGCCCGCGCCTGTGGTCAGCGTCGAACAGGTTTCGGCAGCCGCTCGGTCATCGCGCCGGCCAGCTGTTCGACATCGGTGATCGTCACCGCGCGTTCGTAATAGCGGGTGACGTCGTGACCGATGCCGATGGCGATCAGTTCGACCAGCTTGCGCCGCTCGACCATGGCGATCACGTCGCGCAGATGCTTTTCCAGATGTCGGCGGCATTGACCGACAGGTCGAATCGTCGACCGGCGCGCCGTCGGAAATCACCATCAGCATCTTGCGCTGTTCGCGGCGGTGGATCATCCGGCGGTGCGCCCATTCAGCGCTTCGCCGTCGATGCTTTCCTTCAGGAGCCCCTCCTTCATCATCAGCCCGAGATTGGGCCACCCGCCGCCATGGGCATCGGCGGACTTGTGGATGATGCGGCGTGAATGTCCAGCCGGCCGGGGTGAGGCGGACGCCCCGAGGCCAGCCAGCGTTCGCGGCCTCGCTCCCGCCCTTCCGCGTCGCGGGTGGTAGCTCAGCACGCCCGACCTTGACCTTAAGAAGCGTTCCAGCGTGCGTGCCAGCACATCGGCGCAGATTGCCGCGATCGAGATCGGCCGGCCGCGCATCGAGGGCCGGAGCTGTCCAGAAGCAGCGCGCTCTGCGGTGTCGCGGAATTCTGTGTCCTTCTCGACCTTGAACGACAGGGGCGTCGTCGGGTTGGCCACCACCCGCGCCAGCCGCCCGGCGTCGAGGATGCCTTCTTCGCGGTCGAATTCCCAGCTGCGGTTCTGCTGGGCCTGAAGCCGACGCTGCAGCTTGTTGGCCAGACGAGAGACGGCGCCCTTCAGGGGCTCGAGCTGCTGGTCGAGATAGGCGCGCAACCGTTCCAGTTCGGCGGGTTCGGCCAAGTCCTCGGCGCGCACCTCCTCGTCGAATTCGGTCAGGTAGACGGCGTAGTTCGGATCGGCGTCCGAATGGGGGGCGGGGGGCGGCGGCTCCAGCGGCGCATCGCTTTCGGGCTGGTCGGCCTCTTCGCCCTGCTCCATGTCGGCCAGGTCGTCCATCGTCGCCTTGGACGGGCTGGCGTCTTCCTCCTGCTCCTCGGTGCTCTCGGGGCTGGCGTCCTCTTCCTCGCTCTGGCTCTCCTGCTGGCTGTCGGCGGTGTCGGGCTGGTCCTCGGCGGATTCGCCGTCGCTGTCGTCCTCGGATTCATCGGGGTCGTCGCCCAGTTGGTCGCCATAGCCGAGGTCGCGGATGATCTGGCGGGCGAGCCGGGCAAAGGCGGCCTGGTCGGCCAGCGTTTCCTTCACATGATCGAGCGTACCGCCGGCCTGGCCTTCGATGAACGGCCGCCACAGCTCCATCACATGACCGGCGCCGCCGGGCATCGGCCGGCCGGTCGCCAGATGGCGCACCAGATAGCCGGCGGCCTGGGCCAGCGGCGCCTCTTGCGCGGTGCGGATCTGGTTGTAGCCGCGCCGTTCGGCCTCGTTGGCGATCTTGGCGTCGATGTTGCCGAGCGTGCCGGGCATGTCGCGGGCGCCCACCGCCTCGCAGCGCGCGACCTCCATCGCTTCGTAGAGGTCGCGAGCCATCTGGCCCTGCGGCTGGTATTTCGCCGCCACCGCATCGTCATGATAGCGGCGGCGCAGCGCGAAGGCGTCCGCCGTGCCGCGCGCGATCAGCACCTCGTCGCGCGTCAACCGCCGGCTGACCTGCGGCAGCCGCATCGTATCGCCGGTCATGCCAGGCGGATCGACCGAATAGGTGACGGTCAGTTCCGGCTCGTCGGCCATGGTGCGGGTGGCCTCGGCCAAGGCCTTCTTGAAGGGGTCAGCGGGGTTGTCGGAGCGTTGGGTCATTTCGGCAGCTCTGCTGGCTTGACATTCTGGCGATTTTCGCCATTTATATACACAAAATACGGGCCAAGATGACGATTCCGACCAACAGCAAGGACATTATCCGCAAGTTGGAAGCCGAAGGCTGGGTCCTGGTGTCGTCGAGAGGCTCGCATCACAAGTTCCGTAAAGGCGGGCAAACGCTGGTCGTCCCGCATCCCAAGAAAGACCTGCCGTTCGGCACCGCGCGCAGCATCGCCCGCGTCGCCGGCTGGCTGAAGGAGACGCCATGAAAACCTATCTTGCTCTGGTCCACAAGGACGAAGGGACGGCCTATGGCATGACATTTCCCGACCTGCCCGGATGCTTCGCCGCCGCCGACAGCGAAGGCGACATCTTGCGCAAGGCGGTCGAGGCGCTGGAATTGTGGTTCGAGGATGAGGTGACCGTTACCCCGCGCGGGCTTGCAGCGGTCGCGGCCGAGGTGGCCGACGATCTGGCCGCCGGCGCCTTTCTGATCGCGGTGCCGCTGGTGCGGCCGTCGAGCCGGCAGAAGCGGGTGAACATCAGCCTGGACGCTGGCACGCTGGAGGCCATCGACACGGCGGCGGACGGGCTGGGCCTGACCCGTTCCGGCTTTCTGACGATGGCCGCGTTGAACGAGATCAGGGGCGGGCATTAGCGGGGCGGGACGGCCGCTCATGGGCGTCAGGCCCCGAACGGATCGGCGGGAGTTTCAGCGAGTTTGGTCATCGGGCAATCCCTTCAGCACGTCTACGCAATGGGTGCAGACACTATCTTCAATGCAGGTTGGCAGTCCTGCGGTTTCATACCCGTTCTCCACAAAGGTAGTCAGTATGGCGGTAGCGGCTTCGTCCCGAATAGCGGCGAGATGTCGTGGATTGCAGTCGGTTGAAAACGGGTAGGTCATCATTCGGCAATCGACAGGTTTTGGCGCGTCTGCGGCCGCCCAATCAAGAAGTCGTTCTGAATAGGCGCGAAACATTTCTGCGGTCACTTCGTTCTTGCCGAGTTCGGCAAGCCAGTCCGAGCGCGCCTTAAAGTGAGCGGAGCAGATGCCCAGCTCATTCAATCTGGCTTGGGCAGGGAGCGAGGTAGCCGCACCAATGCCGCAGCACAGGCTGAACAGGAATGTCCAGCCTTTTGCCCACATCACCTGATGCTCTGGCTCGCCGCGCTTTCCGGCAGTTCCTCGTCGAAGCAACGCTGGTAGAACTCCGCCACCGTCTGCCGTTCCAGATCGTCGCATTTGTTCAGGAAGGTCAGCCGGAAGGCATAGCCGACATTGCGGAAGATTTCGGCGTTGGCGGCCCAGTTCAGCACGGTGCGCGGCGACATGACGGTCGACAGGTCGCCGTTCATGAAGGCGGTCCGCGTCAGGTCGGCGACGGTGACCATCTGGCCGATGGTCTTGCGGCCCTTTTCGGTGTTGTAGTGCGGCGACTTGGCCAGCACGATCGCGGCCTCGGCGTCGTGCGACAGGTAGTTCAGCGTGGCGACCAGCGACCAGCGGTCCATCTGCGCCTGGTTGATCTGCTGGACGCCGTGGTAAAGCCCGGTGGTGTCGCCCAGGCCTACGGTGTTCGAGGTCGCGAAAAGGCGGAAGGACGGGTGCGGGGTGATGATCTCGTTCTGGTCCAGCAGCGTCAGCTTGCCGTCATGTTCCAGCACCCGTTGGATCACGAACATCACATCCGCCCGGCCGGCGTCATATTCGTCGAAGACGATGGCGACGGGGTTGCGCAGGGCCCAGGGCAGGATGCCTTCGTGGAACTCGGTCACCTGCTTGCCGTCGCGCAGCTTGATCGCGTCCTTGCCGATCAGGTCGATCCGGCTGATGTGGCTGTCGAGGTTCACCCGCACGCAGGGCCAGTTCAGGTGCGCGGCGACCTGTTCGATATGAGTCGATTTCCCGGTGCCGTGATAGCCTTGGATCATGACGCGGCGGTTGTAGGCGAACCCGGCCAGGATCGCGAGCGTGGTGTCGGGGTCGAACTTGTAGGTCGGGTCGATCTCCGGCACGCGGTCGGTGCGGTCGGCAAAGCCCTTGACCTTCATGTCGGTGTCGATGCCGAAAACCTCGCGCACAGAGATTTCTTCGGTGGGTTTCGCGTTCTGGTCCAGCATTCCGTCCGCCATGGCAAAGGCCGGGGTTCCCCCCGGACGTTTAATCCCTGTTTGATGGACCAATATCGGGGGGGGTGCAAGGCCACGGGCGGCGGCGCGGCGCGGAATCCGACATTTCCGCACCGAAGGCCGCTGACGCAACTTTTACCCCGTGCGATTCGTAAATCGGGCATTCTTGGCGAGGTCCGGCCTGGCTTGACCCGGCCGGCATGGAGGTTGGGCACATGATGACGCGGCGGACGGCGATGATGTCTGGGGTGGCTTTGGTCCTGGCCGGGCGGGCCGGGGCCGGCGAGGTCTTCGAGGTGGCACATTCGGATGCGGAATGGCAGAAGCTTCTGACGCCCGCGCAGTTCGACGTGCTGCGCCGGGCCGGCACCGAGCCGGCCTTTTCCAGCCCGCTGAACGGTGAACATCGCACCGGCACCTTCTTCTGCGCCGGCTGCGATCTGGCGCTTTACTCCTCGGCGGCGAAGTATGACAGCGGCACCGGCTGGCCGTCCTTCTGGCAGCCGCTGCCCGATGCGGTCGCCATGCGTCCCGACAAGGGCTGGTTCACCACCCGGACCGAGGTGCATTGCCGTCGGTGCGGCGGGCATCTGGGCCATGTGTTCAATGACGGGCCCCAGCCGACGGGCAAGCGCTATTGCATGAACGGGCTGGCGCTGGCGTTCCGCGCCGCCTGACGCGCCGCCGGGTAGGGTGGGCGACTGTCGCGCCACAATGAATAGTCCGGCATGAGCCTTGGCATTGGCGCCGGAATGGGCGCCGGTGCCTCTCTATAACTTTGGTTCATTTGGGCAAATCCGACCATAGTCGTATGAGGTGGCGGCCCGCGGACATGTGTCGCTTGCAATAGATGAGTATTTCGGTAGGAAACAGGCGGCCCGCATCCGCCCGATTTATGGGAGAGACCTGATGAGGATTGCCCTCGCCCTTGCCCCGCTTCTGTGCCTTGCGCATCCGCTTGCCGCGGCCGATCTTTCGCCGGTCGAGCAGCTGGGAAAGGCGCTTTTCTTCGACGCCAGCCTGTCGGCCAACGGCACCCAGTCCTGTTCCTTCTGCCACGACCCCGGACAGGGCTTCACCAGCCCGCACGACCATTTCAACAAGGCAGGCGCGGTGATCGAGGGCGCGGTGGCCGGGCGGTTCGGCAACCGCAAGCCGCCGTCGGCGGCCTATGCATCATTCTCGCCGGTGCTGAGCCACATCATCGACGATGGCGACGTCACCTTCGTCGGCGGGGATTTCCTTGACGGCCGAGCCACCGGCGGCAAGCTGGGCATGCCGATTGCCGATCAGGCCGAAGGACCGTTCCTGAACCCGGCGGAAATGGCGATGCCGTCGGCGGCCTGCGTGGTCTACCGGGTGCTGAACCCGAAGGACCCGGCCGCCTATCCGGTAAAACTGGCCGACGTCTGGGGCAAGGAGGTTGCGGCGCTGACTTTCCCCGCCGGCCTGGACAAGTCCTGTGCCGACCCCGACGCCAAGATCGACATTCCCGAGGGCGAGATGGCCGACAAGATCGATGCGGCCTTTGGCCGGATCGCCTTGTCGATCGCCGCCTACGAACAGTCGGCCGAGGTGAACCGCTTCAGCTCGCGCTACGACAAGTGGGTGCGCGGTCAAGGCAAGCTCAGCGACGAGGAGTTGGCGGGGCTCGAGGTCTTCAAGGACGAGGACAAGGGCAACTGCGCCGCCTGCCATGTGCTGGGTCCGAACACCCAGGGCGGCCCCGCCGTATTTACCGACTGGACCTTCGACAATCTGGGCGTGCCGAAGAACCGCGACAATCCCTATTACGGCCAGGCCGCCAACAAGGCCGGCAAGGGCTGGGTTGACCCCGGTCTCGGCGGCTACCTCGCGACCGACCCGGTCTTTGCCTCCTACGCCAAGGCCAACATGGGCCGCCAGCAGGTGCCGACGCTCCGCAACCTGACCAAGCGGGCCAGTGACGAGGGGGTGAGGGCCTACATGCACAACGGCTATTTCAAGACGCTGGAAGGGGTCGTGCATTTCTACAATACCCGCGACGCGCTGCCTGTCTGCGCCGATCCACTGGCCTCCGAGGCCGAGGCGATGGCTGCGAACTGCTGGCCGGCCCCGGAATATGCCGAGACGATGAACAAGGACGAGCTGGGCAACCTGAAACTGACCGCCAGGGAAGAGGGCGAACTTGTCGCTTTCCTGAAGACGCTCGACGACGAATGAGCGGTTGATGGACAGGCGGGGGAAAGGCCGGTAATCAGCGGAAAAGGGCGCAACCGCCCTGCCTTCCGAGGAGAGCGCATGGCCCCGCCGGCATCGCCGCTGACCCGCCAGGTGACCGAGGACCTGCGGGCCATGCTGTCGGGCGCGCCGGACGCGGCGATTCTGGCGCGGGCCTTGCGGCACCTGGCGAAATGGCGGGCGCACCTGGTGGAAAACACCTTGCGGGCGCGTTCGGGAAGCCGGGTTCTGGGCGGGCCGTTCAAGGGGATGGCCTACCCGGTGGCGGCCAGCGAAGGTGCGGGGGCGGCGCGGCTTCTGGGCAGTTACGAGGCCAGCCTGCATCCGGTGATCGAAACCATCGTCGGCAAACGCTACGACCTGATCTTCGATGTCGGGGCCGCCGAAGGCTATTACGCGGTGGGGCTGGCGCTGCGGCTGCCCGGGGCCGAGGTGCGCGCCCATGACATCGACGCCCGTGCCCGCGCCACCTGCCGGGCGCTGGCCGAGGCGAACGGTGTGGCCGAACGGGTCCAGATTCGCGCCGAGGCCACGTCCGAGGATTTTGCCGCCTGCGAGGGGCACAGGGCGCTGGTTCTGTGCGACATCGAAGGGGCCGAGGAAGCGCTTCTGGACCCGGACCGCGCGCCCGGCCTGGCGGCGGCCGACATTCTGGTCGAAGTGCACGAACTTATGCGCCCCGACCTGTGCGCGACGCTCGAAGCGCGCTTTGCTGCCACCCACCGGATAACGCGGATCGACCGGCGGCTTGACGACGGTGCCCTGCCGGCCTGGATGGAGGAGGCAAGCGACCTCGACCGGCTGATGGCACTTTGGGAATGGCGGGGCGGTCCGACCCCCTGGCTGTGGATGGAGCGCCGGTGATCCCCGTGCCGCCCGAGCGCAACGCGGCCATCTGGTACGCCGCCGACGGGTTCGACCCGGCCCGCCACGGCATCAACGGCCGCCGGGTGGCGGGCGAATCCTTCCTGCGGGGCTATGTCACCCATGCCGAGGCTGACGAGATCGTGGGCCTGGTCGGCAACGACGCCGACGCGCGCGCGTTTCAGGATTTCGTCGCCCGCCACGGGGCAGGGCGTCCGGCGCGCACTGCGTCACGCTATTTCCCGCAAAGGATGGCGCCGCTGGGCACCATCTACTACCCGAGCCCCAATTTCTCGGCCGAGATCTGGCGGCGGGCGCGGCGCGGGCAGGCGGCCTATTCGATCTGCGGGGTGACGCATACCACCGCGACGGCGGCGGTCATGCAGGGCTTCTACGACCTGCGCCTGGCCCCGCAGGCCGACTGGGACGCGGTGATCTGCACCTCGCAGGCGGTGCGGACCTCGGTTCTTTACCAGATGGCGCTGATCGAAGATCACCTGAAGTCCCAGTTCGCCGCCAGCCTGCCGCCGCGCTTGCAACTGCCGGTCATTCCGCTGGGCATCACCTGCGACGACTTCCACCGCGATTCGGCCGCGGGGGCGGAGCTGCGGGCGCGGCTGGGGCTGGGGGCGGGCGACGTGCTGTTCGCCACCATCGCCCGGCTGAACCCGAACGTGAAGTTCGACCCGCTGCCGCTCTACCTGGCGCTGAAGGCCGCACAGGCGCAGGTCGCCGGCCGCCGGCTGCATCTGGTTCTGTGCGGGGTCTTTACCGAGGACTATGGCCGCAATGTCTTCCAGAAGGCGGCGGTGGCGGTCCTGGGCGAAGGTTGCGTGACCTTTCTGGACGGGGCCGACGCCGCGAACCGCCGGGCCACGTTGTCGGCGGCCGATGTCTTTCTCTTTCCCATCGACAATGTGCAGGAAACCTTCGGCCTCGCCCCCATCGAGGCGATGGCGGCGGGGCTGCCGGTGATCGTTTCGGACTGGGACGGGATGAAAGATACCGTCACCGCCGACGTGGGCTTTCGCGTCACCACCCGCACGCTCACCGCCGACATGACCATCGAGGAGGCGTTGCGCTATCACGCCGGGCTCGACAGCTATGCGCAGTATTGCGCGCTCGTTTCCTCGATGACCGAGATCGACCTGGCCGAACTGGCCGGCCGCATGGCGCTGCTGGCCGGGGACGCGGACCTGCGGGCGCGGATGGGCCGGGCCGGACAGGCGCGGGCGCGGGCGCTCTACGACTGGCAGGTGATCGTGCCGCAGATGCAGGATCTGTGGGCGGACCTCGCGGCGCGGCGGCAGGCCGGCGCCGAGGGCGCGCGACGCTACCGGGCGGGGGCCTTGCCGATGGCGCCTTCGCCGATGGGGCTGTTCGCCAGCTATCCGACCGCGCAGGTCCGCTTCGACGGGGAACGGTTCGCGACGACCGATCCGGCTGGCCGCCTGACGCTTGCCGCGCTGATCGAGGCGCGCGATTTCACCGGGCTGAAGCGGATGGCGCAGACGCGCGCGCATATCGAGGCAGTCCTGACGGCGATCGAGGGCGCGGGTGCGGCGGGGATCGACGCGGCGGATTTGGCCACCGCCACCGCGCTGCACCCGACGCAGGTGGCGCGCTGCCTGATCTGGCTGCGCAAGTATGGGCTGATCCGGCCGACGGAATAGGCTACCCGGAACCTATCTGTGGTCCCCGTCTTGCGACAAAACCGGCCCCACCCTTGTCGGACAGGCTTCAATCGCGGAAGTTGCGGCTGTCCTTGATCTGGTCCCAGGCCCAGACGACCTCTTGCAGGCGCTCCTCGTCCGACCGATCGCCGCCGTTCATGTCGGGGTGCAGGTCCTTGACCAGCGATTTGTACTGCTTGCGGATTTCCGGCTTGGTCCAGCTGTCCTTGGCCTCGAGGATATCCAGCGCCCGCCGTTCGGTGGGCGGCAGCTTGCGCCCGATCGAGGACCGGCCAGGGTTCAGCGTCGCGTTGGCGCCCAGCACTTCCATCGGATCCTCGATGCCCAGCCGTTGCCAGGCGCGGTCCTCGCTGCCGAGCTTGCCGAAAGGCTTGGTCTCGCGCCCCCAGACCCGATCCTTGTCGATGAACTTCTCGAATTCCTCGTCGGTGGTGCCCTGAAAGAAGTTCCACTTCAGGTTATATTCGCGGGCATGTTCCCGGCAGAACCAGAAATAGTCGTCCAGAGTATCGGGCGACTTGGGCGCACGATATTGCCCCGCCTGTTCGCAGCCCCGGTGGTCGCAGGCGCGCGTCGATGTGTCGGACGCCCCCGACATGCCGCGCTTGCCTTTCAGGCGGCGCTTCTTGTCGGAAGCCGCGGAAATGTCGAAACCGAACGGGTCGCTCTTGGTCATCAGGTTCTCGGGCTCTGGCCTAGGGTTGGCTTTTCGACTCGGGCAGACAAGTCTAGAGCTTTTGGCGAAGCTTTGAAGGGGGCGGGGACAAAAAATGCGGATCGCTGAGGAAATCGAGCGGAAACTGACGGAAAGCTTCGCGCCGGAACTGCTGGCCGTCGCCGATGAAAGCGAGGTTCACCGCGGCCATGCCGGCTGGCGTGAGGGCGGGGAAACCCATTTTCGCGTGACGATCCGCGCCGCGGCGTTCACCGGCTTGGGGCGGGTGGAATGTCACCGCGCGGTTCACGCGGCGTTGGGGCCGGACATTCTGGGCCGCATCCACGCGCTGGCGCTGGACATTTCCGGGACCTAGGCGGCGCGCCGGATCAAGGGTGTGGCACCCGCAGGCGGGCCCGCCGGAAGCCAGTGTCGGAAATGCCGAGATCGGGAAAGCAGCTTCGCAGGACACGGCGCGGTCGGACCGTTGGTGCCGGCCCCGGCGAAGATTCCGATGCGTGCGCTGCGGTTCGCTCCGGCTCGGGGATCGCGCGGCGGAAAATCAGGAATTCCTCGGTCTCGGTCTGGCGCAGCACCAGCCAGCGGCGGCGTTCGACCGGAACCTCCTTCCGTCCGACGAACTCCCAGCCGTCGACGGTGGTCGTGCCCGAAGGGTCCCGCCTGTCAGGCGACCGGCCGTCGCCGCCGGACAGTATCGCGCCGGGATCGTCGGCTTTGGCGGGTGCGAGAAGGATCCTGTATTCGAACCTTGTCATGATGTACCCCAACTTCCCACAATCAGGGTCCGCGTGACCGGCGTGTCGGGCAAGCCAAATGTGGCGGGAATGGGGCGAAATTCCGTCAAATCGGCGACGTTCGCGCGCGGTCCTCTTCGCAAGCCATTGAATCTGTTAGGGTCAGATCCTTCCAGCGGCCCGCGGTCCGGCCGGGCTTTCGCGGTTACACCTTGCCAACAGTGCAAGGCAGGCGGCGGATTGTCGCCAGCTCCTCACAACTCGTTTCCGTCGCCCCCCGTGGCCGGGCCGAGTCGCGGCGCCTTGCCTTCGGCCAGGGGGACGATGCGGGGTGCGGCCGGGCTGCCCTGGGCAGCGGCCGGCTGGTCCGCGCCGCCCGCATCCTCGATCGGCCGGCGGAACACCAGAAGGTTCAGGTAGACGGTCTTGGTCCGGGTCAGGCCGGCGCGCTCCTCGGCGGGCAGGGTTTCGGCGCGCAGGAACTCCCAGCCGTCGCGGGCCTGGGCATTGAGCAGCGCGCCGAGCGTCTGGGCAAAACGGTCCTCGGTGGTCTTGACGCCCCGCACCTTGTCACCACGCGCCGGGGCGGGAAGCACCTTGTATTCGTAACTGTTCATGACGGCCTCGGTCCTGCGGAACGGATAGGTCCGCCATACTTATCGCAGGCGCGGAGCGACCGCCACAGGGGCGATGGCCGGTCACGGCGGCCGGCGGACAATTTCCTGTGCGGAAACGGCTTGTCATCGGCGCGGGGCCTCGCCGGAGGGCAGGGGACTGGGTTAAGGTGGGGTAACTGCAGTTGGGGGCATCTGCGGACTAGATGTGTATCCCCTTTGCGAACCTTGGTTCGCGCAATGCAGGTTTACGGCTGTGAAACCAGGACTTCTTCTTGCCGGGCTTTGGCTGTTCATTGATTCCTTTTTCGTCGTGTCCGTGGTCGGGCATGGCGGGCTGAACAGCAGCAGTGGCACGACCGTCGACCTTGCGGGCGCCAGCTATCCGATCCCGCCGATCGCCGGGCCATCGACCCCGCGCGGCACCGGCGTGCTGCTGAAGCCGCCGGTCCTGGGCGGGTTCCTGCCGCCGCTACCGGGGACAAGCAACAAGATCGTGGTGGCGGGCGCGGCCCCGATTGCCTGGCCTTCGCCCAGTGCGGCGCCGTCGCAGGCCCCCGGCGCAGTCAAGCCGATCCGGCCGACGGCGGGGGGCTACATGCTTGGCCAATGGGGCGGAGGCGGCGGTGGCAATTCGGGCGGTGCATCCCAGCCGCTGCTGCCGCCCTTGCAACTGGCGTCGGCCGGCAATCCGCCCGGCGGAGGCGGCCAGGGGTCGGGCGGCGGCAGTGGCACGGGCGGTGGCTCGGGTACGGGTGGCGCTGGCGGCACCGGCGGCGGCATTGGTGGCGGCACAGGGGGTGGCACTGGCGGTGTGAGCAGTGGCGGCACGGGTGGCACTGGCGGTACCGGCGGCCAGATCCCTGCGGTACTCGGTCCCGGCAACGGCCTGCCGATCCTGGTGCCAACTGGCGGGTCCGGTCCGGTCGGTGGAACCGGCACGGGTGGACCGGCCGCGTTGCCGGATGTCGCGCCGGTCCCGCTTCCGGCTGCGGGCGTCGGGCTGGTGGCGGCGCTGGCCGCACTGGCCGGTGTCGGACGCCGCCGCAGGCGCTGACCCGGCGGGCCGCGAAAGGCCCGCCCGCCGAAGCTACAGCCCGAGTTTCTCTGCCACCATCTGGTTGACGACCGCCGGATTGGCCTTGCCGCCGGTGGCCTTCAGCACCTGGCCGGTGAACCAGCCGGCAAGCTTGGCGTTGACCTTGGCCTTTTCCACCTGTTCGGGGTTGGCGGCGATCAGCGCGTCCAGCGCCTGTTCGATGGCGCCGGTGTCGGTAACCTGCTTCATGCCGCGCGCGGCGGCGATGGCGGCCGGGTCGCCGCCCTCGGTCCACAGGATCTCGAACAGATCCTTGGCCATCTTGCCGGTGATCTCGCCCGAGGCGAGCAGATCGAGGACGCCGCCCAATTGCCCGGCGGAAACCGGGGTTTCGCTGACAGTCTTGCCTTCCTTGTTCAGCCGCCCGAACAGTTCGTTGATGACCCAGTTCGCCGCCTGCTTGCCATCGCGGCCTTTGGCGACCTCCTCGAAGAAGGCGGCATTCTCGGCCTCGGAGGTCAGGACGTTCGCGTCATATTCGGTCATGCCGTAGCTTTCGACGAACCGCGCCTTCTTGGCGTCGGGCAGTTCCGGCATGGTTGCGGCGATGCCATCGACCCAAGCCTGCTCGATTTCCAGCGGCAGAAGGTCGGGGCAGGGGAAATAGCGGTAATCGTGCGCCTCTTCCTTGGACCGCATCGAGCGGGTTTCGCCCTTGTCGGGATCATAGAGGCGGGTTTCCTGCACCACCTTGCCGCCATCCTCGACGATGGCGATCTGGCGGCGGGCCTCATAGTCGATGGCGGCCTGGATGAAGCGCAGCGAGTTCATGTTCTTGATCTCGCAGCGCGTGCCCAGGATCGAATGGTCGCCGGTCGCCTGATATTTCTCGTAGTCGCCCGGACGGCAGACAGACACGTTGACGTCGGCGCGCAGGTTTCCGTTCTGCATGTTGCCGTCGCAGGTGCCGAGATAGCGCATGATCTGGCGAAGCTTCGCCACATAGGCCGCCGCTTCCTCCGGCCCGCGGATGTCGGGGCGCGAGACGATCTCCATCAGCGCGACGCCGGTGCGATTCAGGTCGACGAACGACATGGTGGGATCGAGGTCGTGGATCGACTTGCCGGCGTCCTGTTCCAGGTGGATGCGTTCGATCCGCACCCGGCGCGCGATGCCTGGCCCCATGTCGACGATCACCTCGCCCTCGCCGACGATCGGGTGGTAGAGCTGCGAAATCTGATAGCCCTGCGGCAGGTCGGGGTAGAAGTAGTTCTTGCGGTCGAAGGCCGAGGCAAGGTTGATCTTGGCCTTCAGCCCCAGCCCGGTCCTGACTGCCTGGGCCACGCAATATTCGTTGATGACCGGCAGCATCCCCGGCATTGCCGCATCGACAAAGGCGACGTTGGAGTTCGGCTCGGCCCCGAAGAGCGTCGAGGCGCCGGAAAAAAGCTTGGCGTTCGATGCGACCTGGGCGTGCACCTCAAGCCCGATCACCAGTTCCCAGTCGGCCTTGGCGCCGTGGATGACCTTCGGCTTCGGAGATTCATGGGCAAGATCGAGCATGGCGGCGTCCTTCCGTTTCAGGCCGCTTTTAGGCGAGGCCCGCGCGCGGGGCAAGCGCGCGGGGTTGCGCCGGGCGGACGGATCGGAAATTGTGCGCGCCGGGCAAAAGGGGGCACGGGTCCATGCGGGATTGCGGTTTGTGGCGCGGGGCGGTTGCCTGCCTGGCTGCGGGTCTGCTGGCCGGCTGCATCGCCGGGGCGCGGTCGACGCCGGGGTTTCGGGCCGAAACGCCGGACGCTGCGCCGGCCCCTGCCTCCGCCTGGGAGGAAATGACCGCCGCGGCGCTGAAGCAGAGCGGGGCCGAACTGGTCGGCATGGTGCCTTCTGACATCGGCGCCTACTGCCCCGGCTATGTCCGTGCCGGGGCCGACGAACGCCGGGGGTTCTGGAGCGGGGTGGTTGGCGCCGTCTGGCACGAGGGGCGGGGCGCGGCCGCCGCCGGCTGCGGCGCAGGCGCGGGCGAGGCCGGGGCGATGGCCTGCATGGTCAGCCAGATGTCGCACGCCGTCACCAGCGACGGGGCGATGTTCGGCGGCGGGCCGGACGGCTGGCTCGGGCTGGCGCGCAACTGGCTGCCGTTCCGGCGCGCCGACGTCCGGGCCGAGGTCAAGGCCTGGGGCGAAAGCCAGAGCTACTGCCGGTAGGTCTGTTGGCGGGTTCAGGCCCGCGCCATCGCCGGTTCGGTCGCGGCGCGCCACACCGGGATGCCGCGCAGCCGGAACTCCTGTGCCAGCCGTTCCGGCGCGAAGGCCGAGGTCGCGGGCAGCTGTTCGGTTCGCCCGCCGTCCAGGTGCAGCAAGCAGCGCGCGCCCCCCGCGCCGTCACCGCTGAGCGTCACCGCCTGAAGATCGTTCCAGTCAACGGTGCCGTCGGCGCAGTCGCCGTAATAGTCGATGGTGTCGGCAGTCATGCGGAACCCTTCGGCCTGGTTGGCGACCAGCCGCACCAGCACCATCGCCAGGAACGGCCCGCACAAGAGGCTGGCCACCAGCCCCCAGCCCTGCGCCCAGCCCAGATAGAGAAGCCCGCCCACCAGGCCGAGCGCAAGGTAATTGCGCGGCGCGCGCGCCTGCCGACGATATTCGAAAATATCCGTAATCATTGATGAACTGCAGAAAGCCCCCATTGGCATCGGGTTTACCACGCGCCGATTGCCAAAGGATTGAGAACCGCCTTTCCGCCCATTTGCGGATGCGCGCGGGAAACGATTCCGCAGCGGCAGGGGCATTGTCGGCGGCGTTTCCCCTTGGGCCGCCTGCTCCCTGTCTGAATCAGCCGCCGAGCAGCCGGCCGATCATTTCGCCTGAGTCGCGGCTCAGGCCGGGGGTGGCGAGGATGCGCTCCATCGCCGCGCGCGCCTTGGCCCGGCGGCCGGCATCATAGCGCGCCCAGGTCTCGAACGCGGTTGACATGCGGGCGGTGGTCTGCGGGTTCACCGGGTCCAGCCGGATCAGCCAGTCGGCGTAGAAATCGTAGCCCGCGCCCGAAGCCTGATGGAACCCGGCGTGATTGGCCGCCAGCCCGCCCAGCAACGCGCGGAAACGGTTGGGGTTCTTCCAGTCGAAGTCGGGATGGGCGGCAAGATCGCGGGCGATGGCCGCCGCCCGCGCCGGCGCGGCGTGAAGCACCTGCAGGCTGAACCATTTGTCGATGACCAGCCGGTTGGTGCGGAAACGGTCGTGGAAGGCCTTCAGTTCGGCCGCACCCTTTCCCGCCTCGATCAGACCGGCGAGCGCGCCCTGCATCTCGGTCATGTTGGTGGCGTCGGCATAAAGCGCCGCCGCCCGCGCGCCGCCGTCCAGCCGGTTGAGATAGGCAAGGCAGGCAAGCCGCAGCGCCCGGCGCCCGGCCGAACCCGCGTCGGGCGAAAATGCCCCCTGGCCGGCCAACTGCGCAAAGGTGGCGGCGAGCGGGCTTTCCAACCGTTCGGCGATGGCGCGGGCCAGCCGCTCGGTTTCGGAATGGATCGCATCGGGATCGGGGACATGGCCCGCGTCCTTCAGGCTTTGCGCCAGGTCGTCAGCCGACGGCAGCCGCAGACACAGCGCCCGAAAGGCCGGATCGAGGCTTTCGTCGGACAAGAGCGCCACCAGCCCCGAAAGCAGTTGCGGCGACGGCGCCGCGCCGTCCAGGATCATGCGGGTCAGCGTGTCGCGGGCCAGCGCGCGGCCGGCCTCCCACCGGTTGAACGGGTCGGTGTCATGGGCCAGCAGAAAGGCGCGTTCGGCCGGGTCGACCTTGCGGTCAAGGATCACCGGGGCGGAAAAACCGCGCAGGATCGACGGTACCGGGCGGCTGGCGAGGCCGGGAAAGGAAAAGCTCTGGCTGGTCCCGGTCAGTTCCAGCACGGTGGTCGGCACCACCTCGTCGCCGTTGGGGTTCAGCAGGCCGACGGCAATCGGGATCACCCGCGCCGGCTTGTCCGGCTGGCCGGGGGTGGGCGCGGTCTTCTGGTGGAAGGTCAGGCTGTAGGTGCCGCCATCGGGGCCGGGCGACCAGGCTTCGGACACGGTCAGGCGCGGGGTGCCTGCGTCGGTATACCAGCGCTTGAACTGGGTCAGGTCGCGCCCGGTCGCATCATGGAACACCGCCAGCCAATCCTCGATGGTGGCGGCCTGGCCGTCATGGCGGTCGAAATAGAGATCGAGCGCGCGGGCATAGCCTTCGTCGCCGACCAGCCGCTTCAGCATGCCGATCACCTCGGCGCCCTTTTCGTAGACAGTCGCGGTGTAGAAGTTGTTGATCTCGATATAGCTGTCGGGGCGGACCGGATGGGCAAGCGGCCCCTGATCCTCGCGGAACTGGCGGGCGCGCAGGGTCAGGACATCCTCGATCCGCTTCACCGGCTCGGACCGGGTGGCCTTGGTGAACTGCTGGTCGCGGAAGACGGTCAGCCCCTCTTTCAGGCACAGCTGGAACCAGTCGCGGCAGGTGATGCGGTTGCCGGTCCAGTTGTGGAAATATTCGTGCGCGATCACGCTTTCGATGCGCTCGAAATCCTGATCGGTCGCGGTTTCCGGGCTGGCCAGAACCAGCTTGGAGTTGAAGATGTTCAGCCCCTTGTTTTCCATCGCCCCCATGTTGAAGTCGTCGACGGCGACGATGTTGAAGACATCGAGGTCATATTCGCGGCCATAGGCTTCCTCGTCCCATTTCATCGACCGTTTCAGCGCATCCATCGCATAGGCGCAGCGGTCCAGGTCGCCCTTCCTGACCCAGATGTTCAGTGCGACCTTGCGGCCCGACCGGGTGGTGAAGCTGTCGGGCAGGTTCACCAGATCGCCCGCCACCAGCGCGAACAGGTAGGCGGGCTTCGGCCAGGGGTCGTGCCATTCGGCCCAGCCGGGGCCCGATGCCACCGGATTGCCGTTCGACAGAAGGACGGGCATGTCGCTTTCGATGCGGACGCGAAACGGGGCCATCACGTCGGGCCGGTCGGGGTAGAAGGTGATCTTGCGGAACCCTTCGGCCTCGCACTGGGTGCAGTAGATGCCGCCCGACATGTAAAGCCCTTCCAGCGCGGTGTTGTCGGCGGGCGCGACCTCGACCTCGGCCTCCCAGACGAAGGGGCCTTGGGGCAGGGCGCTGGCGGCGACCGTCAGGCCCTCGTCCGTCTGCGCCAGCGCGGTGGCGGGCGCAGGCTGGCCGTCGATGCTGGCCGAGATCAGCCGCAGGTTTTCGCCGTGAAGGAACAGGTCGTGCCGGCCGGGGCGCGCCGGGTTGGGGGTGAAGGCAATGCGCGCCCGCACCCGTGCGGCCCTGGGGTCGAGCCGGAAGATCAGGTCGGCTCCCGCCACGATGAAGGGATAGGGCGCATAATCTTGCAGCAAGGTTGGTTGCGGCGCGGGCATCTGGTCCTCCGGCTGTTGGGGGCGAGTAAGGCGCGTTCGCGGTGAAAAGGGAAGGGGCAGGATTTTCGCGGAAACTCGAAATGTGAATTCGGCTTTCCCGCATAACCGGCAGCCGGTGCGGCTTGCCTGACTGGTGCGATGGGCCTATTTGTGTGCCATCGCATACAGACAGCGCCGGAGGCTGGCATGGCGGAACGGATCGCCCGGCAGGGCTTGCAGCTGGACAGGCAGCTCGCCGCGTTCATCGAGGGCGAGGCGCTGCCCGGCAGCGGCGTGGCCCCGGACGCATTCTGGGCCGGTTTCGCCGCGCTGGTCCGCGACCTGGCCCCGAAGAACCGCGAGCTGCTGGCCCGGCGCGAGGAGCTTCAGCAACGGATCGACGCCTGGCACGTCGCCCACCGCGCCAAGCCGCACGATCACTATGCCTATCACGCCTTTCTGGAAGAGATCGGCTATCTTCTGCCCGAGGGCGCGCCTTTCACCATCGACACCGCCAACGTCGACCCCGAGATCGCCAGCATCCCCGGCCCGCAGCTGGTGGTGCCGATCACCAATGCCCGCTACGCGCTGAATGCCGCCAACGCCCGCTGGGGCAGCCTTTACGATTGCCTTTACGGGACCGACGCGATGGGCAGCCCGCCGCCCGCCGGCGGCTACGAACGCGGCCGCGGCGCGCGGGTGGTGACGCGGGTCCGGGTGTTCCTCGACGAGGCATTCCCGATTCAGGGCGCCAGCCACGGCGACGTGCGGCGCTATGCCGTCAGGGACGGTGCGCTTCTGGTCGACGACCTGCCGCTGGTCGACCCGTCGAAGTTCGCCGGCTATCGCGGCAATCCGCGCGCCCCGGACGCGGTCCTGCTGCGCAACAACGGCCTGCATGTCGAACTGGTCTTCGATCGCGCCCACCCGATCGGGTCGCGCGACCAAGCGCTTCTGGCCGACGTGGTGATCGAAAGCGCCATGTCGGCGATCATGGATTGCGAGGATTCGGTCGCCTGTGTCGACGCCGAGGACAAGGTCGAGGCCTATCGCAACTGGCTGGGGCTGATGAAGGGCGATCTGGCCGCCGACATGGAAAAGGGCGGGCGGCGTCTGGTGCGCCGGCTGTCGCCCGACCGTGACTACACCGCCCCCGACGGCAGCCCGCTGGTGCTGAAGGGCCGGGCGCTGATGTGGGTCAGGAACGTCGGCCATCTGATGACCAACCCGGCCATCCTCGACGAAGCCGGCAACGAGGTGCCCGAAGGGCTGATGGATGCGATGGTGACGGTGCTGATCGGGCGCCACGACCTGAACAAGACCGAAGGCCCGCGCAATTCGCATCTGGGCTCGATCTACGTGGTCAAGCCGAAGATGCACGGCCCCGACGAAGTGGCCTTCGCCGACCAGATATTCGCGCGAGTCGAGGGCGCGCTTGGCCTGCCGCTGCATACGGTGAAACTGGGGGTGATGGACGAGGAACGCCGCACCAGCGTCAACCTGAAGGAATGCATCCGCGCCGCCCGCCACCGCATCGCCTTCATCAATACCGGCTTTCTCGACCGGACCGGCGACGAGATCCACACCTCAATGGAGGCAGGCCCCTTCAGCCGCAAAGATTTCATCAAGCGCAAGGGCTGGATCGGCGCCTACGAGAACCGCAATGTCGACATCGGCCTGGAATGCGGCCTTTCGGGGCGCGCGCAAATCGGCAAGGGCATGTGGGCGATGCCCGACCTGATGGCGGCGATGCTGGAACAGAAGATCGAACATCCAAAGGCAGGTGCCAATTGCGCCTGGGTGCCGTCGCCCACGGCCGCGACGCTGCATGCGCTGCATTACCACAAGGTCGACGTGTTCGCCGTGCAGCGGCGGCTGGCGGCGGGCGGGCGGCGCGCGCATGTCGACGCCATCCTCGACATTCCGCTGGCGACCTTTCGCATGTGGAGCGAGGACCAGATCCGCCGCGAGGTCGAGAACAACGCCCAGGGCATCCTCGGCTATGTGGTGCGCTGGATCGATCAGGGCATCGGCTGTTCCAAGGTGCCCGACATCAACGATGTGGGCCTGATGGAGGACCGCGCCACCTGCCGCATCTCGGCCCAGCACATCGCCAACTGGATGCACCACGACGTGGTCAGCGCGCAGGAGGTGATGGCGGCGCTCAGGAAGATGGCGGCGGTGGTCGACCGGCAGAACCAGGGCGATCCGCACTATCGCCCGCTGGCGCCCGGCTTCGACGGCATCGCCTTCCAGGCAGCCTGCGATCTGGTGTTCAAGGGCCGCATCCAGCCCTCGGGCTATACCGAGCCGATACTGCATGCCCGCCGGTTGGAGGCCAAGGCGCGGGGGCGCTGACCGGCCCGCCTGTCGGGTAGAGGCCGCCGCGCCTGCCGTCCGGCCAATTGCCGCGATTGTGCGCGAATGTGGCAGAATTTGTGCGGGCGCGGCCCTTTACGCGCCTCATCCGGCGGGTATGATCCGGCCCGAGGAAGGGCGATCATGTGCAGGACACGGCCTGTTGTCGGCATCATCGGCAACATGAATCTCATCAACGACTACCCGGTTCACGCCGGCGGGCTGTCGAATTCGGCGGCGGTGGCGGAAGTCGCGGGATGCATGCCGCTGCTCATCCCCACCGATCCCCGCTTCGTCACGGTGGCCGAGCTTCTGGATGTGTGCGACGGCTTCCTGCTGACCGGCGGGCGACCCAATGTTCACCCCGAGGAGTATGGCGAAGAGGCCACCGAGGCGCATGGCGCCTTCGACCGGGCGCGGGACGCGATCACCCTGCCGCTGGTGCGCGCCTGCGTCGAACGCGGCCAGCCGTTTCTGGGCATCTGCCGCGGCTTCCAGGAGGTGAACGTGGCCCTTGGCGGCACGCTTTACCCCGAAATCCGCGACCTGCCGGGGCGAATGAACCACCGCATGCCGCCCGATGGCACGCTGGAAGAGAAGTTCGCCCTGCGCCACGCGGTGCGCTTCAGCCCGGACGGCCCTTTCCAACGGCTGTTCGGCGCGCCCGAGGTGATGACCAACACGCTGCACGGCCAGGGCATCAAGTGTGAAGGTTGCGGTATTGTCGTCGACGGCTGGGCGCCGGACGGCACGCCCGAGGCGCTGTTCGTGCGCGACGCCAAGGGCTTTACCCTGTCGGTCCAGTGGCACCCGGAATGGAACGCCGCCAACGACCCGGTGTCGCGGCCGCTGTTCCGCGCCTTTGGCGAAGCCGCCGCCGCCTGGGCCGGGATCGCGGCCTGAGACCCTGCGCTTGATCCTGGGGCCACCGTTCCGCAATAGTGGCGGCGCTCAACGGCGGAGGCAGCCATGAAACGGTCGCGTGTCAATCAGATCATGGCGGCGGCGGACGACTTCATCCGGTCGTTCGGCTTTGTCCTGCCGCCCTTCGCCTATTGGTCGCCTGACGACTTCCAGTCGCGCAAGGACAGCGCCGCGCGCGTCGTCGGGTCGCGGATGGGCTGGGACATCACCGACTACGGGCAGGGCGACTTCGACAATCTGGGCCTGTTTCTCTTTACGCTCCGCAACGGCTCGCTTGCCGACCTTCGGCGCGGCGGCGGCATGTGCTATGCCGAAAAGCTGCTGATTTCTCGCAAGGACCAGCTTTCGCCCTGCCATACCCATGTGATCAAGGCCGAGGATATCATCAACCGCGGCGGCGCGACCCTGGCCATCCGCCTGAACGGATCGAACCCCGACGGCAGCTTCAGCGAGACGGCAGGCGGCATGGTGCGCTGCGACGGTGTGGAGCGGCCCTTTACCGGCGGCGAGGTCCTGCTGCTGAAACCCGGCGAAAGCGTGACGCTGATGCCCGGCGACTGGCATGCCTTTTGGGGCGAGGGCGGCGATGTGCTGATCGGCGAGGTGTCGACGGTGAACGACGACGTGACCGACAACATTTTCGTCGCCAAGATCGGCCGATTTTCCGCCATCGAGGAGGACGAGCCGCCCCGGCACCTGCTGGTCAGCGACTACGACCGCTGGCTCGCCTGACCGGGCAGCTGGATCGTTCGTTGCATTTGCGACGGTTTTATGTCGCAAATTTCTGAGCCCCCGAGCGGCACCCATGGCCTCCTGATCCGAAAAGGGGAGGTCCACATGGATGAGCCGGCCCATCATCGGCGGGCGCGACGGGAACGCGGTGGCGGCGCGCGCATTGCCCACTATCTCGATCTTGCCAACCCCTTCGCCCCGCAGCGGGCGCTGAGCGACGATGCTGTCGCGGCGATCCATGACACGGCGCTGAAGGTGCTGGAGGATCTGGGCGTCCGGGTGCTGCTGCCCGAGGCGCGGGCGATCTGGCGCGCCGCCGGGGCGATCGTCGACGAGGACAGCATGATGGTGCGGATGGGGCGCGACATGGTGGCCGCAGCGCTGGCCACCGCCCCGGCGGACATCACCATCCATGCGCGCGAGCCGCATCGCAACGTGAGGCTGGCGCCCGGCCGCATGGTCTTTCATGCCGGCGCCGGTTGCCCGCAGGTCACCGACCGCGAACGCGGCCGCCGGCCCGGCACGCTTGCCGATTTCCGCGATGTGCAGCGGCTGATCGACGGGTTCGACGTGATCCACACACTGGCCGCCGCGGTCGAGCCGCAGGACAGCGCCATCAACCGCCGCCACTACGACATGACGCTGGTTCAGTTGGAGACGTCGACCAAGGTGCCCTTCACCTATGCGCGCGGCCGGGCGCATGTCGAAGAAACCTTCGAGATGCTGGCGCTGGCGCAGGGCCTCGGGGGCGACTTCGCCGACCGGCCGCGCACCTTCACCGTGATCAACTCGAACTCGCCGCGCACTTTCGATCTGCCGATGGCCGAGGGCATCATTGACTTCGCCCGCCACGGGCAGGTGACGATGATCACGCCCTTCTGCCTGATGGGGGCGATGGCGCCGGTGACGGTGGCCGGGGCTTTGGTCCTTCAACATGCCGAGGCGCTGGCCGGGATCACCCTGTCGCAACTGGCCCGTCCCGGCGCGCCGGTGCTTTACGGCGCTTTCGCCTCGAACGTCGCGATGAAGTCCGGCGCGCCGGCGTTCGGCACGCCCGAACATCTGCGGTCGATGCTGGCGTCGGGGCAATTGGCCCGCCACATCGGCCTGCCCTGGCGCGGCTCGTCGGGTGCGGCGGCGAACATGGCCGACGCGCAGGGCGCGACCGAAACGACCCTTGCCACCTGCGCTGCCGTGCTGGCCGGGGCCGCGATCACCGTTCACGCGGCCGGCTGGCTTGAGGGCGGTCTGAGCTTCGGGCTGGAAAAGTTCATCACCGACCTCGAAGTGCTGCAGACCATCGCCGAGCTTGCGGCGCCCCTGCCGGTCTCCGCCGACGACCTGGCCTTCGACACCATCGCCCAGGTCCCGCCCGGCGGCCATTTCTTCGGCACCCCGCACACGATGGAGCGGTTCCGCGCCGCCTTCTACGAGCCGCTGGTTTCCGACTGGTCGAATTTCGGCCAGTGGACCGAGGCCGGTCAGCCGCGCGCCGACGAGCGCGCGACCGCCATCTGGAAGGACCGGCTTGCCGGGTTCACCCCCAGCCCGGTCGCGCTGGAGGGGTTGGAGCCGGTGCGCGCCTACGTCGCCCGGCGTATCGCCGAGGGCGGCGCCCTGCCGGTAAGCTGAGCGCCTGCGCCGTCACAGGCTGGTGCGCAGGCGCCAGAGTTCGGGGAAAAGCTCGACCTCGAGCATCCGCTTCAGGTAGCTCACGCCCCCGGTGCCGCCGGTGCCGCGCTTCAGCCCGATCACCCGTTCGACCGTGGTGACATGGTTGAAACGCCAGCGGCGGAAGTAATCCTCGAAGTCGACCAGCTTTTCGGCCAGATCATACAGCGCCCAGTGCCGCTCCGGCGCCGCGTAGACCTGCCGCCAGGCGGCCTCGACCCGGGCGTCCGCCACCCAGGGCTGGCGAAAATCGCGCTTCAGCACGTCTTCGGGAACCGCGATGCCGCTCCGGTTCAGGGCCGCCAGCGACACGTCGTAGAGTGACGGCTGCGCCAGTTCCGCCTGAAGCTTTTCCAGGATGTCGGGCCGGTGTTCGTGCGGCTTCAGCATCGCCGGGTTGCGGTTACCGGCCGCGAATTCGATCAGCCGGTATTGCCAGGACTGGAAGCCCGAGGACTGGCCCAGGCTTTCCCGAAAGGTCGTGTAGTCGGCGGGTGTCATCGTCCTGAGCACGTCCCAGGCCGAGTTCAGTTGCTCCATGATCCGCGCCACCCGCGCCAGCATCTTGAAGGCGGGTTCCAGCGTGCCCGCCGCAATGGCGTTGCGCGCCGCACCGATCTCGTGCAGCGCCAGCTTCATCCACAGTTCGGATGTCTGGTGCTGGATGATGAACAACAGTTCGTCATGGGCGGTGCTCAGCGGCCGTTGTGCCGTCAGGATCGCGTCGAGCGACAGGTAGTCGCCATAGGACATGCGCCCGTCAAAGGACATCTGCGCGCCTTCGCGGGAGGGATCGTAGCTCTGGGTCATCTTGGACTCCGTCGGAATGGGGTGAGAGGGACTGGGGCGCGCGGCCCCGGCGCATCTCAGCCCCGACGGGCGGCCATCGTAGCCTTGACCCCGATCCGGCGCCAGAGCGCGGCCCAGGCGCCGGGCCGGGCGAGCCGCGGTTCCGGCCGCGCGCAACAGCCGTCGAAGGCTTTTGCCTGGATGTTTCCGATGATCCTGCTGCGCGGGCGAAGGGGCATCGGCGGCCTCAGGTCACCCTGGCGCGGGCCTTGTATTCGGCCCGGTCCCACAGGTTCTTGTCCATGATTTCATGCAGGATCGCCACCGCGCCAGTCACGTCCTGCATGGTCGTGTAAAGTGGCGTGAAGCCGAAGCGCAGGATGTCGGGGGCACGGAAGTCGCCGATGACGCCGCGGGCGATCAGCGCCTGCATGATCGCGTAGCCTTCGGGGTGGCGGAAGCTGACCTGGCTGCCGCGTTGGGCCGGATCGCGCGGCGAGGCCAAGGAAAGCGTCGGGCAGGCGGCCTCGACTCCCTT
The DNA here is from genome assembly GCA_046348855.1 of Paracoccaceae bacterium. Classification (GTDB taxonomy): domain Bacteria; phylum Pseudomonadota; class Alphaproteobacteria; order Rhodobacterales; family Rhodobacteraceae; genus TMP-24. The sequence continues at coordinate 40,518 of JAXMDK010000014.1, read as the reverse complement.
GATGAAGGCTTCGGTCAGTTCGATCGACCGGGCGCGGACCTGGGCCATGTCGACCCGGTCCCAGATGTCGAGCGAGGCCGAAAGCGCCGCCATCTGCAGCACCGGCGGCGTGCCGACCCGCATCCGCTCGATCCCGCTGCCGGGGCGATAGCCCAGGTCAAAGGCAAAGGGGCTTTCATGGCCAAGCCAGCCGGACAGGGCCGGGCGCACCCGGTCGGCCAGACGCGGGGCGATGTAGATGAAGGCCGGGCCGCCGGGGCCGGAGTTCAGGTATTTGTAGGTGCAGCCGACCGCGAAGTCGGCGTCCGCACCGGCCACGTCGACCGGGATCGCGCCGGCCGAATGTGCCAGGTCCCAGACCACCAGCGCGCCCGCTGCATGGGCCTTGGAGATCAGCCGGGCCATGTCGTGCTTGCGCCCGGTACGGTAGTCGACCTCGGTCAGCATCAGGACCGCGAGGTCGGGGGTGATCGCGGCCTCGACCTGCTCCGGCGCGACGGTCTTCAGCTCGTAGCCCTGGCCCAGCGTGCGCACCAGCCCGTCGGCCATGTAGAGATCGGAGGGGAAATTGCCGGTGTCCGACAGGATCACCCGCCGCGTCGGGTTCAGCTCGATGGCCGAGGCCAGCGCCTGGTAGACCTTGATCGACAGCGTGTCGCCCAGAACCACCGTCCCCGGCGCCGCACCGATCAGCCGGCCGATCCGGTCCCCGAGCCGCGCCGGCATGTCCATCCAGCCGGCCTTGTTCCAGCCGGTGATCAAGAGCTTGCCCCATTCATCCTCGACGCAGGTCCTGACCCGCTCGGCCGCGGCGCGCGGCAACGGGCCGAGCGAATTGCCGTCCAGGTAAATGATGCCGTCAGGCAGATCGAACGCGGCGCGGGTATTGGCGAAGATGTCGGTCATGGCACCCTGGTTTTGCGAAGCGGAAACGGGTCTGTGCAGATATTTTATACTTGAAATATCGCGCGGGGCAATCGGCAATTCCGGCCGGCCATCGGTGGCCCTTCGCCGATGCGCCGGCACCGGGCTTGCGGGCCGGGGGCGCATTTTCGTAGGGTTCGCCGACACTCACCGGAGCCTGCTTATGGTCGTGCGCGAAGTTGATTTCCCCCCGATCTGGCTGGCCGGCTTTGCCGGGGTGGGGGCGCTGGCCAATCGGCTCTACCCCACGGCGCTGATGGGCGGGCATCTGGTCGGCGGAACGCTGGCGGGGTTCGCGGTGGTGCTGATGGTGGCGGCGGCCCTTCAGATGACGATGGCCGGCACCAGCGTGATTCCCGGCCGCGATCCCAGCCAGTTGGTGACGGGCGGCCTGTTCCGGCTCAGCCGCAATCCGATCTACTTGGCCGACACGCTGCTGCTGACCGGGCTGTTCCTTTATTGGCACGCGGCCATCTCCCTGCCGCTGGTGCCGCTGTTCATGTATCTGATCCAGAAGCGATTCATCGAACCCGAGGAGGCGCGCCTGGCGCGCAAGTTCGGCGAACGCTACGAAAATTACAAAAGGCGAACCCGACGCTGGATTTGACCGGCGACTTCCCGCATATTGCCGCGGCGCAGCAGAAGAGCGAAATTTTCTTGCGTAGCGCACATGGTATGGCGATATTTTACCATAAGGTCAAATATTGACCGATGGGGGGGAGGGACCGAAGGGTGAAGATCGGGGCACCGAAAGAGACAGCGCCGGGTGAAAGCCGCGTCGCGATGACGCCGGATTCGGCGGCTCAGCTGCAGAAGCTTGGCCATGAATGTCTGGTCGAAACCGGCGCGGGCGCGGGGGCGGGGATCACCGACGCGGCCTATGCGGCGGCGGGCGTGACCGTGGTGAAGACCGCGGCGGCGCTGTTCAAGGAAGCCGACGTGGTGGCCAAGGTGCGTCCGCCGTCCGAGGCCGAGGCCGCGCGGCTGCGCCAAGGCCAGACGCTGATCTCCTTCTTCTATCCGGCGCAGAACAAGGACCTGCTGGAAGCCTGCAACAAGACGGGCGCGACGGTGGTGGCGATGGACATGGTGCCGCGCATCAGCCGCGCGCAGAAGATGGACGCGCTGTCGTCGATGGCCAACATCGCCGGTTACCGCGCCGTGATCGAGGCCGGCAACAACTTCGGGCGCTTCTTCACCGGCCAGGTGACGGCGGCGGGCAAGGTGCCGCCGGCCAAGGTGCTGGTGATCGGCGCGGGCGTGGCAGGGCTTGCCGCGACCGGCACCGCGGTGTCGCTGGGCGCCGTGGTCCATGCCTTCGACGTGCGTCCCGAAGTGGCCGAACAGATCGAATCGATGGGCGCCAATTTCGTCTTCCTCGACTTTGCCGAGAAACAGACCGATGGTGCTGCGACCGGCGGCTATGCGGCGCCGTCCTCGCCCGAATTCCGCGAGGCGCAGCTGAAGAAGTTCCGCGAGCTGGCGCCGGAGATGGACATCGTCATCACGACCGCGCTGATCCCCGGCCGCGACGCGCCGAAGCTGTGGCTGAAGGACATGGTCGAGGCGATGAAGCCCGGCTCGGTCGTCGTCGACCTGGCGGCGGAACGCGGCGGCAACTGCGACCTGACGGTCGCCGACCAGAAGGTGGTCAGCACCAATGGCGTGACGGTGATCGGCTATACCGACTTCCCCAGCCGGATGGCTGCGCAATCCTCGATGCTTTATTCCAACAACATCCGCCACATGATGGCCGACCTGACGCCGAAGAAGGATGGCGTGATCGTCCACAACATGGAGGATGACGTGATCCGCGGCGCGACCGTGACCCATGCGGGCGCCATCACCTTCCCGCCGCCACCGCCCAAGATCGCGGCCATCGCAGCGCAGAAGCCCAAGGAAAAGATCCCCGAACCGACGCCCGAGGAAAAGCGCGCCGCCGAAATGGCCGCCTTCCGCGCCCAGACCCGCAGCCAGGTCGTGCTGCTGGCCGTGGGGGCGGCGCTGATGGCGCTGGTCGGGGCCTATGCGCCCACCGCCTTCATGCAGCATTTCATCGTCTTCGTGCTGGCGGTGTTCGTGGGCTTCCAGGTGATCTGGAACGTGTCGCATTCGCTGCACACGCCCCTGATGGCGATCACCAACGCGATTTCCGGCATCATCATCATCGGCGCGCTGCTGCAGATCGGCGCGGGCGGGCTGGTGGCGATCCTTGCCGCGGTTTCGGTGCTGATCGCCACGATCAACATTGTCGGGGGCTTCATGGTCACGCGCCGGATGCTCCAGATGTTCCAGAAGTCGTAAGGGGGCGGTCATGTCTTTCGGAATTCAAACCGCCGCCTATATCGCGGCCTCGGTGCTGTTCATCCTCGCCCTCGGCGGGCTTTCCGGCCAGGAAAGCGCCAAGCGCGCCGTCTGGTACGGGATCGTCGGCATGGCGCTGGCGGTGCTGGCCACCATCTTCGGGCCGGCGGTGCAGGTCAGCGCGCTGCTGATCGCGGCGCTGGTGATCGGCGCCGGGATCGGCGTCGTCGTCGCCCAGCGGGTTGAGATGACCGGCATGCCGCAGCTGGTCGCGCTTCTCCACTCGTTCGTCGGCATGGCGGCGGTGCTGATCGGGCTCAACTCCGACCTGCACCCGGCGGTGCTGGAAGGCGCGGAAAAGATCATCCACGAGGTCGAGATCTTCCTTGGCGTCTTCATCGGCGCGGTCACCTTCACCGGCTCGATCATCGCCTATGGCAAGCTGGCCGGCCGGATCGGCGGCAAGGCCCTGATCCTGCCCGGCCGGCATCTGTGGAACATCGTGATGGCGGCGGCTTCGCTGGTCTTGATGGTCATGTACATGCAGGGCGCGGGCAGCTGGACGCTTTACCTGATGACGCTGATCGCCTTCGTCTTGGGCGCGCACCTGGTCATGGCGATCGGCGGGGCCGACATGCCGGTGGTGGTGTCGATGCTGAACAGCTATTCCGGCTGGGCGGCGGCGGCGACCGGCTTCCTGCTGGGCAATGACCTGCTGATCGTCACCGGGGCGCTGGTCGGCTCGTCGGGTGCGATCCTCAGCTACATCATGTGCCGGGCGATGAACCGCCAGTTCCTCAGCGTGATCCTGGGCGGCTTCGGCAATGCCACCGGCCCGGCGATGGAGGTGACGGGCGAACAGGTGGCGATCGACACCGACGGGGTGGCGGCGGTCCTGAACGATGCCGACAGCATCATCATCATTCCGGGCTACGGCATGGCGGTGGCGCAGGCCCAGCAGTCGGTCAGCGAACTGACGCGCAAGCTGCGCGCCCGCGGCAAGGAGGTGCGCTTTGCCATCCACCCGGTCGCCGGGCGGCTTCCCGGCCACATGAACGTGCTTCTGGCCGAGGCCAAGGTTCCCTATGACATCGTGCTGGAGATGGACGAGATCAACGCCGACTTCCCCAATACCGACGTCTCGATCGTCATCGGCTCGAACGACATCGTCAACCCGGCGGCGCAGGAAGACCCCAACAGCCCCATCGCCGGGATGCCGGTGCTGGAATGCTGGAAATCGAAGCTGGTCATCGTGCTGAAACGCGGCCAGGGCACCGGCTATTCCGGCATCGAGAACCCGCTCTTCTACAAGGAAAACTGCCGGATGTTCTACGGCGACGCCAAGAAATCCATCGACGCGCTTTTGCCGCTGATCGAATAGACGGGCCGCACCGTTGCGCCTGTGGTGGCCCCGCTTCGGCGGGGTCACTTTCTTTTGTGCCTTTGCGTCCGCCGATTCGGCCTATGCTTGCTGCCTTGCAAGAACGGAGGGAAGGATGAACGCGCCCAACGCACCCCGACCACGCAAGAGCGCCCGCGACTTCGACCAGCGCATTCTGGAAATCTTCGACGGCTATGTGCATGGCCGCATCACCAAGCGCGAGTTCATCGAACAGGCGGGCCAGTTCGCCGCCGCCGGCGTCACCGGCGCGATGATCCTGGCGGAACTCCAGCCCGACTACGCGCTGGCCCAGCAGGTCGCGCCCGACGACCCGGCCATTGAAACCATGCGGATCGACTATCAAAGCGCCGAGGGCAACGGCACCATCAAGGGCCTGATGGCGCGTCCGGCGGGGGCAACCGGCAAGCGGCCGGCGGTGCTGGTCGTCCACGAAAACCGCGGTCTCAACCCCTATATCGAGGATGTGGTGCGCCGCGTCGCCAAGGCCGGCTACATCGCCCTTGGCCCCGACGGGCTGTCACCCCTGGGCGGCTATCCGGGCGATGACGACAAGGGCCGCGACATGCAGGCGACGCTCGACCCGGCCAAGCTGATGGCCGACTTCTTCGCCGGCTACGAATATCTGCGCGCCCATGACGGCGTTTCCGGCAAGGTCGGCGCGGTCGGCTTCTGCTATGGCGGCGGGGTCTGCAACGCTTTGGCCGTCGCCTACCCCGACCTCGCGGCCGCGGTGCCCTTCTATGGCCGCCAGCCGGCGACGGCGGACGTGCCGAAGATCGAGGCGCCGCTGCTTCTGCACTACGCGGGTCTCGATGACCGCATCAACGCCGGCTGGCCCGACTTCGAGGCCGCGCTGAAAGCCAACCACAAGACCTACACCGCCTATTTCTACGAAGGCGTGAACCACGGCTTTCACAACGACACGACCCCGCGCTACGACAGGGCAGCCGCCGAACTCGCCTGGGGCCGGACACTCGACTTCTTCGCCAGATATCTCGGCTGAGGACAGGCCGGCCCGCTGCACCTCCTGCAGGCTTGCCAGCGGCGGCCAAAGAACCGAACGTGGCGCGCGGCCCGCGTTCGGGCCGCGCTTCGACCGAAGGTTCCCATGCCGAAATCCCTGCCGCGCGGCGTCGTCGCCCTGGGCCTTGTCAGCCTGTTCATGGACATCTCGTCCGAGATGATCCACGCGCTTTTGCCCTTGTTCCTGACCGGAACGCTCGGCGCGTCGGCGCTGTGGATGGGCGTGATCGAAGGGGTGGGAGAGGCGACGGCCTCGTTCGTCAAGCCGGTCTCGGGCATCCTCAGCGACCGGACCGGGCGGCGCAAGCCGCTGGCCATCGCCGGATATGGGCTCAGCGCCGTGACCAAGCCGCTGTTCGCACTGGCGGGGATTCCGGCCGCCATCCTGGTCGCCCGCTTTGCCGACCGGGTGGGCAAGGGGATCCGTGGCGCGCCCCGCGACGCGCTGATCGCCGACATGGTCCCGCCCGAACAGCACGGCGCCGCCTACGGCCTGCGCCAGTCGCTCGATACGATCGGCGCCTTCGCCGGGCCGGCGCTGGCGATCCTGCTGATGGGCCTGTTCGCCGGTGACATGCGGGCGGTGTTCGCGGTGGCGATCGTTCCGGCGATCCTGTCGGTCGCGACCCTTGCGCTGTTCGTGCGCGAGGAGCGCCCCGCCACCGCCCATCACGACCGGCCCGGCCGGGCGACCTGGCAGGGGGCTGCCGCGCTGGGCCGGCCCTTCTTCGTGGTGGTGGCCTTCGCCACCGTCCTGACCTTCGCCCGCTTCAGCGACGCCTTCCTGATCCTGCGCGCCAACGATGCCGGCCTCGGCGCGGCGCAGGCGCCGCTGGTGCTGGTGGCGATGAACGTGGCCTACGCGCTGTCGGCCTGGCCGGCCGGCCACCTGTCCGACCGGATCGGCGCGCGCGGTCTTCTGGCCGCGGGCGTGGGGTTGCTGGTGCTGGCCGATCTCCTGCTGCGGCTGGGGGGCGGGGTGGTGCCGGTCATGGCCGGAGTGGTGGCCTGGGGCCTTCACATGGGCCTGACTCAGGGACTTCTGGCGGCCGAGGTCGCGGGGGCTGCGCCGCCCGGACGGCGCGGCACCGCTTTCGGTGTCTTTGGCCTTTTGACCGGCGCCGCGACGCTGGCGGGCAACCTTGTCGCCGGGGCTCTCTGGGCCGGGGGCGGGGCGCCGGCGACCTTCGGGCTGGGGCTGGCCTGTGCAGGCCTGTGCCTGCCCGGCGTGCTGCTTCTGCCCCGCGCCCGGCCGGCGGCCTGAAAAGCGTTGCAGAAAAACCAGTATGCGCCGGTGTGCCGGGGGCAGGGGGTGCATTCGGGCGGTGGGGCACTAGGCTTTGCGGCGGCCCTGAACCCGAGACACGTCCCATGTCCCCGATCGACGATCATCCGCAGCGCTATGCGCTGGTCAACGAATTGCATGCCCGCCCCTTTCCGGCGCTGCAGGTCCCCTGCCAGGCGATCTATCTGGCGGTGAAGGAACCGCTCGACGCCGCGAACCGCAACCGGCAGGCCGACCGTGCCCACCTGATCGCGCTTCTCGACCGGCAGGGCGCGGCCCATCCGCCGCCCGACGCCAACCACCATGCCGTGCGGCTGGGCCGGTTCGATCTGAAGTGGGAAAGCCATACCGAGTTCGTGACCTATTCGGCCTTCACCGGCGGTGTGTCCGACCGCCCGTTCGACCCCCGCGCCGCCGAGGTCTTCGCCCCCGACTGGCTGGCCGAGGCGCCGGGCCGCCGCATCGCCGCGCTGTCGGTCCGCGTCGAATGGATGCCCGACGACCTGGCCGAGGTCAGCGACAAGATCGAGGCCTGGTTCGTGCCCGAAAGCGTCGCCGCCGCCTGGGTCCTGGACGAAAGCGCGGTCATCGCCGGCGATTTCCAGATCGACGCCGCCGGGCAGATGCGCTTTGCCGTCTTCGTGCGCCCCGGCACCGGGCCGCGCCGCATCGGGCGCATCATCCAGCGCCTGTGCGAGATCGAGACCTACCGCGCCATGTCGATGCTGGGCCTCGGACGGGCGCGCGACCTGACCGGCCGGCTGAATGCGCTCGACCCGCGGCTGGCGGCGCTGGTCGCGGCGATGGCCGACGATCACAAGGCCGCCGAAACCGCGCTCCACGATCTTCTGCTCATCGCCGCCGAACTGGAAAGCCTGGCCACCCGCCACTCGTTCCGTTTCGGCGCCACCGGCGCCTACGAGGCGATCGTCAACCAGCGCATCGAAGTCTTGCGCGAAACCCGCTTCCTCGGCCGCCAGACCTTCGGCGAATTCATGCGCCGCCGCTATGATCCGGCAATGCGCACCGTCAAGTCGGCCGAACGGCGGCTTGAACAGATGTCGGCGCGGGCGGAACGGGCGGGGGAACTTCTGTCGACCCGCGTCGATGTCGAGCGTTCGGCCCAGAACCAGCGGCTTCTCGAAAGCATGGACCGCCGCGCCGACCTGGCGCTCAGGCTCCAGCACACGGTCGAGGGCCTGTCGGTGGTGGCGATCAGCTATTATGCGCTGAACCTTGCGGGCTATGCGCTGCTGCCCTTCGCCGAAGCGCAGCACTGGCCGAAATCGCTGGTGATGGCCGCGCTGGTGCCGGTGATCCTCGGCCTCGTCTGGCTGACGATCCGCCGCATCCGCCGCAGCATGCACTGACCGGCTTCTTCCGTTCGCAAATATCCCGGGGGGTGCGGGGGGCAGCGCCTCCCGTGGATTGCCGCGCAGGCGGCGAAACCCTTCAGCGGCCGCGGATGCGCGGGTCCAGCGCGTCGCGCAGCCCGTCGCCGATGTAGTTGACCGACAGCACGGTCAGCGAAATCGCGATCCCCGGCCAGAATACCCGTTCGGGATATTGCTGCAGATAGGGCAGCCCGTCGAACAGAAGTCGTCCCCAGGTCGGAAAGTCCGGCGGAAAGCCGAGGCCCAGGAACGACAACGCGCTTTCGGTGATGATCGCGTCGGCGATGTTCAGCGTTGCCGCCACCATTACCGGCGAGACGACGTTGGGCAGCACATGGCGCAGGATCAGCCGCCGCGACGGCGTGCCGATCGACCGTGCCGCCAGCACGAATTCGCGCTCCTTCAGCGCCAGCACCTCGCCGCGCACCACCCGCGCCGACTGCATCCAGCTGGTCACGCCGATGGCAGTCACGATCAGGGTGAAGGTGCCAAGCGCCGGCCCCATGATCCCGGCCAGCGCATCGCGGAACAGCATCACCATGACCAGCAGTAGCGGCAAGAGCGGCAGCGCCAGGAACAGGTCGGTGAACCGCATCAGCGGCCCGTCGAGCCGGCGGAAGAAACCGGCGCAGACGCCGACGAGGGTGCCGAAGCAGATCGAGATGGTCATAGCCACGAAGCCGACCGCGATCGACACCTTGCCGCCGGCGATCATCCGCGCCAGCATGTCGCGGCCCAACTGGTCGGTGCCGATCGGATGGGCCCAGCTCGGCGGCTGGTTGCGCGACTTGATCATCTTCAGCGCGTCGGGCTCGATGAAGCTCGGGTCGTAGCGCCAAAGGAACGGCCCGATCAGCACGAAGGCGACCAGCGTGAAGAACACGGTCATGCCGATCAGCGCGCCCTTGTGGGTGCGGAACTGGTCCCACACGTCACGCCATTGGCTGCGCGGCGGGGCAAGCGTCAGGGGGGCGGATGAACCTGCGTCAAGCATAGCGGATCCTCGGGTCGAGAATGCCGTAAAGCACGTCGGCAATCAGGTTGAACAGGACGATCAGCACCGCGAAGATGAAGGTCAGGGTCTGCACCATCGGCAGGTCGTTGGCATGGATCGCCCCGATCAGCGCCGCGCCCAGTCCGTTCACCTTGAACACTTGCTCGGTGATGATCGCGCCGCCGAAGATCGACGGGATCCCCAGCGCGATGACGGTCACCACCGGGATCATCGAATTGCGCAGCACATGCTTCAGTACCACGGTGCCTTCGCCCATGCCCTTGGCGCGGGCGGTGCGCACATAGTCCTGCCCGAGGTTGTCCAGCATCGACGAGCGCATGTAGCGGCTGATCGTGGCGGCGTTGAACATCGCCAGCACCGTGACCGGCAGCACCATCTGGCGCACCTGTTTCAGGAAGCTCGCCCAGTCTGTCACACGCAGCGTCGTGTCATAGACCGACGGGAACCACTGCAGCTTGGCCGCGAAGATGACGATCAGCAGGACGCCGGTGAAGAAGGTCGGGACCGAAAAGCCGATCATCGCGAAGAAGGTGCCGGCCTGGTCGAACCAGGAATATTGCCGGTAGGCCGAATAGATGCCGATCGGCAGCGCGATCAGCACGCCGACCAGATAGGCCGAGCCGATGACGGTCAGCGTCTGGGGAATGCGCTCGCCGATGGTGATGAAGACTGGGCTGCGGGTCTGGTAGCTGAGGATGCGTTGGGCGCCGCCGGCCAGATGGGTGCCGAAATGGCCGTCGATCCAGTAGGCGGGCTCGACCCAGAAGAACTGGCGCAGCCACAGGACATAGCGCACGAACACCGGCTGGTCGGCGCCCATCGCCTCGATCATCTTCTTCTTGACCTCGGGCGGCACCGTCAGGGGGATTTCGCTCATCGGCGAGCCGGGGGCGAAGTCGACCAGCAGGAAGATGACCAGGCTGATCAGCAGGAGCGTCGGCACCGCGATCAAGAGCCTTCGGATGATGTAGGTCAGCATGGCCCGGATCCCGCAATGGTCGCATCTTCAGCGAAAGGCCGGGGCCGCGCTGGCGCGGCCCCGCAAGTCAGGCGCTTACTTGACGCGCGTCCAGTCCTGGGCGTTCCACAGTTCGGTGTCCCAGGCGTTCACGACCACGCCGCCCAGCGTGTTAGACGCCGCCGACAGCCGGCCGCGGTCGATCAGCGCCATGCTGGCCATTCCGACGGCCGACACCATGTCGTTCATCTTCTTGGCCAGCTCGCCGCGCTGGGTCATGTCACTGGTCTTGGCCAGTTCGGCGACCAGCTTGTCATATTCCGGGTCGCAGAAGCGCGGGATGTTCTCGCCCTGCCACTGGTTGTCCGGCCCCGGGATCTTCGAGCAGAGGTAGCCCGCGAGGTAAGCTTCGGGATTGGTGCCGTCGAAGTTGTTGGCGTACATCTCGACGTCGGCATAGAACTTTTCGAACGTGTCGGGCGATCCGGCGTCGCCGCCGAAATAGACCGAAGCGTCGATGTTCTTCAGTTCGACATCCACCCCGATTTCGTTCCACCAGCCCTTGACCAGCGCCTGCACGTCCTGACGCACCGGGTTGGTCGAGGTCTGGTAAAGGAGGTGCAGCTTCTTGCCGTCCTTGTCGCGGATGCCGTCGCCGTCGGTGTCCTTCCAGCCGGCGTCATCCAGAAGCTTCTTGGCCCCTTCCAGATCCTGCTTGATGCAATCGGTGTTGGTCGAGGCATAGACCTCGGGCGCCGGGACCACGCTGCAGGTCGGCTTGCCGGCCTCGCCATAGCCCACGTCCACCAGCGCCTGCCGGTCGATCGCCTTAGACAGCGCCAGACGGATGTTGGGGTCCGACAGGATCGGGTGCGGATGCTTGACGGTCGAACGTTCGCCCTCGGCCAGGTCGGGCGACGGGTCGGTCATGTTCATCTCGATGCGTTCGACGAGCGTGCCGAAGGCATTGACGAAATGGCCCTTGCCGGCGGCGGTCATCTGCGCCTGAAGGTCGGGGTTGATCTGGGTGTTCCAGGCATAGTCGAATTCGCCGGTCTCCATCACCGCCCGCGCCGCCGCCTCGGCATCGCCGCCGCCTTTCAGCGTCATGGTGGCGAAGGCCGGCTTGTTGGGATCGCGGTAGTTCGGGTTGGCCTCCAGCTGCACCACGTCGCCGGTCTTGAAGTCCTTGACGCGGAACGGGCCGGTGCCGATCGGGTGGAAGTTCTGTTCGGTGCAGGTGGGCGCCGCCGCGCCAAGGCAGTCGGCGAACTGGGCCTTCTGCAGGATCGGCGACTGGCCGCCCACGAAGGCGAGGTAGGGGTTGGGCTTCGGCGCGGTGAAGGTGATGACGATGGTCTGGTCGTCCGGGGTCTCGACGCTCTTGATCCCGTCGAAGTGCGCGCCCTGGGCGCAGCCGCCATCCGGCGCCGTGCAATATTGATAGGTGAAGGCCACGTCGGCCGATGTCACCGGCGTGCCATCCGACCACAGGAGCCCCTTCTTCAGCTTCCAGGTGATCGAGGTCAGGTCCTTCGACACGCCGCCGTTTTCGACCGTGGGAATGTCCTCGGCCAGGCGCGGGAAGACGTCGCCCTTTTCGTCGAAGCCGGCCAGAGGCTCGATGACCAGCGACGAGGATTCGATGTCCTTGGTGCCCGAGGACAGATAGGGGTTCAGGATCGACGGCGCCTGCCAGTAGATCACGTTGACATTGCCGTCGGAGCCACGTTCGGCCATCGCCGCCGGAGCGAAGGCCACCGCCGCCGCCGCCCCCATCAGTGCTGCTTTCAGTCTCATGTGCTTCTCCTTGTTGGGTGCTCGTCGTCCTCGGATGCCATCTTGCGGGGATGGTCTGTTGGTGTCGGGTACAGGTGGCAAGCGACATGGCGGCCCGGCTCGACCTCGATCAGGTCGGGCTTGACCGTCTTGCAGATGTCCATGACCTTGGGGCAGCGGGTGCAGAAATTGCAGCCCTTGGGCGGATTGGCGGGCGAGGGCACGTCGCCCTTCAGGATGATCCGTTCGCGCGCGGCCTCGGCGTCGGGATCGGCCTCGGGGATCGCCGACAGAAGCGCCTCGGTATAGGGATGCAGCGGCGCATCGAACAGCGCGTCGCGCCCGGCCAGTTCGACGATGCGCCCCAGATACATCACCGCCACCCGGTCGGCGATATGGCGCACCATCGACAGGTCGTGGCTGATGAACAGGTAGGTCAGGCCCAGCCGGTCCTGAAGCTCTTCCAGCAGGTTGACCACCTGGGCCTGGATCGACACGTCGAGCGCGGCGATCGGTTCGTCGCAGACGATGAAGCGCGGGTTCAGCGCCAGCGCGCGGGCAATGCCGATCCGCTGGCGCTGGCCGCCGGAAAAGGCGTGGGGGTAGCGGTTGGCGAAGGCGCGGTTCAGGCCGACCGCATCCATCAGTTCGTAGATGCGCGCGAGCTTCTTCTGGCGGTCGAGTGTCGTGTGTTCCTCAAGCGGTTCGCCGATGATGTCGGCCACCGTCATGCGCGGGTTCAGGCTGGCCTGCGGGTCCTGGAAGACCATCTGCATCCGTGGCCGCATGGCGCGCAGCGCCGGGCCGCTGGCGGCGGCCACGTCATCGTCGCCGATGATGATGCTGCCTTCGGTCGGGTCGTAAAGCCGCAGGAGGGCGCGCCCGCAGGTCGACTTGCCGCAACCGGATTCGCCGACCAGCCCCAGCGTCTCGCCTTCGTAGATGTCGAAGCTCAGCCCGTCGACCGCCTTCACGTCGCCGACCTTGCGGCGCAGTAGCCCGGCGGTGATCGGGAAATACATCTTCAGGCCGCGAACCTTGACCAGCGCCTTCATGCTGCCGTCAGCCATGGCGCGCGCCTCCGGTTTCGGGGTCCCAGAAACAGGCGACGTCATGGCCGTGCCCGACCGGAACGCGCGCCGGATTCTCGCGCCCGCAGCGTTCGAACGCCATTGCGCAGCGGGCGCGGAACGCGCAGGCCGCCGGTGGCGCGGTCAGGATCGGCGGCTGGCCCTCGATCACGTTCAGCTTTGCCGCCCGTTCGCCGCGAACCGACGGCACGGTTTTCAGAAGCGCCCGCGTATAGGGATGCTGCGGATGGGCGAAGACATGGGCCACCGGACCCTGTTCGACGATCTGGCCGCCGTACATCACCATCACCCGGTCGGCGATGCCGGCGATTACGCCGAGGTCGTGGGTGATCCAGACGATCGCCATGCCCAGCTTGCGGCGCAGGTCGCGCACCAGTTCGATGATCTGGGCCTGGATGGTCACGTCCAGCGCGGTGGTCGGCTCGTCGGCGATCAGCACCTTGGGGTCGCAGGCCAGCGCGATGGCGATCATCACCCGCTGGCGCATGCCGCCTGAAAACTGGTGGGGATAGTCGCGCAGCCGGGTGCCGGCGTCGGGAATGCCGACCAGGTCCAGCAGTTCGCGCGCCCGTTCGCGTGCCCGGGCCTTGTCCATGCCCAGATGGCGGCGCAGCGGTTCCATGATCTGATAGCCCACCGTGAACACCGGATTGAGCGAGGTCATCGGGTCCTGGAAGATGAAGCCGATGCCGCCGCCGCGCACGGCGCGCAGCTGTTCGCGAGAAGTTTTCAGCAAGTCCTGACCCTCGAAGGTCACGGTGCCGGAATGAACGTCGGCGGGCGGCGAGGGCAGGAGGCCCAGAAGCGACATCATCGTCACCGACTTGCCCGACCCGCTTTCGCCGACCACGCCCAGAAGCTCGCCGGGGCGGATTTCAAAGGTCACGTCATTGACGGCATGGATGTCGCCGGCACGTGTCCTGAACACGGTGCCGAGGCCCCTGACGTCAAGGACGGGCTTGGCCCCATCGGGCATGTACGACTCCCCAGTCGGACTTTTTTCTTTTTTTACTCCGGGGTTTTCCCCGGCTTCTTTGTCGGAAGTGTTAGATATTTTTGCCCACCGGGCAACACTGATTTATTGCCGGTTGAATCGGGCCGAATTCATGCACTCTGCCCGTCCACCGATGCAGAATGTGCGATCCGGCCGGGATGGACTTCGGCTAGGGTCCGGTCGGGCAGCGGCTGAATCGGGGGATGCGATGACGAATCTTGACGAGGCTCGCAGCCTGCTCGCCCGGCTTGTGGCCTTTCCCACGGTCAGCCGCGACACGAACCTGCCGCTGATCGACTGGGTCGAGGGCTGGCTGGCCGGGCTTGGCGTCCGGTCGCAGCGGGTCTGGAATGCTGACAGGACCAAGGCCAACCTTTACGCCCAGATTGGGCCCGACGTGCCGGGTGGCGTGGTCCTGTCGGGGCACACGGACGTGGTGCCGGTCGACGGGCAGGCCTGGACCTCGGACCCCTGGATGGTGGCCGAGCGTGACGGCCGGCTTTACGGGCGCGGCACCTGCGATATGAAGGGCTTCGTCGCGCTGGCGCTGGCCGCCGTGCCGATGGCGCTGGCCGCCGGGGTGAAACGGCCCCTGCAACTGGCGCTGTCCTATGACGAGGAACTGGGCTGCGACGGCTGTATCGGCATGGTCGAGGAGATGGCCCGGCTTCTGCCGCGCGCGGCGGCGGTGATCGTGGGCGAGCCCAGCCGGATGAAGGTCGTCACCGGCCACAAGGGCGGCCTCGGCTACAAGGTCCACCTGAAGGGTTACGAAGTCCATTCCTCGCGGATCGACCGGGGCGTGTCGGCGGTGATGGAGGCAGGGCGGCTGATCGGCTGGGTGAATGCGCGGAACGCCGAGAACCGGGCAAGGACGCCGGGGCCGCTGGCCGCGCCCTTCGAGCCGCCGTGGACGACGCTGCATGTCGGCCGGATTGCCGGCGGGACTGCAGACAACATCACCGCCGGCGATTGCGACATGACCATCGACGTGCGCACGGTTCCCGGCGAGGCCTCGGCCGACTGGCAGGCCGCGTTCGAGGCCGAGGCGGCGCGGGTCGAGGCCGGAATGCGGGCCGTCCATCCCGGCTGCTCGATCACGCTCGACCGCTATTTCGACATGCCGATGCTGCGCCCCGAATCCGGCGGGGCGGCCGAGGCGCTGGCCCGCCGCCTGACCGGCGACAACGCCAGCCACGTCGTCAGCTACGGAACCGAGGGCGGCCATTTCCAGCGCGCCGGCTATTCGGCGGTGGTCTGCGGACCGGGCGACATCGCCCAGGCCCACCAGCCCGACGAATATCTGGAACTGTCCGAATTCCGGGCGGGACTGGACTTCATGGCACGACTTGTCGCAGATCTTGCCACATGACGCGCTTTCCGATCAGCCTTGCCGCTCCCGCCCGCTTTTCCGCCCCGCCACCCGCGCAGGCCGATGTTGTCGTCATCGGTGGCGGCGTCGCCGGGGTGATGACCGCCTGGTATCTGGCGCGCGCCGGGCAGAAGGTGGCGCTGTGCGAAAAGGGCCGCATCGCCGGCGAACAGTCCAGCCGCAACTGGGGCTGGATCAGGAAGCAGGGCCGCGATCCGGCGGAACTGCCCTTGATGATCGAGGCGCAGGCGATCTGGCAGGGGCTCGAGGCCGAGGCACAGGCGGATTTCGGATATCGCCAGGCCGGGGTGCTTTACATCGCCAACGGCGCCGACGACATGGCCCAGTACGAGGCCTGGATGACCCATGCCCGCGCCCACGGGCTGGATACCCGGCTTCTGGGTCGGGCCGAGCTCGAATCGATGCTGCCCAATCGCGCCGGCTGGGTGGGCGGGCTCCTCACCCCATCGGACGGGCGGGCCGAACCCTGGGCGGCGGTGCCGGCCTTGGCGGCGGCGCTGGCGCGCACCGGCGGCTCGGTCCACGAAGACTGCGCGGTGCGCGCGCTCGACCTGGCGGCGGGCCGGGTGGCGGGCGTCGTCACCGAAAAGGGCCGCATCCACGCCGACCGGGTGGTGCTGGCCGGCGGTGCCTGGTCGTCGCTGCTGATGCGCGCGCATGGCGTCAGCCTGCCGCAACTGGCGGTGCGCGCCACCGTCACCGCGACCGTGCCGCTGGATTTCGCCTTTGACGGGGCGGCGGCCGACAACCACTTTGCCTTCCGCAAGCGCCAGGACGGCGGGCTGACCTTGACCCCGGGTGCCGCGCACGATTTCGCGGTCGGGCCGGACGCATTCCGCCACTTCCTCGCCTTCCTGCCGGTCCTTCGCAAGGACTGGCGGTCCACACGCCTTCACCCGGCGGCGCCTTCGGGCTACCCCGACGCCTGGGGCACGCCCCGCCGCTGGGACGCCGACCGCGAAAGCCCGTTCGAGCGGATGCGCATCCTCGACCCGGCGCCCAACCTTTCCTTCATCGAGATGATCCGCGACCGTTTCGCCCAGGCTTTCCCGCAGGTCGGAAGGCCCGCCATCGCCACTGCCTGGGCGGGGATGATCGACACCATGCCCGATGTCGTGCCGGTCATCGACCATGTCGCGGCGCTGCCCGGCCTGACCGTCGCCACCGGCCTTTCCGGCCACGGCTTCGGCATCGGCCCCGCCGTGGGCCGCGTCACCGCCGACCTGGCGATGGGCCGCGCACCCGGCCACGACCTGAGCCGCTTCCGGCTGTCGCGCTTCACCGACGGGTCGGAAATCGTCATCGGCCCGTCACTCTGAGCCTTGAAGGCCGCGCCGAATGGGCAGAACCTTGCGGCAAAAGGGAGGGGACCATGCCCGTCAAGAACCGCTTCGCAGAACTTCTGCCCGAAATCACCGCCTGGCGGCGTGACATCCACGAAAACCCCGAGCTTCTGTTCGAGGTGCATCGCACCGCGGCCAAGGTTGCTGGCCTGCTGAGGGATTTCGGCTGCGACGAGGTGGTCGAAGGCATCGGCCGCACCGGCGTCGTCGGCGTGATCCGTGGCCGGACCGACGGCAAGGGCCGGGTGATCGGCCTGCGCGCCGACATGGACGCGCTGCCGATCCACGAACAGACCGGATCGCCCCATGCCTCGAAGACCCCCGGCAAGATGCATGCCTGCGGCCATGACGGGCATACGGCGATGCTGCTGGGCGCGGCGAAATACCTGGCCGAAACCCGCAATTTCGACGGAACCGCCGTGGTCATCTTCCAGCCCGCCGAAGAAGGCGGCGGCGGCGGGCGCGAGATGGTCGCCGACGGGATGATGGAACGCTTCGGCATCCAGGAGGTCTACGGGATGCACAACATGCCCGGCATTCCCATCGGCCATTTTGCCATCCGCCCCGGTGCGATGATGGCGGCGGCCGACCAGTTCGACATCGTGGTGACCGGCAAGGGCGGCCACGCCGCCAAGCCGCACGACTGCATCGACACGACCGTGGTCGCCGCCCACATCATCGTCGCGCTGCAGACCATCGCCAGCCGCAATGTCGATCCGCTGAAGCAGGTGGTCGTGTCGGTCTGCACGGTCGAGACGGATTCGACCGCCTACAACGTCATTCCCCAGGTGGTGAAGATGAAGGGCACGGTCCGCACTATGGACCCCGGCGTTCAGGACTTCGTCCAGCGCCGCCTTGGCGAAGTGGTCGCCGGCACCGCGCAGGCCTTGGGGGCCAAGGCCGAACTCAACTACATGCGCGGCTATCCGGTGACGATGAACGCACCCGACAATACCCGCTTTGCCGCCGAGGTGGCGCGCGCGGTGTCGGGCCAGGTCGACGCCGACGCCGCGCCCCTGATGGGGGCCGAGGATTTCAGCTATATGCTGAACGAACGGCCCGGCGCCTATATCTTCCTGGGCAACGGCGACACGCCGATGGTGCACCACCCGGCCTACGAATTCGACGACAATGCCATCCCGTTCGGATCGAGCTGGTATGCCGGCATGGTCGAGACACGGATGCCCGCGGCCTGAGCGAGGGGCGGCGCCGGTCCGGCGCCGCCGTGCCCGTCAAGCCGCCCGGCCGTAAAAGCCCAGCCTTTCCTCGTCCGAAAAGGTGACGCCGGGCCGGTCGTAGAAGGAAAAGACTGCGATCATCCGCGACCGTATCCCCTCGGCGGGGGTGACGCGATGGGCGGTGTTCTTGCCGCGGAAGACGTTCAGGGTTCCCGGTTTCAGGGCCAGCGACTTCTTCTCGGCATCGTCGCCGCGCAGAAGCCGCGCCACGCCGTCGTAGTTCGGGTCGGTGTCGCTGCGCAGGTTGCTGCGGTATTCGAAGACCGATCCGGCCTGCGGCGCCTGCAACAGCAGGGTCGTGGTGAATTCCGAGCGGTCGAAATGCCAGTTCAGCCCTTCGCCTTCGCCATAGGCCATCGCATTCAGCCGTGCCAGCGGGTCGGACATGGTGAAGAGCGCCGGCTTGTCCATCGCGGCCGCAAGGAACCGGGCGAAGGGCGCCCAGTCGTAAAGGCGCATGACCGCCGTGCCGGCCAGTTGATCGGCGCAGAGCGTGTGGCTTTTCGTATCGAACAGCACCAGCGCCGGATGATCCGGGGCGACGTCCGGCACCTCCTTGCGGAAATAGACGTTGTGACGGCGGGCGTGGGTGTAGGCGCCGGTGGCGAAGCGCGGGGCCAGCAGCCCGACATCGGCGGCAATCGCCTCGGGCTTCAGGAAGCCTTCCAGATTGAACATGCCGTCGCGGGCCAGTTCGTCCTTGGCAGTGGCGACCAGCGCCTGCCATTCGGGGCTGTCCGGCCGGTCGAGCGGATAGCGGTCGAGGTCGATCAGATTGTGCATGTGGTTTCCTCCCTGTCCTGGCCAGACTGGGTGTGAACGGCAGGGCTTGCAACGGGATGAATTTTTGCGGACCATAAGAAAAACCATGGGAAAGCCATGCCGGATCTGCCGCTCAACGCGCTGCGCGCCTTCGAGGTCGCCGCCCGCACCGGGGCCTTCACGCTGGCCGCCGCCGAACTTGGCGTGACCTCGGCCGCCGTCAGCCAGCAGGTGAAGGCGCTGGAAAGCCACTATGGCAAGAAGCTGTTCCTGCGGCAGGGCAACCGCATCACGCTCAGCGATGCCGGCCGGGCCATCTATCCGCGGCTCGAGGCCGCGCTGGCCGAGATCGCCGCCGTCGGCGCGGTTTTGAGCGAGGAACAGGGCCGTTCCCGGCTGGTGGTGTCCTGCGTGCCGACCGTCGCCGAATCCTGGCTGATCCCGCGGCTTGCGGGCTTTGGCGCGGCGCAGGGGATCGAGCTGCGGGTCGAGGAGGATCCGGTGAACCTGGCGCGGACCGGGATCGACCTGCGCATCACCTACGGCAGCTTTCTCTATCCCGACCACCGCTGCGAACCCCTGTTCCGCGACCGAATCGTCGCGGTGGCCAGACCGGAGCGGACCCAAGACGGATTGGCGGCCCTGCCGGATCGGGCGTTCATCCACACCGACTGGGGCCAGTCCTTCCTGACGGCGCCATCCTGGGCCGCCTACTGGCGACAGGCGGGCGGGCGCGCCGCCCCTGATCCGGCGCGCGGGCTGGTGGTCGGCCAGTCGCATCTAGCCATCGTCGCGGCCCGCGCCGGCCTTGGCGCGGCGCTGGTGCCCGAACGGATCGCTTCAAGCGCCATCGGCGCGGAGGGGCTTGCGGTCCTCGGTGACGTGACGCTGCCGATGTTTCAGGACTATGTGATGATCTGGCCCCATGCCGCGACCCGCCGGCGCGACCTGGCGGTGCTGGTGGTGCATTTGCGTCAGGCTGGTTAACCGCCGGTATGGCTCATGTGGCGGCTGACCTGGCCCTGCACCTTGTGGCGCGAATAGTCGAAATCGTGGCCCTTCGGCTTGCGGGCGATGGCGGCGCGGATCGCGGCTTCGAGCAGCGCATCTTCGGGGCTGGCGCGCAGGGGCGCGCGCAGGTCGGCCATGTCCTCTTGCCCCAGGCACATGTAGAGCTCGCCGGTGCAGGTGACCCGCACCCGGTTGCAGCTTTCGCAGAAATTGTGGGTGAGCGGAGTGATGAAGCCGATCTTCTGCCCGGTTTCGTCCACGCGGACATAGCGCGCCGGGCCGCCGCTGCGCTCGGTCAGGTCGGTCAGCGTCAGCCGTTCGGCCAGCCGGGCGCGCAGGTCCTTCAGCGGCCAATACTGGTCCAGCCGCATCTCCTCGCCCATTTCGCCCATAGGCATGACCTCGATGAAGGTCAGGTCATGGCCTTCGCCGGCGCACCAGTCGAGAAGCGGGAAAAGCTCGTCCTCGTTGAAGCCTTTCAGCGCGACGGTGTTGATCTTGACCCGCAGTCCGGCGGCCTTGGCGGCGGCGATCCCCGCCATCACCTGGTCGAGCCGGCCCCAGCGGGTGATGGCAGCGAATTTATCCGCCACCAGTGTGTCGAGCGAGACATTGACCCGCCGGACACCGCAATCGGCCAGCTCCCCGGCAAAGCGCGCCAGTTGCGACCCGTTGGTGGTCAGCGTCAGCTCCTTCAGCGTGCCGCTGGCCAGGTGCCGCGACATGGCGCGGAAAAAGGTCATGATATCGCGCCGCACCAAAGGCTCGCCGCCGGTGATGCGCAGCTTTTCCACCCCCAGCCGCACGAAGGCCGAGGCGAGCCGGTCCAGTTCCTCCAGCGTCAGCAGGTCTTTCTTCGGCAGGAACTGCATGTGTTCGCTCATGCAGTAGGTGCAGCGGAAGTCGCAGCGGTCGGTCACCGAGACGCGCAGGTAGGTGATCGGGCGGGCGAAGGGGTCGATGAGCGGGGTCATGCGTGAAGTCTAAGCCCGGGCGGCGCGGGGAGCAAGACCGTGTTCCGACTGATTCTGTCAGAAAAGCGGTCAAAGATATTTGCCCGCCTCCTTGCGGGCGAAGGATTTCAGCCGGTGCCCATGTTCGGCAAGGAAGGCGCGCACCCGGTCGGGATCATGCTTTGACAGGTCGCGCAGCCACCAGGCGATGGCCTTCTGGATGAACCATTCGCGGTCGTCGACCATGCCGGCTGCCCACCCCAGAACCCGGGCGCGGATCGCCAGGTCGGCCGGCTTGGGGAAATTCTGCCTGGTCCAGGGCAGGGTGATGACCAGCGCCGCGCGGCGGACCCAGAAGTTCGGATCGCGGGTCCAGGTTTCTACCTCGTCCAGCCGCGATGCCTCGGCCAGCAGGCGGCGGCCGCCGGCGTCGCAGGCATGGTCGGCGATGGCCCAGGCGTCGAACTGCGGCACCCACGACGCGATCAGCCGCCAGACCGCTTCGTCGCCGGGGATGCGCGCCTGGGTCAGAAGTTTGGCGGCGGCGATCCGCGCCTCGTGGATGTTCGTCCGCCACAGAGCATCGGCCAGCGCCACCCGCCCGGCGACGTCCAGCCCGGCGCGCCAGCCCTTGGCCATGTCGGTGATGACCGGCACCCGGACGCCGAGATAGTCGCGCGCCGCCTTGTGATAGGCGGCGGACCCTGCCGCGCGGACCGGATCGCCCGCCGCGCGCAACTGGGCAAGGGCTTCGTCGGGGGTCACTCCACTGTCACCGATTTCGCCAGGTTGCGCGGCTGGTCGACATCGGTGCCCTTGGCGCAGGCGGTGTGGTAGGCCAGAAGCTGCGCCGGCAGCGCGTACAGGATCGGCGCCAGCGCCGGCGCGATGGCCGGCATGGTCAGCGCCTTCCACACGCCTTCGCCGGCCTCGCGCACCCCCTGGGCGTCCGAAATCAGCAGCACCTTGCCGTGCCGCGCCATGACTTCCTGCATGTTGGAAACGGTCTTGTCGAACAGCCCGTCGCGCGGGGCCATGACCACCACCGGAACCGTCTTGTCGATCAGCGCGATCGGCCCGTGCTTCAGTTCGCCAGACGCATAACCTTCGGCGTGGATGTAGCTGATTTCCTTCAGTTTAAGCGCGCCTTCCAGTGCCAGCGGGAACATCGCGCCGCGTCCCAGGAACAGCACGTCCTGCGCCTCGGCGATGGCTTCGGCCAGGGCGGCGATCTCGCCCTCGCGGGCCAGCGCCTGGTTGAGGATGCCGGGCAGGGTGGCCAGGTCAGCGAGATGGGCCTTGACCTCGGCTGGCGACAGCCGTCCGCGATCCTGCCCGGCCCGCAGCGCCATCAGGAACAGCACCAGAAGCTGACAGGTAAAGGCCTTGGTCGAGGCCACGCCAACCTCGACACCCGCCAGGATCGGCAGCGCCACGTCGCTTTCCCGCGCGATGGACGAGGTGGGCACGTTGACGACCGCGACGATCTTTTCGACCTTGCCCTGGGCATAGCGCAGCGCCGCCAGCGTGTCGGCGGTTTCGCCCGACTGGCTGACGAACAGTGCGTAGGACTTCGCCGGCAGGGGCGGTTCGCGATAGCGGAACTCGCTGGCGATATCGACTTCGCAGGGCAGGCCGGCCAGTTGCTCGAACCAGTATTTCGCCGTCAGGCAGGCGTAGGAGGCGGTGCCGCAGGCCACCAGCGTCAGCCGGTCCAGCGCCGAGAAGTCAAGCCCGGCAGGCAGGGCGAGCTTGCCGGCCTTCAGATAGTGGCCGAGAGCATCGCCGATGACCGACGGCTGCTGGGCGATCTCCTTGGCCATGAAATGCTTGTAGCCGCCCTTTTCGATCCGGGTCTGGTCGATGTTGATCTTCTGGATCTCGCGGTTGGCCGGCCGGCCGGCGTGATCGAAGATTTCGGCGCCGGCGCGGGTGACGAAGGCATGATCGCCCTCTTCCAGATAGGCGATGCGGTCGGTCATCGGCGCCAGTGCGATGGCGTCGGAGCCCACGAACATCTCGCCCTCGCCATAGCCGATCGCCAGGGGCGAACCCTTGCGGGCGGCGATCATCAGGTCGTCCTCGCCGTCGAACAGGAAGAGAAGCGCGAAGGCCCCGTGCAGTTCGGCCAGCGTGGCGCGCACCGCCTCGCGCGGCGACAGGCCGCGGTCGAGGTGATGGCGGGTCAGCATCACCACGGTTTCGGTGTCGGTCTCGGTTTCGGGCTTCAGCCCCTCGCGCGCCAGCTTTTCGCGGATTTCGCGGAAATTCTCGATAATGCCGTTGTGAACCACCGCGACCTGTCCGGCCTGATGGGGGTGGGCGTTGCGTTCGGTCGCGGCGCCGTGGGTCGCCCAGCGGGTGTGGCCGATGCCGGCCTTGCCGGCCAGAGGCATATGCACCAGCAGGTCCGACAGGTTGACCAGCTTGCCCACCGCGCGCCGCCGGTCCAGCCGGCCGCCGTTCACCGTGGCGATGCCGGCGCTGTCATAGCCGCGATATTCCAGCCGCTTCAGCGCCTCGACCAGCAGGGGCGCGACTTCGTGGTTGCCCAGAACCCCGACAATACCGCACATTTCAGGCCTCTTTCCGGCGCTTTTCCTTGGCCGCCTTGAACTTTTCAAACAACTTCCGCGCCAGCCCCGGTTTCGTCACCTGCTTGGCGCGCCCCAGCGCCAGGGCGCCCTCCGGCACGTCCTCGGTGATGACCGAGCCCGATCCGGTCATCGCGCCCGCGCCGATGGTGACGGGGGCGACCAGCATCGTGTCGGACCCGATGAAGGCGTTCGCCCCGATCTCGGTGCGGTGCTTCATCACCCCGTCATAGTTGCAGGTCACGGTGCCGGCGCCGATGTTCGTATGTTCGCCCACATGCGCGTCGCCCAAGTAGGTCAGGTGCCCGACCTTCACCCCTTCGTCAAGAATGGCGTTCTTGATCTCGACGAAATTGCCGACATGGACATTCTCGGCCAGTTCGGCACCGGGCCGCAGGCGGGCGAACGGCCCGACCGTGCCGCCGCGCGACACATGGCAGCCCTCCAGATGGCAGAACCCCTTGATCTCGGCTTCGGATTCGACGGTCACGCCGGGGCCGAAGATGACGTTCGGGCCGATCACGCTGTCACGGCCGATCACGGTGTCAAAGGCGAAATACACGGTTTCCGGCGCGGTCAGCGTCACGCCGTTGGCCATCGCCTCGGTGCGGGCGGCGGCCTGGAAGGCGGCTTCGGCGGCGGCGAGGTCGGCGCGGCTGTTGACGCCGAGCGTCTCGGCTTCCGGGCAGGTGACGACGCGGGCGGTCAGGCCGCGGGCGACGGCGGCGGCGACCACGTCTGTCAGGTAATACTCGCCCGCCGCATTGTCGTTGGTCAGCCCGCCGACCAGTTCGCCCAGCAGCGCGGCGTCGGCGCACAGGACGCCGGAATTCATCAAGGTAATGGCGCGTTCGGCGGGGCTGGCGTCCTTGTATTCGACGATCCGCGCCAGCCGGTCGCCCTCGGTCAGGATCAGCCGGCCATAGCGGGTGTCGGGCAGGGCGGTGAAGCCGAGGATCGCCACGTCGGCGTCAAGCTCGACCAGCGCCCCCAGCGTCTCGGGGCGGATGAAGGGTGTGTCGCCGTAAAGGACCAGCACCTTGCCCTGGTGGCCGGCCAGCGCCGGCAGCGCTTGGGCGACGGCATGGCCGGTGCCCTTCTGTTCTACCTGAAGGACGACTTCCGCACCTTCGTCCCAGTCGCGCGCCGCCTGGCCGACCGCCTCGGCGCCGTGGCCGGCGACGATAATCGTGCGTTCGGGCTCCAGCGCCACCCCGGCCCGCATCGCATGGGTCAGAAGCGCCGCGCCCGCCACCTTGTGCAGAACCTTCGGCAGGTCGGAATTCATCCGCGTGCCCTGACCGGCGGCAAGAATGACAAGGGCTGAGGACATGTATTGCCTTTCCTTGGAGACGCGCCCGTTTTACCGATGGGCCGGTGGCGCGCAAGCCCGGCGTGCTTCACGAAGCTTTTCGGCAGGTTACAGCGGGCCAATGATACAAGGGGCGGGCGATTGTGCGCACGGTGATCTTCGATCTGGACGGAACCCTGGCCGACACCTCGGCCGACCTGATCGCGGCGGCGAACCACTGTTTCCGCGGCCTTGGCGCGGGCGACCTCTTGGACCCCGGCGGCGACGCGCTGACCGCCT
Source organism: Paracoccaceae bacterium (assembly GCA_046348855.1). Lineage (GTDB taxonomy): Bacteria > Pseudomonadota > Alphaproteobacteria > Rhodobacterales > Rhodobacteraceae > TMP-24. Next base: position 15,464 of record JAXMDK010000014.1, on the reverse strand, counting down.
TTCATGGCGGGCGGGCCATGTTGCGGCTGGGGATGACGCGGCTGGGGCGGACGGACGAGGCCGAGGTCGACCGGCTCTATCCGGTTCTGCTTGCCGCCTACGAGGCCGCGATCGACCGCGAGACGCGCCTTTATCCCGGTGCCGTTGCGGCGGTCGAGGCGCTGCGGGCGGGCGGGTTCGCCACCGGCATCTGCACCAACAAGCCCGAGGGGCTGGCCGACCTGCTGCTGAGACGGCTGGGGGTGCGCGAGCTGTTTGGCTCGCTGGTCGGCGCCGACACGCTGCCGGTCCGCAAGCCCGACCCCGCGCCCTATCACCTGTCGGTGGCGCGCGCCGGCGGCACCAGCGGCCGCTCGGTCCTGATCGGCGATACCGAGACCGACCGAAAGACCGGGGCGGCGGCGGGGGTGCCGGTGGCACTGGTCACGTTCGGCCCCGAAGGTGCCGGCGTCGCGCGGTTCGCCCCCGAGGCCCTGATCGGCCATTTCGACGAACTGCCCGCGCTTGCCAAGCGGCTCCTGCCCTGAAACAAGGCAGGCCGGAGGTGGGCGATGACTTTTGCCGGCGTGGAAAAGCAGGTGTCGAACCGGGCGCGGTTCTTCGTGCTGGTCACGGTGTTCCTCGACATGGTCGGATTCGGCATCATCTTTCCGGTCATGCCCGAGCTGATCGGCGACGTGGGCCATGTCGACCTGGCGGCGGCGGCGCGGATCGGCGGCTGGATGGCGGCGGCCTATTCGCTGACCCAGTTCCTGTCCGGCCCGCTGATGGGCAACCTGTCCGACAGGTTCGGGCGGCGGCCGCTTCTGCTCTTGTCGGTCTTCGGACTGGGGATCGACTTCCTGATCCAGGCGCTGGCGCCGACGGTGGGGTGGCTTTTTGTCGGGCGCATCCTGTCGGGCCTGTGCGGGGCCAGCTGGATCATCGCCAACGCCTTCATCGCCGATGTCACCCCGCCCGAGGATCGCGGCCGCGCCTTCGGACAGATGGGCGCGGCCTTCGGGCTGGGTTTCGTGATCGGCCCAGCCATCGGAGGGGTGCTGGGCGAATATGGGCCGCGCGTGCCCTTCTATGCGGCGGCGGCCATATCGCTGGTGAATTTCGCTTTCGGCTTCTTCGTCCTGCCCGAGACCCTGGCCGCCGACCGCCGCCGCCCCTTCGACTGGGCGCGCGCCAACCCCTTCGGGGCGCTGCGGGTGTTCCGCACCTATTCCGGCGTCCTGCCGATGTGCGCGGTGATGGCGGTCTTCTTCTTCTGCACCTCGGTCTATCCGGCGATCTGGTCCTTCTGGTCCAAGGCCCGGTTCGGCTGGTCCGAGGCGATGATCGGGGCGACGCTGGCTGCCTTCGGCATCGTCATGGCGGTGTTCCAGGGCGGGCTGTCGGGGCTGGTCGTCCGGGTGTTCGGCGAGTTCCGCACCGTGCTGATCGGGCTGGTCGCCGCGGTGATCGCGGCCACGGGCTATGGGTTCGTCAACGGCCTGCCGATGGTGCTGCTGCTGCTGCTGGTCCACGGGCCGGAAGGGTTCGTTCATCCGATGCTGACCGCACTGATGTCGCAACGGGTGCCGGAGAATGCCCAGGGCGAACTGCAGGGCGGGCTTTCCGCGATCACCAACCTTGCCATGCTGGCGGGAACGATCTTCTTTGCGCAGGTGTTCGGCTATTTCCTGGACGGGCCGATGGCATCGCCCAGCCCGGCCTTCTTCATCGCCGGCGGCGGGCTGGCGTTGACGCTGGGCCTGTTCCTGTGGGTGGTCGGCCATGACGGGGGCAAGACATGAGCGAGCGGTTCGACAAGCCCTTCACCCAGCAGGAGCCGATCCCCGAGGCCGGCATCGCCGCGGCGCTGAGGGTGCTCGGCCACGGGCGGCTGCACCGCTACAACACGTTGGCCGACGAGGTTGGCGAAGTGGCGGCGCTGGAAGTCGAATTCGCCGCCTTCACCGGCGCTCGCTATTGCCTGGCGGTAGCCTCGGGCGGCTATGCGCTGGCCTGTGCACTGCGCGCGCTGGGTATCGGGCCGGGCGACCGGGTGCTGACCAACGGCTTCACCCTTGCGCCGGTGCCGGGGGCCATCGCCTCGGTCGGGGCCGAGCCGGTCTTTGTCGAGGTCGGCGAGGATCTGGCCATCGACCTTGACGACCTGGCCGCCAAGGCGGGGCAGGGGGCCAAGGCGCTGATGCTGAGCCACATGCGCGGGCATATCTGCGACATGGACCGGTTGATGGCGATCTGCAATGCTGCCGGCCTGCCGGTGATCGAGGATTGTGCCCATACGATGGGCGGCGGCTGGCGCGGTGTGCCCTCGGGGCGGCACGGGGCGATCGGCTGCTATTCGACCCAGACCTACAAGCACCTGAATTCCGGCGAAGGCGGCCTGCTGGTGTCGGACGACGCGCAGTTGATGGCGCGGGCGATCCTGTCGTCAGGCAGCTACATGCTTTACACCCGCCACCGGGCCGCGCCGCCGCCCGAGGCGTTCGAGGCCGTGCGCTGGGTGACGCCCAATGTGTCGGGGCGGATGGACAACCTGCGGGCCGCGATCCTGCGCCCGCAACTGGCCGACCTGCCGGCGCAGATCGCCCGCTGGAACGCGCTTTACCGGCGGGTGGAGGCCGGGCTGGCCGATACGCCGCGCTTGCGGCTGGTCCGGCGGCCCGAGGCGGAAAGCATCGTCGGATCGTCCTTCCAGTTCCTGCTGCCCGGCTGGGAGCCGGCGGCGATCACCACGCTGGTGGTGCGTTGTCAGGCGCGCGGGGTCGAGCTGAAATGGTTCGGCGCCGCCGAGCCGGTGGCCTTCACCTCGCGCCACGACAGCTGGCGCTATGCCCCGGCGCAGTCATTGCCGAGGACCGACGCGATCCTCGCCGGCCTGATCGACATGCGCCTGCCCCTGACCTTCACCCCCGAGGATGCCGACCTGATCGCGCGGATCATCCGGGCCGAGGTTCTTGCGGTCGGGCAGGGCGGGGCAGAAAGTGTGGCGAAGCTGCCCGGGGCGGACTGAGGGGGGCTTCAAGAGCCTGTCACCCCATCGCTCATGAGCTTGAGCACCGGGCTTGAAGCCCGCACGAGTAAGTAGGCGTGAGACCGTGCAGTTGTCCGCTATCCGTATGGTTTTTGAACCGAACGGTTGTGCAAAGCGCAGCGAAAGACCATTTCGTCCGCAAACCTGCTGTCCCCCTCACTTCAGCGCCCGCCGATCGCTACGGTCGAGATCGACATCTTCCCCGACCCTTGCGTCAGTTCGGCCGCATGAGCCAGGTAGATCAGCACCTGGTTCTTTTCGTCGTAGATCCGGGTGATGCGCAGGCTCTTGAAGACCAGCGAGGTCTTTTCGCTGAAAATATCCTCGCCGCCCTTGCCGCGGGCGATGTCGCCCAGCTTGATCGGCCCGGTCTGGCGGCAGTCGATCGCCGAATAGGACGGATCCTCGAACCAGTTGCCGTTGCTCAGCCGGTCATAGAGCGAGCGGTCGAAATAGGCGACATGGCAGGTCACGCCCTCGACCTTGGGGTCGGGCACCGCCTCGACCACGATATCGTTGCCCACCCAGTCGACGCCGACCTTGCCGACCACGTCGGCATGGGCGGCGCCGGCGATCAGCGCCCCGGCCAGAACCACAGATTTACCAAACATCAGCACCTCCACGTCGGGGGCCATGTCGGCATTCACGCCAGCCCTTTCAAGAGGCACCATCGCGGAACTGCCTGTTGACCCGGGCCGGCGATTCGGACAATAACTGAACAACTGTTCATTTCGGAGGCGCCCATGTTCACCGCGGCCATGACGTTCGACCTGGGCGAGGATATCGCGGGCCTGCGCGACATGGTCCATCGCTGGGCGCAGGAACGGGTCAGGCCGCTGGCGGCGGAAGTCGACCGCAGCAACCAGTTCCCCGCCGCGCTGTGGCGCGAACTGGGCGAGCTTGGTCTTCTGGGGATCACCGTGCCCGAGGAATACGGCGGGGCGGGGATGGGCTATCTGGCCCATGCGGTGGCGGTCGAGGAAATCGCCCGCGCCTCGGCCTCGGTCTCGCTCTCCTACGGGGCGCATTCCAATCTCTGCGTCAACCAGATCAAGCTGAACGGGTCCGAGGCGCAGAAGCGCAAGTATCTGCCACGCCTCGTCTCGGGCGAACATGTGGGCGCCTTGGCGATGTCCGAGGCTGGGGCGGGTTCCGACGTGGTCGGCATGAAGCTGCGCGCCGAGCGGCGCAACGGCTACTACCTGCTGAACGGCACCAAGTACTGGATCACCAACGGCCCCGACGCCGACACGCTGGTCGTCTATGCCAAGACCGACCCCGAGGCCGGATCGAAGGGGATCACCGCCTTCCTGATCGAAAAGGGCTGGAAGGGATTCACCCAGGGCCCGCATTTCGACAAGATGGGGATGCGCGGGTCGAACACGGGCGAGCTGATCTTCGACAATTGCGAGGTTCCGTTTGAAAACGTGCTGGGCGAGGAAGGGCGGGGCGTCCGCGTCCTGATGTCGGGGCTCGACTTCGAACGGGTGGTCCTGTCGGGCGTCGGCACCGGGATCATGGCCGCCTGCCTCGATGAGGTGATGCCCTATGTCCGTGAACGGAAGCAGTTCGGCCAGCCGATCGGGAATTTCCAGCTGATGCAGGGAAAGATCGCCGACATGTACACGGCGCTCGTCACCGCGCGCGCCTATCTTTACGCGGTGGCCGGCGCCTGCGACCGGGGCGCGGTGACCCGCCAGGACGCGGCGGCCTGCGTGCTTTACTGTTCCGAACAGGCGATGGTGCAGGCCCACCAGGCGGTGCAGGCGCTGGGCGGCGCGGGGTTCCTGAACGACTCGGCGGTCAGCCGCCTGTTCCGTGATGCGAAACTCATGGAGATCGGCGCGGGCACCAGCGAGATAAGGCGGATGCTGATCGGGCGGGAATTGATGGGGGCGGGGGCGTGAGGTTAGCCGACACGCAGGACGTCTGTCAGGTCTTCGTTTGCGCGTTCCGCAAGCGCGTCAACCATCCATTGATTGAGCGACTTGGCATTGCGCGCCGCTGCATCGGCCATGCGCCGGTGCAGTTCGGGGGTCGCGCGCAAGGACAGGCTGCCCGAGAAAGGCTTTTCCGGGTCCATACCGTCGTGCACGCACCATTCCAGATAGTCATCGACGCTTTCATGGAAGGCCTTGGGCAGTTCCTCGGCCGTCCGCGCCTGAAAGGTGATGACATCGCGGATGCCCAGAACCTCGCCGTGAAACAGAAGAGCCTCCTCATCGAAGGAAACCGTGGCGCTATAGCCTTTGTATGGTTTCATGGGCTTACACCTGCTTCCAGAAGAAAGCGGCGGACTGAGCGCACCGCATCCTTGACGATGGTCGGCTGCGGATGGGGTTCATGGAAAATCATCCGCCGGCCGTTCAACGATATGCGGACCCGCGAGCCGGATCCTTGCGTGATCTCCGCGCCGAGTGCGCGGAAAAGATTTTCAACGTCGATCCAGCGGATATCGGCACGAACCGGGTTAGTGAAGATATCCGCAAGTGTGCGTGCGTGTTTCGTGGAAATGGCCATGGCCAAACCTCACAGAGAATATGGTGGGTGTGGCCGAGGCTTCCACGAATACGCTCATGTGGCTGAGGCTTCCACGATTACGCTCGCGATTGAAATAGTATCAGAAAACGATACTGTCAAGAGGGTTGTCACATGCGCCTGACTTCCTCTGCCCTCCCCACCTCCGACGCCTTCCGCGCCAACCGCGCCGCCCATCTCGCGCTTCTCGAAACCGCCCGCACGGCCGCCCAACTGGCGGCCCAAGGCGGCGGCGAAAAGGCCCTCGCCCGTCACATGGCGCGCGGCAAGATGGCCCCGCGCGACCGGGTGGCGAACCTGCTGGACCCCGGCTCGCCCTTCCTCGAAGTGGCCGCCACCGCCGCGCATGGCATGTATGGCGGCGACGCGCCGGGCGCGGGGCTGATCTGCGGCATCGGCCGGGTCGAGGGGCAGGAGGTGATGGTCGTCGCCAACGACGCGACCGTGAAGGGTGGCACCTATTATCCGATGACGGTGAAGAAACACCTGCGCGCCCAGGAAATCGCCGAGCAGAACCGCCTGCCCTGCGTCTATCTGGTCGATTCCGGCGGCGCCAACCTGCCCAACCAGGACGAGGTCTTTCCCGATCGCGACCATTTCGGCCGCATCTTCTATAACCAGGCGCAGATGAGCGCCAAGGGCATCGCCCAGATCGCCGTGGTCATGGGCTCCTGCACCGCCGGGGGGGCCTACGTCCCAGCCATGTCGGACGTCACCATCATCGTGAAGGGCCAGGGCACGATCTTCCTGGCCGGCCCGCCGCTCGTCAAAGCCGCCATCGGCGAGGTGGTCAGCGCCGAGGATCTGGGCGGCGGCGATGTCCATACCCGGCTTTCCGGCGTCGCCGACTATCTGGCCGAGGATGACGCCCATGCGCTGGCTTTGGCCCGCCGGGCGGTCGGCAACCTCAACCGCGCGAAACCGGCGACGGTCCAGTGGCAAAGCCCGGAACCCCCGGCCCACGACCCCGAGGAAATCCTCGGGATCGTGCCGACTGACCTGCGCCAACCCTACGACATCCGCGAAGTGATCGCCCGCATCGTCGACGGATCAAGGCTCGACGAGTTCAAGGCCCGCTACGGTGACACGCTGGTGACCGGCTTTGCCCATGTCGAGGGTTGCCCGGTCGGCATCGTCGCCAACAACGGCGTCCTGTTCTCCGAGGCTGCGATCAAGGGCGCGCATTTCATCGAACTCTGCAGTCAGCGGTCGATCCCCTTGATCTTCCTGCAGAACATCACCGGCTTCATGGTCGGCCGCAAATATGAAAACGAAGGCATCGCCCGCCACGGCGCCAAGATGGTGACCGCCGTCGCCACCACCGCGGTGCCGAAGATCACCTGCCTGGTGGGCGGCTCGTTCGGGGCCGGCAACTACGGCATGGCCGGCCGCGCCTTCGGTCCCCGCTTCCTCTGGACCTGGCCCAATTCGCGCATCAGCGTCATGGGCGGCGAACAGGCGGCCGGCGTCCTAGCCACAGTCCGGCGCGAGGGGATCGAACGCGCAGGCGGCACATGGTCGGCCGAGGAAGAGGCCGCCTTCAAACGCCCGACCATCGAGATGTTCGACGAACAGTCCCACCCGCTCTATGCCTCGGCGCGGCTCTGGGATGACGGGATCATCGACCCGAGGAAGACGCGGCAGGTCCTGGCCCTGTCGCTTTCGGCCGCGCTCAACGCCCCCATCGAACCGACGCGGTTCGGGCTGTTCAGGATGTAGGATGACCCGATCCTTCCAACACTTTCTGTCCCGAAATATCCCGGGGGCGCCGGCTGGTGCGCCACCGGTTCGAGAACCAGCCGGCGCGGGGCAGAGCCCCCGGCCTTCGCGCGAGGACCGCCCATGTTCCGCAAGATCCTGATCGCCAACCGCGGCGAGATCGCCTGCCGCGTCATCGACACCTGCCGCCGGCTGGGGGTGGCCACCGTCGCCGTCTATTCCGACGCCGACCATGACGCCCGCCATGTGGCGATGGCCGACGAGGCGGTGCATATCGGCGGGCCACGGCCATCGGACAGCTACCTGAAGGGCGCGGCGATCATCGCGGCGACGCGAGCGACCGGATCGCAAGCGATCCATCCGGGCTACGGCTTCCTGTCCGAGAACCCCGACTTCGTCGATCAGGTGGCGGCGGCCGGGCTGGTGTTCATCGGGCCGTCGGCGGCGGCGATCCGGGCAATGGGGCTCAAGGACGCCGCCAAGGCGCTGATGGAACAGGCAGGTGTGCCGGTGGTGCCGGGCTATCACGGCGCCGACCAGGACGACGGGCGGCTGGCGGCCGAGGCGGCGCGCATCGGCTGGCCGGTGCTGATCAAGGCGGTGGCGGGCGGTGGGGGCAAGGGCATGCGGCTGGTCGAACGGGCGCAGGACTTCGCCCCCGCGCTCGACAGCGCCCGGGGCGAGGCCGCGACCGCCTTCGGCAACGCCGCGGTGCTGATCGAGAAATACATCCAGACCCCCCGCCACATCGAGGTTCAGGTCTTTGGCGACGGCGCTCGCGCCGTGCATCTCTTCGAGCGCGACTGCTCGCTCCAGCGCCGCCATCAGAAGGTGATCGAGGAAGCCCCGGCCCCGGGCATGACGCCCGAGATGCGCGCCGCGATGGGCGGGGCGGCGGTCAGGGCGGCCGAGGCCATCGGCTATGCCGGCGCCGGAACCATCGAATTCATCGTCGACGGGTCCGAGGGCCTCCGCCCCGACCGTTTCTGGTTCATGGAGATGAACACCCGCCTGCAGGTCGAACATCCGGTGACCGAGGCGATCACCGGCGTCGATCTGGTCGAATGGCAGTTGCGGGTGGCCTCGGGCGAACCCTTGCCCGCTCGCCAGGACGATCTGCGCATCACCGGCCATGCGTTCGAGGCGCGCCTTTATGCCGAGGATGTGGCGGCGGGTTTCCTGCCGGCGACCGGGCGGCTCGATCACCTGGCCTTTCCGCCCGGCGCGCGGATCGAAACCGGCGTGCGGCCCGGCGATGTGATCAGCCCCTGGTACGACCCGATGATCGCCAAGATCGTCACCCACGGGCCGACGCGGGCGGCGGCGCTGGGCCAGTTGGAAACCGCGCTGGCGGCGACCGAGGTGGCCGGCGCGGTCACCAACCTGGGATTCTTGTCCGCCCTGACGCGCCATCCGGGGTTCCGCGCCGGCAAGGTCGACACCGGCCTGATCGGCCGCGACATAGACGCGCTGTTGCAGGCCGGGACGATGCCGCCGTCCTTCAGGGCGCTGGCGGTGCTCGGGCTGGCGGGGCTTGACGGCGACGGAGGGCCGGTTCGCGGCTTCACCCTGTGGCAGCCCCTGCGGCGCACCATCGCCGCCGACGCATTCACCGCGACGGTCGAGGTTTTGGCCCCCGGCCAGGTGCGGGTGGCGGTCGATGGCCAGGACATGCTGTGCGACTGGCACGGCGGCTGGTGGGTGGACGGGGCCAAGGTTCCGGCCCGGCTGGTACGCCACGCGGGCGGGGTCAGCGTCTTTGGCGGCGGGGTGGCGCTGCACGCGAGCCTGCTCGACCCGCTGGCGCGGCGTGCCGAGGGGCCGGCCAGCGGCCTGACCCTGTCGCCGATGCCAGGGCAGGTGAAGGCGGTGTTCGTGGCAGCGGGCGATGTGGTCGCGGCCGGCGACCGGCTGGCGGTGCTCGAGGCGATGAAGATGGAACATACCCTGACCGCCGCACGGGCGGGCCGGGTGGCCGAGGTGCTGACCGCCGCCGGCGCCCAGGTCGAGGCCGGCGCGGCGCTGATCCAGCTGGAGGACGAGGCGTGAGCGGCTTTGTCGAGATCGTCGAGATGGCCCCGCGCGACGGACTGCAGAACGAGGCGCGGCTGATCCCCCTGGCCGACAAGGTGGCGCTGGTCGACCGGCTGAGCGCGGTCGGCTTCGCCCGCATCGAGGTGGCGAGCTTCGTCAGTCCGAAATGGGTGCCGCAGATGGCCGACGGCGCGGCGGTGCTGGCGGCGATCGCCCGCGCGCCCGGCGTGCGCTATGCGGCACTGACCCCCAACCTGAAGGGCTATGCGGCGGCGCGGGCCGCGGGGGCCGACGAAGTGGCGATCTTTGCCTCGGCGTCCGAAGGTTTCAGTCGCGCCAACTTGAATTGTTCGATAGCGGAAAGCATCGAGCGGTTTTCGGCAGTGGTCGAGGCTGCAAAAGCCGACAATGTGAAAGTCCGCGGCTATGTATCGATGGTCACCGACTGCCCCTATGATGGGCAGGTCGCGCCCGCGTCGGTGGCGCGGGTTGCCGCCGCGCTGCGCGATCTCGGCTGCTATGAGATCAGCCTTGGCGACACCGTCGGGCGTGGGGTGCCCGAGACCATCGACCACATGCTGACGGCGGTTCTGGACGAATTGCCGGCGGCGCGGCTGGCCGGGCACTACCACGACACCGGCGGCCGGGCGCTGGACAATATCGAAGCCTCGCTGGCGCGCGGGCTACGGGTGTTCGACGCCTCGGCCGGCGGGCTGGGCGGTTGCCCCTACGCGCCGGGCGCCAAGGGCAATGTGGCGACCGAACGGGTGGCGGAGCTACTCGCCGCGCTGGGTTACACGACCGGGCTGGACCGGACGAAGCTGGCCGAGGCGGCGGGGTTTGCACGGGCGCTGGTGGCCGGGTAATCAGGGCCGGACGCCGCCGTCGCGCCACGCGCCCACGGCGGCAAAGCAGGAAGGACCGAAGATGTTCGAGACGATCACGTTGGACAAGGACCCGCGCGGCATCGCGCGGCTGACGCTCAACCGGCCGGAAAAGCACAATACCCTGTCGGCGCGGACGATCGCCGAACTGACTGAGGCGGCAGCGCAACTGGGCGCCGACCCGGATGTGCGGGTGGTGATCCTGGCGGCGGCGGGCGCGAGTTTCTGCGCCGGCGGCGATCTCGACTGGATGAAGGTGCAGATCGCTGGGGGCGCGGCCGTCCGGCGCGAAGGCGCCACGGCGCTGGCGATGATGCTTTACGCGCTCGACACCATGCCCAAGCCGCTGATCGGCCGCGTCCACGGCCCCGCCTATGGCGGCGGCGTCGGCATCATGTCGGTCTGCGACCTGACGATCGGCGTCGCGGGCACCAGCTTCGGGCTGACCGAGACCAAGCTGGGGCTGATCCCGGCCACCATCAGCCCCTATGTGATCGCCCGGATCGGGGTGACGGCGGCGCGGCGGCACATGCTGGCCTCGCGGCTGTTCAACGCCGACGAGGCCCACCGGATCGGGCTGCTGTCGGCGGTGGTGGCCGCCGAGGATCTGGACGCGGCGGTGATGGCCGAGGCCGAGCCCTTCCTGGCCTGCGCGCCGGGGGCGGTTGCCGACGCCAAGGCGCTGATCCGGCAGGTGGCGCCGGCCCCCGACCGGGCGCTGATCGAGACCACCGTCGAACTCCTGGTCCGCCGCTGGGAAAGCGCGGAATCCGCCGAGGGAATCGCCGCGTTCTTCGAAAGGCGCAAACCCGTCTGGGTGCGCTGACCGGCCGGCCGCGGCGCCGTCAATCCGCGGCCCTTGCAGGGGAAAATGCCGCGCCCCGTGGCGCCGGGCTTGGTTGACCGCGCCATGGGGGCGGGGTAAACGGGCGAAAGCCACGAAGCCGCGCCGGGCACGGCCCATGCCCACGCGCCAAGAAGGAGCCGGTCGTTGGACATCCTGTTGAAAGACTATCTTCCGATCCTGATCTTCCTGGCCCTTGCGGTCGGCCTGGGGCTGGTTCTGATCCTCGCCGCGGCGGTGCTGGCGGTCAGGAACCCCGACCCCGAAAAGGTCTCGGCCTACGAATGCGGGTTCAGCGCCTTCGATGACGCCCGGATGAAGTTCGACGTGCGCTTCTATCTGGTGTCGATCCTGTTCATCATCTTCGACCTGGAAGTGGCATTCCTCTTCCCCTGGGCCGTGGCGTTCAAGGATGTCTCGATGCTGGGGTTCTGGTCGATGATGGTGTTCCTGGCGGTCCTGACCGTCGGCTTTTGCTATGAATGGAAGAAAGGCGCACTGGAATGGCAATGATGACCGGAGCCGACACTGCCGGCGCCGACCGCGAGGTCGCAACCCAGTCCCTGAACCGCGAACTGCAGGACAAGGGTTTCCTGCTGACCACGACCGAGGACATCATCAACTGGGCGCGCAACGGCAGCCTGCACTGGATGACGTTCGGTCTGGCCTGCTGCGCGGTCGAGATGATGCACACATCGATGCCGCGCTACGACCTTGAACGGTTCGGCACCGCGCCGCGCGCCAGCCCGCGCCAGTCCGACCTGATGATCGTCGCGGGGACGCTGACCAACAAGATGGCCCCGGCGCTGCGCAAGGTTTACGACCAGATGCCCGAACCCCGCTATGTGATCAGCATGGGGTCCTGCGCCAACGGCGGCGGCTATTATCACTACAGCTATTCGGTGGTGCGCGGCTGCGACCGGATCGTGCCGGTCGACATCTACGTTCCCGGCTGCCCGCCCACCGCCGAGGCGCTGCTCTACGGCATCCTGCAACTGCAGCGGAAGATCCGCCGTACCGGAACGCTGGTGAGATGATGCCCTGCGACGCGGCACAAGAACAACCCGAGACGAGGTGCGCATAGATGTCCGAAGCCCTTCAGGAACTGGCCACCTATATTACGCAGAAGCAATCGACCGCGGTGATCTGGGCCGAGGTCGCCTATGGCGAGCTTACCCTGACCATCCAGCTTGCGGCGGTGCCGGGCCTCGTCACCTGGCTGCGCAACGATCCGGCCTGCCAATTCTCGACGCTGGTCGACATCACCGCCGTCGACTGGCCCGACCGGCCGGAACGGTTCGATGTCGTCTATCACTTCCTGTCGATGTACAAGAACCAGCGCATCCGGGTGAAGGCAGCGGTGGGCGAGGGCGCGATGGTGCCGACGCTGACCGGGGTGCACCCGACCGCCAACTGGTTCGAGCGCGAAGTCTTCGACATGTTCGGCATCATCTTTGCCGGCCATCCCGACATGCGGCGCATCCTGACCGACTACGGGTTCCGCGGCTATCCGCTGCGCAAGGATTTCCCCACCACCGGCTATACCGAAGTGCGCTATGACGAAGCCGAAAAGCGGGTGGTCTACGAGCCGGTGAAACTGGTGCAGGACTATCGGCAGTTCGACTTCATGAGCCCGTGGGAGGGTGCGCACTACATCCTTCCCGGCGACGAGAAGAAAGGGGCCGCGAAATGATGGGCTGGCATGGAATGGGCGGCGGTGGCTTTCTGTGGATGCTGATCGTCGGGGCGGTGATCGTGGTGCCGTTCTGGCGGCTGCTGCCGCGGTTCGGGATCCCGAGCTGGGTGGCGCTGGTGGCGCTGGTCCCGCTGGGCGCGGTAATCCTGCTGTATCTCATGGCCTTCCGCGACGAGCTGAACGGCAAGGGAGGGGCGGCGTGATGGACGGCGATATCCGCAAGAACACCTATGACGACGGCTCGGCCGATTTCGAGACCGGCGAACAGAAGATCCGCAACTTCAACATCAACTTCGGCCCGCAACACCCGGCCGCGCATGGCGTTCTGCGGCTGGTGCTGGAGCTTGACGGCGAGATCGTCGAACGCTGCGATCCCCATATCGGGCTTCTGCATCGCGGCACCGAAAAGCTGATGGAAAGCCGGACCTACCTGCAGAACCTGCCCTATTTCGACCGGCTGGACTATGTGGCGCCGATGAACCAGGAACATGCCTGGTGTCTGGCGATCGAACGGCTGACCGGAACCGAGGTGCCGCGCCGCGCCAGCCTGATCCGCGTCCTTTATTCGGAAATCGGCCGGGTGCTGAACCATCTGCTGAACGTCACTACGCAGGCGATGGACGTGGGCGCGCTGACCCCGCCGCTCTGGGGCTTCGAGGAACGCGAAAAGCTGATGGTCTTCTACGAACGGGCCTGCGGGGCGCGGCTGCATGCCGCCTATTTCCGCCCCGGCGGCGTCCATCAGGATCTGCCACCCGCGTTGCTGGACGACATTGAAGCCTGGGCGCACGCCTTCCCCAGGGTGATCGACGACCTCGACACGCTTCTGACCGAGAACCGCATCTTCAAGCAGCGCAACGCGCTGATCGGCATCGTCTCCGAGCAGGATGCGCTGGACTGGGGCTATTCCGGGGTCATGGTCCGCGGTTCGGGCATGGCCTGGGACTTGCGCCGCGCGCAGCCCTACGAATGCTACGACGAATTCGACTTCAAGATTCCGGTCGGCAAGAACGGCGACTGCTATGACCGCTATCTCTGCCGGATGGCAGAAATGCGCGAGTCGACCAAGATCATCCTCCAGGCGATCGCCAAGCTGCGCGCCCCGGACGGCCAGGGCGACGTGCTGGCCCGCGGCAAGATCACCCCACCCGCGCGGCGCGACATGAAGACCTCGATGGAAGCCCTGATCCACCACTTCAAGCTCTACACCGAAGGCTTCCACGTTCCCGCCGGCGAGGTCTATGCCGCCGTCGAGGCGCCGAAGGGCGAATTCGGGGTCTACCTGGTGGCCGACGGCACCAACAAGCCCTACCGCGCCAAGATCCGCGCGCCGGGCTACCCGCATCTTCAGTCGATCGACTGGATGGCCAAGGGGCACATGCTTGCCGACGTGGCCGCGATCATCGGCACAATGGACATCGTTTTCGGAGAGGTCGACCGGTGAGGGCTGGATCGGTCACAATTGGTTCGTGCTGCTTTGTTGCCATGGCAACTGCGGCAGGGGCGCAGGGCATGTCTGGAAACTACGAGTTCTTTCGTGATTGTACGGACTTGGCGAGAAATTCCTCAGATCTGACCTGGAAACTCGACATGGATCAGTTGAAAGAGGCACGGGTTCTGACGCGCGATCTGGAGCATAATGCGGCCACCGTTGCCCTGTTGGCTGGGCCGCAATTGGCAAGCGCTCTCGGGGCTGGTGGCAAGTTTGGAGATTATTTCGGTCGGCTTAACCTCTGTGCCGTCGAAGACGCAAAATGTGACCGTGCCCGCTTGGTGCGGGAGGAAAAGGAAATGCACGCTGATCTCTTGAATGAGTGCCGCAAGAACTATCTGGGTGAAAACTGATGCTCCGCCGTCTCCACCACGACCAGCCGGCAGGCTTTGCCTTCACGCCCGCGAACCTTGCCTGGGCCGAGGGACAGATCAGCAAATATCCGGCCGGCCGCCAGGCCAGCGCCATCATCCCGCTTCTGTGGCGTGCGCAGGAGCAGGAGGGCTGGCTGACCCGTCCGGCGATCGAACATATCGCCGACATGTTGGGCCTGGCCTATATCCGGGCGCTGGAAGTGGCGACCTTCTACTTCATGTTCCAGCTGCAACCCGTTGGATCGGTTGCCCATATCCAGATCTGCGGCACCACGTCCTGCATGATCTGCGGGGCCGAGGAACTGATCAAGGTCTGCCGCGAAAAGATCGCGCCGAAGCCGCACATGCTGTCGGCGGACGGCAAGTTCAGCTGGGAAGAGGTCGAATGCCTGGGCGCCTGCACCAACGCGCCGATGGCCCAGATCGGCAAGGACTATTACGAGGACCTGACCGCCGATACGCTGGCGCGGCTGCTTGACGAGATGGCCGAAGGCAAGGTGCCGGTGCCGGGGCCGCAGAACGGGCGCTATGCGTCCGAACCGCTGTCGGGGCTGACCAGCCTGACCGATTTCGAAAGCGGCCGGACCCAGCACAACGGCTCGGTCGAGCGGGCGGTGGCGATCGGCGACACTCTGAAGCGCATCGACGGGACCGAGGTGCCGTTGCTGACGCCGTGGCGTGGAAAGCCTGCCGGGGGGGCCGCCGCGAAGCCCGCGCCAAAGGCCAAAGTTGAAGCACCGGCCGTCAAGCCGACACCTGCCGCGAAGCCCGAGCCTGCCACCAGGCTGGCCGAGGCGCTGGCCGCCGTCGCCAAGCCGAAGAAGCCGCGGGGCCTCAAGGCGCCGCGCAAGG
>JAXMDK010000013.1:0-130585 GCA_046348855.1 Paracoccaceae bacterium | reverse complement strand
TCCCAGCAGATGCAGCGGCTGTTCATCGTCAGCCGGTCGAAGGCCCGCACCCGGCGGCGGTAGCGCACGCTGCTGCCCGCGACCGTGATCGCCCAGCCCTTTCGGCGCAGGGGCCCCACCAGCCCGGTGCGCATGGCCAAGGGTATGCGGCCCAGGTCGAACAGGGTCAGGGTGCGGCCGTTGTTCAGTTCGAACCAGAAGTCCAGGTCCCACGGCCAGCAGCGGTGGTGCGACAGATGCCAGTCGGTCAGCGCCAGCGCCGGCGCCCGGCGGTATGTGGCGATTTCCTTGATCATGCGGACGAACGGATACATGGCCGGTTCCCTGGCTGTTCGGCCCCGAGGATGACGGCCCGCGCACCGCCGTCAATCCGCGACGTTGCGTCCGAAGTCGCCCCTTGGCACGGGTCGGATGGCTTGCGCCGGCCGCGCCTTGCCCTTACCTGTGGTGCCGGCAATCCAGCGGAGCATCCCATGACCCCGATCCTCGACGCAGTGTTCCTGTTCCTGCGGGTGGTCTTCTACGTGATGCTGGCTCAGGTCATCATGTCGTGGCTCATCAACTTCCAGGTCCTGAACCTGCGCCAACCGGCGGTGGCCCGCCTGTGGGATCTGCTGAACCGGGCGCTGGAGCCGATCTATGCGCCGATTCGCCGCCTGATCCCCGCCACCCCCGGCATCGACTTCACGCCGATGGTCGTCATCATCGCCATCCTCGTGCTGGAAAGGCTGATCGTTTCCGCCACCGGCTACGTCCCCGCCTTCTGACCGGGCCGCGCCGGACATGGCCAGCGCCGCGGACCTTCTTGCCTCCGTCTTCGGATTCGCGTCCTTCCGGCCCGGCCAGGCCGAAATCGTCGCTGCCGTGGCGCAGGGCCGCAATACGCTGGCGATCATGCCCACCGGCGGCGGCAAGTCGCTGTGCTTCCAGTTGCCGGCCCTCATGCGCGGCGGGGTCACGGTGGTCATCTCGCCCTTGATCGCGCTGATGCGCGACCAGGTACGCGCCTTGCGTGCCGCGGGGGTCGAAGCCGGGGCGCTGACCTCGGCCAACACCGAGGAGGAAACCGCCGATGTGTTGGCCGCGCTTGAAGAAGGTCGGCTGAAGCTTCTCTACATCGCACCGGAACGGCTGGCGGCCAGTGGCACCCAGGCGCTCTTGCGGCGCATCGGCACCAGCCTGATCGCCGTCGACGAGGCGCATTGCGTCAGCCAATGGGGCCATGATTTCCGCCCCGACTATTTGCGCATCGGCGATCTGCGCCGCGATCTCGGGGTGCCGCTGGCCGCCTTCACCGCCACCGCCGACGAGGAAACCCGCGCCGAGATCGTCATGCGCCTGTTCGACGGGACCGAGCCCGACACCTTCCTGCGCGGCTTCGACCGGCCGAACATCCATCTGGCCTTCGCCGTCAAGGACCAGCCGCGCCGCCAGATCCTGGCCTTCGCCGCCGCGCGGCGCGGGCAATCGGGGATCGTCTATGCCGCCAGCCGGGCGCGGACCGAGGTGCTGGCCCAGGCGCTGCGCGATGAGGGCCATGCCGCCTGCCACTATCACGCCGGGATGGAGGCCGATGCCCGCCGCGACACCGAGGCGCGGTTCCAGCGCCAGGACGGTCTGATCGTGGTGGCCACCGTCGCCTTCGGCATGGGGATCGACAAGCCCGACATCCGCTGGGTGGCACACGCCGACCTGCCCAAGTCGATCGAGGCCTATTACCAGGAAATCGGCCGCGCCGGCCGCGACGGGGCGCCCGCCGAAACGCTGACGCTCTACGGCCCCGAGGATATCCGCCTGCGCCGCTCGCAGATCGACGAAGGGCTTGCGCCCCCCGACCGCAAGATGGCCGACCATGCGAGGCTGAACGCGCTTCTGGGTCTGGCCGAGGCGCCGGGTTGTCGCCGCCAGTTGCTGCTGGGCTATTTCGGCGAAACCGCCGAACCCTGCGGCGCCTGCGACCTGTGCGACACGCCGCCGGTCCTGTTCGACGGCACCGAAGCGGTGCGCATGGCCCTGTCGGCGATCCTGCGCACCGGCGAAAGCTATGGCGCCGGCCATCTGACCGACATCCTTCTGGGCCAGGCCACCGACAAGGTGACGGGACGCGGCCACCAGGACCTGCCCACCTTCGGCGTCGGCCGCGGGCTGGGCCGCGCCGAATGGCAGGCGGTCTTTCGCCAGATGATGGGGCGCGACCTGATCCGCCCCGACCCCGAACGCCACGGCGCCTTCCGCATGACCGAGCTCGCCCGCCCGATCCTGCGCGGCGAACAGCCGGTGACGCTGCGCCGCGACACCATGGTTCAGGCCCGTGGCGGGCCGGTGGTGCGCGCGCTGGTCAGCGAGGAAAATGCCGCGCTCCTGTCCGCACTGAAGGCGAAGCGCCGCGCCCTGGCCGAGGCGGCGCGCGTGCCGGCCTATGTAATCTTCCCCGACCGGACGCTAATCGAAATGGCCGAAACCCGCCCGGCGACGCTGGACCAGATGGCCGGCGTCTCGGGCGTAGGCGCGAAAAAGCTTGCCGACTTCGGCCTGGCCTTTCTGGCAGTCATCACCGGGGCGGCGGAAGCGGTCCACCCGGCGCGGATGAAGCTGGCCGGACGCACCGCCGCAACCCTGTTCGACCGGCTTGAGGATGAACAGCGCCGACTGGCGCGCGGCGCGGACGGCACCGAAAAGCCCCTGTCGCTGACCCCCACCGCCCTGCGCCGCATCGCCGAAACCCGGCCGCGCGACTTGGCGGCGCTGGCCCGCGCCGGCGGCCTGGACCCGGCGCGCACCGAACGGTTCGGCGCGGCTTTCCTCGCGGTTCTGGCTGACAGCTAGCCCCTGCCCGCCAAATGCGGCCGCCGGATGCCCAGAAAGGCCGCCGCGCCCTCCTCGGCGGCGATCCGGTTCAGCGCCGCCTCGGTGCCCTCGATGCTCACCGCCATCGCCGCACCGTTGGCGTGGATGAGCCGCTCGCCGTCCAGCGCCAGCGCCACATGGCCCTTCCAGAAATAAAGATCGTTGCGCGCCGGCGCCTCGTCCGCCGCCAAGGGCCTGCCGACCAGCCGGAACTGCTGGTCGCTGTCACCCGGACAGGCCAGCCCGCAGGCCAGCAGCGCCGCCTGCACCAGCCCCGAACAGTCGATGCCACCCCGGCTGTTGCCGCCCCACAGATAGGGCGTGCCCAGAAACATCGCGGCCACCCCGGCGGGATCGTCCATCCGGCTGCCGATGGGCGCCAGATGGACGCGCGGCACGAACGATCCATCGGCGGTTTCGGCGAACCGCCCCTCGCCGTCGCGGATCGCCAGCAGGGCGCCGAAGCTGAGGCTGACCAGTTCGTGCCGCTTGAGGCTGGGCGTCGCGTAAAGATGTGTGGCCGGCGCCATGACCCGGTGGGTCACCGGATGATCCGGCCCGATGGCCTGCAGCGCAAGCCAGCCGCAATAGCCATCCTTGGCCGCCTGCACGAAGGCATGGCGTTCGCGCCGTTCCAGCACCCGCACCGCCTCGCCTAGAAGAAGCTGGCGGTCGCGCGGGCCGTCCGGCCGGGCCAGCAGGTCGGCCAGCGGCACCGCCACCCGCGCCGCCTCGCCCTCGACGAACCGTTCGGCCACGACCTGACCTTTCAGCGACACATGCGCCACCCGGTCGTTGGCGGGCGTCAGGCGACGATCAGGCGCGCTCACAGGCCCAGCGCGCCGGGAAGCGCCTCCAGCACCGCGCGCGCGCCCTGCCCGACGCCGCCCTTGGGCCGCCCCGGTGCCGCGGTCGGCTGCCAGCCGTAGATGTCGAAATGCGCATAGCGGGGGCTGGCGGTGACGAAGCGGCGCAGGAACAGGGCGGCGGTGATCGAACCGGCGAAGCCGAAGCCCGGCGCATTGTCGAGATCGGCGATGTCGGGCTCGATCACGCTTTCATAGGGCGTCCAGAACGGCATCCGCCAGACCGGATCGGCCACCCGCGCGGCGCCCGCCGCCAGCGCGGCGGCAAAGGCGTCGTCGTCGCAGTAGAAGGGCGCGAGGTCCGGCCCCACCGCGGTGCGTGCCGCGCCGGTCAGCGTCGCCATCGAGATCATCAGGTCAGGCTTTTCCTCGTCGGCCAACGCCAGCGCGTCGGCCAGCACCAGACGGCCCTCGGCGTCGGTATCGTTCACCTCGACCGTCAGGCCCTTGCGGCTGGTCAGGATATCCTTCGGTTTCAATGCGTTGCCGGCGATCACATTCTCGACCGCCGGGATCAGCACCCGCAGCCGCAGCCGCAGGCCCAGCGCCATGATCATCTGCGCCAGCCCCAGCACCGTCGCCGCGCCGCCCATGTCCTTCTTCATCAGGCCCATCAGGTTGCCGGTCTTGATGTTCAGGCCGCCGGTATCGAAGCAGACGCCCTTGCCCACCAAGGTCAGCGCCGGCCCCTCCTTGCCCCAGCGCAGGTCGATCAGCCGCGGCGCACGGTCCGAGGCGCGGCCGACGGCGTGGATCATCGGGAACCCGCGGTCCAGCAACGCCTCGCCCGCTACCACGTCGATGCCCGCGCCGAACCGTGCCGCCAGCGCCCGCGCCGCGGTTTCCAGATCGGCGGGCCCCATGTCAGCGGCCGGGGTGTTGATAAGGTCGCGGGTCAGGAACTCACCCTCCGCAATCGCGCGGCTCCGCGCCGGATCAGTCCCCTTCGGGGCCACCAGCCGCGCGGCCGGCCGTTTTGCCGCCTTGTAGCGGTCGAACCGGTAGCCGGCCAGCAGCCAGGCCAATGCCGCCTCGTCGGCCTCGGCTGCCGTCAGGTTGCCGTCCAGACGCCAGTTGCCTTCGGGCAGGGTAGCGGCGGCCTGCGCCAGATGGAACCGGCCGCGCAGCCGCGCCCGCGCCGTTCCAGGCCGAAAGCCGCGCCCGCCGGCCCGCCGTCGCCGCCGGGCAGCAGCGCCAACTGGCCCAGCGCCCCGGAAAAACCGGCCGCCGCCAGCCAGGCCCGTTCGGCGGGCGGACGGGCGGCGACGAACCCCTCGGCCGACGCCTCGTCGACCAGATGCAGGGGCAGTGATGGGGCGGCAGGGTCGGCGAATGCGGAAGTCATGGGTGTCCTTGAGGTGATCGGGTGGCGCAGGGGCGCCGTCGCCGGCCAGCCTACCCCGCCGCCCGCTGCCTGCAAGTCCCCTTTCCGGTCAGGATGTCATGTCGCGCAAATCCCACACCGCGCTTAGCGAGCGTTCGCCAATCCTGACCAGCCGCGCCAGCGTCGCCGCCTGCGCTGTGGGATCGCCGGCTTCTGTCGAATACACCACATCACCCGCCACCCGCGCCAGCGTCGGCAGGCCGATCTGGGCGGCGACCGCCCCAAGCTGGCGGGCCGTCCGCGCGACCGGCGTCCCCCGCCCCTCGTCGGCATGGCGCAGGATTTCCGACAGCCGCGACCGCAAATCCTCCATCGCGCGGCAGAGGACCCTTTCCGCGCCGCTTTCCCCAAGTTCCGAATAAAGCGCCACCAACGGGTCGGGGTCGAGCCTGACCCCTTCCTCATGGCGCAGGACTGCCAGAAATGGCACCGCGACCCTCCATCTTCCACACCCCGATTGGCCCGGCAGTCTGACCGATGCGGCTCAAGAAAAGGTTGACGCCGGGCAGCCAAACCCGGCGCAATGCGCCGACTACCCGGCAGACCCTGCCCGATCGGAGGGTTTTCACCGACGCCAATGCGCTTTATGAACCGGGCAGATCACAGACGGGGACCGAAGATGCACCACGCCAAGCCGCTGCCTTCCTATCTCGTGCAACGGTATCAGGGCTGGAAGGCCACCACCTGGGCCGAAAACCACACCTGGTACCGGCGCCTGGCCGAGGATGGCCAGCGTCCGCGGGCGATGGTCATTTCCTGTTGCGATTCGCGCGTCCATGTCACCTCGATCTTCGGGGCGGAACAGGGCGAGTTCTTCATCCACCGCAACATCGCCAACCTGGTGCCGCCGCACCAACCGGACGGCGAGCACCACGGCACCTCGGCCGCGCTGGAATTCGGTGTTACCGCGCTGAAGGTGCCGCACCTGATCGTGATGGGCCATTCCGGCTGCGGCGGGGTGCGCGGCTGCCATGCCATGTGTTGCGGCGAGGCACCCGAGCTTGAGGAGAAGTCAAGCTACGTCGGACGCTGGATGGACATCCTCAAGCCCCGGTTCGAGCGGGTCCGCCACCTCGAGGATCGGGCGGCGCAGATGAAGGCGCTGGAACACGAGGCCGTGCTCATCAGCCTGGAAAACCTGATGACCTTCCCGTTCGTCCGCAGCGCGGTCGAAGCCGGCGACATGGCGCTGCACGGCCTGTGGAACGACATTTCGGACGGCAGCCTGACCCAGTACGATCCGGCCGCCGGCGGGTTCGTGGCGATCTGATCCGCCGCGTCCGGGCGACCCGCGCCCGATAACATGCGTGATCCGATGCAAGCCCCCCCGGTCGCATCGCAAGCAACCGGGGGTCCGGTCACGACGTCAGCCGAACGGGCGGGTGAGGAAGTCGCCGCTGGCAATGGCGGCCTGATCCTCGGTCAGTCGCGCGCCAAGATCGCCGTCCGCGCCGCGATTGCCCCAGCGGTCGTAATGGACCAGATCGGTCAGCGGCAGCCGGGCACGCCAGCCGGCGCGTTCCAGTTCGGGCTTCGGATGGAAGCCGCGCACATGGCCGACGCAGAGATAGGCGACCGGCACCAGTTCCGACGGCAGGTCCAGCGCCCGCCTCAGCGCGCCATTGTCCAGAATGCTGACCCAGCCGACACCCAGCCCCTCGGCCCGGGCGGCCAGCCAGAAATTCTGCACCGCACAGACCGAGCTGAACAGGTCCATCATCGGGATATGGGTGCGACCGATCACCACCGGCCCGGCGCGTGACCGGTCGCAGGTTATGCAGATGTTCAGCGGCGCTTCGAGAATCCCTTCGAGTTTCAGGCTGCGGTAGGTGGCGCGGCGCTCGCCCTCGAACATCATCGCGGCTTCGGCATTGGCCTTGAGGAACAGGTCATGCACGCTTTGGCGCACCTCGCGGTCGCGCAGCAGGAGGAAATCCCAAGGCTGCATGAAGCCCACCGACGGCGCGTGGTGGGCGGCCATCAGCACGCGGCTGAGCTTTTCCGGCGCGATCGGGTCGGGCAGGAAATCGCCGCGCGTGTCGCGCCGGTTGAGGATGGTGCGGTAAAGCGCCTTGCGGCTGTCGGCGTCGAATGCAGCTGGTTCGAGCAGCCCCTGGCCGCCGGTCGGTGTGGTGGTGTCCATCTTTGTCCCCTCGGATGGCATGTCCGCGCGTCCCGCCGTCCGCGCGGAACCGCCATCCCTTCCGGCCGGTCTTCTGACTCGGGTTCACCCCGCCGGGCCCCTTCCCAGCCTTGCGGCCAGTGGGATACGCCCGTCGGTCCCCCATACAGCGTTGGGCACGTCGCGGCCTTGCACCGCATTCCCGATTCTCCTGCCAAGGCAGGCACCGGAAGGTGGCAGGGGAATAGGGCAGCCGTCGCCTTCCGTCCAGAAAAAAGGGCGCCCGGGGGCGCCCTTCCGATAGCCTTTCGCGGCCGGCTTCAGCCCTTCTTCAGGCAGCGGCTGCCCAGCAGTTCGGCGATCTGCACCGCGTTGAGCGCCGCGCCTTTGCGCAGGTTGTCGGACACGCACCACAGCGACAGGCCGTTGTCGACGGTCGAATCCTGGCGCACCCGGCTGACGAAGGTGGCATATTCGCCGACGCATTCGATGGGCGTCACGTAGCCGCCGGCCTCGCGCTTGTCGACCAGCATCACGCCCGGCGCCTCGCGCAGGATGTCCTGCGCCTCCTGCCAGTCGAGGAAATCCTCGGTCTCGATGTTCACCGCCTCGGAATGGCCGACGAACACCGGCACCCGGACGCAGGTCGCGGTGACCTTGATCTTCGGGTCGAGGATCTTCTTCGTCTCGGCCACCATCTTCCATTCTTCCTTGGTCTCGCCGCTGTCGAGGAAGACGTCGATATGGGGGATGACGTTGAAGGCGATCTGCTTGGAGAATTTCTTCGGCGGAACCTCGGCCACCGGGTTGTAGATGGCCTTGGTCTGGTCCCACAGTTCGTCGATCCCGGCCTTGCCCGCGCCGGAAACCGACTGGTAGGTCGCCACCACCACCCGCTTGATGCGGGCGCGGTCATGCAGGGGCTTCAGCGCCACCACCATCTGCGCGGTCGAACAGTTGGGATTGGCGATGATGTTCTTGTTCTTGTAGCCCTCGATCGCGTCGGCATTCACCTCGGGCACGATCAGCGGAATGTCGGGGTCGTAGCGATAGAGCGACGAATTGTCGATCACCACGCAACCCGCCGCAGCGGCCTTGGGCGCATAGATCTTCGTCGCCTCGGAGCCCACCGCGAACAGGGCCATGTCCCAGCCGGTGAAATCGAAAGTGTCGAGGTCCTTGGTCTTCAGGGTCTTGTCGCCAAAGCTGATTTCGGTGCCAAGCGACTTGCGGCTGGCAAGCGCGGCGATCTCGTCCACCGGGAACTCACGTTCCGCGAGGATGTTCAGCATTTCACGGCCCACGTTCCCCGTGGCGCCGGCGACAACGACCTTGTAGCCCATCTGGGGTTCTCCTTCTTCAAACGAAGGCCCCTTATCCGATCATCCCCGGCAATAAAAGCAAAAGATGCGGCAGCGCGGCATTTGTGAAATTGCCTGTCACCGCGGGGTCAGCGAAATGCGTGCGTCGCGCACCATCAGCGCCTCGACAAAGGCGCGTTCGGCGGCGAAATCGTGGGGCACCTGCGCGGCGCTGCGGCTGCCGGTCAGCGAGAGCGAGGCAAAGAAATCAAAGCCGTAAAGGGCCAGCCCGGCCAGGCCGCTTGCCGCGCAGAGGTCGATCATCATCAGCCCGGTGGTTGGCGGCGCGCCCAGGGTGCCTTTCAGACGCAGGAACTCGGCCTGCGGATGCAAATAGAACCCCGGCGACGCCGCCACGCGCCAGGGCAGCCGCTTGCGCTTGTGCGACATCCACAGGATGCGCCCCGGCCGGATGCGGTCCAGCTCGACCCCGCCAATCCCGGTCGCCAGTGCCAGCCAGTCGGTGCGTGTGCCGTGGCTGACGGCCGACGGCATCGGCGCGCGGTTGATGCGGATCACCAGGTCGGCCGCGTCGATCTCGGCCCCATGCGCCTGCCCGGCCAGCGCCCGCGCATTGCCGACCAGCGCCACCCGCTTGCCGTCCAGCGCCGCCATGAGACTGTCGCGCCCTACCGACAGCGCGGCCAGCGGCGCCTCTTGCCGCAGCATCCGGGCCAGATAGAACCCCGCCCGCGTCATGGCGTCGGCAGCATTTGGCGATAGATCGCCACCAGAGCCTCGGCCTCGGCTTCGATCCGGTGGCGCGCCTCGACATGCGCCCGCGCCGCCCGCCCCGCCGCCGCCAGCCGCGCCCGGTCGTCGATCCAGCCACGGATTGCCTCGGTCAGCGCCGCCCCGTCGCCGGTCGGCACCAGCGATCCGGTTTCCCCGTCGCGGATCAGCGCGGTGAAGGCCCCGGCGTGCGAGGCGACGGCCGCCACGCCCGAGGCCATCGCCTCAAGCGGCGTCAGGCCGAAACCCTCCCACCGCGCCGGCGCGCAGAACAGGTCCAGCGCCTGATAGTGGCGTGTCACGTCGCTCCAGCCCAGTTCGCCCAGGAACCGCACGCGGTCCTGCAATCCGGCGGCGGCGATGCGCGCCTGCTGCGCGGCGAAGAAATCCTTCTGGTCGTCCGTCACCCGGCCGGTGAAGATCATCTGCACGTCCGGCCGCGACGGCAACAGCGCCAGCGCCGCGTCGACCATCAGATCGACCCCCTTCTGCGCCCGGATACGGCCGAAGCAGCCGATCAGGCAGGCGTCGGGATCAAGCCCCAGCTCCCGCCGCAGCGCCCGCTTGTCCGGCGCCGGACGGAAGGCCGTGCAATCGACCCCGTGCATGATCACGGTTGCCGGAACTTCCAGATAGCCAGCTGCCTGCGGCGAGGTCGCCACCACCCGGTCCATTCGCGCGATCAGCCACCGGGTAAAGCGCTTGTGCCGCCGCTGCGCCGCCGAGGTGAACAGAAGTTTCAGCCGCCGCCGGAACAGGTGGCGCAGCACCAGCCCCAGCACCATTTCGGTATTGCGCCGCGCATGCCAGACCCGCCAGCGGTCGCGCGGCAGGACAAAGCAGCGCGCAAGCGGGATGTGCGGCAGGTCGGCCGGCAGCCCCGGCCCGGTGGTGACGATACCGATCATGCGCGCCTGCAACGGCACCAGCCGCACCACGGTCGCAGTCACCCCCGACAGGCGGCGCTTGAGGTTCGGTGCGATGACGTCGCAATCTGTGACAGGAACGCTGGCCATGCGCCTGACTAAACGCGATGGGCGCGCAAGGAAAGCCGGGAACCGCAGGAACGGCCCGTGGCCTCAGCTCCGCTCCCCCCTCAGCACGATGTAGATGGCCGGGATCACCAGCACGGTCAGCGCGGTGGAAGAGGCCAGCCCGAACAGGAGCGAGATCGCAAGCCCCTGGAAGATCGGGTCCGCGAGGATAACCGCGGCGCCGATCATGGCGGCGATGGCGGTCAGCAGGATCGGCTTGAAGCGGATCGCCCCAGCCTCCAGCAGCACGTCGAGCAGCGGCCGGTCGGGGCGGCGGGCGTGGCGGATGAAGTCGGCCAGAAGGATCGAGTTGCGCACGATGATGCCGGCCAGGGCGATGAAGCCGATCATCGAGGTCGCGGTGAACGGCGCGGCGAACAGCCAGTGGCCCAGCATGATGCCGATGAAGGTCAAGGGGATCGGCGTCAGGATGACCAGCGGCAGCTTGAACGAACCGAACTGGGCGACGACCAGGATGTAGATCCCGAGGATCGCCACCATGAAGGCGGCGCCCATGTCGCGGAACGTGACCCAGGTCACTTCCCACTCGCCGTCCCACAGCAGGGTCGGATGGCTTTCGTCGTCGGGCTGGCCATGCAGCGACATCACCGGCTTCGGCAGGTTGCCCCAATCGGCCTTGTCGATGGCCTCCTGCACGGCCAGCATGCCGTAGATCGGCGCCTCGTAGGCGCCGGCCAGTTCGGCCATCACCATCTCGGCGGGCCGGCCGTTGTGACGGAAGATCGGATAGGAGGCCGGTTCGCGGACCACGCTGACCACATCGCCAAGCTCGACCACGCCACGGGCGCCCGGCAGCGCATTGGCCGGAACCGGTGTGGTCAGCACGCGCTCGTCCAGGACCGCATCGGACTTCGGCAGCGCCAGGCGGATGGCGATGGGCTGACGGCCGTCGCCGCGATGCGAATAGCCGACCGTCTTGCCGCCAAAGAGATAGGCCAGCGTGTCGTAGACGTCCGATTGCTCGACGCGATAATATTCCAGATTGTCCTGGTCGATGGCGACCCGCACCCGCTGGGGCTGGTTGTGATAGCTGTCGTCGACATCGACGACGAAGGGCACGCTTTCGAACGCCTGCCGCACCTTTGCCGCCACCGCGCGGCGCGTCCCGGCATCGGGGCCATAGATCTCGGCCAGAAGCGTGCCCATCACCGGCGGGCCGGGCGGCGGCTCGACCACCTTGACGATGGCCCCTTTCGGCAGGTCGAGCCCCCGAAGGCGCGCGCGGATGTCCAGCGCGATGGCATGGCTCGACCGGGCGCGGTCGGCCTTGCCCAGAAGGTTGACGGCGATGTCGCCCTGCTCGGGGTTGGCGCGCAGGCCGTAGTGGCGCACCAGCCCGTTGAAGTCGAAGGGCGCGGCGGTGCCCGCATAGGTCTGGAACGACACGATCTCGGGCACGGGTTGCAGGCGGTCGACCATCGCCTGCAGCGCCCGGTCGGTATCCTCAACCGACGCCCCCCGTGGCAGGTCGACCACGACCTGCAGGTTCGCCTTGTTGTCGAACGGCAGAAGCTTCACCGGAACCTGCCGGGTGTAGAACATGCTGAGCGAGGCCAGCGTCGCCAGGCCGACCAGCGCAAGAAAGGTCCACGCCCGCCGCCGGCTTTTCAGGATCGGCCGCGCCACGGCGACATAAAGCCGGCCGAGCCGGCCGCCGGCAGCCTGCCCGTGACTGTCGCTGCCATGCGAACCGCCGGTCTTCATCATCAGCCAGGGGGTCAGCACCACCGCAACGAAGAAGGAAAACAGCATCGCGGCCGAAGCATTGGCCGGGATCGGGCTCATGTAGGGCCCCATCATCCCCGAGACGAACAGCATGGGCAGCAGCGCCGCGACCACCGTCAGGGTGGCGACGATGGTCGGATTGCCGACCTCGGCCACCGCGTCGATGGCCCCCTGGGCGCGCGAACGGCCATCGTGCATCGCCCAGTGGCGGGCGATGTTCTCTATCACCACGATTGCGTCGTCGACGAGGATGCCGATGGAAAAGATCAGCGCGAACAGGCTGACCCGGTTGAGTGTGTAGCCCATGATCCACGAGGCAAAGAGCGTGAGCAGGATCGTGGTCGGGATGACGACCGCCACCACCAGCGCCTCGCGCCAGCCGATGGCTACGGCCACCAGCACGACGATCGACACTGTCGCAAGGCCAAGGTGGAACAGAAGCTCGTTGGCCTTTTCGTTGGCAGTCTCGCCATAGTCGCGGGTGACGGTCATTTCGACATCGGCCGGAAAGATCTGGCCGCGCACCTGTTCCAGCCGGTCCTGGATTTCCTTGGCGATGACCACGGCATTGGTGCCCGGCCGCTTGGCGATGGCCAGCGACACGGCGGGCGCCCGTTCAAGCCCGCCCGCGCCCCGGCGAATGTCGGTGACGCGGTTCTCGGCCGGCGCGGTCGCCAGCACGACATTCGCCACGTCACGGACATAGACGGGCCGGCCGTCACGCGCGGTCAACAAGATGTTGCCGATCTCGGGCAGCGCCTGCAGCGTCTGGCCGGCGACGATGGCGCGCTGCTGGGTGTCCTCGCGCACGGTGCCGATGCGGAAGGACCGGTTGGCACCCTCGATCTTGGCGGCAAGCTGCTGCAGGGTGATGGCATAGAGCGACAGCTTTTCGGGTACCGGCTCCACCCGGAACTGTTCCGGCTGATCGCCGACGATATAGGTCAGGCCGATGTCGGGCAGCTTCGACACCTCGACCTGCAGTTCGCGCGCCAGCCGGGTCAGCCCGTTGGACGTCCAGCGCGCGGCGGCCTCGGGCGTCGGCCGCAGCGTGACCACGACAATCGCCACATCGTCGATGCCGCGCCCGACGATCAGCGGTTCGGGAATGCCAACCGGGATCCGGTCCATATTGGCACGGATCTTTTCGTGCACGCGCAGGACGGCGGCATCGAAATTGGTGCCGACCTTGAAGCGCGCCGTGACCAGCGTCCCGTCATCCTCGATCTGGGAATAGACGTGTTCCACGCCGTCGATGCTCTTGACGATGGTCTCCAGCGGCTCGGTGACCAGCTTGACGGCATCCTCCGCCTTCAGCCCGTTGGCGGTGACGCGGATGTCGACCATCGGCACCGAGATCTGCGGTTCCTCCTCGCGCGGCAGGGTGATCAGCGCGACCATCCCCAGCGCCAGCGCGGCAAGCAGGAACAGCGGCGTAAGCGGCGAGGTGATGAAGGCACGGGTGAGCGTGCCGGCGATTCCCAGCTTCATGGCCGCACGACCCGATCGCCGGCATGAAGGCCGGTCAGCACCTCGACCAGCCGCTGGCCGCCCTGCTCGAAAGGTTCGCCCAGGATGACGGCGACATCCATTTCGCCGCCCTCGGCGGCAAGGCGCACATAATCGACGCCGTGGATCGTCCTGACCGTGTCGGGCGGCACGGCAAGCACCGTGCGCTTGCCGACCGGGATCGACACCAGTGTCCGTTCGTTGACGAAATAGTCGCCGATGCCCGCGACCTCGACATCGGCGATGACCCGCCCTTCAACGATCTCGGGATAGACCTTGACGATCTTGCCCTGATGGGCGGTGGCCGGATCGCCCGCCGGCTGGGCAAGACCCCGTTCGCCGACCAGGACGTCGGCCCCCTGCACGATCTCGGCCGCGTGGCGTTCCGGCAGCGACAGCCGCAGGTAATAGGGACCGGGCGCGATGCGGGCGATCTCCTCGCCCGCCAGAATGACCGAGCCGAGCGTCACCGGAACGGTCAGCACGCGCCCTGCGGCCGGGGCGAGCACGTCACCCTCCCTGGCGCTTTGTTCGACGACGGCCTTTTCGGCCTGCGCGGCGGCGACCTGGTTGGTCACCACCTCGAACTGGGTCCGCGCCGTATCGAGGCTGGCCTGCGACCCCGTCCCCGAAGCCCGGAGCTGCTGGGCCCGTTCCAGCATCACACGCGCATTCTGAAGCTGCGAGTTCAGCGCCTCGATCCTTGCGTCCGCGGCGTTGAGTTGCAGCGCCAGCTTGTCGTCGACGATCAGGGCGATGACCTCGCCCTCGCGGACCTGGTCGCCTTCCTGGACGCGGACTTCGCGGACGATGCCGTTGATGCGGGCGCGGGCAGGCGCGACGATGCGGCTTTCGACCTGGCCGAAGACGGCCTTCATCTCGGGGATGGTCAGCGGCTGCACGACGAAATCTTCGGCCCCCGACCGGAGGGGCGCGAACGCCGCCGTCGCAACAAGGGCGACGGCGGCAAGGCGGGCGATGGGTCGAGACATGGGCAAGGAAGGCTCTTTCAGGCAGCGACCCTGGGCGGCCGCGTCAACGAGGAACTGGGCGGACGGACGGCTGCGCCCGGTTCAGGCGAAGGCGCACCCGGACTTGAAGCCCAGCTTGCGGAAAGCGATTGCCGCCGGGCAGAAGCCGGTCACCGATGACTGCATCAGGTTCAGCCCGACGAAGGCATTCAGCAGAAACCACCAGGGCGACAGGTAGAAGCCCAACGCGAGCGACAGGAGAACCATGAAGCCCGCGAACAGCATTACGGCGCGATCGATCGTCATTTCGTTTGTTCCTTCCGTTGTTGAGGCCGCGGTCAATCCGTGGCCTCGATGTGGATTTCCTTCAGTTTCCTGATGCCCAGCATGTCGAGCACCAGGTTTTCGTAGAACGTGTCGGCCTTGCCGTGCCGGACCTTGCGCAGGAAATACTTCTCGAACCCGATCTTGGCGGCGTGGACCCATTTGCCCTGCGAGGACCAGTTCACGTTGCGCGGCGGGATCTGCGGCTGGGCGACAAAGGCGATGCCCTCGTCACCGAAATCGGCGAGGCAGACAGCGTTCCAGGTGGCGACCGCCTTCGGCTCTTCGCCTTTCAGCAGGGCCGCGATGTTCTCGGCCGTCGCGGCGACCATCGATTCGATCATGAAGCCGGTCTTCGGCACGCCGACCGCCAGCGGCGTCTTGCCGACCGGAGGAATGGCGACGCAGACGCCGATGGCGAAGACGTTCGGGAAGGCCGGGTTGCGCTGATGCTTGTCGATGGTGATGAAGCCGCGCGGGTTGGTCAGTCCCTCGATGCCATGAACGGCGGGCACGCCCCGGAACGCCGGCAGCAGCATCGAAAAGGCGAAGGGCAGTTCATGCGTCACCTTGACCGACCCGTCGTCGTTGACCTCCTCGACCGTAAGCCGGTCGGCCTCGGCCTTGGTGGTGCGGGCATTGGTGATCCACTTGATGTGGCGTTCCCTCAGCGCGCTTTCGATCAGGCCCTTGGTGTCGCCGACGCCGTCAAGCCCGAGATGCCCGATATAGGGCTCGGGCGTCACGAAGGTCATCGGCACACGGTCACGGACCCGCGCGTTGCGCAACGCGGTGTCGAGGATGAAGGCGAATTCGTAGGCCGGACCATAGCAGGAGGCACCCTGGACGGCGCCTATGACGACCGGGCCCGGCGCCTTGACCAGCTTGTCGAAGGCAGCCTTGGCCATGACCGCATGCTCGGCCTGGCAGATCGACTGCGTATGTCCCGCCGGCCCAAGCCCCGGCACCTCGTCAAAGGCCAGTGCCGGCCCGGTGGCGATGATCAGATAGTCATAGCCGACGACATCGCCGCCGTTCAGGCGGACCTGGTTCAGGGCGGGCTCGACCCGCTCGGCCCCTTCCGGGCGCAGCTCGATGCCGCGCTGCTTCAGCACCGGCGCAAGGTCGACCGAAATGTCGGCGGGCTGGCGCCAGCCGACCGCCAGCCAGGGGTTGGAAGGCACGAACGAATAGCTCGAACCCAGATTGACCACGGTCAGACGATCCTCGGGCCGCAACCTGGTCTTCATCTCGTAGGCCATGATGACGCCGCCAAGACCGGCGCCGAGAACAACGATGTGGGACATGGCATTTCCTCCGATGCGAGTGCAGCCAGCGTCGCCTGGCGACATTCCGCCTGCCTTTCCTGCGTTCCCCACTTGCATATAACATTCAATAATTATAAATTCAATGGCATGAATGTATCGGAGATGATCCCCGCCGCCACTTCGGCCGCCGAACTGATGCGCAGCCTGTCACACCCGCAGCGCCTGCTGGTGCTGTGCGCACTTGTGGATGGCGAGAAGTCGGTTGCCGAACTGCGCCAGAAGCTCGATATCGGCCAGGTGCCGATGTCGCAGCAACTCATGCGGCTGAGATCGGACCGGCTCGTCGAGGCGCGCCGCGAAGGGACCACGGTCTTCTACCGCATCGCCCGCCCGGAGGTCCTGACCGTCGTCAATGCGCTCCACTCCGCATTTTGTCCGGGGCCGACCGTAAGGCGCGAGAACCGATAGCCCGCGCCCGAACGGCACGGAATCGGCTGCTGCCAGCCGATGTGTCCGGGGGCTTGTCTGGCCTTATGCGGGAAGCGATGCGGGACGGCTCAGCGCAAAAGCCCGAAGGCGGCCAGAGATCGGATACTTAAGTGGTTGAATTGGTGGAGCAGAGGGGGATCGAACCCCTGACCTTATCATTGCGAACGATACGCTCTCCCAACTGAGCTACTGCCCCGCCGCAGGGGGGTATTTGGCCGAGGAGGCGGGCAATGTCAAGGGAACCGGCAGGGGCGGGCCGCAAGAATCGCGCGCCTTACGGCTGCGCGCCGCCCAGCGCCCAGAAGGCCAGCCCATAGGCGAGCGCGCCCGCGACCGTCGCCCCGACAGCCGAGCGGGTGAGGGCGAAGACGGCGCAGACCGCGCCGACACCTATGGCGAGGATCAGGCCCGCCGGTCCGGTTGCGGACCGGACCATCGGCAGGGCGGACGCCACGAACAGGGTGCCGATCGCCGCTGGCCCGGTTGCGGCCAGAAACCGCGACAGGCGCGACCCCGGCGGCAGTTCGTGCAGGTTCGCCCGCGTCGGGAAATAGCGGAAGGCCCAGTTGCAGACCCCGACCGCAAAGGCCAGCGCAAGGATTTCAGGCCGCATTCGTGGCCTCCCTGGCGGGCGACAACACGCCGGCCGCAGCACCCGCGATCATCCCGGCCAGGATGCCGGCGGTGCCCGACCACAAAAGCGTCACCAGAACCGTCGCCGCGCCGGCCACGGCCAGGACCGGCACCTGCGCCCGCGACAGGATCGACAGAAGGATCGCGAGGAACAGCGCGGTCAGCATGAAGCCAAGCCCCGCCTCGACCGCCGGCCAGGCAGCCAGCGCCCCGCTGCCGGCGGCGGCGCCTGCCGCGGTGCCGCCCAGCCACGCCGCATAGGCCCCGGTGCCGAGGCCGAACATGAAGGGTTCGGAAAAGCGCGCGCCGCGCGCCAATGCGCCCAGCGCGGTGCCGAACACCTCGTCCGTCAGGCCCCAGGCCCAGGCCCAGGCATGTCGGCGCGGCGCGTCCGGCCCGGCCCGGCGGATCAGGGCGGGACCGTAAAGCACATGACGGATACCCATCGCGATCAGGGTGAAGGCCGACAGGACCAGGGGCGCCCCCGATCCGATCAATGCCAGCGACAGGAACTGCGCACCGCCCGAGTAGATGATGAGCGAGAGCGCAAAGGCCTCGGCCCCGGTCAGGCCGATGCCGCGGGCGGCGACGCCGAAGGCGAAGGCGATCGGGAAATATCCCAGTGCGATGGGCAGCGCCGCCCAAAGCCCCGCCGAAAAACCGCCCGCCGCCTTCCGCGTCACCTGCTACCCCTATTCGGCCGCTTCCGCGTAGCTTTCCAGCGGCGGACAGATGCAGACAAGGTTTCTGTCGCCATAGACATTGTCAACCCGCCCGACCGGCGGCCAGTACTTGTCGACCCGGAAGGCGCCCGGCGGGAAGCAGCCCTGTTCGCGCGTGTAGGGCCGGTTCCATTCGCCGACCAGCGCATTCACCGTATGCGGCGCGTGCTTCAGCGGATTGTTTTCGGGGTCCATGTCGCCGCGCTCGATCTGGGCGATCTCGTCGCGGATCGACAGCATCGCCGTCACGAAGCGGTCAAGCTCGGCCTTGGTCTCGCTTTCGGTCGGCTCGACCATCAGCGTGCCGGCCACCGGCCAGCTCATCGTCGGCGCATGGAAACCGTTGTCGATCAACCGTTTGGCGATATCGTCCACGGTGACATGGGCGGTTTCGGCAAAGGCGCGCGGGTCGATGATGCATTCGTGCGCCACCCGGCCCTTGTCGCCCCGGAACAGGATCGGGAAGGCATGTTCGAGCCGCTTGGCGATGTAGTTGGCGTTCAGGATCGCGACCTTGGTCGCCTGAGTCAGGCCCGCGCCCCCCATCATCAGGATATAGGCCCAGGAGATCGGCAGGATCGAGGCCGAACCATAGGGCGCGGCCGCCACCGGGCCTTCCTGCCCGCCGGTTTCGGGGTGGCCGGGCAGATGCGGGGCCAAGTGCATCTTGACGCCGATCGGCCCCATGCCGGGACCGCCGCCGCCATGCGGGATGCAGAAGGTCTTGTGCAGGTTCAGGTGGCTGACGTCGCCGCCCAGGTCACCGGGACGGACAAGGCCGACCATCGCGTTCATGTTGGCGCCGTCGATATAGACCTGCCCGCCGTGGCTGTGGGTGATGGCGCAGACCTCCTTCACCGTGTCCTCGAACACGCCGTGGGTCGACGGGTAGGTGATCATGCAGGCGGCCAGCTTGTCGCCCGCCGCGTCGGCCTTGGCGCGGAAGTCGTCCAGGTCGATGTCGCCGTTGTCGCGCGACTTGACCACCACCACCTTCATGCCGACCATCTGCGCCGAGGCGGGGTTGGTGCCATGCGCCGACACCGGGATCAGGCAGACGTCGCGCGCCGTGTCGCCCCGCGCCCGGTGATAGGCCATGATGGTCAAAAGGCCCGCATATTCGCCCTGCGCACCCGAGTTCGGCTGAAGGCTCATCGCGTCATAGCCGGCGATGGCGCACAGCTTCGCCGACAGGTCGCGGACCAGTTCGTGATAGCCTTCGGCCTGTTCGTGCGGGGCGAACGGGTGGATGTTGGAAAACTCGGGCCAGGTGATCGGCATCATCTCGGCCGCGGCGTTCAGCTTCATCGTGCAGGACCCCAGCGGGATCATCGCCCGGTCGAGCGCCAGGTCACGGTCGGCCAGCCGGCGCATGTAGCGCATCATTTCCGTCTCCGCCCGGTTCATGTGGAAGACCGGATGGGTCAGGTACTCCGACTTGCGGATCATCGGATCGGGAATACGGTAGTCGGGCTTCAGATCGTCGTCCTTCCGGTCGATCCCGAAAGCCCGCCACAGCCGTTCCACCGTCTCGCGCCGCGTCGTCTCGTCCAGGCTGATGCCCAGCTTGGTCGCGCCCACCACCCGCAGGTTGATGCGTTCCTTGCGCGCGGCCTTCAGGATCACCTGCTGCATCGGGCCGACATCGACGGTGATCGTATCGAAGAAGTTCTTCGGCTCGACCTTGAAGCCGGCGGCGATCAGGGTCTTGGCGACGCGGACCGTCTTGCGGTGGATGCGCTGGGCGATGGCCTTCAGCCCCTCCGGCCCATGGAAGACCGCGTAGAAGCTGGCCATGTTGGCCAGAAGCGCCTGCGCGGTGCAGATGTTCGACGTGGCCTTTTCGCGGCGGATATGCTGTTCGCGGGTCTGAAGCGACAGGCGGTAGGCGCGGCCGCCCTGCGCGTCAATCGACACGCCGACGATCCGGCCCGGCATGTCGCGCTTGTGCTTGTCCTTGCAGGCCATGTAGGCCGCCGACGGCCCGCCGAAGCCCATCGGCACCCCGAAGCGCTGGGTCGAGCCGACGGCGATGTCGGCGCCCATCGCGCCGGGTTCCTTCAGGATGGTCAGCGCCAAGGGATCGGCGATGACGATGCCGATGGCGCCCTGTTCATGCAGCGCCGCGATCGGCTGGGTGAAGTCCATCAGGTGCCCGTGCGTGCCCGGATACTGGAAGATCGCGCCGAAATAGCGCGAGGCGTCCATCTGGCGCGGATCGCCGACCACCACCTCGATGCCCAGGGGGTGGGCGCGGGTGCGCATCACCGCGATGTTCTGGGGATGGCATTCCTGATCGACGAAGAAGATGTTGCTCTTGGTCTTGGCAATCCGGTGCGCCATCGTCATCGCCTCGGCCGCCGCGGTCGCCTCGTCCAGAAGCGAGGCGTTGGCGATCTCGAGCCCGGTCAGGTCGCACACCATCGTCTGGTAGTTCAGCAGCGCCTCGAGCCGGCCTTGCGAAATCTCGGGCTGGTAAGGCGTGTAGGCCGTATACCAGGCGGGGTTTTCCAGGATGTTGCGCTGGATGGCCGGCGGCGTGACCGTGCCATAGAAGCCCTGGCCGATCATGCTGCTGAAGACCTTGTTCTTCTTGGCCACCTGCCGCATGAACCACAGAAGCTCGCGCTCCGACTTCGGCTTGCCGAAATCCAGCGGCTTCTGCTGGCGCAGGCTCTTCGGCACCGTCTGGTCGATCAGTTCGTCCAGGTCTTTCACGCCCAGGACCTTGAACATCTCGGCCATCTCGGCGGGCGACGGCCCGATGTGGCGGCGGTTGG
Source organism: Paracoccaceae bacterium (assembly GCA_046348855.1). Lineage (GTDB taxonomy): Bacteria > Pseudomonadota > Alphaproteobacteria > Rhodobacterales > Rhodobacteraceae > TMP-24. The sequence continues at coordinate 109,797 of JAXMDK010000013.1, read as the reverse complement.
CGAAGTCATAGGGCAGGTAGTCGATGGGCGTGAAGGTCATGGGTCAGCTCCTGAAAGTCGGACGCCGGTGCGCAGCGGGCCAGATGCCGCGGTCGGGTCAGCGGGAATGGTTGCCTTGTCTAAGACCGTCCCGCACCAGCGGAACGGCCTGCACCTGCTTGTCCCCCGGCAGGCACACGCCTGAAGGTATCCGGGGAACACGCGCGGGCTTCATCCGATCAGCGCCTTGTAGGCGTCTTCGTCCATGTAGCTGTCCAGCACCGACACGTCGTCGACCTTGATCTTGAAGAACCAGGCCGCGCCCAGCGGGTCCTGGTTGACCAGGCCGGGGTTGTCGACCAGCTTTTCGTTGACGGCGACGACTTCGCCGTCGATGGGCGCCAGGATGTCGGACGCGGCCTTGACGCTTTCGATCACCGCCGCCTCGTCACCCTTGGCAAGCTGGGTCTCCAGTTCGGGCAGCTCGACAAACACCACGTCGCCCAGCTGTTCCGCAGCATGCTCGGTGATGCCGACGACCACCAGGTCGCCCTCGAGCCGCAGCCATTCGTGTTCTTCGGTATATTTCATGTCCAGCTCCCGTTGGATCAGCGTTTGTAAGAAGTCGGTTGGAAAGGCATCGGCGCGATGACGGCCGGCAGGCGCTTGCCGCGCACCTCGCCCCAGACGGTCGTGCCTTCGGCCAGCGTGGCAGGCAGGTAGGCCATCGCCATCGGCGCCTCGATCGACGGGCCGAAACCGCCCGAGGTGATGGCGCCGATCGGCGCGCCGCCCTCGGCCGCGGCAAAGACCTGAGTGCCTTCGCGCATCGGCGCGCGGCCTTCGGGGCGCAGGCCGACCCGGCGGCGGACCGGGCCTTCGGCCAGTTCCTTGAGGATGCGCGCCGCACCCGGAAAGCCGCCCGCGCGCGCTCCGCCGGTGCGGCGGGCCTTCTGGATCGCCCAGGTCAGGTTACCCTCGACCGGGCTGGTGGTGGCGTCGATGTCGTGGCCGTACAGGCACATACCGGCCTCCAGCCGCAGTGAATCGCGCGCGCCCAGCCCGATCGGCGCGACGCCGGGGCGCGCCAGAAGCGCCTGCGCGAAGGCCACCGCGTTGGCATTCGGGACCGAGATTTCATAGCCGTCCTCGCCGGTATAGCCCGACCGCGAGATCCACAGGTCGACCCCCGCCCAGGGCAGGATGGCGACGTCCATGAACTTCATCGCCGCCGCGCCGGGGACCAGTGCCGACAGCGCCGCCTCGGCCGCCGGCCCCTGCAGCGCGACCAGCGCCCGGTCGGTCACCGGCACCACCTCGCAGACGTCCGACAGGCGGGCCTGCATGTGGGCCACATCCTGTTCCTTGCAGGCGGCGTTGACGACGACGAACAGATGATCGCCACGGTTAGCGAACATCAGGTCATCCTCGATCCCGCCAGCGTCGTTGGTGAACATCCCGTAGCGCTGGCGGCCCTCGACCAGCCCCAGCACGTCCACCGGCACCAGCCGTTCCAGCGCCAGCGCCGCGTCCGCGTAACGGCCCGACTTCGGGCGCAGAATCACCTGGCCCATGTGGCTGACGTCGAACAGGCCCGCCTGGGCGCGGGTGTGCAGATGTTCCTTCAGCACCCCCATCGGATATTGCACCGGCATGTCGTAGCCGGCGAAAGGCACCATCTTCGCGCCAAGACCCAGGTGCAGATCATACAGAACAGTGCGTTTCAGGTCGGCCATCGCCGCCCTCCTTCCTCAAACGCCGGTTCGCTGGGTCCGGCACCGTTGCCGGACAGGATGTTCCTGTCCGTTCCGATGCCCCCTCTGTCCTTCCGCCTGAGATCGTTATCCCTTCGGCGCCCCGGATCAAGTCCGGGATCTCTCCAGAGTTCCGCTGCCAGGACGGTCCTTTGCGCCTGAGAGTTTACCGGGGCGGTTGCTCCTTCGGCACCGGTCGGGGTGTCTGCCCCACCGGGTTCTCCCGATCCTGACGCCGTCTGGTTAGCCGAGAGGCACGGGCGAAGGCAAGAGGGTATACGATGGGATACGGCATTTTGCCGCTCATCCGCGACAGGGTGCCGAACCTCAGCCGGCCAGCATCGGCGCCGCCACCACCCACCAGCCGGGGTGCGCCTCGGACAGCAGGCGCGCGCCGCGCCGTGCCGCCATCTCGTCGGCGAAAAGGCCAAAGCAGGTCGCCCCCGACCCCGACATCCGCGCCAGAAGGCAGCCCGGCAACGCAGCAACCGCCGCCCGCGCCGCGCCGATTGCCGGCGCGATTGCGCAGGCTGGCGGTTCCAGGGCGTTCCGTGTTGCTCCAAGCCATTCGGCCAGCGCCTGCGCATCGGCCCAGCTGCTGGGCAAGGGCGGCAGCGGCGGCTGGTTGCGGTGGGCCAGAGTGGCAAAGACGGCAGGCGTCGGCACCGCCACGCCTGGATTGGCCAGCACCAGCCAAGCGGCGGGCAAGTGCGGCAGAGGCGACAGGCGTTCGCCCACGCCTTCCATCCGCGCCGGCCGTCCGGCCAGACAGACCGGCACATCGGCGCCAAGCGCGGCAACCGCCGCCGGGTCCGGCAGCGGCCGCCCCCACAGCCGGCCAAGCGCCCGCAACGTCGCCGCCGCGTCGGCCGATCCGCCGCCAATGCCCGAGGCCAGCGGCAGCACCTTGGTCAGCGTCAGCCGTGCCGTGAGTCCGGCCAACCGCGCCGCGCGCAGCACCAGGTTGCCCTCGCCCGCGTCCAGCCCCGCCGCCATCGGCCCTTCGATGGCCAGAGACAGCGCCCCGTCACGACGCGCGACGATCCGGTCGCCGACGCCGGCAAAGACCACCAGACTGTCCAGAAGATGATAGCCATCGGCCCGCCGGCCGGTCACATGCAGCGCCAGATTGATCTTGGCGGGGGCGAACTCCTCGACCCGGTCGGTGTCAGATTCAGCCGTTGTCATTCGGGGCGGCGGCAGAGGCGGGCGCGCCCTCGTCCTTCAGGACCGCGTCAAGACCCACCTCCAGCTTGCGGCGGATGCGCTTGGCGTCCTCCTCGCTGTCGGGCTTGAACGACAGGGCGCGCTTCCACTGGAACTGCGCTTCCAGCTTGCGGCCGACCATCCAGTAGACATCGCCCAGATGGTCGTTGACCACCGGATCGTCGGGCATCAGCGCGATGGCCTTTTCCATCTGCTTTTCGGCGTCGGCGAACTTGCCGGTCCGGTACAGCGCCCAGCCCAGGCTGTCGGCGATGGCGCCGTCGTCGGGTTCGGCCTTTGCCGCCTTCTGGATCATCGCCACGGCTTCATCGAGGTTGGTCTTGTGCTCCAGGAACGAATAGCCCAAGTAGTTCAGCACCGCCGGCTGGTCGGGGCTGAGCGCCAGCGCCTTGCGGAAATCCGGTTCCGCCTTGTCCCACTCTTTCAGCCGTTCAAAGCATATGCCACGCGCGTAGAACAACACCCACTGGTTGGTGCTCGGCTCGCCGATCAGGGCCAGCGACTGCGAATAGGCCTGCTGGGCCTCGGCAAAACGCTGGTTGCGCCGCTCGACGTCGCCCAGCGACGCCCAGACATCGGCCCGCTTCGGCTCGGCCTTGGCCAGGTCCTGCAGCACCGCGGTCGCAGCGTCGGGCTGGCCGGCGGCAATCATCGCGTCGGCGCGACCGAGTTCGGCGGCGATATGATCCGGCCCCGCCGCGTCAATCTGGTTGTAGACCGCGATCGCCAGGTCATGCTGCCCTTGGCTTTCCAGGTTTCCGGCCAGCATCAGCTGCGCCTCCGACAGGTCGGGCCGCAGATAGACGGCCGCGCGCGCGAACATCAGCACGTCGACGGGCGAGCCGCGATCCTGCCCATCGCCGCCGGGGTTCTGCGCCAGGACCGAACCGACGGCCAGAAAGACCTCGGCCAGCCCGTCGGCAGGCGAGCGGATCAGGCTGAAGGGCACGGTTTCACCGGCCGCCAGCCGCTTGCGCAGGTCGGCCAGCACCTTGTCGTCCGGCGCCGGACCCGCGACCTTGTCCAGAAGCGCCAGCGCGTCCTTGTCACGCTCAAGCTGGCTCAGCACCTCGGCATGGGCGACAAGGCTGCGGCGGCTGGACACCTGCGCCCCGATGCCCTGGTCCGAGAGGATCGCATCGGCACCCTCGAAGTCGCCGACCGAGGCCAGCGCCAACGCCTTGTGATAAAGCGCAAAGGGCCCAAGCCCCTTTTCCTTCGCCACCGAGTCAAAGGCCTTGGTCGCCTCGGACATCTGGCCGGCGCCGACCTCGGCCCAGGCCCGGAACAGCCCGTCGACCAGCAGCCCGGCCGACCGGCCCTTGTCCAACGCCGCGATCGCCTCGGGGAACTTGCCGTCCTTGGCCAGGCCCAGGAGCGTCACCAGGTCGGCCAGTCCGTTCTTCTGCCCGGTCTGGTCCAGTGCGGCGGCAATGGCGCGGGCCTTGTCCATCTCGCCCACGCCGACCTCGGCCAGAAGCGCACTTTCCATCAGCGCGGTGTTGGACGGATCGGCCACCAGCGCCCGGGTGAAATAGTCGGCCGCCGCGCGGTAGTCGGAATTGATGCTGGCGACCCGGCCGGCCAGATAGGGCCCGGAAACCCCGTCAGCCAGCGCCGGGCGCATCGCCGGCAGGGCCAGGGCCAGGGTCAGAAGTGCCGTCGTCAGGCGCAGGCGTGTCACGGGCGGATGTCCTTCGATAACCGCGGCCAACCTAGTGCGGCGACCCGCGCAAGGCAATCCGCCGGACCGGCGCGCGGCCCGCCCGCCCGGCGGAAAAGGGCCGAAGCCGATCACATGTTCGGGTAGTTCGGCCCGTCGCCGCCCTGGGGCGTCGTCCAGTTGATGTTCTGGCTGGGATCCTTGATATCGCAGGTCTTGCAGTGGACGCAGTTCTGGAAGTTGATCTGGAACCGCGGCCCGGCCTCGCCCTGCACCACCTCGTAGACGCCGGCGGGGCAATAGCGCTGCGCCGGTTCGTCGTATTTCGGCAGATTGACCGCGATCGGGATCGACGGGTCCTTCAGCTTCAGATGGCAGGGCTGGCTTTCCGAATGGTTGGTCGCCGAAAAGGCCACGTTGGTCAGCCGGTCGAACGACAGCTTGCCGTCGGGCCTTGGGTAGTCGATCGTGGCGAAGTCCTTCGCCTCGCCGGTCGAGGCCGCATCGGTCTTGCCGTGCTTCAGCGTGCCGAACAGCGACAGCCCGAACAGCGAATTCGTCCACATGTCGAGCCCGCCCAGCGCCAGCGACGGGATCATCCCCCAGCGCGACCACATCGGCTTGACGTTGCGGACCTTCTTCAGGTCCTTGCCCACCGGGCCGCTGCGCAGGTCGGCCTCATAGGCGGCCAGTTCGTCGCCGGCGCGCCCTGCGGCGATGGCGGCATGGGCGGCCTCGGCCGCCGCCTTGCCCGACAGCATGGCATTGTGGTTGCCCTTGATGCGCGGCACGTTCACCAGACCGGCCGAACAACCCAGGAGCACGCCGCCGGGGAATGCCACCCTCGGAATCGACTGCCAGCCGCCTTCGGAGATCGCCCGCGCGCCATAGGCCACGCGCTTGCCGCCGGCCAGCAGCTCGGCCACCATCGGATGGTGCTTGAAGCGCTGGAATTCCATGTAGGGGTAAAGGTGCGGGTTGCGGTAGTTCAAGTGAACGACGAAGCCCACGAAGACCTGGTTGTTTTCCAGGTGATAGATGAACGACCCGCCGCCGGCATTCTTGCCCAGGGGCCAGCCCATCGTGTGGGTGACGGTGCCCTCGCGGTGCTTCTTGGGGTCGATCTCCCAGATTTCCTTCATGCCCAGGCCGAACTTCTGCGGGCAATGGCCCTTGGACAGCTCGTATTTCGCCATCACTTCCTTGGACAGGCTGCCGCGCACGCCTTCAGACAGGAACACATACTTGCCGTGCAGTTCCATCCCCGGCTCGTAGCCCGGACCGATCGAGCCGTCGGGGTTCTTGCCGAATTCGCCGGCAACCACGCCCTTGACCTCGCCCTTGTCACCATAGACCAGTTCGGACGCTGCCATGCCCGGGAAGATCTCGACCCCCAGCCCTTCGGCGACGGTCGCCATCCAGCGGCAGACGTTGGCCATCGACACGATGTAGTTGCCGTGGTTCGACATCAGCTTCGGCATTGGCCAGTTCGGGATGCGCAGCTTGCCCGCCGGGCCGAGGACGAAGAAATTATCCTCCTTCACCTCGGTCCTGATCGGCGCGTCCATCGTGCGCCAGTCGGGCAGCAGCGCGTCCAGCCCGCTGGGGTCCAGCACCGCGCCCGACAGGATATGGGCGCCGACCTCGGAGCCCTTTTCCAGCACCACGACCGAACGTTCGGGGTCCAGTTGCTTCAGCCGGATCGCCGCCGACAGGCCCGCCGGACCCGCGCCAACGATCACAACGTCATATTCCATCGCTTCGCGCGCCACTTGCGTCATGTTCTCTCCGTCGCTGTGCCGATGCGGGCCTGCCCCGTCCGGGCAAGATCGTTAGCCAAACCGGTCGGACGAGGCAATTAGCTTACCTGCCCGACTGAGGCAATCCACCGTCTGCATCAATGTCGCGGCTGCCGCCGGCGCGCCGGGCCCGCTGCCACAGGCGCAACCCGGCCCAAACCGCCAGGATCAGCACGATCGAGACGTAGCCGTTGATCGCATAGTGATAGCCGGTGTAGAGCGACAGGTAGAACATGACCGCGACGAAGGCAGCACCGGGCAGGATCAGCCAGCGACTGCGCTCGGCCATGTAGACCGCGGTGGCGGTGGCTATGCCAAGGTGAACGCTGGGAAAGGCGGAAATGCCCGACCCAAGCTGCTTGTCATGGCTGACGTAGGCGCTCCACAGATAGCGTTGCAGCCGCCCGACCGCGCTGTCGGCCACGCCGCTGGCCTGCAAGGCCGCGGTCAGGCCGGCAAAGCGGCTGCTGCCGGTCAGGCTGTCGTAAAAGACCGGCCCGACCGAGGCGAACATCACCGCCAGGACATTGCCCAGGCCCACCCACACGACGAAGCGCAGGATGACGAAGCGGAACACCCGCTCCTCGTCGCGGTCGGTCAGCGCGACGACCGCCGGCATGACCAGCACGCACAAGGACCAGACATAGACATAGGCCGGCAGAAGGCGGTTCGCGTCGATCGCCGGACCGATGTCGTGGGCCAGTTGCCAAGCGTCGCGGCCGAACAGCAGGCTGCGGTCAATGGCCGCCAGCGCCGGGTCGGCATAAAAGGGCATCATGTCGGGAATGCTGGACTTCATGAAGGTGAAGCCCAGTTGCAGGATGATGACCCCGAACACCGCATAGAGCAACTGCCCGCCGCGTTCGAGCGTCGCCGCCTTGCCGATGATTGCCGCCAGGACCAGGACCACCGGCAGGATCAGGCCCAGCGTCGTCATGCCCGTCGTGGTCAGTGTCGCGCCGAAGCTGACCGCGACCATCTCGGCAGCGCTGCCTTCGCGGGCCGCCTCGATCATCAGCGCAACGGCGGTGTAGATCACCGCCATCCTGAAATAGAGTCGCATGCCTGCCGCTCGAATCCCTCGCGCGGGAACCTGCGGAACCTCGCCTGCCCCGCCCGCTCCTATTGACTTTGCTGCCTCATACCGGATTTACAGTCCGGACGCTCTCAGAACCACGCTATCCCTGCAAGGTTTGCAATGGAAAAAATACCGATGACGCGCGCAGGCCACAGCGCGCTGGACGATGAACTGAAACAGCTCAAGTCGGTCGAACGGCCGGCGGTCATCCGCGCCATCGCCGAAGCCCGCGAACATGGCGACCTGTCGGAAAACGCCGAATACCATGCCGCGCGCGAACGCCAGAGCTTTGTCGAAGGCCGCATCAAGGAGCTGGAGAGCATCCTGTCGCTGGCCGAGATCATCGACCCGTCGCGGTTCACCGGCGCGATCAAGTTCGGCGCGACCGTCACCCTTGTCGACGACGACACCGAGGAAGAGCGCACCTACCAGATCGTCGGCGAGGTCGAGGCCGACATCGAGCGGGGGCTTCTGAACATCCGCTCGCCGCTCGCCCGCGCCCTGATCGGCAAGGATGTCGGCGACACCGCCGAAGTGCGCACGCCCGGCGGCGAGAAAAGCTACGAAATCCTCGACATCCGTTACCTCTGAAGTCCCGAAGGGGGGTGCTGATGACCGATCCCTCGACCGAACGGCAAGGCCAGCCCCGGCCGGACCTCGGACCGCTGCCGCCACCCGAACCGGCGCGCGGCATGCAGGCGTCCGACCTGATCGCGGCAGGCGTCGGCCTGCTGTGGCTGGCGCTGGTCGGCGCCTTCTTCCTCTTTGCCGGGCGCGGCGATTCGGCGGGCGGATCGCTGGGCACGGTCATGGTGCTGGTGGCGATCTTCCTTCCGCTGGCTCTGATCTGGATGGCGGCAGTCACCAGCCGCACCGCCCGCGCCATGCGCACCGAGGCCGCGCGCCTGCAGGCGACGGTCGACGCCATGCGTCAGGCGCTGGCCGCCCAGTCGACGGCCGCGCGCCCTTCGGTCGAGCGTCGGCTGGAGGAGATCGCCACCGCCACCCGGCAGACCGAAACCGCGATCGTATCCTTCACCAGCCGTCGCGACAGCGAACCGGCGCACGCCAAGCCCGCCCTCGCCCAGCCGGCGGCCGCCCCCGACACCGAGCAGCCGGCGCTGGCGCTTGGCACCCCGGCCGAAGCTTTGGCCACTCCGGTATCGGTGGCCGACTTCATTAGCGCCCTGAACTTCCCCGACAGCCAGGACGACAAGGACGGCATCGCCGCCCTGCGCCGCGCGCTGGAGGATCGCTCGCTCGCCAAGCTTATCCGCGCCGCCCAGGACGTCCTGACGCTGCTGGGGCAGGACGGCATCTACATGGACGACCTGCGCCCCGACCGCGCCCGCCCCGAAGTCTGGCGCCGTTTCGCCAAGGGCGAACGGGGCAAGGCCATTGCGGCGCTTGGCGGGGTGCGCGACCGATCGAGCCTGGCGCTGACCGCCGGACGGATGCGCCAGGACACCATCTTCCGCGATGCCGCGCATCATTTCCTGCGCCAGTTCGACCGGGCCTTTTCCGGCTTTGAACAGAATGCCGGCAGCCAGGACATCGTCGGGCTGGCCGACACCCGTACCGCGCGGGCTTCTTCATGCTGCTGGGGCGCGTGACCGGAACCTTCGGCCCCAGGCCGTCAACCGCGCCGCAGAGCCTCTTCGGCGATGGCAAGGTCGGCGGGGGTGTTCAGGTTCATAGGCACTGGTCAGGGTCAGTCCGGGGCAAAGGGCACCGCCCGTGCCCCCATCGCCAGCGCCCAATGTCCGATCCGCCGTTCGCCCGCCACCAGCGCCACCGCCAGCGGCCGCGCCCCAGCCCGACCGGCCAGAGCCCGCGGGTCGGATGCAGCCGCCCGCCGCTTTCGGCCAGGGTAATGCCCGTAGAGGCGTCCGGCAGGCCGTCGGCAAGCCGCGCCACCAGATCGCAGGGGATGAAGGGCGCATCGACCGGCACCGTCGCCAGATGGGTCCCGCCCTGCGCCATAGTAGGCCGGCCTGCAGCCAACCCGGCCAGCGGCCGAAGCCTGTCGTCGGTCGCATCGGCCAGGATCTCGCAATCGAAGGTCCGCCAGCCGCGCCGGGTCGCCGTTGGCCGACAGCGCCAGCCCCGCCACCTGTGGCGCGAACCGGTCGGCCACCCGGTCGGCCAGCGTCCGCCCGGCAAGCCGCAGCAGCGCCTTGTCGGCGCCGCCCATGCGACGCCCTTCGCCTCCGGCAAGGATCAGTCCGAATATCAGCATGACGCCCGCGCCCCACCCGCCGCACGACCGGCGCGGCGGCCCGCCCTATTGCCCGACCGCAGTGTTCTGGCGGGCCAGGAGAACCTTGTTGTTGTCGGAATCGTTGTCGGTATAGTGCGCAGTCTCAACCCCCGGCAGGGTGGCGAATTCGCGCATCAGCCGGCCGGGGAAGAAGCTGCTGCGGACGGAATCGAACCCCGGCAGGCCCTTCAGCACCTCGCTGACCGAATTGCCGCACAGGGCCTTCATCGAGGCGCCGTTGGTCTCGGCCTTGCGGATGGCCATCTCGGCCACCTCTGGGCTGACCGGCACCGTCTGTTCATAGACGTCGTAGGTCGAGCGGGCGTGATAGTCGATGTAGTAGCGCACCATCGTCGGCGTCATGCCGAAATGCACATCCTCGCGTTCCGGGGCCGCAGGGTTGGTCCAGGTGCCGGCCGGATCGTAGATGATCCGCTGGCTGCCGTTGATCATCAGCCCGGAATGGGCGCCTTCGTTGCCGCGCTTGCGCACCACGGTGAACAGCGTGATCGACGGCGGGTCGGACGAGTGATAGCGCGCCCGCTGAACGGCCTCGTCGGGGGCCCAGACATGTTCGGCGCAGTTGGCCAGAAACAGGGGCAGAACCAAGACAATCAGCAAACGCCGCATGTCGCACACTCTCAGAGGATGACCGGGGCGCGCGGCTCAGGCGTTGGCGAGCGCCAGGAAGACGAGCACGCCCAGAATGACGACGACCGCCCATTTCACGAAGGTCACGAACCCGTGGAAGGTCTGTTCGTGTTCGCGGATGTTCATCGTGCCATGCTCGTGGTCGGCCATTCTCTCGCTCCCTTGTTCCCGTTCGTCGCCGATTTAGCCTATTCGCCCGACGCTGTCACCCCTTGGCCGCTACCGGCGCGATTTCCGAAGCCAGCCTGAAACCGATGCGCCGGGGCGCGTCGGCTTCGCTGTCGGCCGGCATGGCGCGCAGCAGAACGTTCAGCTGGGTCACATGCTGGATCAGCTGGGTACGCGCGCCTTCCTCGTCGCGGCCGTAGAAGGTCACGACGTCGGGGGCGAAATAGCCGATCCCCTCGATCCGCAGGACCCCGGCGTCGCTTCCGGTGAAGCCCATCGCCACTTCCTGCTTGTCGTCCAGCTGCTCCTCGAAGTTCTTGATATAGAGGATCAGCCGTTCATAGGCCCATTGCGCGGGGCTTTTCTCCTCGATCGGCTGGCCGGAAATGGCGGTGGGCAGCGGTTCGGTCTCGGCGGTCTTGGGCAGGTCGTCGCAAGCGCGCGCCAGCCCGCGGGCACAGGGCAGCGCCGTTTCCTCCAGCGCCTCGACCGAGGTCTTGATCTCGTCCGTCATTCCGTGCGTTGCCAAAGGTCTGCCCCCTCTGCCTGCCGGACGCGGACAACCTGCCCGGCCTTCTCCAGATGATTGAGATGCGCGACCGCTTCCACAAGAGCCAATCCGTATTCTCCCTCGCCGATCACGCGCTTGTAAAGCGCGCCGAAGCAGCCGACCGCCGTGCGCGGGACCGACAGATGGTCCAGAAGCCGCACCAGCGCGCCCTGATGATTCTCGATCATCTGGGTCAGGCGCAGGGGCAGCCCGGTGAAGGGCAGCTTGTGGCCGGGCAGCACCAGTTGGCGGTCGTCGGCAAAGGGCCGGAAGTCGCGGCAGCTGGCGATCCATTCGCCGACCGGGTCGGCGCCCGGTTCGGTCGCATAGACGCCGAGGTTGGGCGAGATGCCGGGCAGAAGCTGATCGCCCCCGAGGATCAGCCCGTCGTCGCTCCATAGCGTCGCCTGTTCGGGCGCATGGCCGTGGCCGATCCGCACCGTCCAGCGGCGCCCGCCGATGGTCAGGCGGTCGCCCTGGACGATGCGGGCATATCCCAGGGGCATGGATGCCACTACATCGGCAAAGTTGAAGGGCCGTTCGTCGGCGCGCCGCGCCAGAAGCGCCGGTTCCATCCCGGCCGCACGCCAGAAGGCCAGCACCTCGGGGGCGGGCCGGTCCTGCACGTCCAGCGTCAGCATCCGTGCGAACAACCAGGCGGTGCGGGTCGTCACCAGTTCGGCCCCCTGCGCCTGGAACCAGCCGGCCAGCCCGATATGGTCGGGGTGGTGATGGGTCACGACCACGCGCCGCACCGGACGCCCGCCCAGCGGACCGGCCAGCAGGGCCTCCCACAGGGCCCGCGCCTTGCGGCTGTCGATCCCGGTGTCGACGATCGTCCAGCCGTCACCATCGTCCAGCGCGTAGCAATTGACGTGGTCCAGCGCCATCGGCAGGGGCAGGCGCAGCCACAGGACGCCCGGCGCCACCTCGACCGCCGCGCCGGGGGCCGGCGGCTCGGGATGCGGCGTGACGATGGCGGCGGCTATGGGTTCGGCGGTGGTCACGACGCCAGCTCGTCATCGGTCAGCGCGTAAAGCGCCGCCGCCCCCTCGCGGGCTTCAGCCAGCAGCGCCTGATGTTCGGGCAGAAGCCGGCGGATGTAGATGTCGGCCAGCCGCGCCCGCGCCGATCCGGCCCCGGCGGCCATCGCCGCCACCAGGTGGAAATGCCCGCCCAGCACCCGGCCGAAGGCCCGCGCATAGGGAACCGCCCCGGCGAAACGGTCCTGCGGCCCCTGCCCGACCAGCCATTCGGTGGTCTCGCGCAGGTTCTGCGCGGCGTTCCAGACCAGCCGCGACAGGTCGGGCCAGTCGGCCCGCGCGGCCTCGGCGGCGTCGGCCATCTCGTCGATCAGCCGATAGGCAGCCTCGCCCTGGTCCATCATCTTGCGGCCCACCAGATCCATCGCCTGGATGCCGTTGGTGCCTTCGTAAATGGGCGTGATCCGCACGTCGCGCAGGTATTGCGCCGCGCCCGTCTCCTCGATGAAGCCCATGCCGCCGTGGATCTGCACCCCGAGGTCGGCCACCGCGCAACCGGTATCGGTGCCAAAGCCCTTGGCGATCGGGGTCAGCAGTGCCGCCCGCGCCTGCCAGTCGGCACCGCCGGTCGCCCGCGCCATGTCCAGCGCCTGCGCGCAGGCCAATGCCACCGCACGCGCCGCGAAGATTTCGGCCCGCATCCGTGTCAGCATCCGCCGCACGTCGGCATGGCCGATGATCGGCCCCATCTGGTTGCGGTCCTTCGCATAGGCCAGCGCCTTCTGATAGGCGGCCTCGGCCATGCCGACGCCCTGCACCCCCACCGCCAGCCGGGCGTTGTTCATCATGGTGAACATCGCCGCCATGCCCTTGTGCGGCTCGCCCACCAGCCAGCCCGTCGCCCCTTCATAGGCCATCACGCAGGTCGGCGAGCCGTGGATGCCCAGCTTGTGTTCCAGGCTGACCACCTTCAGGCTGTTGGGCGCGCCCGGCCGGCCATCGGCGTCGGGCAGGAACTTCGGCACCAGGAACAGGCTGATGCCCCTGGTTCCCGGCCCGCCATCCGGCAGCCGCGCCAGGACCGCGTGGCTGATGTTGGCGAAACAGTCGTTGTCACCCCAGGTGATGAAGATCTTCTGCCCGGTGATCGCATAGGTTCCGTCGCCGCGCGGCTCGGCGCGGGTGCGCAGCGCGCCCACGTCGCTGCCGGCCTGCGGCTCGGTCAGGTTCATGGTGCCGGACCATTCGCCCGAATTCAGCTTCGGCAGGTAAAGCGCCTTCAGCTCGTCGCTCGCGTGGGTTTCCAGCGCCTCGATCTGGCCCTGGGTCAGAAGCGGGTTCAACTGCAGCGCAAGGCAGGCCCCGGCCATCATGTCCTGCACCGCCATGTTGAGAATCTGCGGCAGGCCCATGCCGCCATGCTCCTGCCCGGCGGCCAATCCGATCCAACCGCCGGCGCCCCATTGGCCCAGCGCATCGGCGAAGCCCGGCGAGGTGCGCACCACCCCGTTCTCAAGCCGCGCCGGGCTCTGGTCGCCGCCACGGTTCAGCGGCGCGATCACCTCGTCGCAAAGCCGCGCCGCCTCGGTCAGGACCGCGTCGGCGGTCTCGGCCGTCGCCTCGGCGAAGCGCGCCGTCGCGGTGACCGGGGCCAGCGGCACCACATGATCGAGGATGAAGCGGATATCCGTGCGCGCGGAACGGTAGGTCATGGCCTCTCCCTTGCCTTCACATTTCAGGCTTGCCGGCGTAATCACGGTCAGGCCGCGCGGCATCATTGCCGCAAGGTCAGCCGCCGACAACCCGAAACGCAGCGTCACAGGGGACGTGCTTGACCGAAAGCCTTGCACCGACGGCCGAAGGGCTGGACCGCGCCGCCCGGCTGCTGCGCCAGGGCGAACTGGTCGCCTTCCCGACCGAGACGGTCTATGGCCTGGGCGGCGACGCCTGCGACGACCGGGCCGTGGCCCGGATCTTCGCGGCCAAGGGCCGGCCCAGCTTCAACCCGCTGATCGTGCATCTGCCGGACCTTGCGACCGCACGGGCCTATGCCGATTTCCCGCCGCAGGCCGAACGGCTGGCCGCCGCCTTCTGGCCCGGCCCGCTGACGCTGGTTGTGCCCCTGCGCGCCGCAAGCCCGCTGTCGCCGCTGGTGTCGGCCGGGCTGCCGACCGTGGCGATCCGGGTTCCGGCCCATCCGGTAGCGCAGGCGCTTCTGACGGCCTTCGGCGGGCCGGTGGCCGCACCTTCGGCCAACCCTTCGGGCCGGGTCAGCCCGACACGGGCGGCCCATGTTCTGGCCGGGCTGGCCGGCCGCATCGCGGCGGTGGTCGACGGCGGGCCGTGCGAGGTGGGGCTGGAATCGACGATCATCGGCTTCGACCCGGCGCCCACGCTGCTGCGCCCCGGCGGACTTCCCGCCGAAGCCATCGAGGAATGTCTCGGCCAACCGCTGTTGCGGGCAACGGCGTCCGTGGGACATCGGCCGACCGCACCAGGGCAACTGGACAGCCACTATGCCCCCGCCGCCCCCGTGCGGCTGAACGCCCGGCAGACTGAGCCCGGCGAGATCTGGCTGGCCTTCGGGCCGGACGCGGCAGGCGCGGACCTGAACCTGTCGCCCACCGGCGACCTGGTCGAGGCGGCGGCGAACCTGTTCCACTACCTGCGCGAGGCCGACCGGCTGGCCGGTCCCGCCGGCCGCATCGCCATCGCGCCCGTCCCCGACCACGGCCTTGGCCGCGCCATCAACGACCGCCTGCGCCGCGCCGCCGCGCCGCGCTGACCGTCCCAAGGTATTTCTTCGTCCGGGCGGCTCAGGCCCGTCCGGCGCTGGCCGACAGACTCAGCGGGTCGACCCCGATGCTGTGCAGCGCCTCCTGCCATTTGCGCGGGTTGGCGGCGGAAAAGACCAGATCCTCGCTCGCCTCGCAGGTCAGCCAGCCGTTGTCGAGAATCTCGCGCTCCAACTGCCCCGGCCCCCAGCCGGCATAGCCGAGCGCCAGCAGCGACCGTTCCGGCCCGCCGCCTTCGGCCAGCGCCTGCAACACATCGAGCGTGGCGGTCATCCCGAACCGGCTGTCGACCTTCAGCGTGCTGCCCTCGGCCCGGTAGTCGGCGGTGTGCAGCACGAAGCCGCGCCCATGCTCGACCGGCCCGCCGACATGGATGCGGATGTCGCGCGCATCGGGTTGCTGTTCGATCCCCAGCTGGTCGAGCAGTTGGCCAAAGCGCAGATCCTCGAGCGGCTTGTTGACGATCAGCCCCATGGCTCCATCCTCGGAATGGGCGCAGAGGAAGATCACGCTATGTTCAAAGCGCGGATCGCCCATGCCGGGCATCGCGATCAACAGTTTGCCAGAAAGGTTCATTGCGGACCTCCTTTCGGAAAGATCGGCCGGACGGCGGCCAAGTTCAAGGGGCGGCGGGGTCGCGGGCCGACAGTGACGCAGAATTGACCCGGGACGAATTCCCATTGCCGGCGCGGTGGCCTAGATATGAGCCATGCAACGTCACCGTCGCCTTTCGCCGCTGATCCCGATCTGTGCCGCCCTGATGGCGGCCGCAGTCCTGCCCGCCGCCGCCCAGCCGGTTCCCGCCGATCTGGTCCGGGCCGAGCTGATCGCCGGCTGGCCCACCGCGACCGGCTACATGGGCGCGCTGCGCCTGACGCTGGCGCCAGGGTGGAAGACCTACTGGCGCGCGCCGGGCGAGGCCGGTATCCCGCCCGCCTTCGACTGGCAGGGCTCGGACAATCTGGCGGGCGTCACCTACCATTGGCCGCAACCGCAGATCTTCGACCTGAACGGCCTGCGCACCCTTGGCTACCATGACAGCCTGGTGCTGCCGATCGAGTTCGCGGGCCTGCGGCCGGGCCAGCCGCTGAACATCGTCGGCCATGTCAACCTCGGTGTCTGCAAGGACATCTGCGTGCCGGCCAGCGTCGATGTCAGCGCACGGCTGGCCGGCCAGGGCGATGGCAGCACACCGATCCGCGCGGCGCTGGCCGAAGAGCCGCGGGACGGCGCCGCCGCCGGCCTTGGCCCGGCGCGCTGCGCGGCCGAACCGACCCGCGACGGTCTGCGCCTGACCGCCGACATTCCGATGAAGGGCGCGGAGCGGGGCGATTTCGCGGTGGTCGAGCTGGCCGATGCCTCCGTCTGGGTCACGCCGGTCGAACAGCGCGCCACCAACGGCCATCTGGTGCAGGTCGCGGACCTCGTGCCGTCCGCCGCCCGGCCCTTCGCGCTGGATCGTTCCTCGGTCAGGCTGACCGTCTTCACCCGGTCGGGCGCGGCCTACCAGCTGAGCGGCTGCACCGGCTGACGGGCTATTTGCGGCGCTTGTGCTCTTCGAGCCGCGGCATGATCTCGACGAAGTTGCAGGGCCGGTGGCGGCAGTCGAGTTGCCAGCGCAGGATCTCGTCCCAGGCATCGCGGCAGGCGCCGGGGCTGCCGGGCAGCGCGAACAGGCAGGTCCCGCCCGCCACCCCGCCGGTCGCCCGCGACTGGACGGCGCTGGTGCCGATCTTCTGCATCGACACCATGGTGAAGACTGTGGCGAAAGCCTCGATCTCCTTCTCATAGACCTCGCGGTGCGCCTCGACGGTCACGTCCCGGCCGGTCAGCCCGGTGCCGCCGGTCGAGATCACCACGTCGATCGCCGGATCGGCGATCCAGGCCCGCAGGCGCGCGACGATGGCGACGCGGTCGTCCTTGACGATGGCGCGGGCGGCAAGGACATGGCCCGCCTCGGTCAGCCGTTCGGCCAGCGCATCGCCGGACGTGTCGGCGGCGGCGGTGCGGGTATCCGACACGGTCAGGACCGCGATGCGGACGGGAACGAAGGTGCGGCTTTCGTCGATGCGCATCTCAGCGGGCCTGGATCAGGGCCAGCCGCAGGGCGAGGCCGGTGAAGATGGTAGCGCAGGTGCGGTTGAGCCAGGCCGACAGCCGCGGCGACCGGGTCAGACCCTTGCCGATGCTGCCCGCCATCAGGCCGACGGCGCCGTTGACCATAAGCCCCCCACCGTGAAGACGAGGCCGAGGGTCAGGAACTGCGGCAGGACGGCGCGGGACGGGTCGACGAACTGCGGCAGGAAGGCCAGGATGAACAGGATGACCTTGGGGTTCAGAAGGTTCACCATCAGCGCCCGGCGAAAGACGTTCTGCGCCCCGACGGCGCCGGCGCTGACCGGACCGGCGCGCCAGGTCTTGACCGCCAGATAGAGCAGATAGGCCACGCCCGCCCAGCGGATCACGTCGAAGGCGACCGGCTGGGTCGCGACCAGCGCGCCAAGACCCAGCCCCGCGACGGTGACATGGATCATCCCGCCCAGCGCAATGCCGAAATTCGCCGCCATCGCCGCGCGACGGCCCTGCGACAGCCCCTGGCCCAGGCAGAACATCATGTCCGCGCCCGGCGTCAGGTTCAGCGCCAGACCGGCGGGAATGAAGGTCAGCAACGTCAGGGGGGCGACGGGGATCATCCAAGCCTCGCTTTCAGCGACAGAAGATCGGCCCAGGCCTCGCGCTTGGCGGCCGGGTTGCGCAAGAGATAGGCCGGGTGGGTCATCGGCAGCGCCGGGCGACCGAAAGCTTCGGTCCAGTTGCCGCGCAGCCGCATGATCCCGCGCTGGCCCAGCGCCGCCGCACAGGGCGTGTTGCCCATCAGCACCACCAGGTCGGGGGCCGCCAGTTCGACATGACGGCGCAGGAACGGCAGCATCATCGCGATCTCGGAAGGCTCGGGGTCGCGGTTGGCGGGCGGCCGCCAGGGCAGGACGTTGGTGATGTAAAGCGCCGCCCCCGCATCTGGCGATGTACGCGACAGGCCGATGGCCGCGAACATCCGGTCCAGAAGCTGCCCGGCGCGCCCGACGAAGGGCCGGCCCTCCAGGTCTTCCTCGCGCCCCGGCGCCTCGCCGATGACCATGACCCGCGCCGCAGGATTGCCGTCGGCAAAGACGAAGTTACGCGCGCCCTTCTTGAGGTCGCAGCGGTCGTAGGCCGCCTGGGCCTCGGCCAGTGCCGCCAGCGTCGCCGCCCCTGCGGCCGCGACCCGCGCTTCGGCCACCGGATCGCCCGCCGCTGGCGCGCTCGCGGCTGTCACAGCGACAGGCGCAACCGCGGCCCGCGCCGGCGCCCTGGCCGGTTCGGGGCGCGCGGCATAGCGGTCGACGGGCGAATCCCCGATCGGCTCATCGGCGCCCATTTCCATCTGCCACGCCAGAAGCGCCGCAGCGAGGGCGGGGTCGATATGTGCAGGATCGGTCAACATCGTCCCAGCCTAAGCCCCTGCCGCCCCCTTGCCAAGGCGGTTGCCCCGCGCACGGGCTTTTGCCATAAGCGGGCGCAACGACCGACCGGACCGAGGGACCGCCCATGACCTTCCGCGCGCGCCATCTTCTGGGCATCGAGCATCTGGCACCCGAAGAGATTCGCGCCGTCCTCGACCTGGCCGAGAAATACGTCGACCTGAACCGCCGCACGGTGAAGTCCGGGGACGCGCTGCAGGGCCTGACCCAGATCAACATGTTCTTCGAAGCCTCGACCCGCACCCAGGCCTCGTTCGAGCTGGCAGGCAAGCGGCTCGGGGCCGACGTGATGAACATGTCCGTCGCGCAGTCGAGCGTGAAGAAGGGCGAGACGCTGATCGACACGGCGCTGACGCTGAACGCCATGCACCCCGACCTTCTGGTGGTGCGCCACCCGTCTTCGGGTGCGGTGAACCTGCTGGCCTCGAAGGTCAACTGCGCGGTGCTGAACGCCGGCGACGGGCGGCACGAACATCCGACCCAGGCGCTGCTCGACGCACTGACCATCCGCCGCGCCAAGGGCCGCATCCAGCGCCTGACCGTGGCGATCTGCGGCGACATCGCCCATTCCCGCGTGGCGCGCTCGAACCTGATCCTGCTGGGCAAGATGGAAAACCGCATCCGCCTGATTGCGCCGCCGACCCTGATGCCCGCGGGCGTCCAGGACTTCGGCTGCGAGCTGTTCGACGACATGCGCGAGGGGCTGAAGGACGCCGACGTGGTGATGATGCTGCGCCTTCAGAAGGAACGGATGGACGGCGGCTTCATCCCCTCGGAGCGGGAATATTACCACCGCTACGGGCTCGATGCCGAAAAGCTGTCCTTCGCCAGGGAGGACGCCATCGTCATGCACCCCGGCCCGATGAACCGGGGGGTGGAGATCGACGGCGAGATCGCCGACGACATCAACCGTTCAGTGATCCAGGACCAGGTGGAGATGGGGGTCGCCGTCCGCATGGCCTGCATGGACCTGCTGGCGCGGAACCTGCGGGCGGAGCGGGGACGGCAGGCTGTGGGGGTGGTGGTGTGAGCAAGCGCCATCGCATTGCCGGACTGATGGGGAGGCCGGATTGACCGTGCTGATCCGCGCGGAAGTTGCCGCTGACATTCCCGAAATCCACTCGCTGACGCACCGGGCCTTTGCCGACATGCCCTACAGCGACGGCACTGAGGCCGACCTCAACGACGCCCTGCGCGCGGCCGGGGTGTTGGTCCTGTCGCTGGTGGCGGAAGATGCGGGGGCCGTCGTGGGTCACGTGGCCTTTACCGCCGCGGTCTCTCAGACGGGCGAAACAGGCTGGTTCGTGCTTGGTCCGATCGCCGTCGAACCGCAGCGGCAAGGCCAGGGGATCGGCGGGCAGTTGATCCGGGCCGGTCTGGCGCGGCTGGCCGAACTTGATGCGAGGGGTTGCATCCTGATCGGCGACACCGGCTACTATCCCCGGCACGGCTTCGTTCCCCGGCCGGATCTGGCACCTCCGGGCGAACCGGCAGAGCACTACATGGTGCTGGCTTTTGGCCCCGAGCCCTCGGCTCCGCTGGGATTTCACCCGCTGTTCCATTCCATCGGGGCCGACAAATGATCCTCCACCTCACCAACGCCCGCCTCATCGACCCGGAAAGCCTGACGGAATCCGAATCCTCATCCGGGATTGATCAGTGAACCTAGCAAAGCCGCCAGCCACAATCGACTGGACACCCTATCTGGGCGAAGGAGAGAAACTGCTTTGGAGCGGCACTTCCCGTCGCTCGCGCATGATGTTCGTGTCATTCCTAGGCATTTGTTTCTTCGGACTCTTCGCGTGGTACATCAGCTTGGATGCATTCCACTACCGTTCTATCGACGAGGCCTGTCCGGGCGGTTATTCAACTAAGTGCCGGACCCTCTATCATTTGGCCGGTCCATTTTTTTTCCTTTCGCTTCTTATGACCGGTATGGGCATGGCCCTCTTAGTCGTCTACGCCTTTGGCTTTTTCCAAGATTACTTTGCTATCACCGCGATCAGAGTGCTCTGGGCTCGCCGTGGCATTCTGAATGGGTTCTGGGATGCCCGAAACTAAGCGATGTCCGTGTGCGAAGGACTTTTCTAGGATCGGTCGAGTTCCGCGCCGGCGACTTCGGACGCTGGTCTTCGCTGGCCTGACCTATGACGAGGCCGAAAGCGCCGTTTACTGGGCCAAAAGAGGGGCAGCATCGCAGTGACATTGATCCACCTCACCAACGCCCGCCTGATCGACCCGGAGAGCTTCACCGAATCCGAAAGCTCGCTCACCATCCGGGATGGCCTCATCGCCGCCGTCAACACTCCCGCTCCCAGGGGCGCGACCCTGATCGACTGCGGCGGCCACTGCCTTGCTCCCGGCATCGTCGACATCGGCGTCAAGGTCGGCGAGCCGGGCGAGCGGCACAAGGAATCCTTCCGCTCGGCCGCGCTGGCCGCTGCGGCGGGCGGCGTCACCACCATCGTCACCCGCCCCGACACCAACCCGGCGATCGACACGCCTGAGGCGCTCGAATTCGTCACTCGCCGCGCCGCCGAGGCCAGCCCCGTCCGCATCTACCACATGGCGGCGCTCACCAAGGGCCGTCAGGGGCGCGAGATGGTGGAGATCGGGTTCCTGCGCGATGCGGGCGCGGTTGCCTTCACCGACTGCGACCATGTGGTGGCCGACAACAAGGTCCTGTCGCGCGCCATGACCTATGCCAGGTCGCTCGGCGCGCTGATCATGGGCCACCCGCAGGACCCCGGACTGTCGGCCGGCGCCGCCGCAACCTCGGGCAAGTTCGCCAGTCTGCGCGGCCTGCCCGGCGTCTCGCCGATGGCCGAACGCATGGGGCTCGACCGCGACCTGTCGCTGATCGAGATGACCGGGGTTCGTTACCATTTCGACCAGATCACCGTGGCCCGCGCCCTGCCGCCGCTGGAGCGCGCGCGGAAGAACGGGCTCGACGTGACCGCCGGAACCTCGATCCACCACCTGACGCTGAACGAATTCGACGTCGGCGACTATCGCACCTTCTTCAAGGTCAAGCCGCCGCTCAGGTCCGAGGATGACCGGCTGGCGATGGTCGAGGCGGTGGCGACCGGCGTGATCGACATCATTTCCTCGATGCACACCCCGCAGGACGAGGAATCGAAGCGCCTGCCGTTTGAGGAAGCCGCCAGCGGCGCGGTGGCGCTGGAGACCTTCCTGCCGGCGGCGCTGCGGCTTTACCATGCCGGGCAACTGAGCCTGGCGCAGCTGTTCCGGGCGATGTCGCTGAACCCCGCCAGACGTCTCGGCCTGCCGCAGGGGCGGCTGGCGGTGGGCGCGCCCGCCGATCTGGTGCTGTTCGACCCCGACGCGCCCTTCGTGCTGGACCGCTTCACGCTGAAATCGAAATCCAAGAACACGCCCTTCGATGGCCAGCGGATGGAGGGGCGCGTGCTGCGCACCTTTGTCGGCGGCCAACAGGTTCACGGGAAAGAGGAATAGATGCCCCCCATCGAAACCGGCGCGCTGGCGCTGATCCTGACCGCGCTGATGGGCTATCTGCTGGGCTCGGTTCCCTTCGGGGTGCTGGTGACGCGGGCGATGGGCCTGGGCGACCTGCGCAAGATCGGTTCGGGCAACATAGGCGCGACCAACGTGCTGCGGACCGGCAACAAGGGGGCGGCGCTGGCCACCCTGCTGCTGGACGGCGGCAAGGGGGCGCTGGCGGTGCTGATCGCCCGGCACTTCGTCGGCGCCGAGGATGCCGCCCAGCTTGCCGGGCTTGCCGCCTTCCTCGGCCATCTGTTCCCGGCCTGGCTGGGGTTTCGCGGCGGCAAGGGGGTTGCGACCTTTCTCGGCACGCTTCTGGCGCTGGCCTGGCCGGTCGGCATCGCCGCCTGCCTGACCTGGGCGGTGACCGCGCTGGTCAGCCGGTTCTCCTCGCTGTCGGCGCTGGTCGCGGCGGCGCTGGCGGTGGTCTGGGGCGGCGTCCTGGGCCACGGCGACCTGACGATCCTCATCACTATCCTGGCGACGCTGGTCTTCTGGAAGCATCTGCCGAACATCGAACGGCTGAAGGCCGGGACCGAGCCGAAGATCGGGCGAAAGTAACCGCCCGCCTCAGAACAGCGACAGCCGGTTGGTCATCAGCTGCCAGCTGTCGAACCGCGTCCGCCCATAGCCCGGACCGGCGCGGGCGACAAAGTCGACCAGCATGTCCAGCGCGAGGATCAGCGGAACGGTCGATCCCAGAAACATGCCCGACCGCGACTTGGCATACAGCGTGTGGTCGGCCAGCCCATGCGCCCAGTCGCAGAATTCGTCGCTGATCACGATGACGCGAAAGCCGAACTCCTTGGCGATCTGCGCGATCTTCGCCCCGACCTGCGCATGCGGCACCACGTCGACGACGATCAGCGTCACCGGCTTGGCCCGGGCGTCGCCGTGATAGGTCAGCCATTCGCCCAGCATGCCGTCGGTGGCCGAAACGAACCGCACCCGGTCGCGGGCCAGCGACAGCCGCCGGGTGAAATCCTCGGCCGCCCCGCGCACCGACTGGAACCCGGTCACGTAGACCTCGTCCGCATCGGCCGCCGCCGCCACAAGCGCCGCCCAGTCCGCCGATTCGAACTGGTCGAACAGCCGCGCGATCGCCTTTAGCTCCTGATCCCGCGCCCCGCGCAGCGCGGAAACCACCTCGTCGGAACTGCGCGGCAACTGGGGTTCGAACTGGTGAACCGCCAGTTCGGCCTGCAATTCCCGCTTCAGGGCCGCCATGCCCTTGTAGCCGGCCTTGCGCAGAAACCGGCTGACAGTGATTTCGCTGACCGCCAAACGCCGGGCAAGCGTCACCCCGGTCTCGAACCCGATATCGGCAATGTTGTCCATGACATAGCGCGCGATCCGCGCTTCGGACCGCGACAACTGCGGCAAGAGCGCGGCCAGCCGCACCGAAACCGGATGCGCGCCCGACTGGAAGTAATGGGTGAACATGCTCTCCATGACACAAACATAACATATAAATGTTATTGACAGAATAGGCATTTGAACCGGAAATTCCCCGCAGGTCAGGCGACGTGAGGGGGTGGGAGATCGTCCGCGCCGGACCGGAACCTACGCGCACTCCGCCACCGTTGGCGCCCCGCCGGGCGCCACCGTGAACGCACAACCGGATCAGGAGAGAAACGATGGATCGCCGCGACTTCCTCAAGACCACGCTCGCCGCCAGCCTTGCCGCGCCGGGGGTGCTTGAATTCTTCGCCAATGCCGCGCAGGCCGCCGGCACCAAGGTCCTGCGCGTCGGCTACGGCGCCGAGGTGCAGACGCTCGACCCGATCAAGACCGTGTTCGGCGCCGACATCGTTGCCCAGGGCATGCTCTATGAACGGCTGCTGAAGGCCAATGCCGACCGTTCCGAGGTCGGCCCCGGCCTGGCCGAGAAATGGGAAATTTCGGAAGACGGCCTGACCTATACCTTCACCCTGCGCGATGGGCTGAAATTCTCGGACGGCAGCCCGCTGACGGCCGAGGATGTGGCCTTCAGCTGGAACCGGATGCGGTTCCAGAAGGATACGGTCTATGCCGCGCCGTTCCAGCCGCTGGCCAAGATCGAAATGGTCGATCCGAAAACCGTGCGCATGACGCTTGACCGCAAGTTCACTCCCTTCCTGACCCTGTGCGAAATCTGGAACACCGGGATCGTGTCGAAGAAGGTCGTCGAAAGCATGGGCGACGAAGCCTTTGCCAAGAACCCGACGGTGACCTCGGGGCCGATGAAGTTCGTGGAATGGAAAGTCGGCGACCGCGTGGTCATGGCGCGCAACGAACATTACTGGCGCGACGGCCTGCCCAAGCTCGACGGGCTCGAATTCATCTATGTCCCCGACGACAGCACCCGCATCTCGATGATCCAGGCGGGCGAGCTTGACGTGACGATGGGCGTACCCTTCGCCCGCCTGCAGGAGCTGAAGGACGCGGGGCTCGATGCCCGGGCCGAACCTTCCAGCGCCACCTACGACATGCTCATCAACCATTCGTCCGAACCGTTCAGCAACCTGAAGTTCCGTCAGGCCGTCAGCAACGGCATCGACCGCAAGGCGATCTGCGACGCGGTGACCTTCGGCAACGGCACACCGGCGACCTCGATCATGAGCCCGACGCTGGACTATTTCGACAAGGACCTGCCGCTGATCGCCCGCGACGTGGACAAGGCCAAGGCGCTGCTGGCCGAAGCCGCCGTCGCCAACCCGGCGTTCGAGCTGATCGTCAATGCCGGCGTCGTCGATGAACGCCAGGCGGCGCAGATCATCCAGTCGCAACTGGCCGAGGTCGGCATTACCGTGACCATTTCCGAGATCGACCCCGGCCAGGTCTGGACCCAGCTGATCGAGGGCCAGTATCAGGCCAACCTGAACTGGTGGTACAATGAAACCCGCGATCCCGACAACGCGCTGCGCTGGTGCGTCTGGGGAGCGGGCGACAACAAGTCCTACTTCACCCGATACAACAACGATCAGGTCAACAAGCTGGTCGACGAAGCCTCGGGCGAGACCGACCCGGCCAAGCGCGGCGCGCTTTATGCCCAGATCCAGAAGATCGTCGTCGACGAAGTGGCGCAGGTGGCCATCTGGCATCCGGCCTGGTCGAACGCCTATTCGACCAAGGTCAGCGGCATGGTCTTCAACGTCGGGTCGCAGTTCAGCTCGCTTGACGAAACCGATCTGGCCGAGGGCTGACCCCGCCAGCCGCCTGAGCGCGACCTTCAACCAGGAGTGACCCCGTGGGCCGCTACAGATTCCTGTTTCGCCGTCCGGTCGAGATGATCCCGGTGCTGATCGGGATCAGCTTCATCTCGTTCGTGCTTCTTCAGCTGACGCCGGGCGATCCGGCGCGGCTGATGTTGGGGCCGCGCGCCAGCCAGGAGGCGATCGACGCGATCCATCTGCGCTATGGGCTGGATCGGCCGGTGGCGGTGCAATACTTCTACTACCTGGCCAACCTGCTGCGTGGCGATCTTGGCCAGTCGCTGGCGTTCCGGGCGCCGGTCGGCACGATCATCCTGTCGAAGATCGGGCCGACGCTCTACCTGCTGATCTACGGGCTCGTCCTGTCGGTCATCATGACGCTGGCGCTGGCCATCACCGCCGCGCGCCGCCAGGGCCGGGCCATCGACCAGTGCATCCGCTTGATTTGCGTGGCGGGGGTGGGTGTGCCGTCCTACTTCATCGGGCTGCTGCTGGTCCTGATCTTTTCGCTGAAGCTCGGCTGGTTTCCGGCCTCGGGCTATGGCCCGTCGCTGATCGAGAACCTCTATCACCTGTTCCTGCCGGCGCTGACCATCGGCGTCGCCGTCACCCCGATCCTGACCCGCAACCTGCGCGCCACGCTGGTCCAGCAGATGGGGTCGGACGTGGCCGTCGCCGGACTGTCGAAGGGCCTTCCGGCCAAGACGGTCTTCCGCCGGCATGTCCTGTGGAATTCGCTGTTGCCCACGGTCAGCCTGTTTGGCGTCGTCGCCTCGTTCCTGATCGGCGGCACAGTCATCATCGAGAACCTGTTCAACATTCCCGGCCTCGGGCTTCTGCTGGTGCGCGGCGTGCTGACCCGCGACTATTTCATCGTGCAGGGCGTCACGCTGGTGCTGTCCTTCGGCATCGTCCTGTCGAACCTGCTGATCGACGTCGCCATCGCGGCCCTTGATCCACGCATAAGGATGTGACGATGCAGGCTGTTCTTCCCGTCATGGGCTGGTTCCGGCGAACCGCCCCGGCTTCGCTGACCATCGGGCTGGCGATCACCCTGGCCTGGATCGCGGCGGCGGCGCTGGCCCCGGTGATCTCGGACTACGATCCCATCGCCATCGATTCCGCCAATGCACTTCGTGCCCCGAGTGCCGCGCACCTGCTGGGCACCGACTCGATCGGCCGCGACGTGCTGGCGCGCGTCCTCTTCGGGGCGCGGGTTGACCTTTTGATGGCGGTGGCCGGGATCATCGGGCCCTTCATCATCGGCACGATCATCGGCCTTGTTTCCGGCTACTATGGGCGCTGGCTCGACACGATCCTGATGCGCATTCTGGATGTCACCATCTCGTTTCCCTATTTCGTGCTGGTCATTGCCATCGTCGCGATCCTCGGGCCGGGGCTGAAAAGCTACATCATCTCGCTCACGGTGGTGAACTGGGTCACCTATGCCCGCCTGGTGCGCAGCGAGACGCTGGTGCTGGCCAACGCCGACTTCGTCGCGGCGGGGCGGGTGCTGGGCCTGTCGAACGGCAGGATCATGCTGCGCCACGTCCTGCCCAACGCCATCGTCCCGTCCAGCGTGTTCGTGATGACCGATGCGGTCCTGACCATCGTGCTGGGTTCGTCGCTGGGCTTTCTCGGGCTGGGCGTGCAGCCGCCCGTGCCGGAATGGGGCGTGATGATCGCCGAAGGCCGCAACTACCTGGCCAGCGCCTGGTGGATCTCGATCTTCCCCGGCCTCGCCCTGTGCACCCTGGCCTTCGGCCTGTCGCTGATCGCCGACGGGCTGGCGCATATCCTCGACAAGGACGGCTGACGATGACCGATACCCTCGTTTCCGTCGAAAACCTGTCGGTCAGCTTCGACACGGCCCACGGTCCGGTCAATGCCGTCAACGACGTCTCGTTCGCGGTCCGGCGTGGCGAGGCCCTGGGCATTGTCGGCGAATCCGGGTCGGGCAAGTCGGTGGTGTGCCGTGCCATCCTGCAACTGTTTGCCGCCAACGCCCGCGTGACCGGGGGGCGCATCCTGCACGAAGGCCAGAACGTCCTGGACATGTCCGAAGGCGAACTGGCCCACTATCGCGGCGAAAAGGCGGCGATGATCTTCCAGAACCCCTCGACCCATCTCGATCCGATCATGAAGGTCGGCGAACAGGTGGCCGAGGGGCTGGTGGCCCACAAGGGCCTGCCCGCCGCGGCAGCGTCGAGGAAGGCGGTCGAACTGCTGGACGCGATGCAGATCGTCGATCCGGCCCGCCGCGCCAACGCCTATCCGCACGAACTGTCGGGCGGCATGCGCCAGCGGGTGATGATCGCGGCCGCGCTTGCCTGCGAACCCGCACTCCTGATCGCCGACGAGCCGACCACCGCGCTGGACGTGACGGTGCAGGCGCAGATCCTGTCGCTGATCCGCGAAATCCGCCAAAGCCGCGGGCTGACCCTGATCCTGGTGTCGCACGACCTGGGCGTCATCAGCGAAATGTGCGACCGCATCGTGGTGATGAAGGATGGCCGTGTGGTCGAGGAAGGCACGACCGAACGCATCCTGCGCGATCCGCACCACGACTATACCCGCAACCTGATCCGCGCCCAGCCCTCGCTGCTGCCGCGCCCCGACCGGACCCCGCCGCGCGAACCGGCGCAGAAGATGCTCGACGTCGCCGACCTGTCGGTCAGCTTCGCCCATCCCCGGTCGCTGACCGGCTGGCTGACCCGGGCGCCGAAAACCGTGGTGCGCGCCGTCGACAACGTCAGCCTGGCGGTCCCCAAGGGCGGCTCGATCGGCATCGTCGGTGAATCCGGTTCGGGCAAAAGCACGCTCGCCCGCGCCATCGTCGGGCTGGTTCACCCAGACGGGGGCACGATCGAGATTTCCGGGGCCGGACGGTCGCAGGATCGCCCGCGCCTGGTGCAGATGGCGTTCCAGGACCCGTTCCTGTCGCTCAATCCGGCCTATACGCTGGAACAGACGCTGGCCGAGCCGTTCATCGCCCATCGGCTGTGCGTCCCATCGGAAATCCCGGCGCGGCTTGACGAGCTGATGCGCAAGGTCGAACTGCCCCGGTTGCTGCTGAAACGCCGCCCAGGCCAGCTGTCGGGCGGCCAGCGCCAGCGCGTCGGCATCGCCAGGGCACTGGCCATGTCGCCGCAGATACTGATCGCCGACGAAGTGACCTCGGCGCTGGACGTGTCGATCCAGGCCCAGATCCTCGCACTGTTCCGCACCCTCCAGCGCGACCTCGGCCTGACGCTGGTCCTGATCTCGCACGATCTCGCCGTGGTGCGCTATCTGTGCGAAACCGTCGCCGTCATGCGCCACGGCAAGATCGTCGAACAG
This sequence comes from Paracoccaceae bacterium, assembly GCA_046348855.1. GTDB lineage: Bacteria > Pseudomonadota > Alphaproteobacteria > Rhodobacterales > Rhodobacteraceae > TMP-24. Next base: position 81,311 of record JAXMDK010000013.1, on the reverse strand, counting down.
GGTTCGACAGCCGACGTGCTTGACCATCCCCAGACCGATTACACCCGCGCACTTCTGGCCGCCGTGCCGAAGATTTCCGTGCCCCTGACCAAAGAGTGACACCATGCCCCCTATCCGCGCCCGCGATCTCGGCCTGCCCTTCCCCGGCACCCCCGGCCCCCTGAATGCGCTGACCGACGTGCCCGGCGTGCTGGTCGGCACCACCACGCTGGACCATGCCGGCCCCCCCGGCGCGCAAGGCAAGGGCCCGGCCCGCACCGGGGTCACTGCCATCCTGCCGGTTGGTCACGACCGCACCCCGCGCCCGGTCTGGGCGGGTTTCCACGCGCTGAACGGCAACGGCGAAATGACCGGCATGCACTGGGTCAACGACGCGGGCTATTTCGTCGGGCCGATCTGCATCACCAACACCCACGCGATCGGCGCCGCTCATCACGGGGCGGTGCAATGGATGATCGAAACCTATGGCGACATCTGGCGCGACAACCACATGTGGGCGATGCCGGTGGTCGCCGAAACCTATGACGGCGTCCTGAACGACATCAACGCCCTGCATGTGACGCCCGACCACGCGCTTGCCGCGCTGCGCGGCGCCAAGGCCGGCCCGGTCCCCGAAGGCAACGTCGGCGGCGGCACCGGGATGATCTGCTACGAATACAAGGGCGGCACCGGCACCGCCTCGCGCCGGATCGAGATCGACGGCCAAGTGTTCCACCTGGGCTGCCTGGTGCAGGCCAACCACGGGCGGCGCGACTGGCTGACCATCCTTGGCGCGCCGGTCGGCCGCCACCTGACCGAGGACCGGCTGCTCGCCATCGACAAGGAACAGGGCTCGATCATCGTGACCCTGGCCACCGACCTGCCGCTGAGCCCCGACCAGCTGCGCCGCCTGGCCAAGCGCGGCTCGATCGGCATCGGCCGCGGCGGCAGCCCCGGCGGCAACAACTCGGGCGACATCTTCCTGGCCTTCAGCACCGCCAACCACATGGCCGTGCCCGCCTTTGCGCCGGCCATCGGCACGCGCCAGACGCTCAACGACGACCTTCTGGACACCGTCTACGAAGCCGCCGTCCAGTCGATCGAGGAATCGGTGGTCAACGCCATGGTTGCGGCGCGCGACATGACCACGGTGAAACCCGCCGGGCTGACCGTCCGCGCCCTGCCGCACCGGGCGCTGCAGGAGGTCATGCGCCAGTACGGCCGCCTGTTGCCCGAGGCCGCCACCGCCTGACCTGCCCGGTTGGCGCACCCGGATCCGCCTGCTATCCTGATGACGGGAGCGCTGCACCGTCAATCAGGACAGGAGGGTCCGATGCCCAACTACAAGGTCGGCTATTTCGTCGGCAGCCTCGCCAAGGCGTCGATCAACCGCAAGCTGGCAAAGGCCTTGGTCCGTCTCGCGCCGCCCGAGCTGGAAATGCGCGAGATTCCCTTCGGCGACCTGCCGCTTTACAGCTACGACTACGACGCCGACTATCCCGCCGTGGCCAAGGACTTCAAGGCGGCGATCGCCGAGGTTGACGCCGTCCTGTTCGTGACGCCCGAATACAACCGCTCGATCCCCGGCGGGCTGAAGAACGCCATCGACTGGGCCAGCCGCCCCTATGGCAAGAATTCCTTCACCCGCAAGCCATCGGCGATCATCGGCACCTCGCCCGGCGCGATCGGCACCGCTGTCGGCCAGCAACACCTGAAGACGATCCTCAGCTTCTGCAACTCGCCGATGATGAACGCCATCGAGGCCTATATCCAGTTCACCCCCGACCTCATCACCGACGACGGCCGGGTCAGCGCCCAGACCACCGAGGACTTCCTGCGCAACTACATGAAGGAATTCGCCAGCTTCATCGGCCGGGTGATGACGGTCTTTCCGCGAACCACCTGACCGGCGAGCGGACCTGCCTCAGAACGGATAGTGCTGGTCCGGGTCCTCGAGCGTGATCCAGCGCAGGTCGGTGAATTCGGCGATGGCGGCGCGGCCGCCGAACCGGCCAAAGCCTGAATCCTTGACGCCGCCGAACGGCATCTGCGGCTCGTCGGCGACGGTCGGCCCGTTGACATGGCAGATGCCGCTGTCGATACGGCCCGCCACCGCCATGGCGCGGCGCACATCGCGGCCGAACACCGCCGCCGACAGGCCATATTCGGTATCGTTGGCGACCCGCACCGCCTCGTCGGCGTCCTTGACGCGGATGATCGGCTTGACCGGGCCGAAGCTTTCCTCTGCGTAGATCCGCATCGCGGGCGTCACATGGTCGATGACCGTCGCCGCCATCACCGCGCCCTGCCGGGTGCCGCCACACAGGACCTTGCCGCCCCTGGCGACCGCATCGGCGACCAGCGCCTCCATCCGTTCGCCCGCGCCGGGCAGGCACAGGCCGCCCAGCACCACCGGGCCGCGCGGGTCGCCGGCCGGCAGCGCGGCGGCCCGTGCCGCCAACCGCGCGGCAAAGGCGTCGGCCACCCTTTCATCGACGATCAGCCGTTCGGCCGACATGCAGATCTGACCCTGGTTCAGGAAAGAGCTGAAGATCGCCGCATTCACCGCCGCCTCGATGTCGGCATCGCCCAGGACCACGAAGGGCGCCTTGCCGCCCAGTTCCAGCAGCATCGGCTTCAAGGCCGCGCCAGCCAGCCGCCCGATGATCCGGCCGACGCGGCTGGACCCGGTGAAGCTGACGTGGCGCACAGCCGGCGCCGCGATCAGCGCTTCGACCACCTCGGCCGCGTCGTCGGGCGCGTTCGAGATGACGTTGACCACCCCCGGCGGCAGACCGGCCTCGGCAAAGCATTGGCCGATCAGGCGATGGGTGGCCGGGCATTGCTCGGACGACTTCAGCACCACGGTATTGCCGCAGGCAACCGGCATCGCCACCGCCCGCGTGCCGAGGATCACCGGCGCGTTCCATGGCGCGATCCCCAGGCAGACGCCCTTCGGCCGCGCCACCGCCATCGCCAGCGTCGCGGGCTTGTCGGCCGGAATGACCTCGCCGCCCACCTGCGTCACCAGCGCCGCCGCCTCGCGGATCATGTTGGCGGCCAGCGCCACGTTGAAGCCGATCCAGGGGCCGGTGGCGCCGGTCTCGGCCATCGCCGCGGCGATGAAATCCTCGGTCCGCGCCTCCATCACCTCGGCAGCGCGGTTCAGAAGCCGGCGCCGCTCTTGGGGGCCGGTCGCTGCCCAGCCCGGAAAGGCGGCCGCAGCGGCATCAACGGCGGTCAACGCATCGCCGACCGAGGCCGCCGCAGCCCGACTGGCCAGAGCGCCCGTCACCGGATCGAGCCGGTCGAAGCTGCGCCCACCCGTTGCCCCGACCGCAACCCCGTTGATCAATAGATCGACGCGCATGTCACATTCCCCTTTTTCGACGGCTTGCCCAGCGCGGCACACCGAGAGGCGCGGACGGGCAGCACAGGCGGCCGGCGGATCATACCCCCGATCCCCGCCCGCGAGGCAAGCCCCGCGTGATCGCCCCTTACAGGCTGCGCCGGCGGGCGTTGCGATAGCTGAACAGTTCGCCGAGCAGGGCGCGGAGATAGGTCGCGCCCCGCGCCAGGCCGGGAACGGGCCGGCGATCGGCGCGGGCTTCGTGCAGGTTCAGCCGGGCCTGGGCCAGCGCCAGCGCCCGCCGGATCGCAATGGTCACCGAATGCCGGTCGTCCAGGCCGAAGGTGCGGGCATTGCGCAACCGTTCGCCCAGCACCGTCAGCGTCCGGCGCAGGTCCTTGCGGCGGTCGCGCGACCAGTCCTGCCGCGAAAATCCTTCGCGGCGGAGCGTGCTGACCCCGTGCCCGACCCGATACTGCACCAGTTCCTCGTCAATGAACGCAACCCGCCCCTCCAACGCCGCGCGAAACCCGAAGATCAGGTCTTCATAGCAGTCGCGTTCGGGCAGATCGCCATATTTGGTGACGATCTCGCGGTCCCAAGCCGCGGTGGCGCCGATATAAAGCGACATCGAGGTGGCGATTTGTTCAAGCCGCGGACGGCGCAACAGGCCGATCCTGTCGAACCGGGGATCACGCACCCCGCCGTTCAGGGTGGCGCTGTCGACGCGGGAATGGATCAGCAGCGGGCGGTCCTTCTGGTGGGCCGCGATGATCCGGGCAATTCGCCCCGGCATTGAAACATCGTCGCCCGACGCGGCAATAACAAGTTCGCCCGAACATTTGCGGAAACAGGCATTGAGATGCGCTGTAATTCCCATGTTCATCGGGTTCCTATTAAGAATGACCCGGTGTGGACCCGAATAACCGCGCACGGATTCATCAATTCTGGACCAGGTTTCATCCGTCGAACAATCATCGGAAATCAGGATTTCCAGCGGCGCGCACTCCTGCGCGAGAATTGCCGAAATGGCCTCCCCGACAAATTCCTGCTGGTTGTAGGTCATCATCACGACCGAGTATTTGAAGCCCATCGCGTGCACCTGATCCGTCGCGTCCGCGTTATCATTTCCCGGTCGCCCCGCGCGGCGTCGCGGGGCACCGGCTAGGCCTTGCGGTCGTCTATAGCGGTGGGCAGCGCGGGCGGCAACCTGGCCGTGGCGGCGGCATTCGGCCGGTCCGGTCCGGCGGTCGGCGGAACGGTGCCGATGCGCCGAACCCGCCCGATTGCGCCGCATCGCCGCGGGCGCTCCGCTGGTCGGCGCGAAAATCCCGCATGGAGTGGGCCAAAAATGCTCGTTGAACCGACTTTGGCCATGTTGTAGCAGATGAACAGTCAGCAAGAAGCCGCGCATGGACCGCAGCGCCTTGCCCGGGGGCCTTCTAGAGCAGGGCGAACAGTGCCAAAGGATCGCATCCAGAACCTTATCGCCAAGATCAAGGGCCGCGCAGGCCGGCCCGGGGATTCCAGCCATGACCAGACCAGCATGAACTGGCAACCCGTCCCGGTGCCAACGACCGACCCGATGCCGACGACCGGCCCCGCGCCGCTGGTGTTGCTGGCCGGGCCGCCGCGCAGCGGCACGACCTGGCTGAACCGCGAAATATGCGACCGGCCCGGCTGGGCGGGCTTCCTGCCGGAATGCACGATGCTGACCCAGCAGATCGCGCTTTACAGCCAGACCCGGCACTATGGCGAACCAAAACGTTTCGCCGCCTATTTCGGCAACAACGACAACCTGGCCGCAATCTACCGCTCGATCACATCGCAGATGGTGGATCTTGCCGGCCGGCTCAGCGGCAAGTCCGCCGCCGACGTCCTGGTGCTGAAGGACCCCGAACTGTCGCTCTACCTTCAGGACCTCGCCGAGATCCTGCCGCCGCACCAGCTGATCTGCATCGTCCGCGACCCGCGCGACGTGATCGCCTCGGTCAGGAAGGTGTCCGATCGCAAGCAGGAAAAGTGGGACGTCGCCAAGGCCTGCACCTGGATCTTCCCCTATTTCGCCAACATCCAGAAGCATCGCAAGAAGGGCGGCGCCAAGACGCTGTTCGTCCGCTATGAGGATCTTGTCGGCGGCCAGATCGACAAGGTCCGCACCTTCCTGGGCCAGCCGGACCGGATCGACCCAGCCGCCGCCGACCCCAAGGCCATCGCCGCGCGGCTCGACCCGTCCGACCCGTTCTTTTCCGCCCTCTACCTGCAGCCGACCACGCAGGACATGGTCGGCAGCTATGCCAAGACGCTGACGAGGGCCGACATCGATCATGTCCAGAACGTCTTTTCCGGGGTCATGGCCGCCTGGGGCTACCGCTGAGCGCGACCGCCGGTGCCTGCCACCGGCCGGGCCGGGTTTCCGACAACGGTGGTGTTCGGCGGCACCGACCGCGTGACCACTGCGCCCGCTCCGACCATCGCACCGGCGCCGATCGTCACTCCCGGCAGGATCACCGCACCGCCGCCGATCGAGGCACCGCGTTCCACCACGGTCCGCTCGAACGGCTTGTCATAGACCTTGCTGCGCGGATGGCGGTCATTGGTGAAGGTAACGTTCGGCCCGACGAACACGTCATCGTCGATGCGAATGCCGTCCCACAGCTGGACCCCCGACTTGATCGTCACCCGGTCGCCGACCACCACGTCATTTTCGATGAAGCAGTGCGAGCAGATGTTGACCTCGGCGCCGATGCGCGCGCCGGGCAGCACGATGGCGAACTGCCAGACCCGGGTTCCGGCACCGATGGCCGCCGACTGGACGTCGGCCAGGGGGTGAATGAAGGGGGGCTTTTCCAACGTCGGGACCTCGTGACTACCTGCCTATCCGCTGTGCAGAACCGGCACGGTTGTCAAGGCGGATTCCGGCCGGCCCGCACCAGCGGCGCGCGCTGCCTCCGCTGCGGCGCCGGGGCGGCTTGTGTCCCGGCGGGCGGCGAGATAAGGTCGCGCGGCCCGAAATCACCTGTGATTTTCAGATGGGGCACCACCAGAGTCCAATATGAACATCGACATCTGCAAAATCATCGAGCTTCCGAAGATTGCTGACCCGCGCGGAAATTTGACATTCGTCGAATCCGGCAGGCAGATTCCGTTCGGCATCAGCCGCGTCTATTATCTTTATGACGTGCCGGGCGGCGCGGAACGAGGCGGCCATGCGCACAAGGCGCTGTCGCAGCTTATCATCGCCATGTCGGGCAGCTTCGATGTCGTTCTGAATGACGGTCGCAATTCAAAGCGGGTTCACCTGAACCGGTCTTACAACGGGCTTTATGTCTGCCCGATGATCTGGCGGGAACTCGACAATTTCTCGTCCGGCGCGGTTTGCATGGTTCTTGCGTCCAATTTCTACGACGAGGACGATTATTACCGTAACTACGATGATTTTCTGGTTGCAGCAGGTGTGAATAAATGAACGTTCCGTTTCTGGATGTGCATGCGGCCTATGCCGAACTCAAGGGCACCATCGACGAAGGCATCGCCCGCGTCCTCTCCAGCGGCTACTACATCCTTGGCCCCGAGGTCGAAGCCTTCGAGGCGGAATTCGCCCATTATTGTCAGGCGGCCGAATGCATCGGCCTGGCCAACGGCCTTGACGCGCTGATCCTGTCCTTGCGCGCGCTCGACATCGGGCCGGGCGACGAGGTCATCGTGCCGTCGAACACCTATATCGCCACCTGGCTGGCGGTGTCGGCGGTCGGCGCACGCCCTGTGCCGGTCGAGCCCGATCCGGCGACGCACAACATCGACACCACGCTTCTGGCCCGGGCGGTGACGCCCCGCACGCGGGCGATCATGCCGGTCCATCTGTACGGCCAGCCCGCCGACCTTGACGGCGTGGCCGCCGTGGCCCGCGCGCACGGGCTGAAGGTCATCGAGGATGCGGCCCAGGCGCACGGCGCACGCTACAAGGGCAAGCGGATCGGGGCGCATGGCGATCTGGTCTGCTGGAGCTTCTATCCCGGCAAAAATCTGGGCGCGCTCGGCGATGGCGGGGCCGTCACCACGGATAACGCCGAGTTGGCACAGCGCATCCGGGTGCTGCGCAACTACGGATCGCAGAAGAAATATCACAACGAGGTCAAGGGCGTGAACAGCCGGCTCGACCCGCTTCATGCCGCGGTGCTGCGCGCCAAGCTTCCCCACCTGGACGAATGGACCGAACGGCGCAGAAAGCTGGCGGCGGCCTACACCGACGCTTTCGCCGGCGCGCCGCTGATCTGCCCCGCCGTTGCCGAAGGGGTCGATCCGGTCTGGCACCTGTTCGTGATCCGCTCGGCCGAACGCGACCGGCTTCAGGCCCGGCTGACCGACAGGTCCATCGGCACGCTGGTTCACTATCCGGTGCCGCCGCACATGCAGCCGGCCTATGCCGACCTGAAGCTTGCGCCCGACAGCCTGCCGCTGGCGCGCCAGCTGGCCGGCGAGGTTCTGAGCCTGCCGATGGGCCCGCACCTGACGGCGGCCATGCGGCAGGCGGTGATCGAGGCGGTCCTGTCCGCAGCCTGAAACGCCGGCAGAACGGGAGGCGGGTTGTGTCTGAGCCCTGGCTGGTCCGAAAATATCACCGCAAACGGCAGAAGCTGGCCCGCAACAAGGCCCGCATCGTTGCCAAGCTGCAGAAGAAGCTGACGGCGCAGGGCCAGCCCCCTTTCAGGAGCCGGCTGATCCGGTGGCTGCTCGGGCTGCTGGCGCCGGCCAACCGCTATCTGCCGATGGCCGGCTATGCCGACTGTTCGCGCCCCGTTGCCACGCTGGCCCCAGCAACGGGTTATGTCACCGAGGCGCCCCGCCAGATCGGCGCGCCACCTGCCCGCCAGCCAGGGCAGTTGCCGCCGATCGAGGCGCGGCTGTTCACCGCCGCCGAAATCTACCCGACCAGTTCCGCCATCGTGACCGGGGGCCGGATCGCGGTTCCGCCGCTCTATATCGGGCGGCCGGACCTGCTGATCACCGATGGGGAATTCTTCCTGTCACAGGACGACGGCACCGGAATCGCCTTCTGCCCCAATCCGGCGCGGGTCGAGCGCGGGGTGGCGCTGTTCGGGGCGGGCGTGACCAACTGGTATCACTGGCTGATCGAGATCCTGCCCGCCGCCTTCCTGGCCGAAAGCCTGCCGGCGGAATTTGGCGACTTTCCCCTGCTGGTGCCGGCCGCCTGCCAGCAATATGAAACCTTCCGCGCCTCGCTGGCGCTGTTCACGCAGGGCCGCCCGGTCACGACGCTGGCGCCCGCCGTTCCGGCCAAGGTTGGCCGGCTGGTCCACATCGACAGTCCGGTCAGCGGCCCGATGAACCTGATCGCGGGGCGGTGGCCGGCGCCATCGGACTACAGCCAGAACGGCGAGGTCCTTGCCCGGTTCCGGGCGGCGATCCTTGACCGGCTGTCGATCGACGAAGCGCCCCCGACCCGGCGGATCTTCCTGGCGCGCGGCAACGACCGGCGCAACTACAACCAGGCCGAACTTCTGGAAATCGCCGCCGGTCACGGGTTCGAGCCCGTCTACCCCGAAAAGCTGTCGTTCCGCGAACAGGTGGCGACCTTCGCCGGGGCCGAGATCGTCGCCGGCCCGTCGGGCGCGGCCTTCGCCAACATGCTGTTCTGCCAGAACCGGACCCGCGGGCTGACCTGGCTCTTGCCGCACTACGAAGGGTTCTGCGCCTATTCGAACCTTGCCAACGTCGTCGGCATGGACCTGCGCTATCTGTTCGTGACGCCGCAGACGCCGATCAACAGCAGCTACGATGCCTACAGCGCCGCTTACACGCTGGAGGCCGAACGGTTCGAGGTCGCGCTGAAGGCCCTCTTGTCGCGCCAGCCCGAACCGGCGCCGGCTCAGGCTGACAGGCAGGCGCATTTCGGCTCCAGATAGCTGCCGACGCTCCGCCGCCTGCCCCTACAGATCGCCGACCTGCGGCCCCCAGGTGTCGGACAGGGCAAACCCCGCCGGGAACGGGTCGTCGGGGCTGAGGCGCAGCTCCAGCCGGCCGAAGATCCACCCCGTCCCGGTGATGCGCGGCAAGACCGCCGGGCGCCCGCCGACCGAGGTTTCGCCGATGGCCTCGGCCAGAAATGTGCCGCCGATGATCGACCGCGAAACGTATCGCTCGCCCAGCTTCAGCTGCCCAGGCGCCTGCAGCACGGCCAGGTTGGCCGATGACCCGGTGCCGCAGGGCGAGCGGTCGACGCGGCCGGGCTTCAGCGTGGTGCAGGTGACGACCGATCCATCCGGCCGGTAGTCGCGGAACATCACATAGGCGATCTCGTTCAGGCTGGGAATTTCGGGATGCCGGACGGCGACCTGCGCGGCCAACAGCGCCTTGATCTCCATGCCGGCTTCGGCCAGGTCGCGGGCGTGATCGGGCGTGATCTCTAGCCCCACCTTATCCACGTCGACCTGGGCGTAGAACACCCCGCCGTAGGCGATGTCGACGGGGACCGTGCCCCATCGCGGGGTCACGACCGGCAGGTCCAGCGCGTGCACGAAGGCCGGCACATTGTCGAGGCTGACCGACAGGCAGCGGCCATTTTCGCAGCGCGCCCGCACGGTGACGAGCCCCGCCGCCGTGTCAAGGCGGACCAGCGTTTCCGGTTCGACCATCTTCACCCGGCCGGTTTCCAAAAGCGCGGTCACCACACAGATGCAGTTCGACCCCGACATCGGATGCGCCCGGTCGGGTTGCAGCACGATGAAGGCGGCATCGGCGTCAGGGCGGCAGGGCGGCAACAGCAGGTTGGTCGACATCGCAACATTGGCGCGCGGCTCGCCGGTGACGAAGCGGCGCAGGCTGTCGTCCACCTGATTGATGTGGTTCATCTTTTCAAGGATCGTCGCGCCGGGAATCTCGGGCGCGCCGCCGACGATCACATTGCCGATCTCGCCCTGGGCGTGGACCATCAGGATTTCAAGGGACCGCTCGAATTTCATCGGATATGCCACCCCCGGCGCTTCGTGTCTGCATGTGAGAACCGATTGATCCGATAGGGCGCAAGGTCAAGCGGCGGATGCGCGCCGGTGATCAGGTCGCCCATCAGCCGCGCCGTGGTGGCGGCATAGGTCACGCCCAGATGGCCGTGGCCGGTGGCGTAGAACAGGCCGCGCGTTCTGGCGCTGGCCGACAGGATCGGCACCGTATCCGGCAGGGCCGGACGGTGGCCCATCCATTCGGTGAAATCCTCGCAACGCAGGTTGGGCAGCGCCTCTTGCGCCCGCCTGACGGTGATTTTCGACCGGCGATAGTCGGGCGGCGCCTCCAGCCCCGCCATTTCCACCGTGCCGCCGACGCGGATGCCGCCCGCCGTCGGTGTGACCATGAAGGCGCGGGCGGGCCAGATGATCGAATGACGCATCGAGATGCCGGGGGACATGATCTGGGTGTGATAGCCGCGCTCGGTCTCCAGCGGGATCGGCTCGCCCAAGAGCTTCGCCAGATGGGCCGAATGGGCGCCGGCACAGATCACCACCTCATCGGCAATCAGACGGCGACCGCCTTTCAGAACCACCTCGCGGATACCTTCGCCACGGGTGAAGCCAACCACCTCGCCCGGTTCGATCCGCCCGCCAAGGGCGGTGAACCGCTCGGCCAGTTTCAAGACCAGCCGGTAAGGGTCGCGCAAGCTGCGGTTCTGGGGAAACAGCACCGCCATGCCGATCCTGTCGCTGAGTTCCGGCTCCAGCGCGCGGATCGCCTGGCGGCCGATCACCTCATGCGGAAAACCGAACCGTTCGAGGATCTCGATATGGTCGCGGTCGGCCCTGAACTCCGTTTCGTCGGTGTAAAGCGACAGGCAGCCTTCCTGGGTGATCTCCCCTTCCAGCCCGGTGTCGCGTAACAGGGCCAGCGTGTCGTCCAGCGCCCGCGAACAGAGCGCCGCCCCCTGCGCCTCGAGCGCGCGCAGCTTCGACGGGCGCGAGGCGGCGATGAAGCGCAGGAACCACGGCACCAGTTTCGGCATGTAGGCCGGGCGGATGCGCACCGGACCTTCGGGGTCGAGCATCCAGCCCGGAATCTGCCGCCAGACGGCGGGGCGCGAGGCGGGCATGAACTCGGTCACGGCGATCGAAGCCATGTTGCCGAAGGACGCGCCCCGCCCCGGCGCATCGCGGTCGACCAGCACGACCTGCCGGCCGCGCCGTTGCAGGTCATGGGCGATGGCGGTGCCAATGATGCCCGCGCCGACGACGACCGTGACCATGACTTATTTCCAGTTGACGATGGGCTGCATGGCGGCGGCGAAGGCGGCCTTTTCCTCGGTCGTCAGCGGGCCGAAGGGCATGCGGCAATCGCCGACCGGCGTGCCCTGCAATTCGCAGCCGTATTTCAGCTTTTGCACGAACTTGCCGGATTCCAGGATGTTCATCGCCGGCCACAGCCGCACCATGATGTCCTTGGCCTTGGCCAGATCGCCGGCGCGGAAGCTGCGGTCGAGATCACAGACCGCCCTGGCCATGCAGTTCGCCGGCCCGCAGATCCACGAATCCGCTCCCCACAGCATGAAATCCAGCGCGATGTCGTCGGACCCGGAGACCAGTTGCAGGCGGCCGGCATAGCGGGTGGCGATACCGATGGCGCGCTGCAACACGCCCGAGCTTTCCTTGATGCCGATGATGCGGGGATCGTCGGCCAAAGCATCCAGCGCCTCGTACTCGATCTCGACCCCATCCTTGCCGGGGTAGGAATAGAGGACGATGTTCATGTCGGTCGCCTCGACCACCGCCTTGAAATGGCGGACGATCTCGGCCTGCGTCGGCTTGGTGTAGAAGGGCACGGCCAGCAGGACGGCGTCGTAGCCCATTTCCTTGGCCCTGAGCGTATTGGCGATGACCCCGGCGGTGTGGGGGGCGTTGGTGCCGGCGATCAGTGTCTCGCCGGGCTTGGCGAAGTCCTTGACGAAGCGCAGCACCTGATCGCGTTCGTCGTCGCTCATCAGGTTGTATTCGCCCGACGATCCGCAGGGCACCCAGCCGCTGACGCCGGCGGCACGCAGGGCGGTCAGATGCGCCTTGAAGGCGACAAAGTCGATCTTGCCGTTCGCGTCGAACGGGGTGACCAGCGCAGGCATGACGCCAGACAGATTCAGCATGGGTTTGGTCCTTTCCTCGGGCGGTCAGGCGGCAGGTCGCGCCCGTTTGGCCGGCCAGTCGATTCGGTGTCGTCAGGGTGTCGACGCTGCAAAACATGCCGACACAATGACGACAGGTCAAATAAAAAATATTCCGTGTCGACACGATGGCCAGTGCGCGCTAGGGTCGACCAAACAGCTGCGGGAGCCTGTCATGGCCGAGGAAACGGAAACCAGGCGCGCCAAGGGAACCGGGGTCAGGTTTGCCTACGAAACGCTTCGGGACGAGATCCTGTCGCTGAAGCTCGAACCCGGCGCGCTGCTTGACGAAACCACACTGGCCGACCGCTTCGGCATGTCGCGCTCGCCGGTGCGCGAAGCGCTGATCCGGCTGGCCGGCGACGATCTGGTGGTGATGCTGGCCAACCGTTCGACGATCGTCGCCCCCATCGACATCCAGAGTTTCCCCAAATACGTCGAGGCCCTGGACATCGCCCAGCGCATGAACACCCGGCTGGCCGCCGAACTGCGGTCGGAGGCCGACCTCAAGGCGATCGCACGCCGCCAGAAGGAATTCGAGGCCTCGGTCGCCAAGGGCGATCACCTGTCGATGTCAGAGGCCAACAAGCAGTTCCACATGGCCATCGCCCGGGCGGGCCGGAACCCCTATCTCGCAGCGTTCTACGAACGGCTTCTCGACCAGGGCCGGCGGATGTTGCACCTGCATTTCCAGTTTCTCGAACGCGGCCGGGGCGGCTATCTGCTCACCGACGAACATGCCGAAATGCTTGATGCGATCCGCAACCGCGACGTCGCGCGGGCCGACGCGCTGGCCCACGCCCACACCCGCCAGTTCCGCGACAACTTCATCGACTACCTGAAGGAAAATTGTCTGACCGACGCGCCGATGACGGCCGTGAACCCGGCGGCGTGACCCGGTCAGCGCGCGGCGGCCGGCGGCTGGCCCTTGGCCAAGTCCCAGAACCCGTCCGCCGCGACCTTGCCCCAGTCGCCCGTAGTGCCGTCGGGCCAGATAACCCGCACCTCGGCGGCATCCGCATCGCCCAGGCCGAAATGCCACCAGCCAAGTTGCCCGCCGGCATGGCCGCCGCCCGAGGCGATCTCGCGCCGCTGCACATGATCGCCGGTCCTCACCTCGATCCAGGCGCCGATCGCGTCGCGGTTGGCCCCTTCCTGATGCAGCGCCAGTTGCAGCCAGTGGCCCAGCCCGGTTCCGGCGTTGCGCCAGATCTCGGCCCCGGTGTTGCGGTTGGCCACCACCAGATCCAGCTGCCCGTCGCCGTTCAGGTCCACCACCGACGCGCCGCGCGCCTGCTTCATGCTGGCCACGCCCGCCTTGTCGCCCGCTTCGGAAAAGGCGCCGTCCGGCAGGCCCAGCAGCAGGTTGTTCGGGTCGTCATGGGCGAAATCAGGCATGTCGCTGACATTGCCCTTGGCGATGAACAGATCCTGGATGCCATCGTTGTTCACATCCTGGAACTCGGCGTGCCAGCCGGTCGAGGGACGAACGTCGCCACCGACATAAGGGCGTTGCGCGATGGCATGGGCGGCAAAGGCGATATCCTTGTAGGTCGCCGCCGTCGCCGGTCCGGCCAGCACCTGCAGCTTGCTGTCAGCCATCGAGGTCATGAAATAGTCCGGGAACCCGTCGCCGTTCACATCGGTGCTGGCGATCCCCATGCCCCAGATCTTCAGGGGCTTCCAGCCTTCGGCCGGGGTATAGGGGCGCGGCGCCTCGCCCGGATCGACATGCCATAACTGCTCGCTGCCGCCCTTGTAATATTCCCGGTCGTTGGCGATGCGCAGCGCCTTGACGCCCGAACGGTTCCAGTCGGTGAACAGCATCGACAGCGCGCAGAACGACGGTTTCAGCGCGACCGGCCCGCCGAAGCCCCGGCCCTTGGGGCGGAACAGCGAATTGTCGGTGCAGCTGCCCCAGGGAAAGGCATCCTCGTTACGGTCGATATAGGTGCCGATGGCAAGCATCGGCCAGTCCTGGCCCTTTTCCCAGGTGGCGGAAAAGGCGGTGGACCACAGGTCCGGCCCGGCAAAGCCCCATTCGGCGCTGGCATCGTGAAAGCGACAGTTCCCGTCGCCCCTCATCACCGCGTCGGGGCCAGAGCGCAGGATCACCAGGTCGGTGATCCCGTCGCCGTCGACATCCAGCGGATAGGCACCCGTCACCCGCGTCAGTTCTGCCCCCGACGGGACGGCGGTGAACTTCAATGACCCGCCCGTCACGCTGTCATTGCGGTAAAGCGTTGCCGGATTCTCGCCACCGGCGAAGTAAAGCTCGGGCTTGCCGTCACCGGTGCAGTCAAAGGCCGCGACCCCGCCGCCTGCCATGAACTGCCAATCGCCCTTGTAGACCGAGGCGATGCCGGCCGTCGCCGTTTCATCGACGAACTGCGGCACCGCCGGCCCCTCGGCCCAAGCCGGCGCCGCCAGAACGATCAGGGCCAGCGCGTGCCTCATGCCCGCGTCTGCAGCGCGATGGCATAGGCGGCGATGCCGCGCCCCAGCGCCTTGCCGTTCTCGATCGCCGGGCGGAAATGGATGCCGCCGTAAAGCCGCGAGATTGCCGCCTCGTCCGCCGCGGCGTCAAAGCTGGCAAAGCTGCGCTGCGGGATGCCGTCTGGCGCCGGGCTCTGGTCGGCGAAGGCATAGTCCTGTCCGAACAGCGCCGTCAGCATCGCCGCCGCCGCCGCCGACTGGACCGAATGACCCGACGGATATTCCGGGAAGGGCGGTGTGGTCAGGATCGGCTGCCATTTGGCCTCGATCAGCTTGTCGATGTAGGAGACCGGACGGATGGTGTTGTATCGGTATTTCGCCGCCCAGCAGCCGATGAAGGCATCGGCCATGGCAACGCCCATCCGCGCCAGGGCCTCGACATGTTCGCTAAGGCCCAGGCCGCGTTCCTCGGCCACCTGGTTCAGGATCGCCGTCCAATGCCCCGGCGGGGTATAGGTCAGCATGGCGTCGTCCGACCAGAAGCGCGCAATCAGCGTCTGTTCGGGGGTCAGATGGTCGACCGCGTCGCAGACTTCCTTGGCCTCCAGCCAGAAAGGCGAACCCTTCGCTTCGGAATAGGGTGTCGGATCGGCAATCGGGCCGGCATCGGCGGCGGGCATGGCGAAGGGGCGGTTCTTGCCCCAGCCGGGCAGGAGCGGCGCCTGCTGCTGCACGATCTTCGATGTCGGCACCCAGTGCCCCGGCGCGGGGTCGGGCGTATAGTGCATCGGAAAGCCCATGTTCTCGATCACCGCGCCGCCATCGTCGTTGGCCCAGTCGAGCACCGCCGCCGCCAGCGCCGCGCCGTGGTCCCGGCTTGCCGCCACGACCTCCTGGGCCACGCCGTCCGCCGCCTGGGCCCCGAGCCTCTTGCCCAGCGTGTCCAGCGCATGCTGGCCAGTCGGCCCGGTATTGGCGAACAGCGCCCGCACCAGCGGGTCAAGCGTCGCGGTCAGGATCACGGCGTCGTCCATCGCGGCCGGCCCGCGCGTGGGCAGGGGGCAAGGTCGCGCAGCTGCCCAGCCAGGCTTTTCAGCCGCCGGTCGCCGGAAGCCAACGCCTCGAAAGCCGCGGTGCCGATATAGGCCAGCGCCCGGCTGGCCACCGGGGGCGACATGGTGGGCGTATGGCGGATCAGTTCAAGCACCAGCCTGTACCAGGTGGAAACGACCTTGTACGCCACCTCTTCCCGCGTCGCGGCCAACGCGCTGCCGGTCCCGCCGATCACCGCGAGCGCCACGCCCGACATCAGAAACTGCCGCCGCCGCATCCCGTCGCCCCCCGTTTGCCTGACGCCATTGAAACCGGACCTTCGCTTCCGGTTCAAGCCATTCCCGCTGCCGCCTGTCCCCATCTAGCCGCCGGTCAGCGGGCGACGGTGCCACGGTAGACGGCGTCGCCGGTTCTGCGGTCGTGGATGCTCCACTCGATGCCTGTTTTTCCGACGCGAAGGACCGCCGTGGCAAGCGTGTTCTCGTCGTCAGGGTCATCGGCGGCGGCGCGGCGGATCGGCAGGCCAGGGCCGGCTTCGTCGCGCAGGATGGCCAGGGGATCGACCACTCCTGCCGCGATCAGCGCATCGCCCCGCGCCTGCCGGTCGCCCGAAGACTGCGTGACGATCTGATGGTCCAGCCCGTAGGCATGGTGCAGCGCGTGGTTGGCGTGGGCGGCGGGCCGGTCGATCTCGCGGACCGACACTTCGCCGGCACCATATTCGACCGACAGGATGCGACGGTCGCGCACATGGGCCAGCGCGAAATGGAAGCCGCCCGAATTCGGACTGCCGCGCAGGATCGCAAGCGCGGCCTCCAGCGTTGCCGCCCCCAGCACGGCGCGCCCAAGCACCATGCGCGGCATGTCGGCCTTGACGCCGGTCAGGCGCAGGTTGTTCACCGTCTGGACCAGCCCCGCATCGGTGACAGCGAAGGTATGGCCGGGGATCGAGCCCGGGTAGCAGAAGGCCCGGAACGCCGGCGCACCATCGGGCCGCGCCTCGCAGATGAAGCATTGGCCGTGGAAGTAAGGCAGGCCATCCTCGTTATGCGCCAGGACCGCCGTTTCACCCGGCAAGAGAACGCTGGTGCAGCCGTCGGGGGCCGATGCCAGCAGGTCGCCCCGGCAATTCCAGGCCAGGACCTGCGCCACCGGCAGGCCCAGCCCCTCGGCTAGCCCCTCGATCTCGGCCCAGATTGCCGGAAACCGCTGTCGCACGGCGTCGGCCATCCGCGCGATACGCGGCGCATGGCGAGGCGCCGTGACCGTCTGCCAGACCGGCGTGGCCAGCAGATGGCGATGCACCGCCGCGCGCCCGGCCTGCCCCAGCGCCAGCCCGATATCGCGCGGGCTGCCGCCGATCCTCAACCAGCTCAGGTCCTTGGCGTCATTCGACATGTTGCAGAATATCCTTCAGCCGGTCGCCGGGCGGGTTCCCGATGACCGCACGCGGATCACCATCGACCGGAAAGCTGCCATGATCCATGAAAATCAGCCGGCGCCAACCTGCCTGGTAAAGGCGCGGCATGCTTTCTTCGGCGAAGCGAGGTTGCTGGTCCAGAGCCTTTGCAACTAATTTGCGAACCGACGCCGGACACTCAGGAGACCCCCGTGCCCAACCACATCTTCGGCCGCTCGACCAAGGGAACCCTGCCGACCGCCGTGCGCGGCGAGGGGTGCTATCTGATTGACGGAACAGGGAAACGTTACCTGGATGGATCGGGCGGCGCGGCGGTGTCCTGCCTTGGCCATTCCGACGCCGGGGTTCGCGCGGCACTGCACCGGCAGCTGGACGAACTGGCCTTCGCGCACACCGGCTTCTTTACCTCTGATTCGGCCGAGGCGCTGGCCGACCGGCTGATCGCCCACGCGCCGAAGGGGATCGAAAGGGTCTATCTCGTCTCGGGCGGGTCCGAGGCGGTCGAGGCGGCGATCAAGCTCGCACGCCAGTATTTCATGGAAATCGGCCAGCCGCAGCGGCACCGGCTGATCGCGCGGCGGCAAAGTTACCACGGCAACACGCTGGGAGCGCTGGCGGCCGGTGGCAACGCATGGCGCCGTGCCCAGTTCGCACCGCTTCTGGTCGAAACCAGCCACATCGCGCCCTGCTACGAATACCGCGACCGGCGGCCGGACGAGACGGCCGAAGCCTACGGCCGGCGCGTCGCCGACGAGTTGGAAAGCGAAATCCTGCGGCTCGGCCCCGAAACGGTGATGGCTTTCATCGCCGAGCCGGTGGTCGGTGCCACGCTGGGGGCGGTGCCGGCGGTGCCCGGCTACCTGAAGCGCATCCGCGAAATCTGCGACCGGCATGGCGTGCTGCTGATCCTCGACGAGGTGATGTGCGGCATGGGCCGCACCGGCCACCTGTTCGCCTGCGACGAAGACGGCGTCGCCCCCGACATGATCACCGTCGCCAAGGGGCTGGGCGCCGGCTACCAGCCGATCGGGGCGCTTCTGACCTCGGGGCGCATCTATGACGCCATCGCCGCCGGTTCGGGCTTTTTCCAGCACGGCCACACCTACATGGGTCATCCGATGGCGGCGGCGGCGGCCAATGCGGTGCTGGAGGCAATCCTCGGGCGTGGCCTTCTGCCCCGCGTCCGCGAACAGGGGGCGAAACTGGACGCCGCGCTGCGTGCGGCACTCGGCCAGCATCCGCATGTCGGCGACATCCGCGGCCGCGGCCTGTTCCGCGGTATCGAGATCGTGGTCGACCGCGCCAGCAAGGCGCCCTTCGATCCGTCGCTGGGCATCCACCGGAAGGTGAAGTCGCTGGCCTTCGAGGCGGGGCTGATCTGCTATCCGATGGGCGGCACCATCGACGGCCAGCTGGGCGACCATGTGCTGCTCGCGCCGCCGTTCATCATCGAGGACGGGCAGATCGAGGAACTTGTGACCAAACTGACCGGGGCGATCCGGGGCGCGACGGGCACATGACGCCCCTGCCCCGCCTGATGGTTGCCCCCAATGGTGCGACCCGCACCAAGGCCGATCATCCCGCCCTGCCGGTGACTATCGCCGAGATCGTCGCCTGCGCCCGCGATTGTCACGCCGCCGGGGCCGACGGGCTGCATGCCCATGTCCGCGATGGCGAGGGCCGGCATGTGCTGGACGCAGGCCTTTACGCGGAACTCCTGGCCGAACTGGCACGGCAGGTGCCAGCGATGCAGGTGCAGATCACTACCGAGGCTGTCAGCCGCTATGCGCCCGCCGATCAGCGCCGGCTTGTCGAAACCCTGCGCCCGCGCATGGTATCGGTGGCGTTGCGCGAAATCGCCGCCGAGCCCGACCCGGCCGTCACCCGCCGCTTCTTCGCCTTCTGCGCCGAGGCCGGCATCGCCGTGCAGCACATCCTTTACGATCCCGCCGACGTGGCGCGTCTGGGTGCGATGGTGGCAGGGGGTGCCATTCCGGCTGAGGGCCTGCAGGTGCTGCACGTCCTTGGCCGCTACAGCCCCGGCCAGGTTTCATCGCCCGATGACCTTCGCGCGCCGCTGGCGGCGCAAGCGGCGGCCGGGCTGGCCCCCGACTGGGCGGTCTGCGCCTTTGGCCGGTCCGAGACCGCCTGCCTGCTCGCCGCCGTCGCACAGGGCGGCAAGGCCCGCATAGGATTCGAGAACAACCTCCTGATGCGCGACGGCACCCCCGCCCGCGACAATGCCGCCCGCGTCGCCGAATTCATGGCGTTGCTGCCGGTGGCCCCAGGCTGATCGTCCCGATCCCGCACCCTGGCCTTCCGGGAAATGACGGTCCGGCTTGCCTGGCTGGCCGGAGAGGATTATTGGAACAAAACAAGAACTCATGGATGTGATTCCATGCGCCATGTCCCGGACACCCAGACTTTCGATGCCGCCGCCGACCGACCCGGGGAGCGGTGCGCCATGAACACAAGCGAAGCCGGACGCCAGCCAACGGCGCGGCGGATCGTGTCGGTCTGGCTGCCGCGATTTCCGATGGAACGCTGGCAGAAGGCGCAGGCGCGGCAGGGCAACGCGCTGCCCGACGACCTGCCGCAGGCCCTGTCGGTCGAGGGGGCGCACGGGCCAGTGATCCATGCGACGAACCGCGCGGCGGAACTGGCGGGGGTGACGGCGGGCGCGCGGGTGGCCGACATGCGGGCGCTTTGCCCGGCGCTGCGGGTGGATTTCGCCGACCCCGAAGGCGACCGCGCGGCGCTGGATCGCCTTGCGCTCTGGGCCCGGCGCTGGTGTCCCTGGACCGTTGCCGACGGCTGGGCGGCAACGGATGCGGCCGGGGGCGGCCACGGGCTGATCCTCGACACCACCGGATCGGACCATCTGCGGGGCGGCGAGGCGGCGATGCTGGCCGATATCGAGGCCAGCCTGGCGCTATCGGGCTTTTCCGCCCGGCCGGCCCTGGCGCCGACCTGGGGCGCGGCCTGGGCGCTGGCGCGGTTCGGCCCGGTCCGGGCGATCTGGCGCGATGCCGGCGATCTGGCCCGGCTGCCGGTCGCGGCCCTGCGGCTGGAGGAGGAGACACTGCTTTTGCTGAACCGGCTGGGGCTGCGCACCGTCGGCCTTGTCGGCACCCTGCCGCGCCTGTCGCTGGCTCGCCGGTTTTCCCGCAGCGATCCGGCGCAAAACCCGCTGATCCGGCTGGATCAGGCGACCGGCCATCTGCCCGAACCCGTTTCCCCGCCCGAGGCGCCGCCGGTCTTTCGCGCCAACGCCCGGCTGGCCGAGCCGATCTTTGACCCCACGCATCACCTGCCGGACCTATGCGCGACCTTGTGCGACCGATTGGCCAAGGCCCATCAGGGTGCGCGAAGCCTGCACCTGACCGTCTATCGCACCGATGGCGAGACCAGCCGGATCGGGATCGCCTGTGCACTCCCCAGCCGCGACCCCGCCCATCTGGCCTTTCTGTTCCGCGACCGGCTGGAGCGGATCGACCCCGGCTTCGGCTTCGACCTGATCTCGCTCGAGGCACCCATGACCGAGCCGCTGGGCGTGCGGCAGGTCGATCTTGCGGGTGGTGCCGACAGTTCGCTGGAGCTTTCGCATCTGGTCGACCGGCTGACCGCGCGGTTCGGCCGGGCCGCGCTGGCCCAGCTTCAGCCCGTGGCCAGCCATGTCCCCGAACGAGCCGAAGTCCGGGCGGCCCCGCTGGCCCCCGCGCCGGACCCGGGGCCGACGCCGGTGCAGACCGAACGCCCGCAGCGCCTGCTGGATCACCCCGAAGAAATCCGCGTACTTTATGCCGTGCCCGAAGGCCCGCCCGCGCAGTTCCAGTGGCGGCGGCAGACCTACCGCGTCACCCGCTATCAGGGCCCCGAACGCATCGCGCCGGAATGGTGGCAGGACCGCCCCGGCACCCGCCTGCGCGATTACTTCAAGGTCGAGGACGAGGCGGGCCACCGCTTCTGGCTTTACCGCGAGGGGCTGCATGACGATGGCCGGGGCGGGACGCCCCGCTGGTTCCTGCATGGGGTGTTCGCGTGATGCCCGACAGCGACAACCGCCGCATCCGCAAGACGCTGACCGGGGATTTCCCGCCCAATCCGCGCGCCGACTATGTGGAACTGGGGGTGACGACGCCCTATTCCTTCCTGCGCGGCGCGTCGGATGCCAGCGAACTGGCGGCCACCGCCCATGCGCTTGGCCATGACGCGCTGGGCGTGGCCGACCTGAACACGATGGCCGGGGTCGTCCGCATCCATGCCGAGGCAAAGAAGGCCAACCTGCGCCCGGTGATCGGCTGCCGCCCGCGGCTGGTGACGGGCGAGGAGTTCCTGGCCTACCCCCGCGACCGCGCCGCCTATGGCCGGCTGTGCACGCTTCTGACCAAGGGCAAGCGGCATGACGAATGCGGCGACTGGCAGACGAAAGGCGTCTGCGACATAACGCTGGCCGATCTGGCGGCCCATGCCGAGGGCGTGCAACTGATCGCCTTGCCCGATGCGGGCCTGCCCCGCCGCATGTCCGAGCTGGTCCGCCGCCTGCCGACCCTGCGCCACATTGCCGTCAGCTATCTTTACCGGGGCGATGACCGGGCGCGGATCGCCCGGCTGGACCGGCTGGCGCGCGCACATGGGCTGTCGATCCTCGCCACCAATGACGTGCAGTATCACGCCCCCGACCGCCGCCCCCTGCAGGACGTGATGACCTGCATCCGCGAGAAAACCACGATCCACCGGGCGGGCTTCCTGCTGGACGCCAATGCCGAACGCCATCTGAAATCGCCTGCCGAGATGGCGCGGCTGTTCGCCGACTGGCCCCATGCCATCCGCGCCACGCGGGCGGTGGCCGATGCCTGCGCCTTCAGCCTGAATGAACTGGCCTATGAATATCCCCAGATGGACCTTCTTCCCGGCGAAACCCCGCAGAACCGGCTTGAACGGCTGACATGGGAGGGTGCCGCAGGACGCTATCCCGCTGGTCTGCCCGACAAGGTGCGAAGCCTCTTGATCAAGGAACTGGAAATCATCGGGCTGAAGAAAATCCCCCAATATTTCCTGACCATCCACGAAATCGTCCTTTGGGCGCGGGCGCAGGGCATTCTCTGCCAGGGGCGCGGATCGGCGGCCAATTCGGCGGTCTGCTATGTGCTGGGCATCACCTCGGTCGATCCGGCCGAACAGGAGCTGCTGTTCGAACGCTTCATCAGTCTCGACCGGGATGAGCCGCCCGACATCGACGTGGATTTCGAACATGAGCGGCGGGAAGAGGTGATCCAGCACATCTACCGCAGATACGGCCGCCACCGCGCCGGCCTGTGCGCCACGGTCATCCACTATCGCCCGCGTTCGGCCATCCGCGAGGTCGGCAAGGTCATGGGCCTGTCTGAAGATGTGACGGCAGCCTTGGCCAAGACCGTCTGGGGCAGTTGGGGCACCAGCATGGGCGAGGCCAACAGCCGCGAGGCCGGTGTGGACCTGACCGACCCGCTGATGGCCCGCACGATCAAGCTGGCCGAGCAGATGATCGGCATGCCCCGCCACCTGAGCCAGCATGTCGGCGGCTTCATCCTGACCGAAGGCGCGCTGCATGAAACCGTGCCGATCGGCAATGCCGCCATGCCAGACCGCAGCTTCATCGAATGGGACAAGGACGATATCGACGAACTGGGCATCCTCAAGGTCGACGTACTGGCGCTTGGCATGCTGACCTGCATCCGCAAATGCTTTGATCTGCTGAAGAACCACTACGGGATCGAAGAGGATCTCGCCTCGATCCCGGCGGACGACACGGCCACCTATGACATGCTGTGCAGGGGCGACAGCATCGGCGTCTTTCAGGTGGAAAGCCGGGCGCAGATGAACATGCTGCCGCGGCTGAAACCGCGGAAGTTCTACGATCTGGTGGTCGAGGTTGCCATCGTTCGCCCCGGCCCTATCCAGGGCGACATGGTGCATCCCTATCTGCGGCGGCGCAGCGGTGTGGAACCCGAAGAGTATCCCGCGCCATCCGCCCCGCATGACCCTGACGAACTTCGCAGCATCCTCAGCCGCACCTATGGCGTGCCGATCTTTCAGGAACAGGCGATGAAGATCGCCATGATCGCCGCCGAGTTCAGCCCGAAAGAAGCGAACGCGCTGCGCAAGGCCATGGCCACCTTCCGGTCGCGCGGCACCATCGGCGAATTGCAGAATCTGATGGTCGGCCGCATGATCGGGCGCGGCTATGATCCCGATTTCGCCCGGCGCTGCTTTGACCAGATCAAGGGCTTTGGCGATTATGGCTTTCCCGAAAGCCATGCGGTCAGTTTTGCCTTGCTGGTCTATGTCTCGAGCTGGATGAAATGTCACCATCCGGCGGCCTTTGCCTGCGCGCTTCTGAATTCGCAGCCGATGGGCTTCTACGCCCCGGCCCAGATCGTGCGCGATGCGCGCGAACACGGGGTGGAACTGCGCGAGGCGGATGTGAATTTCAGCGACTGGGACAACAGGCTGGAACCTTCGGGTAACGGTTTTGCCCTGCGGCTGGGGCTGCGGCAGGTGGACGGCATGGCGCGCGAGGCGGCAGAACGGCTGATCGGCGCCCGTGACGAACCTTTTGCCAGCCTTCCCGATCTGGCCGTCCGCGCGGGGCTGAACGGCCGCACGATCCGCGCGCTCGCCGCCGCGGACGCCTTCCGGTCGATGGGGCTGGACCGCCGCGCGGCGCTGTGGGAGGCGAAGGCGCTGAAGGATGCGCCCGACCTGCCGCTGTTCCAGCCGGGGCGCGACGAGGGGGACGAGCCGCGAACCCGACTGCCGCAGATGCCGCTGTGCGAGCAGGTCGTGGCCGATTACCAGACGCTGCGCCTGTCGCTGAAGGCGCATCCGATGGCGTTCCTGCGCGCCAGCATGGCGCGGCAGCGCTTCGTCCGCGCCGTCGATCTGGGCAGGGTCGGCGATGGCCAGCGCCTGAAACTGGCCGGGCTGGTGCTGGTCCGCCAGCGGCCGGGCAGCGCCAAGGGCGTCTGCTTCATCACGCTCGAGGATGAGACTGGCGTCGCCAACCTGGTGGTCTGGCCCAAGGTGATGACGGCCTTCCGCAAGGTGATCATGACCGCGCGGCTGATGCAGGTGACGGGGCGGGTGCAGCGCGACCCGGCGTCCGGCGTCACTCATATCGTCGTGGAAGCCTTGCAGGACCGCAGCGAAGTTCTTCTGCGCCTGTCGGACCGCAGCCTTGCCCCGCCATTGTCGCGCGCCGACGAGGTGCGGCACCCGATCCCGGCGCCGACACCGGGCCATCCCCGGAACGCGCGCATCATTCCGGGCTCGCGGGATTTTCACTGACGAGGACGCCGAACCGGATATCTATGGAGAAAATTGCCTGAAGTCCGCAACACTCATACCACGAGGCAACAGCGAAAGGTTCAAGACATGCCGGACCAACAAACACTAAGCAGACATGGCGCCGCGCGCCGGCCAGCCCATATTCTCTTCTTTGCAGCGGTTCCGCCGCCGGAAATCGCGGCGCAGATGGCGAGAGCATGGCAACTGTTCGGAACGGGCGAACCTCTTCGCCACGACACGCTTCACCTTTCCATCCATGCGGTCGCGGGTGTGGACGATCTGGACCCGATCCTCGTCAAGCGCGCCCGGCAAGCACCCAACTCCCTGCGGGCCGCGCCATTCACCCTGTGTTTTGATCGTCTGGCGACGTTCAATGGCGATCCCGACGACTATCCGCTTGTCGTTGCAACCGACAAGCCAAGCAGCAAACTCAAGGAGGTTGCAGCCGAGCTGCGCACGGCATGTCGCGCTATGGGCCTTACCGCGTCCCAATCCGCGACGCCCACGCCACATGTGACGCTCGCCTATGGCCCCGGTTTCCCTCAGCCCCGGCTGCTCGACAAACCGATCCTCTGGACCATCGACGAAATCACGCTGATCGATAGCCTGCAGGGCCAGGGCCGTCATGTGACGCTTGGGAAGTGGCCGCTTCCGAAAGACCGGCAGCAGCCGGGTTTTGATTTCTGACCAACAGTCGGCGCGTTGCAGAGACCCGCCTGCCGCTCACCCTGAACACGGCTTCGATTGCTTGGCGACCCCGGGAAAATCACGTTCACGTCCAGGATAGAAAATGCCCCACTGCCACGGTGAGAGCGTCGCCTCCGCCGCTCTTGCGGTCATGTCGGAAACCTGGAGGGGCACCCTCTGACCCCTGGGGCATCAACTGGCCGGCTCCCCTGAAACATCCGCACTTCGATGTTGGTCCGTTCTCCGGCGAAGGAGACGGACATGAAGCGCAGCCGGATGCCGAAGAGATGAGGTATTCGGTTCACTGACGGCGGATGGGTTGCTCCGATAGGGAGGATGGCCCGAGGTAGACAGGTGGATTCATCTGATGGAGGGAAGCATGGGCTGTCTGTCGGTCTGGACGTTTCATGGGATTCGGTTTCGACCGGCATCACTGCTCAAGCCGGCTGCATTGTCCGGGAAGCGCGAGTTGGTGGCGATCCGAAGGCTGTGCTCGGGGCGCTCTGGTCCCGGGCAGATCACGTCTTGCAGATTGGCCTTGAGGCCGACCCAGCTTCGAAGTGGATCGCGGGCCTCGAGACATTGCCTCCGCGGCCTCGATACGACCCCGGGGGAGCTTTTTCATGCGTGAATGCTGGGCAAGACAACAAGACAACAAGAAGGGCCGATCCAGAAGGACCGGCCCAAGCGCAACCATATGACCTTGCAGGAAGGGAGAAGATTCCTCGCAGGTCAGCGCGCATACTTTTGAACGGCGCCCGGCAACTTGGACCAGGTGGCATACCAATTGTCGAACAACTTCAGCTGCGTCTCGACGTAGCCCTTCTGGCTATCGGTGAGCGCGTCATCGGCATTGAAGTGCAGTGCGTATTCGGCGTCGCCCTTCAGCACCATCATGTGCTTGAAATACAGCACCAGGTCCGGGCCCTCGTCGAAAGACGACAGCACCGCCAGGGCCGCCTCCAGTTCCAGGGCACGGACCCGCGCCTCTGCATCCCCGGCCGCCGCCGCCCGGCAAAGCGCAGCAAGATGCAGAACTTCCTTCGGCAGGACGCAACCGATGCCGGTGATCGCCCCGGTCGCCCCGCAGTTCACAAAGCCATGGAACACGCAGGTATCGACCCCGATCATCAGCGCGACGTCATCCTTGCCTGAAGTGATGAATTCGGCCGCGTAACGCATGTCGTCCGCACCGCCAAACTCCTTGAAGCCGACAAGGTTCCTGTGTTCGGCACGCAGGCTGAAGAACAGGTCGGCGCGCGTAGCAAAGCCATAGTAGGGGCTGTTGTAGATCACGGCCGGCAGGTCGGGCGCCGCGGAGAGGATCGCCTTGAAGTGGGCCCGCTGCGCTGCGACCGAGGGGCCGCGCGACAAGACGCGCGGAATGACCATCAGGCCCTTGGCGCCGACCTTCCGGGCATGGGTGGCATGGGCGACGGCCAGCCTGGTGTTTACCGCGCCGGTCCCCACGATCACCGGCACCCCGGCCCGCACCAGGGCCTCCACGCCGGTCATCCGCTCTTCGTCGGTCAAGAGCGGCCAATCCCCCATGGAGCCGCAATAGATCACCGCCGACATGCCCTTCGCGATCAGTTCCTGGCCCTTGCGGACCAAGGCTTCGAAATCAGGACGCCGGTCGGGCGTGCACGGGGTCATGAGGGCCGGCATACAGCCCGTAAAGACACTCGATTTCATGGATCAACCTCTGGATTTAGCTGGCGCACATCATTGCGTGGCAATGACGTGCAACTTCGGTTTGAGTGAAGCGCGCGGGCGAAACCGTCCCCTCGGCGCGAGACGGGTCAGCGTTTCGGCACGACGACGCATTTCTCGGCCCCGCCTTGTCGCTCGCGCACCCGTGGCTTGATGTATTCGGCACCGCGATGAGTTCCCGATCCCTGGCGGACCTCTCCTGCCGGAGCAGGCAAGGCGCCGCCAATTTGTTTCCACGCCCGGCCGAACGAATCGCATCAACCGTGCATACATGTTGATTGCACAACAAATGTATAATGTATATCGTAAATCGAAACGGACCGACTCAGCAGCCGAAGCGGACCCAGGACGGACGGAGCATTCCATGAAGATCACCGGCATCGACGTGTTCGCTTACGACCTGACTTATGCACATGGTGAATATGTCATGTCTGGCGGCCGGGCGGCGCAGGCGCAGAGTTCGACGGTGGTCCGCATCCAGACCGATGAGGGCGTCGATGGTTGGGGCGAAGCTTGCCCGCTCGGCGGTACCTATCTTCCGGCCTTTCCCGAGGGTATCCGTGCGGCGCTGCGCGAGATGGCACCGCATCTGATCGGCCAGGACCCGACGCGGCTGACCGCGCTGCATGGCGTGATGAATCAGGTGCTCCTGGGACAAGAAGCCGCCAAGAGCCCGATCGACATCGCCTGTTGGGACATCATCGGCAAGGTCGCAAACCTGCCGATCGCCGCAATGATCGGCGGCGTCACGCAAGACACCTTTCCGCTTTATGAGGCCGTGCCCCTGACCTCCCCGGCCGAGATGGCAGACTTCTGCGTGCGCCGCGGCGAAGCGGGTATCAGCCGCTTCCAGGTCAAGGTCGGCAACGACCCCTACGAGGATGCGGCGCGCACCCGGGCGACCATCGAGGCGACCAAGGGCAAGGCCTTCATCGTCGCGGATTCCAACGGCGGCTGGAACCTGCGGCAAGCCGTTGTCGCGGTGCGCGAGATGGCGGGGCTGGATGTGCTGATCGAGCAGCCCTGCCGCAACATGGCGGACTGCATCCTGGTGCAGAAGATGAGCACCCTGCCGCTGTCGCTGGACGAATGCGTGACCAGCGTGAACGAGCTGTATCGTGCCAAGTTTGAAGCCGGCGCTGTCGCCATGAACATCAAGATCGGCCGGCTGGGTGGCATTTCCGGCGCGGTGCGTATCCGCGATCTGGCCACCGAACTCGGCTTCATCTTCACCATCGAGGATGTCTGGGGCGGCGATGTCACCACGGCGGCCGTGGCGCAGGTGGCCGGATCGGCCCGGCCTGACAGCCTGATGCATGCCTCGTTTTTCAACGACTGGACGAATGAACACATCGCGACGCAAGCGCCGCGCTCGAAAAACGGCCGGGGTCATGTGCCCGCCGCGGCCGGACTGGGGATCGAAGTCGACGTGGCCGCCCTCGGAAAGCCCGTCTTCTCGGTGAAGTAACGACAATCAAACAACAGGAGAACCAGAATGAAGAGACTTTCCTTGCTCGCCCTGGGCATGACTGCCGCTTTGGCGACGCCGGCCCTGGCCGACAAGCTGGATGATGTCATCGCATCCGGCACCCTGCGCTGCGCGGTGGTGCTCGACTTCCCGCCGATGGGCTTCCGCGATGCCAACAACAACCCTGTCGGCTTCGACGTCGACTACTGCAACGATCTCGCCAAAGCCCTTGGGGTCAACGCCGAGATCGTCGAAACCCCCTTCCCCGAGCGCATCCCCGCCCTAATGTCGGGCAAGGTCGACGTCGGCGTCGCCTCGACGTCCGACACGCTGGAGCGTGCCAAGACCGTCGGCTTCTCGATCCCCTATTTCGCTTTTGAAATGGTGGTGACCGCCAACGCGAAGTCCGGGATCACCTCGTACGAAACGATGAAGGGCAAGACCGTTGGCGCGGTGGCCGGCACCTATGAGGCGATTGCGCTGGAAAAGCAAGTCAAGGAATGGGGTTCGGGCGAGTTCCGCCCCTATCAAACCCAGGCTGACGTCTTCCTCGCGCTGAGCCAAGGGCAGCTCGACGCCACCGTCTCGACCTCGACGGTGGCGCAGGTCAGCGCGAAGGATGACAAGTATCCGGGTATCGCGGTCGTAGGCAAAGCGCCCTTCGACACCGACTATGTTGCGCTCTTCACCAACCGCGAAGAGTACGGCATGATCAACTACCTGAACCTCTTCGTGAACCAGCAAGTCCGTACCGGCCGTTACAAGGAGCTCTACGACAAGTGGATCGGTGGCGATCTGCCGGTCCTGATGGTTCCGAACACCTATCGCTGAAGAAAGACCCCGGGAGGCTACGGCCTCCCGGGTTTCGTCGGAAACTGAACGGGGGCTGGGGTGTTTTCCTACACATTTCACTGGAAGCAGGCCTTGGCCAAACTTCCGCAAATGCTGGACGGCGCACTGGTCACCATGGAGATTGCCGTCCTCTCCATGATGATCGGCATTGCAATTGCCGTCCTCCTGACCGGATGCCGCCTTTCGGGACGTCGCCCCCTTGTGGCGCTTTCCGCAACCTGGGTGGAAATCGCGCGCAACACGCCCGCGCTTTTCCAGATCTACATGGCTCATTTCGGAGTCGCGACCCTCGGTGTGCATTTCAGTCCGGTCGTTTCCTTGCTGATCGGCATCACCTTCAACAATGCGGGCTACCTGACCGAGAACTTCCGCGGCGCGTTGATGGCGATCCCTGACACGCAGACCCGCTCTGCCCGGTCCCTGGGCATGTCGGCCGTGCAGGCCTTCAGCTATGTGGTCCTTCCGCAGATGCTGCGCTTCGCTTTCCTGCCGATGACCAACCAGATGGTTTGGGCCATCCTGATGACCTCGCTGGGTGTCACCGTCGGGATGAACTACGACCTTTATGGCGTGACGCAGGATCTGAACGCGCTGACCTTCCGAACCTTCGAGTTCTTCGCGCTGGCCGCTGTCATCTTTTACGCGATCACCAAGACCATTCAAATCGGCGCCCGGCTTCTGGCCGCCCGCCTCTTCCGGTATTGAGGAGCACGTCGCATGACAGCACTCACCGCCAACGACGTGTGGTTCCTCGCCGAAGGCGCCGGGATGACCCTGCTGGTCACGTTCATCTCGGTGTTTTTCGGAACGATCCTCGGCATTGTTTTCGGCGTCTTCCGCTTTCAGGTGGGCCCCATCTGGGCGGCACCAGTGACGTTTGTGCTGGATATCTGCCGCTCGATCCCCCTGCTGATCCAGCTGGTTCTGGCCAATGCCTTCATGGGCATGGTGCTGAAACTGCAGATCACCGGGCTGGCCGTCGCTTGCGGCGTTCTGACTTTCTACACCTCTGCCTACTGCGCCGAGATCGTGCGCGGAGCGATCGGGGCAGTCCCGGCGACCACCCGCCGCGCCGCGCGCTCGCTCGGGCTGACCTGGCGCCAAGATATGACCTACATCGTCCTGCCCCTGGCGACCCGCGTTGCCTTCCCGTCCTGGATCGGCCTGGCGCTTGGCGTGATGAAGGATTCCGCGCTGGTCTACATCGTGCAGGTGACCGAGCTTCTGAAATCGACCCAGATCCTGATCACACGGCTGCAAGAGCCGCTGTTTCTGCTGATGATCTGCGGCGCTTTCTACTTCGTCATCAGCTTCCCCATTGCCCGCTTCGGCAGCTACCTCGAAAAACGGTGGTCCCATGATTGAGATCGAGAAAGTCCGCAAATCCTTTGGGCAGCTGGAGGTGCTGAAGGGCATCGACCTGACCGTGAAGAAGGGCGAGGTGCTGACCGTGATCGGGGGATCGGGGTCGGGAAAATCGACGCTGCTGACCTGCATCAACGGCCTGGAGACGATCGACTCGGGACGGATTCTGGTGGACGGCACCGAGGTCCATGCCAAAGGCACCGACCTGAACAAGCTGCGGCAGAAACTCGGGATCGTGTTTCAGCAATGGAACGCCTTCCCGCATCTGACCGTGCTTGAAAACGTCATGCTGGCTCCGCGCAAGGTGTTGGGCCAGTCGCGCGCCGAGGCCGAGGCGATGGCCGTGAAACAACTGACCCATGTCGGCCTTGGCGACAAGCTGGCGGTTTATCCTTCGCGCCTGTCGGGGGGCCAGCAACAGCGGATGGCGATCGCCCGCGCCCTCGCGATGTCACCCGGCTACATGCTGTTCGACGAAGTGACCTCTGCGCTGGACCCGCAACTGGTCAGCGAGGTGCTCGATACGCTCCGCATGCTCGCCTCGGAGGGCATGACGATGATCTGCGTGACGCATGAGATGAAGTTCGCGCGCGAAGTCTCAGACCGGGTGGCTTTCTTCCACAAGGGTGTGATGGCAGAAATTGCCGCGCCCGACGAGCTTTTCGGCCAACCCAAGGACGCGGAGCTGCGCAAGTTCCTCGCCGCGACGCAGTAAGCCCCAGTGTCAGAAACCTTGTCAGAAACCTCCGACGTGATCGTTGTCGGGGCCGGAGTCATCGGCCTGTCGATAGCACTGGTGTTGCAGCAACGCGGGCTTGCCGTCACCGTCGTTGACCGCGAAGGCCCCGCAGCCGGGGCATCCTCGGGTAACGCCGGCGCCTTTGCCTTCACTGACATTCTGCCCCTCGCTTCGCCGGGTATCCTGCGCAAGGCGCCACGCTGGCTCCTTGATCCTTTGGGACCGTTGTCGGTGGCGCCGTCCTATGCGTTGCGGATCGCCCCCTGGATGTTCCGCTTCTGGCGGGCCTGCCGGCCGCAGGCGGTGGCGGCCTCGACCCGGGCGCAGACCGCCCTGATGGACCTGTCGAGAACCGCGCTGGAGCCCTTCCTGAAAGAGACCGGCACGCTTCCCATGCTGCGCTGCGAAGGCAACCTGCAGGTCTACGAAGGCGAAGCCGAGTTCCGCGCCTCTCTGCCCAGCTGGCAGGCCAAGGCCGAACACGGGATCGAATTCCGGCATCTGGACGCGGCAGAAATGGCGGTCCTGCAACCCGGCCTTTCCGCAGCCTTCACCCATGGCACCTTCACCCCCGGCTGGCATTCCATCGCCGATCCAAAGCTTTTCACCCTTGCACTGGCCGACCGTTTTCGCGCAATGGGAGGCACGATCCGCCGGGCAGATGTTACCGGGCTGCTTGTCCGCCCGGGCGGCGTCAGTGCCGAGGTCCGGGGCGCGGCGCCCCTGTCTGGCGCCCATCTGGTTCTGGCCGCCGGCGCCCATTCCCACCGGCTGGCCCGCACCCTGGGCGAACGCATCCCGCTGGAGACCGAGCGCGGCTACAACACGACCCTGCCGCCGACGGCTTTCGACCTGCGCACCCAGGTGACGTTCGGCGGGCACGGCTTTGTCGTCACCCGCCTGTCGACCGGCCTTCGCATCGGCGGCGCGGTGGAGTTCGGCGGGCTGGACCTGCCGCCGAACTACCGCCGTGCCGAGGCGATGCTGACCAAGGCCAAGGCCTTCCTGCCGGGCCTGCGCACCGATGGTGGCACGCAATGGATGGGCTTCAGGCCCTCGCTGCCCGACAGCCTTCCCGCAATCGGACGCGCCAAGGCCAGTTCCCGCATCATCTACGCCTTCGGTCACGGCCACCTTGGCCTGACGCAAAGCGTCGGAACCGCCCGGATCGTGGCCGATCTGGTCACCGGTGCCGCGCCCCCGATCGACCTGAAACCGTTCTCTCCGCAAAGGTTCTGACATGGCGACCCACACTTTCTCCTGCATCGACGGCCACACCTGCGGCAATCCGGTGCGGCTCGTCTCCGGCGGTGGGCCAATTCTGAAAGGCGCCACCATGCTGGAGCGTCGGGAACACTTCCTGCGCGAATTCGACTGGATACGCACCGGACTGATGTTCGAGCCGCGCGGGCATGACATGATGTCGGGCAGCATCCTTTACCCACCCACGCGCGACGATTGCGACGTGGCGGTGCTGTTCATCGAAACCTCGGGCTGCCTGCCGATGTGCGGCCATGGCACCATCGGCACGATCACCATGGGGGTGGAAAACGGCCTGATCACGCCGCGCGAACCGGGCCGGCTCGCCATCGACGCACCAGCTGGAAAAGTCGAAATCGCATACACCCAAGTGGGGCGTTTTGTCGAAGAAGTTCGCCTGACCAATGTGCCGGGTTTTCTCCATTCCGAAGGCCTGACGGCAGAGGTCGAGGGCCTGGGCGAGGTCGTGGTGGATGTGGCCTATGGCGGCAACTTCTACGCCATCGTGGAGCCGCAGGCGAATTTCCGCGACATGGCCGACCATTCCGCGGCCGACATGATCGGATGGTCGCCCAAGCTTCGCGCCGCACTGAATGCCAAGTATGAATTCGTCCATCCCGAACACCCGGCCATCAACGGCCTGTCGCATATCCTGTGGACCGGCAAGCCCACCCAGCCCGGCGCCCATGCCCGCAACGCGGTGTTCTACGGCGACAAGGCGATCGACCGCAGCCCCTGCGGCACCGGGACGTCTGCCCGGATGGCGCAGCTGGCCGCCAAGGGGCGGCTGGAGGTGGGCGATGACTTCGTTCATGAATCGATCATCGGCAGCCTCTTCAAGGGTCGGGTCGAGGCGCGCACGACGGTCGCCAACCAGCCGGCCATTGTCCCCTCGGTCGCGGGCTGGGCGCGGATGACCGGCTACAACACCATCTTCATCGACGACCGCGATCCCTTCGCCCACGGTTTCCAGGTCAAATGACCCCGGGCTCTGAAACGACCGAAACGCTGACGCTGGCCGAGGTTCATGCGCTGGCGCTTTCCGTCTTGCAGGCCAACGGCCTGGCGCGCGAGCAAGCCCTGTCGATCGCCGATATCGTCACGCGGGCGGAAGCGGACGAGTGCCGCTCGCACGGGCTATACCGGATGGCGGGCTATGTCGCGGGGCTGCGGTCGGGGCGGGTGAACTGCGACGCAAATCCGAAGGTGGCGCGTCTGAAGCCGGGGCTCTTGCGGGTCGATGCCGATGGCGGCCTTGCGCCGCCCGCTGCCGATCTTGCCCGCGACCAGTTCATCGCCGCCGCGCGCGAATGCGGCATCGCGGCGATGGCCGTGGTCAATGCACATCACTTTTCGGCGCTCTGGGCCGATATCGAGCCCCTGGCCGAGGCCGGGCTGGTCTGCTGGGCCTATGTCGTCGGGCAATGCGCCGTCGCGCCGCATGGCGGCTCGCAAAAGCTGATGGGCACCAATCCCATGGGCTTCGGCTGGCCACGCCCGGATGCGGCGCCCTTCGTGTTCGACATGTCGACCAGCGCGGTGGCGCGCGGCGAGGTCGAATTGAAGCGCCTTGCCGGCGAGTCCATTCCGCCCGGCTGGGGCATCGACCCACAGGGCCGGCCGACCACCGACCCGTCCAGCGCGCTGGCCGGGGCGCTTCTTCCCTTCGGCGGCTACAAGGGATCGGCGCTGTCGATGATGGTCGAACTCATCGCCGGGCCGCTGATCGGCGAGATGACGAGCCGGCAGGTCGCGGCACTCGGTCTTGAGGACGGTGGACCACCGCCCGGCGGAGAGCTGTTCATCGCGATCGACCCCGCCAGCCTCGGCGCCAGGGATGCCGAACACTTCTTCACCGATGCCCTGGCGCAACCCGGCCTGCGCCTGCCTTCGGATCGCCGGCTCGCAGCCCGCGCCCGCAGCCGGATCGACGGCGTGCGCGTCACGACCGGGATGTTGCGGCAGGTCCGCGCGCTGATTTGAAGTTACAAGGGGTCTCCCGGGCGTGACGCTCGGGGGAACCGGACAAGATGGCTGGATACTGGCCGATTTCACACCCCACTTCGGGGCCACAACGCGCAAAGGACGGATCATGCACGCACATCGCAGCATCCAGGTCGTGGGATGCCACGCAGAGGGCGAGATCGGCGACGTCATCGTGGGCGGCGTCCTGCCTCCGGCGGGGGCCACGATGATGGAACGCATGATCACGATGGAACGCGACCATGATCATATCCGCAAGCTTCTGATCTGCGAGCCCCGCGGCTCGGTCGCCCGCCATGTCAACCTGATCACACCGCCGATTACCCCGGGCTGCGTCGCCGGCGCCATCGTCATGGAACCCACTGAATATGTGCCGATGTCAGGGTCGAACACGATCTGCATCGCCACCGTGCTGCTGGAAACCGGCATGGTGCCGATGATCGAGCCCATTACCCGCTTCAAGCTGGACATGCCCGGCGGGGTGATCGAGGTCACCGCCGATTGCCAGGGCGGCAAATGCCGCTCGATCACCTTCCGCAATGCGCCCGCCTTCGTGGCGGTTCTGGACGGCGCGCTTGAGGTGGAAGGCCATGGCACGATTCCCCTCGATATCGCCTATGGCGGAATGTTCTTCGGCATCGTGGATGCAAAGAAGCTCGGCTTTGCCGTGACGGCCGATGAGGCGCGCGATCTCGCTACCCTGGGCGAAAAGATCCGCAAGGCCGCCCGCGCCCAGTTCGATGTCGTGCATCCCCAGTTCCCCAATGTCCGCGGCGTGTCCATCGTGCAATTCGCCATGCCGTTTGCCGGAAGCGGCCAGCCGACCCGGAACACCTGCATCGTCGCGCCGGGACGTTCGGACCGGTCACCCACCGGCACGGGGACGTCGGCACGCATGGCTGTGCTGCAAGCGCGCGGGCAGATGGCGCAGGGCGACCGGTTGATCCATGAATCGATCATCGGCTCGCACTTCGTGGGCGAGATCCTCGAGGTCATACGCAGCCCGGAACGCACCACGATCATCCCGCAGATCACCGGGCGGGCCTGGCTTACCGGGCAGCACACCTACATGCTGGACCCTGATGATCCGTGGCAAGAAGGCTATGTCGTCGCGGACACCTGGGGCGTCACGCCCGGCCTTTCACAATAGCGATTCTGGCCGCCTGTTCGACGCAGTTGGCCTTGACCGCCTGTGCATCCTATACACTCTATCGCCCATCACGCAGGTCATCTAAGACGACACCATGACCAGCCAGTCAAAAAAGGGTCGGATGTGAAGAAACCCACCGCCATGATGATCCCGCCGACGCGCGCCGAGGCCGCTGCCGACGAATTGCGGCGCAGGATTCTGGATGGTGTCTACCCCGGCGGCATGCAGCTGCGTCAGGCACAACTGGCCGAGGAGCTCGGCATCAGCCGCATTCCTTTCCGTGAGGCTCTGGTCCAGCTCGAGGCCGAAGGGCTGGTGACGACTGTGCCGCACAAGGGCTCGATTGTCGCAGAGGTATCTGCCGAGGATGTCGAAGAGCAATTCGCCTTCCGCGCCCTGCTGGAGCCGGAGTTGCTGCGCATTTCGGCGCCCCGGCTGAACGCCTCCGATTTTGCCAGACTGCACGAGATCCTTCAGCAATACAGTGCTGAACTGCGGTCTCAGGACGCATCGCGCTGGGGCGCACTGAATACCGAGCTGCACGCCCTGCTTCTTGGCCGCGCCGATAGGCCGAGGATGATGGCGGTTGCCGCCCAACTCTTGCAGAGCACCGATCGGTTCACCCGGATGCAGCTCTTGCTGACGGATGGCCGCGAGCGTGCGGAAGAAGAGCACGGTGAATTGGTCCGGCTTTGTGAAGCTGGCCAGTTTGACGCGGCCGCGGAAGTGCTGCGCAGGCATATCCTTGGTGCGGGCAAGGGTCTGACCGAGGTTCTGCTGGATCGCCGCGCCGCGAAGGCAGCAGCCGAGGCTACCGAGTGACTTTGAACCGCGCGCCCTAACGCTCTTAGGACCTGTCATCCAATCAGGCCGGGAAAGGTCATTCTTTGCATGGCACAACCGTACTTGCCTAAATAATATACATTATAATATATGAGTGCAGCGCCCTCTGACACGCAGGACCCCCTATGAACACCCAGACGCATGGCCGCCACCTTATCCAGGGCAAATGGGTCGGCAGCGACCACACGTTTTCTTCCGAACCGGTCAGTGGGCTGGCTCAGGCCTATGCAATGGGCACCGTGGATCTGGTCGAACAGGCCTGCGCGGCAGCGGAAGAGGCCTTTGCGGTTTATGGTTTCCTGCCCCGCGCTTCTCGCGCCGCGTTTCTGGATGTCATCGCAACCGAGATCGACAAGCGTGGCGAGCGGATCACCGCGATCGGAACGCTGGAAACCGGACTGCCTGCGGCACGACTGGAAGGCGAACGGGGACGGACCGTCATGCAGCTTCGCCTTTTTGCCGAACATATCCGCAGGGGCGATTATCTGGACCGTCGCCATGACGCTGCCCTGCCCGAGCGCAAGCCCGCCCCGCGCCCGGATATCCGATTGATGGAGCGCCCCATTGGTCCGGTTGCGGTCTTTGGCGCCTCGAACTTCCCCTTGGCGTTTTCAACCGCCGGCGGCGACACGGCCGCAGCGTTGGCAGCGGGCTGCCCGGTAGTGGTCAAGGGCCATTCCGCCCATCCCGGCACCAGCGAAGTGGTTGCCGAGGCAATCCTTACCGCGATCGAGACTTGTGACATGCCGCCCGGCGTCTTCAGCCTGATCCAGGGCGGAGACCGTCGGGTCGGGCAGGCCCTGGTGCAACATCCGGCAATCTGCGCGGTTGGCTTCACCGGCAGCCTTGGCGGCGGCCGCGCGCTCTTCGACCTCTGCGCTCAACGGCAGAACCCGATCCCCTTCTTCGGCGAGTTGGGCTCGGTCAACCCGATGTTCGTGCTGCCACAGGCCGCAAAGGCACGCGCCGAGGCGATCGGCGCCGGCTGGGCCGCATCGCTGACCCTGGGGGCGGGACAGTTCTGCACCAACCCCGGCATATGTGTCGTCCCGGATGGACCCGATGCGGACCGGCTGATCGCTGCAACCAAAGCGGCAGTGGCGACCATCGCGCCACAAACCATGCTGACCGCGGGGATTGCGCAGGCCTATCACGCGGGCGTTGCCCGGCTCACCGCGCGCAATTCCGTCCGCCCGGTCTTCGTCAGCCCCGCCGGCGATCGCCTTGCCGGCCCGAACCTTTTCGAGACCGACGCCGACACGTTCCTGGCCGATCATGTCCTGCAGGAGGAAATCTTCGGGGCCTGCGGACTCGTGGTGCGTGTGGCATCGCGTGCACAGATGCGTCGGCTGGCTGCACAATTCGCGGGCCAGTTGACCATGACGTTGCACTATGACCCTGCCGACCGAACCGATGCCCTTGACCTTCTCCCTCTGCTGGAGCGCAAGGCCGGGCGCGTCCTGATCAACGGCTTTCCCACAGGAGTGGAATTGGTGGATGCCATGGTGCATGGCGGACCCTATCCGGCCTCGACGAATTTCGGCGCCACTTCGGTCGGCACCCTTTCGATCCGTCGTTTCCTGCGCCCGGTCAGCTATCAGAACTTCCCCGATGAACTTTTGCCAGAGGATCTGCGCAGCTGATCCCTCCGCGGTGCTGGCAGAAAGTTCCCGAGCGGACCGGCCCGACCTTCGCCAAGATCGAAACCGGAAGCGGCGCTGTGGTGGAGCCCGAGGCCGGAACGCGACGGCGACAGTGGCCGAAACAGGGGAGGCCTTCGACGTTCCTGAGCGACAGCGGGAACCGGAACTACATCATCACCACCGGGCGGATGATCTCGGCGCTGATCTTGAAATAGCGGAAGGGGCTGCACCTGGTCATCCACCAAGGCCAGGCGACCACCCTGCCCAGCTCAGCCGGCTTTCCTCTGACACTCCCGTTTGAGAGCCCGCGCCGCGCTGAGCACGTCGGACAAGCGATCCTCGCTGACCGGTTCGGCATCCGTCGAAAGCTTGACCATCGCAAACTTGGCATCGGGGTCGATGTAGATGTACTGGCCGAAAATACCCAGGCACATGAAGACCCGACTGTCTGGATCCTCGATCCAGAACTGGTTGTGGTAGGCGCCGCGGGGCAGCGCACCCTGCTTGGCGTCGCCGAAGACCTCGTGGTCGGCCTTGTGGAAAGTCTCGATCCACTCCGATGGGACGATCTGTCTGCCATGCGCCTTGCCGCCGTTGACGAGCAGCAGCGCGAAGCGGGCAAAGTCACGAAGCGTCGCGTTGAAGCCGCCGTCGGCCAACGCATAGCCGCCGCGATCGAGCGTGATATAGGCGTCCTCTTCCGCTCCCAACGGAACCCACAGCTCATCCCGGATAAGGTCGGCCAGGTGCTTTCCTGTCGCCCGCTGCATGATGAAAGCGAGCACGTCCGTCTCGATCGAGCGGTAACGGAAAAGTTCGCCGTGCGGCCGCTCCTGCTCGGTAAGCTGGAGGATCAGCTCCCAGACGGTCATCGGCCAATCGGGGTTGATCGCCTCGAACCAGCCGGAGGCCTGGCCGAGCTTCTGCATGTGTGAGCCTTTTGCCGTATAGGTCTCGTCGAAGAGCACACCGCTCGTCATGTCCAGCACATGCTGCACCTTGGCGCCGCGATAAGCTGTCGCCTCGAGTTCGGGCAGGTATTGCGTCACCAGGGCTTCGGGGTCGATCAACCCGCGGGAAACGAGGATGCCAAAGACGACGGAGGTGACAGACTTCGAGACCGACATGGCGAGGTGCTGCCGGTAGGGCGTCAGGCCGTTCATGTAGCGTTCGTCGACCACTTCGCCGCAGGACAACACCATGAAGCCGTCCGTCGCGCTTTCCTCGAGCCATTGGGCGACGGTGCGGCGCCCGAGAACGGTTTCAAAGGTAATTCCGTCAATGTCACGCCTGCGTTCCGGCAACGGCAGAACGGGACCGGGGCCGCGCCAGATGTTGGCGGTTGGCGTCATTTCGCGGATATGCTGGAAGGTCCAGCGGTGGTAGGGCGGAAAGTCCCATTCGCCGCGCGGGATGATCGGTGCGCCGGGATTGCGCGGGTCGCGGCGCCAGGGTTGCGTCGTCGTCATGTGTTCCTCCTGAAGAGCGGTGCTGAAAATCCCTCGACCGCAAGGTCGGGCAGACGGGGGACCGACGCGACAAGCTGTTGCGTGTAGGCTTCGCGCGGATTGCTGAATACTTCGGCCGCCTTGCCATGCTCGACGACCTTCCCGGCCCGAAAGACATAGACCCGCTGGCAGAACGAGCTGACGACCGAGAGATCGTGCGAGATATAGAGCAGTGTCAGTTTGCGTTCCCGCTGGAGTCGGGCGAGCAGGTCGAGGATTTGCGCCTGCGTTGTCACGTCGAGAGCCGAGGTGATCTCATCGGCGATGAGGATTTCCGGTTTCAGCGCGAGCGCGCGGGCGATGCCGACGCGCTGGCATTGGCCACCGGACAGCTGCTGTGGCCGGCGATTGCCGAGGTCGCGCTTCAGCTCGACCATGTCGAGCAGCTTTTCGGCTTCCTTGAACGCACTCGCGCGGTCGGCGAACCGATGGCGCCAGATCGGTTCGGCGATCGTTTCCAGAGCAGTCATGCGCGGGTTGAGAGAATCGTAGGGATTCTGGAATACCATCTGCACCCGACGCCGGAAGCCGAGCAGGGCAGCACCGCGAAGACCGCCGACCGGCTCACCTTCCAGCGCTATCGTGCCCGCCGTCGCCCTGTTCTGCAGGATGATCGTACGGGCGAGTGTGCTTTTGCCAGACCCGCTCTCGCCGACGATACCAACGGTCTCGCCGGCCTCGACTGTCAGGTCGATGCCATCAAGGGCCATGAACGGCTCCGGCTTGCGGCGCTGCAACATGTCGACGATGTCGCGTTTGACGGGGAAATGCACCTTGAGGCCCTTCACCTGAAGCAACGGCCCACTGGCGGCCCGGTCGATCGGGCCGCCGCTTGCCAACCGCTTCCGGCCGGGCTGGGAACCGACGAGGAGCCGGGTGTAGGGGTGCCGGGGGTTGGTCACGATCTGCCGCGCCAGGCCTTCCTCGACGATCTCGCCGTGGCGCATGACGATTATGCGCGAGCAGATGTCGGCAAGTACGCCGAGATCGTGCGAGATGAGGGCGATGGCCAGGCCGCGTTCGCGGTTGAGATCCCTCAACAGTTCGAGAATTTTGGCCTGCACGGTCACGTCAAGCGCAGTGGTCGGTTCGTCCGCGATCAGGAGGCGCGGCGCACAGCTGACGGCAGCCGCGATCATGACCCGTTGCTTCATGCCGCCGGAAAGTTCGTGCGGGTAGGATTTGGCACGCATCGCCGGTTCGCGGATGCCGACGTCGTCCAGCAGCGTCACGGCCTTTTCCCAGGCGGCGGCGCGCGAAAGGCCAAGGTGGCGGACCATCGGCCGGGCAATCTGCTTGCCGACCATTTGCAGCGGGTTGAGATGCGACGATGGGTTCTGGAAGATCATCGAAACGTCGCGACCGCGCAGCGCCGACCATTCCTCTGCGGCAAGGCCGAACAGCGACTTGCCGTCGAGGCGGATATCGCCGGTGACCGCCGCGCCGGACCCCAGCAGGCCGAGGGCAGCGCGGCAGATCGTGGATTTGCCGGAGCCACTTTCGCCGGCAATGCCGACGATTTCGCCGGGGGCGATCTGGAAGGAAACGTTCTTCAGCACCGGCACCTTGCCGAAAGCGACCGAGACGTTGGAGATATCGAGCAGGGAGTGGGTCATGCGGCAGCTCGCTGGCGGCTGAGATGGCCAAGACCATCGCCGAGAAAGATCAGGCCAAGGCCGAGGCTGATGGCGGCAAGGCCGGGGAAGGTGCAGATCCACCAGGCCTGGCGGATGAACTTGGTGCCGTCGGCGATCATGACACCCCATTCGGCAAGCGGCGGCTGCGCGCCCATGCCGAGAAAGCCGAAGCTGGCCCCGGCCAGCATGACGAGCACCGCGTCGCTGACCGCGTAAGCGACGACCGGGCCGAAGGCGTTCGGCAGGACGTGACGGAAAAGCGTGATGCGATCCGAGTAGCCGAGGCATTTTGCCGCCTGCACGAACTCGCTGCCGCGAACGGCCATGACCTCGGCGCGCACCAGCCGCGCATAGGTGATCCAGGCGACGAAGGCGAGCGCGATGAAGAAGTTCAGAAGCCCCGGTCCG
The DNA here is from genome assembly GCA_046348855.1 of Paracoccaceae bacterium. Classification (GTDB taxonomy): domain Bacteria; phylum Pseudomonadota; class Alphaproteobacteria; order Rhodobacterales; family Rhodobacteraceae; genus TMP-24. The sequence continues at coordinate 39,332 of JAXMDK010000013.1, read as the reverse complement.
AGGACGCCGACGATGGCGAGGACCAGCACGAAAAACGGAAAGGCTGCCGTCAGATCGTAAAGACGCATCAGCACCGTGTCGATCACGCCACCGTAATAGCCGCTGACGAGGCCTATGGTCGTGCCGATGACGAGCGACGGCAGCACGCCGGCAAGGCACATCAGAAGGTCGATCTGCGCGCCGTAGAGTACGCGCGAAAGAACATCGCGGCCGACCTGATCCGTGCCGAGCCAGTGTTCGGCGCCCGGCGCCTGAAGCGCATGCATGACGTCGACGGCGTTCGGATCGTAGGGTGCGATCCAGGGCGCAAAGAGGGCAGCGAAAACCCAGAACCCGACAAGCCCTCCGGCACAGATGATGCTTGGTGGCAGAAGTGCACGTTTCGCAACGGGACTGATGGAAGCGTCAAAAATCATGGGCTGGCTCCTAGAGGCGTGCGCGCGGGTCGATCGCCGCCGAGAGCAGGTCGACGAGAAAAGTGATGGCGACGGTGGCGACGGCAAACATCACCGTCAGGCCCTGGATGACGAGGTAGTCGCGGGCGAGCAGAGCGTTGATCATCAGTGTGCCGAGGCCGGGCACGGCATAGACCGTTTCGACGACGATGGTGCCGCCGATCAGGAAAGCCACGATGACACCGAACAGGTTGAGCGTCGGCAGGATGGCGTTCGGCAATACGGTGCGCCAGAAGATCTCGCTTTCGCTCGCGCCTTGAGCCCGGGCCGCCGTAACGAAATCGGCGCCAGCCTTCTCGATCAGCGCCGCGCGCAGGCTCTGCACCAGCACCGGCACGATCCAGATCGCCGTCGACAGCGCCGGCAAGAAGAGGTGGTGCAGGTGGTCGGCAAACGTCTTGCCGTAGCCGGAAACCGGAAACCAGCCGAGGCTGACGCCGAAGAAGCGCGACATCATGATGCCAAGCCAGAAGACCGGGATCGCCATGCCGGCGACACCGATCAGACGGATGATCTGGTCCGTGAGGCTGCCCGGCCTGCGGGCGCTGGCGATGGCGAGCGCGACCGACGGCGGCACGGCGAGGCTGACGACATAGCCTGTCAGGAACAGCGTGGGCCCGACATACTGCCCGATCAGTTCGGCGACCGGACGCTTGTAGCGAAGGGACTCGCCGATATCGCCGGTAGCGAGGTCGCTGACATAGATGACGAACTGCTGCCAAAGCGGCTTGTCGAGGCCCAGGCTCTGGCGGATCGCCTCCAGCGTTTCCGGCTTGGCACGGTCGCCGGCAATCACACGCGCCGGATCGCCCGGCACCATGTGCACCAGAAGGAATGTGACAAGCGTGATGCCGGCCAGCACGAAAGCGAGCTGCAGGATGCGGCGCAGGATCATGTGCATAGGATGGGTTCCCGAGGCAAAAACGGCGCGGCGTCGTTCGAAGCCGCGCCAGTCAGGGAGGTATTATTGATCGACCGTCATGTCCTCGAGCGTCCACTGCATGGCAGGGGTCATCTTGAGATTCTTCAGGCGGGTCGAATAGGCGACGGCGAAGGGCGCGTCGAAGAGCGGGATCTGTGCAACCTCGTCAGTGGCGGTCTTGGCGATCTCTCGATAGATTGCGGTGCGCTTGGCCTCATCCTGCTCGCGCGCGCCCTCGTCGGCCAGCTGGTCGACATGCGGATTGTCGTAGAAGGTGTAGAAGGAGTGAGAGTCGCAGGCACCGCAGATTGCCCAGCGGATCGCCGGATCGGGGTCCATCAGCTCACTCATGTACCAGGTCGGCGTCGCGTCATATTCGGCGGTCGCAAGGTCCGACCACCAGGTCGGGACGTCCATGTTGACGATCACCGGTTTCAGGCCGATCGCCTCGAACTGGGCCTGCATGAAGAGTGCTATCTGCTGCGTCGCCTGGCCGGGGTTCAACGGAATCTTCACTTCCTTGCCGGCCATGCCTGACTCCTGGATCAACTGCTTGGCCTTCTCCATGTCGGGTGCATAGCCGACATAGTTCGGGTCGTGATAGTCAAGGCCGGAGGGGAGCACCGTGTTGGCCGCAGTTGCAAGGCCGGCGGTCACGGTCTGGGTGATGGCGCTCTTGTCAAGCGCATAGGCCGCCGCCTGCCGCGCCTTGAGATTTGAGAAGGGCGGGCGGCTGTGATTGAGCAGCACCGTGTAGATGACGTGCGAGGGGTCCATGCGCATGTCGATGCCTTCGGTCGCCTTCAGGTCGTCAACCTGCGCCCATTCGACCTCACGCATCACGTCGACTTCGCCGGACTTCAGCATGGCGACAGCGGTCTCCGGTTCGGCGACCTCGTCGAGTTCTACGGCCGCATCCGACTTCGGGAAGCCGGCACGCCAATAGTTGGCGTTCGGCTGGAGTACCAGCTTTTCACCGGGCAGCCATTCCTTGACGGAATAGGGGCCGGAAGTGACCGGAGCATCGACGAAGGCCTTGTCCCCCCGCTTTTCGACATCCGCCTTGGAGACGATACCCGAGTTCCACATCTCGAGCTGCCCGAGCATGGAAACGAGCGGGTTCTTCAGCTTGATCACCACCGTCTTAGGGTCCGTCACGGTGAAGGAGTCCACCGCTCCGAAGGTCGAGGGCAGAGCTGATTTCGGATCCGAACGCACACGCTCGAAGGAAAAGACCACATCGTCGGCGGTGATGGGTGAGCCGTCGGAGAATTTCGCTTCGCGCAGATGCAGGGTGTAGGTCAGGCGATCGTCGGAGACGTCCCATTTTTCCGCCAGACCCGGCTCCAGCTCGCCAGTGTCGGTATTGCGATGCAGCACACGGGCATAGAGCTGGCCAAAGACTTCGATGTTGCCGGCGGCGGCTGAGCGGGACGGATCGAGCGTCGTTACCGGATAGGGCGAGGCGATACGCACCAGCGATTCTGCCTGTGCCGCCGAGCCCACCCCCATCGTCGCAACGCCAAGGGCGAGCGACGCCGCCAGCACAAACTTGTTCAGTTTTCTCATGGTTCCCCCTTTTCGGACTTCGGCATTCCTGCGTCCAGCCTCTTACCTTTGGCAATTCGTGATCTCAGATCACTCTAATGTCAATCTGAATCTCGTGATATGAGATCACAATAATTGCCTACCGAAGTCAGCCGGGCGCAGCTTCTACAGGAAAGGAGTTTAGTGCCAAAGCCTTCAGGGATGTTCGACCTTTGAGCGCCGCGGGAGGAGCTTTGGGCAACATGGGCAGTCAAGCACCTTGCACCGATCGACCGGAGGGCAGCGGATCACCCGGCCATTTGCGTGGGGACCTGGCCTGCGATTCGTCAAAACCTCGTGATGCCTCCCGGCCGCTCGCCTCCATCGCTGCCTGCGACTCGACGCGCGCATCGTGCTTTTGTTCACGCGCTCAAAACGTTACCGAATCTCATTGCGTGATCCGAGATCACAATATAGACATGACCTACCGCCGGACGAAAGGCCAACAGAATGGAACGGAATGTCCGGTATACATATCGAGTTTTTGTGGGGGTTCTCTGCGGCGTTACCAGGCCAACAGGCTCCACTCTTTGCAGCGCGGAATGCAGAAAGGGCAGACAATGGTCGACACGACCGCGTTCGAAGAAAGATACGGTTTTCGCCGCGATGAGGTGAGACTCGTCAATTGGCGGCTCACGCCCTACAGCCAATGGTCTTTCCAGAATGTCGGCGAGCTGGTGCCGAGCGCCCAGGTCTGGGACGGGTCGGGGAACGAGACTGGCCCGCAGGATCCGGCCTGGCTCCTCGGCGAAACGGTCTCGCTGCCGGGCGGCGTGGAGAGGATTTCGGACTTCCTCGCGCGGTCCCATGCGGACGCACTCACCGTGATGAAGGCGGGCAAGTTCGTCGCCGACTGGTGCGCCCCGACAATGGATTTCGGCAACCGTCACATCGCCTTCTCGATCAGCAAGTCGATCACGGCCGTCGCTGCTGGCGCCTTGCAGGACGATGGCCTCCTCGACCCGCAGGCGCCCGTGACCCGGTATGTGCCGGAGGCGGCAGGCTCGGCCTATGGCGATGCGATCGTGCAGAACGTGCTCGATATGGCCGTCGCCATCGATATCGAGGAAGCCTATCTCGATCCGCAAAGCCCGTTCGCACGCTACCGCCGCGCCATGCTGTGGAATCCGGGTGGCGGGGACGAGGGGCTGCGCGAATTCCTCTGCAGCCTTCCGCGCTTGCCCGGCGCTCATGGCGAAATCTTCCGTTACCGATCGCCGAACACCGACCTGCTCGGCATCATACTGGAACGCGCCTCCGACCAGCGCATGCCGGACCTGCTTCGTGAAAAGGTCTTTGCACCGCTCGGCGCGCGCGGCGCCGTGACGATCACCGTCGACCGCGAAGGCACGAGCCGCGCCTCGGCCGGCATTTCGCTGACCCCGCGCGATCTCGCCCGTTTCGGCGAAATGATGCGGCAGGGCGGTATCGTGGACGGCAGGCGGCTGGTTTCCAAGGCCTGGGTGGCCGATACCATCGGCGGCGGCAGCAAGGAAGCGTGGGACAAAAGCGATTTCGTCACGCTGTTCCCAAGGGGCCGTTATCGCAACAAATGGTACCAGACGGGCGACGGCGCCTATTGCGGCATCGGCATCCACGGCCAGTGGCTCTATGTCGATCCCGCCACCGAAACGGTTATCGTTCGCATGTCCTCCCAGCCGGAGCCGGTGACCGACTCGTTCGACTGCGACAACATCGCGTTTCTCGCGCAGCTGTCCCATATGGTCTGAAGCGGCATGCCGACATCTTTCGCAGGACATGGTGCAGGTCGCGGCAAATTTCCTGCCGGGGACAGTGCCGGCCGAGAGGCAGGGCGGATTTGCGTCCAGCCATAGGTAAAGTTATAGGGTTGCGACTTTGATGAACTCGTTGGCTCAAGGGGCGGCTATGACGGTGAAGAAGGCGACAAGCATCACGATGATCGAAGCGCCCGTGCCGATGCACGAGCAGGTGTACCAGCAGATCGTGCGCGCCCTCATGGCCGGGCATTTCGAACCGGGGCAAAAGCTGACCTATCGCAAGGTCGCCGAGCAGTTTGGCACGAGCCCCATGCCAGTGCGCACCGCGTTTCAGCGCCTTCAGGCAGTCGGTGCGCTGAACCTCCTGCCGAACGGCAGCGTCGAGGTGCCGTCTCTTACCGTGCAGTCCTTCGCCAGCCTGACGGAGGCGCGCATTCTGGTGGAAGGCGCGGCAACGGAACTTGCGACGACCCGGCTCAATGGCAACAGCCTGCGGACCGTGCGTCATCATTGCAAAGAGCGCACGGAAGCGGCGAAAGCCGGCGACATCGACCGCTACCTTCAGGCCAATTTCAATTTCAAGTTCGCGATCTATCAGCATTGCGGCAACGCGCATCTGCTCCACATCATCGAAAACCTCTGGTTGCAGGCTGGCCCGTTCCTGCGCAAATTGGCAGAGGGTGCGCCGTTCAGGCCGAGCGAAGCTCTCGATGTCGACTTTCACGAGAAGATCCTTGAAGCACTGGAGGCCAGGGATCCGGCCCGTGCCCGCGAGGCCGTGGCTCACGATATCCGGGAGGCAGCGCAGTACATGCTCCAGCATGCAAAGTTCATGGTGTCCGACATCGACTAATGGTCGAGGACATGTATGCGGGGATTGCCGCCCCACCGACAACAGTCCTACCGTGATTGAGTGTCGGTTCTGTCAGACAGATTCGAACTCGTCGCTGCAAGGACAGAACGCTGTCCATCATGCCATGCAGAGGCCGTGCCACTCTGCAAGAGCGGAAGCGCGGTTCTGCCTGAAGCTGGCTCCAGAAGAGAGGCGGCGCGCTGACTAGAGTGGATTGAAACGGAATGAACCGCGTCGGGCTTGCCGGAGGCTCCAACCCTTGAGCAGGATGGAGCATCGCGAGCAAGACTACGAACAAGTTTTCGCTTCGCGGGCCTCCGGCTCCCCTGAAGTGCGCGAGCGGTCACTGCGATTGGTCCCCGATCAAAGCCATTGAGGCCCCATTGGTCCGAGCCCAACCGCTGAGGGAGGACCAGCACGCCTCGCGCTGGCAGGCGGTCATGTCGATCTCGGCGAAGATTGGCTGCACGCCACAGAGGCTGAACGGGTGGGTCAAGAAGGCTGAAGTTGACAGAGACAAGCGAACCGGATGTACATCATCACTGCAAGCCGAATAGTCTCGGGCGACGTCTTGAAATACCGAAAGGGCTGAGCCGGCACCCTGCCCGCCTCAAGCCAGCTTGCTTTGACGGTGCCGAACGGATTGCGTCCTGCCAGGCCGACAGGCGTTCTGCCCACTTTCCCGCCTCACGCCGCATGGCCTTGTCAAAACCACTCATATGGTCCGCGCCAGCCCTGTCTTGACCCGGCGGAGAGGGATTGATGACTCGATCGAGGCGACGCCTCGCACCTTCGTCAACCGTCCGACCAGAAAGCGTTCGAATTCTGCAAGGCCGGTGGTCGCGACCCTTAGCAGGTAGTCGCGATTTCCGGTCATCAGCCAGCAGTCCACCACCTCGGGGAAGGTGGCGATCGCGGCCTCGAAGGTGGCCAGCGCCTCGTCAACCTGCTTGTCCAGTTGCACCGAGACAAAGACGGTGACGCCAAAGCCAAGGGCCACTTCGTTGATCAGGGCAGCATAGCCTGTGATGACTCCGCGTTCCTCCAGATGGCGCAGGCGGCGGGCGGTCGGCGAGGGGCTCAGCCCGATCTTCGCGCTCAGATCGTTGATCGTCAGGCGGCCATCCCTTTGCAGCACGCGCAGAATCTCCGCATCGAAGCGGTCAGGTTTGGTGGTCATCGGCGCTATCACTCATGATATTGGTGCTTTTCACCAAATATCATTCCGAATGTGGCTGAGAAAGCCGGAAAGCGGCGCGCGATTGGCGATAGAATGATGAAAAGCACGACTCTCGCAGGACCGCCCGTCATGACCGATCTGAAAACCATCGAACAACGCCTGCTGTGGCTGTCGCACTGGATGATCCACCATGCCAATCATGTCCGCCCCAAGGTGGACGGCATCAAGATCGGTGGCCATCAGGCATCTTCGGCGTCGATGGCGTCGATCATGACCGCGCTCTATTTCTCGGCCTTGCGGCCCGAGGACCGGGTAGCGGTAAAGCCCCATGCCTCGCCGATCTTCCATGCGATCCAGTATCTGATGGGCAACCTCGACCAGGCGAGAATGGAGAACTTCCGCGGCTATGGCGGCGTGCAGTCCTATCCGTCGCGCACCAAGGATGTCGATGACGTGGATTTCTCCACCGGCTCGGTCGGGTTGGGCGTGGCGATCACTTCCTTCGCCTCGATCATCCAGGATTACATCGCGGCGAAGTCCTGGGGCCAAAGCCTGCCGCTGGGCCGGATGGTGGCGCTGGTCGGCGATGCCGAACTGGACGAGGGCAACATCTATGAGGCGCTACAGGAAGGCTGGAAGAACGACCTGCGCAATTGCTGGTGGATCATCGACTATAACCGTCAGTCACTGGACGGCATCGTGCGCGAGGGGCTATTTGCCCGCGTCGAGGCGATCTTCGAGGCTTTCGGCTGGGATGTGGTTCGGGTGAAATACGGCCGGTTGCAGCAGGCGGCCTTTGCCGAACCGGGCGGCAGCGCCCTGCGCGACTGGATCGACCGCTGCCCGAACCAGCTTTATTCCGCGCTGACCTTCATGGGCGGCGCGGTCTGGCGCAAGCGGCTGATGGAGGATCTCGGCGATCAGGGTGAGGTGAGCCGCTTGATCGACCGCCGGTCGGACGCGGAACTGGCAGCCTTGATGGAAAACCTCGGCGGCAATTGCGTGGACACGATGGCCCAAACCTTCGCCGCCATCGACCATGACCGGCCGGTCTGTTTCCTGGCCTATACGATCAAGGGCTGGGGCACGCCGATTGCCGGGCACAAGGACAACCACGGCGGCCTGATGACGAAAAGCCAGTTCGATGCCTGGCAGGCTCATATGGGTGTGCAGGTCGGGCAGGAATGGGACAAGTTCGCCACCATCGCCAATCCGGCAGCGTTTCAGGACTGGCTCAAGCGCGTGCCCTTCTTCGCCAAGGGCCGTCGCCGGTTCGATGATGCGCAACTGCCGGTGCCTGCTATCGAGATTTCGACCGAGCGCGAGATTTCCACCCAGATGGCTTTCGGCAAGATCCTCGACGATCTGTCGAAGGGCGACAGCGCCCTTGCCACCCGGATCGTCACCACCTCGCCCGATGTGACCGGCACGACCAACCTTGGCCCATGGGTGAACCGGCGCAAGCTGTTTGCCCGCAAGGCGCAGGCCGATGCCTTCATCGAACACCGCATCCCGTCCACGGCGAAATGGGAATTCACGCCCGAGGGCCAGCATATCGAATTGGGCATCGCCGAGATGAACCTGTTCCTGCTGCTGGGTGCGGCGGGCCTGTCGCACAGCCTGTTCGGCAAGCGCCTGATCCCTGTCGGCACGGTCTATGACCCCTTCGTGTGCCGTGGCCTGGATGCGCTGAACTATGCCTGCTATCAGGATGCGCGGTTCATGATCGTCGGAACCCCCTCCGGCATCACGCTGGCGCCCGAGGGTGGGGCTCATCAATCCATCGGCACGCCGCTGATCGGCATGGCGCAGGACGGGTTGGCGGCCTTTGAGCCGGCCTTTGCCGACGAGTTGGCGGTGATCATGGCCTGGGCGTTCGACTATCTGCAGCGCGACGGCGGCCCGGACCCGGACGAACGCACCTGGTTGCGCGATGAAACCGGCGGCTCCGTCTACCTGCGCCTGTCGACCAACCCGCTGGAACAGCCGGGCAAGCGCCATGACGAGGCGTTCCGGCAAGGTGCCATCGACGGCGCCTACTGGCTGCGCCCGCCGGGTCCGAATTGCGAAGTCGTCATCGCCTACCAGGGCGTCATCGCGCCCGAGGCCATCGCGGCCGCAGGCATCCTTGGCGAAAACCGCCGCGATGTCGCCGTCTTGGCGGTGACTTCGGCGGACCGGCTGAACGCCGGCTGGACCGCGGCACAACGGGCGCGGGCGCGCGGCAATGCAGGGGCGATCTCGCATGTCGAGCGGCTGTTCGCAGACCTGCCACCGCATTGCGCGATGGCAACCGTGATCGACGGGCATCCAGCGACGCTCGCCTGGCTGGGATCAGTCCGGGGACACCGCGCGATCTCGCTCGGGGTCGAACATTTCGGCCAAACCGGGACCATCGGCGATCTTTATCGCCACTACGGTATCGACGCCCAGAGCATCGCAAAGCGTGTCATGGGTTTGACGCCCGGCACGAATGGCCGACGGTTTGGCTGAAACCGCCTGACCTTTCAATGGCGGCAGGCGGATTATCCGGCTGCCTTTCGTCATCCACCAAGAACAGTAACCGGCCTCAGGCACTGCCCCGGCGATCTACTTCACCGCTGCGGCAACCCTCGCCGCCTTGCCGATCACGGCCTCCTGATGCGGATAGAGTTGCTGGCCGCCCATACCCTGCAAGAGGGCGTCGAACGGGTCTTCGATCCGGTTCGGCGCATCGCACAGTTCCTCGATCACCGCGTGGGCGCAGAAGGGCGCATGCACCGCCGAATAGCCGCCCTCGTGGACGTAGAGCAACCTGCCGCCGCAGAGATCGGCCGCGAGCTGTTTCAGCACCTTCGTCATCTCGACATAGGTGCCGCTGGACAGAAGCATCCGTCCCATGGGGTCGAGGCCGCTTGCATCAAAGCCCGAAGGAACGACGATCAGGTCCGGCTTGTAGGCGGTCAGCGCCGGGACGATGACGCGCTCCATCACCGCCATGTAGGCGCCGTGGCCGCTGCCGGGCGGCAGAGGCACGTTGATGTTGTAGCCTTTGCCCCTGCCCTCACCGATATCGTCGACGGAACCGGAATCGGCCGGGAACCAGTTGTCCTGGTGGATCGAGATCGTCAGGACGTTCGGGTCGGAGTAGAAGGCATGCTCGGTGCCGTTGCCGTGATGAACGTCGTAGTCGATGACCGCGACACGCCCGACACCGCGCGTCGCCTGCACATGCTTGATGCCAAGAACGGCGTTCGCAAGAATGCAGAAGCCAAAGCCGGTATCCGCCTCGGCATGGTGCCCCGGCGGCCGGACCAGCGCGTAGGCGTTCTGCACATTGCCATCGACGACGGCTTCAGCCGCGGCAAGCACGCCGCCAGCCGACAGAAGCGCGATGTCATAGCCGCCGTGGGTGAAATAGGTCTCGGGGCCGGCCTCGCCGCCGCGTCCCCGGTTCAGTTCCTCGAGCCGGTCGATATAGGCGGGCGTGTGAAAGCGCAGCACCTCGTCCCGCGTTGCCGGTCGCGGCTTTATGGGCCTCACCCTGTCGATCAGGCCCGAGACGTCCATCAGGTTCTTGATCCGCCGCTTGGCCTCGGGGCCTTCGATATGGCGGTCGGGCTGGATATGGCCAATGGAGGGCAGGAACAGCCCGGCGCTGCCGGTATCGTGCCAAAGATAGGATTCGTGAAAGACAAAGCCGGTGGTCATGTTCGCCTCAACTGTGGAAAGCTATCGCGCCCGGAGAACCCGGGCGCGCGCGGCGCATCAGCGCAGAACGTTGGTCCAGACGCGGTCGATCAAGCCCTGCGCCTTGGCGTTGCAGGCGAAGGAAAAGACCATCTTGGTTCCCGCCGGCGGATTGATCTCGGGCGCCGTGCGCAGTTCCTCGGTCATGAACTTGTCCGATCCCTTGATCGCGTTGCCATAGCCGGTGAAATTCGACTGGATGCCCATATTCTCGGGGTTCATCATGAAGTCCATGAATTTCTTGGCGTTCTCGACATTCTCGGCCTTGGCCGGGATCATGATGTTGTCCATCCAGCCGATCACGCCCTCCTTCGGATAGGCATAGGCGACTTCCTTGCCCTGCTCCTTGGCCAGCTCACGGCCCTTCAGCGCGTAGCCGTTCCAGTGCGAGGTCATGATCACGTCGCCGTTGACCAGCCGGTCGTTCATGCCTTCCGAACTGTAGGCCATGACGGAGGGCTTTTGCGCGACCAGCAGATCCTGCACCTTCTGCATTTCTGCCGGATCTTCGCTGCAGAACTTCTGCCCCAGGTACAGATGCGCAAGGTTCACCATCTCTTCGGGCGTCTTGAAATCGCTGATCCGACCCTGAACCTCGGCGGTCGGTTCGAAATACTCGCCAAGCGAGGTCAGATCCTTGCCGTACAGGTCGCGGCGATAGGCGATCGAGGTCGATCCCATGTGGAACGGCGCCGTGTATTTCTGCTCCGGGTCCCATTCGGGCTTCTTCCAACGGTCGTCGACGTTGGCATAGTTCGGCATGGCCGCCACGTCGACCTGCTGCACCAGACCTTCCTTGATCAGGATCGGCACGAAGTTGTGGCTGGGGATGATGATGTCATACCCCTTGGCACCGGCCTGCAGCTTGGCCAGAAGCGTTTCGTTGGAATCGTAGGTGTCGAGCGTGACCTTGATCCCGGTCGCGATCTCAGAAACCGCAAGACGGGCTTGATCGGCGAAGAACTCGTCTATTACTCTGAGATTGCTCGGCTAAATCAGGCCGGTCGCTCGGACTTGGCCAAGAAGGTCAAGTGGGTTTCACAGGAAGAGGGCGACGGGGCCGGGTATGATATCCGGTCTTTTGAAGCCGACGGCACGGAACGGTTCTTCGAAGTGAAGACAACGGTCGGCCACAAACGCACGCCATTTTATCTGTCCAGCAATGAACGGGACTTTGCCGAAGAGGCCCCGAACAATTTCAGGATTTTCAGGCTCTACGAAGTTGGCAGGTCGCCGCGCTCTTTCCTGATCGCGCCGCCGTTGGAATCGGCCTTGATCCTCGAACCTTCCGTGTATCGCGCTTCGTTTGGCTGATGTTGCCGTGTCTGGCCGCCTCGCGCACAGTCAGGCTGCGGCACTGACCCGGGTCGGGGTGAATGAAATAATGCCCGTCTTTCGAGATGTGGCTCGTAACGGTGGTCGCGGCCTCGTCAGCCAACTGCACACGGAAGCGGTCGCTGAAGACGCCGCTCAGCCAGTTGCGATGATCGGGGTGAAGCGCCAGGGGGAAATCGTCGGCCTTGGGGCTGTAGCCACGCAGCTTGCCGAAGACGGCGGCAAACAGGTAGCGGCCAAGGTCCGACGCCATGTGGCCGCGCGTCTCGTGTTGGGCGAGGGCCCGCAGTTCCCGACGTTCGACCCAGCCGGTCAGGGCATCATCCGACGCCCCATAGCCATCAGGCAGCGCAACCGATGACCGGGGCGGAGCAGCGCCCTCCATCTGCCGGACGACGGTCGAAAAGGCGTCGCGGATCGCGCCATCCTCGGGTCCGCCGTGGATGGCTCGAAGTGCGCGTGCGGCAGCGTCAACCGTATCGCACCAACTCTCGGAATCGTCGGCCGCTCGACTCAGGCCGCTGCGCAGCCGCGGAAGGCTGCCGATCGCATCCGCCACAGTCCGCGCCCGATTTGATGCGGCAATACTTGCATGGGCGGCGCCGGTGGCGAGATCCGAACGGATGCCGACGATGATCACCCGGTGGCGACGCTGCGGCACGCCGAAATCTTCGGCCCGGACGATGAAGTCCCTCGGTTCGCGCACGGCCTGCAGGCGGGCACGGCCACCTTCCAGCCGGATCGCTCGCAGTTCATAGACATGGCCGTGATGGCTGCCCAGTGAGGCTAGATCCTCCATAAGCATCTCGAAGACGAGGCGGCTTTCCACCGTCGAAGACAGCATCCCCTTGACGTTCTCCATCACGAAGGCGGCAGGGCGCAGCCGGTCGAGAACGCTGATATACTCACGAAACAGGTAATGGCGCTCGTCCTCCTCGGGGACATAATTGCGCTTGCCTCTGGCGCGGGCGCGGCCGACGAGGGAATAGGCTTGGCAGGGCGGGCCGCCGATCAGGATCGTGTCGTCGAACTCCTTGTGCAACCGATCGATGGCCGCCGAGGTGGCCTCGCGCGCCGCATCAGTGCCGAGCGCTACGCAGCGTGCCTCGTCCGTAGCCAATCGCCAGGAGTCGGCGTCGATCACGGCCCAGTCCGGTTCAGGGGTGCGGCCGGCATGGAAGTCGATAAACTCCGCAGGCAGGGCATCATGCCGGGTGCGGTATTCTCGAAGGAATGCGCGCAGCGTCAGGGTGCGATGGGCCGACGCCTCCTTCTCGACTGAAATGCCGATGCGAAACGGCGCGTGTCCAGCCGAGCCCAGCGAAGAAACGCCTTCTCCCAAGCCCCCGGGCCCGGCGAAAAGGTCAATGATGCCGAAACTGTCTGGCAAATCAGCACCCTCTCGAAATGTGTTCGGAAGGTGTATAGCAGTCGCCAGGGCAAAGGCCAGGCGGTCATGACGGATATCGTCGATCAGAAAACACGTTCACTGATGATGGCCAGGATCAGGGGAAAGGACACGCGGCCAGAACTGGCGTTGCGCTGCGCGCTGCACGCCCGCGGGCTCCGCTTTCGTCTGCATGCGGACAATGTGCCGGGCAAGCCGGACCTGGTCCTGCCGAAGTATCGGGCGGTCGTTTTCGTGCATGGATGCTTCTGGCACCGTCATGCAGACTGCCGCTACACCACGACCCCCGCCACGCGCACCGATTTCTGGGAAGCGAAGTTCGCAGCGAACATGGTGCGGGACAGATTGGTGCAATCGGGACTACGCACGGCTGGGTGGCGGGTGGCGACAGTCTGGGAGTGTGCGCTTCGAAGGCCCGGACATGTGGAGAGCGCGGCAAATCATCTTTCTGCCTGGCTTAGCAGCGGTTCAGCCGAGATCGTCATCGGCGAGAAGGATGTCATCTCGTGAAGGCGACAACGGTATGTGCGGTGATATCTCGAGAAACGCCAGTTCGAACGGTCCACTGGCGCTTGAGTTTCTCGACGAAAGCCCGACCAGCGGTGCCGTGGTTCTGCAACGCCGCCCGCTTCAGGCGCTCCGAGAAGGCCGCCCCGGTCGCACTGCCGTGGAAATTGTCGAAAGCACCATGGTTCTGACCGTCGGCCTCGATGTCCAGAAGCCGCACATCATGGCCCGCCATGTAACGACTGCCAGCCTCGCTGATCTTTTCCGCAACGCTGATCTCGCCCGTGGACAGGATCGCCACGCGCCAGTCCGCAGGGCGTCCCGCCCAACCCGAGGACTTGGCGCGACGTTTGCCGACGCCGTTCGCCAACATATAGACCGCCTCGCAGAGATCCTTGCCCGAGATCTCGGCAATCTCGTCAAGCGCCAGCAGAGTAGAATTGCCTTCCATGGCAGCCTGCTCGGCGCCGTTGGCCGTCCTGCGCCAGCTGCCAATCTGTTCCGGGTTGCGCCAGACAGACGTGGCGACCCGTTGCACAGTGGATTTGCCACAGGAGGAGGCGCCGCGCAGGCGCAGACCGCCGCCATCCTCTCCCAGAAGCTCAAGCAGCGGCCCCGAGAAAGCCAGGGACACAGCCAGAACAAGTAGCGGATTGCCCCTGCAAAGCCCCGCCACCTTGTCGCGCCAGTCCCCGACGGACCCGGCCGAAATAAGCCCGCCGGCAGCCTCGCTCGACCTTTGCCCAATGTAGTGAAACTGGCCCGAACCAATGATGCGGCCATCCTCACAAACGAATGCCGTGCAGGATCTGTCGCTCCAACCGAGCCGGTCGGTCGAGGTCAAGGTCTCCCGCGGCATCCAACCCTTTATAAGCTGATGGAAAGCCTGGTGCGCTCGCCTGCCGTCCTGCAGCCGGAGACCGCGGTCCGCCAAACATGCACGCACCCGCATCGGGCTGCTTTCGATCTCGCTCTCAGGCAGCGCGACAGATTGCGGCCTACCGTCGCAATCGATTATCTCGACGATCCGCCCCCAGCCGCGGCTGGATGCATCCCGGAACAGCGCCTTCACCTTGAGCAGGGAACAGAGCCAGGTCGGCTCCTCGTCCTTACCATTGCCGAGCAGATACATTCCGTCCCGCCGAGCGACATATCCCTCCGGCATTCCGTCGCAGTCAGGCGTTGCGGCGCTGGACTCTACTTCGGCCTCAAGGCCGACATCTATGTTCATGCAGTTCATGGATGACCTCAGGCCACCAGGGTGAGGCAGAAGGCGAAGCCGGCCTTGAGGGACTGGTCATGTTCAAGGACATCGGCAAGGCGCCAGCGGGTGATGTTGGGGCCAATCTTGACAGGGCGAGGGAAGTCATCCTTCCGCGACCAGCGCCAGATCGTGTCGGTCGACACAGCGTATCGCTTCGCCACCTCGGCAACGGTGAGAAACAGGTTTTCGGTATTTATTTGTTCGTCCATTCTAACACCTTCCGGGTTGTTTCGGGGCGTTAGGGGAGACTTTCCCTTAACTCTAGAGCTTATGGCAATCGCGCGGCGGAACTGCGGATGTTCGCGCAGGAAAAATCGCCGGATCCAAGGCCGTTTTGGACAGTTGCAAAACCACATACAAGGGACTGCAGAAGCGCTTCGGTGATGATGGCAGCTACGATGGCGACCAAAGAGTTCGCAAAGAAACTAATTATTTTTCAATATGTTAAAACTTAAGTGGCGGAAGCGGTGGGATTCGAACCCACGGAGGGGTTTCCCCCTCGCTGGTTTTCAAGACCAGAGCCTTAAACCACTCGGCCACACTTCCATTCTGCCGGGCCTGCCCGGCCATCGTCGGGCGGCATCTCGCCCGACGGGGTGGCGCGCCCGACGCCCCCTGTAAGCACACTCCGCTTTCGCCGTCCAGTGCCGCGGGCCGGGCATCGCGGGCGGCCCCGCCGCATGCCGACGCGCTGAAACTTGCCGCTGCCGGGCAGACGGCTTTTCTTGGCGGCGGGGCTCGGCTAGATTACGCCCAAGCGCGGACGGAACGCGCGGGCAAGAACGGGCAGCAGGGCGGCGGGCAGGGCCTCGCGGCCTTTTTCCTGTGTTGATCGCGGCAGCGACGGCCAGGAGGCAGAAAGGGGCAGGACGAATGATCAGGACGGACGGGCGATGGGTGGTCTTGGGCGCAGCGGTGATGCTGGCCGGCTGCCAGATGGGGCCCTTCAAGGGCAGGACGCCCGGCGCAGCGGCGGTGACGGTCGCGCCCGGCGCCGGCGGCAGCGCCGTCGCCACCACGATTCCCGGCGATTCCTCGACCGGCACGCCTGCGGGCGGCGAACGTGATGTCGAGGCGCCGAAGGTCTTCAATATCACGGCCAAGGCGCTGTGGGACGGGCGCCCGTCGCTGGGCGGCGTCTGGGTGGCACATACCTCGGTGCGCGATCCCCAGCGGGTCTTGATGCGCAACCCCGCCAACGGCAAGTCGGTCGTCGGCGCCCTGTTCCGGCGCGAGATCGACAACCCCGGCCCGCCGCTGCAGCTGTCGTCCGACGCGGCCGACGCGCTGGGGCTGCTGGCCGGCCAGCCCGCGACCCTGCAGGTGGTGGCGCTGGAACGGGTCGAGGCGCCCGCTCCCACCCCGGCCCCGGCCCCGGCCGCGCCGGCGGTAACCGCCCAGACGCTGCCCAAGGCCGACGCCAAGGGCGCAAAGGACGCCAAGGCGGCGACCGACAAGCTGACCGCGAAGGCCGCGGCAGCAATCGACAAGGCCACCGCCGCGGCCCCGGCCAAGGCCGGTGCAACCAAAGCCGCCGCTGCGCCCGCCACGACCAAGGCGACCGCGACCAAGACCCCCGCAGCAACCGCCCCGGCGGCAACCGCGGCTGCGGCAACCCCTGCGGACGCCACACTGAAGCGGGCGTTCGTGCAGGTCGGCATCTTCTCGGTCGAGGCCAACGCCAAGAAGGCCGCCGCCCAGATGCAGAAGGCCGGGCTGAAAGCCTCGGTCCGCGCCGACCAGAGCCAGGGCAAGAGCTTCTGGCGCGTCATCATCGGGCCGGCAGCCTCGGTCGCCGACCGCGATGCGATGGCGGCCAAGGTCAAGGCACTTGGCTATCCCGACTCCTACCCCGTCAGCAAATAGGTTCGACCCCACCCATGACCCCTCTCCCGCGCGCGCTTTCCCTCCTGGCCGGCCTTTCGCTGGGCCTAGCCGTCCTGGCCACGCCGCTTTCGGCCTTCGAGACCCGCGCGCGGGCAGCCTGGGTCTATGACCTGTCGACCGATACCGTGCTTCTGGACAAGAATGCCGACGAGGCCATGCCTCCCGCCTCGATGTCCAAGCTGATGACCATCGACCTTCTGTTCGAGGCGCTGCGCGACGGGCGGGTAACGCTGGACGAACCGTTCTCGGTTTCGTCCTACGCCAAGTCGATGCAGGGCTCGACCATGTTCCTCAACGAAACCGATCATCCGGTGGTCGAGGATCTGATCAAGGGCATCATCGTGCTGTCGGGCAACGACGCCAGCGTGGTGGTGGCCGAGAACCTGGCCGGCAGCGAAAAGGAATTCGCCGCCAAGATGAACGAACGGGCCAAGGCCATCGGCCTGACCAATTCGCATTTCGCCAACGCGACCGGCTGGCCCGACCCCGGCCAGATGATGAGCATGCACGATCTCGGGCGGCTGGCGGTGCGGCTGATCACCGAGTTTCCCGAATATTACAAATATTTCTCGATCACCGAATTTCCCTATGACGGCCGCTCGCCCGCCAACCGCTTCAACCGCGATCCGCTTCTGAAGATGGGGATCGGCGCAGACGGGCTGAAGACCGGCCACACCGAAGAGGCCGGCTATGGCCTGGTCGGCTCGGTCAAGCAGGACGACCGGCGGATCGTGCTGGTCATCTCGGGGCTCGAGACTGAAAAGGACCGCGCCGAAGAGGCGCAGAAGATCGTCAACTGGGCCTTCCGCGAATTCATCCAGAAGACGGTCGCCAAGAAGGGCACCCGCATCACCGAGGCACCGGTGTGGATGGGCAGCGCCGATCGGGTGGGGCTGGTGGTCGACAAGGACCTGGCGCTGCTTCTGCCGTCGCTGGCCCAGGACGGGCTGAAGGCCACGGTGAAATACAACGGCCCGATCGAGGCGCCGATCGCCAAGGGCGCCAAGCTGGCCGACATGGAAATCGACATTCCCGGCCACGAGCCGGTGACTGTGCCGCTGGTCGCCGAAACCGATGTGGCCAAGGGCGGGTTCCTCAAGCATGTGCGGACCGCCTTCGGCGCGCTGTCGGCCCAGCTTCTGGCCAGGATCGGCAGCTGACGGGCCCCATGTTCATCACCTTCGAGGGGATCGACGGATCGGGCAAGAGCACCCAGGCCCGGCTTCTGGCCGAGGCGCTGCGCGGGCTCGGGCACGACGTCGTCCTGACCCGCGAGCCCGGCGGCAGCCCCGGCGCCGAGGAAATCCGCCGGCTGGTGCTGGAAGGCCCGGCCGACCGCTGGTCGGCGGAAACCGAGATCCTGCTGTTCACCGCCGCCCGCCGCGATCACATGGAACGCACGATCCTTCCGGCGCTGGCGGCAGGCCGGATCGTCATTTCCGACCGTTTCGCCGACAGCACCCGCATGTATCAGGGCCTGTCGCGCGGCGACCGGCGGGCGCTCGTGGACCAGCTGCACGAGCTGATGATCGGGCGCGAACCCGACCTGACCTTCCTCATCGACATCGACGCGAAAACCGGACTGGCGCGCGCCAAGGGTCGCAATGGCCACGAGGAACGGTTCGAGGACATGGGGCTTGATCTGCAACGGGCGATGCGCGGCGGTTTCCTGGCGCTGGCCGGCGAATTTTCCCCCCGCTTCCGCGTCGTCGACGGGGCCCGCGCGCCGGACGCGGTGGCGACCGAGGTGCTGGCGCTGGCCCGCGCCGCGCTGGGGCCGAGATGAGCGATCCAGTTGATCTTCCCGAACCCGACCGCGTCGAGGGCGCCCCCCATCCGCGCGAAACCGAGCGGCTTTTCGGCCAAGCGGCGGCGGAGGCCGCGTTCCTGGAAGCCTACGCCACCGGCCGGCTGCACCACGGCTGGCTTCTGACCGGGCCGCGCGGGGTGGGCAAGGCGACGCTGGCCTGGCGCATCGCCCGGTTCCTGCTGGCCACGCCCCCTGCCGACACCGGCGGCGGCCTGTTCGGCGATGCCCCGCCACCGCCTTCCAGCCTCGACATCCCCGACAGCCATCCGGTCGCGCGCCACATGCGGGCCGGGGCCGAACCGGGCCTCTTCGTGCTGCGGCGCGGCCCCAACGACAAGGGCGACCGGCTGTCGGCCGACATCCGCGTCGACGAAGTGCGCAAGCTGAAGAGCTTCCTGCACCTGTCGGCTGCCGACGGCGGCCGCCGGGTGGTGATCGTCGACGCCGCCGACGAGCTGAACATCGCCGCAGCCAACGCGCTGCTGAAACTGCTTGAGGAGCCCCCTGCCGGGGCCATCCTGCTTCTGGTGGCGCACCAGCCCTCGGCGCTTCTGCCCACGATCCGGTCGCGCTGCCGGGAACTGCGCCTGTCGCCGCTCGGCCCCGAAGACCTGACGATGGCGCTAGCGCAAGCCGGAACGGAAAGCTCCGACCCGGCAGCTTTGGCCGTCCTGTCGCGCGGCTCGGCCGGCGAGGCGATCCGGTTGGCCAACCTTGACGGTCTGGCAAGCTATGCCGCCTTCGTGTCGCTGTTCTCGACATTGCCACGGCTTGACCGGTCGCGGGCGCTGGCACTGGCCGACAGCGCCGCCCAGCGTGGGGCCGAGGGACGGCTTGACCTGATGCTGACCCTGACCGACCTGTTCCTGTCGCGCCTGGCCCGCGCCGGCATCCTCGGCCAGACCGGCCCGGAGGCCGCCCCCGGCGAGGCGGCGTTGATGGCCCGGCTGTCGCCCGACGCCACCGCCGCCCGCCAGTGGGCCGACCTTCACCAGACGCTCGGCGCCCGTGGCCGCCACGGTCAGGCCGTCAACCTTGACCCCGCCGCGCTTCTTCTGGATATGATCTTCAGGATCGACCAGACGGCAGGCCAGCTTGCCCGACAAGAGCCCGCGAGCCGAGAGCCATGACCGACGCCCCACGCATCACCGACAGCCACTGTCACCTGGATTTCGCCGACTTCCAGGGCGAACTGCCCGAGGTCATCGCCCGCGCCCGCGCCGCCGGCGTGCACCGGATGGTGACGATCTGCACCCGGCTTGCCAACGAACCCGCCGTCCGCGCCATCGCCGAGGCGCATGACGGCGTCTATTACGCCGCCGGCACCCACCCGATGAGCGCCGCCGAAGAACCGCTGGCCACTGCCGACCAACTGATTGCGTTGGCCCGGCATCCGAAATTCGTCGGCATCGGCGAAACCGGGCTGGACTATCACTATACCGCCGACAGCCGCGACATCCAGCAAACCTCGCTGCGCATCCATATCGCGGCGGCGCGCGAAACCGGCCTGCCGCTCATCGTCCATGCCCGCGCCGCCGACGAGGACATGGCCCGCATCCTGGCCGAGGAATACCGCGCCGGGGCCTATGGCTGCGTGATGCACTGCTTTTCCTCGGGCGCGGGGCTGGCGCGCGCCGCGCTCGACCTGGGGTTCTACCTGTCGATGTCGGGGATCGCCGCCTTCCCGAAAAGCCACGAGTTGCGCGCCATCTTCGCCGCTGCGCCGCTGGACCGCATCCTTCTGGAAACCGACGCGCCCTATCTTGCCCCGCCGCCCCATCGCGGCCGGCGCAACGAACCGGCCTACTCCGCCTTCACCGCCCGCGTCGGCGCCGAACTGTTCGGCCTGCCGCTGGCCGAGTTCGCCGCGCGGACCGAGGCCAACTTCGACCGGCTCTTTTCCCGCGCCGCGCCCGCGGCCAGGGCGGCCTGAATGGCGCAGCTGCGCTTCACTATCCTGGGCTGCGGCTCGTCGGGGGGCGTACCGCGCATCGGCAACCAGTGGGGCGACTGCGATCCGGCCGACCCGAAGAACCGGCGCGGCCGCTGTTCGATGCTGGTCGAGCGGCTGACCGACGACGGGCGCACCGCCATCCTGATCGACACCTCGCCCGACATGCGCGCCCAGCTTCTGGCAGCCGAGGTTTCGACGCTGGACGCGGTCGCTTATACCCATTCGCACGCCGACCATGTCCACGGCATCGACGACCTGCGCCAGATCGTGATCCACAACCGCCGCCGCCTGCCGGTCTGGGCCGATCCGCCGACGCAAGAGGCGCTGTTCGACCGGTTCGGCTATGCCTTCGTGCAGCCCGAAGGTTCCAGCTATCCGCCGATCTGCGACATGCACACGATCAAGGGGCCGTTCACCATCACCGGCAGCGGCGGTCCGGTGACGTTCCAGCCCTTCCGCGTCCAGCATGGCGATATCGAGGCCCTGGGCTTCCGTATCGGCGGGCTGGCCTATCTGCCAGACGTGTCCGACATTCCCGACACGGCGCTGCCCTGCCTGACCGGGCTCGACTGCTGGGTTCTCGACGCGCTGCGCCGTCGGCCGCACCCGACGCATTTCCACCTGTCGCAATCGCTGGACTGGATCGCGCGGATGAAGCCCGCCCGCGCGGTCCTGACCAACATGCACAACGATCTCGACCATGCCACGCTTCAGGCCGAGACCCCGCCCCATGTCGACGCCGCCTTCGACGGCATGGTGATCGAGCTGGCAGAGCCGTAGTGCAGGCGCTGTTCCAGGTCATCCTGCCGGTCTTTCTGGTGTTGGCGGCGGGCTATCTTGCCGTCCGGCTCCGCTATATCAGCGACGAAGGTATCGACCAGCTGATGCGCTTTGCCCAGGGGATCGCAGTGCCCTGCCTGCTGTTCCAGGGCGTCGCCCGGCTGGATCTGGCCACGGCGCTGAAACCGGGCCTGTTCCTCAGCTTCTTTCTGGGCGCGCTGGCCGCCTTCGTGATCGGCGGGCTGGCGGCGCGCTTCCTGTTCGGGCGTGCAGGGCCGGACAGCGTGGCAATCGGCTTTGCCTGCCTGTTTTCCAACACGCTGCTTCTGGGCGTTCCGATCACCGAACGCGCCTATGGCCACGGCGCACTGGCCGCCAACTATGCGCTGATCGCCCTTCATTCGCCGGTCATGTATGCCTTCGGCATCACCGCGATGGAACTGGTGCGCAGCCACGGCCACGGCCTTGCCCCCGCCGCGCTGGCCGGCCGCATCCTGGCGGGGTTGGCGCGCAACCCGCTGGTCATCGGCATCACGCTGGGCTTTGCGGTCAACGCCGCTGGCCTCGTCGTGCCCGAGCCGGTGGATGCGGCCGTCGGCATGATCGGGGGCGCGGGGTTGCCGGCGGCGCTGTTCGGGCTGGGCGGGGTGCTGGTGCGCTACCGACCCGACGGCGATCTGAGGCTGGTTGGCATGGTGGTGGGGCTGTCGCTGATCCTGCACCCGACGATCACCTACCTGCTGGCCACCCGCATCTACGGGCTGAGCGTGCCGGAACTTCGCTCGGCCACCGTCACCGCCGCGATGGCCCCCGGCATCAACGCCTATCTCTTCGCCAACATGTATGGGGTGGGCAAGCGGATCAGCGCCACCTCGATCCTGTTCGGCACGGCCCTGTCAGTAGTGACTACCTGGTGCTGGCTGCAAGTTCTGCCCTGACGGCCCCGGCCCGGCCGCGCGCTCCGGCGCACGGCCATCGGTTCTTCAACCGCCTTATTGCGGGCTCATCCCACGCAGCCGTTCGCTGCGCCGCCGCAGCATTTCGATCGTCGCCAGAAGCCCGATCGACACGATCACCAGGATCGTCGCCACCGACAGGATCGCCGGGCTGATCTGTTCGCGGATGCCGTTCCACATCTGGCGCGGAATGGTCTGTTCGTCGTTCTTGCCGACGAACAGCACCACCACCACCTCGTCGAACGAGGTCACGAAGGCAAAAAGCGCCCCCGACACCATCCCCGGCGTGATCAGCGGCATGACCACCTTGAAGAACGCCCGCGTCGGCGAGGCGCCCAGGTTGGCGGCGGCGCGGGTCAGCGAATGGTCGAACCCCGACAGCGTCGCGGTCACCGTGATGATGACGAAGGGAATGCCCAGCGTCGCGTGCGCCAGGATGACGCCCAGATAGGGCACGCCCCAGCGGTTCACCTCGATCGCCGAATAGAAGAAGAACAGCCCCAGGGTGATGATGATGACCGGCACGATCATCGGCGAGATCAGGATCGCCATGACCGCCTTGCGGAACGGCATCTCCGGCCGCGACAGGCCCAGCGCCGCCAAGGTGCCCAGCGCGGTGGCGATGATCGTGGCGAAGAAGCCGACGATGATCGAGTTCTTCGCCGCGTTCACCCAGGCGGCCTTTTCCCAGACCACCCCCCACCAGGCACTATCGCGCGGCACGTCGGTCGGCACGTCGGGAAAGGTCAGCAGCATGTCATACCAGCGCAGCGAATAGCCGGCCGGATCGAAATGCAGCATCTTCTGGGTAAAGGTGAAGAATGGCTCGGCATTGAAGCTGAGCGGGATCACCACCAGGATCGGCGCGACCAGGAACAGGAAGATCAGCGCGCAGATCACGCGGAAGGTATAGTACCAGACCCGTTCCAGCGGGGATGCGTAAATCGGAAGCGACATCAGTTCTGCCCCTTTGCCATATGCCTTACCCCAGCTTCAGTTTGTCGATGCCCACCAGCTTGTCGTAGAGCCAGTAGAGGATCAGGATCGCCGCCAGCAGGATCGTGGCCAGCGCCGCCGCCATCGACCAGTTGTTCGACTTGTTCACATGGAAGGCGATCAGGTTGGAGATCAGCGTGCCGGTCGACCCGCCGACCAGTGCGGGGGTGATGTAATAGCCGACCGACAGGATGAACACCAACAGCGTCCCCGCCCCGATCCCCGGCACCGTCTGCGGGAAATAGACCCGGCGAAAGGCCGTCCACGAGGTCGCCCCCAGGCTGCGCGCGGCGCGCACATAGCTGGGCGGGATCGGCCGCATCACCGAATAAAGCGGCAGGATCATGAAGGGCAGAAGGATATGGGTCATGGCGATGGTCGTGCCCATGCGGTTGTTGATCATCTGCAACCGCCCATCGTCGCTGATGATCCCCAGCGCCACCAGGATGTTGTTGATGACCCCCTGTTCCTGCAACAGCACGATCCAGCTGGTCGTGCGCACCAGAAGCGAGGTCCAGAACGGCAACAGCACCAGGATCATCAGCAGGTTCGATTGCCGGACCGGCAGGACCGCCAGCAGGTGCGCCACCGGATAGGCCAGCACCAGGCAGATCGCGGTGATGAAGGCCGACATGGCGAAGGTGCGCAGGAACAGGTTCACATAGACCCGTTCGTTTTCGTTGACGCGGACGATGCTGCCGTTCTTGTCGCGCTCAAGGTCCACGGCCGCCAGGAAGAAATCGCCGGTATAGGGCTTTGCCACCTGCCGCATCACGCCCCACAGTTCGGGGTCGCCCCATTTCGGATCGACGGCGATCAGCGATTCCTTGAACGGCGGCTCGAGCGTCTTGGCCTTGCGGCCGACGGCGGTGAACAGCGACCGCGTTCCCGGCAGGGCGTAGTTGACCCGCTCGCCTGCGACGGCCACGGTCTTGGCCTCGGCCGCCGCCTTCAGGTCCGCGACCAGCGTCGCATAGGCAGCCTCGTCGGGTTCGGTGCCGACAGGATGGGAGGCGAACCAGGCGACCATGCCGGGCATGTTGTCGGAGAATTTCGGATTGTAGACCGACTGTTCCAGCACCTGCAGGATCGGCCAGACGAAGGTGACCAGGATGAACAGCAGAAGCGGCGCGACCAGCAGGAAGGCCCGGCGCTTTGCCCGCCCCTGGGCCCTGGACAGCGCGTCCTTCAATGGCCGGCCGTCGGCGGTCGTGAGCATGCGGGAATCCCCGGCGTCTACAGCGGTCATCGGCGTTCCTTTGGCAGTCAGCGGCGGAAGGGAAAACGGGCGCGGGGCACATCCCGCGCCCGCCCGTCGGATCAGTTCGCGGCCAGCCAGGCGTTGAAGCGGTCGTTCAGTTCGGCGTCATGGTCCACCCAGAACTCGTAGCTCGACGCCAGCGCGTTCTTCATGTTGTCGGGGTTGGTGGGCATGTAGGGCGCCATGTCGGTCTTGCCGTCGTTGAACTTGCCGACCAGCGCCGCCGAGGACTTGCGCGACGGGCCATAGGCGATCCACTTGGCCTGATCGGCCAGCGCCTGGGTCGAGGTCGCGAACTTCACGAAGTCGATCCCGCCTTCCTTGTTCGGCGCGCCTTTCGGCACCACGAACAGGTCGTATTCATAGACCTGGCCGTCCCACACTTCCTTGAACGGCTTGCCATCGGCCACTTCGGCCGAGAACAGGCGGCCGTTGTAAGCGGTGGTCATCGACACTTCACCGTCAGCCAGAAGCTGCGGAGCCTGGGCGCCGGCTTCCCACCAGACAATGTCCTTCTTGATGGTGTCGAGCTTCTTGAAGGCGCGGTCGACACCTTCGGGGGTGCCCAGCGTCGCATAGACGTCCTTGGCCGGAACGCCATCGGCCATCAGCGCCATTTCCAGCGTCGCCTTCGGCCGCTTGCCCAGTCCGCGCTTGCCGGGGAACTTGGCGGTGTCGAAGAAGTCGGCGATGGTGGTCGGGCCGCCATTCGGGAACTTGGTCGTGTCATAGCCGTAGTTGGTCGAGAAGACGATGGTCGCCACGGCGCAATCGGTCACCGCGCCGGGCAGGAAATCGTCCTTGGCCGGCGTGCCGTCGGCGCCCGGCGGCAGCGCGTCCATGCCGATCGGCTCGAGCATGCCTTCGTCGCACAGGCGCACCGCGTCGGAATATTCGACGTCGGCCACATCGACGGTCACGTTGCCGGCCTCGACCATGGTCTTGACCTGCGGGCCGGGGTTATCGCTGTCGACCGAGATCACGTTGGCGCCGGTCTTGGCGGCATAGGGCTTCTGATAGGCTTCGACCTGGCTCTTGGTGTAGGCGCCGCCCCACGACATCACGGTCACGTCCGCGGCCGAGGCGGCCAGGGCGAAACCGCTGAGCGCGGTGGTCAGAACAAGCAGTTTTTTCATTTGTTTCTCCCTTGTTGGCAGGCTTTCGGCTTTCAGCTGTTCGTCAGCCCCGGTTCCCTGGCGCGAGCCCTGCGTGCCAGATCCGCATCTTCTCACATCGGGTCGAGCGCCCGTGCATCCTGCGGGTGCCACCCGATCTGGATCTTCTGGCCGGGGGCGAGCTTGGTCTGCCCCAGCGTGTTGCGCATCTTCATGACAAAATCGTCACTGCCGGCCACAGCCAGCCGGGCGCGCAGGATGTCGCCCATGTAGATGATCTCGCGCACTTCGGCGCCGATGGTATGGGCGCCGGCCGGCATCATTTCCGGCTTGAACTCCACTCGCTCGGGGCGGATCGACACCAGGGTCTTCTGCCCCTTTTCGCGGATGTTCACGGCAGTCGCGTCGATCAGCTCGCCTGTGGCCAGCCGCACCAGCGCCTTCGATCCTTCCAGCTCTTCGATCGTGCCGGGCAGCTTGTTGTTCTCGCCGATGAACTGGGCGACGAAGCTATTCTTGGGTCGTTCGTACAGCTCATCCGGCGCGTCCAGTTGCTGGATCACTCCGTCGTTGAACACCGCCACCCGATCCGACATGGTCAGGGCCTCACCCTGGTCGTGGGTCACGTAGACGACCGTGATCCCCAGGCGGTCGTGCAGGCCCTTGATCTCGAACTGCATGTGCTCGCGCAGCTGCTTGTCCAGCGCGCCCAGCGGCTCGTCCATCAGCACCAGCTCGGGATCGAAGACCAGCGCGCGGGCCAGCGCGATGCGCTGCTGCTGTCCGCCAGACAGTTGCGCCGGGCGGCGGTTGACGAAGCGCCCCATCTGCACCATGTCGAGCGCGCGCGCGATCTTGGCCTCGCGGTCGGACTTGCCCAGCCCGCGGACTTCCAGCGGGAAGGCCAGGTTCTCTCCCACCGTCATGTGCGGGAACAGGGCATAGTTCTGGAACACCATGCCGATCCCGCGCTTGTGCGGCGGCACCTGGTTGATGTTGCGCCCGGCCAGCTTGATCTCACCGTGGGTCGCGGTCTCGAACCCGGCCAGCATCATCAGGCAGGTGGTCTTGCCCGACCCGGACGGCCCGAGCATGGTCAGGAACTCGCCCTTGCCGATCTTCAGATTCAGGTCTTTGACGACCAGGGAAACACCATCATAACTTTTCTGCACGCGGTCGAATTCAACAAAGCCCGCGTCGATCGCGGCGGCAGAAGTTGTCAAGTGCGGCACCCCTGTTTCGTTATGTTTGTTCCTTTCCGACTACGCGAAACCTGCCTTCACCATCAATAGAATTATTTTCACTTTGTGATGGGGCGCGGTCCGGATAGCCGGGAGGGAAAGTGTTGGAAACCTGTGGGTATTGACCCTGCGGAACCGGGACAGATCCGACGGGTATCGTAAAAAAAACGACATATTTGGCCCGCAATGACCGTCCAGATGCCCGGCCGGCGCGCAGTCGGCACTGGCTGACCGATTCGCACGGACGGAAAGGTGGCGTGAAAAACGGCACTCCCGGCCCCACCCGAATCAGGTCGAACCCGTCAAAAGCGACCTAAATTCGAATCATCCCGACGTGCGGTTACCCATCGGATAGCCGAGCCCCGCCAGATCGACTGCAACATAGGCTTGCAGCGCGGCGTTGCTGGCGTCGAACCGGCCGCGGAACTGGTCGCGCACGAACCGGGTGACGGGCTTGCTGCGCGACAGGCCCTGCGACAGGCGCAGGCGCGACAGCTTGTTGGCGGCGCGATAGGCCAGCCGGCCGGCGGCGCCCAGATCGAGGAACGGCGCGTGATCGAAATCGCCGGCGCGGAACTGGTTCACCCGGCGTATCAGCGGCGCGACGAATTCCTTGGCGCCATAGGTCGCGTTCGAGAAATCCACCCGCGCCGCGTCGGTCGCCGCCCCGGTCAGCGCGTTCAGCGCCGCGACGATCGCCGGCGGCTGGCGCACCAGCAGCTCCATCGGATGCACATGCACCCGATCACGCCCGAACAGCGCCGCGTAATGGCCAACGAACCGGTCATAGTCCCAGAAGCACGGGTCGAACCCGTAGTTGCCGATCACCGAGCGCCCGGCGAAGAACCTTTGATGCGACAGCGTGCCTCCGGCCTGCAGATACTGCATGTAGAGCGACGGCAGCAGCGCCAGTTGTTCGCGGATGGTGACGATCACCTTCGCCTCGGGGAAGGTCTCCTTCAGGCGGTCGGCGATCATCCGGCAGTCGCGCCCGCCGATGTAGGGCTGGCCGGACAGGATTTCGGACGAGATGACCGGCACCAGGTGACGGCCCAACCTGTCATGGCGTTCCTCGGCCAGCGCCCGCACCCGCGCCGCATCATAGCAGAACGGCCCCGGTTGGAAGATCAGCGCGTCGATATCCTCGTGGCTGAACAGGGGTGCATAGCCATGTTCGGGCAGGAACAGCCGCCGCTGCATCCAGGTGGTGCCGGTCTTGTGATATCCGGGATGTATCAGGGGCAGCATCGTTCAATCCGGCGGTTCTGGTTCGGGCCTGTGCGGTAGCGCGCCAATGCCTAAGAGGGCAATAGAGCATTTCTTTGGCAAAGTCTGGCACAGTTTCCGGTCGGCCCGGCAGGGCATCCGGGGGGCGCGGGCAGGCCGACCGGCAGTGGCATGCTGGACAAGGGCCCGATGCGCCGCTAAGCGGTAAATGTATGGGTTCCCATCGATTCTTCCCTTCCGCCGCCCGGATATCCGCATGCTGTCAGATCCGCAGATCATCATGGATTCGCTGCGCCGCATCGTGCAGGCACTGCGCCAGTCCTCGGCCGCCAGCGAAAGCACGACCGGCCTGACCGGGGCGCAGGCGCTGGTGCTGGGCCATGTCGCGGCCCGCGACGGCCTGTCGGTCAACGAGGTCGCGGGCCTGACCTTCACCCATCAGAGCAGCGTGTCCGAGGTGGTTTCGCGGCTCGAGGCGCGCGGCCTGGTCCTGCGAGAACGGGCCGGCGACGACGCCCGGCGCTGCATCCTGCGCCCGACGCCGGCCGGGCGGGCGGCGGCGGCGCGGCTGAAGGACGCCACCGCCCAGGAAAAGCTGCTGCGGGCCCTGGCCGGGCTGCCGCCCGACCGCCGGGCCGAGCTGGCGCGCGGCCTGTCCGCGCTGATCGCCGCCGCCGGCCTTGGCGGCCGGCGTCCCGTAATGTTCTTCGAGACCATCCCTTCCAGCGAAAGGCCCGCCGAATGAGCCGCCATCCCGTCGAACAGGCCTCGACCACCCCCGGCCTGCCGCTTTCCGTCGGCATGGCCGAAACGCTGGAACTGGCCGGCGTCCGCCGCCATCGCAAGGCGCTGGACCGACGTTCGATGATCGTCGTCGCCTGGTCCATCGCGCTCGCCGCCCTTGTCGCGCCGGTGGCGCGGCTGCTGGTCTGGCTGATCGCCCTGGTCACCAACCTCGCCTTCTACGGCCGCCTGTCGCTGCAGCCCGTCGGGCCGGCCGGGCACGCGCTCGGCCTTTGGGTCGTCCTGGTGCCGGTCGCCGGGTCGGTCTTGGTCGGGCTGATCGCCCGCTTCGGGTCCAAGGCGATCCGCGGCCACGGCATCCCCGAGGCGATGGAACAGATCCTGACCAATGACAGCCGCATTCCGATGCGCATGACCTTCCTCAAGCCGCTGTCCGCGGCCATCGCCATCGGCACCGGCGGGCCGTTCGGGGCGGAAGGCCCGATCATCGCCACCGGCGCGGCGCTGGGCTCGCAGCTGGGCCAAGTGATCCATGTCTCGCCGCCCGAACGCAAGACGCTTCTGGCCGCCGGCGCGGTCGCCGGGATGACAGCGATCTTCGCCACGCCCTTTTCCGCGGTGCTGCTGGCGATCGAGCTTCTGGTGTTCGAGTTCCGCCCGCGGTCGTTCATCCCGGTGACGGCGGCGGCGCTGACCTCGATCTTCCTGCGCCCCTTCCTGTTCGGCACGGAAACCGTCTTCCACGTGCCGCCGCTGCCGACCGCCTCGGGTTTCGCGCTTGTCGCCTATGGCGTCATGGGCCTGGTGCTGGGGCTGGCGGCGGTGGGCATCTCACGGTCGATCTACTTCATCGAGGACCTGTTCGAGAAGCTGCCCTTCCACTGGATGTGGTGGCCCGCGGTCGGCGGCCTTGTCGTCGGACTGGTCGGCGCGGTGGCGCCCGAGACGATGGGGGTGGGCTATACCAACATCGACCGGATCCTCGACGGCCATTTCGTCGGCGCGGCGCTGGCTGCCTTCTGCGCGCTGAAGTTCCTGTCCTGGTCGATCGCGCTGGGCAGTGGCACCTCGGGCGGGACGCTGGCGCCGATCTTCACCATCGGCGGCGGGCTGGGCGTGCTGGCCGGGCAGGCGATGCAGGCCATCGTGCCGGCGGCCGGGATCGACCTGCGCATGGCCGGACTGATCGGCATGGCCGCCACCTTCGCCGGAGCGTCGCGCGCACTCTTCGCCTCGGTGGTCTTCGCGCTGGAGATCACCGGCCAGTTCCACACGCTGATGCCGCTATTGGCCGGCTGCACCGCCGCCTTCGTCGCCTCGGCACTGACGATGCACACCACGATCATGACCGAAAAACTGGCCCGCCGCGGCCACCATGTGCCGAACGAATATGTGGCGCCCGGTCACCAAGGCTGACGCCGGCCGGATCGGCCGCGAACCACCGCCGCGCCATGAGGGGGAAAGAGTGGTGCGGATGAAAGGACTCGAACCTTCACGGGGGTTAGCCCACAGCGACCTCAACGCTGCGCGTCTACCAATTCCGCCACATCCGCACTCTTTGCCGGGCAGGCCCGGCTGAGGTGTCGCGCTTCTAGCCGAGCGGTCGGGGAAAGGGAAGTGGGTTTTTCCATCGCCGGGCCGCCATTGCCGCCGACGCGGCGGGCCGGCTACAGGCCCCAGAGTTCGGCGGCGGCGAACTCCACGCTGTTGCCGGCGGGATCGCGCACATAGATCGACCGCGCCCCGCCGGGCCATCTGAAATCGGACTCGATCACCACCCCGGCGGCGCGCAGGCGGGCGGCCATCTCCTCCAGCCCGGCGGCCGGCACCCGCAGGCAGACATGGCCCGGCCCGCGCGCCCCATGCGGCGGCACCGGAAGCGCGCCGGGCCCCGGCGGATGCTCGGTTTCGGCGGGGTTGAAGATCAGCAGGACCGACCCGCCCACGGCATAGAACACATGCCGGTCATGACCGCGCGCGATCCGGCGCAGCCCCAGGACGCCGCCGTAGAAGCCTTCGGCCGCGTCCAGATTGGCCGCATAGAGCGCCGCCTCGAGAATTCCGTCAATCGCCAGTTGCATCGCGCCCTCCTGACCGGCCGCCGCGATTCGGCCGTCCGGTCCCAGCCTACGCCCCAGCGGCCGAATCCCCGAGGCCCGCCCCCGCGACAGCCCCTGTCCTTCGCCGCCGCCGCGGCCTATATCTGCAAGCGCGCGGCAACCACCGGGGACGGCAATGGTCGAATGGCTCACCTCTGAAGGCCTCGTGCCCTACGATCAGGCGCTGGCCTTCATGGAGGACCGGGTCGAGGCCATCCATCGGGGCGAGGCCGGCGAATGCGTGTGGCTGCTGGAACATCCGCCGCTGTACACCGCCGGCACCTCGGCCCGGCCGCAGGACCTGACCGACCCCCACCGCTTCCCGGTACATCAGGCGCGACGCGGCGGGCAATATACCTATCACGGGCCGGGCCAGCGCATTGCCTATGTCATGCTCGACCTCGCGCGGCGGGACCGTGACGTTCGCGCCTATGTCCACCGGCTGGAGCGCTGGATCATCGCCGCGCTTGCGCAGTTCAACGTCCGGGGCGAGGTGCGCGACGGGCGGGTCGGCGTCTGGGTGGCGCGCCCGGACAGAGCGCCGGGACCGGACGGCGCCCGCACGAAGACAAGATCACCGCGATCGGCATCAGGATCTGCTGGAGTCAGCTTCCACGGCATCTCTATGAACGTCGAGCCGGACCTGTCGCACTTCGACGGCATCGTGCCCTGCGGCATCCGCGACAGCGTCACCAGCTCTCCTCGGCCTCGGCCTGCCGCTGACGATGACCGACCTCGACGCGGCGCTGAAGGCGGCCTTCGCGCGGGCCTTCGCCCCAGAACCTGCCATCCGAACCCTTGCGCGAGCAGAACAGCCATGACCACGCTCGACGACCTGTCGATCAGCAGGCCGGCGAGCACGGCCCCGACTTCCAGCCCCGCCTGGCCTTGCCGGCCGGGTGGTGGCGGTCGAGGCGTTCCAGATGCTGTGCCCCGGCCGCATCAGCACGGCTACCGCAGGCCGAAGGCGATCGCAGATCTTCGCCCGAAGCCGATGTAGCGGTAATGATCAACCCGCATTCGATCTCTTTGAACACCGTACCGCCAAGCCCGGTATCGTAGCCGCCTTCCTGCACGAATGCCGCATTCGCCGGTCGGCGTCGACCGGCCCGGCGCAACGCCCTGCCGGTAACGATGGAGCGATTCCGTTGCAGGGCACGCCGTCGCTCTTGCTGTTCGACCGGGCAGGGCATCCGCCGCCCCGCCATCATTTCAGCCGAGTTCACGACATGGTGATCGGCGCCGAAATCGCCAGTCTTCTGGCCGAACCGGGCCATGCCGAAGTTGATCCGGCCGCGTCAACGCGCCGCCCCCATTACCATCGACGCTGCGATTGCTCATGCTGTAGGCCGCCCGACCCCTTTCATCGCGAGGAAACAGATGAAATCCCTGATCATTCAGCCGCCCTTCTTATGATTACTGCCGCGCCCGCGTTGAACGGCGATGTCGCCAAGGGCAGGCGCAGTTCAACAAGTGCAAGGCCTGCCATTCGATCATCGCCGCCGACAGGACAAGCGGTGGTCAAGGCGGCAAGACCGGCCCGAACCTGTACGGCGTCATCGGCCGCGCCGCCGGATCGACCGAATTCGCCTACAGCGACCTGATGAAGGCCGCCAGGCCGAGGCGCAGTCTGGGTAAAGTCGCCAAGTATCCTCCGGCCCCGACCGCCTTCCTGCGCGAGAAGTCGGGCGAGACCTCCGGCGCCTCGGGAATGGCCTTCAAGCTGGCCACCGGCGGCGATGACGTGGCCGCCTATCTGGCATCGTTAGCGAAGCAGGCCGCTGCCATGGCCCGAGCAGTCGCGTCGCTGGTTCGGGCGCCCTCAGAGCGCGCCAGCATCATTCGCAGTCCGCGCCGAGGTCAACCGCCCACGCGACCGGATCGGCCATCGTGCCGCGTCTTGCCGGGCGACCGTCCTGCCCCGCGCACGGCGGACAGGTCGACCCCGCCGCCCACACGCTTCAAGGCCTGCAGAATCCGGATTTGCAACCCTCTTATGCGATTGCCATTCCGCCACGGCCAATTAAGACGGGCTTGGAGCCCGGCGCGACGGAGATCGCCCGGTCAAACGGAATGGGAGATCAACTGGCGGACGCAAGCGTACATGCGCCCTTGAGCATAGCCACCCCCGGGTTCTTCACCCGGTGGTTCATGTCCACGAACCACAAGGATATCGGCATCCGCTTTACCTCTTCACCGCCACGCCCTTGTCGAACATCTCGTCTATTTCACCGTCGCAGAAATGAGGCTGATGAACCCGGGCGTGCGGTACATGTCTTAAGAGCGCGCGCCCTGATCACCAAACGCCAGCCAGCCCTGCACCCCGAACGGGCACCTGTGGAACGTGATCACGCCACGGCATCCTGTTCGTCGTACTTCATGGTCATCCTGGTCTCTTCGGCGAAGCTTCGGCAACTGTTACCGCTGCACGTCGGCGCGCCGACATGGCCTTCCCGCGGATGAACAACCTGTCCTTTGTTCTATATCGCCGGGACCTCGCTGGCGATCACCGCCGGTCATTGCGCCGGGCGGCGGCAGCGAGCATGGCTCGGGCGTGGGCTGGGTGCTCTACCGCCGCTTTCAGTGCACGAGGAAGGCTGGTCCCGCTTGATCTCGCGCTCTTCGCCCAGGCATCCACCTGTCGAGCGCCTCGTCGATCCTTGGCGCGATCAACGCGGAGATCACCACCTTCCTGAACATGCGCGCCCCAACGACGCTGCACAAGGTGCCGCTGTTCGCCTGGTCGATCTTCGTCACCGGCCGCCGGCTGATCCTGCTGTCGCTGCCGGTTCTGGCCACGGCGCGATCACCATGCTGATCACCGACCGCAACTTCGGCACCACCTTCTTCGACCCCGCCGGCGCTGACCCGATCTCCAGCATCCTGTGGTTCTTCGGCGGCCACCCAGGTGTACATCGTCATCGTGCCGGCCTTCGGCATCATCAGCCGTATCATCCTTACCTTCTCGCGCAAGCCGGTATTCGGCTACCTGCCGATGGTCTATGCGATGGTGGCGATCGGCACGCTGAAGCCGTCGTCTGGGCGCACCACATGTACACAGTCGGCATGTGGCATCGCTGACCCAGCAGAGCTACTTCATGATGGCCACGATGGTCATCGCGGTTCGACCGGGGTGGTGTTCGTAGATCCGCCGATGGCAGGAGGTTCGATCGAGTTCAAGACGCCGATGCTCTGGGCCTTCGGCTTCATCTTCTGTTCACCGTCGGCGGCGTCACCGGGATCGTGCTGTCGCAGGCGCCGGTCGACCGGGTCTATCACGACACCTACTTTGTCGTCGCCCACTTCCACTATGTGATGTCGCTGGGCGCCGTGTTCGGCATTTTCGCCGGTATCTATTTCTGGATCGGCAAGATGTCGGGCCGTCAATACCCGGAATGGGCCGGCAAGGTTCACTTCTGGGCGATGTTCATCGGCTCGAACCTGACCTTCTTCCCGCAGCACTTCCTGGGCCGTCAGGGCATGCCGCGCCGCTACATCGACTACCCCGAGGCTTTCGCCTACTGGAACCACCTGTCGTCGATCGGCGCGTTCATCTCGTTCGCCTCGTTCGTGTTCTTCATCGGCATCGTCTTCTACACGCTGCTGTGGGGCCGGCGCGTCACCCAGAACAACTACTGGAACGAATATGCCGACACGCTGGAATGGACCCTGCCCTGCCCGCCGCCCGAACATACGTTCGAGCAGCTGCCCAAGCAGAGCGACTGGGACCACAGCCACGCGCACTGAGATCAGCTGACGTCATCGGGCCCCGGAGCGATCCGGGGCCTTTTTCGTTGACCGGCCTGCAGTCTTTCCCCTGCCCTTGGGCCTCGGCCCATCCGGGCCGAGGCGCGGCGGCCGGCTGCCCAGATTCCGCCCCCCGCGCCCTTTCCTTCCGGCCACCATCCGCTAGGCTGATCCCATGCCCTACCGCTGGACAGAAACGTCCCCCGAGGCGCCCAAGACGCTTCTCGTCTGGCCGCACCGCTCGCTACAGGCGCGGGGCTTTGCCTGGTTCATCGGCCTGACGGCGGCATTCCTGAGCCTGCCGCTTCTTGCCGCTCTCGGCTCGCCGACCCTCTGGGCGCTCTTGCCGTTCCTGCTGGCCGCCATCGCCGGCATCTGGGTGGCGCTGCGCCGCAACGACCGCGACCGGTCGGTGACCGAAACCCTGACGCTGACCCGCGACACGGCGACGCTGGTGCGGCGCGAGCCCGACGGCACCACCCGCACCTGGCAGGCCAACAGCCACTGGGTGCGCGTTTCGCTCTATCCGACCGGCGGCCCGGTCAGCGACTATCTCACGCTCTCCGGCGAGCAGCGCGAGGTCGAACTCGGCGCCTTCCTGACGCCCGAGGAACGCCGGTCGCTGGCCCAGGATTTGCGCGCACGCCTTGCCGCCCTGCGCTGAGCCGCAGGCTCAGCCTGCAAGTCGCGCCTTGACCTGCGCCCCCGCCGCCGCGAAATCCATCTGCCCGGCATACCGCGTCTTCAGCGCCGCCATGACCTTGCCCATGTCCTTCACGCTGGCCGCGCCGACCTCGGCAATCGCCGCGCCGATCGCCGCCTCGACCTCAGAAGGGCTCATCGCGCGGGGCAGGAACTCCTCGATCACCCGGATTTCGGCCAGCTCCTTTTCGGCCAGCTCGGCCCGGCCACCCTCCTGGTAGACGCGCGCCGATTCCTGGCGCTGCTTGACCATCTTGCCCAGTAGCGCCAGCACCTCGGCCTCGCTCAGCGCGGTCCCGGTGGTGCGCAAGGCGATCTCGCGGTCCTTCACCGCGGCTAGGATCATCCTGACCGTCGACAGCCGCGCCGCATCCCGCGCCCGCATCGCGTCCTTCTGGCTTTCCGCCACCCGCTTCAGAAGCTCCATTCCCGCCCGCCTCTCCGCACCTTGGCCCTTTCGGCAAGGCTACAGCCTGCGCCGGCCCGGGGCAATCGCCGTCGCAATGCCACCAACAACCTGTTATATATATGAAATCCCCGAACGAATTCGGCCATCCCCGCAGCCCCTTGACCATCCGCCTGCCCCCCCGTAGGTTCCGCCGAATTTCGCACATCGGGAGTCGCGCCATGACCGGGGAAGCCGCCGCAAAGCCCACCGCCTGCATCGCGCTGGCCGATGGGTCGCTGTTCTACGGCCACGGCTTCGGCGCGACCGGCGAAACGGTGGCAGAACTGGTGTTCAACACAGCGATGACCGGCTACCAGGAGATCATGACCGACCCTTCCTATGCCGGGCAGGTCGTGACCTTCACCTTTCCCCATGTCGGCAATGTCGGCGTGACGCCCGAGGACGACGAAAGCGCCAGCCCGGTCGCCGCCGGCATGGTGGTGAAATGGGACCCGACCGAACCCTCGAACTGGCGCGCCGCCGAGCCGCTGGTCGGCTGGCTGACCCGGCGCGGCCGCATCGGCGTCGGTGGCGTCGACACCCGCCGGCTGACCCGCGCCATCCGCCAGCAGGGCGCGCCGCATGTCGCCCTTGCCCACGATCCGCATGGGAAATTCGACATTGCCGCGCTGGTGGCCAAGGCCCGCGCCTGGACCGGACTGGTCGGGCTGGACCTGGCCAAGGACGTGACCTGCGCCCAGGGCTACCGCTGGAACGAAACCCGCTGGGCCTGGCCCGAGGGCTATGGCGAACGGACCGGACCGGCCTTCAAGGTCGTCGCCATCGACTATGGCGCCAAGCGCAACATCCTGCGCTGCCTCGCCTCGGTCGGCTGCGATGTGACGGTGCTGCCGGCAACGGCCACCGCCGAGGAGGTGCTGGCCCACAAGCCCGACGGCGTGTTCCTGTCGAACGGGCCGGGCGACCCGGCGGCGACCGGCGCCTATGCGGTGCCGATGATCCAGGGGGTGCTGGCGCGCGACCTGCCGCTGTTCGGCATCTGCCTTGGCCATCAGATGCTGGCGCTGGCGCTGGGCGCGCGGACCGTCAAGATGAACCACGGTCATCATGGCGCCAACCATCCGGTCAAGGACCTGGAAAGCGGCAAGGTCGAGATCACCTCGATGAACCACGGCTTCGCCGTCGACAGCCAGACCCTGCCCGAGGGCGTGGTGGAAACTCACGTCAGCCTGTTCGACGGATCGAACTGCGGCCTGCGGGTCAAGGATCGGCCGGTGTTTTCGGTGCAATATCATCCCGAAGCCAGCCCCGGCCCGCAGGACAGTTTCTATCTGTTCGAACGGTTCGCCGCGGCGATGCAGGCCCGCAAGGCCGCTTGAACCCGCGACCAGTCGGGTAAACGCGACAGCATTAACGGCAGATTAACCATCAGTACGCCAGGTTGGACCCGTCCAAACCTGGTGCGCCATGCCTCCTGCCCTATCCCGCCTACGCCTCGTCACGCCGGATTTCGTGCCGGTCTCGGGCCTGTCCGACCGGCGGCGGCCGGGCGAGGCGCCGCGTAGCCGGCCCGAACGCAAGCCGCTCGGCCAGATCCTGCTGGACATGAAGGCGGTCGATCCTGGCAACCTGCTCAAGGCGGTCGCCATGCGTGGCCGCCAGGACGTCCGGCTGGGTGACATCCTGCTTGCACACGGCTGGGTCCGCGAAACCGACCTGATGACGGCCCTGTCGCTGCAATGGGGGGCACGGGTTCTGGACCTGGCCACCGAACCGCCCGATCCCCGGCTGATCGACGCCTTCGGGCCGGAGCTGTGCCTGAGCGAAGCGGTCATCCCCTGGCGCAAGGCCGGCGCGGTGACGGTCGTCGCCACCGCCCGGCCCGAACAGTTCGCCCGCCTGCGCGACCGGCTTCCGGCCGGCACCGGCCCGGTGGTCATGGCGCTGGCCGGCGAAAAGGCTATTCATGCGGCGATGCTGGCCGCGCGGCAAACCTCGCTGATCCGCCGGGCCGAAACCCGCGTGACCCCCCATGAAAGCTGCCGGACGCTGACCGGGCGGTTCGCCGGGCGCGCGGCGCTGGCCGGCGCGGCGCTCTTGGCGGGGCTGGCGGTTCTGTCGCCCTCGGCGGCCTTCGTGCCGCTCTTTGCCTGGGCGGTCCTGTCGCTGGTCCTCTGCTCGGGACTGAAGGCGGCGGCCTTCGTCAGCCAGCTGCGCGCGGCGCGCCGGAACGAAACCCCGTCCCGCGCCGTCGCCCGCCTGCCGGTGGTGTCGGTGATGGTGCCGCTTTTCCACGAAACCGACATCGCGCCACGCCTGATCCGCCGGCTCGGGCGACTCGACTATCCCAAGGAACTGCTCGACATCCTGCTGGTCGTCGAGGAGGACGACCGCCAGACCCGCGCGGCGCTGGCGGCGCGGCAGCTGCCGCACTGGATGCGGGTGGTGACCGTGCCGCACGGCCCGATCCGCACCAAGCCGCGCGCGCTGAACTACGCGCTCGACTTCTGCCGGGGCTCGATCATCGGCGTCTATGACGCCGAGGACGCGCCCGAACCCGACCAGCTGCACCGGATCGTGCGCCGGTTTCACGAGGCCGGGCCCGAGGTCGCCTGCCTGCAGGGGGTTCTCGACTTCTACAATGCCCGCCACAACTGGCTGACGCGCTGCTTTGCCGCCGAATATGCCGCCTGGTTCCGGGTGGTGCTGCCGGGGATCGCACGCATGGGGCTTGTGGTGCCGCTGGGCGGGACCACCCTGTTCTTCCGGCGCGAGCTGCTTGAGGAACTGGGCGGCTGGGACGCGCACAACGTGACCGAGGACGCCGACCTGGGCCTGCGGCTCGCCCGCCACGGCTACCGGACCGAGCTGGTCCCCACCGTCACCGAGGAAGAGCCGAACGGCCGCGCCCTGCCCTGGATCCGACAACGGTCACGCTGGCTGAAGGGCTATGCGATGACTTGGGCCGTGCACATGCGCGACCCGGTCCGGCTATGGCGCGAGCTTGGCCCGAAGCGGTTCTTCGGGGTGCAGGTGATGTTCCTGGGAACCCTGTCGCAGTTCGTGCTGGCGCCGGTCCTGTGGTCGTGCTGGGCACTGACGCTCGGCCTGTCGCACCCACTGCAGGGGGTGATGCCGCAGTGGGCGCTGCTGGCGCTGAACGGCGTCTTCGTCCTGTCGGAGCTTCTGAACATCGCGGTCGGGGCCTGGGCCTGTCGCGGCCCCCGGCACCGGCACCTGATCCCTTGGGTGCCGACCCTGCATTTCTATTTCCCGCTTGGCGCGCTGGCGTCCTACAAGGCCCTGTGGGAGGCGGTGCGCCAGCCCTTCTACTGGGACAAGACCAGCCACGGCGTGCTCGATGCGACGGCCGAACCGCCAGAGCCCGCGGATGAAGCGCCGGCGGACCTGCCGGTCCTGGTCCT
>JAXMDK010000012.1:0-138703 GCA_046348855.1 Paracoccaceae bacterium | reverse complement strand
ACGAGCCGTTCAGCATGCTGGCCACCACCCTTTCCGCCGATCCGTTCATCGGCCGCATCCTCACGGGGCGGATCGAAAGCGGCACCGTCAAGGTCGGCGAGACGATCAAGGCGCTGTCGCGCGCCGGCGAGCGGATCGAACAGTTCCGCGTGACCAAGATCCTCGCCTTCCGCGGCCTGAGCCAGACCGCGGTGGACGAGGCCCAGGCCGGCGACATCGTCACCCTTGCCGGCATGTCCAAGGCGACGGTGGCCGACACACTCTGCGCGCTGGAGGTCGATACCGCGCTGCCCGCCCAGCCGATCGACCCGCCGACCATCTCGGTCACGTTCGGCATCAACGACAGCCCGCTGGCTGGCCGTGACGGCAACAAGGTGCAGTCGCGCGTCATCCGCGAACGGCTGATGAAAGAGGCCGAATCGAACGTCGCCATCCGCATCGAGGATACGCCGGGCGGCGAGGCCTTCATCGTCTCGGGGCGTGGCGAACTGCAGATGGGCGTCCTGATCGAAAACATGCGCCGCGAAGGGTTCGAACTGTCGATCTCGCGCCCGCGGGTGATTTTCCGCGACGAGGACGGCCAGAGGATGGAGCCGGTCGAGGAAGTCATCATCGACGTCGATGACGATTACACCGGCGCGGTGATCGACAAGCTGACCGGCGAACGCAAGGGCGACCTCGTCGAGATGCGCCCGGCGGGCGTCGGCAAGACCCGCATCGTCGCCCATGTGCCCTCGCGCGGGCTGATCGGCTATCACGGCCAGTTCCTGACCGACACCCGTGGCACCGGCGTCCTGAACCGCATCTTCCACGGCTGGGTGCCGCACAAGGGCCCGATCCAGGGCCGGCGGGTCGGCGTGCTCATCAGCATGGAAAACGGCGTTTCCGTCGCCTATGCGCTGTGGAACCTGGAAGAGCGCGGCAAGCTGTTCATCGGCGCGCAGGAACAGGTCTATGAAGGCATGGTGATCGGCGAACACAGCCGCGACAACGACCTGGAAGTGAACCCGCTAAAGGGCAAGAAGTTGACCAACATCCGCGCCTCGGGCACCGACGAAGCCGTGCGGCTGACGCCGCCGGTCAGGATGAGCCTGGAAGAGGCCATCGCCTATGTCGAGGATGACGAACTGGTCGAGGTGACGCCGAAGATCGTTCGGCTGCGCAAACGTTTCCTCGACCCGCACGAGAGGAAGCGCCAGAGCCGCGCCGCCTGAGCGGGGCGGCCGTCAGGCCGCCCGACGCCGCCGGACGGCCACTACGCCGAGAGCAAGAAGCAGCATCCCTCCGGCCGCCGGCAGCGGCACCGGGGCGGGCGCGACCTCGCTGACCACCATCTCGCGGATCGACAAGCCGGCGGCTATGTTGCTGAGCAGTCCGCCGCTCGGGCCGGCGCGGAACAACAGGATGCCGCCCGCCTCTCCGGGGTCGCAGGCGGTCATGGTGAAGCCGGTTTCGATGTTCGGGGCGGGAAAGGCCGTGGCCGGGCCGCTGCAGGTGGCATGGATCACGCTGCTGGTCAGGATGCCGGTCAGGGCGTCGGTGGTCCGCTCGCTCGCCTGCGCCGCGAACCGGGTCGTCAGCGGTTGCGCAAGGCCGAAGCCCACCGCCAGAAAGGTTCCAGCATAGCTGTCATTGACGATGCCCGACCCGTAGGAGCCGCCGAACGAGAGGCTGTGGCCGCCCATCGTCAGGGTCGTCGACAGAAGCGGCGACGCGGCCCCCAGCCCCCAGCCGCCGAACACCTGGTCGCTGACCCCGGCCTGGGTGCTGCGCTGGCCGATGGCGCTGTCATAGCGGAAGGTCAGCCGGAAGCCGAGCCCGTCCAGCGCCGGGCCGGGCAGGCCGATGTCGCCGAACTGATCATAGCCGGTCAGGATGTTGCCGATATAGGTCACATCCATCGTCCTGGCGCCGGCCGGCAGGGCGAGGCCCGCCAGCGCGAATACTGCGGCCAGAACCTTCCACGGATTGCGGCTGCGAAACATCGGATACCCCCTGAACCGGATCAATGCCGCAACCCTACCGTGCGGCGCAGGCAAAATCCGGCGAAAACGGGCCGATATTACAACCTTAAGCCGAAACAAACCTTTTCCGCCACCGGTCTGCGGGGCAAGCCCCGGCCCTACT
This sequence comes from Paracoccaceae bacterium, assembly GCA_046348855.1. Classification (GTDB taxonomy): domain Bacteria; phylum Pseudomonadota; class Alphaproteobacteria; order Rhodobacterales; family Rhodobacteraceae; genus TMP-24. The sequence continues at coordinate 136,576 of JAXMDK010000012.1, read as the reverse complement.
CGGCCGCCAGGCCCAACTGGATCGGTTCGGGGGCGAAAGGTTCGGTCTGCACCCGCTCGCCGTCGAAGGTGCAGAAGGTCCCCTGCGGGACCGCCTCCCAGCATTCGCCGGATTCCAGCGGCTCGGACACCACCGCGCGGCCGCCACGGCCGCCCGACCAGCGGTGATAGAGGGTCGGCGCCTGATCGTCCGAGGCATAGCGCACCGCGTAAAGCCGCTCGCCATCGGAAAAGGCCGCCGTCATGCGGAAATGCGGGGTCGCGCCCTTGCGCCGCGACAGGGCTTCAAGCCGCGCGGTCGCACGCTCCAACGCCGCCCGCGGCTCGCGGTCCAGCCCCTCGGCCAGCGCGATCAGGAACAGCGCCTCGCTGTCGGTCGCGCCCTTGCGGTGCGGGTAGAGCGCGTCGGGGATCATCATTTCCGCGTCGCGCCGGAATCGGTCGTAGCCGCCGATCTGGCCGTTGTGCATGAAGCTCCACCGCCCGACCGCGAACGGGTGGCAGTTGTTGCGGCTGGTCGCGGTGCCGGTCGAGGCCCGCACATGGGCGAGGAACAGCCGCGACTTCACCTGGCGGGTCAGCGAGGCGAGGTTGGGGTCAGACCAGGCCGGCAGGATGTCACGGAAAAGGCCCGGTTCGGGATGATCGCCATACCAGGCCAGCCCGAACCCGTCGGCATTGATCGCGGTGCGGCATTCCACCGCCTCGTGGCTTTGGCGCACCAGCGAATGGCGGGGGCGGCTGACGATATCTTCAAGAAAGATCGGATCGCCGATATAGGCCGCCCATCTGCACATACGGGATCACTTTCCTCGGTTACGGGTGCGTTCGTAAAGCCGCGCCACCGTGGTGCTGGCGGTCTTTTCAAAGGTGAAGGGCAGCACGGCGTGGATCATCGCCGCACAGGCGGCACCGAACAGCGCCAGCGAAAAGCGCGACGCGAATGCCGCATGTTCCAGATAGCTTTCGCCGACGCTGGCGGGATGGTTGGTGAATATCCTGGCAATCATGGTTCCCTCCTGTTGCGATGAGGAAAGCCTAGCGCGGAAAGCTTGGGAATAGGTCGCATTCTTTCGTCATGATTGGCTTGTATGGTTGATATTGTCCCAATATATCTTGGAACATGGAGAAAATTGACCGCTTCGACGCCAGAATACTGAGACTGCTGCAAACTGATGCCGAAATGCCGCTGGACGAGATCGGCGAACGGGTCGGCCTGTCGCGCAACGCGGTCTGGCGGCGCATCAAGCTGATGGAGGCCTCGGGCCTGATCCGGGCGCGGGTGGCGCTGCTGAACCCCGACCGGCTGGGCCTGGGGTTGACGGTGTTCATGCTGATCCGCACCGACCGCCACGCGCCCGACTGGCTGGACCAGTTCGCCCGCGCCACCCGCGACATGCCGGAAATCCTCGGCGCCTACCGGATGACCGGCGATCTGGACTATCTGATCCGCGCGCGGGTCAGCGACGTGAAGGATTACGACCGGCTTTATCAGGCGCTGGTGCGGCGGGTCGAACTGGCGGACGTCTCGGCCAGCTTCGTGATGGAGGAAATCAAGGAAACCACGGTGCTGCCGGTATCGGGGTGAGGAGGCGGCAGGGCGAGGGGCCAGCCCTCGCGCTCCCCGGGATATTTGGGCCAGGAGAATGAGGGACAGGGGGCCGGGCGGCGAGCGGTCAGCCCTCCTCGACCACCATCAGGTCGCGTTCGAGGCGCCCTTGGCGTGGCTCAGCGCCTCCTGATATTCGGGGCTGTGGTAGCAGGCCACCGCCGCGTCGAGCGAGGGAAAGCGCGCCACGACGTTGCGCGCCCGGTCGTTGCCTTCAAGCTGCACATAGCGGCCGCCGCGCGCCAGGAAAACCCCGCCGTGCTTGGCGATCGCCGGGCCGGCAAGGGCGGCGTATTTGCCGTAGCGCTCGGCGTCCAGCACCTTGACATGGGCGATCCAGAACGCGCCCTTCGCTTCGGTCATTTCACCCCTCCGATCACCGCCTCGGCGGCGCGGATCGCGCCTTCGGCGTTCGAGGCGTCGGCCCCGCCAGCCTGGGCCATGTCGGCCCGCCCGCCGCCGCCCTTGCCGCCCAGCGCCTCGGCCGCCGCCTTGACCAGATCGACCGCCGAGAGCCGCGCCGTCAGGTCGGCGGTGACGCCGGCGGCGACCGCCGCCTTGCCGCCGGTGTCGGCGATCACCAGCACCGCACCCGAGCCAACGCGCGCCTTCAATTCGTCGACCAGCGCCGGAAGATCCTTGCCGGTGACGCCGCTGACCACCTGAGGAACGAAGCGCACGCCGTTGATTTCGCGCGCTTCCGGTCCGGTGGCAGCGCCGCCGCCCATCGCCAGTTCGCGCCGGAGCTGCGCCACTTCGTTGGCCAGCGCCTTGCGTTCGTCGACCAGCGCCCGGACCCGGTCGGCCACATCCTGCGGTTGCGCCTTCAGCGCCTGCGCCACCTCGGCCAGCCGCGCCTCCTGCGCCCGCAGATAATCCAGCGCCACCTGCCCGGTCAGCGCCTCGATCCGCCGCACGCCCGCCGAAGAAGCGCTGTCGCCGAGGATCACGAAGGCGCCGATCTCGCCCAGGCGCGCGACATGGGTGCCGCCGCACAGTTCGATCGAATAGGTGGCGCCGTCGGTGCCCTTGCCGGACCCGGCCTGCCGGCCCATCGACACCACCCGCACCTCGTCGCCATACTTTTCGCCGAACAGCGCCTGCGCGCCCAGGGCGCGGGCATCGTCGGGCGACATGACGCGGGTTTCGACCGCGCCGTTCTGGCGGATGTAGCCGTTCACCTCGGCCTCGATCCCGGCAAGTTCCGCCGGGGTCAGCGCCTTGGCGTGGGAAAAGTCGAACCGCAGCCGGTCCTCGGCATTCAGCGAGCCTTTCTGCGCTACATGGCTGCCCAAAGCCCCGCGCAGCGCCTCGTTCAGCAGATGGGTGGCCGAATGGTTGGCGCGGATGGCGGCGCGGCGGCGGTGGCTGACCTCGAGCTTGGCAGGCTGGCCGCGGGCGATCTGGCCCTCGGTCACTTCGGCGACATGGATGTAGACGCCGGCCGATTTCCGGGTGTCGGTGATCCGCGCCAGCCCGGTGTCGGTGCGGATCAGCCCGGCGTCGCCGACCTGGCCGCCGCTTTCGGCATAGAAGGGCGTCTGGTTGACGACGACCTGCACCTTGGCGCCGGTCTCGGCAGAACCGACCTCGGCACCGCCGGCGACGAGCGCGAGGATCTGGCCCTCGGCGGTTTCGGTGTCATAGCCGAGGAATTCGCTGGCGCCATGCTTGTCGGCCAGTTCGAACCAGATGGCGGCGTCCTTGGTTTCGCCGGTGCCGGCCCAGGCGGCGCGGGCCTTGGCCTTCTGTTCCTCCATCGCCTTGTCGAAACCGGCGACGTCGACGGCGCGGCCCTTTTCGCGCAGCGCGTCCTGGGTCAGGTCCAGGGGGAAGCCGAACGTGTCGTAGAGCCGGAAGGCGGCATCGCCCGGCAGGGCCTGGCCTTCGCCCAGCCGCGCCAGTTCGTCGTCCAGAAGCCGCAGGCCCCGGTCGAGCGTCTGACGGAAGCGGGTTTCCTCAAGCTTCAGCGTCTCTTCGATCAGCGCCTGGGCGCGTGCCAGTTCCGGGTAGGCGCCGCCCATCTGCCGCACCAGCGCCGGCACCAGGCGGAACATCACCGGATCGTTCGCCCCCAGCATGTGCGCATGGCGCATCGCCCGGCGCATGATCCGGCGCAGGACATAGCCGCGCCCTTCGTTCGAGGGCATGACCCCGTCGGCGATCAGGAACGATGTCGAGCGCAGATGGTCGGCGATCACCCGGTGGTGAACCTTGCCCGGCCCGTCGGGATCGGTCGAGGTCGCATGAGCCGACGCCTCGATCAGCGACCGCATCAGGTCGGTGTCGTAATTGTCGTGCTTGCCCTGCAGAAGCGCGCCGATCCGTTCCAGCCCCATGCCGGTGTCGATCGATTGCTTGGGCAGGGTAAGAAGCTGCCCGTCGGCCAGCTGTTCGTTCTGCATGAACACGAGGTTCCAGATCTCGATGAACCGATCGCCGTCCTGTTCGGCCGATCCGGGCGGGCCGCCCCAGACGCTGGGTCCGTGGTCATAGAAGATCTCGGTGCAGGGGCCGCAGGGGCCGGTCGGGCCCATGCGCCAGAAATTGTCGTCGGTCGGAATGCGGATGATGCGGTCGTCCGGCAGGCCCGCGACCTTCTTCCAGATGCCCGCAGCCTCGTCGTCGGTGTGATAGACGGTGACCAAGAGCCGCGACTTGTCGATGGCGAAATCGCGGGTCAAGAGTTCCCAGGCGAAGGGGATCGCGTCAGACTTGAAATAGTCGCCGAACGAGAAATTGCCCAGCATCTCGAAGAACGTATGGTGGCGCGCGGTATAGCCGACATTGTCGAGGTCGTTGTGCTTGCCGCCGGCGCGGACACATTTCTGCGCGGTGGTGGCGCGCTTGTAGTCGCGGGTCTCGACCCCGGTGAAGCAGTTCTTGAACTGGACCATGCCCGAGTTGGCGAACATCAGCGTCGGGTCGTTGCGCGGCACCAGGGGCGAGCTGTCGACCACCTGATGGCCGTTGCGCTTGAAGTAGTCGAGGAAGGTCGAGCGGATGTCGTTCAGGCTGGCCATCTGGCGGCGGGCTCCATAGCGGCGGCAAAGTCGGCCCTGCCGGTTTAGCGCCCGCCCCCGCCCCTGTCCACAAGGGTTTTCTGCGCCTGCGAAGCGGGCGGCTGCAGGCTTTCGCGGCTCAGTGCAGGACCAGAACCGGCAATTGCGATTTCGCCAGAAGCTTGGCGGTTTCGCTGTCAACCGACTTGCCCAGCAGCCCGTAGCGTTCGTGCGCGGGCATGACGATCAGGTCGCACCCCTGGGCGAGCGAGGCCTGATGCACGGCGTCGCTCAGATGGATGTCCTCGGCCTCGAGATGGGCGCACTCGACGCCCGAGGCGCGCACCATGTCTTCCAGCCGGCGGTCGTCGCGCTTGTGTTGGTCGGCCTCTTGCTGCTGCTGTTCGCCCATGTCGACGACCAGCTCGTGCGCGACCGAATAGATCAGCAAAGGTTGCAGGACGGTCAGGATGGTCAACTTGGCACCGCTGATCTTGGCCAGTTCCAGCCCCTGCTCTACGGCCCTTTCCCCGACCAGCGAGCCGTCGGTGGGAACGATGATATGTCTGAACATTTGCGCCTCCTTTCAAACGGTTGGACCAACCGGTTGGCGCCCTGCCGCAGATTTGATGATACACCTGCGGGCCGGATCAGAACAGGGAAAGCTGATCGCCCGGCCGTGAGGGCGCCCGAAAGGCGGTGCGGTCGAGCGGCGGCAGGGGCCCGTCAAGCCCGTGCCGGCGGGCGGCTACGGCGAAGCGGCGGGCGATCAGCGCGGCATGGGTCCCCTCGCCCCGCATCCGCCTGCCCCAGTCGGCATCATAGTCGGCCCCGCCCCGCATCTCGCGCAGGCGGTTCATCACATGGGTGGCGGCAAGGGGGGCGTGGCGGGCCAGCCAGTCGCGGAACAGGGGCGCGACTTCCAGCGGCAAGCGCAGCAGAATCCAACTGGCCGCCCGTGCGCCCGCCTCGGCGGCGGCGGCAAGGATCGCCTCCAGTTCCGGCTCGGTCAGGACCGGGATCACCGGCGCCACCATGACCCGGACCGGCACGCCTGCCGCGCTCAGCGCCCGGATCGCCGCCAGCCGCCGCGCCGGCGCCGGCGCGCGTGGTTCCAGCGCCCGGCACAGGGCGGGGTCGAGCGTCGTCACCGAAATTCCGACCTGCACCAGATGGCGCCGCGCCATGTCGGACAGGATGTCGATGTCGCGTTCGATCAGCGCGCCCTTGGTGACGATCGACAGCGGATGGTTCCAGTCCGACAGCACCTGCAACAGCGCGCGCATGATCCGGTAGCGCGCCTCGATCGGCTGGTAGGGGTCGGTGTTGGTGCCGATCGCCAGCACGTCGGGGCGATAGCTCTTGCGCCGCAGTTCGCGGTCGAGGACAGCGGGCGCGTCGGGCCGGGCCACGAGGCGCGTCTCGAAGTCCAGCCCCGGCGACAGGCCGAGGTAGGCATGTGTCGGCCGGGCGAAACAGTAGGAACAGCCGTGCTCGCAGCCCCGGTAGGGGTTCAGCGTCCGGTCGAACGGCAGGTCGGGCGAGCCGACATGGTTGATGACGCTGCGCGGCCGCTCCTCGCTGACCTCGGTGCGCAGGAGCCGCTCCTCCTCGGGCATATCCCAGCCGTCGTGGGCCACCTCGCGGCCATAGGGCTCGAACCGGCCGCTTTCGTTGGTGGCGGACCCGCGCGCCTTGAGGCGCAGGAAGGGATCGGGGGGTGGCAGGGGCATGGTTGCAGACTAGAACATAACAAGAACATTTGCTATCCCCCTTGCCCTGCCCCGGCGCGACCATGTCGCTTTCGTCGCCGTTGTCGCGCTTAAGGTCGGAATCGGCCAAGTCTACCGGCCCCCGGCCCGGCTATTACCGGCGCAACGACTGGCAGGAGACGGGTCATGGCCGACGAAGGCGACATCATACTTTCCGAACTGGACGACGAAGAACTGGTTCTTCAGATGCACGATGACCTCTACGATGGCCTCAAGGAGGAAATCGAGGAAGGCGTGAACATCCTGCTGGAACGCGGATGGGCCCCGTATGACGTCCTGACCAAGGCGCTGGTCGCCGGCATGACCATCGTCGGCGCCGACTTCCGCGACGGCATCCTGTTCGTTCCCGAAGTGCTGCTGGCCGCCAACGCGATGAAGGCCGGCATGGCGATCCTCAAGCCGCTTCTGGCCGAAACCGGCGCGCCGAAGGTCGGCAAGATGGTGATCGGCACCGTCAAGGGCGACATCCACGACATCGGCAAGAACCTCGTGGGCATGATGATGGAAGGCGCCGGCTTCGAAGTCGTCGACCTCGGCATCAACAACCCGGTCGAGAAATACATCGAGGCGCTGGAGCGTGAGCAGGCCGACATCCTCGGCATGTCGGCGCTCCTGACCACCACCATGCCCTACATGAAGGTCGTGATCGACACGATGAAGGAAAAGGGCATGCGCGATGACTTCATCGTGCTGGTCGGCGGCGCGCCGCTGAACGAGGAATTTGGCAAGGCGATCGGCGCCGACGCCTATTGCCGCGATGCGGCAGTGGCCGTGCAGACCGCCAAGGACTTCATGTCCCGCAAGCACAACAAACTGGGCGGCTGATCTCCGGCCCGTTGTGACAGGCTTGAGGCTCCGGGCGCCCCGCGCACCGGAGCCTTTGTCTTTCGGCCATTGGCAAACCGGCCGGCGCGCCCCAGATTGGGAACAGGAAAGGAGGCCCGGATGCCCACCACCCGTCTTGTGCTGATCCTGGCATTCGTCGTGCTGGCCGTCGGCGCGACTCTGGCCTTGGCCTACGCGGTCGCCGGGGAAATCCAGCCCGGCTGGATGGCGGCGCTCGGGCCGCTGTTGCTCATCGCGACGCTGGTGGCCCATTTCACCGGGCGGAAGAACAAATGACCCCCGACCAAGGCCCTGTCGTCGACCAGCCGGCCCGCACCGACCGCATCCTGCTGATCGCCTGCGGGGCGCTGGCGCGCGAGATCCTCGACCTGAAGGAAGCGAACGGCTGGACGCACCTAGACCTGACCTGCCTGCCGGCCAAGCTGCACCTGCACCCCCACCGCATCACCGCCGCCGTGGCCGAGACGGTGGAGGCCAACCGCGCCGCCTATGACGGGATCTTCGTCGTCTATGCCGATTGCGGGACCGGCGGGCTGCTTCAGGCGAAATGCGCCGAGCTGGGGGTCGAGATGATCGCCGGGCCGCATTGCTATTCCTTCTACGAAGGCAATGCCGCCTTCGCCGCGCGCGACGAATGCACAGCCTTCTACCTGACCGACTTTCTCTGCCGCCAGTTCGACGCCTTCGTCTGGAAGCCGATGGGCTTCGACCGCCACCCCGAACTGATCCCGATGATGTTCGGCAATTACGAAAAGCTGGTCTTCCAGGCCCAGACCGACGACCCGGCTCTGGACGCCAAGGCCCGCGACTGCGCGGCGCGGCTGGGGCTGGCCTACGAACGGCGGCTGACCGGCTATGGTGATTTGGCGCCGGCGCTGGCGCGGTTGTGAGAAGATTGGGGGATGGCGCATTCTCACAGCGCATGACGGGCAGGCATCGGCCCTTTGCGCAGCCAGACGCTCCTAAGAAGACTTTCAATGAATGGAAGCAGTGATGCATGATCGTGGAGTAACTTCACCACCCATGAACCATGTCACAGGCATAAGAATGATTCGCCGATCAATTGCGATGCTCATCGTATGGCTTTTTTCAATGGCTCCAGTTGGCTTGCTGGCACAATCCGTTGGTGGAAAGACAGATATCGACCCCAAATATGATCATCCGGGAAATCGATATACATATGAAAATAAAAACTTCGATATACCTGCACATTGGGGCGGAAAAATTTCCGCTCAATTTATTGGAATATCAGAAATTGAAGTGCAAAAAGAAGCGCTCAAGGACTTTCTGCAGCTTTCAGATGCCGGAGGCTACGAAACATACATTCAAGGATTTCCCGGTGACATATTTACTCAATCAAAAGTTTCCGGTGAAACGAATTTCCTGCTTCTAGAAGTTGACAAAGAAGATATGGTGAAGATGTCATCAGGCGGGTCCACACTCGATTTACCTGATATGTTCTCGCAGAGCCCAAATGAATTTGCCGCAGAAATAGCCAAAAGAGGAATCGTATCTCTTTCGAAAGGCTGCGGCGCGCGCTGGAGCGCAACATCGGAAAACGTCATAAATGCGTTTGTCATTACGATTGCTTCTGACCTCACCAAGGATGAAAAGATATCTTGCCTGAAGGAGACTATGCCGCGGGCGTTCGGCGTTTTTTCTCTTGCAACAAATTACTCAATTCCCCTCGTTAGCGCCGATGGAACTGAGCATTACAAAATCTCTTTCCCTGACAACAGTGAGATATTGCTTGAGCTAGAGGCGTTGAGGGCTTGCAGGGCGACCATACCCAACTCCGCAAGATCGTGCCCACTCCACGTTATCAACGAAGTGCTGCGGTATCACGGAACCCTGAGCGGAAAATTTGGGGACTAGTTTTAATTAAGTGAGCGATGACCGTTCGAATTGCTCGAGCGATCACTTCACTACGGGTGCACAGGGCCGGCAAAAAAGGGGGCGCATTGGCCAGGTTGTTGGGCGCCGCGAGGCCGGAGGATGCCAGCCTCACCCGGCAACCGCCTCGGACGCCAGCTTGCGGATGCGCCCGACCATCGCCCGGACCCCGTTGGAGCGTTGCGAGGACAGGTGTTCGTCGAGCCCCAGCCGCTTCAGTTCGGCGGCGGCATCGACGCGCCCCACCTCGGCCGCCGACAGGCCGGAATAAAGCGCGTGCAGGACCGCGATCAGCCCGCGCACGATCATCGCGTCGCTGTCGCCCTGAAAGTCGAACCGCGCCTCCGCGCCCTGCCCTTCGATCAGCGGGCGGAACCAGACCTGGCTGGCGCAGCCCTCGACCTTGGTGGCGGGCACGCGGAACACCTCCTCCAGCGCCGGCATCGCCTTGCCCAGTTCGATGACATGGCGATAGCGGTCTTCCCAATCGTCCAGGAAGTCGAAGGTTTCGGCGATTTCTTCAAAGGCTTCGGTGGCCATGGTCCGCTCCGCAACTGCCCTTTGAAGTAGTGGCAGCGGGGCGAAAGGTCCAGCCTCTGCGCCCCTTTTCAGCGGCCCGCGAATGGGCTACCCAAGGCCATGACCCGGAAGGAGCCTTGGATGAAACGCCCCGCCGCCGCGCTGTGCCTTGCCCTCTTGACGCTGACGCTTGCCGACTGCGGCAGGATCCGGGACAGCCGGCTGAATCCCTTCAACTGGTTCGGCCATTCGCGCGCCAGCACCGCCACCGCCGAGCTTGCCCCCGGCGAGGCGGCCGATGGCCGGCAGCTGATATCGCAGGTGACGGCGCTGGAGGTGACGCACATGCCGACCGGCGCGCTGGTGCGTGCGACCGGGCTGCCGCCCACCCAGGGCTGGTGGAAGGCGCAACTGGTGGCCGACAATCACGGCTTTCCGGTCGACGGGGTGATGACCTATCGCTTCCTGGTGTTCCAGCCGCCGCAGGACGAGGCTGTGTCGACCCCGCAATCGCGCGAAATCTCGGCCGCCGCCTATATCTCGACGGTGAAGCTGGCCGATGTGACCAGGATCGTGGTGCAGGGCGAGAGCAACAGCCGCGAAAGCGGGCGCTGACAGGGCGGCGCAGGATCGCAGTCGTATTACTTAGCGGTGAATGAGCGCGAGGCCATCGCCTCGCGCGGCAGACGTTCGGCAAACACATGAGCAGCCGCGCTCCGGGAGCACGGCCGACGCAGGCTGATCCCGGTCCCGACGCGCGAGGCGATGGCCTCGTGCTTGGTCAACCTTGCAGATTCCAGGTGATCCGACCGCGCCCTACAGCGCCACCACCCGCACCGCGCCGCCGATGGCCGACAGGGCGATCTCGCCCCGGCACAACCTCAGCGCATCGTCGCCGAAGACCTCGGCGCGCCAGCCGTGCAGCATCGGCAGGTCGCGCTGGCCGGCCGACAGCGCGTCCAGCTCCGACGCCGCCGCAATCAGCTTCGGCGCCACGCCGGTTTCTTCCGACTTGGCCTTCAGCAGCACCCGCAGCAGGTCGGCCAGCGCGGTGTTGACCTGCAACTGTTCGCGCGACGGGTCGATCTTGGGGAAATCCTCGGGCTTGGTCTCCATCCCGGCCTTGATCGCTGCCAGGATACCTTCGGCGATCTCGGCCTTGCGCCCTTCGCGCAGAAGAAGCCGCGACCGGCCAAGTTCCTCGGCATTGGTCGGCCGGGTCGAGGCCAGTTCCAGCAGCGCGTCGTCCTTGAACACGCGCGACCGCGGCACGTCGCGGCTTTGGGCGTAATCTTCGCGGAACCGCGCCAGTTCCCGGACCATCGCCATGAACCGGCCCGAGGTGGTGCGGGTCTTGACCTTCTGCCAGGCCTCGCCGGGGCGGGTGATGTAGGTTTCGGGGTCGAGCAGGGTCGACAGTTCCTCCTCGACCCATTTCTGCCGGCCGGTGCGGACCAGTTCGCGGCTGAGATGTTCGTAGATCACCCGCAGGTGCGTCACGTCGGCCAGCGCATAGACCATCTGCGCCTCGCTCAGCGGCCGGCGCGACCAGTCGGTGAAGCGCGACGACTTGTCGAGATTTTCGCGGGCGATCTTTTTGACCAGCGTCTCGTAGCCCGCCTGCTCGCCAAAGCCGCAGACCATCGCCGCGACCTGGGTGTCGAACAAGGGAGTCGGAAAGACCTTGCCCTCGACGAAGAAGATTTCCAGGTCCTGCCGGGCCGCGTGAAAGACCTTGACCGTCTCCTGATGCCGGAACAGGTCGTAAAGCGGTTCCAGCGACAGGCCCTCGGCCAGAGGGTCGACCAGAACCGCCTCGCCGGTCTTGCCGGGCAGCGCCATCTGGATCAGGCACAGCTTGGAATAATAGGTCCGTTCGCGCAGGAACTCGGTGTCGATGGTCACATAGGGCTGGGCCTTGGCGGCAGCGCAGAATGCGGCAAATTCGTCCGTCTTGGTAATGATCTTCATGGTGATCCTGCAGTGTGCGGGGTCATCCCGCCTGCCATGGCCTTCTGATAGGCGAGTGTCGGAGGGAATAAAAGTCAAGTCGAGCGGTCCGGTCCGACTGTTGCGCAAACCCGTCCCTATCGGCGGTTCCGACCCGGCTTTGTCCATCACGGGTTCAGTCAAGCAGCAGGGGCGTCCGGTCTCCGCCGGCAAAGCGGCGCAGGACCGCCGGGTAAAGCCGGTGTTCGGCGTAAAGAACCCGCGCCGCCAGCGTCGCCGGCGTGTCGTCAGGCCGGATCGGGACGCGCGCCTGCCCCAGGATCGGCCCGTCGTCGAGAATCTGGGTGACTTCGTGGACGGTGCAGCCGGCCTCGGCGTCGCCGGCCTCCAGCGCGCGCCGGTGGGTGTCGAGCCCCGGATATTTCGGCAGGAGCGACGGATGGATATTCATCATCCGCCCCTGGAAGCGCGCAACAAAGCCAGGCGTCAGCACCCGCATGAACCCGGCCAGGCAGATGATGTCGGGCCGCGCCGCCAGGATCGGCGCCAGCAGTGCCTCTTCAAAGGCCGCTCGGTCCCGGCCGAAGGCGCGATGGTCGACGGCGGCCACCGGCAGGCCCAGGGTGGCCGCGCGGGCCAGGCCACCGGCCTGCGGATCGTTCGAGGCGACAAGCACGACCCGCGCCGGATGATCGCCCCGCATGCTCTGGGCCAGCGCCACCATGTTGGAGCCACCCCCGGAGATCAGGATGGCCACCCGCTTCACAGAAGCTGACCCTTGTAGCGAACCCCCTCGCCCTTGACCACATGGCCAAGGCGCACCACCTGTTCGCCCTCGCGCGTCAGAAGCGCCTCGATCGCGTCGGCCCGGTCGTCGGCCACCACGGCGATCATGCCGATGCCGCAGTTGAAGGTCTTGAGGAGTTCCGGCTCGCTCATCGCCGCGGTTTCGGCCAGCCAGCGGAAGACCGGCGGCAGCGCCCAGGACGACAGGTCGATCTCGCAGGCGAGCCCCTCGGGCAGGACGCGCGGCGGGTTTTCGGTCAACCCGCCGCCGGTGATATGGGCCAGCGCATGGACGCCGCCGGCCCGGACCGCCGCCAGCGCCTGCTTCACGTAAAGCCGCGTCGGCGCCAGAAGCGCCGCGCCCAAGGTGTTTTGGCTGAACGGCGAAGGCGCATCCCAGCCAAGGCCGGACCGTTCGGCCACCTTGCGCACGAAGGAATAGCCGTTGGAATGCACTCCGTCCGAGGCCAGGCCCAAGAGCACGTCGCCTTCGCGCACGCCGCGCGGCAGGTCGGCGCCCCGTTCCATCGCGCCCACGGCAAAGCCCGCGAGGTCGAAATCGCCGCCATGATACATGCCCGGCATTTCCGCCGTCTCGCCGCCGATCAGCGCGCAGCCCGACCGGGCGCAGCCATCGGCGATGCCGTCGATGATCCGCGCCGCCTTGTCGACCTCGAGCTTGCCGGTGGCGAAATAGTCGAGAAAGAACAGCGGCTCCGCCCCCTGGCAGACCAGGTCGTTCACGCACATGGCCACCAGGTCGATGCCGATCGTGTCGACCGTCCCGGTGTCGATGGCGATCTTCAGCTTGGTTCCCACCCCGTCGGTGGCGGCGACCAGAACCGGATCGCGGTAGCCCGCGGCCTTGAGGTCGAAGAGCGCCCCGAACCCGCCCAGCCCCGACAGGGTTCCCGGCCGGTTCGTCCGTTTCGCCGCCGGCTTGATCCGCTCGACGAGCGCATTGCCCGCGTCGATGTCGACTCCCGCTTCGGCGTAGGTCAGCCCGCTTTTCGGCTCGGTCATGGAATCTCCAAAGGACAAACCGTCACTGGCACGGCCCATTACCCGATTGCAGCGGCGGCTACAACGCGCCTTTCGCGGGGCGCGCGCGCCGGGCGGAGCGGTTGACGCGCGCCCGCTTTGTGCTAGGCATGGCGCAAGGTCGGGCCTGTAGCTCAATGGTCAGAGCAGGGCGCTCATAACGCCTTGGTTGGGGGTTCAAGTCCCTCCGGGCCTACCACGCCGTCCCGCCTCTCGCCTTGGCGCGCCAAACCGGCTAGCGTCGGCCGGCAGACCGGGACGGGGGATCGGATGACGGACGTGGACCATGTTGGCGATGTGTCGTTCTGGTATGCGGATATTGGCGGCCTGCCCGCCCGGCGCGCGCCCCTTGCCGGTGATACCGCCGCCGATGTCTGCATCGTCGGCGCGGGCTATACCGGCCTCTGGACCGCCTACTACCTGAAAAAGGCCGACCCCCGGCTGAAGATCGTGGTCCTGGAAAAGGAATTCGCCGGTTTCGGCGCCTCGGGGCGCAATGGCGGCTGGCTGACCGGCGGCTTCGCCTGGAGCCAGGAGAAATATGCCGCCAGCGCCGGGGCCGACCCGGTGCGGCGGCTGGTCAGGGCGATGGGCGGCACGGTGGCCGAGGTCATGCGGGTGGCGCAGGCCGAAGGCATCGACGCCGACATCCTGCCCACCGACGAACTGATGGTGGCGACCAACCCCGCCCAGCTGGCGCGGCTGAAGTCCGAGGTCGCCCACCGCCGCCACTGGGGCGAGGACGACCGGGTGTTCGAGCTCGGCGCCGAGGAAACCCGCGCCCGCGTCACCATCCCCGGCACGCTCGGCGCGATGATCGTGCAGGGTGTCGCCCGGGTCCAGCCGGCAAAACTGGTGCGCGGGCTGGCCGCCGCCGTCGAACGGCTGGGCGTCGTGATCGCCGAAGGCACGCCGGCGACCGCCATCGCGCCGGGGCGCGTCGCCAGCCCGTTCGGCACGGTTCGCGCCGCCCGCATCCTGCGCTGCACCGAAGGCTTCACCGCCACCCTGCCGGGGTTGCGGCGCGACTGGCTGCCGCTGAACTCCGCCCAGATCGCGACCGCGCCGCTGCCGCCCGAGGTCTGGGACCAGATCGGCTGGAAAGGCCATGAAATCCTGGGGGATTTCCAGAACGCCTATTGCTATTGCCAGCGCACCCGCGAAGGCCGCATCACCGTGGGCGCGCGCGGGGTTCCCTATCGCTACGGCTCATCGCTCGACCGCTCCGGCGCGCCCGACCCCGAAACGATCCGCCGGCTGGTCGCGATCCTGCACCGGCATTTCCCCGCCGCGCGCAGCCATCCCGTCGCCCATGCATGGTGCGGCGTGCTGGGGGTTCCGCGCGACTGGTGCGCGACCGTCGGGCTCGACCGCGCCACCGGGATCGGCTGGGCGGGCGGCTATGTCGGGGTCGGCGTCTCGACCTCGAACCTCGCCGGCCGCACCCTCGCCGACCTGACGCTGGACCGCACCACCGACCTGACCTCGCTGCCCTGGGTCAACCGCCGGGTCCGCAAATGGGAAGCCGAACCCCTGCGCTGGCTGGGCGTCACCGGCATGTATGCGCTGCTGAATGCCGCCGACCGGCGCGAGGATCGCCTGCAGGGCCCGCCGTCGCGGCTCGCGGCGCTCGGCAACTGGCTGACGGGGCGCTGACCCACTTTCTGTCCCGAAATATCCCGGGGGGCCGCCCGTCCGGGCGGCGGGGGCAGAGCCCCCTGCCCGGCCGTCAGTCCGGGATGCGCGCGGCGATATAACGGGCGAACTCGTAGTTCGGCCGCTCCAGGTGGCTGAGAGGACCGGGCTCCGAAAGGCCCGCCAGCAGGCCCTGATAGACCTTCTCGGTGCAGCCCTTGTCCTCGACGTTCACGTCGTCGAGAAGCGCGCGCAGCCGGGCAAAGCTTTCCTGGGCTTTCGGATCGGCGGCGAATTCGGGCGCCAGCCCGCCGCCGAACAGCACGTTCACATGGCCCGGCCCGTCCGGGGTCAGCGACAGATACCAGAAGTAGCCGGGCGTCAGGGTGATCATCAGCGAGGGATAGATCGTCAACAGCCAGGTCATCCGCCGGTCGTCGCCTTCCAGCCTTGTGTTCGTCGGATGGGCGATGGCCAGGTCGAGCGTCTCGTCCTTGAGGATGTAGTGGTAGTTGTAGGCGTCCGTGCCTTCCGGGCAGGTCATTTCCAAAAGGTTCACCTGCTTGCCGATGGTGCCCATGTGGCAGACCGGCAGGTGGTAGCTTTCCATGAAGTTCTCGGCCAGCACCTTCCAGTTGGTGTGCCAGCGGAAGGTTTCGCGGAAGTTCTCGACATAGTTCTGCATCTCGAACTTGCCGACCAGATCCTCGATGCCCTTCAGCCGCTCGCCGGGCGGCGGCGCGTCGGGGTTCAGCGTCACCATGACCCAGCCCAGCCAGACCTCGCAGCGCACCTTCGGCAGGGCGATGTCTTCCTTGCAGAAGCCTTCGTTCAGCGTCATCGCCGGCGCGCCGCGCAGGGTGCCGTCAAGGTTGTAGGTCCAGGCGTGGTAGGGGCAGACGATGGACCGGGCGTTGCCACGGCCTTGCAACAGCGTCGACATCCGGTGGCGGCAGACGTTCGACATGGCGCGGATTTCACCGTCGCGGTCGCGCAGCACGATCACCGGCTCGCCGGCGATGGTCATGGTCAGGTAGTCGCCGGGGTTGGGCAGCGCCTCGGCGCGGCCGGCGCACAGCCATTCGCGGGCGAAGATCCGCTCCTCCTCCAGCTTGACGAACTCGGGCGAGGTATAGACCGATTTCGGCATCGCCCTCGCCCTTTCGAACGGGAGTGCAACGCTGGCGTGCAGTTCGGCGGCGGGCGACAGACGCGGGGCATTCATGGGTGGACCTCCATCATCGATCGGGCGAGTCGGCGCCCGCATCCTGCGCCGCAGAATCGCCCCGCACAGCGCCATGCGTCAAGCTTCGGGCAATGCGTATTTTCCAATGCGCGGCTTTGGGCCTGCCTAAGCCTGCGGCGATGCCGCGCTTGCGCGATGGTCCGGCGCGGCTAAAGTCGCCCTGCCCCGGCAGCCGGAGTCCGACATGCGTGCGCCCCTTGATGGCCTGACCGTCCTCGACCTGACCCATGTGCTTGCCGGTCCCTTCGCCTCGACCCAGCTTGCCGATTTCGGCGCGCGGGTGATCAAGGTCGAACGGCCGGCCACCGGCGACGACACCCGCGCCTTTCCGCCGTTCCTGCAGGGCGAAAGCGCCTATTTCGCGGCGCTGAACCACGGCAAGCAGTCGATCGCGCTGGACCTGAAGGCCGAGAACGACCGGGCGATCTTCGGCCGGCTTCTGGCCCGCGCCGACGTGATCCTGGAAAATTTCCGCCCCGGCACGATGGAGCGGCTGGGCTATGGGTGGGAGGCGCTGCATGCCCGCCATCCGCGGCTGATCTACGGGGCGGTGTCGGGCTTCGGCCATACCGGGCCCGAGGCGGGCAAGCCTGCCTATGACATGGTGGCGCAGGCGCGCGGCGGGGTGATGTCGATCACCGGCGAGGAAGGCGGCCCGCCGGTTCGGGTCGGCGCCTCGATCGGCGACATCGTCGCCGGGATGTACCTGGTCCAGGGTATCCTCGCGGCGCTGATTGCCCTTGCCAAGACCGGGCGCGGGCAGAAGATCGACGTCTCGATGCTGGATTCGCAGATCGTCATCCAGGAACATGCGCTGGCCATCGCCACGGCCACCGGCAAGGCCCCCGGCCCGACCGGCGCGCGCCATCCGACGATCACCCCCTTTTCCACCTATCGCGCCGCGGACGGGTTCTTCGTCATCGCCGCCGGCAACGACGCGCTGTTCGCCAAGCTCTGCACGGCGCTGGGGATGCCCGACCTTGCCCGCGACCCGCGCTTCCTGACCAACGCCCTGCGCTGCGACAATGTCCGCCTGCTGAAGCGGCTGATCGAGACGGTGACGCTGGAACGGCCGCGCGCCCACTGGATCGCCACGCTCGAGGCGGCGGGAGTGCCAACCGGGCGGGTGCAGGACATGACCGAGGCGCTGGCCGACCCGCAGGTCAACGCCCGCCACATGGTCCTGCCCATCGCCGCCCGCCGCGGCGGTCCGGCCTTCGTCGCCGCCGGCAATCCGGTCAAGATGTCGGACCTGGCCGACCCGCCGGCGCGCGGCGTCGCGCCCACGCTCGACGGCGACCGTGCCGCGATCCTCGCCTGGCTGGACGGCGGCTGAGGCGCCGTTTGCGCGGCACTCTACCCGGCTCTACGATGGCCTGTGTGCAACGCGACGGGGGATGCCATGCTTGAGGGAACCTGCCACTGCGGCGCCGTCCGCTGGACCTTCGACGGCCAGCCCGAGGCGGCCACAGCCTGCAACTGCACCGTCTGCCGCCGCTACGGCGTCCTGTGGGCCTATGGCCACGAATCCGAGGACATCCAGGTTTTTGGCCCGACCCGGACCTATATGCCCGGCGACTGGATCGAGTTCCACTTCTGCCCGACCTGCGGCTGCATCTGCTTCTGGCGCGGGCACCGGCCGAAGGATGACGGGCGGCGGCGGATCGCGGTCAACCTGCGGCTGGCCGAGCCCGATCAGGTCGGCGCGATCCCGATCGACCATTTCGACGGGTTCGACACGTTCTCCGACCTGCCCCGCGACGGGCGCAAGGTCGCCGACATGTGGTTCTGAGCGGCGGGCGGCAGACACGGCTTGCACAAGGCACGCCGGCCGGGAAAACTCTGCCGGCACCGTCCCCGAGGTTCGCATGTCGCTGAAAGCCATCCGCCCGCTCGCCCCCCGCGACCCGTCCGAGCCGCACCGCGCGTCGACCACGCTCGAGCTGCTGTTCGATCTGGTCAGCGTCATCGCCATCGCGGCGGTGACGGCCGGCCTTCACCATGCGATCTCCGGCGGCCACGGCGTCGAGGCGCTGCCCCGCTTCGTCTTCGTCTTTCTGGCGATCTGGTGGGCCTGGATGAACTTCACCTGGTTCGCCTCGGCCTTCGACAACGATGACGCGCTGTATCGCGTGCTGGTCCTGGTGATCATCGCAGGCGAACTGGTCTTTGCCGGCGGCGTCGGCTTCATCTTCGATACGCTCGACTTTCATGTCGGGCTCGCCGGCTGGACCATCATGCGGCTCGGCATGATCGGGCTGTGGCTGCGCGCCGCGGCCGGAAGCCCCGCCCACCGGACGACGGCACTGCGCTATGCGGCCGGCATCGCTCTGGCGCAAACCGGCTGGGTGGTCATGTACCTGCTGGCCGATCCGCAATCCCTGTGGTTCTACGCATTCGCGGCAGCCGGTTACGCGCTGGAGCTTGCCGTGCCGCCCTTCGCCGAAAGTGCCGGGGCGACGCCCTATCATCGGCACCATGTGATCGAACGCTATGGCCTGCTCATGATCATCACCCTGGGCGAAATCATGCTGTCGATCTCGCGCGGGTATGGCCTGCTGTTCGCCACAGTGCCCGCGATCCCGGCGGCGACCGCAGCAACGGCGGCACTGGTGATCGTCTTTTCGATCTGGTGGATCTACTTCTGCGAACAGGAGCACCTGCCGCACCTCGGGTTCAAGACGGCGCTGGTCTGGGGTTACGGACATGTCTTCATCTTTGCGGCGACCGCGCTTGCGGGTGCCGCGATCGGCGCGGGCATCGACCTGGCCGCCGGCGAAAGCCACGCCAGCCGGTCCGAGGTGGCGCTGTGGCTGGGGCTGGCGCTGGCGATGATCTATGGCTTTCTCTGGATCGTGCGCGACCGGCACCTGCCGCTTGACGCGGCGCGCCGCCTGTCGCTGCCGGCGATGGCGGTGGTCTTCGCTCTTGCCGGTTTCGCCGGGCTTCCGGGCTGGGCCTTCGCGGCCCTTTCAGGCTTGGCAGTCGCCTGGCGCGCGCCGGTCACCGGGAGGGGCGCCTCGGCCGGCGAACATTCCGGTTCCTGACGAAACCGGACGCTGACCTGCCGCTTCGAGCCATTGCCGGCCGCGGCAAAGTGGTTAGATAGAGGCGCGAACAGACCGGAGACCGCCATGACCGAAGACGCGCTTGTGATCTTTACCCCCTCGGGCAAGCGGGGGCGATTCGCGCTGGGCACGCCGGTCCTGACGGCCGCCCGCCAGCTGGGCGTCGATCTCGACAGCGTCTGCGGCGGCCGCGGCATCTGCTCGAAATGCCAGATCACGCCGGGCTACGGCGAATTTCCCAAGCACGGCGTCCATGTCGCCGCCGACGCCCTGTCGGAGTGGAACGCGGTCGAGGATCGCTACAACCGCATCCGCGGCCTGGCCGACGGCCGCCGCCTGGGCTGCCAGGCCAAGGTCATGGGCGACGTGGTCATCGACGTGCCGCCGGAAAGCCAGTTGCACAAGCAGGTCATCCGCAAGTCGGCCGCCGAGCGCGACATCGAGATGGATCCCGCCACCCGCAGCTATTACGTCGAGGTCGAAGAACCCGACATGCACGAACCCTCGGGTGATTTCGAACGCCTGGCCCGCGCGCTGAAGGAGCAATGGGAGATCGACGGCATCGATGCGGATCTGTCCATCCTGCGGCGCCTGCAGCCAGCGCTGCGCAAGGGCGAATGGAAGGTGACGGTGGTGCTGAACCGCGGCAACCACGACAGCCGCCACCGGGTCATCGACATCTTCCCCGGCTTCCACGAGGGGCAGCTTTACGGCCTTGCCGTCGACCTCGGCTCGACCACCATCGCCGCGCATCTTTGCGACCTGACCGATGGCAAGGTGCTGGCCTCTTCGGGGCTGATGAACCCGCAGATCCGCTTTGGCGAAGACCTGATGAGCCGCGTCAGCTATGCGATGATGAACCCCGGCGGCGATGCCGAGATGACAAAGGCCGTGCGCGAGGCGATCAACACGCTGGCGACCGCGGTGGCCGGGGAGGCCGGGGTCGATCCTTCGGCAATCTACGAGATGGTGATCGTCTTCAACCCGGTGATGCACCACCTTTTCCTTGGCATCGACCCGGTGGAACTGGGCCAGGCGCCCTTCGCGCTGGCAACGGCGAACAGCCTGGCGCTCGATGCGCGCGAGCTGGACCTGACCAGCCTCAACCGCAATGCCCGCGTCTATGTGCTGCCTTGCATCGCCGGCCATGTCGGGGCCGATTGCGCGGGCGTGGCGCTGTCTGAAGAACCGCAGAAGTCGAAGGAGATGGTGCTGATCGTCGATGTCGGCACCAACGCCGAACTGCTTCTGGGCAATGAAGAACGGGTGCTGGCCTGCTCCTCGCCCACCGGCCCGGCCTTCGAGGGGGCGCAGATCTCCAGCGGCCAGCGCGCCGCCGCCGGCGCGATCGAGCGGGTCGAGATCGATCCGGTGACGAAAGAGCCGCGTTTCCGGGTGATCGGCTGCGACCTGTGGTCGGACGAGCCGGGCTTTGCTGCGGCGGTCGGCGCCAGCGGCGTCACCGGCATCTGCGGCTCGGGCATCATCGAGGTGGTGGCCGAGATGCGGATGGCCGGAATCATCGACCAGTCGGGCCTGATCGGCAACCCGGAGCAGGCCGGCTCGGCACGCTGCGAGGCCCATGGCCGGACCTATTCGTACCTCTTGCACGATGCGACCGCCAGCGGCGGGCCGCGTATCCTGGTGACCCAGGGCGACATCCGCGCCATCCAGCTGGCGAAGGCGGCGCTTTACGCCGGCGCGCGGCTTCTGATGAACACGATGGGGATCGACAAGGTCGAGCGGGTCAAGCTGGCCGGTGCCTTCGGCGCCCATATCAGCGCCAAGCATGCGATGGTGCTGGGCATGATCCCCGACGTGCCGCTCGACCGGGTGCAGGGTATCGGCAATGCCGCCGGGACGGGGGCGCGGATCGCGCTTCTGAACCGCGCCTCGCGCGATCAGATCGAAACGCTGGTCCAGCAGATCCACAAGGTCGAGACCGCGATTGCGCCGGGTTTCCAGCAGATATTCGTCGACGCCTCGGCCATCCCCAATGCGGCAGATCCCTTCCCTGAACTGGCAAAGGTGGTGACGCTGCCCGATGTCAATTACAACGCCGGCCTGATCGCCGGTGGCGAGAGCGGCGGACGGCGGCGGCGGCGGACCTGACCCCCCAGGGGCAGGTGCGGGTGCAGATCCCAGTCGCATCGCTCGGCCTCTGCAACGGCGAATGAGCGTGAGGTGGTTGTCGCGCACGGACAGCGTTTTCCCCAGCCCGCGCCCCAGCCTTTGTCCGGGCGAGATGCGAGGGCCGATGTCAGGGTGACGGGCGGGCGCTATCCCGGCACGGATGTTCGGGGCAGCGCGCCCATGGCCCTTCCTCGCATAAGGGCCAACCCACCGGCGATGCTTTGCGTTGACGTGACTTTCCCTCGCCTCAGCCCTCGGCCTTCTCGGCCAACATCAGCCATTCCTCTTCGGCGGCCGACAGCGCCAGCTGGCGTTCGGCCAGACCTTCCGAGGCGCGGCGGAACTTGTCGGGCGCGCGCGCAAACAGATCGGGGTCCGACAGGAAGTCGCTAAGCTTGCCGATTTCGGCCTCCAGCTTCTCGATGACCCCCGGCAGGGTCTGGAACCGGTGCTTTTCGGTAAAGGTCAAGCCCGCCGCCTGCGGTTTCGCGGCCGGGGCCTCGGCCGCCGGTGCCGGCTTCGGCGCGGGCCGTGCCGGGGTTGCGGCGGCGGGCGGTGCGGTCCGCTGCGCCTGATAGTCGCTCCAGCCGCCGGCATAGGCGGTCGCCCGCCCGTCGCCTTCCAGCGCGATGGTCGTCGTCGCCACCCGGTCGATGAAATCGCGGTCGTGGCTGACCAGCAGCACCGTCCCGTCATAATCGCCGAGGATATCCTGCAACAGATCGAGCGTCTCGACATCCAGATCGTTGGTCGGTTCGTCGAGGATCAGCAGGTTCGACGACCGCGCCATGATCCGCGCCAGCAGAAGCCGCGCCCGCTCGCCGCCCGAGAGCGAGCCGATCGGCGCGCGCGCCTGCGTTTCGTCGAACAGGAAGTCCTTCAGGTAGGCGACCACATGCTTGGGCTGGCCACGCACCAGAACCTGGTCGGAGCGGCCCGAAACCGCCATCTCGGGGTCGTTGACCAGCCCGTCCCACAGGCTCATCGTCAGGTCGAGCGTGGCGCGCGCCTGGTCGAAAACCGCGATCTCCAGGTTGGTGCCGTGGCGGATGCTGCCGGCGTCAGGCGCAACCTCGCCGGTCAGCATCTTCAGCAGCGTGGTCTTGCCCACCCCGTTCGGCCCGACGAAGGCCACCCGGTCGCCGCGCAGGACCGTCAGGTCGAAGGGCCGCAGGATCAGCTTGTCGCCGTAGGATTTGGCGATCCCCTTGGCCTCGATCACCAGCCGGCCCGAGGTCTGGCCGGTTTCCAGCGCCATGTCGGCGGTGCCCTGGCGGCGGATCATCGCCGCCCGTTCGGCCCGCAGCGCCGCCAAGGCCCGCACCCGGCCCTGGTTGCGCTTGCGCCGGGCCGAAATGCCTTCGACCGCCCATTTCGCTTCGGCCTTGATCTTGCGTTCCAGCTTGTGGCGGGCTTCGTCCTCGGCGGCCCAGACGGTGTCGCGCCACTCCTCGAACCCGTCGAAGCCACGTTCGGTGCGCCGCACCTCGCCCCGGTCGATCCACAGGGTCGCGCGCGTCAGGCGCCGCAGGAAGGCGCGGTCATGCGAGATGACCACGAAGGCGGCGCGGGTTTCGGCGAGCTCGCGTTCAAGCCACAGGGTCGCCTCGATGTCGAGGTGGTTGGTGGGTTCGTCCAAGAGCATCAGTTCCGGCGCATGGGCCAGAAGCCGCGCCAGGGCCGCCCGCCGCCGTTCCCCACCCGAGGCCGAGGCGACCGGGGTGGCGGGATTGAACTTCAGCCCTTCGGCCACCACCGCCACGCGGTAGGCCTCACCCTCGGGCAGGCCCGCCGAGGCGAAAGCGCCCAGCGTTTCGTGGCCCGACATGTCGGGTTCCTGCTCCATGTAGCCGACCGTCACGCCGGGCGGCACGACGCGGCTGCCCCGGTCGGGTTCGACCAGCCCGGCCATCACCTTCATCAGCGTCGACTTGCCCGAGCCGTTGCGGCCGACCAGCGCCACCCGGTCGCCGGGCTGCACGGTCAGGTCGAGCCCGTCAAAGACCGGATTGCCGCCGAAGGTCAGCGAAATGCCCGAAAGCTGAAGTAGGGGTGCCTTTGCCATGCCGGTGAGCTAGCCGGGGGCGACGGGAAGGTCAACGGACCTTGGCCCCTTCTCCCTGGGTCAAATATCCCGGGGGAGTCGCCGCGTTAGCGCGGCGACGGGGGGCAGCGCCCCCTACTCTGCCGCGTCCCGCGCCTCGGCGGCGGCAATCTCGGCCGCCTTCGCCTCGACCAGGCCGACGATATGGTCGACCATCTGGTCGTTGGTCATCTTGTGGCTTTGCTTGCCGGCCAGGTAGACCATGCCCGCCCCTGCCCCGCCGCCGGTAAAGCCGATGTCGGTCATCAGCGCCTCGCCGGGGCCGTTCACCACGCAGCCGATGATCGACAGGCTCATCGAGGTGGTGACATGGGCCAGCCGCTCCTCGAGCGCCGCCACGGTCTTGATGACGTCGAACCCCTGCCGCGCGCAGGAGGGGCAGGAAATGATGGTGACGCCGCGATGGCGCAGGCCGAGCGATTTCAGGATCTCGTAGCCGACCTTCACTTCCTCGACCGGGTCGGCGGATAGCGAGACGCGGATCGTGTCGCCGATCCCCATCCACAGAAGGTTGCCAAGGCCGATCGCCGACTTGACCGTGCCCGACACCAGCCCGCCGGCTTCGGTGATGCCAAGATGGATCGGCGCGTCGGTTGCGCTGGCCAGCTGCTGGTAGGCTGCGGCGGCCAGGAACACGTCGGACGCCTTCACGCTGATCTTGAATTCGTGGAAATCGTTGTCCTGCAACAGCTTGATATGGTCGAGACCGGATTCGACCATCGCCTCGGGGCAGGGTTCGCCATATTTGTCCAGAAGGTGCTTTTCCAGCGATCCGGCATTGACGCCGATGCGGATCGAACAGCCGTGGTCGCGCGCGGCCTGCACCACCTCGCGCACCCGCGCGGCCGAGCCGATGTTGCCGGGGTTGATGCGCAGGCAGGCGGCGCCGGCCTCGGCGGCCTCGATGGCGCGCTTGTAGTGGAAATGGATGTCGGCCACGATCGGCACCGGGCTTTCGGCGACGATCTCCTTCAGCGCGCGGGTCGACTCTTCGTCGGGGGTCGAGACGCGCACGATGTCGGCCCCGGCCGCCGCGCAGCGCATGATCTGGTCCAGCGTCGCCTTCACGTCCGAGGTGATGGTGTTGGTCATGGTCTGCACCGAAATCGGCGCGTCGCCGCCGACGGCGACCTTGCCGACCATGATCTGCCGCGAAGGACGCCGGTCGATGGAGCGCCAGGGACGGATCGGATTGTGGGACATGGGCGCCTCGGCCTTGGGGATGGCGTCTAGATAAGGGCTGCGCCGGACCAAGGCAACAGCCCGGCCCGCCCGACCGGCGGATCAGGGTGCGGGGGCCGGGGTAACGGGCGGTTGGGTTTGGTCAGCCGTCGAAGGATCGGCGGCGGGCGCGGATGGATCGGCCGGGGCGGCCGCCTGGTCGGCCGAAGCCATCGCCACCGCCCGCGCCAGGTCGGCATCGGCGTTGATGTCAGCCGCGGCATAACGCTGGGTCAGCGCATCCGGCGACAGGCTGATGTTCTTGGTCACCTGTCCCGAGGCGCCGGCCGGCCCGTAGGTCGCGCCGTTCACCGCGAAATAAACCGCGCCCGATTCCCCGGCGCGCAGCTGCGCCGGTTCGTCGGTCACCGGCACGGTATAGCGTTCGCCGGCATCCAGCACCTTTTCGAACAGCACCGTGCCATCGGCGGCCTGCACGCGCACCCACGAGGGCCGCGCGGCGATGATCTCGACCGCCGGGGGCACGTCGGCGGCCACGACCTGCACCGGCGTTTCGCCGAAGGGTGGCGCGGCCAGCGCCTCGCTGACGGCGCGGTCGCTGGCGGACTGGGCCAGGACGCCGACCGAGTTGGGGTCGATCGAGGCAATCGGCCCGTCGCGCGCCACCAGGACCGGAGTATCGAGCGCCTGCGGACGATAGAGGTGATCCAGAGCCTGCGGATCGGGCTGGGCATCCTGGGCGGGCAATGCGGCCATCACGCCGGTTGTCGGCTGGGCCTGCGCCGCCGCCCCGCCCGCGGCCCCGGCCAGCGGGTCCAGATCGGCGACGACGCCCGGCGCCTGGTCGACCGGCGACAGTTGCACGCGCTGGACTTCCTGAAGCACCTTCCAGCCGCCATAGCCGATGCCGCCGACCAGAAGCAGCAGGACCGCGATGGACCCCAGCGCGCCGGGCTCGACGCCGGAAAACATCTTTTCGCCGCGCGGCACGAACGAGGCGTTCGGATTGGCGAGCGGCTCGTCATATTCCTTTTCCTTGCGCCGCTTGCCGCCATAGAGCGGCCCCGAGGCGGCGGCGGACATGCCGTGGGCGACGGTGAAGTTCGCCTCCTTGCAGAACCGCGTGAAGGCCCATTCGGGATCGAGGCCCAGATACTTGGCGTAGGAACGCACATAACCAGCGATGAAACCGGGCGTGTCGAAGGCGGCGGTGTCGCAGTTTTCGATGGCGGCGATGTAGCTGGCCTTGATCCTGAGTTCGCGCTGCACGTCCAGAAGCGACTTCGACAGCGTGGCCCGTTCGCCACGCATCATGTCGCCCAGCCGCAGCTCGAAGTCGTCAAACCCTTTCGGTTTGTCCGTATCTTCCGCCGAAGGTGTGAACCTCCGCCCGATCATGCCTGCCTCAGCCCCTGTCCCCATGAGTCAACCGGTCATCGATTCGCATGGAACCGTGCCGCCCTATTGAAGATTCCTTAGCACAGGGCAAGGCCCGATGCATCGGATTCGGCTGTCACGCAGAGGCTACGGCGCGATTCAGCGCACAATGCGACCAAAGTTCGTCCATGGCATGAACAAGCCTGTCGAGGTCGCCCGGCGTGTGCACCGGCGAAGGGGTGAACCGCAGCCGTTCGGTGCCGCGCGGGACGGTCGGGAAGTTGATCGGCTGGGCGTAGATGCCGTAGCGGTCGAGCAGCATGTCGGACAGAAGCTTGCAGTGGACCGGGTCGCCGACATGCACCGGAACGATGTGGCTGCCGTGGTCGACGATCGGCAAGCCCAGGCCCTTGAGCCGCATCTTGAGGATCCGCGCCTGAGTCTGGTGAGCGTCGCGCAGCGCCTGGTCGCGCTTCAGGTGCGCGACCGAGGCCGCCGCCCCCGCCGCCACCGCCGGCGGCAGCGACGTGGTGAAGATGAAGCCCGGCGCATAGGACCGCACGGCATCGACCATCTTCGCGCTGGCGGCGATGTAGCCGCCGAAGACGCCGAAGGCCTTGGCCAGCGTACCGTTGATGATGTCGATGCGCCCCATCAGCCCGTCGCGTTCGGCGACGCCGCCGCCGCGCGGACCGTACATGCCCACCGCGTGAACTTCGTCCAGATAGGTCAGCGCGCCGAATTCGCGGGCCAGATCGCAGATGGCGCCGATCGGGCCGAAATCGCCATCCATCGAATAGATCGATTCAAAGGCGATGAGCTTGGGGGCGGCGGGATCGTCGGCGGCCAGAAGTTCGCGCAGGTGCGCCAGGTCGTTGTGGCGGAAGACGCGCTTGGCGCCGCCGTTGCGGCGGACGCCCTCGATCATCGAGGCATGGTTCAACGCGTCCGAATAGATGATGAGGCCGGGAAAGAGCCTCGGCAGCGTCGAGAGCGTCGCGTCGTTGGCGATGTAGGCCGAGGTGAAGACCAGCGCGGCCTCCTTGCCGTGCAGGTCGGCCAGCTCGGCCTCGAGCCGCTTGTGATAGAGCGTGGTGCCCGAAATGTTGCGGGTGCCGCCCGAACCGGCGCCGGTGGCGTCGATCGCCTCGTGCATGGCGGCCAGAACCGCCGGATGCTGGCCCATGCCCAGATAGTCGTTGCCGCACCAGACGGTGATTTCGCGTTCGGACCCGTCGGGGCGGCGCCAGATGGCGCGCGGAAACTGACCCAGCCGACGCTCGATGTCGATGAAGGTCCGATAGCGGCCTTCGTCATGCAGGCGCTTGAGGGCGCTGTCGAGTGCGGCGTCGTAGTTCATGGGTCCTGTCCTTGCACGTTCTTCCCGCCCGCAAGATCGGTCGCGGCCAGTCATCCCACATTGATAAAGGTCAATCGCCGATTCCGCGAGGGCACAATTCGCCGCAGCGCCGCATTGGCAATGTGGCGCTTGTCACCGCCGGCCCCGGCTCCTAGGGTCGGCGCGATCCACGGAAGGAAACCGCCATGACGCTTGATGCCGTGCTTGCCCGCATCGACCAGACCCTGCCCGAGGCGACCGACCGCCTGCTGGCGCTGCTGAGGGTGCCGTCGATCTCAACCGATCCGGCTTACAAGGAGGATTGCGCGCGGGCCGCCGCCATGATCGCGGCCGACCTGAAGGGCCTGGGGTTCGAGGCCTCGGCCCGGCCGACACCGGGCCATCCGATGGTGGTCGCCCACGGCCAGGGCCCTTCGTCCGGTGCGGGGCGGCATCTGCTGTTTTACGGCCATTACGACGTGCAGCCGGTCGATCCGCTGGACCTGTGGCACCGGCCCCCGTTCGATGCGGCAATCGAGGACACGCCCAAGGGCCGGGTGATCCGGGCGCGCGGCGCGTCGGACGACAAGGGCCAGTTGATGACCTTCATCGAAGCCTGCCGCGCCTGGAAGGCGGTTCACGGCACCCTGCCCGGCAAGCTGACCGTCTTTCTGGAGGGTGAGGAGGAAAGCGGCTCGCCCTCGCTGATTCCGTTCATGAAGGAGAATGCGGCCGAACTGAAATCCGACATCGCGCTGATCTGCGACACCGGCCTGCACGAGGACCGCTATCCCGCCATCACCACCATGCTGCGCGGGCTGGTGGGCGAGGAGGTGACGATCCACGCCGCCAACAAGGACCTGCATTCGGGCATGTACGGGGGCGCGGCCGCCAACCCGATCCGGGTGCTGGCGAAGATTCTGGCAAGTCTGCACGACGACCAGGGCCGGGTCACCCTGCCGGGCTTCTACGACGACGTGGACGAACTGCCCGAGGCGATCCGCGCCCAGTGGCAGTCCCTGCCCTTCGACCACGCGAAGTTCCTGGGCGACGTCGGGCTTTCGGTGCCGGCCGGCGAACGGGACCGGACGCCGATGGAAATGCTGTGGTCGCGGCCGACCTGCGAATTCAACGGCATCGCGGGCGGCTATGCCGGGGCCGGCTTCAAGACGGTCCTGCCCGCCGAGGCGCGCGCCAAGGTGTCGTTCCGGCTGGTGTCGCGGCAGGATCCGGCGAAGATCCGCGAAGCGTTCCGCGTCCGCGTCCGGTCCTTGTTGCCGCCCGACTGTACCGCCACCTTCGGCGCCCACGGCAACAGCCCGGCGTCGGTCATGGCGATCACCGATCCGGCGTTCGAGGCCGCCCGCGCGGCGCTGACCCAGGAATGGGGCCAGCCCGCCGCCTATGTCGGGTCCGGCGGCTCGATCCCGATTGCCGGTTATTTCAAGACCTATCTCGGCATGGATGCGATGCTGGTGGGCTTTGCCAAGGACGACGACCAGATCCACAGCCCGAACGAGAAATACGACCTGGAAAGCTTCCACAAGGGGATCAGAAGCTGGGCGCGCATCCTGGCGCGGCTGAGTTGAACGCACAAAGACGCGGGGAGCCCGAAGGCCCCCCGCGCAACCTGCGCACTCGTCAACGATCACTTGTCGATGGTAACTTTCGACGCCTCGTGGTTCTTGCCTTTCTTGTCCCACAGGATCGTGACCTTTTCGCCCGCCTTCAGGCCCGGGTCCTTGAACTTGTGGGGCAGCATGTAGCTGGTGCCGTCGGCCAGCGTCAGGGTGTGGGTCTTCAGGTCGACGGACTTGACGACGCCGGTCGACGTGGTCGAGGCCATCGCTGCGCCGGCAGCACCAACCGACAGGATCAGAGCGAAGGGAAGGACATAGGAACGCATCTGCGTTACTCCGGTTTGGCCCCGCGCGGAGGCCGAGAACTGTGCGACCGTCAGGGCCTGTCTGTCGGCGGATCGCCTGTGATCCCACCCGGCTTGCCCCGGTCGCCTCGTGACGTTGTGCCATTCCCGAATCCGGCGAAAGGGGGGGCCACCAGCCTGTGATCGGGCGTGACCGGCGGTGATAGGAATGAAATGTAACTATTTGAAATTGCATGTGAAATGAGCAACAATCCGCTTATCAGGGATGCCCTTCCGGGGGATGAGGCAGAATGGCGCAGCCTCTGGCGGGGATTTCTGGATTACTATCTTCAGCCGCGTTCGGCCGAGGTGGAGGACTTCACCTGGGCACGGCTGATGTCGGCATCATCGCCCCTGTCATGCCGTCTGGCGATTCGCGGTGAACGCGCCGTGGGATTCGCAATTTACCAGAATCATCCCTCCACTTGGGTCATGGGCGACGACTGCTATCTCGAGGATCTTTACGTCGATCCGGCGGCGCGCGGCATGGGCGTGGGCCGGGCGCTGGTCGAGGATCTGATCGGGCTGGCCCGCGCGCGTGGCTGGCATCGGCTGTGGTGGAACACCGAGGCCGACAATCAGGCGGCGCGCGCGCTCTACGACACCTTCACGCCGTCGGATGGTCATGTCCGTTACAGAATCCGCCTCTAGCCTATCGTCGGACAGGTCACGACCGCCCATCTCGGGCCCGCCTGCCCGCGCGGAGACATGACGTGAACCCCGACCTCAAGCGCAGACTGCCGATTGCCCTCGTCGGGGCGGGCTTCCTGGCTCTCGGGCCTGTCGTTTCCTGGCTTGGCCGGTGGAAATCCTCCGGGCACATTGCCTCGCGGCCGCCGGTCTCGATCCTCGTCGGGCATGCGGCGCAATGGCTGGCGCTGAGCTTCACCTGCATGGGCATCGCCATTCTTGGCGTTCTCCTGCCTCGGCGGGGACTCGCTGCGGTCTGGATGGCGGTCTGGCTCATCATCGCCATCGCGGTGCGCTTCATCGAGCCTGTCACCTGTGCCCCCTATGACCAGTTCAGCAAGCTTTGCTGGTAGGCACCATGTCACCCCGACCAGAAGCCGCGTTCGCGACCGGCGGCCGGCGAATAGCGGGGCAAAACGGTCCACGCGCAGCCGCTGCCCTTCGGCACAGGGCCCGTTGATCGGCTGAAGGAAAGTGGCGCGGTTGACGGGGCTCGAACCCGCGACCCCCGGCGTGACAGGCCGGTACTCTAACCGACTGAGCTACAACCGCGCTGGTCAGCTCTCGGGCGATCCGGGTGGGTGGCGCGGTTGACGGGGCTCGAACCCGCGACCCCCGGCGTGACAGGCCGGTACTCTAACCGACTGAGCTACAACCGCATGTCCACCCGCCCGGATCGCCGCCCGAGCGTGGGATGCGTAATAGGCAGGTCCGGCAGCGCCGTCAAGCGCCGGGCGGGTTAAAATCTTCGCCCGCCTCCGGGTCGCGGAAATGGCACCGGCGCCGGGGGATTTCGCCCTGCCCCGGCCTAGGCCTCGGTCATGCCCCTGGCCTGTACGTCTTTCCTCGCTGGCGCAATTCCTCTAATCACGGGGCAGGAGGAACCGAAGCAGCATGGCCCTGTCGATCATCGAGCGGTGCGAGGCCAAGGGCCTGCGCATGACGGGGCAGCGGCGGACCATCGCGCTGGTCCTGCAGGCTTCGGCTGACCACCCGGACGCCGAGGTTCTTTACGGCCGCGCCTGCGCGGTCGATCCGCGCATCTCGCTGGCGACCGTCTATCGGACGCTGAAGCTGTTCGACGAGGCCGGCATTCTCGACAAGCTGGAATTCGGTGACGGGCGGGCCCGCTACGAGGATGCCGAGCGCGCCCATCACGACCACCTGATCGACGTCAGCACCGGGCAGGTGATCGAATTCGTCGACCCCGAGATCGAGGCGTTGCAGGAGCGGATCGCCGAACGGCTGGGATACCGGCTGATCGGCCACCGGCTGGAACTGCTGGCCGTCCCCTTGAAGAAAAGCTGAGGCAGCATGGCATCCGACAATCTGCGTGGGCTGGCGCTGATGCTGGCGGCGATGGCGCTGTTCGCCATCGAGGACATGTTCCTGAAATGGGCGGCGGCGCGGCTGCCGGCCGGCGAGATCCTGCTGGTCTCCGGCGCGGCGGGCGGGATGATATTCGCGGCGCTGGCCCGCCGCGAGGGCCAAAGGTTCTGGAGCGCCGGCCTGTGGCGGCGGCCGGTCGTGCTGCGCAACCTGGGCGAGATGGCAGGATCGCTGGCCTATATCACCGCGCTGGCCACCGCGCCGCTGGCCACCGTGTCGGCGGTCTTGCAGGCGCTGCCGCTGGTGGTGACCATGGGGGCGGCGCTGTTCATGGGAGCGCCGGTCGGCTGGCGGCGATGGAGCGCGATCCTGGTCGGGTTTTCGGGCGTCCTCATGGTCATCCAGCCGGGCACCGACGGCTTCCGCCCCGAGGCCCTGTGGGTGCTGGTGGCGGTCGCTGGGGTGGGGCTGCGCGACCTGACGACGCGGGCAGTGCCGCAATCGGTATCGACGGCGCTGGTGTCGGCCTGGGGGCTGGCGGCGGTGGCGCTGCTGGGGGCGCTGACGATGGCGGTCGACGGGCGGGTCGCGGTGCCGAGCGCGCCCGAGGCCGCCGCGCTGGGGGGCGCGATCCTTTTCGGCAGCGCCGGCTACTGGGCGGTGGTCGCCGCCGCCCGCACCGGCGAGGTCGCGGTGGTGGCGCCCTTCCGCTATGCCCGGCTGGTCTTCGCGACGATCATCGGCATCCTGGTCTTCGACGAATGGCCGAACCTTCTGGCTCTGTGCGGCGCAGCCGTCATCATACTGTCCGGCCTCTATTCCTTTGCCCGCGAGCGCGCCGGCGCACGATCCCTTTCCATGAAGGCGCCGGCAGGTTAAGAGGCCCTGACAGCTGCAACCCGCCATCGCCGGAGGCCACATGAGCACGATCATCGACATCCACGCCCGCGAAATCCTCGACAGCCGCGGCAATCCCACGGTCGAGGTGGACGTGATCCTTGAGGATGGCACCATGGGCCGCGCCGCGGTGCCGTCGGGCGCGTCGACCGGGGCGCACGAGGCAGTCGAAAAGCGCGACGGCGACAAGAAGCGCTACATGGGCAAGGGCGTGCTCGAGGCGGTCGCGGCCGTCAATGGCGAGATCGCCGAAAACCTGGTGGGCGAGGATGCGACCGAACAGGTGGCGATCGACCGGCTGATGATCGAACTGGACGGCACCGCCAACAAGGGCCGCCTGGGCGCGAACGCCATCCTGGGCGTGTCGCTGGCGGTGGCCAAGGCCGCGGCCGACTTCACCACCCAGCCGCTGTTCCGCTATGTCGGCGGCACCAACGCCCGCGTGCTGCCGGTGCCGATGATGAACATCATCAACGGCGGCGAACATGCCGACAACCCGATCGACATCCAGGAATTCATGATCATGCCGGTCGCCGCCGCGAACATC
The DNA here is from genome assembly GCA_046348855.1 of Paracoccaceae bacterium. GTDB lineage: Bacteria > Pseudomonadota > Alphaproteobacteria > Rhodobacterales > Rhodobacteraceae > TMP-24. Next base: position 103,688 of record JAXMDK010000012.1, on the reverse strand, counting down.
CGCGAGGCGGTGCGCATGGGGTCGGAAGTCTTTCACACGCTGAAGAAGGAACTGTCGGCGGCGGGCCTGGCTACCGGCATCGGCGACGAGGGCGGCTTTGCCCCGAACCTGTCCTCGACGCGGGCGGCACTCGATTTCATCCTGAAGGCCATCGAAAAGGCCGGCTACAAGCCGGGCGACGACATCCACCTGGCGCTCGACTGCGCCTCGACCGAATATTTCAAGGGCGGCAAGTATGTCCTGTCCGGCGAAGGCAAGACGCTGAGCCCGGAAGAAAACGTGGCCTATCTGGCGGCGCTGGTGAAGGATTATCCGATCATCTCGATCGAGGACGGCTGCGCCGAGGACGACTGGGCGGGCTGGAAACACCTGACCGACGTGCTCGGGTTGAAGTGCCAGCTGGTGGGCGACGACCTGTTCGTCACCAACCCGGTCCGGCTTGCCGACGGCATCGCCAGGGGCTGTGCCAATTCGCTGCTGGTCAAGGTCAACCAGATCGGCACCCTGACCGAGACGCTGGACGCGGTGCGGATGGCCGACCGGGCGCGCTATACCAGCGTCATGTCGCACCGTTCGGGCGAGACCGAGGACGCCACCATCGCCGACCTCGCGGTCGCCACCAACTGCGGCCAGATCAAGACAGGGTCGCTGGCGCGGTCGGACCGGCTGGCCAAGTACAACCAGCTGATCCGCATCGAGGAAATGCTGGGCGAGACGGCCGAATATGCCGGCCGGTCGATCCTGCGCGGATAAGCGATGGCGGGACCGGCACGCAACCGCCGGGGTGCGGTGGGCCGGACGGGCCTCACCCCCGCCTCGGTTCCCCGCAACCGCAAGGCCTTCGTCTTGCGGGCGCTGCGCTTTGCCGCCTTTGCCTTCGGCTTCCTGTTCGTATCGCTGGGGATCGGGACGGCGGGCTATCATCTGTTCGTCGGCCTGCCCTGGGTCGACAGCCTGCTGAACGCCAGCATGATCCTGACCGGGATGGGCCCCGTCGACCGGATGCCGGACGACACCGCCAAGATCTTCGCCAGCGCCTATGCGGTGTTCAGCGGCGCCGTCTATCCGGGCTTTGCCGCGATCATCCTTTATCCTTTCCTCCACCGGATGCTGGCGATCTTCCATCTGGAGACGCTGGAAAGCGGCAAGCCGGACGACAAATAGGCCCCCGGCGCTGCGACAGAATGTAACCCACACAACTTTGCGATGGCGCCCGCTTGCCGCAGGGTCTAGCAAGCGCCATCATGTCCGACAGCGCCCCGATCACCGCCACCGCGCCTCTGAAGAACGAGGACAGCCTGCGCGGCTTCCTGTTCGCGTTGTCCGCCTACTTCATGTGGGGCTTCCTGCCGCTTTACATGAAGGCCCTGTCCAACATCGACACGATCGAGGTGCTGGCCCATCGGGTCATCTGGTCGGTGCCGGTGGCGCTGGCGATCCTGTGGTGGTTGGGGCGGACCGACGACCTGAAGGCCGCGCTGCGCAACCCGCGCATGCTGGGCATGGCGGCGCTGACCGCGGCGCTGATCTCGATCAACTGGGGCATCTATGTCTGGTCGATCCAGAACGGGCATGCGCTTGACGCGGCCTTTGGCTATTACATCAACCCGCTGTTCAGTGTGCTTCTTGGTTCGGTTCTGCTGGGCGAACGGCTGAGCGGCGTGCAGAAACTGGCCATCGCGCTGGTGACGGTGGCGGTGGGGGTCATGACCTGGGATGCCGGCCGCCTGCCGGTCATCGGGCTGAGCCTGACGCTGACCTGGGGCATCTACGCCTATTTCAAGAAGTCCCTGCCGATCGGCCCCAACCAGGGCTTCACGCTGGAGGTGATCCTGCTTTTGCCGGCGGCGCTTGGCTGGGTGGCCTGGCAGGTCGCGCATGGGCAAAGTGCCTTTTTCACCGGGTCGACGCGCGATACTTTGTTGCTGACGGGCTGCGGGCTGGTCACGGCGCTGCCGCTGATGATCTATGCCAACGGCGCCAAGCTGCTGCGGCTGTCGACCATCGGCATCATGCAATACATCGCGCCGACCATGATCTTCCTGACCGCGGTGTTCATTTTCGGCGAGCCGTTCGGCCGGGCGGAGAAGATCGCCTTTCCGCTGATCTGGGTGGCGCTGGTGATCTATTCCACCTCGATGCTGCGGCGGACACGCGCGGCGGGTCGGTAGCTGGCGGGCAACTGGTTCAGGGCCGGCTGATCTGGCCGCCGCCGATGCAGGCCGCCACCCCGGTCGTCGTGGGGCACGAGGTCGGCAGCCCGTTCAGGACCCTGACCGCCAGATAGGCAAAGGCCTGTGCCTCCAGCATGTCGCCGTCCAGGCCGACGCTTTCGACCGGCGCAACCGGCATCGGCAGAAGATCGGCCAGCATCGCCATCAGCGTTGCGTTGTGGCGTCCGCCGCCGGTGACCAGCAGCCGCGCCGGGGGCCGTGGGAAATGTTCGGCGCCACGCGCCACGGCGGCGGCGGCGGCCAGGGTCAGCGTGGCGGCGGCATCGGCGTCGGAGTGGCCCGCCACCATGTCGAGAAGCCCGTGGAAGGCATTCCGGTCCAGCGACTTCGGTGGCATCTTCAGGAAGAACGGATGGGCGAGGAACCGTTCGACCGTCGCCGTGTCTGGGGTTCCCTGCCCGGCCAGCGCGCCGCCTTCGTCCTGGTCCCGGCCCAGCCGGGCGCGCATCAGGTCGTTGACCGGGGCGTTCGCCGGGCCGGTGTCAAAGGCGAGGCAGGCGCCGGGGGCCTCGGGCGCCTCGATGGCCGGATCGGTCCAGGTGACATTGCCGACGCCCCCGAGGTTGAGGAAGGCCGCGGGTTCGGTCATCCCGGTGAAGCGGGCGTAGGCATGATGGAAGAACGGGGCGAGCGGCGCCCCCTGCCCGCCCAGCCGCACGTCGGCGCTGCGGAAATCCCACACGACCGGCAGGCCCAACGCCTCGGCCAGGATGCTGCCGTCGCCGGCCTGGTGGGTGCCCCGTCCCTGCGGGTCGTGGGCGAGGGTCTGGCCGTGAAAGCCGATCACCTCTGGCCCCCGGAAGGCCGCCAGAAGCCGGGCGTGGGCCAGTTCGACCACCTCGGCCGCCTCGGCCACGCCGGGATCGCCCGGCCAGCGCCCGAGCGCCCTGCGCAGCACCGTCCGTTCGCTGTCGGTGTAGGGCCGGTAGGCGGTTTCGCCGAATTCCACGATGCGCCGCCCGTCGGTCAGGACCACCGCCGCGTCGACACCGTCCAGCGACGTGCCCGACATGCAGCCAAGCGCGCAGAGCACCCGTCCCTTCAACATCCCTTCCCCTGCCGCCTTCCCGCCGATATACCGCTGGCCGGAACAGAATGGACGATATGCCGATGACCTACCATCCGAAATCCGACTTCCTTGGCGTGATGATCGAACGGGGCTACCTGGCCGATTGCACCGACTATCAAGGGCTGGACGAGGCTCTGGCCAAGGGGGTGGTCCCGGCCTACATCGGGTATGACGCCACGGCGGCGTCGCTGCATGTCGGGCATCTGCTGAACATCATGATGCTGCGCTGGCTGCAGAAGTGCGGCCACAAGCCGATCACGCTGATGGGCGGCGGCACCACCAAGGTGGGCGATCCGTCCTTCCGCGCCGAGGAACGCCCCCTGCTGACGCCGGCAAAGATCGACGAGAACATCGCCGGGATGAAGCAGGTCTTTGCCCGCTATCTGAATTATGGCGACGGGCCAGCCGACGCGATCATGCTGAACAACGCCGAATGGCTGGACAGCCTGAACTATCTCGATTTCCTGCGCGACATCGGCCGGCATTTCAGCGTCAACCGGATGCTGTCGTTTGAATCGGTCAAGTCGCGGCTGGACCGGGAACAATCGCTGTCGTTCCTGGAATTCAACTACATGATCCTGCAGGCCTACGACTTCCTGGAGCTGTTCCGCCGCTACGGCTGCCTGCTGCAGATGGGCGGGTCCGACCAGTGGGGCAACATCGTCAACGGGATCGACCTGACGCGGCGGGTGCTCGACCGGGAAATCTATGGGCTGACCTCGCCTTTGCTGACCACCTCGGACGGGCGCAAGATGGGCAAGTCGGCCTCGGGCGCGATGTGGCTGAACGCCGAAATGCTGTCGCCCTACGAATTCTGGCAGTTCTGGCGCAACACCACCGATGCCGACGTCGGCCGGTTCCTGAAGCTTTACACCGAGATTCCGGTGGCGGAATGCGACCGGCTGGGGACGCTGGCCGGGTCCGAGATCAACCAAGCCAAGATCATCCTGGCCAACGAGGTGACGGCGCTTCTGCACGGGTCGGAGGCCGCCGCCGCGGCCGAGGCCACGGCGCGCGAGGTGTTCGAGAAGGGCGGCGTGGGCGACGACCTGCCGACCTTGAAGGTCACGGCGGCCGAGGCGGCCGAAGGGCTGGGGATCGTGCAGCTGTTCGTGCGCGCCGGGTTGGCGGCGTCGGGCAAGGACGCCAAGCGGCTGATCCAGGAAGGCGGGGCACGGCTGAACGACGAGCCGGTGACCGACGCCGGCCTGCGGCTGGGCGCGAGCCACCTGGCCGAGCCGGTGAAGCTGACCGCCGGCAAGAAGCGCCATGCGCTGGTGGTGCTGGACTGAAAGGGAGCGGCCGCGGACGACGGGCGCGCGGCCGCCCAAGCTGCATCTTATCATTTCGAACTATCACGGGTCGGTCTTCGCACTACCCGGACCGATCAGGGGACGCGCCGGTGGCGCGTCACCCGGTCCGTTGGCCGGAGCGCAAGCGCAGGCCAAGGGGTTTGCCGCAATGCCGGCGGTTTGTGCACGGACAGCGCCCGCCCCGGTGGGGGCGAAGCCCCGCCGCCCGGGGGCGGGGCTGGCCGTGCGCTTGGCGCACGGCCCAAGCAGGTTGAAACCGACCGCCAGCCGCGCGAGGCAACGGCCTCGCGCTCATTCGCTGCTGCGGATTCCGACCGATACGACTGCGCCTTGGCTCAGGGCGCGACGGTGACCGACACCATGCGGTCGGGGTCGGTGACGACGCCGTTCAGGTCGGGGTCGCCCTTCTTGATCTTGTCGACGACATCCATCCCGGAAACCACGTGACCGACCACCGTATACTGGCCGTTCAGCGACTCGCCGGGCGCGAACATGATGAAGAACTGCGAATTGGCGCTGTTGGGATCGGACGAACGTGCCATGCCGACGACCCCGCGCTGGAACGACAGGTCCGAGAATTCAGCGGGGATGTTCGGCAGATCGGAACCGCCCATGCCGGCCTGCGACAGGTCGCCCCCGGCCTTGCCGTACTTCACGTCGCCAGTCTGGGCCATGAACCCGTCGATCACCCGGTGGAAGACCACGTTGTTGTAGGCGCCGGACTTGGCCAGCGACACGATCTGCGCGACATGCTTGGGGGCGACGTCGGGCAGCAGGTCGATGACCACCTGGCCTTTGGCCTGGCCGTCGATGTCGATCACCAGGTTGGGCCCCGGCCCGTCGTCGGCGGCGAGCGCCCGGTTGACCGACTGGCCATAGAGGAAGACGGCCGCGAGGATCGCCACCCCCGCCGCCGCCGCGCCGGTCACGAAGATCCGGTTCTCAGACATCGGCCGCGACCTTGACCGAGATCATCCGGTCGGGGCTTGCCGGCGGCTCGCCGCGCGCGATCTTGTCCACGTGCTCCATCCCCGAGATCACCCGGCCATAGACGGTATACTGGCCGTTGAGGAAATGGTTGTCCTTGAAGTTGATGAAGAACTGGCTGTTGGCCGAATTCGGGTTCTGCGACCGGGCGGCGCCCAGGGTGCCGCGGTCGTGCGGGAGTTTCGAGAACTCCGCCGGCAGGTCGGGCAGGTCGGAGCCGCCGGTCCCCGACCGGCGGGGGTTGTAGTGCGGCGCTTCCATGTTGGCATGTTCGACGTCGCCGGTCTGGGCCATGAACCCGTCGATGACCCGGTGGAAGGCCACGTTGTCATATTTGCCGGCCCGCGCCAGCGCCTTCATGCGCTCGGCATGCTTGGGCGCCACGTCCTTCAGCAGCTCGATGACGACGGGGCCGTCCTTGAGCGTGATGATGATGGTGTTTTCCGGGTCCTTGATGTCAGCCAAGGTCGCCTCCTTCAATGAATTTGCGGCCCGGACCCTATGCCGGGATGCCGCCCAAGAAAAGGGCAAAGCGCCGGGGTCGGTTGACCTTCGCCGCCGGATCGGGTGAATGGGCGGAAAGGCGCGGCTGCGCCCGTGGACCGACAGGGAGTTCAAGATGGGCTGGAAAACCCTCGACGAGATGGATTTCGCCGGGAAAGTTGCGCTGGTCAGGGTCGACATCAACGTCCCGGTCGAGGCCGGCCGGGTCACGGACACGACGCGGATCGACAAGATCGCGCCGACGGTGAAGGACATCCTGGCCAAGGGCGGCAAGGTCGTGCTGCTGGCCCACTTCGGCCGTCCGAAGGGTAAGGTCGTCCCCGAGATGAGCCTGAAGGTGACGCTGCCCGCTCTCGAGCACGCGCTGGGCCGCAAGGTCGCCTTTGCCGAGGATTGTGTCGGCCCCGCCGCCAAGAAGGCGGTGGCGGCGCAGAAGGACGGCGAGGTGCTGCTTCTGGAAAACACCCGGTTCCATGAAGGCGAGGAAAAGAACGACCCGGCCCTGGCGGCGGCGATGGCGGCGCTGGGCCAGGTCTACGTCAATGACGCCTTTTCGGCGGCGCATCGAGCGCATGCCTCGACCGAGGGGATCGCGCGGCTGATGCCGTCCTGCGCCGGCCGGCTGATGGAGGCCGAGCTGAAGGCGCTGAACGCCGCCCTTGGCGACCCGCAGCGGCCGCTGGCTGCCGTGGTTGGCGGCGCCAAGGTCTCGACCAAGCTGGACCTGCTGGGTAATCTGGTCGCCAAGGTCGACCATCTGGTGATCGGCGGCGGCATGGCCAACACCTTCCTGGTCGCCAAGGGGATCGAGGTCGGCAAGTCGCTGGCCGAGCGCGACATGGCCGAGACGGCGCGCGCAATCCTGGTGAGGGCCGACGAAAAGGGTTGCCGGATTCACCTGCCCGCCGACGTGGTGGTGGCGCGCGAGTTCGCGGCCGGAGCCGCCAACGAGACGGTGGCAGCGGACGCCTGCCCGGCGGACGCGATGATCCTGGATGCCGGGCCACGCACCGTTGCGGCCATCGCCGCGCTGTTTGCCGAATGCCGCACACTGATCTGGAACGGGCCGCTGGGCGCGTTCGAGATCGCGCCGTTCGATCAGGCAACCAACGCCGCGGCGCGGGCGGCGGCGGCGCTGACCCGCGCGGGCAAGCTGATTTCGGTCGCCGGCGGCGGCGACACGGTGGCGGCGCTGAACAAGGCCGGGGTCGCGGACGACTTCACCTTCATCTCGACGGCGGGCGGCGCCTTCCTGGAATGGATGGAGGGCAAGGAATTGCCCGGCGTTGCCGCATTGATGGCGTAAATACCTGCCATCAAGCGGCGGACCCCCAGAGTCGCGCACGGGCAAACCGTGGCGGCCGCATGGGCACGAGCAGGCCGACAACGGAGACAGGACGAATGGCATCGCAGGGCGGCCTGAAAGGCTGGACGCTCATCACCGGCGCGTCGGAGGGGCTGGGGCGCGAGTTCGCGATCCTGGCCGCTGCCGAGGGGCGCGACCTGATCCTTGCGGTGCGTCAGGCGCAGAAGATGGAAAAGCTGGCCGAAGACCTCCGCGCCCGCCACAAGATCGCCGTCGAGATCATCGCCACCGACCTGTCGGACCCCGAGGCGGTCGAACTTCTGTGGCGCCGCGCCGCGACCCGCCGCCGCATCGACGTGCTGGTCAACACCGCCGATCTGCCCAGCGAGGGGCGGTTCCAGGACAGCGACTTCGCCCACGAGGACCGCTCGGTGCGGGTGAACGTGCTGGCCCTGACCATCCTGATGAAGCGCGCCGTCGCCCACATGCTGGCGGCAGGCGGCGGGCGCATCCTGAACCTCTGTTCGGTTGCGGGCCATGCCCCCGGCCCCGGCAAGGCCGTCCATCACGCGACCCAGGCCTATGTGCTGTCGCTGTCCGAGGCGGTGGCCGAGGACCTGCGCGGCACCAGCGTGACCGTTACCGCCTTCTGCCCCGGCGCGACGGCGACCGGCGCCGCCACGGCAGCCGGCAGGATCGCCCGGTCCGGCTGGCAGGCGATGCTGGCGGGGCGCAGGATTCGCGTCACCGGGATCGGGAATCGGCTGTTTGCACTGGCCTCGAAGGCAGCACCGCGGTTCCTGATGCCGCGGATCACGGCTTTGTTTCTGAAATAGTGTGCAGTTGCGGGGCGTTAGCGCCACCACGTTTGCAACCTGCGGAAGGCTTGCCTAAAACCCGCGCAAAGGGCCATCATTCGGCCCGGCAACCGGATTTTCGTGGTGGAGCAAGGCATGTCACGGCAAAAGCAAGCGGAACAGATGCGTTCGGGCAAGGGCTTCATCGCGGCACTGGACCAGAGCGGCGGTTCGACGCCCAAGGCGCTGAAGCTCTACGGCATTGCCGAGGACAGCTATTCGGGCGACGCGCAGATGTATGCGCTGATCCATGAGATGCGGTCGCGCATCGCCACCTCGCCCGCGTTCAACGGCGACCGGGTGATCGGCGCGATCCTGTTCGAGCGGACGATGGACGCCGACATCGCCGGCCAGCCGGCTGCCGACTACCTGTGGAAGAAGAAGGGCGTCGTGCCGTTCCTGAAGATCGACCAGGGGCTTCAGGACGCCGCCGACGGGGTCAAGCTGATGAAGCCGATCAAGGGGCTGGACGCTCTGCTGAAGCGGGCGGTCGACAAGGGCATCTTCGGCACCAAGGAACGCTCGGTCATCGACGCGGCCTCGGCCAAGGGCATTGCCGCAGTCGTCGCCCAGCAGTTCGAGCTGGGAATGCAGGTGCTGGACAGCGGCCTGATGCCGATCATCGAGCCGGAGGTCACCATCTCGATCCCCGACAAGAAAGAGGCCGAGGAGATCCTGCGCGCCGAGATCCTCAAGCATCTCGACGCCCTGCCCGCCGACCGGCAGGTCATGCTGAAACTGACCCTGCCGACCGTCGACAATCACTACAAGCCGCTGATCGATCACCCGCGCGTCATGCGGGTCGTCGCCCTGTCGGGCGGCTATTCGCGCGACGATGCCAACCGGATTCTCGCGCGCAACAAGGGCATGATCGCCAGCTTTTCGCGCGCGCTGACCGAGGGACTGACCGCCCAGCAGGACGACGCGACCTTCAACCGGGTCCTGGACAAGGCGATCCAGAGCATCTGCGACGCCTCGGTCGCCTGAGCCGATTCATTGCAAATTTATGAACCGCAAAGGATTCCCTTTGCGGTTCGCATGTGCCAATATCCCTGAAAATCCGCCCGCCAGAGGCGGACCAGAGCAGTGACGGGACCAGCATGCGTCTTTCCAGTCTGAAACCGGCAGTCGGGGCGGCCTTCGTCGGGGCCGCCATGCTGGCGGTCGGCGGCTATTTTACCTTTGCCGCCGTGCAGGGTGATTTCGGCGTCGTCAAGCGCGCCGAGATCACCGCCGAGAAGCAGGCCCTGACTGCCGAGCGCGACCGGCTGAAGGCCGAGGTGGCGCGCATGGAAAACCTGACGCGGCGCCTGTCGGACGAGTATCTCGACCTTGATTTGCTGGACGAGCGGGTGCGCAACGTCCTGGGTTACGTGCGGTCGGACGAAATCGTCATCCGCTGACCCGGCGGCCGCACCGCGCCCTTTCGCGCACGGCAAATTTTCTGTCGCCACGGACCGCCAATTGCGCTATAGATAGTTTAACGTTGAACTATATTAGCGTGACTGGGAGGTCGCCGGCATGGCAGCGCGAAAAGTCTCTGAAAAGTCAAACGTTTCCAAGGAAGAATTGCTGGCATTCTACCGCGAAATGCTGCTGATCCGCCGATTCGAGGAAAAGGCCGGGCAGCTGTATGGCATGGGCCTGATCGGTGGCTTCTGCCACCTGTACATTGGCCAGGAAGCCGTGGTGGTGGGCTTGGAAGCCTGCACCAAGGACGGCGACAAGCGCATCACCAGCTACCGCGATCACGGCCACATGCTGGCCTGCGGGATGGATGCCAAGGGCGTCATGGCCGAACTGACCGGACGTTCGGGCGGCTATTCCAAGGGCAAGGGCGGCTCGATGCACATGTTCTCGAAGGAGCGCCATTTCTACGGCGGCCACGGGATCGTCGGCGCCCAAGTGCCGCTGGGCGCCGGGCTGGCCTTCGCCGACAAGTACAAGGGCAACGACAACGTCACCTTCGCCTATTTCGGCGATGGCGCGGCCAACCAGGGCCAGGTCTACGAGACCTACAACATGGCGGAACTCTGGAGCCTTCCGGTGATCTTCGTGATCGAGAACAACCAGTATGCGATGGGCACAAGCGTCCAGCGGTCGACCAAGTCGACGACGCTCTTTGGCCGCGGGCTGGCCTATGGCATTCCCGGCGAACAGGTCGACGGCATGGATGTGCTGGCGGTGAAGGCGGCCGGACAGAAGGCGGTCGCCCACTGTCGGGCCGGAAACGGGCCCTACATCCTTGAAATGATGACCTATCGCTATCGGGGTCACTCGATGTCGGACCCCGCGAAGTACCGCACCCGCGAGGAAGTCCAGAAGATGAAGGACGAAAAGGACGCCATCGAACATGTGCGCGAGCTGCTGATCGGCGGCGGGCTGGCCAGCGACGACGACCTGAAGGCCATCGACCGCGACATCAAGGCTATCGTCAACGACAGCGCCGAATTCGCCAAGGAAAGCCCCGAGCCGGCGCTTGCCGAACTCTGGACCGACATCTACGCATAAGGAGAAGCAGGATATGGCAACCGAAATCCTGATGCCCGCGCTTTCTCCGACCATGGAAGAAGGCACCTTGGCCAAGTGGCTGGTCAAGGAGGGCGACAAGGTCAAATCCGGCCAGATCATCGCCGAGATCGAAACCGACAAGGCGACGATGGAGTTCGAGGCGGTCGACGAGGGAACCGTGGGCAGGATCCTGGTCGCAGAAGGCAGCCAGGGGGTGAAGGTCAACACCCCTATCGCGGTGCTGGTCGAGGAAGGCGAAAACGTTGCGGTGTCTACGCCCGCGGCTGCAGCTCCGGTCGTCGCGCCCGCCCCTGCGGCCACCGCCCCTGCCCCTGCCCCTGCTGCGGCAGCCGCCGCCCCGGCCCAGCCTGTAGCCATCGTGTCCCGCGCCTCGGCCGACTGGCCGGAAGGCACGCCGATGAAATCGATGACCGTACGCGAGGCCCTGCGCGAGGCGATGGCTGAGGAAATGCGCACCAACCCGAACGTCCTGCTGATGGGCGAGGAAGTCGGCGAATACCAGGGTGCCTACAAGATTTCGCAAGGGCTGCTGGACGAATTCGGCCCCCGGCGGGTAGTCGACACGCCGATCACCGAGATCGGTTTTACCGGAATCGGGGTCGGCGCGGCCTGGGGCGGCCTGAACCCGATCGTCGAGTTCATGACCTTCAACTTCGCCATGCAGGCCATCGACCACATCATCAACTCGGCCGCCAAGACCAACTACATGTCCGGCGGCCAGCAGTCCTGCCCGATCGTGTTTCGGGGCGCGAACGGCGCCGCGGCCCGGGTCGCCGCCCAGCATTCGCAGGACTATGCGGCCTGGTATGCGGCCATTCCCGGCTTACGCGTGGTCATGCCCTATTCGGCGGCAGACGCCAAAGGCCTGCTGAAACAGGCGATCCGCGATCCGAACCCGGTGGTCTTCCTGGAGAACGAAATCCTCTATGGCCGGTCCTTCGAGGTGCCGGACCTGCCGGACTTCACCATCCCGTTCGGCAAGGCGCGTATCTGGCGCGACGGGACTGACGTGACCATCGTGTCCTTCGGGATCGGCATGACCTATGCGCTCGAGGCCGCCGACCAGCTTGCCAAGGACGGGATCAGCGCCGAGGTGATCGACCTGCGGACGCTGCGGCCCATCGACTATGACACGGTCCTGGCGTCGGTGATGAAGACCAACCGCTGCGTGACGGTCGAGGAAGGCTTCCCTGTGGGTTCGATCGGCAACCACCTGTCGGCCACGATCATGGAACGTGCCTTCGACTATCTGGACGCGCCAGTCATCAATTGCGCGGGCAAGGACGTTCCGATGCCCTACGCGGCCAACCTGGAAAAACTGGCGCTGGTCACGACTGCCGATGTCGTCGCTGCCGCAAAATCCGTCTGCTATCGCTGAGGTGCATCATGGCCACTGAAATTCTCATGCCCGCGCTCTCGCCGACGATGGAAGAGGGCACGCTGGCCAAATGGCTGGTCAAGGAAGGCGACAAGGTCAAAGCCGGCGACATCCTGGCCGAAATCGAGACCGACAAGGCGACGATGGAGTTTGAAGCCGTCGACGAGGGAACGGTGAGCAAGCTGCTGGTCGCCGAGGGCACCGCGGGGGTGAAGGTCAATACGCCGATCGCTGTCCTGGTTGAGGAAGGCGAAGTTCCGGGTGCTGCGCCCGTTGCCGCCAAGCCTATAGCTCCCGAACCACAATCCGCCGCACCCGCTCCTGTCCCGGTGGCACCAGCGGCTCCTGTCCCGTCGGCCAAGACCGGACCGCGCGTCATCGCCTCGCCCCTGGCCCGCCGTCTGGCGCGAGAAAAGGGCGTGGACCTGACCGCGCTTCGCGGTTCGGGTCCGCATGGCCGCATCGTCAAGGTGGATGTGGAAGGCGCGCAACCGGCCGCCGCATCGGCGCAGGTCACTACTGCTGCTGCGGTAGCCCCTCCGGCACCCGCAGTGCCATCGGGAATGCCTGCCTCGGTCGTCGCCAAGATGTACGAAGGCCGGGAATATACCGAGATCGCCCTCGACGGTATGCGGCGAACCATTGCCGCTCGCCTGACCGAAGCCAAGCAGACGATCCCGCATTTCTATCTGCGCCGCTCGGTTCAGTTGGACAGCCTGATGGCCTTCCGCGAACAGCTGAACAAGGGGCTGGAGGCGCGCGGCGTCAAGCTTTCGGTGAACGATTTCATCATCAAGGCCTGCGCGTTGGCCCTGCAATCGGTGCCGGACGCCAATGCGGTATGGGCGGGGGACCGGATCCTCAAGCTGAAGCCTTCGGACGTCGCCGTGGCCGTCGCCATCGAAGGCGGGCTGTTCACGCCGGTTCTGAAGGATGCGGACAAGAAGAGCCTCTCCACACTTTCAGGCGAGATGAAGGATTTGGCCGCCCGCGCCAAGACCCGCAAACTGGCACCGCACGAATATCAGGGCGGCAGCTTCGCGATATCCAATCTGGGGATGTTCGGGATCGAGAATTTCGATGCTGTCATCAACCCGCCGCACGGCGCGATCCTGGCCGTGGGTGCGGGGCTAAAGCAGCCGGTGGTCAAGACCGATGGCTCGATCGGAGTTGCAACCGTCATGTCGATGACCCTGTCGGTCGATCACCGCGTGATTGACGGCGCCCTCGGTGCGGAACTCTTGAAGCAGATCGTCAATAACCTCGAAAACCCGATCGCGATGCTGGCCTGAAACGAAAAGACGGCCGGAGGATTTCTCCGGCCGTCATCACTTCGCGTCCCATCAGCCTTCTTCGACGAAGCGCTGGTCCATGGTCAGCGACGGCTGTTCGCATCCCGCCTCGCCCACCACGCGCGCCGGTACACCGGCGACTGTCTTGCACGGCGGAACATCCTGCAAGACTACCGATCCCGCCGCGATCCGCGAGCAATGCCCCACGGAAATATTGCCAAGAATCTTGGCTCCCGCGCCGATCAGCACGCCATCACCGATCTTCGGATGCCGGTCGCCGTCTTCTTTGCCGGTGCCGCCAAGCGTCACCGAATGCAGCATCGACACGTTGTCGCCAACCACGGCGGTTTCGCCGATCACTATGGAATGGGCATGGTCGATCATGATGCCCTTGCCAACGCGCGCGTTGGGATGGATGTCGACGCCGAACACCTCGCTCACCCGCATCTGCACGAAATAGGCCAGGTCCCTGCGCCCCTTCATCCACAACCAGTGACCGATGCGGTAGGCCTGCATCGCCTGATAGCCCTTGAAGAACAGGATCGGCTGGAGAAACCGATGGCATGCCGGATCACGATCATAGACCGCCACGCAATCGGCCCGCGCCGCCTGGCCCAGATCAGGTGATACCGAATAGGCCTCATCGGCGATTTCACGCAGGATCTGCTCGCTCATCTCGCCCGATGCGAGTTTCAACGAAAAGCGGTAGGCCAGCGCCCGCTCCAACGTGGCGTGGTGCAGGATGCCCGAATGGAAGAAGCCGCCAAGCAACGGCTCGTCCCGAACAGCCGCGCGCGCCTCTTCGCAGACATGGGTCCAGACCGGATCGACCTGCGCCACTTTGACTTTGGTTTCAGCCATACCTGCCTCCGTTCATCTATGCTTGAATTTAGCAGACAAGCCCGGCGAAGAAAACTGGAAGCACCGCCGATGATATGCAGGAATTGTCGGCAAATCCATCAATGGCACGAATGGCCGAAGCAGCGCCCCGCTCATGGATCGGGCAAGGCCAATTCGAAATAGTGAACCGCGATCCTGACGGTTCCGCCGGAAAAGACGCCACCCACCGCGTCAAGCTGCATCGGCGTCGCACTGTAGAAGGCCGTCGGCTGGCCCAGAAGGCCGCGCACAAACGCATTCGCCGCAAGACCCAAACCGCTGCCATAGCGGCCCACCGCGCCGGGGTTGCCAAGTTGCCAGCTTGCCAGCGTTCCGGTTATCGCGACCACGACCCGCGCCGTCGCCCCCACCACCACACTGTTCGCCGGGATCAGATTGACTGTCGTCGACACCGCGCCGGCGCCGATGACATGATCGGTCTGAGCAACCTTGATCGCCAGACCCGCATTCTGCGGCGACATCGTCACCATACCCGGCCGCCATGCCGTTCCGTCGTGAAGGGCCTGCATCCCCTCGTCCAGGATCAGCGCCTTCCAGCCACGCTGCGGCAAGACAAAGTCCCACCCGCCATTGCGCCCGATGGCAAGCTTTCCGTCCTGCCCTGACCACCCGCCAATCGCACCGGGCGGCACCGCATAGGCCAACCCGTCGATCACCACCGCGGGCGGTGTCGCCACGCTTTGCGACTGCACGGTCAGAAGCGCCAACCCGTCCAGTCTGGCCAGGGCTTCGTTCACTGTCACATGCTTCTGCGCCTGGGCGGCTTGCAGGTAAGGCAGGCCAAGCTGGTTGGTCGTACTCATTGTATGTGCATCCTCACGAAAGGTCCGGCGCCGAATGCGTCGGATATCTGGGCAACTTCCACGTCGAACGGCTGGGCCGCCAACCCGTCTGCGGCACGCAGACTTGCGCTGTAAGTCCAGGAGGGCTGACCCAAAGTGATTTCCCGAAGGATCGCGCCCGCCGACAGCACCCGCAGCACATAAAGCTCGCGCGTTTCGCCAAGCGGCACTTCATAGGCCGACCAACTGTCGCCATCCACGCGCGTTCGCCGCACCCAGGTCACGTCGACATCACCCGACGCCGCAGCCATCGACCGCAAATGGCATACCGACAGCGGCCGCAGGCCCACGCCGACAAATGCCTCGATCCGATGGGTGAACGACGGGCTGTCATAGGGTTGGCGCGCGGGACCGATCCGATAGTGCCGCGCAAGGTCACGCTCGCTCTGGTTCAGGGCGATCTGCCTCGGCTTGCCGTCCATGACGACCACGATGCTGCCCGCCGGCCAGGATGCAGGCATCGTCGCATCGGTGCCGCCCTGCCCCCGCAGCCTCATCGACAGGTCATAGGTATCGGGCGCGACCAAGCTCGCGGTCATGAACTGCAAAAGCTCCCAATTTCCCGAACTTCCGTCCCCGATCGCCAGAAGGTTTGCGCCATTCAGCAACTGGTCAGGGCCCACCGAACTCAGGGCGCCGCCGCTAAGCTGCACCCGCAACGCCGGACCTCGGTCCCATAACCCTTGGCGGGCCGCGTCCAGAGTCGAAAGTGTCTGGCCGATGACGGATGCCGAAAACAGCTGGCTGTTCAGCACATAGCCCGCATCCTGGTCCGACGAGTAGACGGCGACGCTTCCGGGCCAGGGGGACGCAGCGACCGCCAGATGCGGCGCATGTGGCACCTCCTGCCCGCTCATCAACGGCAGGTCGAGGAAAACGGAATCGACCGGCACCGGCGGCGCGAAACTGCGCGGAGTGATACGGGCCTCACTTTCATCCGACGGCTGATAGACCGGGCGCTCAACCTTGACCGCTTCGGCCTCGATGGCTCCGGCCCGTTCGAGCCGGTCGATCCGGTAGGTGTCGGCGCCCCGCGCGCCGAGCCGTACGATGTCGCCGACACCAAGATGACCCAGCGATGGCGGCAGCGCAAACTTCGCCCCGTCCCGCGACACGCGCGCCTCGGCCAGCCATCGTTCGACAATGCGCTGCCCCTCGGCTCGCGTCAGGCTGAGCGGCACCTCCGACTGGGAAATCCCCGTTGTGCCTTCATCGGGAAGGATCGCCTCGACGGCCCTGGTCTCAAAATCGCCTTCCGCCTCGACGAAATTCAACCGGACCCGTCCAGCAATCTCCGCCTCCGTGGCACGCGACGTCTCGATGAAGCCGCCACCGTTTTCGCCGACCGCCAACTGGTCGGCCGAAATCACCGCACTCTCCCGTTGGTCGCGCATGCGAAAGACGACCTGTCCTTCACGCTCGACCGCATCGAACCCATAGGCAATCATCAAGGGCTGAAGCGCGCCGCGTGCCGGGCCATTTTCGCCGACCGAATATCCGCGCACCAGGCCATAGAGGCCCGACACGTCGAACGCGGCCAGGCCCGATGCCGCGCAAATCTCGGCCACAACGCTCGACAGGGGCTGCGCGCTCGTCCGGCCGCTGATCCAATGGCCCTTGGCGTAGTTCGCGCCGTCGGACCAGATACTGCTGTTGGCCGGAAATTGCGGGAACGGCCGGGTGTCCCAGGCCCAGACATGGGCGCGCGCGATGTCGATCATCGGCTGGCCGTAAACCGGCGAAACCGGATTGTTGGCCGGATCGCCCCAAAAATCGACCACGGCGCGCAGGTATTGCATCTGCACCAGATCGTCCCTCCGGCCGGTCGAATAGTGCGGCAGCGACGATTCCGACGACTTCGGGTCGAGAAACTTGTTGGGTTCGTTCGTGCCCTTGTCGATGGCCGCACAACCGAATTCGGTGAACCAGATCGGTTTCGACCTCGGAACCCACGGTGAGGGGCTCGCCTGTCGCACCCCGTCCAGGCGGTCGAAATGCGGATTCTCCCACCAGCCTCGGAAATCCTTCGCACGCCACACCCAGGTCTCGCCATAGGCGCCATCCGTTATCGGACTGCGAACCTGCGCCGCCCGTTCCTCGGGCGAGCCGTAATACCAGTCGTAGTATTCGCCGCCCGCGACATTGGCCTTCAGGTAGTCCAGGCTGTATATAGACCCCCAACCGGCATCGGCATGATTGTCTCCCTCGCGCCAGTCGGACAGCGGCAGATAGTTGTCCACCCCGATGAAGTCGATGTTCGGGTCCGCCCAAAGCGGATCGAGGTGAAAGTAAAGATTGCCCGCCCCATCGTCATAGCGGCCATATTCCGACCAGTCCGCCGCATAGGAAATCTTGGTCGCCGGTCCCAGGATGGCGCGAACATCCGCCGCCAGCTGGCGCAGCGCACTCACGGCGGGGAAAACGTCGCCGGCGCCACGCACCGACGTCAGCCCTCGCAACTCCGATCCGATGCAAAACGCATCGACGCCACCGGCCATCGCGCAAAGCGTCGCATAATGCAGGATGAATCGGCGGTAGGACCATTCGGCCGGGCCGCCATAGCTGACCAGGCCCCCGACGGTCGAAAAATGCCCGGCCTGGGCACTTCCGAAAAACTGTGCGACCTCGGCCGCCGCCGCTGCGGTCCGGTCGGGGCTACCCACCCTTCCCGGCGCGGCCGACAGCGTGATGCGACCGCGCCAAGGCAGCGGCGGCTGATCCGCAGCCCCCGTCCAGGGATCGGTGCAGCCGTTTCCGGCCAACTGATCCATCAGGACGAAGGGATAGAACATCACCGCCTTTCCCTTGCCACGCAGCGCATTGATCGCCTCAATCACCGCCGCATCGGCCGGCGTGCCGCCATAGACCGGACGCCCAGCCAGGCGAACCACTTCGTCCGCCTGCGCCCGCGCGATACCACCCGCCCGCCACGGCATCGGCGTGCCATCGATCGCGCGGCTTTCGACCTTCGGCTTGATGGCGCAAGCCCCGCACCGCAGATCGTCGCCAAACCAGCTGACCACCAGAGATACAGAGCCGCACGACGGCAGTTCTTCCTCCAGCGCCCGAAGCGAGGCGGAAAAGTCTGTCGCACCCGAGGGGCTGTGGACGTTGGCCGACACATTGCGGCCAATCCCCTGCGCCAGGTGCACCGGCGTGGTCGCCAGCGCATACTCGCCGGTACCGGGGATCAGTGCGACGCCCTTCACCCCCCGGATCAGATCGGCCGCCCCGCCGACAAGCGGCCCTTGTGCCGGGCGGATCACCTCGAACGAGAATTGCGGAACGCGGTTTCCGAACGGCGTCAGGTCCAGATCCTCAAGCACGACGTAGGCCAGGCCGCGATAGGCCGGAACCATCCCCGTGCCTTCGACCGCCTCGATCTTGGGGTCGGGCAACTGGGTTTCGTCGCCGACATAGACCCGCATGGTCAGGCTGGCCGGCGAGATCTCGACCCCGTCCGCCCAGATCCGTCCGACCCGTGTGATCGCCCCCTGGCACAGCGCCAACGCCATGTTGACTGAATAGCTGTACTGGGTGGTCGTGACCGACGGCTGCCTCGGCGCCCCCTTGCCGCCGGTTCGCGTGACCGTCGTGGCCTCCTGAAAGCGCGAGGCCCAGATGACCTGCCCAGCCACCCGCATGCGCCCCCAGACCTGACCGATCGGTGCGCCCTCGCTGGCGCCGGTCAGGCGGAAACGGTCAACCTTGCCGGTCTCGACGGCACGCGATCCGGTGCCCAACAGCCGCTGGTCGATGGCCCGGCCGACCGTCGCGCCGATGGCGCGGCCGATGACCGCACCGGACAGGCCCAGGACCGTCCCGCCAAAGCCCGCTCCGACCGCGGCCCCGGCTGCGGACAGAAGTATCGTCGCCATTCAAATGCTCCTCAGGGAAAGGCAAACCGCGCCACGATGCGGCGCGACCAAGGCTGCGAAAGCGGGCTCTCCACGACCCCATGCCCGCTGTAGGCATGGATGAAGGTCGGCGATGGTCCGGCCGCGGCGGCAAGGCCCAGATGTTTGGCAACGGCCCCCTCCCGCATGCGAAACAACAGGACCTCGCCCGCCTGGACCTCCGCCCCAGCCACCGGCACCAGATGCCGGACGGCAGCAGCCCAAAGCCGTTCGATCCCGTCGGGCTCCGACCAGTCAGCCGTATAGGGCGGCACGTCGTCCGGCTCCTGCCCGTAAAGCTCGCGCCAGACACCGCGCAGCAGGCCCAGGCAGTCCGCGCCCGCGCCCCTGCAGGACGCCTGGTGCAGGTAGGGCGTTCCGATCCAGCCGCGCGCTATCTCGACCGCGTCAAGGCCGCGCCCGCTCATCGCCGCAGGCTCCCGCCGTCATTGACGCTGTCGCGCTGCGGAAAGGCCATCAGCCAGTCCTCGCCCGGAATGTCAGGAAAGCCGCGGAAGTTGGCCAGGTTGGCGAACTTCAGCCGGCAGGTATCCTCAGCCCGGTCGCACCCGGCCTCGATGCGCACCATGTCGCCCGGCGCCGGCGTGATCCCCAGCGCCTGCCACAGCTCGACGGTCCGCTCGCTGTCCGAGGTGACCCTGTCGTTCTTGACATGGCCGACCAGCCCGGCCGCCGCCCCCGAGAGAACCGCGAACCGGCCTTTTTCAAAGAACCTGTCAGCGAACCCCAGAAGACCGGCGAACCGAAAGACCCGCCCGGCCTCGATGCCCTCGGCCGGGCGCTCCGTCGCATAGCCCGGCTGCGACAGGTTGAACCGGCACCGCCGATCACCCAAGACCGCCGAACAACGGCTGTGGTAGATTTGCCCCTGCGGCTGGTTCAACGCCTCCGCCAGCCCGCGCAATTCGGCGGTGAAACCCCCGCCCGTCCGGGTGATCTCGCCGAATGTTCCGCGAAACTGCAGGACGCGCATGGTCACATCGGCCCAGTTGACCAGCCAGCCCAGCACCTCGGCTCCGTCAAATCGCCCCGCCAGGATGTCGGCCTCGGTGATCGCATCCGAACTCAGGGCACCAAAGGCCTCGGTATTATCGACCGACAGGCCGGTGGTCTGCTGAAGCGCCTTGGCCGTCAGGCCGGTTCCAGCCCGATAGACCACGCCCCCGAACGCGAGATCGCGATCGTGGTCGGTAAACCCCAGAACCACGCCATCGGCGCGCCGCACCTCGAACGCCCGCGCCAGCGTCGTGGCGCCGCCCGACAGATGCGCGGCAAGCTCGGCAGGATAGCTCACAGCCGCACCTCCACCACCGGAACATGCGGCACGTCGCCCGCCTGGAACGAGGCGACCGACACCTGGATACGGTCCGTATCGAACCGCACCGGCACGTCGAATTCGAACCCTGCCGACACCCGTTCGCCGACAGCGGGCGGCGTGGCGAAGGTCACGATCCCGCTGGTGCTGTCCAGGTCGAAATGGATGCCGGCTTGCACCTCATCGCCCTGCAACCCCACCCGCACCGTTCCCGCCACTGGCTTGGCGATCCGCCGCACCTGCGCCGACGGCCCCGAGGCATAGGTCTTGGTCAGCGCGAACGTCTTCGTCGCCCCATCGCCTTGGCCGATCAGTTGATCCTCGAACCCGATCGAAGCCGACGACCGGCAAGACTTGAAGTCCGCCCAGTCCTTCCAGCGGAAGGCGTGCAACTGTCCCTGGCGCGCCTCGAAAAAGGCGATCAGGTCCTCGATGTCATCCAGGCTACGCAAACTGACGCCAGCATCATAGCGGCGCCGCGCTTCGGCCCAAGGGGTGTTGCGCTCTTCGAAACCGTTGGTCAGCGTCACCACCTCGGTTCGCCGCTCCGGCCCACCGATCGAGCCGAATGACAGATTCGCCGGAAATCTCACCTCGTGAAAAGCCATCGCCCCCCCTCACCTGTTCCGTTCGCCGCGCGCCAGCGCCCGCGCCATCTGCGCCGCGATCTGGCTTTGACTGCGCTGAAATCCCTGCACGTCGGGCGTCGTCACATTGACGGTGACCTGAACCGGGCGCCCGCCGCCCGCCGCCTGCACCCCGAGCCGGCCATCGGCCCCGCGCGCCAAAGGCATGATGGCCTCGGGCCCCGCCTCGCCCATCAGCCCACGCCCGCCGCGCATCACAAATCCCGTGGGCGCGCTCACCACACCGCCCTTGGCAAAGGCGGTCACCCGCCCCTGGGAAAAGGCCGCGCCATCGGCAAAGGGGAACAGCCCGCTCAGCAGGTTGTTCATTCCGCCGGCAATCGCCCCGCCGACCGCATTCTGGACCGGCCGCATCGCCACCGAATAGACGTTGTCGACCATCGACTTGGCGACCGACTTCAAGGCGTCCGACAGCTTCATTCCGTCGAACACCAGCCCATCAAATGCCGACCTCAGCCCCCGTCCGATGCCCACCGACAGCGTGTTCACCTCGCGGGTGGTGAAGATCATGCTGTCGCGCATGCCCTGCAATTCGGCATCGAATGCCGCCGCCATCGCCTGCGCGCCGCCCAGGCTCTGCTCGAGGCCCGCCAGTTGCTGCGCCAGACCGTCGATTCCATCGGCGCCCGCCGACCCCGTCGCTTCTGTCATTTGTCCGCCTCCTGCCCCACATCGGGCCACCGCCGCCTGAGATCGTCCAGCTGCGCCCGTCCCATCGGCCGCGCGTCGGCCGGGTCGCCCAGCATCAGCGCCAGCTCCGCCGGCGTCAGCCGCCAGAATTCGTCGGGCCGGAGTCCCAGCCCCAACATCCCGGCCCGCATCAGCCCCGGCCAGTCCAGTCCTCCCGGCCTCACCCCTGCCCCTCCGGCACCGCAAAAGCCCGCACCAGCAGTTCCGCCGCAACCCGCACCATCGCCACCGGCCCGCCGCCGAGGTCCGCTCCAACCAGGTCGGCCGCCGTGCCCCGCCAGCCGCCGCCCCGCAGCCCCGCCGCCACCAGCATCAGCACGTCGCGCGCCGAAAACCGCCCGGCCTCGAATCGTTCCGCCAACTCGACCAGCGTCCCCGTGGCCAGTTCCGCCTCCAGTTCGGCCAGCGCTCCCAACGTCAACCGGGCCACCCGCGCCTCGCCATTCAGCGTGACCGCCACCTCGCCTGCCCAGGGGTTCGCCATCAGAGCGCCGTGAAGGTCAGCACCCCGGCCGAAGCCAGGCTCAGTTCATAGGTCGCCTCGCCGTTGTAGCTGCCGGCATATTCGATCGAGGTCAGCTGGAACGGGCCTTCGACGATCCCGAAGCTCGGGATGATCACCTGAAACTGCTCGACCGTTCCCTGAAAGAAGATCTGTCGCGCCCGGTCGTCGGTCGCCGCGTCGACAAAGACGCCCGAGCCCGACACGTTCGCCGACCTGACCCCCGCGCCTCCCAGCAGTTCGCGCCACCCGCCCTGGCTTTCCAGGCTGGTCACGTCGACCGTCTCGGCGTTGAAGCTGATCTTGGTCGCCCGCAGCCCGGCAACCGTGGTAAAGGTTCCCCCGCCCGTCAGGTCAAGCTTGATAAGCAGGTCTTTGCCGTTTTGGGCAGCCATGTCAGTTCTCCGATAAGTGAAAGCAATCGGCGTTCAGATGCGCCAACCGCTGAAGAATGGTTCGTTTTCCGCAAGTCTCAGTCGTCGATGCGCGCCTTGAAGAACAGGTCGATCCGCCGGGTGTCGGCATTTTCGACCCGCCGCGCCCTGGCGCGCAGGAACCACAGGCCCACCAGATTGCCGCGCGCCAGAACCAGCGTCGCGCCGGTCAGCGCGTCCGACACCGCCACGGCGGCCGCCTTCGCCGCCTGGAAACCCGCCGCATCCGTGACCACCGAAACCGAAAACTCGTGCTCGGCCCCCCGCTCGGTCTTGGTCGAGGCATCGCGCACCACCTCGGGGCCGATCGACACATAGGTACCGCCCGTCACACCGGGCGGGGCCGCGTCGTAGATCGCCCCGCCGACCAGCGCATCCAGCGCCGTATCCGCTCTCAGCCGCTGATAGATCGCCGCCTGCAGGGCAGCCGCCGCGCCGTAGCTCATGACAGCATCTCCTCATTCGCCTGGCAGGTCAGATACAGCCCCAGCCCGTCAGCTTCAGCGACCGACAGGATGCGGTAGATCCGCACCCCATCGCGGAACCTCTGTTCAGGGCGCGGCCGCGACGGCGCACCCTCGGGGGCCCCACGCACGGTAATCCGGTAGCCGACCGCCGACACCGTGACCGACTCGCCCGCCCTTTCGCGCCCCGCCCCGGCCCTGACTTCGGCCCAAAGCACGCCCTTGGCCACCCAGGTCAGTCCGAACCCGCCCGATCCGTCTGGCACCCGCTGTGCCTCTTCCAGCGTCAGCCTGCGGCTCAACCGCGGCGCACTCATGCCTCGCCCCCGCCCAGAACCCGCACCGTGCGCCACCGCTCGATCAGGGCGAGCACGCCCACCGGCAGCGCCGCGCCCCGCTCGATCCCCTGATGGCGGTTTTCGTGGAACTCGGCCGCCAGCAGGAACACCGCCTGCGCCAGATCGCCCGGCACGTTCGACCAGGCCGGACCGAACCCGGCGGTAAAACCAATCTCGACCGTCCCGTCGGCCGGCACGTCGGGCAAGGCCCCGCCCACGCCCGCCAGCTTGGGCCGATGCATGTCGCGCCGCAGCCGATAGGCACTGGCCGCGACGACCGTTGCGCTGCCCGCCGCATCCCGCAAGGTCACCGCACCGACCGCCGTCACCGGCGCCAGCGGCAGGGCCTGTGCATCAGGGTCGCGCCAATCCTCCAGCGTCAGAAGAAAGTCGCGGGCGATCAGCGCCTTGCCGATCCGCCCCTCGATCGCGGCCATCGCCGCCCGCAGATAGGCTTCGGCCAGCGCATCCTGCACAGTATCGTCGGCGAACCCGGTTCCCAGCCGCAGATGATCCTTGAATTCCTGTAGGGGCAGCGCCGCGCTCGGCACGCCCGTCTGCTCTGTCAGCTCCATGCCCACTCTCCGGCAGTCTGTTTGTATGAACCAACGGGCGCGATGCGCCCGGCCCCCGGGGCGACCGCCCCGGAGGCCCCGCCTGTCCCTTAGGACACCGCGAACTTCAGAAGCTTGATCGCGTTGAAGTCGGTCACATCGCCGCCCACGCGCTTCGAGGCGTAGAACAGCACATGCGGCTTGACCGAGAAGGGATCGCGCAGCACCCGCAGGTCCGGCCGCTCGGCCACCGTGTAGCCAGCATGGAAGTCGCCGAAGGCGATCGCATAGGCGCTGGCGGCAATGTCGGGCATGTCCTCGGCGATCAGCACCGGATAGCCCATCAGCCGCGACGGCTCGCCCAGTTGCAAACCATCCGACCACATGAAGCGGCCATCGGCGTCCTTCATCTTGCGTACCGCGCCGGCGGTCTTCGAGTTCATCACGAAGGTTGCGTTCGCCCGGTATTGCGCGCCCAGCGAATAGACCAGATCGACGATGGCGTCCGACGCATTGGTCGGCGCGAAGTCCGCCGCCCCGCCGGTCGGCACATAGCCCAGCTGCCCCCAGGCCCACGAAGCGTTGGCGACCTTGTTGTAGGACAGGAAGCCCTTGGGCTTGTCCACACCGTCCCCGGCGATGAAGGCCTGTGCCTCGGCGCGGGCAAAGCGGTTGGCGATCCGCTCGGCCAGCCAGCCCTCGACATCGAAGGCCGCATCGTCCAGGAGCCGCTGGCTGGCGCGCGGCATCGCCGCCAGTTCATAGATGCGGATCGAAATCCGCTCGATCACCGGCGTCGCGGTTTCGGCGAAATTCACCAGTTCGGTCGCCCAGCCCGTCCCCAGGTCGGTGCGGTCGATCACCACGTCGAACGAACTCGACTCCACGTTGACCACGTTCGCAATCGAACGGATCGAGGCGGTCGACCGCAGGACGCCCTGGATACGGTCGTTCATCTGCGGATTGATGAGGAACCCGCCATCGGCGCTGACCGTGGTCGACATGGCCTTGCCTTCCAGGACCAGCCCGCGCAGGCCGGCGTCATCGCCCGAGCGGAGATAGTCGGCAAAGGCCTTCTGGTGCGGCGCGCCCTGATCGGCGGCAGTGGACAGCGCCGGGCGTCCGGCGGCGTAAGACTTGCGATCCAGCATGGTCAGTCGCTCTTCCTGTTGTTGCAGCTTCGATGTCATGTCGTCCTGAAATCCCTTGAACTCGCTGAGAAACCCCGCCATCGCGGCCTTCACGTCCAGCGCCGGCGCGCCGGACATGCCTTCCCCGGCCGGGGCCTGCACCTCGGTCTTCTTCATTCCCATCACCTCGTATCTGGGGGTTGGTTCAGCCCGCAGCTCAGCGCCGCCTGGCCAATGTCCGGCGCGCGTCCGCAAGGACCGCCGCCAATGCCTGAAGAGACTGCGCCAGGCCTTCATCCGCCTTGGCGCCGACCCGCGCTTCGGGAAGCATCGGAAAGGTGACAATCGACACTTCCCACAGCTCCACCTCGCGAAGCAGCCTGCGCCCCTTCGCGTCCTTTTCCGCCATCACCGTCCGATAGCCGATGGACAGCCCGTCGATCGCCCCCGCCGCGATCAGAGCCGCCGCCTCGCGGCCCTTGTCCACGTCGGTCAGGATCCGGCCCGAAACCCACAGGCCCTTCTGGTCCTCGCGCACCTCGTCCCAGACCCCGATTGGCTGGCCGGGATCGTGCTGCCACAGCATCCTGACCCCGCGCCCCTCGGCCCCCATTCGCGCCAGCGACCGGCCATAGGCCCCGGCCATCACCACGTCGTTGCCCTGGTCGGCCACCCCGAAGACCGAGGCATAGCCCTCGATCCGGCAACCGCCCTCGACCGTCAGATCCTCGCCCAGCCGGCAGAACTTCGTCTCCAGCCCGTTTTCCGTCATCATCATGCCCCGGCTCCTATTTCGGCGAAAACTGCAGGATCGACTGGACGGCCTGGCTCAGGATCACGCCAACGACCCCGAACACCGTCATCCACATCCGCTTCTCGACCCCGATGATCATCGCCTCGATCCGCTCCAGCCGCCGCTCGACGGCCAGGAACTGCACTTCCATGATCTTCTCCGTCGCCTCGAAGCGGTGATCCCGCGTCCAGTCGAACGGCTCCTTCAGAAACCGCGACCCGTTGCCCGGCACCATCTCAGGCCTCGTCCTGCAGGCGCGGCAGGCCAAGGATGAACCGCTTTTCCGCGTCGGTCAGGAACGTCGCCTCGCCGACCCGCTTCCACTGCTGGTCGCGCTCGACCGCCAGGGCCGGCACCTGGTCCAGATCGGGCCGCAGCTCGACCTCCTCGCCCAGATGCGTCGACAGCCAATAGCTCACCGCCGCCGTCACCCGCGTCGCCAGCGGCAGGACTGTCAGCCGGAAGAAGGCGCGGTTCGCCTCCTGATAATTGGCATAGGTCGCATCGCCCGGAATGCCCAACAGCATCGGCGGCACCCCGAAGGCCACAGCGATTTCGCGCGCCGCCGCCTCCTTGGTCTTCTGGAATTCCATGTCGCTGGGGCTGAACCCCATCGGCTTCCAGTCCAGCCCGCCTTCCAGCAGCATCGGCCGCCCGGCGTTGCGCGCGCCCTGATGATGCATCTCCATCTCGCTCACCAGCCGGTCGTACTGGTCGGGCGACAGTTGCCCCTGCCCGTCGACGCCCTTGTAGACGATCGCCCCCGACGGCCGCGCCGCATTGTCCAGCAGCGCTTTCGACCAGGCGCTTGCCGAATTGTGCACATCCACCGCCACAGCCGCCGCCTGCATCGGCGACAGGCCATAGTGATCGTCCTGCGGATGGAAGCTGCGGATATGGCAGATCGGATCAACCGGCCCGGTCATGTCGAAGCGGTGCGTCCGCCCGCCCACCACATAGTCATAGGCCACCGGCCAGCCATCTGCCCCCGGCACCAGGTTCATCCGGTCCGACCGCAGCACATGCAACTCCACCGGCAGCCCCTCGGCGCCCACCGCCTCGACATAGCCGTTCCCGCTCAGCAGGATCTGGCCGTAAAGCGCCTCGAACAGTTCGGCCCGCCCCTGGCCGGGGTTCGGCCGCTGGATCAGCGCCATCAACGGATGCAGATCATAGCGGCGGTCGCGGTCCTGGCAGATCAGCGGCAGGGCGGCCGCGGCCTCGGCGATCAGCTTGACGGCGCGAAAACCGACCGGATTGCCCGAAAAGCCGGTCCGGGTCAGGCTGACCACGTCGCGCGGACTCCAGGCAACCCGCCCCGAGGATCCCCAGGCGATCACCCGCCCGGTTGCCGAGGCCTTGACCTCGGGCACGGCTTCGCCGCGCCGGAAAAAACTCCAACCCATCCCGTTCTCCATCATCCAACTGGTCAAAGCCGGCGCGATCCGCCCTCACCTTGGCCGAAATATCCCGCCGGAGGTTCCGCGACCACGACCGGGCGCGGGTTCTACAGGCCGCGCACCTGCGGCACGCCCTGCCGCCCGCGCGCCGCGTCGATCATCAGATCGGTCAACGCCCAGACCAGCGCATCGACCCGGTCGGGACTGCCCTTGCCCTGGTAGCCGCCCCGCGCCATCCGGCACATCTGGTCCTCCAAGGCACCCAGCCCGCGCAGATGCTGCACCCGGCCCTGCTCGTAAAGCGCCGCCACCGGCTCGGCCCGCGCCGCCTTGCCCTGCGTCGCCGAAACCTTCGTGACCGGCAGGAAGGCATCGACCGACCGCATCAGGCTCTCGACCAGCGCGCCGCCCTGGTTGACCTCGGCCACCACCCGCTGCGCACCGTGCCGGTGATAGGCCGCCGCCACCGCCTCGGCCCATTTCTGCGGCGAGCCGCCGGAAACCGTGGCATCCTCCAGAACCCAGGCCCGCCAGTCCTGCGGCGGCCCCTCGGTCAGCGCGCCCACTACAACAATCCCGCATTCATCGGCGCCCTCGCGCCCCGAAACCGAGGGATCGACCGCCACCACCACCCGGCTCATCCGCCCCGGCTCCGCTGCCCGCGCCGCCTCGATCATCGCGGTGGTCCAGAGCGCGCCCTCGACCTCCTCCAGCAACAGCCCCTCCAACTCCTGCCGGCCCAGCCGCGTTCCCCGATAGCGCGCCTGCACCTCCTCCATGAACGAGGCGGCCAGATAGGCCTTGTTCGCCTCGGTCGGCGCATGGGTCACGACGGTCGAGGGGTTCTTCAGGATCGCCTTCAGCACACCGACGTTCTTCGGGGTCGTGGTGACGACCTGCTGCGGATTGTCACCCAGCCGCAGGGCGAATTGCAGCATGTCCCAGCTTTCCTCGGCCTTCTTCCACTTGGCCAGCTCATCCACCCAGGCCGCATCGAACTGCGGCCCCCGCAGGCTTTCGGGCTCGTGGGCCGAAAAAACCTGTGCCACCGCGCCGTTCGGCCAGACCAGCCGCTTGCGCCCCGCCTCCCAGACCGGCCGGCGGTCGGGCGGCGAACAGGCCAGGATGCCGCTTTCGCCGAACACCATCACCTCGCGCGCCTGATCGACCGTCTCGCCGACCAGCGCCACCCGCCGCGCCAAACCAGGATCGCGCGGCCGCGCCCCTTCGACCTGCGCCCGGACCCATTCGGCGCCCGCGCGGGTCTTGCCCGCACCGCGCCCGCCCATGATGACCCAGGATTTCCACATGCCTTCGGGCGCCAACTGGTGCGGCAGCGCCCAGAACTCGAACAGCCACGGCAGCGCCAGAAGCGCCTCGTTGCTCAGCGAGCCGAGGAACGCCTCAACCACCTCCGGCGTCGCGGAGGCAAGCCAGCCGGCGGCCGATTTCAGCCCGTGCCGCGTCGAAGTCGAGCGCGCCGTCTGCGCCGTCGCCGCCGCGTCCGGCTGCATCTTTGCTGAATTCCGCAATCTTCATCCTTTCCTCAAGGACCAGCTTCAGCGCGCCCCGCACCTCCCGAATGGAATGCGTGGCCGCCTTCGCGTCCCACTCGCCTGCCTTCAGCTTCTGCAGAACCGCCAGGAGCTCCTCGGTAAGTTCCGCGTAAAGCGTCTCCGTCGCCGAAATCAGTGATTTCGACCCTGGCCCTTCGGCCGTGAACCTCAATGTCATCCAGTCTTGCGCCCGCCCCGTTTGCTCGCCCGCCCCGACCGCCGCGCCCTATCCTCCTGCGCGCCGTTCGCCGCGCACCCGTCCCCCGGCGAAATGAAAAAGCGGCTCCGGGTCGCCCCGCCGCCGCTTGCCCACCTGTTCCAGCATGTCAGAAGGTATAGCCGCGACCGTTCGGCAAGTCAAGCAAAACCGTTTTATATCAATGGCTTGCCGGACGGTCCTTTAAGGTTTCGTTTACCTTCGCCCCGCTGGGCCCGTCACTCGGCCATCGTCGCGCCGCTGCCGCCCAGTTCCTTGGGGAAATCCCGCAGCTTCGGCAACCCATCCTTCATCGGCAGCACCGACTCGGCATAGTTGACGTGCACCCCCGGCTTGAAGGCCACACCGGGAATGGTCGCCGCAAAGACGTCAGTCAGCCCCCAGGCCGGATGGTCCGTCATCAGGTGCCCGCCGCAATCCTTGCAGAACTTGCGCACCGAATTGGCCGTCCCG
Organism: Paracoccaceae bacterium; assembly: GCA_046348855.1. Lineage (GTDB taxonomy): Bacteria > Pseudomonadota > Alphaproteobacteria > Rhodobacterales > Rhodobacteraceae > TMP-24. The sequence goes on along the minus strand of JAXMDK010000012.1, from coordinate 74,064 downwards.
GCGAACTGGCCCACCCGGTCGGCCCCCTTGGTGACGCGCACGTTTTCCGGCTTCCACAATGTGAAGGCATTCACCGGCCCCGCCGACCACGACCGGCACGAGGCGCAGTGGCAATAGCCCATCGCCTCGGGCTCCCCCGTCACCTCGAGCGACACCGCACCACAAAAGCAATTTCCCTTGGAAGACGCCATGACCACACTCCCTGTGACCTGCCCGCGCCAGCCTGACCGCCAGTTCTCGTCCCCAGCGGAAATCCTATCACAAATGCCCGCCGCCGTCATCGGCCGGCACCCCGCCTCAGTTGCCGGTGCCGCCCTGCTGGTCGGCCTCGATCTTGCGCCATTTCTCGACGTTCTTGTTATGCTCGGCCAGCGTCTCGGCAAAGACATGGCCGCCGGTCCCGTCGGCGACGAAGAACAGGTATGCGGTCTTTTCGGGATGCAGCGCCGCTTCGATCGCCGCGCGGCCGGGGTTGGCGATCGGCCCCGGCGGCAGCCCTTCGTGGACATAGGTGTTGTAGGGCGTGTTCGACCGCAGTTCGCTCTGCCGCAGCCCCCGCCCGAGGATGCCCTGCCCCTTGGTCAGCCCGTAGATGACGCTGGGATCGGTCTGCAGCTTCATCCCCTGCGCCAGCCGGTTCAGGAACACGCTCGCCACCCGCGCACGCTCCTCGGGCACGCCGGTTTCCTTCTCGACCAGCGAGGCCATGACCACCGCCTCGGCGGGCGACTTGTAGGGCAGGCCCTCGGCCCGCTTGTCCCAAAGCTCCTGCACCGCCGCCGCCTGGTTGGCCAGCATCTGCGCCACCAGATCGGCCCGCGCCATGCCGCGCGTCACGTCATATTGCTGCGGCGCCAGTGTCCCTTCGGCCGGAACGTCCTTGACCGCACCGGACAGGAACGTGTCGCGGCTCAGCGCATCGACGATCTGCCAGCTTGTCGCCCCTTCGGCCACCGTCACCACCAGTCGCACGTCCTGGTCCTTGGCCAACCGTTCATAGTCCGGCGGCGCCGGGTCGGCGGCCGGGTCGAACTTGGCCAGTTCCTTGAACTGGCTCGTCGCCGGGTCCAACTCGCTGACCACCACATCGGTGCCGTTGACGCCGATCCGGTAGTTGATCTCGGCCCCGCAGGTCGACTGGCCGGTGCCCGTCACCTGCTCGACGATGGAGGCCATCGAGGCCCCCTTGCCCACCAGGTAGGACCCCGCCTTCAGCGCCCCGGTCCGACCGGAATAGTCGGCGCCGACCTTGAAGATGTAGGGATGCGAGATCGCCCCCCGCCCGGCTAGGTCATCGGCCAGCTTGCGGAAGTTCGACCCTTTCTCGACCTTCAGGCAGATCGCCTCGGCCAGCGGGCCGGGGGAGTTGTACTGCTGCTTGGCCCATCCGACGATACCGCCGATCACCGCCAGCAGCACCACCGCCAGCGTCAGGAAGTTCGAGACGACGTGCCGCCACATCAGTCCCGGACCTTGCCGAGCACCAGCGAGGCATTGGTCCCGCCGAACCCGAACGAATTGGACAACGCCACATCGATCCGGCGCTTCACCGCCTTGTTCGGCGCAAGGTCAAGCTTCGGCTGGATGGCGGGATTGTCCAGGTTGATCGTCGGCGGCGCCACCTGATCGCGGATCGCCAGCACGCAGAAGATCGCCTCGACCGCGCCCGCGGCGCCCAGAAGATGGCCGATGGCCGACTTGGTCGACGACATCGTGGCCTTGCCAGCATGATCGCCCAAAAGCCGCTCGACCGCGCCCAGTTCGATCGTGTCGGCCATGGTCGATGTGCCGTGGGCGTTGATGTAGTCGATCTGGGCGGGGGTGATCCCCGCCCGCTTCAGCGCCGCCGACATGCTGCGGAACCCGCCGTCGCCGTCCTCGCTGGGTGCGGTGATGTGATAGGCGTCGCCCGACAGGCCATAGCCCAGCACCTCGGCATAGATCTTCGCGCCACGCGCCTTGGCATGCTCGTATTCCTCCAGCACCACGACGCCCGCACCCTCGCCCATGACGAACCCGTCGCGGTCGGCGTCATAGGGGCGGCTGGCCTTCTGCGGCTCGTTCCCGCGCTTGGTCGACAGCGCCTTGCAGGCGTTGAACCCGGCGATCCCGATCTCGCTGATCGGGCTTTCCGCGCCACCCGCCACCATCACGTCCGCGTCGCCCCACTGGATCAGCCGCGCCGCATCGCCGATGGCATGGGCCCCGGTCGAACAGGCGGTGACGACCGCATGGTTCGGCCCTTTGAAGCCATAGCGGATCGACACCTGCCCCGAGATCAGGTTGATGAGCGCGCCAGGAATGAAGAACGGGCTGACCCGCTTCGGCCCCTTTTCCTTGATGAGAACCGCCGTCTCGGCGATCGAGTTCAGCCCGCCGATCCCCGAGCCGATCATCACGCCGGTGCGCAGCCGGCCCTCCTCGTCCTCGGGCTTCCAGCCCGCGTCCTCGACCGCCTGCTGGGCAGCGGCCATGCCATAAAGGATGAAGTCGTCGACCTTGCGGCGGTCCTTCGGCTCCATCCACTGGTCGGGGTTGAAGGTGCCGTCCGTCCCGTCGCCGAAGGGGATTTCGCATGCATAGGTCGTCACCACGTTCGACGCATCGAAGCGCGTGATCGGCCCGGCGCCGGACTGCCCGGCGATCAGCCGTTTCCAGGTCTCCTCCACCCCGCAAGCCAGCGGCGTGACCATTCCAAGACCCGTGACGACGACACGACGCATAAGGCTCTCCCCAAGCAATCAAAGGCGTTCAGCAGGTGATACACGGGGGCCAATCCACACGCAACCACGGGGCTGGGGATCGCGGCGGGGGATTGCCGCAACACCGCCCTTGACCAGGCCGGGCACAGCACATCATCTAGCGGAACGCCCCCACCTGCCAGTGAAGGCCCGGCATGAACATCCTCGTCTTCCAGCATCTCGGCGTCGAACACCCCGGCGTCTTCCGCGACTTCTGGCGCGAAGCCGGACATTCCGTCCATATCGCCGCGCTGGACGAAGGCGCCCCAATCCCCGACCTTTCCGGCTTCGACCTTCTTGCGGTGATGGGCGGGCCGATGGATGTCTGGCAGACCGAGGCGCATCCCTGGCTTCTGCCCGAAATGGCGGCCATCCGCAGCTGGGTCCGCGACCTCGGCCGCCCCTACCTCGGCATCTGCCTCGGCCATCAGCTTCTGGCACAGGCCACGGGCGGCAAGGTCGGACGGATGGCGGTGCCCGAAGTCGGCGTCACCACAACTGCCCTGACGGCCGAGGGGCGCAAGGACCGCCTCTTTGCCGGCCTCCCGCCGCAGGTTCAGGCGTTCCAGTGGCACGGTGCCGAGGTGCAGCACCTGCCCGAGGGTGCCGTGGTCCTTGCCGCCAACGACGCCTGCCCGGTCCAGGCCCTGCGGGTCGGCCCCCGCGCCTGGGGCATCCAGTTCCATATCGAGATGACGCCCAGTACCGTCGCGGAATGGAGCGCCGTCCCGGAATATGCCGCCAGCATGGAAAGGGCGCTCGGCCCACAGCGGGCGGCGGGACTCGGCCCCGAGCTTGCAGTGCACCTGCCGGCCTTCACCGCCATGGCCCGGCAGATCAATGACAATCTGATGCAGGCCCTCTGACCGGCCAGCTTCAGGTTTCGTCCGCCCCGCAGGCCGCCCGCAGGGTTCTTTCCCGGCCCGACACCCGTAGCCGGCGGGCGATGCCCGGCCGTGCTTCTTCCATTGTTCGGGGCGCTACCGGCTTTCACCCTGACGCGCCACGATCCCCAGAACCGCCGCCAGAAGCTGCGCGGCGACCAGCGCGCCCTGCCCGTCTATGTCGCGCTCCGGCATGAATTCGACCATGTCGAAGGCGACGATCCGCGCCTTGGCGGCAACCGCGTCGATGATCTCGACCACGTCCCAGTAGGACAGCCCGCCCGCCGTCCGGCCGATCACCGCCGGCATGAACGCCGGGTCGATGGCGTCGCAATCCAGGCAGACGATGACCTCGGCCCCGTCCGGTATGGCGGCGGCCACCTGCGCCAGTCCCTCGGCCGCCAGCGCCCGCGCCGGAATGAAGGTGACGCCCGCCGCCCGCGCGTCCGCCACATCGCCCAGCCGGGCCGAGCCGATCCCGCGCTGGCCCACCTGAACGATCTTGCCGACATGGGCCATTTCCGACACCCGCCGCATGGTCGAGGACAGGCCGAGCCGTTCGCCCTGCACTTCGTCGCGCCAGTCGATATGGGCGTCGATCTGCAGGATCGCCACCTTGCGGCCCATTGCGCCGAACGCCTCGATCATCGGGATCGGCACGGAATCGTCGCCGCCCAGCAGCACCGGAACCCCGCCCCGCTCCAGGACCGTGCGCACTGCCGCGCCGATCCGGGCACGGTTGCCGGCGCCGTCGCCATCCACCTGCGGCAGATCGCCCGCATCGACCGCGTCGATCCGACCGGGAAAAATCGCCCCGCCCAGATCGAAGTTCATATGCGCCAGATTGGCCGCATATTGCGCGCCCCCGGCGCGGATCGCCGCCGGCCCGCCGGTGCAATAGGCCCCGACGCTCGGGTAGGAGGTGCAGGCATCCGCACCGATAATGGCGATCCGCGCCTCAAGCCGCACAAGATCGTTGCACTCCGGCAGGCCCATGAAGGTTCGGACCTCGCCCGCGCCGAACATCTCGCCCAGATTCACCATCGCCTGCCCTCCTCTGCCACACCGGCACGGTCAGGTTGGCCAGACTTCCGGGCCAAGGGCAAGACGGCGCGCTCGCCGCTGCCCGGCAAAAGTGAAGGCCGGTCTTGCCGCAAGCCGGCCGAGGACAAGACGCCTCAGATGAAATCCGCCACCCTTTCGTGCCCCGGCCGCGCCTCGCGCAGCGCCTCCTTCAGGTCGATGGTCTTGTTGAACAGCGCCCGTCCGACGATCGCCCCCGACACCTTGTCCAGGATGCGCAGCCGGGCGATGTCGTCGGTGGTGCGCACGATCCCGCTGGCGATGACCGGTACCTTGGCCAGCTCGGCCAGCCGCGACACCAGGCTGACCGAGGCATCGGTTTCGCGGATGTCGGCGCCGATGTCGGTGATGATGATCGCGGCAAAGGGGGTGCCGGCGAAGCTCTGGATATAGCCCTCGGCGCTGAAGGCGCTGCGGGTCTTCCAGCCCTCGATCATCACATGGTCCTGCCAGACATCGACAGCCAGCACGATCTGGTCGGCGTGGCGTTCGGCCAGCTCCTTGACCAGGTGCGGGTTCTGCGCGGCGAGCGTGCCCACCACGATCCGTCCGGCACCCAGGTCGATCCATTCCTCGATCCGGTCGCGCGAGCGGAAGCCGCCGCCCAGCTGCACCGGCAGCCCGCCCTCGTAGATGATCCGCTTGACCAGGTCATGGTTGCGGCTGTGCCCGCCGATCGCATCGAAGTCGGTCACATGAATCCATTCGGCCCCGGCATGGGCGAATTCCTTGGCCTTTTCCACCGGGTCCACATGCCAGATCAGGGGCTCGTTGATCCGGCCCTCGGGCAGGCTGACGCAGTGCCCGTCCTTCAGTTCGATCGTCGGATAAATGATCATGTCGTTCTCCCCTCTGGCCGGCGCGGGCGACCCTGCCCCGGTGCGGCCGCTTCCAGGGGCCGGCGCCGGTCACGGTTTCAGCCTACACCGTTTGCGCGGGCCTGTGCGCACAATCTGAACAGGCATGGTGGCGCTCCGCCGCCTCCCCCGCTCAGCCGCCCGCCACACCCCGGCGCTCCAGCAGCATCACCCGGTCGCCGGCATCCTCGACCTCGCGCAGCGGCCGGTAGCCCAGCCCCGCCGCCACCCGGAATGACACGTCATGGCCGACCTCGATCATCGCCACCGTCGGCCCGGCGAAGGGCTGGGCGTCGAACCAGCCATGCGCCGCCCACGCCGCCTCGACCCCGTATCCCTGCCCGTGGGCGGCGGCGCACAAGGCCCAGCCGGCCTCGGGGCGGGCATCGAAATCGGGGCCAAGCCCACGCATCGCCCGGAAGAACCCGACCTGCCCCAGAAAGGCCCCGTCGGCGGTCCGCGTCACCGCCCATTGGCCGAAGCCTTCGATTACCCAACTGCCGGCAATGCGCAGGAATATCCCCCAGCAGTCGCCCCGGCTGCGCGGCGGGCCGGTAAAGCGCATCACTTCCGGCTCCTGCCACATCGCCGCGAACGCTTCGAAATCGTCGCGCACCATCGCGCGCAGCGTCAGGCGCGGCGTCTTCAGTGTCGGTGCCCCTGCCATCGCCGCCCCCTTGCCAACCGCGCCCGCCAAGGCTTAGCTCATCCTCGACCGCCCGCGCCAGCCTGACCGTGCCGATGACCCCAGCCCGCCAGCCACCCCGCCCCGACGCCCGCCGGCGCCGCGCCCTGCGCCTGATCGGCTGGCTGGTCGCCGGCTATGCGATGGTGGCCTATGTCGCCCTGCCGCGCCTCTGGCACATCTACGAATCCCACCGCCCCGAGGCCCCGGCCCTGCGCGCCCTGACCCCGATCGGCGTGCCGGGCGACCCGTTGAACATCGGCCTGATCGGCACCGAGGCCGATCTCGAACGGATCATGACCCGCGCCGGCTGGTTCCGCGCCGATCCGATCACGCTTTCGTCCAGCCTCGGCATTGCCCGCAGCATCCTCTTTGGCAATTCCGACCCGCACGCCCCCGTCAGCACCCTGATCTTCCAAGGCCGCCCGCAGGACCTCGCCTATGAAAAGCCGATCACCCGTGACGCCGACCAGCGTCATCATGTCCGGCTGTGGCGCATGGCCCCTCCGACGGCATCCGGCCCGCCGCTCTGGTATGGCGCCGCGACGCGCGATGTCGCGGTCGGCCTCAATCACCTGACCGGCCAGTTCACCCATCACATCGACCCCGACATCGACCGCGAACGCGACGCGCTGATCGCCGACCTCGCCGCCACCGGCGAGCTTGGCCAGGTCAGCACCGAAACCGGCCTCGGCCCGGCGCTGCGCGGGCGCAACGGCGAATACGACCTTTTCTATACCGATGGCATGATGAAGGTCGCACCGATCCTGCCTGAAGGCTAACCCACCACAACCGCCACCCGGAATCGAAACGGCACCCGCCAAGGGGTGCCGTTCGCAATCTTCAGGGACCGAAGGGTTCAGACGGCCGAGCTGATGAACTTCACCGCGTCGCCGAAGGTCTGGATGGTTTCGGCGGCGTCATCGGGGATCTCGATCCCGAATTCTTCCTCGAAGGCCATCACCAGCTCGACCGTGTCCAGGCTGTCCGCACCCAGATCGTCGATGAACGAGGCGCTTTCCGTCACCTTGTCGGCTTCGACGCCCAGATGCTCGACCACGATCTTCTTCACGCGCTCAGCGATATCGCTCATGTCACTTCCTCTTTCCCGCGGGGGAACCCCGCCAATTGGTTTCCTGCTCTTGCCGCACGGCCCGCCCCGCCTCAACGAAGCCGCGGCAGGCGCCCTTCGGCGCCCCCGGCAAGTCCGCGCCGCCTATAGCATAGTCTTGACCCGAGGCAAACGCTTTCGCAACCCCGCCTTGTCCTCAGATCATGGCCATCCCACCGTTGACGTGCAGCACCGCGCCAGTGACATAGCCGGCCTCGGGACTGGCCAGATACAGGACCGCGGCGCCGATTTCATCGGCCTCGCCCATCCGTCCGGCCGGCACCTGCGTCAGGATTCGCGCCTTCTGCTCGTCGTTCAGCTTGTCGGTCATCGCCGTGGTAATGAAGCCCGGCGCCACACAGTTCACGGTGATGTTGCGGCTGGCGACCTCGGCGGCCAGCGATTTCGACATGCCGACCATGCCGGCCTTCGAGGCCGCATAGTTGCCCTGCCCCGGATTGCCCGTCGCGCCCACCACCGACGAGATGTTGACGATCCGCCCCCAGCGCGCCTTCATCATCCCCCGCAGCACCCCCCGGCACAGCCGGAAGGTCGAGGTCAGGTTCACGTCGATGACAGACTGCCATTCCTCGTCCGACATGCGCATGAACAGGTTGTCGCGGGTGATCCCGGCGTTGTTGACCAGAATATCGACCGCACCCATCGCCTCGGCGGCCCGCTTGGGCAAAGCCTCGACGGCGGCCGGGTCCGACAGGTCGCAGGGCAGCAGATGGCCCTTGCCGCCCAGCGCCGCCGCCAGTTCGTTCAGCGGCCCCTCCCGCGTGCCCGACAGGGCCACCGTCGCGCCCGCCTGATGCAGCGCGCGCGCGATCGCCCCGCCGATCCCCCCCGAAGCGCCGGTCACCAGCGCCGATTTCCCCGTCAGATCGAACATCGCTTGCTCCTATCGTCCCTTTGCCGCCATCCACAGGCCGCCCGCGGCCAGGAAACAGCCGCTCACCACTTCCAGCCCGCGGATGTGCGACCGCGAAAACCACGCCCGCGCCTTGCCCGCCGCCAGCGCATAAAGACAGTCCGTGGCACAGGCAATCGCCGCGAAGGTCAGGCCCAGCACCAGCGTCGCCGCCGCCGGATGGCCGTCGCGCGGCAGGAACGGCGGGATCAGCGCCCCGAACAGCACCAGCATCTTGGGGTTGGACAGGATCACCACCAACCCCTGCAAGAAGAACGACCCCCGCGGGCGGGCACGTTCGGCCGCCGGCGCCAGATCGCCGTTCGAGCTGAACAGCTTCACCGCCAGCCAAACCAGATAGGCCGCCCCCGCATAGCGCAACAGATCAAACCAGGCGCCCATCACCTCGACCATCGCCGCCAGGCCCAGCGTCGCGATCGCCAGCCAGATCGCCACCCCCGCCTGGGTGCCGAGCACGTTCAGCAGCCCCGCCCGCGTGCCGTGGCGCAGCGAATTGGCGATGATGACCGTCACGGTCGGCCCCGGCACCACGGCAAGCGCCAGCGAGGCGGTCACGAAGGTCAGCCAGTTTTCCAGCGGCAGGATCATCCGCGAACCGCCGCCACATCCTCGGGCGTGCCGAAGGCGCGGCATTCGGCGTCCTTGGCGATCCGGCGGATCATCCCCGACAGGGCCTTGCCGGCGCCGATCTCCCAGAACTGGCCGACGCCCTGCCCGGCCATCCATTCGACCGATTCCCGCCAGCGCACCGATCCGGTGACCTGCCGCACCAGCAGATCGCGGATGCGGCCGGCATCGCCATTGGCGCTGGCCAGCACGTTCGCCACCACCGGCACTGCCGGCGCCTTCACCTCGACCCCGGCCAGCGCCTCGGCCATCGCATCCGCCGCCGGCTGCATCAGCGCGCAATGGAAGGGCGCGCTGACCGGCAGAAGGATCGCCCGCTTGGCGCCCTTCGCCTTGGCGATCTCCACCGCCCGCTCGACCGCCGCCTTGTGGCCCGACACCACCACCTGCGCCGGATCGTTGTCATTGGCTGCCTGACAGACCTCGCCCTGCGCCGCCTCTTTCGCGACCGCATCGGCGGCGGCGAAATCCAGCCCCAGCAGCGCCGCCATCGCGCCGACGCCCACGGGCACCGCCGCCTGCATCGCCTGGCCGCGCAGCCGCAACAGCCGCGCCGTGTCGGCCAGGCTCAGCGCGCCGGCCGCGCACAGCGCCGAATACTCGCCCAGCGAATGTCCGGCGACAAAGGCCGCATCGGTGATCTTCACCCCCTCGGCTTCCAGCGCCCGCATCGCCGCCATCGAGGTCGCCATCAGCGCCGGCTGGGCGTTGCGGGTCAGGGTCAGCGTGTCCTGATCGCCCTCCCAGATCAGCGCCGACAGCTTTTCGCCCAATGCCGCGTCGACCTCGTCGAACACCGCGCGCGCCGCCGGATAGGCGTCTGCCAGGGCCTTGCCCATGCCCACGACCTGCGCGCCCTGCCCCGGAAATACGAATGCCTTGGCCATCCCTGCCCCCAATCCTGCGTTTCCACGGGCATAGCCGCTGCGCCCCCAAGAACGCAACCACCCAGTGCGCCCCGCCCCTTGGCCCGCCGCCGCCCCGCCGCTATCCTTGCGCGACCCGAGGCCCGGATTCGCCCGCCTCACCCGTCGCGCGGCAGGTCAAGTTCCGCGCCCAAGCCATCCCCCCGCCCGCCATGTCGCCCGTCGCTCGCAAGATCATCTATGCCGTTGCGTTCGAAACACTGGGCATCGCCCTCGGCGCTGTGGTGCTGCGCCTTTTCTCTGGAGCCCCGGCCGAACAGACCTTCGCCCTGTCGGTCATCGCCGCGGCGATCGCGCTGATCTGGTCCTACATCTTCAACTCGGCCTTCGAGGCGTGGGAGGCCCGCCAGACCACCCGCGGCCGGTCCTTCCTGCGTCGCGCCATCCATGCCCTGCTGTTCGAGGGCGGGCTGACCGTCATCCTGTTGCCGCTGACTGCCTGGTTCCTCTCGGTCGGCCTTGCAACCGCGCTGGCCTACGAACTTGGGCTCATCCTTCTGTACCTCGTCTATGCCTGGGCCTTCACCTGGGCCTTCGACCGCCTGTTCGGCCTGCCCCACAGCGCCCGCTGAAGCTCTGACCGGCGCGCGGCATCGTCATTTGCGCTTTCCGGCGCGCGCCGCCTATCCTGCCCCGACCAGACCGGAGCCCGCCATGCCCCTTGCCAACACCGCCGCCAGCTACGGCGCCGTCGCCCGCGCCCTGCATTGGCTGACGGCGCTGCTGATCCTCGCCGCGGTGGCGCTGGCGCTTTACATGCAGGGCCTGCCGCGCGGCTCGGACGCCGAAGTGGCCCACGTCAGCCTTCTCTATTCGGTCCACAAGACCCTCGGCATTGTCGCCCTGGTCACGGCCCTCCTGCGCATCCTGTGGGCCGTCGTGCAGCCGAAACCCGCGCCCCTGCACCCCGAAAGCCGCCTCGAAACCTTCGCCGCCGAGGCGATCCACTGGTCGCTCTATGCGGCAATGTTGGGCCTGCCGGTCACCGGCTGGCTCTTTCACGCCGCCACCGACGGCTTCGCGCCGATCCTGTGGCCCTTCGGCCAGTCGTTGCCCTTCGTGCCGAAATCACCGGTGCTGGCGATGCTGTTCCGCGCCCTGCACGGCATGTCGGCCAACCTGCTTTACGCCTCGCTCGCCCTTCACGTCCTCGGCGCGCTGAAACACGCGCTGGTCGACCGCGACGGAACCCTGGCGCGGATGGTGACGGGCCGCGCCGCCGCCACGGCGACGCCCCCGCCGCGGCCCACCCATTGGCCGGCGATCGTGGCGCTCGGCCTGTGGGCCGCGCTCCTTGCCGTCACCGCCGCGACCCTGCCGCCCCCCACCCGGACCACCAGCCCCGCCGCAGCCACCGGCGGCAACTGGACGGTCGCGCAGGGCGTCCTGACCTTCACCATCCGCCAGGCACAGACCGCCATCCCCGGCACCCTGACCGGCTGGGCCGCCGAAATCACCTACGACGACCAGACCCGCACCGGCTCGGTCCTGGCCACCATCCCGCTTGCCAACCTGACCATCGGCTCGGTCACCGCCCAGGCTGTCGGCCCCCAGTTCTTCGACGTCACCCGCTTTCCCGCCGCCATCTTCCGCGCCACCATCGCCGAGGCCAACGGCCAGATGGCCGCCACCGGCACGCTGTCGCTGCATGGCCACGACGTTCCCGTCACCCTGCCCTTCCGCCTGACCGTCGCTGGCGATCATGCCGCCATGACCGGCCAGGCCACGCTCGACCGCCGCGACTTCGGCATCGGCGCCAGTTTCAAGGACGAAACCACCGTGGGCTTCCCGGTCACCGTCGATGTCTCGCTTCTGGCGGTGCGCAAGTAGCCCCCCGGGGCGCGACTTGCATCCCCCCGGCAAATCTGTATAAGGCCCCATCCTTCCGCCAATCATGCAACCGGCGAAGCCTCTCATAACGGGTCGCGGAAGGTCAGACCCGCCAATGAAGCCGCCCGAGACGAAAAGGGTTCCCATGCCGCTTTACGAGCATGTCCTTATCGCGCGTCAGGATCTGTCCAACGCGCAGGCCGAAGGCCTCATCGAACATTTCTCGACCGTCCTTTCGGACAACGGCGGCAAGGTCGTCGGCACCGAATACTGGGGCGTCAAGACGATGGCCTACAAGATCAACAAGAACCGCAAGGGCCACTATGCCTTCCTGCGCACCGACGCGCCGCCGGCCGCGGTGCAGGAGATGGAGCGTCTGGCCCGCCTGCACGACGACGTCATGCGCGTGATGACCATCAAGGTCGCCGCCCACGAGGAAGGCCCCACCGTGCAGATGCAGAAGCGTGACGAACGGTCCGAACGCGGCGACCGCCCCGATGGCGACCGTCCCCGCTTCGACCGTGGCGACCGCGGCGACCGTGGCGGCGAACGCCGCTCGTTCGGCGACCGTCGCTGATCCCAGGCAGTTGAAAGGAACCTGAAAAATGGCCACCAAACCCTTCTTCCGCCGCCGCAAGGTCTGCCCGTTCTCGGGCGACAACGCGCCCAAGATCGACTACAAGGACGTCCGCCTGCTCCAGCGCTACATCTCCGAGCGCGGCAAGATCGTCCCCGCCCGCATCACCGCCGTCTCGGCCAAGAAGCAGCGCGAACTGGCCCAGGCCATCAAGCGCGCACGCTTCCTCGCCCTGCTGCCCTATGCCGTGAAGTAAGGAGACACGACCATGCAAGTGATCCTTCTTGAACGTGTGGCCAAGCTTGGCCAGATGGGCGAAGTCGTCAAGGTGAAGGACGGCTACGCGCGCAACTTCCTCCTGCCGCAGGGCAAGGCGCTGCGCGCCTCGGACGCCAACATCAAGTCGTTCGAATCGCAAAAGGCCCAGCTCGAGGCCCGCAACCTCGAGACCAAGAAAGAAGCCGCGGCGCTGGCCGAAAAACTCGACGGCCAGAAGTTCGTCGTGATCCGGTCGGCCTCGGACGCCGGCGCGCTCTACGGCTCGGTCACCCCGCGTGACGCCGCCGACGCCGCCACCGCCTCGGGCTTCTCGGTCGACCGCAAGCAGATCGTCCTGCGCGCGCCGATCAAGGAACTGGGCCTGCATGACGTCACCGTCGTGCTGCACCCGGAAGTCAGCGCCACCATCACCATGAACGTCGCCCGCTCGCCCGAAGAGGCCGAACTTCAGGCGTCGGGCAAGTCGGTGCGCGAACTGGCCGCCGAAGCCGAAGCAGCCGCCGATTTCGAGATCGCCGAGCTGTTCGACGACATGGGCGCGGCCGCGTCCGAAGAATAACAATCCCAGCCAGGGACAGTGACGCCGCGCCGGGGCAACCCGGCGCGGTTTTTCTTTGCACGCCCGCCCCCGCGCAACGCCTGCCCCGCACGCCCGGCAAAGACCGGCGCGAAAGCGTCATCGCATGTCGGGATCGTTCCCTCCGGCCCGTCGGTAGCGCACTAGGCTTACCGCCAGACCGGGCCGAGCGGGGGACGCGAAAGCGGCGCAGGAAATGAGCCAGAATATCAGGGGCATCCTCTTTCTTCTGGCCGGGATCGCGGTCTTTTCGCTTCAGGACCTGATCCTGAAGCTCTTGTCGGGCGCCTATCCGCTGCACGAGGCGATGGTCGTGCGCAGCATCGCCGCCACACCCATCCTGCTGCTGATCGCCCACCGCGACGGCGGGCTTGGCACGCTGATGACCGCGGGGCGTGGCCAGATGCTGGGCCGGGGGGTGCTGAACTTCCTCGCCTACACCGCCTATTACCTGGCGCTGGCGGCGCTGCCCATCGCCACCACCGTAACGCTCTACTTCACCACCCCCTTCTTCATCACCGCGCTGTCGATCCTGTTTCTCGGCGAACGGGTCTCGGCGCTGCGCTGGTTCGTCCTCCTGGGCGGCTTCGCCGGGGTTCTGGTGGTCATGCGTCCGGGCGGAGCCGAGTTCAGCTGGGCGATGGTGCTGCCGGTGCTCGCCAGCTTCTTCTACGCCGCCGCAATGATTGTCACCCGGCGGATCGGTGGCAAGGAAACCGCCACCGCGATGGCCTTCTACTCGAACCTGACCTTCCTGATCGGCGCGTTGGCGCTGGCGGCGGCATTCGGCTCGGGCGCTCATGCCGACGAAAGCCAGAAAGCCGTCGCCTTCCTCCTGCGCGGCTGGAGCATGCCGCCCGTCACCGACCTGGCGCTGATGGCCGCCTGCGGCCTGATCGCCGCCATCGGGCTGACGCTTCTGACCCAGGCCTACCGGATCGGCCAGGCAAACGCGGTGGCTCCCTTCGAATATTCGGCGCTGTTCTGGGGGCTGATGTGGGGCTGGCTGGCCTGGGGCGACTGGCCCGACCGCCCGACCTGGGTCGGCATCGCCATGCTGGTTGGCGCGGGGCTGATGCTTCTGTACAGCGAAAGGCGCACCCCGATCGAGGAGCCCGCCGCATGACCCGCATCGCCGCCACCCTGGCCGCCATCGACGCCGCCAACGCCGCCGACCCCGACCGCACCGAGGGCCGCCCCGCCGCGCTGCTTTACGGCGAACGGATGACCGCCGAACTGGACCGGCTGTTCCCCGACGCCGCCGACACCCTGCGCATCGCCGCCCGCGGCCAGCATATCGAACGCTGGACCAGCCCGCGCGCCTCCTACCCCGAGGGCAAGGAAGGCTATCTGACCTGGCGGCGCGACCTTGCCGCCTTTCACGCCGAAAGGCTGGCCGGCATCATGGCCGCGCAGGGCTACGGCCCCGACGAGATCGCCGAGGTCGGCCGCATGGTCCGCAAGGAAGCGATCAAGCGCGACCCCGCCGTGCAGGCGCTCGAGGATGTGATCTGCTTCACCTTCCTGCGCTGGTATTTCCAGCCCTTCGCCGACGGCCGCGATCCCGCCCAGCTGCTGAAGATCGTCGAAAAGACCGCCCGCAAGATGTCTGCCCCCGCCCGCGCCCGGGCGCTGGCCGAATTTTCCTTGCCCGCCCCCTTTGCCGCTGCTTTCGGCGGCTGAACCCCCGCCGGAACCGCGACAATATTGCAATTTCGCGACAATTTCGCGTGATCGCCGAATAGTGCACTGCGTCAAACGCTTGCCGCACCGATGTTCATGTCGCAAACTGTCTTGACGATGCCGAAAATGGACCTTATCTGCGCCCCGCCATCGCCACGACGAAGGGGCAGGATGGTTGAGGCAAAGTTGATGCGGCCGGGTAAGAGCCGCGCTTGGGGTAACGTGATGGAACACCAGCCGAAGGACGCCCCGCGTCCGCAACAGAAATCCGACGACCAGCCGCGCCAGCGCGAGGCGACGCAGCCCGCCGGCAGCCAGCAGTCCGGCGGAACGACCGGACCGGGACAGATGCAGTCGACCCAGTTCACCGACTGGGCCTCGATCTGATCTTGGCAGGACGGCCGGTCCGGCGCTAGAACGGCGCCATGACCCGCCCGGTATCCTCGATCCCCAACCTCGGCCCCGCGTCCGAGGCGGCCTTTGCCCGCGCCGGAATCCATTCGGCCGAGGAAATCATCGACATGGGCGCCGACGCCGCCTATCTGCGGCTGCTGCAATCGGGCAGCCAGCCGCATTTCATCGGTTATTACGTGCTGGTCATGGGGTTGCAGGGCCGCCCCTGGAACGATTGTCAGGGCGCCGAAAAGGCCGCCCTGCGCGTCCGCTTCGACGCGCTGAAGGCCACCGCCGACCGCACCCCCACACAGCAAAAGGACCGCTCCCGGCTGGAAGCGGCCCTTGATGTGATCGGCCTTCGCCCGAAAAGTCCCGCGAAGGCGCGGTAGGGTGCGCCTCAGCGCCCCCGTCAGCCGACCAGTTCGAGGCCCGAGAAGAAGAAGGCGATCTCACGCGCGGCCGAGGCGGCGCTGTCGGACCCGTGAACCGAGTTTTCGCCTTTCGACAGGGCGAATTCCTTGCGGATC
This sequence comes from Paracoccaceae bacterium, assembly GCA_046348855.1. Classification (GTDB taxonomy): domain Bacteria; phylum Pseudomonadota; class Alphaproteobacteria; order Rhodobacterales; family Rhodobacteraceae; genus TMP-24. The sequence goes on along the minus strand of JAXMDK010000012.1, from coordinate 58,347 downwards.
GTGCCGGCGTCGGCCTGGGCCGGATCGGTCGCGCCCATCACTTCGCGGTTCTTGGCAATGGCGGACTCGCCTTCCAGCACCTGCACCACGACCGGCTCGGACGCCATGAACGCGCAAAGCTCGCCGTAGAAGCCACGCTCCTTGTGCTCGGCATAGAATTCGCCGGCCTGGGCCGGGGTCAGGTGGATACGCTTCGAGGCGACGACCCGCAGGCCGGCATCCTCGAACTTGGCAACGATCTTGCCGGTCAGGTTGCGCTTGGTGGCGTCGGGCTTGATGATCGAAAGGGTGCGTTCGGTGGCCATGTCAGTCTCGCTGGTTGGGGCGCCCGCAGGCGCCATGTGGGATGGCGCGCCTGCTAGCATGGCCCGCGCGCGAAGGAAAGACGTGCACGCCCCGATCCGGGACCGCTGCGCGACCGCCGCCGGTCGCCGTGAGTATTTGGGCAAAGGAAAAACCGCGAAACTTGGCCACGGCGGCGCGGCACGGCTTTCGCACCCCCGGCGCCTCTGCTATGCGCCGGCCCCATGCTGCGCATTTCCGACATCACCTATTCCGTCGAAGGCCGCCCCCTGTTCGAGGGGGCCTCGGCCACCATTCCCACCGGCCACAAGGTCGGGCTGGTCGGCAGCAACGGCGCCGGCAAGACCACGCTCTTCCGCCTGATCCGAGGCGAGCTGGCGCTGGAAGGCGGCGAGATCGCGCTGCCGTCGCGGGCGCGCATCGGCGGGGTGGCGCAGGAAGTGCCATCGTCGGGGGTCTCGCTCCTCGATACGGTCCTGGCCGCCGATACCGAGCGCGCCAGCCTGCTGGCCGAGGCGCACCACGCCACCGACCCCCACCGCATCGCCGAAATCATGCACCGGCTGGCCGACATCGACGCCTGGTCGGCCGAAGGCCGCGCCTCGGCGATCCTCAAGGGCCTGGGCTTCGACGCCGAGGCCCAGCGCCGCCCCTGTTCGGACTTTTCCGGCGGGTGGCGGATGCGCGTGGCGCTCGCCGGGGTGCTGTTCGCCCAGCCCGACCTTCTGCTTCTGGACGAACCCACCAACTATCTCGACCTGGAAGGGGCGCTGTGGCTGGAAAGCTATCTCGCGCGCTATCCCCATACCGTCATCATCATCAGCCACGACCGCGGGCTCTTGAACCGGGCGGTGGGGGCGATCCTGCATCTCGACAACCGCAAGCTGACGCTCTGGTCCGGCCCCTACGACCAGTTCGCCCGGGCCCGCGCCGAACAGCGCGCCGTCCAGGCCGCCGAGGCCAAGAAGCAGGAGGCCCGCCGCGCCCACCTGCAAAGCTTCGTCGACCGTTTCAAGGCCAAGGCATCGAAGGCGGTGCAGGCGCAAAGCCGGGTCAAGATGCTGGAGAAGATGCAGCCGATCCTCGCTCCGGAAGAGGCGAAGAAGGTGGTCTTCACCTTTCCCGAGCCCGAACAGCTGTCGCCGCCGATCATCACCATGGACGGGACCGCGGTCGGCTATGGCGAAACGCCGGTGCTGCGCCGGCTCAGCCTGCGGCTCGACCAGGACGACCGCATCGCGCTTCTGGGCAAGAACGGCGAAGGCAAGTCGACGCTGTCGAAGCTCCTGGCCGGCAAGCTCGCGCCGATGGGCGGCACGCTGACCCGGTCCTCGAAGCTCAGGATCGGCTATTTCGCCCAGCACCAGGTCGACGAGCTACACCTGGACGAGACGCCCCTGCAGCATGTCCAGCGGCAGCGCCCCGCCGAAGGCCAGGCCCGGCTGCGCGCCCGGCTCGCGGGCTTCGGCCTTGGCGCCGACCAGGCCGACACGCTGGTCGCGCGGCTGTCGGGCGGCCAGAAGGCGCGGTTGTCGCTGCTTTTGGCGACGCTCGACGCCCCGCACCTGCTGATCCTCGACGAGCCTACCAACCACCTCGACATCGAAAGCCGCGAGGCGCTGGTCGAGGCGCTGACCGAATATTCCGGCGCGGTGGTGCTGGTCAGCCACGACATGCATCTTCTGGGGCTGGTCGCCGACCGGCTGTGGCTGGTCAAGGGCGGCGCCGTCGCGCCCTATCCGGGCGATCTCGACAGCTATCGCAAGGAGCTGCTGGCGGCGGACGAACCCGCCAAGGCACCCGAAAAGCCGAAGGAGCGGCCGCCCCGCCCCAGCCGCGAGGCGCTTCAGGCACTGCGTTCCGACCTGCGCAAATGCGAGGACCGGCTGGCCAAGCTCAACGACATGCGCGACCGGCTGGCGACCAAGCTGGCCGAGCCGGCGCTTTACGACCGCCCCGACGAGGTCGCGATTTGGCAGAAGAAATATGCCGAGGTGATGGAAGGCCTCGACCGCGCCGAGGATCTGTGGATGAAGGCCGCCGAACGGCTCGAGGCCGCGGAAGCCTAGGGGCACGTCCACACTAATTCCTTGCATTGCCGCCCCGATCCCCGCACCAAGGCGGAAGCACGCCACCAAGCGCGGACGGTCATGGAACTGCAATTCTACATCACCACCTTCCTGACACTCTTCGTCATCGTCGACCCGATCGCGCTGGTGCCGCTGTTCATCGCGCTGACCCGCGGCATGGACGAAGGCCACCGCCGGACGCTCGCGCTCCGCGCCTGCCTGATCGCGGCGGGGCTCCTGGCCACCTTCGGCCTGGTGGGCAATGGGCTTCTCGCCGTCATCGGCATCACCATGCCGGCCTTCCGCATCTCGGGCGGATTCCTTCTGTTCATCACCGCGCTCGACATGCTGTTTGAACGGCGTACCCAGCGGCGTGAGGGCCAGCAGGCCGATCCCAACCACGACCCTTCGGTCTTTCCGCTGGCCACTCCGCTCATCGCCGGGCCGGGCGCCTTCACCACCATGATCCTTCTGGTCAACAACACGCCGGCCAGCGGCGTCGCCCACACGGCGACGATCCTGGCGATCATGCTGGTGGTGGTGGCGACCACCTTCGTGATGTTCCTCTCGGCGGGCTTCATCGAGCGGCTCCTTGGCCGCACCGGCATCATCGTCGTGACCCGGCTACTCGGGATGCTGCTCGCCGCGCTTGCCGTGCAGTTCGTGCTCGATGGGGTGCGCGGCACCGGGCTGATCTGAGCCGATGGACCAGGACATGCAGATGCGGCTGATCTACTTCGGCCTGCTCCTCCTTGCCTTCTCGGGCATGCTGATCGCCGCGTTGCGCCGCGCGCCGGGGCGCACGCTTCAGGGGCTCCTGATCTGGGCCCTCCTCTTCGTCGCCCTCATCGCCGCCCACGGGCTCTGGCCCGACCTGCGCCGCGCACTCCTGCCCCGCACCGCCCTGTCCGTCCCCAGCGGGATCGAGTTGCGCGCCGCCGACGATGGCCACTTCTACGCCGACGCCACCATCAACGGCACTTCGCTGACCCTGCTGATCGACACCGGCGCCTCCGACATCGTACTAACTCCCGCCGACGCCCGTCGGATCGGCCTCGACCCCGACGCGCTCGACTATGCCGGCCTCGCCAGCACCGCCAACGGCACCGTCGCCACCGCGCCGGTCAGGCTCGCCAGCCTGACGCTCGGCCCCTGGCGGGACGTGGACGTGCCGGCCTCGGTCAACAGCGGCGCGCTCGACCAGTCGCTTCTCGGGATGAGCTATCTCGGCCGCTACCGGATCACCATCGACGGCAGCCGGATGATCCTCTCCCGCTGATCCTTTCTCCCTGGTCCAAATATCCCGGAGGGGGTGCGGGGGAGGCAGCGCCTCCCCCGCCCGGTCGCCGACACCGGCGGCGAAACCGCTCAGCCGCCGGCCTCGGCCTTCTTCTGCCAGCGCCCGCTTTCCTCGCTCCAGTATTGCGCGGCCAGCCCGGCGGCGACCAAGCCCTTCCACTGGCGGCGCGCCACCTCGACCGCCGCCGGATCGTTGCCGTCGAAGAGGATGCAGACCCGTTCCGCCGCCCCCGCCTCGGCCGCCGTCACCCCGGTCCCGTCCAGCGCCATCAGGCAGGCCACGCCAGCGGGCGCCTCGCCGGTCACGATCAGCACCGGCTGAAGTCCGTCATGCGGGCCGCCGGCGATCCCGTGGGGCAGGAACCCCTCCTCCGGCCCCAGCCACAGCTTCGCGTCCAGCCACTCGGCCCGCGCGCCATCGCGCACCCGGACCGCCACCCGCCAGCCCTGGCCCAGCGCCCGCTCGGCCAGCATCGCCAGCGCCGCCTCCGGCGCCGAGCGGGTCAGGTGATAGAAATAGACCGCCCCCATCAGCCTTCCAGCAGGTCGCGGACCAGTCGGTTCAGCGTCATCACCCCCCAGCCCGAGGCGCATTTCGGCCCGACCAGCGGCTGTTCGGTGGCCGGCAGCGCCACCCCGGCGATGTCGATATGGCACCAGGGCGTCTCGTCGCGGACGAACCGCTTCAGGAACTGCGCCGCCGTGATCGCGCCGGCCGGGCGGCCGCAGGAATTGCGCATGTCGGCGATATGGCTTTTCAGGATCGCGTCATAGGCCGGCGCCAGCGGCATCCGCCAGGCGCCCTCTCCCTCGGCCGCGGCTGCCTTCAGCAGTGCCGCGCACAGCCGGTCGTCGTTGGAAAAGACCCCGGCATTCTCGTGACCCAGCGCCACCACGATCGCCCCGGTCAGGGTGGCCAGGTTGATCATCCCCCGCGGCCGGAACCGCTCCTGCGCGTACCAAAGGACGTCGGCCAGCACCAGGCGCCCCTCGGCGTCGGTGTTGATGACCTCGATCGTGTCGCCCTTCATAGACCGCACCACGTCGCCGGGACGCTGCGCCCGCCCGTCGGGCATGTTCTCGACCAGCCCGACCAGCCCGACGACGTTCGCCTTCGCCTTGCGCAGGGCCAGCGTCCGCATGACCCCGGCGACGACACCGGCGCCGCCCATGTCCATGGTCATCTCCTGCATGCCTTCGGCCGGCTTCAGCGAAATGCCGCCGCTGTCAAAGCAGACGCCCTTGCCGACCAGCGCCAGCGGCGCCTCGCCCTTGGGGCCGCCCTTCCACTCGATGACCACCACCTTCGAGGGGCTTACCGACCCCTGCCCCACGGCCAGAAGCGCCCGCATCCCCAGCTTTTCCAGCTCGGCCTCCTCGAGGATCTCGACCTCGAGTCCCAGCTCCTGCATCGCCGCCAGCCGCGCGGCGAAATCGAAGGTGGTCAGAACGTTGGCGGGTTCGTTGATCAGGTCGCGGGTGAAGATCACCCCCTCGGCCACCGCCGCCAGCGGCGCGGCTTCGGCAGCCAGCTGTTCGGGCCGGTCGGCCAGAAAACGCACCGCGCCCCGGGCCGGCTTGTCGCCCGACTTGTAGGCGTTGAAGTCATAAGCCCGCAGCGCGATCCCCAGCGACACGTCGCCCGCCCGCGCATGGGCGCCGGCCACCACTGTCGCCCCGGTCGCACCCAGCGCCTTGCCGATCGCCGCCCCGGCCCGCCGCGCCTCCTCAACGGTGGCGCGCGCCGGCAGCTTCACCACCTGGATCGCCTCGGCCGCCAGCCCGGCCGGATAGGCCAGTTCCAGCGCCTCGCCCGACTTCAGCTTGGCCCAGGCGGCGCTTTCCCGCGCACGGCGGACCGCGCCCTTCACCGCCCGGTCGACCCGCGTCGCCACGCCCGAGAGCCGCCCCTCGGCCGGCGCCAGGATCGCCAGCCGTCCGGTGGTGGCCAGCGCCTCGGCGGCATCGCTGGCGTGAAAATGGATCTGGATCGGCGCTGTCATGGTTTTCCTCCGGCACGGTTTCGCCGGACCCTAGACCCGGCCTTCGGCTTTTGCCAGATAGCAGTTTTCCCGGCCGGGGACTTGCGCTAGGGATGAGCAAATTGCCGGCAGGGGGCCAGGGATCGAATGTCCAGATTCGACAGATACATGCTGTCGCAACTGATGATGGTGTTCGGCTTCTTCGCGCTGGTGCTGGTGTCGGTCTATTGGGTGAACAGCGCCGTGCGGCTCTTCGACCGGCTGATCTCCGACAACCAGTCGGTCTGGGTGTTTCTCGAACTTTCCGCCCTGTCGCTGCCCAACGTCATCCGGCTGATGCTGCCGGTCGCGGCCTTTGTCGCGGTGCTTTACGCCACCCAGCGGATGACCGGTGAAAGCGAACTGGTGGTCATGCAAGCCACCGGGTTCTCGCCGCTGCGGCTCGCGCGGCCGGTCCTCTATTTCGGGCTGGTGGTGGCGATCCTGATCTCGATCCTTGCGCACGGGCTGGTGCCGATGGCCCGCACCCGGCTGAACGAACGCAACGCCGAGATCAACGACAACGTCACCGCCCGCTTCCTTAGCGAAGGGACGCTTTTGCATCCCGCCGCCGGCATGACGCTTTACATCCGCACCATCGGGCGCACCGGCGAACTGGGCGACGTCTTCCTGTCCGACAGCCGGTCGGGGGGCGGCGCGACCATCTACACCGCCACCCGCGCCTACCTGACCAAGTCCGCCACCGGCCCGAAACTGGTGATGTTCGACGGCATGGCGCAGACGCTCGACGGCCGCAACCGCAGCCTGTCGCTGACCCGCTTCCAGGATTTCACCTACGACATCAGCGCGCTGGTCTCGGCCCATGCGGCGCGCTATCCCACGCTCGACGAATGGATGACGCCGGACCTCCTGCGGGCCGACCCCCGGCTTCTGGCCGAAATCGGCGCCACCCGGACCGAGGCGGTCTTTGACGGCAACGACCGCTTTGCCAAGCCGCTGACCGCCATCGCCGGAGCGCTTATCGGCTTTGCAGCGATGATCGGCGGCACCTTTTCGCGGTTCGGCATGTGGCGGCAGATGAGCCTGGCGACCGGGCTGTTCATCGCGCTCTATTTCCTGATGAACGTCGTCGACAAGATCGCGGTGCAGGGCGACGGGCCGGTCGCGCTGGTCTACCTGCCGGCTCTGGCCGGGTTCCTGGCGGTGGGCGGACTGTTCCTGTGGTCGGCGCGCCGCCGCACGGTCGGCCCCGCCGTCCCCGACGCGGCGAGCGGAGTGCTGGCCGCATGACGCTGTCGCTCTATGTCGCCCGGCGCTTCCTGACCATGCTGGCGCTCATCATGGCCGCCTTCTTCGGCATCCTGTTCCTGCTCGACCTGGTCGAGGAGGTGCGCCGCGTCGCCAGCGGCGGCATCGCCGCCGCCGCGGGGCTCGCGCTATTGCACACGCCGCGCTCGCTTTACCACATCCTGCCGATCATCATGGTGCGGACCGCCATCGCGCTGTTCCTGCGGCTGGCGCGCACCTCGGAACTGGTGGCGATGCGCGCCGCCGGGCGCTCGGGCCTGCGCACGCTTGCCGCACCCTTCGCCACCGCGCTCGCCTTCGGCCTGGTCGCCGTCGCCGTTCTCGATCCGGTCGCCGCCGCCACCGGCAAGCGCTACGACCTGCTGGCCGAACGCTACGACCAGGGCGGCACCACCGACGCCTCGTTTTCCGGCGACGGTATCTGGCTGCGCCAGGGCGACGCGAACGGCCAGTGGGTGATCCATGCCGCCCGCGCCGCGCCGGACGGAGCCGCGCTCTTCGATGTCACCTTCCTCAGCTTCGGCAAGACCGGCGGCCCGAAACAGCGCATCGAGGCCGCCTCGGCCGACCTCAGCGGCGATGGTCATTGGGTGGCGCACGACGCCAAGGAATGGACCTTCGCCGACACCGCCAACCCCGAGGCCACCGCCCGCCTGCAGGACCAGATCACCCTGACCACCGACCTGACCGCCGCCCAGATCCGCGGCAGTTCGGGCGCGCCTGACAGCGTGTCGGTCTGGGACCTGCCCGGCTATATCGCCGATCTCGACCGCGCCGGCTTTTCCTCGCGCCGCCACGCGGTCTGGCTGCAGATGGAACTGGCGCTGCCGCTGCTTTTGGGCGCGATGGTGCTGGTCGGCGCCGGCTTCACCATGCGCCATGCCCGCTTTGGCCAGGGCGGGATGCTGGTCCTGCTGGCGCTGGTGTCCGGCATCGCGGTCTTTTTCGTAAGGAACTTCGCGCAAGTCCTTGGTGAAAGCGGGCAAATCCCCATCGCCCTTGCCGCGTGGAGCCCGCCCGTCGCCACGCTCTTCCTGTCGGTCAGCCTGCTTCTTCACCTGGAGGATGGCTGATGGTCCGCCTTCCGGCCTGCATCCGCGCCGCCCTCCGCCCCGCCGCGCTCTGCTTGGCGCTGCTGGCCGCCGCCTCGGCCGCCCCGGCCCAGGACGCGGCCCCCCAGCAACAGCCGCCCTCGCTGGTCGCCGACCGGATCTTCATCAATGCCGACAACAGCCTGACCGCCGAAGGCTCGGTCGAGGTGCTCTACAAGGGCGCCCGCCTGAAGGCCCGCCGCATCAGCTATGACCAGACCACCGACCGGCTGAAGATCGACGGCCCGATGACCATGACCGACGCCACCGGAACCGTCATCCTGGCCGACCAGGCCGACCTTTCGGGCGACCTGCAGAACGGCATCCTGCAAAGCGCCCGCATGGTACTGCACGACCAGTTGCAGATGGCCTCGCAGCAGATGCTGCGCATCAACGGCCGCTACACCCAGCTGGCGCGCGTCACCGCCTCGTCCTGCCAGGTCTGCGCCGCCAATCCCCGGCCCCTGTGGGAAATCCGCGCCAGCCGCGTGGTCCACGACCAGCTGGAACACCAGATCTATTTCGACAACGCCCAGTTCCGCATCGCCGGCGTGCCGGTCTTCTACATTCCGCGCCTGCGCATGCCCGACCCGACCATCGACCGCGCCACCGGCTTCCTGCTGCCGTCGCTGAGTTCATCCTCGGGCCTCGGACTGGGCATCAAGCTGCCCTATTTCATCGCCATCGGCGACAGCCGCGACCTGACCGTCACGCCCTACATCAGCGCCAAGAACGGCCGGACCGTCGCGCTGCGCTATCGCCAGGCGCTGGCCAACGGCAGCTTTGAATGGTCGGGCGCACTTAGCCACGACCAGATCCTGCCCAACCGGACCCGCGGCTATTTCTTCGCCGACGGCAGTTTTGTCCTGCCTGAGCACTACTACGCCGGTTTCCGCATCGAGACGACGACCGACGACGCCTACCTGATCGACTACGGCATTTCCGACAAGGATCGGCTGTCCAGCGGCGCCTGGCTCGGCCGGGTGCGGCGCGACAGCTATTTCGACGCCCGCATGCTGCGCTACAACTCGCTGCGCGCCGGCGACAGCAATCAGGTCCAGCCGACGCTGGTGGGCGACCTGTCGCTGATCCGCCGCTTCACCCCCGACCTGATCGGCGGCGAGGCGACTCTGTCCTTCGGCCTGCATGACCATGCCCGCCGCTCGGGCGTGTCCTGGGACGCCAACGGCGACGGCGTGACCGATGGGCGCGACGTGGCGCGCGCCTCGCTGGGGCTGGGCTGGCGCGGCCAGACGGTCCTCGCAAACGGCATGGTTCTGGGCGGAGGCGGCCAGGTGCTGGCCGACATCTATTCCATATCGCAGGACCAGACTTTCGCCGGCACCGTCACCCGGGTGACGCCCTTCGCCTCGGTCGACCTCGCCTGGCCCTTCGTCCGCTCCGCGACAGGGCCGGGCGAGGCCACCCAGACGCTCGAACCGATGGTCCAGCTGGTCTGGAGCCGACTGCCCGGCCGCGCGGTCCCCAACGAGGACAGCGCGCAGGTCGAGTTCGACGAGGGCAACCTGTTCAGCTACAGCCGCTTTCCCGGCGCCGACGTCTACGAAAGTGGTCTGCGCGCCAACATCGGGCTGACCTGGAGCCGCCTCGGCACCGCGGGCGACCGGATGAGGATCGCCGCCGGGCGCATCCTGCGCAGCGAGGATCTGGGCCAGTTCTCGACCGGATCGCACCTGTCCGGCACCCGGTCCGACTGGCTTGTCGCCGCCCAGATCGTCACCCCCGGCGGCCTGATCGCCACCAACCGCGCCATGTTCGCCGACGATTTCACTTTCTCCAAGGACGAGCTGCGCCTGAACTTCGACACCGGCCGCTACGACCTGGCCGCGAGCTACGTCTGGCTGGTCGCCGACCCGGTGCTTGGCCGCCCGACACCCACGTCGGAACTGGCGTTCGACGGCGGCTGGCAGGCGACCGAGGGCTGGCGCCTCAACGCCTCGGGCCGCTATGACCTTCAGGCCAAGCAGCCGACCCGCGCGGCACTCGGCTTCGAATACCGCAACGAATGCGCCATCGTCGATCTTTCCCTCTCGCGCAGATACTCGTCCTCGACTACTGTGCGCCCCACCACGCAATTCAGCCTTTCAGTCCGCCTTGCAGGCTTCGGCAGCGGAACACAGGGCACCAGCTACCGCCGGACCTGCGGTCCCTAGGCCGCTGATGACAAGACAGAGCAGACGGATACCAGAATGCGCCTGAAATTCCTTCTTCCGATCCTGGCCGCCGGTTTTGCGGCGCTGGCGGCCCTGCCTGCCGTCGCCCAAGGCACCGGCCCCTTCAGCCCGGTGATCAAGGTCAACGACAGCGTCGTCACCGGCTACGAGATGGACCAGCGCATCAAGTTCCTGACGCTTCTGGGCTTTCCCGGCGACAAGGCCGCCGAGGCGGAACGCGGCCTGATCGAGGACCGCCTGCGCATGCAGGCTGCCAAGGCGCTGTCGGTCCAGGTCAGCGAAGACGACATCCAGGCCGGGATGACCGAATTCGCCGGCCGCGCCAATCTTGACACGCCCCGGTTCCTCGCGGTCCTGGCCCAGGGCGGCGTCGACCCGGAATCCTTCCGGGATTTCGTGCGCGCCGGGGTCGCCTGGCGCGGCGCCGTGCGCGCCCGCTTTGTCGGCCATGTCTCGGCCAGCGACGCCGAGATCGACCATGCGCTGTCCGCCGACTACGGCCGCGGCGCCGGCCCGCGGGTGCTGATGTCGGAAATCCTGATGACCGCCCGGCCCGGCGAAATGGGGCGGGTGTCGACGCTGGCCAAGCGGCTGAAGGATACGCTGCACGGCGAGGCCGACTTTGCCCGCGCCGCCCGGGAAAATTCCGTCGCCGCCTCGCGCGCCGACGGCGGGCGGGTCAACTGGATTCCGCTGTCGAACCTGCCGCCGCAGGTCGCCCAGGCCATATCGAAGCTCGGCCAGGGCCAGATCAGCGACCCGGTGCCGATGGCGGGCTATGTCGGCCTGTTCCTGGTGCGCGGATTTGCCCAGGGCGACGCCAAGATCGCGCCATCCGAGGTGGCTGTGGACTATGCCGACCTGCGCCTGCCCGCCGGGTCCGAAGCCTCGCTGGCCGCCATCCGCGACGCGGCGCCCACCTGCGACGACCTCTACACCGCCGCCCGCGGCCTGCAACTGCACCGCCAGACCCAGCGCCGTGGCCAGATCCCCGGCGCCGTGGGCGCGGCGCTCGACGGGCTTGACGCCAACGAATCCACGACGCTGCATGCCGCCGACGGCAGCCTCCAGCTGGTCATGCTGTGCAGCCGCACCGCTACCCGCGCCGCCGGCCCGATCACGCCCGACCAGCCGGTGGTCGTCCCGGCCCAGCCGGCCCGCTCCGCCGCCGGCGTGGTGATCCCCTCGGTCATCAAGGACGTGGGCTTCGGCCTCGGCCCCAGCCGCGACCAGGTCGGCGACGAGGTGGTCAACCGCAAGCTGTCCCAACTGGCCGACGTCTGGCTGGCGGAACTCGGCGCCGACGCGATCATCACCCGGCCATGACCCCGCCGGTCATCGTCCTGACTTCGGGCGATCCGTCCGGGGTCGGGCCCGAACTCGCGGTCAAGGCCCGCGCGGTACTGGGGGCGGCGGTGCCCTTCGCCTGGCTGGGCGATCCGCGCCACCTGCCCGCGGGCTCCGCCATCACCGAGATCGCCACCCCGGCCGAGGCGGCGGGCATCGCCCCGGACCGCCTGCCGGTCCTGCCCCACCCCTTTGCCGCGCCTGCCCGCCCCGGCCAGCCCGACCCGGCCAACGCAGCCGGAACCATCGCCGTGATCGAACGCGCCGTGGCGCTCGTCCGGGACGGCGCGGCGGGCGCGCTCTGCACCGCGCCGATCCACAAGAAGGCGCTGAAGGACGGCGCGGGCTTCGCCTTTCCGGGCCATACGGAATTTCTCGCCCATCTGGCCGGCGTCGGCCGCGTGGTGATGATGCTGGCTTGCGACGCGCTCAGAACCGTCCCCGTCACCATCCACTGCCCCCTGTCGGAAGTCCCGGCCCGCCTGACGGCGCCGCTTCTGGAAGAAACGCTGCGCATCACCCGCACCGGCCTGATCCGCGACTTCGGCCTTGCCGATCCGCGCCTCGCGGTCGCGGGCCTCAACCCGCACGCCGGCGAAGGCGGGGCGATGGGCCGGGAAGAGATCGACCTGCTGATCCCGGTCCTCGACCGGCTCCGAGCCGAAGGCTTCCGCCTGGCCGGCCCGCTGCCCGCCGACACGATGTTCCACCCCGCCGCCCGCGCCCGCTATGACGCGGCCGTCTGTATGTACCACGACCAGGCGCTGATCCCGATCAAGACGCTGGACTTCGCGCAGGGCGTCAACGTCACCCTCGGCCTGCCCTTCGTGCGCACCTCGCCCGACCACGGCACCGCCTATGACATCGCCGGACAGGGCATCGCCGACCCTTCCAGCCTGATCGCCGCCCTGCGGATGGCTGGCGACATGGGGCGGCGCCGGGGTCTGTCCTGATGGCTTTTCCTTGCAAAAATACTCAAGACTCCCACCCGTCCCGGGGACGCCTCCGGCGGGAGTATTTGGCCAAGGGAAATGGCAGGTCGGGGACGATGAATGGCCACGATTGACCCCCTGCCGCCCCTCCGCGAGGTAATCGCCCGTCACGGGCTGGTGGCGAAGAAGAGCCTTGGCCAGAACTTCCTCCTGGACCTGAACCTGACCGCGCGCATCGCCCGAGCGGCGGGCGACCTGGCGGGCTCGGACATTCTCGAGGTCGGCCCCGGCCCCGGCGGCCTGACCCGCGGGCTTCTGGCCGAAGGCGCGCGCCGGGTGCTGGCCATCGAAAAGGACGACCGCTGCCTGCCTGCACTGGCCGAGATCGCCGCCGCCTACCCCGGCCGGCTTGAGGTGCTGAACGCCGACGCGCTGGCGCTCGACATCGACGGCCGTCTAAGCCCGCCGATCCGGGTGGTGGCGAACCTGCCCTACAATGTCGGGACCGAGCTTCTGGTCCGCTGGCTGACCCCGCCCGCCTGGCCGCCCTTCTGGCAAAGCCTGACGCTGATGTTCCAGAAGGAAGTGGCGGAACGCATCGTCGCCCGCCCCGGCACCAAGGCCTACGGGCGACTGGCGATCCTGGCGCAATGGCGTTGCGAGGCGAAGATCGTCCTGACGCTGCCGCCCGAGGCTTTCACCCCGCCGCCCAAGATTCATTCCGCCGTGGTCCAGTTGACCGCGCTGGCCGCCCCACGCTACCCCGCGGATCCGGCGATCCTGTCCGAAGTGGTCGCCGCCGGCTTCAACCAGCGCCGCAAGATGCTGCGCGCCAGCCTGCGCAGCATCGCCCCCGGCATCGAGGCGCTTCTCGAGGCCGCCGGCATCGCCCCCACCGCCCGTGCCGAGGAAATCGACCTCGAACGGTTCTGCACGCTGGCCCGCGCAGTCGCCGCCCAGCGCGGCAGGTAGGGCCCCGCTCCACCAACGAAAAGGCCCGCCGTGGGGGCGGGCCGCATCTTGCTTACTGTTCGTCGCCGACCTTGGTGTCAGGCTCCGGCGCTGCGGCCTCTTCACCGGCCCGCGGGCGGCGCGGACCACGCAGCCCGCGGGGCCCCCGGTCACTGCGCGGCTTGTCACCCGCCTCGGCCTTGGCCTCCGGCCTTGTCTCCGGCTTGGCATCGGCCTTGGGCTCGGACCGGGGCCGGCGCTCGTTGCGGCGCGGACGCGGCTCGGCTGGTGCATCGGCCGCCGGCGCACCCAGGAAGTCCGGCACATGGCCCTCGAAGGCGGCGGGCTGCGGCGCGTGATACATTTCCGGCGTCTCGACCAGGCCCGGCCCCTCGTCCTCGCTGTCGACCGGCCCCAGCGGCGCCAAGTCGGGCTGTTCTTCCTCGATCTCGCGCGGCGGGCGCTGCTCGAAACGGTCGCGCCCGCTCTCCTGCCGCTCGCCACCATAGCCGTGGCCGCCCTGGCCATTGGACCCGCCGTTGCCGTTCTGGCCCGGCTGGTTCTGGCGGGCCTCCTGCTCGCGCGCCATTTCACGCTGCGCCTCGCCCAGCATCCGCGTGTAATGTTCGGCATGCTGCAGGAAGGCCTGCTCGGCCACGCGGTCGTTCGACAACTGCGCGTCGCGGGCCAGCATCAGATACTTGTCGATGATCTGCTGCGGGGTGCCGCGCACCTTGCCCTCGGGGCCGGAACTGTCGAACACGCGGTTGACGATGTTGCCAAGCGAACGCTGCCGGTTCGATTTGTTCCGCGAACGGGATTTCGATGATCGCATGAGAGCTCTTGTTCTCGCCTGAGGCTGTAGGTTCCGCCCGCTGTCCCCCCGCTGCCAGACGCTGAGACGTGTCGGGCGGTCGGGACATTTGGGGCAAATGTCGCGGACCGATCCAACCTCGGACCCGCAACGGTTTCGTTATGCACGTCGCTTGGCCGCTGGCAAGCCGATTCGCACAGCCGCCCCGGCCAGCCGCTGATTTTCGCGGATTTGTCGGCGGCACTGCGCGAATTCGGTCACATCTGCGCGATCAGCACCCGGTCCCGCCCGTCAAGATCGCGGTGAACCGCCACCTCGACGAACCCCGCCCCGTGCAGGATGGCCGCAACCGCCGCCGCCTGGGTCGGCCCGATCTCGACCATCAGCCGCCCGCCGGGCGCCAGATGCGCCCCGGCACCTTCCGCGATGGCGCGATAGGCGTCCAGTCCGTCACCGCCCGGCGTCAGTGCCAGGTGCGGCTCCCAGTCGCGGACCTCGGGCGCAAGGCCGGCCATCTCGGCCGCCGCGATATAGGGCGGGTTCGACACGATCAGGTCGAACTGCCCCTCGACCCCGGAAAACCAGTCCGACAGCCGGAACCGCGCCCGCGACGCGAGCCCCAGCGCCCCGGCATTGTCCGCCGCCACCGCCAATGCGGCTGGCGACAGATCGCAGCCCAGACCGCTGGCCCCCGCCATTCCCGCCAGACATGACAGCAGGATGCAGCCCGAACCAGTGCCGAGATCGAGCATCCGCGCAAAGGGCCTGTCGAGCGCCAGCCCGACCAGCAGTTCGGTTTCGGGTCGGGGGTCGAGCACGTCGCGCGTCACCCGGAACCTGTGGCCGTAAAACAGCCGCTGGCCGACGATCTGCGCGACCGGCTGGCGCGCCGCCCGCGCCGCCAGCACGGCGTCGAAGGCCGCCGTGGCGGCCGGCGACATCTCGTCGCCAAGGTTCAGGGTCAGCCGGTCGGGCGCGATCCTCAGCGCATGGGCCAGAAGCCGCCGCGCGTCGCCCGCCGCCCCGTCGATCCCGGCCGCCCCCAGCCGCGCCACCGCCAGCCGCAGCGCCTCGGCCGCCGTCACGCTTCGGCCTCGGCCAGCTTCGCCGCCTGGTCATGGGCGACCAGCGCGTCGATCACCTCGGTCAGGTCGCCCTGAAGGATCGCCTCGAGCCGGTAGAGCGTCAGGTTGATCCGGTGGTCGGTCATCCGGCCTTGCGGGAAATTGTAGGTGCGGATGCGTTCGGACCGGTCGCCCGAGCCGACCTGGGCCCGACGGTCGGCGGCGCGTTCGTCTGCCGCCCGGCCACGCTCCAGATCGTAAAGCCGCGCCCGCAGCACCGCCATCGCATTGGCGCGGTTCTGGTGCTGGGACTTTTCCGAACTTGTGACGACGATGCCGGTCGGCAGGTGGGTGATCCTGACCGCCGAGTCGGTGGTGTTCACATGCTGGCCGCCGGCGCCCGACGACCGCATCGTGTCGATCCTGATGTCGGCGGCGGGAATGTCGATCTCGACCTCCTCGGCCTCGGGCAAAACCGCGACCGTCGCGGCCGAGGTATGGATGCGCCCGCCCGCCTCGGTCTCGGGCACCCGCTGCACCCGGTGGACGCCGCTTTCGAACTTCAGCCGGGCGAAGACCCCCTCGCCCTCGATCCGCGCCACCGCTTCCTTCACGCCGCCCAGTTCGGTCGGCGAGTATTCGAGAAGCTCGAACCGCCAGCCCTGCGCCTCGGCGTATTTCTGGTACATGCGCAGGAGGTCGCCCGCAAACAGCGCCGCCTCCTCGCCGCCGGTGCCGGGCCGGATCTCCAGGATCGCCGGCCGCGCGTCGGCCGCATCCTTGGGCAAAAGCGCGAGGCGCAGCCGCCCCTCCATCTCGGGCAGCCGCGCCTTCAGCTTCGGCAGTTCCTCCTCGGCCAGCGCCCGCATCTCGGGGTCGGCCAGCATCCCGCCGGCCTCGTCCAGATCGGCCAGCACCTGCCGGTAGGCGCCGATCTCGGCCACCACCGGCTTCAGTTCGGCATATTCGCGCGACAGCCCGGCGATCTCGGCCGGGGCGGCGCCGGCCGACAGCCGCGCCTCGAGAAATTCGAAACGCCGCACGATCTGGTCGAGCTTGTCCAAAGGTATCATGCCTGCCTCATGGCGGCTCGCCGCGCCCCGGTCAAGGGCCGCGCCCGGGGCTCTGCCCCGGACCCCGGGATATTTGCCGACAGAAAGTGGTCACCTCGCACTTTCTGTCCGGGAAATATCCCCGCCGGAGGCCGCCGCGCCGCGCGCGGCACAGGCAAGGGAATGACCCCGCCCGCGGGGGCGGGGTCGCCGCCCGATCAGCGGCGGGTCTTGGCCCAGTGGTAAAGGCAGATCAGTTCGTAGGCGACATGCGCCCCCGCGATCGCCGTCGCCCCGGTCGTGTCGTAGGGCGGCGAGACCTCGACCACGTCGCCGCCCACCAGGTTGATGCCCGCCAGGTCCCGCAGCATCGCCGCCACCTGCCAGCTGGCCAGCCCGCCCCAGACCGGGGTGCCGGTGCCGGGCGCGAAGGCCGGGTCGAGCGCGTCGATGTCGAAGGTCAGGTAGGTCGGCCGGTCGCCGACGATCGCCTTCACCTTCGACACCACCGCCGCCACCCCCATCTCGTGGGCTTCGCGCGCAGTGATGACATTGACGCCGAGGTAATCCTCGGTCGTGGTGCGGATGCCGATCTGCACCGAGGTCGTGGGATCGACGCAGCCGGACTTGACTGCCTTGTAGAACATGGTTCCGTGGTCGATCCGCGCCATGTTGTCGTCCGGCCACAGGTCGGAATGGGCGTCGAAATGGATCAGGCTCACCGGCCCGAACTTTTCGGCATAGGCCTTCAGGATCGGGAAGGTGATGAAATGGTCGCCCCCCAGCACCACCGACCCCGCCCCGGCCTTCAGGATGGTACGGATGTGGCTGGTCAGCGCATCGGGAAACTCGGGCACGTTGGCATAGTCGAAGGCCACATCGCCATAGTCGACAATCGCCATGTCCTCGAGCGGGCTGGTCGGCCAGCCGGCCGGCGGATCGTAGGGCATGAGGCTCGACGCCTCGCGGATCGCGCGCGGGCCGAAGCGGGTGCCGGTGCGGTGGCTGACCGCCTGGTCAAACGGGACCCCGGTGATCGCCAGGTCGACCCCGGCGAGGTCCCTGGAATAGGTGCGGCGCAGGAAGCTGGTAGCCCCCCCGAACGCATTTTCAAAGGCATAACCTTTCAGACCCTTGCGGGTGAACGCAGTATCGACCTGCGTCTTTGCATCTTCGAGTGCCATGAGAAACCCTGTGGCAAATGCGCCCTGTCGTTGCCAAACGGCCGGAGACGGGCGGATCCGGGTGCCGCGCAGGAAGCCCGAGAGCGGGGCGAGAGTCAAGGGTGATTTGATCAAAATAACGCCGGTGCCTGAGATCGGGTCGGCGTTGCGCACCGTCGACGTATCGCTACCCGATCCTCCACCCCTCCCGCACCAGATCGTCCGTCACCCGGCGGATCGCCTTTTCCAGCACATCGGCGATGAAGTCGACCTGGGCCTCGGTGATGACCAGGGGCGGCGACATCACGTTCAGGTGCCCGATCGGGCGGACCATCAGACCCATCGCCTCGCAGGCGTCGGAGATGCGTTTCGATTCACCTACGTCGTCGGGCAGGGGCGCCTTGGTCGCCTTGTCGGCGACGTTCTCGACGCAGAGCATCAGCTTGCGGCCCCGGACCTGCCCGACCAGCGGCAGGTCTGCCAGCCCAGCCATCCGCGCCTCGAAATAGGTCCCGACCCGCGCGGCCTGCGCCAGAAGCCCCTCGCGCTCGATGATCTCGATGTTCTTCAGCCCGGCGGCGCAGGCGACCGGATGACCGGAATAGGTGAAGCCCGAGGTGAACCAGCGGCTGCCACCCTCGGCCATCGCCGCCCAGATCCGGTCGGAAAAGATCACCGCGCCCAGGGGCACATAGCCCGAGGTCAGGCCCTTGGCCGAACAGATGATGTCGGGCTGCACCCCGAATTCGTCCCAAGAGGCGAACCAGTGGCCCAGCCGGCCAAAGCCCGTCACCACCTCGTCGGCGATGAACAGGATGTCATGGCGCTGGCAGACCTGCCACATCCGCCGCAGATAGCTGTCCGGCGGAATGATGATCCCGCCCGAGGCCTGGACCGGCTCGGCGATGAAGCCGCCGATCCGGTCGGCGCCGACGCGGGCGATCAGCGCCTCGAATTCGGCCACCAGCCAGTCGCAGAACTCCGCCTCGCTCATCCCTTCGGGGCGGCGGTAGGGGTTGGGGCAGGTCAGGTGCCAGATGCCGTCAGTCTTGTAGCGGAACTCCTCGACCCGGTCGCCGTTACGCTTGCCGACCGACTGGCAGAGGTAGGTCGAGCCGTGGTAGGAATTTTCCCGCGCCACGATCCCGGTCTTGCCGGGGTTGCCGCGCGCGTGGTGGTAATAGCCGACCATCCGCACCGCCGTATCCACGGCCGTCGAGCCGCCGGTGGTGAAATGCACGCGGTTCAGATCACCCGGCGCCAGTTCCGCGACCTTCGCCGCCAGCCGCGCCGTCGGATCGTTGGTCATGTCGACGAAGGTGTTGGAAAAGCCCAGCCGCATCGCCTGGTCGGCGATGGCGTCCGCCATCTCGCGCCGGCCGAGCCCGATGTTGGTGCACCAGAGCCCGCCCACTGCATCCAGGTACTTCCGCCCATCGGCGTCCCACAGGTGACAGCCCTCGCCGCGGGTGATGACCAGCGCGCCCTTCTCCTCGAAAGGGCCGAAGTTCGTCCAGGGATGCAGGCTGTGGGCGCGGTCCATTTCCCACAGCGCCTCGTTGGCCTTTGCGTGCATGGCATGGGTCATTTTGAATCTCCAGTCAATACGACGGACCATAGCTGATGCGATGGAAAGGGCAAGAGGTTTGATCAAAATAAAGGCTGCAGAGGATGCAGACCCCGACCAGGCGGCTGGATCGTATTGGCGCATCGGAGGGAACCAGCGGGCGCTCCGATACAGCGCCCGCAGCGCCGACGGCGGCCAGGGCCGTGCGAGGGCCGCTTCAGATGGCGGTCAGATGCGCGTCGGTCGGGGTGCGCCTGCCAAGGCGGAGGCAAGCGTGATCCAGAGGCCAGAGCCCCCGGAATGGTGCCCAGTTTCCACGCGATCAGTGAATCATGGCCAGCCGCGCTTCTGACCGTGCCCCGCCCGCCGCTCGCGCGGCGGGCATTCGACACTGACGGCCTTCCACCGGAAGACCGTCCGGGCGCCCCTCACCCCACCGGCTGCGCCATCTCCACCAGCCGGGCGAGATAGCTGGCCCCGATCGGCGCGGCCTCGTCGTTGAAGTCGAACTTCGGATGGTGCAGCCCCGCGCCCGGACCGGTCCCGAGGAACAGGTAGGCCCCCGGCCGCGCCTCGAGCATGTAGGAAAAATCCTCGGCCCCCATCTCGCGCGGCGCCTCGTCGTCGACAGCGGCGGCGCCGGCGATGTCGCGGGCGACGCCCACGGCAAAGCAGGTCTTGTCGGGATCGTTGATCGTCGCCGGATAGCCCCAGTCATAGTCGATCGCCGCCGTCACCCCATAGGCGGCCGCATGGCCCTCGATGATCGCGTGGATGCGGGCCTTCAGCATCTCGCGCACCGCCGGATCGAAGCTGCGGATCGTCGCCTGGAACATCGCCGTTTCCGGGATCACGTTCGACACGGTGCCGGCATGGATCTGCGTGACCGAGATCACCCCCTGGTCGACCGGATTGAGGTTGCGCGTCAGGATCGACTGCAACGCCCCGACGATCCCCACGGTGGCGATCACCGGATCGACGGTTTCGTGCGGGGTCGCCGCATGGCCGCCGCGCCCGGTCAGCACCACGGTCAGCGTGTCGACCGCCGCCATGATCGGCCCCGGCGTGGTGCGGAATTCGCCGAAGGGCAGGTTCGGCGCGTTGTGAATGCCATAGACCTCGCCGATGGCGAAACGGTCCATCACCCCTTCCTGCACCATCGCCTGTCCACCGCCGCCGTCCTCCTCGGCCGGCTGGAACAGCAGTGCCACCCGCCCCCGGAACCGCCGCGTCTCGGCCAGGTATTTCGCGGCGCCCAGCAGCATCGCCGTGTGCCCGTCATGGCCGCAGGCGTGCATCTTGCCGGGATGGGTCGAGACGTAGTCGGCCCCGGTCAGTTCCGCGATCGGCAGCGCATCCATGTCAGCGCGCAGCCCGATGGTCGGCCCCTCGCCCTGGCCGTTGATGATGGCGACGATCCCGGTCTGGGCGATGCCTTCGTGAATCTCGTCCACGCCGATCTCGCGCAGCCGTTCGGCGACATAGGCCGCAGTCTTGGGCAGGTCGAACGCCAGTTCGGGGTGGCGGTGCAGCCACTGGCGCCATTCCTTCATCTCGGGGGCAAGGGCGGCGATGCGGTTCAGGACTGGCATGTGGACTCTCGGGGCAGGTTCGCGCTAGCCAGAAGAGACGCCAATTCCGGGGGAACTGCAATGACCAAAGACCGTGCGGCATCGGATGCGCTGGTGCACGACCCCGACGGCGGCATGGCGCGGCTTCTGGAAATCATGGCGCGGCTGCGCGACCCGGCGACCGGCTGCCCCTGGGATCTGGAGCAGGATTTCGCCACCATCGCCCCCTACACGATCGAAGAGGCCTACGAGGTCGCCGATGCCATCGACCGCCAGGCCTGGGGCGAACTTGAGGGCGAACTGGGCGACCTTCTGTTGCAGACCGTCTACCACGCCCAGATGGGCGCCGAGGCCGGGCATTTCACCTTTGAAACCGTTACCCGCGCGATCTCGGACAAGATGGTCGCCCGCCATCCCCATGTGTTCGGCGCGGAAAGCCGCGACAAGACCGCCGCCCAGCAGACCCGCGACTGGGAAAGGCTGAAGGCGGCCGAACGGGCGGGCAAGGCCGAACGCGGCACACTCGACGGGGTGGCGGCCGGCCTGCCGGGCCTGACGCGGGCGGTCAAGCTGCAGAACCGCGCGGCGCGGGTCGGGTTCGACTGGCCTTCGACCGATCAGGTGATCGACAAGATCGCCGAGGAAACCCGCGAACTGAACGAGGCCCGCCGCCACCTTGGCCCGGCCGAGGTGTTCGAGGAATTCGGCGATCTGCTTTTCGTCGTCGCCAATCTGGCCCGCCACCTGAAGATCGACCCCGAGGCCGCGCTGCGCGCCGCCAACGCCAAGTTCACCCGCCGCTTCCGCGCCATCGAGGCCGCACTCGCCCGGCGCGGCAAGCGGCCCGAGGACAGCGACCTGGCCGAAATGGACGCGCTCTGGGATGCGGCCAAGGCGGAGGAAAAGGCGGCGGCAGGAAAGGCCAAAGAACAGGCAGCGCCATGACCGGCGCCAATGGCGGGCACGGCCGGGTTCTCGCGATCCTGACGGTCAGGAACGAAGGCGCCTTCCTGATCGACTGGCTGGCCTGGCACCGCCACATCGGCTTCACCGACTTTCTGGTCTTTTCCAACGATTGCGCCGACGGCACCGACCTGATGCTCGACCGGCTGGCCGAGCTGGGCTGGCTGACCCACCTGCGCAATCCCGGCCCGCGGAAGGAAGGCCCGCAATGGGCGGCCCTGAAAACCGCGCGCACCCATCCGCTGACGGCCGCCGCCCGCTGGGTCATGGTCATCGACATCGACGAATATGTCGCGGTCCACGTCGGCGACGGCACGCTTGCCGCGCTGTTCGCCACCCTGCCCGAGGCGACCGCCCTGCCCCTGACCTGGCGGCTGTTCGGCAACGGCGGCCTGCTTCTGCACGAGGACCGCCCCGTGCCGGAACGGTTCCTGCGCGCCGCGCCCTCGGTCATGGGCTGGCCCTGGCGGGCGGCGATCTTCAAGACCCTGTTCCTGAACGACGGCACCTATGCCCGGCTGGGCGTCCATCGCCCGCGCCAGCCCGACCCGGCGCGGCTTGGCCGCCAGCGCTGGTTCGACGGATCGGGCCGCGAACTGCCCGCCGCCTACCACAACAGTCGGCTCTTTTCGCCCTACGGCCAGGACAACCACCGCCTGGCCCAGCTGAACCACTATGCGCTCGGCTCGATGCAGGATTATGTGCTGAAATGCGACCGAGGACGCGCCAACCGGGCGGCCTCGGCGTTCGATTTGTCCTATTGGGTCGAACGCAACCTCTGCCAGGCCGAGGACCGGGCGCTGGCCGACCGCTTCGCCGCCTGCGCCCCCCTGCGCGACGCGCTGCGCGCCGATCCGGTTCTCGGCCCCCTCCATCACCGCGCGGCGCTCTGGCGGCACGAACGGTTCCGCGCACTCCTCGCCGACGAAAGCTGGCGCGGCCTCCTGGGCCGGCTGATGATGGCACCCGAAAGCCGCCTGCCCGACCCGGAGCACGAACAATTCCTGATGCATTTTGCGAATGTGAAACAGTTCAGCTCTAGCGATTGAACTGACGCGATCAGCGAAACAACAGCACCGCTGTGGCCGACCTGAAAACAGCGAAATCCCGCCCCGCGCCCCGGCGAAGACTTGCACCCCGCCCCTGCCGGAACCATAAGGAACCCAAGGGTGGTTGCCGGGTGCGCGCCGCCCGTGTGGGGCTTTTTCCGCTGGTGACACTGTGTTGAAAGACCAAGGGGCTTCGTCCGAGGCCGAATGGCTGGCGCGGCTCGACGATGTCGGCCAGCGCGAGGGCTTCTTCCGCCGCCTCGGCGAAGACCACGCGGCCCTGTTTGTCGCCCGCAAGCCGGTGCTGATCGTCACCTTCGAGACCGCCGAAACCATCCGCCGCCGCCAGCCCGACCAGATGCCCTTCGGCCTGTCGGTCAGCGAAATGCGCGACTGGTCGCACCTGTGCCTGATTGCCCACCGCGACCGCTGGTATCGCGACCCGGCGATCTATGCCTTCTTCGACCGGATGGTCGACGATGCCTTCTTCGAACAGTTCGAGCAGGTGGTGTTCTTCGGCGCCGGCATGGCCGGCTATGCCGCCGCCGCCTATTCGGTGGCGGCCCCCGGTGCGACGGTCATCCTTTTGCAACCGCAGGCCACGCTCGACCCGGCCGTCGCCGGCTGGGACCCGCGCTTCACCGAACACCGGCGGCTGAACTTCACCGACCGCTACGGCTTTGCCCCCGACATGACCGAGGGCGCGGGCCAGGTCTTCGTGATCTTCGACCCCGACCAGACCTTCGATGCCATGCATGCCGCGCTGTTCCGGCGGCCCTTCACCACGTTCCTGCCGGTCCGCCACGCGGGGGCAGATCTCTATGCCAGCCTGTCGTCGATGCACATCCTGCATTCGATCCTGTCGTCGGCGGCCAGCGGCAGCTTCGACGCGCGGCTGTTCGCGACCTTCTTCCGCGCCCGCCGCAACAGCCTGCCCTACCTGCGCCGGCTGATCGGCCGGCTGGAAACCGATGGCCGGCTACGGCTGGCGGCGATGGCGGCGGCCAATGCCGGCCAGCGGCTCGACAATGCCAAACTGCTCGAACGCGCCGACGAACTGTGGGCAAGGCACCGCAGGCTGGGCGTCGGGCAGGCCTAGCTGCCGCAGCGATAGGCCACCGCATGCAGCTT
Organism: Paracoccaceae bacterium; assembly: GCA_046348855.1. Taxonomy (GTDB): domain Bacteria; phylum Pseudomonadota; class Alphaproteobacteria; order Rhodobacterales; family Rhodobacteraceae; genus TMP-24. The sequence goes on along the minus strand of JAXMDK010000012.1, from coordinate 34,496 downwards.
GTAGACATCGGCGCCCGGCACCGTGCGGTCGAAGACCACGGTGTCGGCACCGGAATCGCGCGCCTCGGCCAGCACCTGGTTGTGCGAATATTTCAGCCCTTCGCTGGCCAACGGCCCGAAGACGCTGGGCGTGCCGGTGATGTCGGTGACATATTTGCACGCCGTCACCTGCGAGGCATCGGCCTCGCGCATCCCGGGAACGCCGGTGAACCCCGGATCATTGGTGCATCCCGCCAGCGCCAGGCCCAAGCCCGCCGCCATCCACCCCAAACGCATGGTCCTGCCCTTTCCTGCCCCGGCGATCGCTGCCGCCCTGACGGCGACAGTGCCGGAGCGCGGACACCGGCACAAGCCCGCCGCAGCCGCGGCCACAGGCTCGGCGAAAGCCCGCCGGGGCAGCAACCCGTCAGGCCGCCCGCCCGTCATGGTGGAAGGCGCCTTTGGCGATGTCGCGCGGCTCGACCGAGTCAAGGCAATTGACGTTGATCGCGGCGATTTCCGTCCCGTCGGGCATGGCGCCATAGGCGAAGCTCTCGATCCCGCAGGTCGCGCAGAACATGTGCCTGATCTGCTTTCTGTTGAACAGATGCTCGGTCAGCCGGTCGCCCCCCGACAGAAGGCGGAAGTCCTTGCGCGGCGCGAACACCAGAACCGACCCGAGCTTCTGGCAGCGCGAGCAATTGCAGGTGATCGGCTTGTCGAGGCTTGCCTCGACCTCGAAGCGCACCGCCCCGCACTGGCATCCGCCGATGTATTTCGTCATTGCGTCCTCCTCTTCCCTGACTTGGGCGCACCCACCATAGCCCTGCCCGCCGCCGCCCATAAGCCCCCGTCGCATCACTATGGAAATGGGCCGCGCAAGCGTGTAGGGCCTTGGCCATGACCCAGACGCTCCGCCTCCGCCGCCCCGACGACATGCACCTGCACCTGCGCGACGGCGCGATGCTGGCCGCCGTCCTGCCCGAAAGCGCCCGCCACTTCGCCCGCGCCATCGTCATGCCGAACCTGGTACCGCCGGTCGTCACCGCCGCCCAGGCCGCCGCCTACCGCGACCGCATCCGCGCCGCCCTGCCCGAAGGCATGGCGTTCGAGCCGCTGATGACGCTCTACCTGACCGAAACCACCGATCCCGCCGATGTCGCTGCCGCCCATGCCTCGGGTCTTGTCACCGCGGTCAAGCTTTACCCGGCCGGCGCCACCACCAATTCGCAGTCGGGCGTGCGCGACTTTCAGAACGTCCGCCACGTCCTTGACAAGATGGCAGAAATCGGCTTGCCGCTTTGCGTCCACGGCGAAGTCACCGACCTGTCCGTCGACATCTTCGACCGCGAGGCGGTGTTCATCGACCGCGTCCTCGACCCGATCCGCCGCGCCACCCCCGGGCTGCGCGTGGTGATGGAACATATCACCACCGAGGAAGGCGCGGCCTATGCCGGGGCCGGCGACGACACGCTGGCCGCCACCATCACCACCCATCACCTCGTCATCAACCGCAACCACATCCTCGCCGGCGGCATCCGCCCGCACTATTACTGCCTGCCGGTGGCCAAGCGCGAAAAACACCGCCTGGCGCTGCGCCGCGCCGCGACCTCGGGGGCGGCCCGCTTCTTCCTCGGCACCGATTCCGCCCCCCACCCCGACCATCTGAAGGAACATGCCTGCGGCTGCGCCGGCTGCTTCACCGCGACGAACACGCTGTCGGTCCTCGCCCAGGTGTTCGAGGAGGAAGGCGCGCTCGACCGGCTGGAGGCCTTCACCTCGCTCAACGGCGCGCGCTTCTACGGGCTGGCGCCGAACCCCGGCCACCTGACCCTGACCAAGGGCGATCCCGTCGCCTATCCGGCCAGGATCGACAGCGGCGCCGGTCCCGTCACACTTTTCGACCCCGGTTTCGCGCTTCACTGGAAAGTCACGCCATGATCCCCACGTCCTTCCCCCCGAAAGAGGAAATCGCCCGGCTGGCGGCGCGGATGCTCCTGGAAATCAAGGCCGTGCATTTCAACGCCGAAACGCCCTTCACGCTGGCCTCAGGCCTGCCCTCGCCGACCTACATCGACTGCCGCAAGCTGATTTCCTACCCGCGCATCCGCTCGACGCTGATGGATTTCCTGTCCGTCACCATCCTGCGCGAAGCCGGGTTCGAGGCGTTCGACAACATCGCCGGGGGCGAAACCGCCGGCATTCCCTTCGCGGCGCTGGTGGCCGAACGGCTGGCCCTGCCGATGACCTATGTCCGCAAGAAGCCCAAGGGCTACGGTCGCAACGCCCGCATCGAGGGCGCGATGACCGAAGGCCAGCGGGTGCTTTTGGTCGAGGATCTGACCACCGACGGCGGATCGAAACTGTCCTTCGTCGACGCCATCCGTGACACCGGCGCGACCTGCGCCCATACGGCGGTCATCTTCTACTACGGGATCTTCCCGGAAACCATTGATACGCTTGGAAAACACGGCGTCGCCCTGCACTATCTCTGCACCTGGTGGGACGTGCTGGCCGAGGCCCGCGCCACCGCCGCCTTCGACGACCGCACACTGGCCGAGGTCGAATCCTTCCTCGCCGACCCGCGCGCCTGGCAGGCGGCCCGGCAGGCCAAATGACGCCGGCGCCGAAAATAGCTGTGGGCGGCGGCGGGGATGGTTCTGTGGGCAAGTCGCGTCCTGCGGGCGATTCGACAGAAAATCCCCCGACGCGCCCCGACATCTGGTAGTCTGGACGAACACAACCACCGCCGCTCGCTGCGCCTTGCGCGATTTGCCCAGTCGTGCCCGGCCCGGCTAAGACAGCGGCGGGACAGAAAAAGAGCTGAGGCATGAGCGAGATTGCGACCTTCCGGCCGGCATTGCCGGCCGCGCCCACGGCAGAAACCGAAGCCGTGCCGCACAACATCGAGGCCGAGCAGCAGTTGCTGGGCGCGATCCTGACCAACAACGAGGTCTACGACAAGATCAGCGCCATCATCCGGCCCGACCATTTCTTCGACCCGGTCCACCAGCGCATCTATGAAATCGCTGTGGCCCGCATCCAGAAGAACGCGCTCGCCTCGCCGGTGACGCTGAAGGGTTTCCTCGAGGACGATCCCGGCCTGAAGGAACTGGGCGGCCCCGCCTATCTGGCGCGGATCGCCGGGGCGGCGATCTCGGCCTTCGCGGCGCGCGACTATGCGCAGATGATCTACGACCTCGCGGTCCGGCGCGAACTGATGGGGCTGGGGCGCGACATCACCGCCCGCGCCCAGTCGATCGAGGTCGACAACGACCCCAGGGACCAGATCGTCGCGGCCGAACAGGCGCTCTACAAGCTGGGCGAACAGGGCCATGCCGAACGCGGGTTCGTGTCCTTCCTCAAGGCCACCACCGACGCCGTCGAATCCGCCGTCGCTGCCTATCAGCGCGATGGCGGCCTGGCCGGCATCTCCACCGGCCTCGTCGACATGGACAAGAAGCTGGGCGGCCTCCACCCGTCCGACCTCCTGATCCTTGCCGGCCGTCCGTCGATGGGCAAGACTTCGCTCGCGACCAACATCGCCTTCAACATCGCCAAGGCCTACAAGCGCGGCCGCCGCCCCGACGGCAGCGAGGGTGCGGTCGATGGCGGGGTCGTCGGCTTCTTCTCGCTGGAAATGTCCTCCGAACAGTTGGCCGCGCGCGTTCTTTCGGAAGCCGCCGAGGTTCCTTCCGAACAGATCCGCCGCGGCGACATGACCGAACAGGAATTCCGCCGCTTCGTCGAGGCCGCCAAGGCGCTGGAGGCCTGCCCGCTCTATATCGACGACACGCCGGCGATCCCGATCAGCCAGCTTGCCGCCCGCGCCCGCCGGCTGAAGCGCACCCACGGGCTCGACGTGCTGATCATCGACTATCTGCAACTGGTCCGCCCCGCCACCGCCAAGGATAGCCGGGTGAACGAAGTGTCGGAAATCACCCAGGGCCTCAAGGCCATCGCCAAGGAACTGAACATCCCGGTCATCGCCCTGTCGCAGCTGTCGCGCCAGGTCGAGAACCGCGAGGACAAGCGCCCGCAACTCAGCGACCTGCGGGAATCCGGCTCGATCGAACAGGACGCCGACGTGGTGATGTTCGTCTACCGCGAAGAATACTACAAGGAACGGGAAAAACCCGGCGAGGACAACCTCGAGGCAATGGCCAAGTGGCAGGAGGCGATGGAGCGCGCCCACGGCAAGGCCGAAGTCATCATCGGCAAGCAGCGCCACGGCCCGATCGGCACGGTGGAACTGTCGTTCGAAGGCCGCTTCACCCGCTTCGGCAACCTCGCCGCCGCCTGGCCGAAAAGGAGACCGCAGTTTTCGGCCGACCATTTCTGAACCGGCCCCGCTTCATCTTGCCAAAAATATCCCGGGGGAAATTGCGGGGGCAGCGCCCCCGCTCCCTTGACCTTCCACGGCACGGCCTGGCAAGGCGCGCATGGCATCCGGCGTCCTCGACATCGACCTCGGCGATCGCACGGCCAACTGGCGCGCGCGCTCGACGCCATGACCCCGTAGCGGTGCAGACCGCGGCGATGGTCAAGGCCGACGCCTACGGGCTGGGCGCGGCGCCGGTGGCGCGCGCTGATGGCTTGCGGGCGCGCGGCGGTTGCGTTTTTCGTGGCGCTTATTGACCGAGAAGAAGCGCGGCCCCTGCGCCACCAGCCCCGAATGGAAATCAGCGTCCTGTGCGGCCACATGCAGGGCGATGCCGCCCGCATCCGCGACAGTGCCAATGCTGAACAGCCCGGCCCAGGTCGCGCGCCATTTCGCCGACCTGCCCGGCCATCCGTTCGGCATCCAGCTTGAAACCGGGATGAACCGGCTGGGCATCGACGCCGCCGACTGGCGCAAGGTGGCGCCGGAGGCGCTGGCGCACCACCCGCAACTCCTGATGTCGCACCTCGCCTGTTCGGACGAGCCCGGCCACCCGCTGACCGACCGCCAGCTTGCCGCCTTCCACGCCATGACCGACGGCACCGGCGTCGCCCGGTCGCTGGCGGCCACCGGCGGCGTCCTGTTGGGCCGGCGCTACGACTTCGACCTGACCCGGCCCGGTATCGGCCTTTACGGGGGGGCGCCCTTCCGCGCCGCCCGTCCGGTCGTGCGCCTGTCGCTGCCGGTGGTACAGGTGCGCACCCTCAGCCCCGGCGACACGGTCGGCTACAACGCCACCTGGCAGGCCCCCGGCCCGGCGCGCATCGCCACTCTGGCGGCGGGCTATGCCGACGGCATCCTGCGCAGCCTGTCGAACCGGGCGCGGCTCTTTCACGGCAAGACCGCCTGCCCGCTGGTCGGGCGGGTGTCGATGGACCTGGTGACCCGTCGATGTCAGCGCCGTCGGCACGGCACGCCCACGACGCTCGACCTTCTCGGCCACGGCGCAGGGCATCGACGATCTGGCCGCCGCCGCCGCCATCGGCTACGAGATCCTGACCACGCTCGGCCTGCGCTATGCGCCCGCCCAGTATGTCCAGCCGCGCCGACAGCGTCGCCAACGCCCGGCACCACCGCGGAACCGCCGCATGAGCCGCCGCCCCCTTGCCAGCATCGGCCAGGTGACGCTTGCCGCGCTGGCCAACCTCGGCCGCATCGCCCTTCGGCGCTGCCGCGCCGATCAGCCATCTGTTCCGCCCGCCCTTCTACCCGCGCGAATTCCTGATGGCGCTGGTGCAGATCGGCTGGTTCAGCCTGCCGGTCGTCGGCATGACCGCGCTCTTCACCGGCGGCGCGCTGGCCCTGCAGATCTACGCCGGCGGCCAACGCTTTTCGGCCGAGGCGGTGGTGCCCTCGATCACCGCCATCGGCATGGTGCGCGAACTGGGGCCGGTGCTGGGCGGTCTGATGGTGGCGGCGCGCGTCGCCTCGTCGATCGCCGCTGAGATGGGCACCATGAAGGTCACAGAACAGATCGACGCGCTGGTGACTTTGTCCACCCACCCGATGAAATACCTGACCGTGCCGCGCCTTCTGGCGGCGACGCTGGCCGTGCCGGTGCTGGTCGCGGTCGGCGACAGCATCGGCGTCTTCGGCGGCTACCTCGTCGGCGTCAACAAGCTGGGCTTCAATCCGGCCACCTACCTGGCCAACACCCGCGCCTATCTCGAAGTGTTCGACGTGGTCTCGGGCCTCATCAAGGGGGCGGTGTTCGGGTTCCTCATCGCGCTTTGCGGCTGCTACTACGGCATGAATTCGGGGCGCGGCGCGCAAGGGGTGGGGGCAGCCACCAAGTCGGCGGTGGTCGCGGCCTCGGTCCTGATCCTGGCTGCCAACTACGTGCTGACCGAGGTGTTCTTCGCAGCATGATCGAGCTTCGGGGCGTCCACAAGAGCTTTGGCAGGAACCGGGTGCTGGCCGGGGTCGACCTGACGGTCGGCCGGGGCGAAAGCATGGTCATCATCGGCGGCTCGGGCACCGGCAAGTCAGTGCTGCTGAAATGCATCCTCGGGCTGGTCCTGCCCGACGCCGGCACCATCGCCGTCGACGGCCAGCCCGCCGCCGCTTCCGGGCCGGGGCGCGAGGCTTTCCTCGACCGCTTCGGCATGCTGTTTCAGGGCGGCGCGCTCTTCGACAGCCTGCCGGTCTGGCAGAACGTCGCCTTCCGCCTGCTGCGCGGCGCCCGCAAGCGCCCGCGTGACGCGGCCCGCGCCGTCGCCGTGGAAAAGCTGCGCCGGGTCGGGCTGACGCCGGATGTCGCCGACCTCTTTCCCGCCGAACTCTCCGGCGGCATGCAAAAGCGGGTGAGCCTCGCCCGTGCCATCGCCGCCGAGCCGCAGATCATCTTCTTCGACGAACCGACCACCGGGCTCGACCCGATCATGGCCGGGGTCATCAACGACCTGATCCGCGAGATCGTCACCGAGATGGGCGCGACCGCCGTGACCATCACCCACGACATGACCTCGGTGCGCGCCATCGCCGACAAGGTGGCGATGCTGCATGGCGGCGTCATCCGCTGGTGCGGCCCGATCGCCGAGCTGGACCGCACCGCCGATCCCTACGTCCAGCAATTCATCCACGGCCGCGCCGAAGGCCCGATCGCCACGGTGCGATAAGCGGCCGCCAGTTGCCCGCCGGGCGGCGCCTCTCTGCCGCCGCCGATCGCGCGGTTTGACAGCTTACAGGCCTAAGGCTAGGCTTTTTCACGGACTTGAACAGGTTTTGGGCGGAGCCGGTCATGGGGCTGCAAGGGTCTGCCATCGCATTGATGTTCCTCAGCAGTCTGCTCTGCCTGCCGCCCTATCTTGCCCTGCAGCTGTTCCAGCGGTCCTACCGGCGGGCGCGACGCCACGGCATCCCGGTCGCCCGCCATGCCGTCGCGGTGGCGGCCTGCCTGGTGGCCTTTCTCTTCAACCTCGTGGCCTTCGTCGTGACCGTGCGCCAGCTGGCCAACGGTAACAGCGACTTCGGCCGGGTGCAGGCCCTGGCCATCGCCGTCGCCTGGGTGACCTTCTGGCTGTGGCTGTTCCTGGCGCTGGTGATCGGGCGCAGCCTCGGGCGCGGCAACCGGCTGCACTAGAGGCGCCCCCCGCGCCGCTGCTTCCAGTTGACGCAGCCTCACGGCGGCACAGCACGGCTCTGGACCTTGGGGGTCAAATCCCTATATATTCGCTCAGGAACCTTGCAGGACGACCATGACCGCCGAACCGAAAGACCCGATCGAAGGCACGCCGCTGATCCGGCCCTCGACCACCGACCATCCGCTCTACGACGACGTGGTCGCCGCCTGCCGGACGGTCTATGACCCTGAAATTCCTGTCAATATCTTCGACCTCGGACTGGTCTACACCATCGAGATCTCGCCCGAGAACGCCGTCGACATCACCATGACCCTTACCGCGCCGGGTTGCCCCGTCGCCGGCGAGATGCCGGGCTGGGTCGCCAGCGCGGTGGAACCCTTGGACGGGGTGCGCGACGTGAACGTACGCATGACGTTCGAGCCGCAATGGGGCATGGACATGATGTCCGACGAGGCACGGCTGGAGCTTGGCTTCATGTGAGGCGCAATCAAGTATTTTAGCTTGATATTATATAAAGCAAGCCTTTTAACTTGATAAGTTACCATCAAGTGTTAAAACTTGATCCATGCAGAATCAAGCTGGTAGCCCTGCAATGATTGCCTCCGCCGCCATCCTGACCGGCGATCTCATCGATTCCACTGGGGCGGGGCGCGCGCGGGTGGACACTACAATGGCGGAAATCGAAGCCGCCGCGTCGACAGCCTCATCATGGTGCCGCGGCAAAGCGCGCTTCACACGTTTCCGCGGAGACGGTTGGCAGTTTCTCCTGGCCGACCCGACGCTTGCCATCTGGGCGGCGGTTCATGTCCACGCAAGACTCGCGGCTCATCCCGACGCAATCGCCACCCGGATCGGAATCGGCATTGGCTCGGTCGAGAGCGCAGGCACCGCCGACCTGCGCGATGCGTCTGGCAGCGCCTTCGTCCACTCCGGGCACGCCCTCGACCACATGCACCGCAAGGAGCGGCTGTTCATACAAGGCGAACCGGACGACGTGCGGCCGGCGGACAAGGCAATCTGTATCCTGCTCGATGAACGACTGAAACGCTGGAGCGCACAGCAGGCAGAGGCCGCCGCGCTTTATCTATGGCCCGAGACCCCGACCGGCCGCGATCTCGCTGAGCCCGATCAAATGACCCAGGCCGGCATCGCCTCGCATCTCGGGATCACGCCTCAGGCCGTGAACTACCGCCTTCAAGGCGCGGGCGCCGTGGCCATCCGCGAGGCGCTGATCGCCCACAGGATGGATTTGGAGGCAAGGACACCAGCATGATCCAGACCTTCGCCGCCCTGATCCTCGCCCATGCGCTGGCGGATTTTCTGTTCCATATCCGCTGGGTCAGCGACACCCACCCCCGCCCCGTCCCGCTGTTGCTGCACGGGCTTGTGGTGCTCGCCACCGCCAACCTGTGCCTCGGCAGCGCCAGCCCCTGGCTGGCGGCGCTGGCGCTGGCCCATCTGGCCACCGACCTCGGCCGCGCCCTCTGGCAGCGCCAGACCCGCCAGCGCGGCCTGACACCCTTCCTCGTCGAACAGATGACCCACCTTTTGCCGATCGCCGCTCTTTCCGTCTGGCGGCCCGGCCTGTGGGTGGCGGGCCTCTGGGCCGGCATCGCCTCCCTGCCGGCGCTGATGGCACTGGCCGCCGGGCTGATCCTGACCCTGCGCGGCGGCGCCGTCGCCGTCGGTCTGCTGATGGAGCCGTGGGCCGAAGCCACGCCGCGCGGCCTTCTGAACGGCGGGCGGGTCATCGGCACGCTCGAACGCGGGCTGATCTTCCTGCTGATCCTCGGGGGCCAGCCCTCGGGCATCGGCTTTCTCATCGCGGCGAAATCGGTCCTGCGCTTCGGCACCGTCGGCGACGACCGCGCCATCAGCGAATATGTCATCATCGGCACCCTCGCCTCGTTCGCCTGGGCGATCCTGATCTCATTCCTGACGGTTTTTCTTCTGCACGCCCTGCCGCCGCTTGGCATCCCGCGCCTGACACCCTAGATTGGGGACAAAAGGAAACACGCGCATGTTCGGCATTCCCGGCAAGTCCCCCGTCACCCTGACCCCCCGTGCGGTCAGCCAGATCTCCCGCCTGATGACCCGCGACGGAGCCTTCGGGCTGAAGCTTGGCGTCAAGAAGGGCGGCTGCGCCGGCATGGAATACACCATGGAATTCGCGCGCGAGGCCGGCCCGCTGGACGAGGTCATCGAACAGGACGGGGCGCGGGTGATGATCGCGCCGATGGCGCAGATGTTCCTGTTCGGGACCGAGATCGACTATGAGACCGGCCTCCTGGAATCCGGCTTCCGCTTCAACAACCCTAATGTCGCCGAGGCCTGCGGCTGCGGCGAATCGATCAAGTTCAAGGACGCGCCGGCCGCCTGAGCGGCGTTTTGCGCCTTCCGGTCCCCTGCCCGCTTGGCATAAGGTCGCCCCGAACCATGGGGGACGATGACATGCGCCGGAAGCTCGCCGCCGGAAACTGGAAGATGAACGGAACCCGCGCCAGCCTCGACCAGTTGCGCCAACTGGCCGCCGCCCATCCCGCCGCCGGCTGCGACATCCTCGTCTGCCCGCCCGCCACCCTGATTGCCGCCGCCGCCGACGCGCTCGACGGCGGCCCGGTCCGGGTCGGTGCTCAGGACTGTCACGCCGCCGCCTCGGGTGCCCACACCGGCGACATTTCCGCCCCGCAACTCGCCGACGCCGGTGCCGCCTACGTCATCGTCGGCCATTCTGAACGCCGCGCCGACCACGGCGAGACGGACGCGCAGGTGCTGGCCAAGGCCGCCGCCGCCCATGCCGCCGGCCTGACCGCCATCGTCTGCGTCGGCGAAACCGAGGCCCAGCGTGACGCCGGCCGGACGCTCGCCGTCATCGGCGCCCAGCTGGCCGGATCGGTCCCCGCCGCCGCCACCGGCGCCGACACCGTCATCGCCTACGAGCCGGTCTGGGCCATCGGCACCGGCCGAACCCCGACCCTGGCCCAGATCGCCGAGGTCCATGGCTTCCTGCGCGCCGAACTGGCCACGCGCTTCGGTGCGGCGGAGGCCGAAGGCTTCCGGCTGCTCTACGGCGGCTCGGTCAAGCCCGCCAACGCCGCCGAGATCTTCGCCGTCGCCGATGTCGACGGCGCGCTTGTCGGCGGCGCCAGCCTTTCGGCTGCCGACTTCGGCCCGATCGTCGCGGCGCTGGCCGCCTCCTGATCCGTCGCTTCCAGGCCAGCGCCCGGCGCCGGGTGCGGCCATAGTCGGCGCGACCGCCGGAGAACCCATGCCTGACCAGACCCGCCAGCCGCTTCTGACCGCCAACCTGATGTGCATGGCCTCGATGTTCATCTGGGCCGCCAGCCTGCCCGCCGCCGAGCCGCTGATCGCCGCCCTGCCCCCCCTGCCCCTGACTGCAATGCGCATGACGCTGGCGGCCATCGCCCTGTTTCCGGCCTGGTGGATCGCCGACGGCGGGCGGGCGGTGCTGCGCGCCCGCTGGGGGCGCGGCCTCCTGATCGGCGCCCTTGCCTTCGGCGGCGGTGCCTTCCTGCTGGTGCTGGGCCAGTTGCTCAGCGATCCGGTCACGACGGCCATCGTCGCGGCCTCGATGCCGGTCGTCGGCATCGCGCTGGAAGTGGCGCTCGACGGGCGGCGGCTGACCCCGGCGCTGGTGGCGGGGCTGGTGCTGTCGCTGGTCGGCGGCCTTGTCGCGCTGAGCCGCGGCGGTGCGCCGGGCCTTGGCCTCGGCGCACTGGCCTGCCTCGGCTCGGTCGTCGTCTTCACGCTCGGCTCGCGCCTGACCGTCACCGCCTTTCCCGACCTCACGCCCATCGGCCGCACCGCCATTACCCTTGTCGGCGCCTCCGTCGGCACGCTTCTGGCCGCGGGGCTCCAGGTCGCGGCCGACGGCACGGCCGGCGACTGGATCGGCATCGGCGCGTCCGGCTGGGTGGCGATGCTGATCTATTCGGTGGGCGGCCTCGGCCTGTCGCAGGTGCTGTGGATCCGCTCGGTCGGCAGCCTCGGCATCGGCCTTGCCGCGCTTCACATCAACGCCGCGCCCTTCTATGTGATGCTGATCCTGTTCGGGCTCGGCCATCCCTGGAACTGGATGCAGGCGCTCGGCGCGGTCATCGTCGGCCTCGGCGTGCTGGTCGCCCAGAACCTGCTGCCGCGCCGCGCCCGCCGCATACACCGGACCTGACCCGATGCAAAGCCTCAGCCAGTCGCCGACCGACCCCGCCTTCGTCCAGGACCCCTACGCCTTCTACGACCGCGCCCGCGCCCTGGGCCATCTTTTCCACTGGACCGACTACGGCATGGCCTGCGCCACCTCGGCCGCCGCCGTGGGCGCGATCCTGCGCGACCGCCGCTTCGGCCGCGAGGTGCCGGCCGAACGCCAGGCGCCCATCCCCGCCCGCCTCGAACCCTTCTACGCGGTCGAGGCGCATTCGATGCTGGAACTTGAACCGCCCCGCCACACCCGCCTGCGCGGCCTGGTCCTGCGGGCCTTCACCTCGCGCCGCATCGCCGCACTGGCGCCGGAAATCGCCACCCTCTCGCACCAGCTGGTCGACGCCTTCCCCGACGGTCCGTTCGACCTGCTGAAGGCCTTCGCCACCCGCCTGCCGGTGACGATCATCGCCCGCCTGCTCGGCGTCCCCGAAGACCGGGGCGACGATCTCCTCGCCTGGTCGAACGCGATGGTCGGCATGTACCAGGCCAGCCGCACCCGCGCGACCGAGGACCGCGCCGCCCAGGCCGCCGCCAGCTTTTCCGCCTTCCTCGCCGCCCATGTCGAAAGCCGCCGCGACCGGCCGGGCGACGACCTCATCACCCACCTGATCGCCGCCGAGGCGGAGGGCGAGCGGCTGAGCACGGACGAACTGATCTCGACCTGCATCCTGCTCTTGAACGCCGGTCACGAGGCCACCGTCCACACCATCGGCAACGGCGTGAAGGCGCTGATCGAACGGCGCACCCCGCCCGCCGCACTCGCCCCCGACCAGGTTGGGGCCACGGTCGAGGAAATCCTTCGCCACGACCCGCCGCTGCACCTCTTCACCCGCTGGGCCTATGAAGACGCCGAAATCTCCGGCCATACCTTCCGCCGCGGCGACCGGGTGGGCCTGCTGCTCGCCGCCGCCAACCGCGACCCGGCGCTCTGGGACGAGCCCGACCGCTTCGACCCCGCCCGCCCGGCCAAGCCCAACCATTCCTTCGGCGCGGGGCTCCACTTCTGCGTCGGCGCGCCCCTGGCCCGGCTGGAAATGCAGATCGCGCTGCCGATCCTCTTCGCCCGCTGCCCGCGCCTCGCGCTCGCCGAGCCGCCGCGCTACGCGAACCTCTACCATTTCCACGGGCTCGAACGGCTGATGGTCCGGGCCTGACGCCCAGCACTTTCTGTCGGAAAGTATCCCGGGGGGTGCGGGGGGCAGGCCTCCCGTCCGTCACAGGGGCAGAAGCGTCGTCGACTTGATCTCCTCCATGCTCAGGAGCGCGGTCACGTTGTAGATCCTGACCTCGGCGATCAGTGCCTGGTAGAACGTGTCATAGGCCCGCGCATTCTTCACCCGAACCTTGAGGATATAGTCGATGTCGCCGGCCAGCCGGTGCGCCTCCAGTACCTCGGGCCTTTCCCGCAGCGTTTTCAGGAACTTCTTCTGCCATTCGGCCTCGTGTTCGCTGGTGCGGATCAGCACGAAGAAACAGGCCTCCAGCCCCAGCGCCTCGGGGTCGAGGATCGCCGTCTGCCGGCCGATGATCCCGGCTTCCTTCATCTTGCGGATGCGGTTCCACACCGGGGTCTTGGAACTGCCGACCTTGCGGGCGATCTCGTCCAGCGACTGGCTGGCATCCTCCTGCAATTCGCCAAGGATTTTCCGGTCGATCTCATCCAGGCGGACGGTCATTCGCTTTTCCCTCGATTTTCAAGACACGGGTTCCACGGGCGACAAAATACAAAACATTCGTCCTTATCTGCAAGGGGAGACTGGCGCGAATCTGGGAAAATTTCCTATATTGCAGTCATCACCCGCAACCCGGATTCTGTCATGGCCCGCCAGTTCACCCCCAAGGTCGTCACCGCCAACGCGCTGCTGGAAGGCGACGCCGTCTATCTGACCGCCGACGACCGCTGGTCGCGTCACCACCACGAGGCCGAGCTGATCGAGGACGAGGCCCAAGCCCAGCTGCGGCTGCTTCTGGCCGAGCGGCAGAAGCAGGTGGTGGTCGGCGCCTATCTGGCCGACGCGCGGCGCGGCTCCCGCGGACCCGAGCCCATCCATTTCCGCGAAGTCTTCCGCACCCGCGGCCCGTCGAACTATGCCCACGGCAAGCAGGAGGCCGCGCATGTATAAGTATGCCGATTTCGACGAGGCCTTCGTCCGCCGCCGCGCCGCCCAGTTCCGCGGCCAGGTGGAACGGCGCATCGACGGGTCGCTGACCGAGGACGAATTCCGCCCGCTCAGGCTGATGAACGGCCTCTACCTGCAGCTTCACGCCTACATGCTGCGCATCGCCATTCCCTACGGCACGCTGTCGACCACACAACTGCGCCAGCTGGCGATGATCGCCGAACGCTGGGACAAGGGCTATGGCCATTTCACCACCCGCCAGAACATCCAGTTCAACTGGCCGAAGCTGCCCGACGTGCCCGACATCCTCGACGCGCTGGCCGACGTGCACATGCATTCGATCCAGACCTCGGGCAACACCATCCGCAACGTGACCGCCGACCATTTCGCCGGCGCTGCCGCCGACGAGATCGCGGACCCGCGCCCGGTGGCCGAGCTGATCCGCCAATGGTCGACCGATCACCCGGAATTCCAGTTCCTGCCGCGCAAGTTCAAGATCGGCATCACCGGCTCGCCCAACGACCGCGCGGTGGTGAAGTCGCACGACATCGGCCTCAGGATCGTGCGCGGCGGGTCGGGCCAGATCGGCTACGAGGTGCTGGTGGGCGGCGGTCTCGGCCGCACGCCGATGGTCGCTCAGGTGATCCGCCCGTTCCTGAAGAAGGAAGACCTGCTGCCCTATCTCGAAGCCATCGTGTCGACCTACAACGTCATGGGCCGGCGCGACAACAAGTTCAAGGCGCGCATCAAGATCACCGTCTTCGAAAACGGCATCGAGGCCTTCCGCGATGCGGTCGAAGCCCGCTTTGAACAGGTCCGCGGCGAATTCAGCGGCGTCGACCAGGAGGTTCTGGCCGGGATCGAGGCCCAGTTCGCGCCCCCCACCTTCCGCGACGCGCCGGTCGGCGCCTTCGATGCAGCCCGCGCCGTCGATCCGGTGTTCCGCGCCTGGACCGACACCAACCTGGCCGCCCACCGGGCGCCGGGCTACGCCATCGTCACCGTCTCGCTCAAGGCCCACGGGGAAACGCCGGGCAATGCCTCGGCCGCGCAGATGCGGCTTCTGGCGGACCTTGCCGACCGCTACAGCTTTGGCGAGCTGAGGATCAGCCACGAACAGAACGTCATCCTGCCGCATGTCCACAAGTCCGACCTGCCGGCGCTGCATGCCGCGCTGAAGACCGAGGACCTGGCCACCGCCAACGCCGGGCTGATTTCCGACATCATCGCCTGCCCGGGGATGGATTACTGCTCGCTGGCCACGGCCCGCTCGATCCCGATCGCCCAGCAGATCGCCACCCATTTCCGTGCCATCGGGCTGGAGGAGGAGATCGGCCAGATCAAGATCAAGATCTCGGGCTGCATCAATGCCTGCGGCCATCACCATGTCGGCCATGTCGGCATTCTCGGGCTGGACCGCGCCGGGGTGGAAAACTACCAGATCACCCTTGGCGGCGACCACACCGAAAAGGCCGCCATCGGCGACAAGGTCGGTCCCGGCTTTGCCTATGACCAGGTGGTGCCCGCCATCGAACGGCTGATGCGCGCCTATCTGGCGGTGCGCACCGACCGCGGCGAAAGCTTCATCGACGCTTTCCGCCGGCTCGGCCCCGCACCGTTCAAGGCCGCGCTCTACCCCGAAGAGGCCGAACGCGATGCCGCTTGATCTTGCCGGCCTCGACGATCGCATCGCCGGGCTCAACGACCGCTATCGTCATCACTCGGCGACGGCGGTTCTGGAACGCGCGCTGCACGACCCCGAGGTGGGCAAGCTGGCGCTGGTTTCGTCCTTCGGGGCGGAATCGGTGGTGCTTCTCCATCTCGTCTCGGTCATCGCGCCGCATACGCCGGTGATCTTCATCGACACGCAGATGCTGTTCCCGGAAACGCTCGACTACCAGCGCGAGCTGGCCGACAAGCTGAACCTGACCGACATCCGCCTGATCCGCGCCGACCGCCGCGACACCGAATTCGAAGACCCCGACGGCACGCTGCACCAGTTCAACACCGACGCCTGCTGCAACCTGCGCAAGGTGGTGCCGCTGGAACGCGCCCTGTCGGGCTTCGACGGCTGGATCACCGGCCGGAAGCGGTTCCAGGCCGCGACCCGCGCCGCGCTCGACTTCTTCGAAAACGAGGAAGGCAAGCGGCTGAAGGTCAACCCGCTGGCCCACTGGGGCCGCGAGGACCTGGAGGACTACATCGTCAACAACCGCCTGCCGCGCCATCCCTTGGTGGCCAAGGGTTATCCCTCGATCGGCTGCGCCCCCTGCACCAGCCCGGTGGCCGAGGGCGAAGACCCCCGCTCGGGCCGCTGGCGCGGCCAGGGCAAGGTCGAATGCGGCATCCATTTCGTCGGCGGCCGCGCCGTGCGCGGGCCCCTGCCCGCCGCCGAGGCCGAGGCGGCAGCCCTGAAGGAGAACGTGGCATGAGCGTGATCGTGCGCGACGACGGCTTTCACCCCGAGGACTTTGCCGGCACCCGCATCGTCGAGATCGCCTCGGACACCCGCCCCGACGCCCTGCCAGACGTGGCCGGCGCCGAACTGGTGATCGTGGCCTTCCCGGCCTTTTCCGACGGGCGGGGCTTCACGCTTGCCCGCCACCTGCGCACCGGCGGCTTCCAGGGCCGGCTGCGCGCCGGCGGCCACGTGATCGCCGACCAGTATACGATGGCCCGCCGCGCCGGTTTCGACGAGATCGAGATCAGCGACGACCTGGCCGCCCGCCAGCCGGCCGACCAATGGCGGTTCCGCGCCGACTGGAAGGCCAACGACTATCGCTCGCGGCTGCGGGCCTGACCTGGATCAAGGCGGCTTCCGGCACGGGCCGCCAGACTGTAGACTGATGGCGCGGCCCCTTGCCTTGCCCTGACTGAATCTTGCCCGCCGCCAGCCCGGCCGCGCGCCTTTGCCAACCCCTGCCCGGGTCTGCCGACCCATCATCCGAGGCTACCCCCGTGAACCAGATTTCCCCCGCCGCCCCCGCCGCGATCACCTTGCCCGACGCCCAGACCGTCACCTTCGTGCGCCACTGGACCGACCGGCTGTTTTCCTTCCGCGTCACCCGGCCGAAGTCGCTGCGCTTCCGGTCGGGCGAGTTCGTGATGATCGGGCTTCTGGGCGACAACGGCAAACCGCTCTTGCGTGCCTATTCCATTGCCTCGCCGTCGTGGGACGAGGAACTGGAATTCTATTCGATCAAGGTGCCGAACGGGCCCCTGACCTCGAAGCTTCAGCACATCCAGCCCGGCGACCAGATCATCCTGCGCCCCAAGCCGGTCGGCACGCTGGTCCATGACGCGCTTCTGCCCGGCGACCGGCTGTGGTTCCTGGCCACCGGCACCGGCATCGCCCCCTTCGCCAGCCTGATGCGCGACCCCGAGACCTACGAGAAATACGACCGCGTCATCATGATGCACACCTGCCGCGAGGTGGCCGAACTGGAATATGGCCGCCAGCTGGTGGAAAGCCTGCAGGACGATCCGCTGATCGGCGAACTGGCGGCGGGCAAGCTGCTTTACTATCCGACGACCACCCGCGAAACCTCGCCCCGCATGGGCCGCATCACCGACAACCTGACCTCGGGCAAGGTCTTCGCCGACCTCGACCTGCCGCCGATGGACCCCGAAAGCGACCGGGCGATGGTCTGCGGCTCGCTGGCGTTCAACCACGATGTGAAGGCGGTGCTGGAGAAATTCGGCCTGCACGAAGGCGCCAATTCCGAGCCACTGGAATATGTGGTGGAAAAGGCCTTCGTCGGCGACGGGATCTAGGGGCACAGGACCACGGGGCTTGCCCCGCTGGACAAGCGTGAGGCATCGCCGCGCGCTGTAAGGCCGCTTGGAGCAATATCAGGTCATCCGAACCATCGCAGGTCAGTCCTCACTGCCCGGACCGATCAGGTGACGCGCCGGTGGCGCGTCTCCCGGTCCGTTGGCCGGAGCGCGAGCGCAGGCCAAGGGGGATGCCACTGTTCCGAGCCGTTGGGCACGGACGGCGCCTGCCTAGGCGGGTGCGAAGCGCTCGCTGCCCGATGGGCGGGCGCTGGCAGTGCTTCGGGAGCATGGCCCGGGGCAAGCTGCAACCGACCGCCAAGCGCGCGAGGCGACGGCCTCACGCTTAGTCGGTGTTGCACAGTCCGATTGATACGGCTGCGATCTCGCCCGGCCGCGCCCCAGAGCCCCCCCACACCCCCCCCCCCCCAAAACAAAAAAACCCCCCCGCAAGCTACAGCGCGGTTTTGTCTGGCCCGGGGGCCGGATCTTACATGCCAAGCGCCTTCTTGACCGCGTCGATCGCGGTCTGGACCGCTGCCGGGTTGTCCTTGGCGGCGGTGACGGCGGTCTTCAGCGTGGTCTTGGTCGCGGCGTCAAGCGAGGTCGCATCGATCGCGGCGTTCAGCTTGTCGGCGTCGAACTTGGTCGGGTCGAGCAGGTCGGCCGCGATCGAGGAAGCCGGAGCAGCAGCCGTCGACGACGCGGTGCTCGACGCGGTCGAGGTGTCGGTCGACGAAGCCGTGCTCGATGCGGTCGAGGTGTCGGTCGACGAAGCGGTGCTCGACGCGGTCGACGCTTCGGTCGCGGTGCTCGCGGCCGTCGAAGCTTCGGTCGAGGTCGAGGCTGCCGGCTGTTCCATCGCCGGTTTCTGCCCGCTGTAATACCAGTATCCGCCGGCCGCCAGAATGGCGATTACCAGCGCGATGGCAACATTTCTGTTCATCCTGCAATCCTTCCCAGTTATGCGCGCCGTGAGCCTGTTTCCGGTTAGCTGCGCGCCCGCCTTCGTAATGACAGAAAAAAAACTGTTTGAAAAGCAGCGCCAACCGCAAATCCGCCGCTGAATCCGGGTTGAACAGCGCATTTCACGCGACTACTTTGCCGCGCGATCCAATTGGAAGCCACAGAAGGAACCCAGCCATAGCCCGCAGACCGCACAACGCCCCGCCGCAGCGCGACACCGGACCCCGCGTCAACGAGCGCATCCGCGCGCCCGAAATCCGCCTGATCGGCGCCGATGGTGAGAATGTCGGGGTGGTCACGCCCGCCCGTGCGATGGTCCTGGCCGAAGAAGCCGGGCTTGATCTGGTTGAAATATCGCCCAACGCCGAACCGCCGGTCTGCAAGATCATGGATTTCGGCAAATACAAATACGAAACCCAGAAACGCGAAGCCGAAGCCCGCAAGAAACAGAAGATCATCGAGGTCAAGGAAATCAAGTTCCGCCCCGGCACCGACACCCATGATTATGACGTGAAGATGCGCGCGGTTCTCAAGTTTCTCGAAGAGGGCGACAAGGTGAAGGTCACGCTGCGTTTCCGCGGCCGCGAAATGGCCCACCAGGAACTCGGGCTGGAACTTCTGCACCGCGTCGCCGGCGACGTAGGCGAGGCCGGCAAGGTCGAACAGATGCCGAAGCTTGAAGGCAAGCAGATGGTGATGATGATCGGGCCCAGGTAGGGCGCTGCAATCGGTCGCATCGGGGCCCCTTTCGAGGGGCCTTTTCTTTCCGTCGGAAACATCGTGAAGTGGCGCCGCCCCGTCACATTCAGCCGCGGTCCCCATGCGCCCCGAAATCCTTCACACTGCCCGTTCCTATTCACGGGCCTATTTCCTCTCTGACATCTTTGCCGGCGTCACCGTGGCGATGGTCGCCCTGCCGCTGAGCCTGGCCATCGCCATCGCCTCGGGCGCGACACCCGCCGTCGGGCTGGTGACGGCAGTGGTCGCCGGGTTCCTGATCTCGGCGCTCGGCGGATCGAAGGTGCAGATCGGCGGCCCGACCGGCGCCTTCATCGTGGTGGTGGCGGGCGTGATCACCGCCCACGGCTATGACGGGCTGGTGACCGCCACCTTCCTCGCCGGGCTGATCCTTTTGATCGCCGGCTTCCTGCGCGCCGGCAACCTGATCGCTTTCGTGCCCGAGGCGGTGGTGAACGGCTTTACCATCGGCATCGCCGCGATCATCGCCACCAGTCAGATCAAGGATCTGTTCGGCCTGACCGCCGACCATGTGCCCGCCGACTTCCTGGAAAAGATTCCGGCGCTGTGGGCGGCTCGCGGCACGCTCAGTCCGGCCTCGCTGGCGGTGGGGGTATCCACCATCGTGCTGATCGTCACCTTCCGCCGGCTTCTGCCGCGCTGGCCGGGCCTGATCGTCGCCGTCGGGCTGACCTCGGCCATCGCCGCGGTGCTGCACCTGCCAGTCGACACCATCGCCAGCCGGTTCGGCGCCCTGCCCGACCACCTGCCGGCGCCGCACCTGCCCGACCTGTCGCCGGGTCGGCTGACCGAACTGATCCCCTCGGCGCTGGTCATCGCCTTCCTCGCCGGGGTTGAATCGCTCTTGTCGGCCATCGTCGCCGACCGGCTGCACGACAGCACCCACCGCCCCAACGCCGAGCTTCTGGCCCAGGGCTGGGCCAACCTCGCCTCGTCGCTCGTCGGCGGCCTGCCGGCGACCGGCGCCATCGCCCGCACCGCCACCAGCATCCGCGCCGGCGCCGAAACCCCGGTGGCGGGCATGGTCCATGCCCTGACCATCCTGTGCTTCATCTATTTCGCCGCGCCGCTTGCCGGCTATCTGGCGATGCCGGCGCTGGCCGGGGTGCTGATGGTCACCGCCTGGAACATGAGCGAACCGCATCATTGGCCGCACTACCTGCGGCTCAGGACCGCCGACAAGGTGCTTCTGGTTCTGACGATGCTGCTGACGCTACTGGTCGACCTGACCGTGGCCATCGGCGTCGGCGTGGCGTTGGGCCTTGCCATCCGCATGAGCAGGCGCAATGTGCCGCCGGCCGAATGGGAAACCCCCGACCGCTGAGGCGAGGAGCCTGCGATGCTGTCCTACCAGCATATCTATCACGCCGGAAACATGGCTGACGTCCACAAGCACGCGCTCTTGTCGGCGATGCTGGCTAGGCTGTGTGAAAAGGACAAGCCGCTCAGCTATCTGGAAACCCACGCCGGGCGCGGGCTCTACCGGCTGGACGCGCCCGAGGCGCAGAAGACCGGCGAGGCGGCGCAGGGTATTGCGCTGGCCGAACGGCTGGGCTGGTTCGCGCCCGATCACCCCTATGCCGGCGTGCTGGCCGAGGTCCGCCGCCGGCACGGCCCCGCCGCCTATCCCGGCTCGCCGCTGGTGGCCGCCCTTCTCCTGCGCCCCGACGACCGTATTACCCTTGCTGAACTCCATCCGCAGGAATATGCCGCCCTGGCCGAGACGATGCTGCCCTTCCCGGCCACCTGCCGGCGCACCGACGGGCTGCAGATGGCGCTGGCGCTGACCCCGCCGGTCCCGCGCCGCGGGCTTCTGCTGATCGACCCCAGCTACGAGATCAAGGACGACTATATCGCCCTGCCGCGCCTGATCGCCCAGGTCCATCGCAAATGGAACGTCGGGATCATCGCGCTCTGGTATCCGATCCTGGCCGACCGGCGCCACCGGCCGATGGTCGAGGCGCTGAAGGCCGACGCCTTCCCCAAGGCGCTCAGCCACGAAGTCCGCTTCCCGCCCGCCCGCGACGGCCACGGCATGGTCGGGTCGGGCCTCTTCGTGGTGAACGCGCCCTTCGGGCTGGCCGACGAGGCTGCGCGCCTCACGGCGCTGTTCGCCCGGCTCTGACCCCCCGCCCTTTCCCCGACTTCCCCGTCCCGCCACCCTGCGCAGGCTTCATTCATCTATTCGGTTGACTGATAGTCGCGACTCATATAATTCATCCATATGGTTGAACGAGAAACAGACCACCGCCTGTCCGAAATCCTCAAGGCCGCGTCCGATCCGACGCGCCGGGCCATCCTGACGCTGCTTGTCCAGCATGGGCCGACGCGCGTGACCGACCTCGCCGCCGAATTCGACATGAGCCTCAACGCCGTGTCGAAGCACATCAAGGTTCTCGAACAGGCGGGTCTCGCCAGCCGCCGCACCTCGTGGCGCGAACACCTGATCGAAGCGCAGGTGGAACCCCTGGCCGAAATCGACCGCTGGTTCCGGGACCTGCGCCTGATCTGGGACATGCGGCTCGAGGCTCTGGAAACGCTGCTGACCAAGGAGAGCCCGATGACCACCGCCACTGACGCCGACCTTCGCCTGACCGTCACCCGCCTGATCCCCGCCCCGCCCGAACGGGTGTTCAACGCCTGGCTCGACCCGACCATGCTGGCGCGCTTCATGGTGCCCTGCGCCGGCGGCCACGCCAGCGCCGAAACCGACCCGCGCGTCGGCGGCCGCTACACGATCGTCATGAACGACGGCGAAAAGGACATTCCCCACCACGGCACCTACCGCGAGATCACCCCGCACCGCCACCTGGCCTTCACCTGGAACTCGCCCCACGCCGCGCCCGACAGCACGGTCGAGATCGACTTCGCCCCCGAAGCCGGCGGCACCCGCCTGACCCTGACCCATGTGAAGTTCCGCTCGACCGAAAGCCGCGACGGCCACAACAAGGGCTGGACGACGATCCTGGCCAACCTCGACGGCATTTTCGCCTGACCGGAACGGCGCGGCGCATACGGCTGCCGCGCCACCTGCCCCCTCAGCCGCGCCGCAGGCTCTGCGTCACCTCGGCCATCACCGACAGCGCGATCTCGGCCGGGCTTGCCGCGCCGATCGCCAGACCGACCGGCGCACGGATGCGCGCCAGCGCCGCCTGGTCCAGCCCCGCCGCCGCCAGCCGCTCCAGCCGCTTGGCATGGGTGCGCGTCGAGCCGAGGCAGCCGACGTAATAGCAGGGCGCGCCCAAGGCCGCGATGATCGCCGGGTCGTCGATCTTCGGGTCATGGCTCAGCGTCACCACCGCGGTGCGCGCATCCAGCCCCTCTGCCGCCAGCGCCACATCGGGCCAGTCGGCGACGATCCGTTCGCCGGGAAACCGGTCGGCGCTGGCGAAGGCCGGGCGCGGGTCGATCAGCAGCGGGTCATGCCCGCAGGCCCGCGCCATCGGCAGAAGCGCCTGGGCGATCTGCACGGCCCCCACCACCATCAACCGCGGCGGCGGATTGTGGATGGCGACGAACTCCGACCCCTCGGTACCGGTCCGGTCGGCGCGGAACCTTTCGTCCAGCGGCCCGCCGGGATAGGCCAGCCGCCGCTCCCAGCCTTCCAGATCGACCACATAGGCCACCGGCCGCCGCGCCGCCCGCGCGGCGCACAGTTCGGCCAAAAGGAGTTCGGGCATCGCCGCGCCCACCGGCTCGACCAGCACCCTTATCGTGCCACCACAGGCCAGCCCCACCGCAAAGGCATCCTGATCGCTGACCCCGTAGGACAGAAGCCGCGGCCGGCCATCGGCCAGCGCCGTCCGCGTCTCGGCCACCACCGCCGCCTCGACGCAGCCGCCGGACACCGCGCCCGCCATCCGCCCGTCGCCGGCTACCGCCATCTGGCTTCCGGCCCGGCAGGGCGCGCTGCCCCAGGTCTCAACCACCGTCGCCAGCGCCGCGCCACGCCCCTCGCGGTGCCAGGCCAGCGCCCGTTCGGCGATTCGGTTGATGTCGGACATGCCCGTCGCTGCCTCCATTGCCGTCCCGGCGGTAAGACTAGAACCTGCCCGACACGGATGGAAGCTTCAGACAGGTTCCGGGCTCATCGTGGTCGCCTGTCTGGCGGCAAAAACGGTTCCCGCTTTTGTCGGACAGGCTCCAGACTGCAATCGCGGGCGATGGCCAGCGCGCACAAGAGACCGGCAGAAAAAAGGCGGCGCCGCGGTGGAGAACCGCAGCGCCGGATCCGGCGTCAGGCTGGAAGGGAGAGCGCCTGCGCTAGCATGGCGCGGCAGGAAGGGAGAGCGCCGCGCGTGAATCCTACCTAGCCGAGTCGGCCCCCGCCAACCTTGACTTGGATCAAGCTGCGCGTCGAATCCTCAGCTGAAAGCAGTTGTTGCGCGCCGACCGCACGTCGACATAGGCGACCTCGTGGTCATCGAGCAGCGCCTCGGCATAGACCACGACCTCGTCGCGCGGAACCACCCGGCCGGTGCCATAACGGATGCGGTCGTCAGCGCCATAGCCTTTCAGCAGATAGTCGCGGCTGGTCGTCAGGATCGGCGGCACTCCGGCACCGGCCCAGGCTTCGCAGTCCTGCGCGCAGAGGAAGATCGGCCCGACCTCGGCATAGGGCTGCGGACGCGGGAACGGCCGGTGCGCGAGGATCAGGTATTCCGCGCCCTCCGGCACGTCTCGCAAGCAATGGCGGCAGGGCACGCCGTGACCGTCCGAGATCGCCCCCCGCTCGGGCGGCTGGCCGTTGGCATCCGGCCCGCCGGCCCGAAGCCTACGGACCAGATCGCTATCGAGAGCCTCATATCGCAACGCCATCGCGGCCTCCTGCATCCTGTCAGGCCCCGATCCTGCACCTATCGGCCCGCGCCGGCGACCCGGAAGCTGCGCATCCCGCACGCCGCCGGGCCGCTGGGATCACTCCTGCCGCAGCAGCCCGGTGATCCGCCGGATCGCCGCCCGGCGGTTCAGCCGTTCGTCGCCCTGGGTCGGCACCTTCAGGAACTCCTCGCCATACCCCTGCACCACCAGGTTTTCCGGCGGCACCGCGAAATATTCGGTCAGCGCCAGCGCCACCGATTCCGCCCGACGGTCCGACAGCGCCAGATTGTAGGCCGCACCGCCCACCGCATCGGTATGGCCCTCGATCAGGAACACCTCTCGCGGGTTGGCGCGCACATAGGCCTGGATCAGCCGCCCGATCCCGGTCAGCGCCTGTGCCTGATCGGGCCGGATCGCCGCCGAGCCGCTGTCGAAGGTGATCGCGTCGAGGTCGATCTCGGGCACCAGCGCCCGCACCTGGGCGATGCCGCGCACCTGCGCCAGGCTGAACCGGCGGCCCACGTCCGACTGGGCGTCCAGCGCCCGCTTCAGCGCCGCCTCGTCGTCGGCGGCGGTCACGGCCGGCAGCGGGCGCGGCCGCGGCAGGCGGCTGACGTCCACCGGATCATAGGCGACGGTGTCGTCGATCAAGAGCGTCTCGCGTCCGTTGGGAGCCACATGCACCCGCCGCAGGACCCGCATCTCGGCATCGCGGATGGTGACGATCTTCGATCCGTCGGCACGGCTGACGGTGGTACGGGTCGAGCCGTCGTCGAAGGTTTCGGTGCGGATGCGCGACCCCGGCTGGCGCAGAAGTGCGTCATCGTCCTTGATGAGGTCATATTGCCCGTCGCGGCTGACCACCACCCGGTCGCCCGAGTTCATCTCGACCCGGCGGTTGTTGGACAGGATCGCCCCCACCGCCAGCGCGCCCACACCCAGAAGCAGAAGCTTCTCGTCCTTGCTCAGGCCCTTCTTCTGCTCGACCACCGTGGGCGCGAGCTGTGCCGGCGGCTGGGTGCCCGCCTTGGCGGCGGGTTGTGCCGTGGCGGCGGGCTGGTTGACCTTGTTGGCGAAATCCTCGGACGAGGACCGCGCGGTCTGGTCGGTCACGGTTTCCTCGGTCACCTGGGCCACCGATCCCGCCGGGGCCGGGGCGGCCGCGGGCGCTGGCGTGGCCGCGCCATCCGCCGCGCCGGCGATGGCCGCCGCAGCCGCCGCCACCGGCGCCGCCCCGCTGGCCGCATCGGGCTGGCCCGGCAGAGGCGGCACCGCCTCCGCCGCTGCCCCCTGCCCCGCCAGCGCCTTGGCGATGTCGGTCACGTCCGGGCTGGCCGGTGCGGCCCCGGTCGCGGGTGCGGGCGCAGTAGAAGGCTCGGGTTCTGTTGCGGGCGCGGTCTCGGTGGCCGTCGCAGGCGCTGGTTCTGTTGCGGGCGCGGTCTCGGTGGCCGGCGCTGCTTCCGTCGCCTGCGGGGCCTCAGCGGCAGGCGCAGGCTCGGTGGCAGGCGCCGCTTCGGTGGCGGGCGCGGGTGCGGCCTCGGCGGCCGGGGCAGTCTCGGTCGTCGGCGCAGGTTCTGCCGCCGGCGCGGCCTCGGTGGTTGCCGGGGCTTCTGCGGCGGGCGCCGGCTCCGGTGCGGGCGTCGCCTCAGTCGCCGCGGGCGCTTCGGCCGCTGGCGCAGGTTCCGTCGTGGCAGGAGCTTCAGCGGCAGGCGCAGGCTCGGTGGCCGGGGCCGTCGCCGGTGCGGGCTCGGTCGCCGGGGCCGGCGCCGCCTCTGGTGTGGGTGCCGGCGTTTCCGCGACCCCCGCCGGGCAGGGCGGTTGCGATCCGTCGGCGCAGATCGTCGCCGCGGCCTCTTGCGCAAAGGCGGGCAGCCCCTGCAACGCCAGCGACAGGCTGGTGACAAGGGCGGTCGAGGTCCTCAGGCTTCTTTTCATGGGTTGCTCCGGCGGCACTGGCTGACAAAAATGGAACGTCGGGCCAATGTGCGAACCCCGATCCGGTTAGGCAATAACCCCGTCCGGTGATCGGCCTGCGCGGCGGAAATCAGCCGCCGCCGCCTGCCGCCGCCAGGCCGAAATGGGCAAGGGTCCGCTGAATGTTCTGGCGGTGAACCGCCTCGTAGGGCGCGAAATATTCCAGCGTCCCGGCGGCGAGGTCGGCCGCGATCACCTGCGCCAATGGCGTCCCGGCGCGGCCCGGATCGGCGGCCAGCCCCTGAAGCCAGCCGATATAGCGGTCGGCGGCCGCCAGGATTTCGGGGCCATAGCCCCCCGCCGCGATGATCCGCTCCGACCCGTGGTCGGGCAGCACCCTGGCCGGCCCCAGCGCGGCCAGCCGCTTCAGGTCGCGGCGGTGGGTGGCGAAATCCTCGGGCGCGCCGACATAGGTGACGCAATCCTCGACCGTATCCCCGGCCAGCAGGATGCGCCGGTCGGGTAGCCACAGCACTGTCGCGTCGTCACTGTGGATGTTGGCGGTGACCAGTTCGACCCGCAGGGGGCCGAGCGACAGTTCCATGCGCCCGTCGAACAGCCGGTCGGGCAGGACCAGCGGCCGGATCGCCGGCGGCCCGTGCAGGGTGCCGGCCTCGATCGCCGCGCGCTGGCGGGCCAGGTGGGCAGCGGTCAGCCGGTTGGCGATGACCGGCGCCCCGGCAAAGGCGGCGCTGCCCGCCACATGGTCGAGATGCCAGTGCGAATAGACCAGGGTGAAGCGCGTGACCCCCAGCCCCTCCAGATGGGCGCGGATCGCCTGGCCGTGGGCGGGCGACACATGCGTGTCATAGACCAGCGCCTCGCCTCCGGCGACCAGCGCAAAGGTGGCGATCCCAAGTTCGATCGCGCCCTCATCCACCCAGTTCGGCCCCGGCGCGAAGCGCTGCCCCGCCACCCGCCCGTCGTAATAGGCATAGATACCGGCCGCGGGTTCCAGAACCCGCAGATGGCTCAGGTCCACCGTATCCGCCTTGGCCACCGCCGCCCCTCCCGTTTGGCCGGACTGTCGCCGCCGCCCGGCCGTCGGTCAAGCCCCGCACCGCCCGCCGCGCCCATATCTGATAAATTCTGTAGGTTATTGACCCGACCCCTCGACCCGAAGTATGCCAGCCAAATCCCGACTAAAGGAATCAACCATGCCCCGGATGCCGCTCCTCGCGCTCGCCCTCGCCACTGCCGCCGTCCCGGCCGTCGCCGACGAGGTCAACGTCTATTCCCACCGCCAGCCCGAGCTGATCCAGCCGCTGTTCGACGCATTCACCAAGGAAACCGGGATCGCCGTCAACGTCGCCTTCGTCGACAAGGGCATGGTCGAACGGCTGCAGGCCGAAGGCACCCGCAGCCCCGCCGACCTGGTGCTGACCGTCGACATCGCCCGGCTACAGCAGATCGTCGATGCCGGCGTCACCCAGCCGGTCGATTCCGCTGTGCTGGCCGCCGCCATCCCCGCCGAATTCCGCGACCCCGGCAACCAGTGGTTCGGCCTGACCAGCCGCGCCCGCGTCGTCTATGCCAGCAAGGAGCGGGTCAAGGACGGTGAGGTCACCACATACGAAGACCTGGCCGACCCGAAATGGCAGGGCCGGATCTGCACCCGCCCCGGCACCCACGACTACAACCTCGCGCTTCTGTCGGCGATGATCGCCCACCATGACGAAGCCTATGCCAGGAAATGGGCCGAGGGGCTGAAGGCCAACCTTGTCCGCAAGCCCGAGGGCAACGACAAGGATCAGGCCAAGGCGATCTGGGCCGGCGAATGCGACGTGGCGCTCGGCAATACCTACTACATGGGCCAGATGCTGCGCGATCCCGAACAGAAGGTCTGGGCCGACGCCTCGCGCATCGTCTATCCGACCTTCGAGGGCGGCGGCACCCATGTGAACGTCTCGGGCATGGCGATGACCAAGGCCGCCCCCGACAAGGCGGCGGCGCTGAAGCTGATGGAATTCCTCGCCTCGGACGAAGCCCAGAGAATCTATGCCGAGACCAACGACGAGTTCCCGGTCAAGCCGGGGGTCCCCCGGTCGGAGCTGGTGAAGAGCTGGGGCGACTTCACCCCCGACAGCGTCAGCCTGACCGACCTGGCCCGGCTGCGCCCGACCGCGCTGAAGATCATGGAGGAAGTGAACTTCGACGGCTGAGGCGGCGTTGGAACCGGCGCGAGGCGATCCCCTCGCGCGCGTCAACGTTGGTTACTATCTGGCGAATGCACTTCCGGGCAGCTTGTCCGTTTCCGGGCCGATATCGTCGGCCCGAAAGTCCCCGCCCCTATTCCGCCGCCAACGCGGGCAGCGGTGCGCCGACCACATGGGCGCCGGCGATCTGCGCGATCATGTCCAGGTCGGCGACGAAGCGGCCGCGCAGGTCGGCCAGCGCCAGCGCCGACAGGCCCAGGTCCGGCCGGTGCTGCGGCTGGCGGGCGTGAAAGGCCACCAGCCGGTCGCGCTGGCCGGGCTGAAGCCGCAGCCCCTGCGCAAAGCACCGCTGCGCCATCGCCACCGCGCCGGGCGTCACCCGCGGACGCGGCAGGGGCTGGACCGGCTGGCGCAAGGCCACGCCGGGCAGAAGCGCCACCTGCAACTGTGCCGCCGACAGGGGCGCGGCCTGCACGATCAGCTCGCGCACCTCAAGTTCCTCGGCCAGCGTCTCGGCCAGATCGGCCCAGCCGCCCTGGAAGGCGGCCAGCGCCGGCGCATAGTCGGCGAAGGCGTCGATCCGGCGATCCAGCGCCAGCGCCATCCACACCGCATGGAACAGCTGTTCATAGGGC
This sequence comes from Paracoccaceae bacterium, assembly GCA_046348855.1. GTDB lineage: Bacteria > Pseudomonadota > Alphaproteobacteria > Rhodobacterales > Rhodobacteraceae > TMP-24. The sequence goes on along the minus strand of JAXMDK010000012.1, from coordinate 5,567 downwards.
TGCACCGCCAGCACCAGCCGCTCGACCGGCTGGCCCAGCGCCTGGCGCAGCGCCCGCGCCCGCTTGCGCGCATTCGGATGGAACCGGCCCAGAAGCAACTCGGCCATCGGCCCGGCCAGATCGGGGGCGCTGATCGCGAAACCCGTCGGCCCGGCCCGCCGGTCGGGGGCAAAACGTTCGGCCAGCCGGTCCGCGCAGGCGGCAATCTCGTCCTCGTCGGCGCCCGGCCCCGGCATGTCCTCGCCGAGGCTGTCGGGGCCCCCGGCCAGCGGATCGAAGCAGAAGAGCCCGTAGCCCGCCCGGCGCAGGCCCGAACGGTTCGCCGCCAGATAGACCACATGGTCCTCGGCGCCGGTCGTCTGGCCGCCCACATGCAGATAAACAGCCTGACCCTCGGGAATCATGTCCAGACCCGTAATGTGATTTTCGTTAACCATCTCTGTGCAATGTGGCGGGTTTTTGACTGAACTGCGGCGCTGGACTTCCTGCACCGGCCCAGTCAGTCTGGCAAGTCAGGAATCCCTGCCCCAAAGAGCATTGGCCATGAAAACACCCCGGAAAATCATCATCGACACCGATCCCGGCCAGGACGATGCGGTGGCGATCCTGCTGGCGCTCGCCTCGCCGGAACTCGAGGTCCTCGGCATCACTGCCGTGGCCGGCAACGTGCCGCTCGCGCTGACCCAGAAGAATGCCCGTGTCATCTGCGAACTGGCCGGGCGGCCCGACGTCAAGGTCTTTGCCGGCTGCGACCGCCCGCTGAACCGCAAGCTCGTCACCGCCGAACATGTCCACGGCAAGACCGGGCTCGACGGGATCGCGCTCCCCGATCCGACCATGCCCCTCCAGCCCGGCCATGCCGTCGACTTCCTGATCGAGACGCTCCGCCGCGAACCCGCCGGATCGGTCACGCTCTGCCCGCTCGGGCCCCTGACCAACATCGCCACCGCCCTGCAGAAGGCCCCCGACATCGCCCCCCGCATCGCCGAGATCGTGCTGATGGGCGGCGCCTATTTCGAAGTCGGCAACATCACCCCGGCGGCCGAGTTCAACATCTACGTCGACCCCGAGGCCGCCGACATCGTGTTCCGCGCCGGCGTGCCGCTGGTGGTCATGCCGCTCGACGTGACCCACAAGGCGCTGACCTCGCGCGCCTGGGTCGAGGGGTTGCGGGCGCTCGGCACCCAGGCGGGCCGCGCCGCCGCCAGCTGGACCGACTTCTTCGAACGCTATGACACGTCGAAATACGGCAGCGCCGGCGCGCCGCTGCACGACCCCTGCGTCATCGCCTACCTTCTCGACCCCGGCCTCTTTTCCGGCCGCCACATCCATGTGGCGATCGAGCTGGAGGGCCGCCACACGCTGGGCATGACCGTCGCCGACTGGTGGCGTGTGACGGACGGGACCGCCAACGCGCTCTTCATCGGCGAGGTAAAGCGCGACGCCTTCTTCGACCTGCTGACCGAGCGGATCGGGCGGCTGTAGGGGCGCGCCAGCCCAACGGCCGCTGCTTGGGGCGGTCAAGCGCGAGACCAAAGCACGGTCCGGGAAACAGGAAAGCCCAAAGCATCAGATAGGCGGGTTGGCATCCGCACCCCTCACAGATCGATCGGCCCGCCCTCCTCCCTGGGCTCGGGCTTCGGACCCGCCCGCGGCAGCGGCGCGCGGCGGCGCATCAGGATGTCGCCGTTGGGCAGCATCACCGGCGGCGCATAGGCACGCCAGTCGTCGACCTGCCCGGCCAGCGTCTCCAGCGCCGGGGCAAACTCGGCCAGCCGTTCCTGCAGGTCGCGCAACCCGGGCGCCGCGCGCCCGATCAGCCCCTCGATCACCCGCCGCGCCCCCTCCTCGATCAAACCGCCCGGCCCCGCGTCGGCCTGCACGTCCCGGGCCAGCGCCGGACAGCCGGCGAACGCAAGACAACACAGCAGGACCGACACCCGTTCCATGGCGCCATCATGCCAGAAACCACCCGACGGGTTAAGCCGCCGCCGGTTCGACCGGCAAATCCAGGCTCACCGGGAAATGGTCCGACGCCATCAGCAGCGCCTCGCGGAGTTCCGGCACCTGATAGCAGCCCATGTCGTCGAACGGATGCCAGATGCGCCACTTCGGCGCCCGGGCCCGCAGATCCGGCGACACCATCACATAATCGAGCAGCGCCGAGAAATAGCGCTTTTCCGTATCCAGGTAGAACCGCGCCGTCACCGGCGCCGCTGCCATCTTCTTGCCGAAGGCCAGCCGGGCATGCGGATCGAACAGACGCAGTTCGCGCGGCTCGTCCCAACCCAACAGCACCTCGACCCCCGACCGGCCGAACAGCTTTTCATATTCGTCCAGCCCCGGCCCGTCGTTCAGATCGCCCATCACCACCAGGCTGTCGTGGGCCTTCAGATGCTCCAGCACCCGCCGGCGCATCCAGATGCACTCGGCCAGCTGCTTCTTGCGGTTGTCGATGGCGATGCGGCGGAACTGTTCGGGCGTCGTGGCCCCGTGCGGCGCCTTCGACTTGGCATGGACCCCGATCATGCGGAACCGGAACCCGCCCCGCGTCTCGGCGGCGATCTCCAGCGGCGGCTTGTTGAACGTCACCATGTCGGCCACCCCGTCATGGTCCAGATCGATGGGAAAGCTCTTGTCGAAGCGCGGCGCCAGACCGTCCGGGTCGTCCTCGCCGCCCTTCGGATCGTGCTTCACCGTCAGCACCTCGGGATCGTAAAGCATCGCGATTTCCTGCTGGGTCTCGTTGGCGAAGCCCAGAAGCGCCTTGCGGCAGCGCAGGTCATAGCGGTCGGCGAACCGTTCCAGCATCTGCACCGTCCGCCGCTGGCCATTGTTGTCGGGCGCCTCGATGATCATCACCGCATCGGCGTCCAGCGCGGTGAAGACGATCCCCAGCGAGGTCAGCTGCTGGGCATGGGTCACGTTGTAGCGCGACGACCAGGCGTCATCCTCCCTCAGCCGGCCCTTCTCGTCAAAAAGGTTGACGAACCATTCGACATTGTAGGTCGCGATGCGGATCGAACTCATGCCGCCACCTTGCCGCTGATCTCCTCCCAGGCGCGGTTGACGGCAATCAGCCGTTCCTCGGCCAGCCGGATCGCCTCGGGCGGCAGTCCGCGCGCCGCCAGCCCGTCCGGGTGGCTCTCGCGCACCGCCTGCCGCCAGGCGCGCCGCACCTCGGCCAGCGGTGCATCCGCCGCCACCCCGAGCACGTCATAGGGATCGGGCGGCACGTCGGGCACGAACCGCGCCTGGATCGAGCGGAAACAGCGGTCAGACAGGCCGAAGATCCGCGCCACCTCGCGCAGGAAGGCATCCTCGTGCGGATGATAGCGCCCGTCGGCCAGCGCGATGTGAAAGAGCCCCTCGGTCAGGTCGATCAGCACCCGGCTGCCGGGGCCGAACATCGCCGCGATCTGGCGGGCATAGGCATCGAACCCTGCCACATCCTGTCGTGCCAGGTTGAAGACCCGCGCCGCGTTGGCCTCGTCGTCGGGCGAAATGGCAAAGACCCCGCGAAAGGCCGCCACCTCGTCGCGGGTGACATGGCCGTCGGCTTTGGCCATCTTGGCGCCCAGCGCGATCACCGCGATGGTAAAGGCCACCGACCGTTCCGGCGGCGTCTTCAGCCGGTCGAAGATGGCCGCCAGCCCCTCGCCCTGGGCAAGGGCGGCGACGGCCTCGGCGATGCGGGTCCAGATCGACATGCGGCCAGTCTAGCCGCGGCGCGGCGCGATGTCAGCCGGTCACGGCAATTTCATCGGTGCCGACCGCCGGTGGGCCCGGCGGAACCACCCGCCGGTAGGCGTTGCACAGCACCGCCACCGCCAGCGTCGTACTGAGCAGCCCGCCCAGCCGCATCAGCGCCCCGCCCGCAAATCCCAGTGCGTCGAAGGCGCCGGTGCGTTCATAGGCGTCAAGCGGAAAACCGAACGATGCATGAAGCCAGGTTGCGACAGCAAGAAGCAGCACCGAGAAGAGCCCCGGCCCCACAACCAGACCGACGAAGATCGGCAGGAAAGTGCGGCGCGCCCGCGCCAGCGTCAGCCCGAGGCCGAAGGGTTCGCGCACCGCCGAGGCAGGCAGCATGGTACCGAACAGGGACAGCATGACAAGGTAAAGCACCATCACGGCAAACACATAGGCCACCACGATCGTGTTTTCCGGCACGCCCTGCTTCGCCAGATGGAAGACCAGTGGAAAGGCTGTCACGATCGGCACCCCCAACAGCGCCGCGGAAACAAGCATGAACCGCCCCATACCGGCCGGCCGCTGCTGGGTCCCCTTGGATGCACCCCAGGCCCGCTCGCCCAGAAGAAGATGCCTGTGCAACAGGTAGGCAACCAAGGCGCCAGCGACAAACGTTGCGCCTGAATCGCGACGGCCATCAGAGGTGAACAGGCCAAACGCCTCCATTAGCACCGCCAGCGCCAGAAACATCGGCAATCCGGCGGCAAACGCCCGCCCCGCACTCCTGTAGAACGAAAACAACGCGGGCCTCCTTCGGCTGCTGGAAGATACCGGCAAACTCTAGCTGCCCCTCCGACGCAAGCAAGAGGCGAACGCCGCCCGCATCCTTCCCGCGTCCCGGCTCCCGCCGCTCACAGTTCCTTCATCATCAGCACCAGATCCAGCCAGCGCCCGAACTTGCGCCCCGCCTCAGGGATCACCGCCAGGGTGCGGAACCCCAGCCGCTGGTGAAAGGCCACGCCCGCCGCATTCTCGCCCGAGACGCCGGCGAACAGCCGATGTCCGCCGCCTGCCCGCGCATGGTCTTCCAGCCGCGCCATCAGCGCCCGCCCGATCCCCTGCCCGCGCGCGCCCTCGGCCAGGATGATCGAATGTTCCAGCGCATGGGCGTAGCCGCTGCCGGCGCGGAACTGGCTGTAGCTCGCAAACCCCGCCAGGCCGCCGCCATCGTCCTCGGCCACCAGGAATTCGTGCCCCGCCGCCCGCCGCGCGGCGATGATCGCCCCCACCATCGCCGCATCGCGCAGCTCGTCATGGAAGATGATCGTCGTGTCGCGGATCACCGGGTTCCACAGATCGGCGATGGCCGCATGGTCGCGCTCGCCGGCGGGCCGGACGATCATTCCAGCACCCGTTCCCCGTGCGGCGTGGCGATCACCGCCCGCAAGGCCGGCGCCCCCGTCACGAACCGCACCCGCGGATCGGCCAGCGGCACCAATCGCGCAAGCTCCGCCGCCTCGGGGTGCGCCACCTCAAGATGCGCCAGCCGGCAACCCGCCTCGGCCAGCCGGCCCTGCGGCCGCGGGCCAAGCCATTCGATCAGCGCCGGAAAGCAATCGTCATAGGGCAGCCGCCCGTCCGCCGGCACCCCCATCCGCCAGCGCAGATCGCCCCGCGCCAGGTCGACCGCCCGCCCCGCCCCCGCCGGCGCGACCGACAAGGCCGCCGCGAGATCGCCGACCCGGCAGATCCAGTTGGTCAGCCGTGGCGGCCCGGAAAATTCATCCAGCCGGAACCAGCGCGGATGAACGGGCCGCGCCGCGGCCGGATCAGCGGCGATCACCTCCAGATAGTCCGAAGGCCCCAGCCCCAGC
>JAXMDK010000011.1:0-139065 GCA_046348855.1 Paracoccaceae bacterium | reverse complement strand
CAGCCGCAAGCGGCTCTGGCGGATTTCCGGTCAGATCTGCTTTTCGGGCATGAAGACCTTCAGCCCGTCCAGCGCATCGCTGACCTTCAGCTGGCAGGTCAGACGTGACCGGGCCGGGTCCGGCTCGTAGGCAAAATCCAGCATGTCTTCTTCCATCGCTTCCTTGCGGGGCAGACGCTCCACCCAGGCCGCGTCGACATAGACATGGCAGGTCGAACAGGCGCAGGCGCCACCGCAATCAGCCTCGATCCCGGGAATGCCGTTGTCGCGCGCGCCTTCCATGACGGTCATGCCATTGGCCACATCGACCACATGCTCCTTGCCGCCGAACTCAACGTAGGTGATCTTCGCCATCTCGTCCCCTGACTTGCCGTTCCGTCGCCGACATAGGCGAAAGCGTCCGGCTTTGCCAGACCTCGCCCGCGCCGGCGCCGACGCGGCCTATTCGATGGACACCGCGAGGAAGCGCGGATTGCCGCCTGACCGGATCAGGAGCAGCAGCGACTTGCGCCCGCCATCCTTGGCATCGGCGATGCGCTTTTCCAGATCGGCGATCGTCGCCACCTTCTGCTGGCCGGCCTCGGTGATCACGTCGCCCGACCGCAGCCCCTTGGCATAGGCGTCGCTCGCCTGGTCGACATCGGCGACCAGCAACCCCTCGGTTCCGTCCGGCAGACCCAGCTGGCTGCGCAGGTCGTCGGTCAGGACCTGCAGGTGGATGCCAAGCACGGTCTTGTCGACCGGCTCAGGGGCGGCCGGCGCCGTCGCGACGGCGGGCTTGGTCTTTTCGGCATCCTCGCGCCGGCCGAGCGTGACGGTCAGCGCCACTTCCTTGCCGTCGCGCAGCACCGTGACCGGCACCGCCTTGCCGATATCGGCGTCACCGACCCGGCGCACCAGTTCACGCGAATCCTTCACCTCGGTACCGTTGAAGCTGACAATGACGTCGCCCGACTTGATCCCGGCATCCTTCGACGGCCCGTCCGGCACATCGGTGACCAGCGCCCCCTTGGCGTCCTTCAGGCCCATCGCCTCGGCCACGTCGGCCGTGACGTCCTGGATGCGCACCCCCAGCCAGCCGCGCCGCGTCTCGCCGAACTGGCGCAACTGGTCAACGACCTTGGACACCACATTGGAGGCCATCGAGAAGCCGATCCCGATCGAGCCGCCGTTGGGGCTGAGGATCGCGGTGTTCACCCCGATCACCTCGCCGGCCATATTGAACAGCGGCCCGCCGGAATTGCCGCGGTTGATCGCCGCGTCGGTCTGGATGAAATCGTCATAGGCGCCCTGCAGTTCGCGGTTGCGGGCCGAAATGATCCCGGCCGAGACGGAAAAGCCCTGGCCCATCGGGTTGCCCATCGCCAGCACCCAGTCGCCCACCCGCATCACGTCGCTGTTGCCGAAGCTGACGAACGGCAGCGGATCGGGGCTTTCGACCTTGAGAAGCGCGATGTCGGTCTTGGTGTCGGTGCCGACCAGCTTGGCATCCAGCTTCTTGCCCGAGAAGAACTCGATCTGGATCTCGTCGGCGCCTTCTATCACATGGTTGTTGGTCACGATGTAGCCGTCAGCCGAAATCACGAAGCCCGAGCCCAGCGCCTCGGACCGTTGCGGCGGCTGCCCGCCATCGCCCTGGCCGCTGTCCCCCTGGCCATTGTCACCCTGATTGTTGTCGCCTTGGCCATTGCCGTTCGGGTTGTTGAAATCATTGAAGAAGTCGTCGAACGGCGACCCTTTGGGCGCATCCTGCCCCTGGCCCGCCGGCGCGGCGATCACCGTCGAGGTGGTAATGTCGACCACCGCCGGACTGATCTTTTCGGCCAGGTCGGCAAAGCTGTCGGGCGCGCCCGCGGCCCTGGCCTGCGGCGCGCCGGCCAGCCCGAGGCCCAGCATCACTGCCGCCATCCCCGCCGTCAGGCCGCGCACCAGCCCGATCCCGCGTTCCATCGCCGTCGTCATTCCCACGTCACTCTCCTGCGCCTGGCGAACCGCGTCCGCCGCCGAACGCCTGCCCGCCGGGCGCCCGCCGCCCGGCAACATCGTCTGGCCGAGACTCGGCGCTGGCGCGCGCGAAGGCAAGCCACAATCGCGCCATCCCGGCCGTGCCCGCCCCCTACTTCCCGGCCGCCGCACCGGTGGACGAGCGCAGATAGTCGAAGAACTCGCTGTCCGGCGACAGTATCAGGCTGGAATTGCCGGCCTGGAGCGCGTCCCGGTAAGCAGTCAGCGACCGGTAGAAGGCGAAGAACTCGGGGTCGGCGCCGTAGGCGGTGGCGAAGATCGCCGTGCGCTTGGCATCTGCCTCGCCGCGCACGATCTCGGCCTGGCGCTTGGCATCCGACACGGTTTCGATCACCGAGCGGTCGGCGGCGGCGCGCAGGCGCTGGGCCGCCTCGTTGCCGCGCGCCACCTGGTCGGCAGCCTCGCGCTGGCGTTCGGCCCGCATCCGCGCGAAGGTCGCCTCGAGGTTCTGTTCGGGCAGGTCGGTGCGCCGCAGCCGGACGTCGACGATCTCGACCCCCAGCGCCGCCGCCTCGTTGCGCGCCGCGTCGCGGATCTTGGTCGCCAGCGCCGCACGGTTTTCCGACAGGATCGCCGACGAATCGACGCCGCCCAGCACCTCGCGGATCTGCGCCAGCAGGATCTTGTCCAGCCGGCTTTCGGCGAAGCTTTCGCCGCCCGATCCGGTCGCCCGCCGGAACTTCACCACATCGGCGATCCGGTAGCGGGCGAAGGCGTCCACCACCAGCCGCCGGTCGTCCGACGGCGTGACTTCCTGCGGCTCGATGTCGAGCCCCAGGATGCGGTCGTCATAGCGCACCACCTCGTTGATGAAGGGCACCTTGAAATAGAGGCCCGGCTCTTCGCGCACCGCGACGATCTCGCCGAACTTCAGGACCAGCGCCTTGTTGCGTTCGTCCACGATGAAGACCGACGACAGAAGCCCGGCCAGAAGGATTGCCGCCGCGGGCAGCAGGAACCAGCGCCTGTCCATCAGTTGCCCCCCTGCGTCGCGGCCGGTGTCTCGGCGGGTTTCCGTGCCAGCCCGTCAAGCGGCAGGTAGGGCACAACCCCCTGGGCCCCCGCATGGTCGTCGACGATGACCTTGTTCAGCCGCCCCATCACATCTTCCATCATTTCAAGATACAGCCGCTTGCGCGTCACTTCCGGGGCCTTGCGGTATTCGGACAGGACCGAGGTAAAGCGGCTCGCCTCGCCCTCGGCCTGGTTCACGACCTGGGCCCGGTAGGCCTCGGCCTGTTCCATGACCTGCGCCGCCTCGCCGCGCGCGCCGGCCAGCACCTTGTTGGAATAGGCGTCGGCTTCCTTTTGCAGCCGGTCGCGCTCCTGCTCGGCCGATTGCACCTCCTTGAAGGCGTCGATCACCTCGCGCGGGGGGTCGGCGCGCAGGAAGTTCACCCGCACCACGTTCAGCCCGCTGTTGTAGCTGTCCAGCACCGCCTGGGTGCGTTCCTGCACCTTCTGGGCGATGGCGCCGCGGTCGCGGTTCAGGATCGGCGCCAGCGACGTCTGGGCGATGATCTCGCGCATCGCCGATTCTGCCACCGACTGGATGGTCAGCTGCGGGTCGCGCAGGTTGAACAGATATTTCTCGGGGTCGGCGATGTTCCAGACCACCTGAAAATCGATGTCGACGATGTTCTCGTCGCCGGTCAGCATCAGCCCGGCATCGCCGCCCGACTGGCCGACGCCAATATCCTCGGTCCGTTCCAGCGATACGGGGAAGACTTCGGCGCTGACCACCGGCCAAGGCGCGAAATGCAGCCCCTCGTCGCCGATCCGCGAAAAGCGGCCCAGGAACAGTTCGACCGATTTTTCCTCGGGGCGCACGGTGTAGAAGGATTCGAGCCCCCACAGCGCCACCACGGCCAAGGCGCCCAGCGCGATCAGGTTGCGCGGGCGTCCGAACCCGCCCGAGCCATTACCGCCGCCCCCGCCGCCGAAGCCGGTCGGCCGCGCCTTGCCGCCCATCAGCACCCGAAGCTGGTCGGTGCCCTTCTTGACGATCTGGTCGATGTCGGGCAATTGCGCGCCCCGCCCGCCATCGGGCTTGCCGCCGTCGCCGCGCGGGCGTTCGTCGTCATCCTTGCCGGGTCCGCCACCCCAGGGGCCACCACTGCCAGCCATTCAAAGTCCTTCCCTGTCGTCCTGCCCTGCACCTAGGCATTCCTGATGATATATCAAGCGCTTCGGGCCGGTTTGCGCATCGTTACCAGCTCCTCGGCCATGGTCGGATGCACGGCGACGGTCTGGTCGAACTCTTCCTTCGTCGCCCCCATCTTCACCGCGATCGCCGCCAGCTGGATCATTTCGCCGGCATTCGGCGCAACAATGTGGCAGCCCAGCACCTTGCGGCTTTCGGGCTCGACCACCAGCTTCATCAGCACCCGGTCGGGCCGCCCGGCAAAGGCCGACTGCATGGGTCGGAAGGCGGTCGCGTAGATCTCGACCGGCCCCCGTGCCCGCGCCTGTTCCTCGGTCAGGCCGACGGTACCAAGCTCCGGCTGGGTAAAGACCGCCGACGGCACCAGCACGTGATCGGCCGGCCGGGCCTTGGCGCCGAACACCGTGTCGGCGAAGGCATGGCCTTCGCGGATTGCCACCGGGGTCAGGTTGATGCGGTCGGTCACGTCGCCCACGGCAAAGATCGACGGCACCCGCGTCTGCGACCACTGGTCCACCGGAACCTCGCCGCGCGCGCCCACGGCGACGCCGGCGGCTTCCAGCCCCAGCCCCTCGGTATTGGGCGCCCTTCCGGTGGCATAGACCACCTTTTCGAACACCCGCACTTCGCCACTGGTGGCGCGCACCCACATGCCGCCTTCGGCGGGCTTCAGTTCGGCGACGTCGGTTTCAGTCAGAAGCTTGACCCCCTGGGCGCGCATGGCGTCGGCGACCAGGCCGCGCGCCTCGTCGTCGAAGCCGCGCAGGATCTGCGGGCCACGGTAATACTGGGTGACGTCGACGCCCATCCCGGTGAGGATGCAGGCGAATTCGCAGGCGATGAAGCCACCGCCGACGATCAGCACCGACCTGGGCAGCGTCTCCAAATGGAAGATGTCGTTCGAGGTCATGACCCCCAGCCGCGCTACCGCATCGGGCACCGAAGGCCGCGCGCCGGTGGCGATCAGGATATGCTTGGCCGTGACCTTGCGCCCGTCGGCCAGCACCACCTTGTGCGGATCGGCCAGCACCGCGCGCTGGTCGAAGACCGTCACGCCAGCCGATTTCAGCCCGCCGCGATAGGCAGCCTCCAGCCGGTCCAGCTCGGCATCCAGCTTGGCGCGGAACGCAGGCCAGTCAAAGGCGGCCGGCTGGACCTGCCAGCCATAGGCAGCCGCATCGGCCATCGCGCCCCGGTAGGACGAGGCGAAGACCATCAGTTTCTTCGGCACGCAGCCGCGAATGACACAGGTGCCGCCCATCCGGTCGGACTCGGCCAGCGCCACCTTGGCCCCATGCTCGCCCGCCGCGATCCGCGCCGCCCGCACGCCGCCCGAGCCGCCGCCGATGACGAACAGATCATAGTCAAACGCCATCCCTGCCTGCCTTCCTGCCGCCTTCGGCCTTCGTTCGGTCATGCGCCCAATGCGGCGAACGGATCGTCCTGGCGCGGTCTTGACCGGGCCATCGCCTCAGCCAGGCCCGGTTCGGCCTCGATCAATTCGCTGCGGCCATCGCCGTGGCCGACGATAACCAGGTCGGACATATTGATGAAAAGGCCATTTTCAACCACGCCCGGAATCTGGTTCAGCGCATCGGCCAGCGCCGCTGCGTCGGCAATCGCGCCCAGGTGCAGGTCGAGAATCGCGTTCCCTTCGTCGGACACGAAGGGAACCGCCCCGGCCATCCGCCGGCGGATCGGCCGTTCGCCATAGCCCAGATGGCCCAGCACCCGCGCGATGTGCCGTTCGCTGGACGCCAGGCCGAAATGCAATGCCTCGACCGGCAAGGGGAAGGCGCCCAGGCGCGCGACCCGCTTGCCGGGGTCGGAGATGACGATCATCCGGTCCGAGGCCGCCGCCACCACCTTTTCCTGCAGATGCGCGCCGCCGCCGCCCTTGATGAGCGTCAGGTCGGCGTCAAACTCATCAGCCCCGTCGATGGTCAGGTCCAGCCAGCCCGCCTGATCGAGCGTGACCAACCGGATGCCCTCCTTGCGGGCCAGCTCGGCGGTGCGCGTCGAAGTCGGCACGCCCACGACCCGCAGCCCCTCCTGCCGGACCCGTTCGCCCAGCCGGCGGACCATGAAGGCGGCGGTCGAGCCGGTGCCCAGCCCCAGCCGCATCCCGTCCTGCACGAAGTCGACGGCGCGGTCGGCGGCGGCCTTTTTCGCCAGATCGGCGGGGGAAAGGCCGGCCTCTGGCGCGGCATGGGTGGCGGAAGTCATCGGGCAAAATCCTCAAGGCTGAACCTGCCAGCCGCTTATAGGCACAAGACCGCCCGGCGGCGAGAGGCAATAGCCCGCGAAGGTGCGCGGCGTGGCGCTTTCCGCCTGCCGGATACTGGGCTGGCAGCGAGGGCGCGCCGGCGTCTTAGGGACATCCCTGACCACCGGCCCCGGGACTGCCCCGCCCTCGCGCCCCCGGCCGGTCAGCCGCCGGGCGGCTTGTCGGTCGGCAGAGCCAGCGCGGCGGCGATTTCGGCGGTGGTCAGTTGCCCGTCGGCGTCCGCGTCCAGCCCCATCAGCGCCTTCCACTCTGCCAGCCGTTCCGGGCCCATCGCCCGCTGGCCGGCGGTTGTCGCCTGCTGCGCCAGTTCCGTGGCGCTGACCTGGCCATCCTTGTCGGCGTCGGCCTCTGCCCACGCAGCCTCAAGGCGCTTTTGCCGGGGCGCCGACAGCGCCGCCAGCGCCATCCGCCGTTCATCGCCGCTGACCGCCCCATCGCCGTCGAGATCGGCCGCCATCAACCGTGCCGTCTCGGCCGCCCTCGCGCGCGCCCGGAGCGTTGCCGCCATCCGGTCCAGCGCCGCCGCCGAGAGGCTGCCGTTCTCGCCATAGCTGGCCGCGAGGAACGCGAGTTTCCTGGCAAAGGCCGCCGGATCGGGAGCGATCTTGTCCTGCATGGCTTGCGGCAGCGACCGGACCGCATCCGCCGGACCCGCCGCCCGCGCAGGATCGAACCCAGCCAAAAGAAGAATGCCCAAGACCCAAAGGCCGATTGCCCGATTCATCGCCCGCAAGCTCCCGCTGTTGCGCCGGCAGTCTGGCGCGCGGAAGGTTAACCGCGGGTTAAGGCCGGCGGGCCGGGGCGGCGCGGTCAGCTGGACGTTGACAACGGGCGACGCCTACCTGATATTGAGACTTATTCTCATTTGCAAAGTTCCATGCCCAGCCCCATCCCCCTTGCCGCGACGGACGCCGCCCACCCCGACTGGAGGCGTACGCGCGGCGATGCCGCCCTCTCGGACGTCCACCGTTCGGTCGCGCTGCCCCAGGGCCGCTGGCGACGCATCGCCGCCTTCCTCGGCCCCGGCTACATGGTCGCGGTCGGCTACATGGATCCCGGCAACTGGGCGACCTCGCTGGCCGGTGGGTCAAAGTTCGGCTATGCGCTGCTGAGCGTCGCGCTGTTTTCCAACATCATGGCCATCGTACTGCAATCGCTGTGCGCGCGGCTGGCCATCGCCTCGGGCCGTGACCTGGCGCAGGCCTGCCGCGACGCCTTTCCCCGCCTGATCGCGCTACCCCTGTGGGCGCTGGCGGAACTGGCGATCATCGCCACCGACATCGCCGAGGTGATCGGCACCGCGATCGGGCTGAACCTTCTGTTCGGCATCCCGCTGGAACTGGGCGTGCTTGTCACCGCGCTGGATGTGTTCCTGATCCTGTGGCTGCAGAAAAAGGGCTTCCGCTGGCTCGAGGCCTTCATCATCACCCTGCTCGGCGTCATCGCGCTGTGCTTCGGCATCCAGATCGCGCTGGCCGATCCCGACTGGGGGCAGGTGATCCGCGGCTTTGCCCCCACGGTCGAGATCGTGCGCAATCCCGACATGCTCTACCTTGCGCTCGGCATCCTTGGCGCGACGGTCATGCCCCACAACCTTTACCTGCATTCGGCCATCGTCCAGACCCGCGCCTATGGCGAGACCCCGGCCGAAAAGCGCGAGGCGCTGCGCTACGCGACGCTCGATTCGACGGTGGCGCTGATGTTCGCGCTGGTCATCAACGCGGCGATCCTGGTTCTTGCCGCGGCCAGCTTCCATGCCACCGGCCAGACCGACGTGGCCGAGCTTGACCGCGCCCATACGCTGATCGGCCCGCTTCTGGGCCTGTCGGTGGCGCCGGCGCTGTTCGCCATCGCGCTGCTGTGCTGCGGGCTCAATTCGACGGTGACCGCCACGCTCGCCGGCCAGGCGGTGATGGAGGGGTTCCTGGAAATGCGGCTGCCGCCCTGGCTGCGCCGGCTGGTCACCCGCGCCATCGCCATCGTGCCGGCGGCGGCGGTGACGGTGCTTTACGGTTCGGCCGGCACCGGGCGGCTTCTGATCCTGACGCAGGTGGTCCTGTCGCTGCAACTGTCGTTCGCGGTGGTGCCGCTGGTGATGTTCACCACCGACCGGCACAAGATGGGGGCGCTGCGCGCGCCCGGCTGGCTTGCCGCGCTGTCGGTGCTGATCGCCGCCGTCATCCTGGCGCTGAACCTGAAGCTTCTGTGGGATTTCCTGCAAGGCTGAGCGAATGCCGCTGGACCGCGCCGCGCCAACGGCTAATCTGCCGCCCGACCGCCAAGGCCAGCAGAGGCATTCATGTACAAGCTGCATTCGTCGCCCGACACCGCATCGCTGATCGTTCGCCTCGTGCTCGAGGAACTGGGTGAGCCCTACCAGGCGCGCCTGATCGACCGCGACGGCGGCGAACTGGCCAGCCCGGCCTATCGCGCCATGCACCCGCTTGGCCTGATCCCGGTTCTGGAAACCGGCGACGACGCGCTGTTCGAAACCGCCGCCATCCTGCTTTACCTGTCCGAACGCCACCGCGCGCTGGCGCCGGCGCCCGGTTCAGCCGAACGCGCGCCGTTCCTGAAGTGGCTGTTCTTCACCTCGACCAACATCCACCCGACGCTTCTGCAGCTGTTCTACCCCGAACGGGTTGCCGGCCCCGGCAGCACGGCGGCGGTGCTGGCCCATGCCTCGGACCGGATGCGCACCTACCTTGGCATCATCGACGCCATGATCGCCCGCGATGCCCCCGGCTGGCTGTCACCCGAACGGCCGTCGATCCTTGGCTATTATCTCGGCGTGCTTGTCCGCTGGCTGTCCAGCTATGGGCCGGGGCACCCGTCCTATTTCCGCGCCGCTGACTTTCCGGCACTGAACAGGGTGCTGGCGGCCCACGAAGCCCGCCCTGCCGCCCAGCGCGCCGCCGAAGCCGAGGGGCTGGGCCCGACCATCTTCACCGCCCCCGCCTACTGACGCGCGCCCGCCTGCTGATGGCCACGGCGCTGATCGGCGCAAAGGGTCGCATTTCACATTCCTTCCGCCGTGCCGGCGCGGCATAATGCATGCTTGCGCAGAACAGGATCGCCTCATGTTTCTTTCCGTCTTCGACATGTTCAAGGTGGGCGTCGGCCCATCTTCCAGCCACACGATGGGTCCGATGGTGGCGGGGGCGCGGTTTCTTGACCTCTTGCGCGCCTCGCCCTTCCATCCGGCGGGGCTGCGCGCCTCGCTGCACGGGTCGCTGGCCTTTACCGGCAAGGGCCACGCCACCGACCGGGCGACGATCCTCGGCCTGGCGGGCTTCCTGCCCGACAGCTACGACCATGAAAAGGCCGAGGCCACCCTGGCCGCCATCGCCGAAACCGGCACCGTCACGCCGCCCGGCCTGCCCACGCTGGCCTTCCGGCCCGAGACCGACCTTGTCTTCGACTACAGCCGCCGGCTGCCCGGCCACGCCAATGGCATGATCCTGATGGCCACCGACGCCCAGGGCGACGTGATCCTGCAGGAAACCTATTACTCGATCGGCGGCGGCTTCGTGCTGACCGAGGCCGAGCATCTCGGGGCCGACAAGAAGGCCGCCGCCCCCTCGGGCGTCCCCTATCCGTTCGAGACCGCGGCAGAGATGCTGGAGATGGCCGCCGCCTCGGGCAAGTCCATCGCTGCAATCAAGCGCGCCAACGAGTTGCAGTTCCGCAGCACGGCCGACCTTGAGAAGGGGCTGGGCCGGCTCTGGCAGGTGATGAACGACTGCATCGAACGCGGGCTGAAGGGCGATGGCATCCTGCCCGGCGGGCTGAAGGTGCGCCGCCGCGCCAAGGCGATCCATGACGCGCTTCTGGCCGAACGCGGGCTGAACCTGACCCCGCCCCACACGATCAACGACTGGATCAGCCTCTACGCGCTGGCGGTGAACGAGGAGAACGCCGTCGGCGGCCAGGTGGTGACCGCGCCGACGAACGGGGCGGCGGGCGTTCTACCCGCGGTCCTGCGCTACTGGCTCGACCATGTGCCCGGCGCCTCGCCCGCGCGGGTCGGCGAATTCCTCCTGACCGCCTCGGCAATCGGCGGGCTGTGCAAGCACAATGCCTCGATCTCGGGGGCCGAGGGCGGCTGCCAGGCCGAGATGGGCAGCGCCGCCGCAATGGCCGCCGCCGGCCTCTGCGCCGTCCTGGGCGGCACACCCGAACAGGTCGAGAACGCCGCCGAGATCGCGCTCGAACATCACCTCGGGATGACCTGCGACCCGGTCAAGGGCCTGGTGCAGATCCCCTGCATCGAACGGAACGCCCTCGGCGCGATCAAGGCGGTCTCCGCCGCCTCGCTGGCGCTCCGGGGCGACGGCAAGCATTTCGTCCCCCTCGACGCCTGCATCGAGACCATGCGCCAGACCGGGCTCGACATGCACGAGAAATACAAGGAAACCTCGCTGGGCGGGCTGGCGGTGAACGTGCCCAACTGCTGAGCCGTCAATCGCGCAGGCCGGCGATCCCGCGCCATAGCACCGCGCGCCCGATCAGCGTCAGGGCGGGGGGGCGGTTCGCCCAGCGCCACCCCCGCCGCCGGCACCAGCGCTGCGCGCATCACTTCGGGGCGCATCCGTTCGCCACGGATCAGCCGGGCCAGCGCCGCCGCCGCGCTGAAAGACGCATTCCGCCCCGTCGACAACCGAAACCGGCGCAAGGGGTCGCGATCCTGCTGGACGTTCGGCGCGCGGGCCGATAGCCGGGGTCCATGACCCAGCACCCCGACCGCATCCTTCCCGGCGTCGCCCTCATGCTCGGCTTCTGCGTCATCGCGCCGCTGATCGACGTGTCCTCGAAGCTTGCCGCCCAGGGGGTGCCGGTCGGCACCATCACCCTTGGCCGTTTCGTCGTGCAGGCGCTGCTGATGCTGCCGGTAACGCTGGTCATGGGCTTTCCGCTGGCGCTGTCCGGCCGGGCGCTGTGGCTGAGCCTGGCGCGCGCCTTCGTGTCGATCCTGTCGACCTACGCCTTCATCGCTGCGCTCAGGGTCATGCCGCTGGCCGATGCGCTGTCCATCGCCTTTGTCGAGCCCTTCATCATCTTGCTGATCGCCCGGCTGGTGTTGAAGGAACCCGTCGGCGCACGGCGGCTGGGCGCCTGCGTCGTCGGCTTCCTGGGGTGTCTGCTGGTGATCCAGCCCTCGTTCGTGCATTTCGGCCCGGTGGCGCTGTTCCCGCTGGGCACCGCGCTGTGCTTTGCGCTCTACATCCTCATCACCCGCGCCCTGTCGCGGCTGGTCCATCCGGTGCCGATGCAGTTCCATACCGCCATCATTGCCGCGCTGATGTGCCTGCCGATGCTGCTGGCCGGTCAGGCCCTGGGTGAAACCTCGCTGGCGCTGGTCTGGCCGCAGGGGCTGTTCCTTCTGTGGTGCTTCTGCGTCGGGCTGGCCGCCACTGTCAGCCATATGTCGATGACCTTTGCCCTGCGCTTTGCGCCCTCGTCGGTTCTGGCGCCGCTGCATTACCTGGAAATCGTCACCGCCGCGCTTCTGGGCTATCTAGTCTTTGGCGACTTCCCCAACGGCCTGACCTGGACCGGCATCGCCATCATCGTGTCGTCGGGTCTTTACATCATCCACCGCGAACGGATCACCGCCCGCCGGGCGACGGCCAGCGCGGGCCTGACCGAAGCGCCCTGAGCGCCGGGCCCAGCGCCGCCGCCGGCAAGATCACCAGCATCCCCGGCCCGTCCATGCGCAGATCGACCGGCCCCGTCACTTCGTTCGAGGTGCCGATCACCCCGTCGGGGGCAAAGGCCAACCCGTCGATCGGCCAGCGCAGGCCGGTGCTTTCCCCGCTGACCGGGCACATCGGAAACAGCGACAGCCGGCTGCCGGGGGCAAGCTCGATCCGCAGCTGCGGCGGGGCGGCAAAGATCACATCCTCACCCCCCACCAGCAGGCACAGCTTCGCCGCATGCCGGACCAGCGCGCTGAACACCGCCAGCGTGTGATCGAATCGCGGCCCCAGAAACCCCAGCCCGAGGACGAATGGGGCGGCGATCCGGCTCAGGCACTTGTCGAAATCGGTGGTGTCCTGCTCGGCCAGCCGCATCTGGCGGTCGGCGGGAATGCGGGCCAGCGTCTCGGCGCTGGCGGAATCGAAGTCGCCGATCACCAGATCGGGACTAAGCCCTTCTGCCACCGCCATATTCGCGCCACCATCGGCGGCTACAAGCCGGGGGGCAAGGGTCAGCGCCGCGCGTAACCGCGCCGGTTCCGCAGCGCCACCCCCCAAAAGAGTCACCGCCTCGGGAAATTCAACAGTCTGGTCTGCGATCATGGCATTATCAGCAATTGTGGCAACGACCGGGACGGGCGGCCTGAAAGAATCCTTCAATTTACCTATATCTGTTCATGCTTGCGAACCAGTTTCCGCGTTGCATGCCGGGACAGGCAGTAGAAGAAAGCAGGCTTGAGATGATCGGGGCAAGCAAGATTCTCACGGTGTCCTACGGGACATTCTCGTGCACCCTCGAAGGGTTCGACGAGCCTTTCTCGACGATGAAGGCCATCGCCGAATATTTCCGCGACCTCGCCGCCGACGACCGCTATTTCGGCGCCGAACCCCCGACCCCGGATGCCGAGATGCTGCACCGGATCGCCGAAAAGGAAATCCAGCGCCGGGTCGAGGCCAAGATCAGCGAATATGGCGTCGTACTGCGCCAGGCCGAGGCTGCGCCGGTTGCGCCGGCCACCGCGCCCACGGCGGCCCCGGTTCCGGTTGCCGTGCCGGTCGCAGCCGAACCCGCCGCGCCCGCGCCCCGGGTCCTGCCGGCGGCCGTTGCGGCTGCCGAGCCGATAGCGGCCGAGCCTGTCGAGGAAGTCGCCGTGCCGCCGATGGTGGCGGAAGCCACCGACCTGCCTGAAGTTGCCGAGGTCGAGGAACCGCTCGCCGAGCCTGTGGTCGAGCCGGCTGCCGAAGAAATCGCCGCCGAAGTCGAAGCTGAACCCGCCCCCGAGCCGGTCGCCAAATATGCCGCCGAGCCGGTCGAGGATTTCTCGGTCGGGGATTTCTCAATCGACGACATCCTCGCCCAGGTCGAACCTGCCGCCGAAGCCGCGCCGGTCGAAGCCGAACCGACCGCCGCCGACGAAACACCCGCGCCGCTGGTCCTGACCGGCGACGACGCAGCACTTGCTCTGCCCATCGAGGAACCTGCCGAAGCCGCGCCCGCCTCGGACGAGGAAAGCGTTGCCGCAAAACTGATGCGCATCCGCGCCGTGGTCGAAAGCGTACGCAGTGCGCTCCCCGCCTATGAAGACGACGAACCGGCCTCGGAAAATCCCGACGCCGCCCGGATGCCCGAGGATTTCGGCTTCGCGCTCGACCTGTCCGAGGACATGCCCGAACTGAAGGCCGCCGAGGCCGCCCGCGCCGAAGCCCGCGCCGGCGACGATCTGGCCGGGGTCGACTTCGACGACGACGACGTTGGCACGGCAGACCTTGCGGCCGACGAAGCCGACGACCTGGCCGAGACCGCGGAAAGCGACGTCGAGCCGGTCGAAGCCGTCCGGGAAGAGGAAGCCGCGCCCGAAGCCGACGAGGACGCCGACCTTCTGGCCCGCCTGTCGGCCTTGGGCGCTGCCTCCCCCGCGCCGAACACCGAAGCCGTGGCCCAGCCGGAAACCGAAGCCGAGGCCCAGCCGGACGGCATCGACGAACCCGTCGACGCCAACATCGCCGCCATCGTCGCCGACGCAGACGACTACGCCAATGACGCCGACGAAGAAGCTGTCACCGCGACCGACGCCGAAGAACCCCAGCCCAGCTTCTACCAGCGCGCCCGCGCCCGGGTGATCCGCCTGAGCAAGGCCGTGACCCACGGTTCCGCCGCGACCGAGGACGAGGCCGTCGAAAGCGAACCTGCCGAAGCCTTCGCTCCGGCCGAGGCCCCCGCCGACGACCAGATCGCCGCCGAAACCAGCACCGACTGGGCCGAGGATGGCGAGCATGACGACGACCCCGATGTCAACCGCCTGATGGCCGAGGCCAAGGAAAAGCTCGAAGGCGCCGAAAGCCGCCGCCGCTTCTCGGCCATCTCGCACCTGAAGGCCGCGGTGGCCGCCACGCTGGCCGACCGCAAGCTGCAGCCCCCGGCCGACCAGCCCGTGGCCGCCGCTGAAAGCCCGGCCCTCGACCTTTACCGCGAAGACCTGTCCAAGGCCGTCCGCCCGCGCCGTCCGACCACCGAAGCCGGCGCCACCACCCAGCGTCCGTCGCTGGACATGCGCCCGGCGCCGCTGGTCCTGGTTTCGGAACAGCGCGTCGACCGTCCGGCCGGCGAAGATGCCGCCAGCGCCATCCGCCCGCGCCGCGTGGTCGCCGGAGCCGCCGCCTATGTCGCCGACGACGACGAGGAAGATCTCGACGACCTGACCGACCTGTCGCCGGAAGATGTCTCGAGCTTTGCCGAATTCGCCGAACGGCTCGGGGCCTCGAACCTGACCGAACTGCTCGAAGCCGCCGCCGCCTACACCTCGTCGGTCGAGGGCCGCCAAAGCTTCTCGCGCCCGCACCTGCTGCGCAAGGTCGAGTTCGTGTCGTCGCGCGGCGCCTTCAGCCGCGAGGACGGGATGCGCTCGTTCGGGATGCTTTTGCGCCAGGGCAAGATCCAGAAGGTCAGCCGCGGCCAGTTCACCATCACCGACACATCGAAATTCATGCACGAAGCCCGCAAGGCGATGTGACCCGCGCCACCCGGCCAGCAATCAACGGCCCCGCCCAAGCGGGGCCGTTTCGCATTCCGGCACCGGGCGAGCTGATTGATTCCTCGCTACCGCTGACCTACGTTGATCCGGCAGCCGGTCGGCGGGGGAAGAGCCCGCCGCGCGCGTGCCGGGCCTCCCTGTACTACGTCCGGCGGCCGGCTGTTCCCTCGCCACGATCCCGATGCGTCGACGAACACTTCCAGCCTCGCCCCGCTTTTTCCTTGCCAAATACTCCGGGAGGGTGCGGGAGGGCGGCGCCCTCCCGCCCGTGTCGGCCCGGTGGCGCCCGGCCGGGACCTCAGCGCTGCGGTTCGTCCGGGTCGGCCTGGCCGATACCGGTGAAGATGCTCTTGAAGGGCAAGGCCCACAAGAACGCCAGCGCCACGAAAATCACCAGTTCGGCCAGCACCGGCGGCGGTCCCCAGGCCGCGACCAGCCGGTTCTCCAGCGTGATCGCCGCCACGATATAGGCCGGCAGCCCAACCACCAGGATCAGCATCGCCAGCCGTTTGCGCGCCCGGTAGCCCATCGGCTCAGTCCGCGAACGGGTCGGTGACCAGGATCGTGTCGTCGCGCTCGGGGCTGGTCGACAACAGCGCCACCGGGCACTGGATCAGCTCCTCGATCCGCCGCACATACTTGACCGCCGCCCCCGGCAGGTCGGCCCACGACCGGGCCCCGGCGGTGCTGTCCTGCCAGCCTTCCAGTTCCTCGTAGACCGGCCGGCAACGCGCCTGCGCATCCGCCGCGGTCGGCAGGTGGTCAAGCCGCTGGCCGTCCAGATCATAGCCCACGCAGATCTTCAGCGTCTCGAACCCGTCCAGCACGTCAAGCTTGGTCAGCGCGATGCCTTTGACGCCCGAGGTCGCGCAGGTCTGCCGCACCAGCACCGCGTCGAACCAGCCGCAGCGCCGCTTGCGCCCGGTCACGGTGCCGAACTCGTGGCCGCGCGTGCCCAGCCGTTCGCCATCGGCGTCGGTGAGTTCGGCCGGGAACGGCCCTTCGCCCACCCGCGTCGTATAGGCCTTGACGATCCCGAGGACGAAGTCGATCGCCCCCGGCCCCATGCCCACGCCGGTCGCCGCCTGCCCGGCGATCACGTTGGACGAGGTGACGAAGGGGTAGGTGCCGAAATCGATGTCGAGCAGCGCACCCTGCGCGCCTTCAAACAGGATGCGCTTGCCGGCCCGCCGCGCCTCGGTCATCACCTTCCAGACGGGTTTCGCATAGGGCAGGACCTGCGGCGCGATCTCCTCCAGCGCCGCGATCAGCGCCGCCCGGTCGACCGGGGCGATCCCCAGCCCCCGGCGCAGCGCGTCGTGGTGGGCCAGAAGCCGGTCGACCCGCGCCTCCAGCGTCGTACGGTCGGCAAGGTCCGCGACCCGGATCGCCCGGCGGCCGACCTTGTCCTCGTAGGCCGGGCCGATGCCGCGGCCGGTGGTGCCGATCTTCGCCACGCCGACCTGCGCCTCGCGCGCCCGGTCGAGTTCGCCATGAACCGGCAGGATCAGCGGCGCATTCTCGGCGATCATCAGGTTCTCGGGCGAAATCTCCACGCCCTGGCCGCGCAGCTTCCCGATCTCGGTCACCAGATGCCAGGGGTCGAGCACCACGCCGTTGCCGATGACCGAAAGCTTGCCGCCGCGCACTATCCCCGAAGGCAGCAGGCTGAGCTTGTAGACCGTGCCGTCGACCACCAGCGTGTGCCCGGCATTGTGCCCGCCCTGGAACCGCGCGATCACGTCGGCGCGTTCGCTCAGCCAGTCGACGATCTTGCCCTTGCCCTCATCGCCCCACTGGGCGCCCACGACAACCACGTTGGCCATGCGCTCGGTCCTTGCATCCGCCTCAAACCCTGCGTCCTATAGCGGCCCCGACCGGCCAGCGAAACCTGAAAATGGCCGCACCGCACGCCAGGAGTCTTCATGCTGCTTTACCTCACCCTCGGGACCAACGACCTGCCCCGCGCGACCGCCTTCTACGACGCCGCCCTCGCGCCCCTCGGCCTAGTCCGCCGCGCCACCCGCGATGACGAGATCGGCTATGGCCCCGCCGACGACAGCCGCATCCGGCTGTGGATCAACCGCCCCTTCGACGGCCGCCCCGCCACCGTCGGCAACGGCTCGATGCCGGCGCTCGCCGCATCGACGCGCACAGCGGTCGACGCCTTCCACAAGGCGGCGCTGGCGCATGGCGGCACCGACGAGGGCGCGCCCGGCCTGCGTCCCTATCATGCCAGCTTCTATGCCTGCTATGTCCGCGATCCTGACGGCAACAAGCTCTCGGCGGTCTGCGAGGCGCCGTCGGCCTGACGTGCCCCGCTATCTTCTGCTTCGCCACCCGGGCTAGGGTCGCGGCATCGCTGGACCCAAGACCGGCACGGGCCGACAATCCTGCCGCCTCGCTCCCGCCAATACTCGCGACGATCAGCGCCGTATCTGGACAGGATCGGCCGACAATCCTAGGCTGAAGCGAACGGGTAACACTCGACCATCATGCTTACGCTTGCGACCCTGCGCCGCCTCAACATCGTGCTGTGTGCCGTGGGCATGGTCCTGTTTTCCGGGTCTGCCATCTACATCGGCCTCTTCCCCGAGGACTTCGACCGCCGGGTGCACGATGTCGTGTTGGCAAAGGTAACCCAGAAGATGCCGGCGCTGCTCGTGGCGACGCTGTCGCCGAACAAGGCGGGTCCGATGCAGGACCTGCTTGCCCCCCTCGGCAGCAGGATTTCCCGCGAGGTCGAGCGAGTTGCGCAGAACCTTGGCGGGCAACTCGGCGATTTCGTTACCAACGTCGTCGAGGCCGACTGTGCCGATCCCTGCGCCGAAGCAACCGGCCCGCGCGCGCAGGCCGTCCAAGAGGCCGGGCGATTCTTCC
The DNA here is from genome assembly GCA_046348855.1 of Paracoccaceae bacterium. GTDB lineage: Bacteria > Pseudomonadota > Alphaproteobacteria > Rhodobacterales > Rhodobacteraceae > TMP-24. The sequence goes on along the minus strand of JAXMDK010000011.1, from coordinate 120,978 downwards.
GGGCGCACCTGTCCGCACTTCCGCTGAGCGAAGCGCGGCTGCGAGCGGCGATCATCGATCTCTATCGCCGACACATGGCGGTGGTCCGCCGCGATTTCGTTATCTTCTCGGCCAGCAATGCCGCCGCATTCGCCGTCGCCCTTGCATTGTCGCTTGTCAGGCCGCGCACCGAACGCCAGCTTCTGCTGGTTTCGCTGTCATTGTCGGCAGCCACGCTCGTGACGACCGCCTGGTATTTGAGCGGGTGGGATCCGATCCTCGCCTTTGTCTACAACGATGTCGTTGGCTGGGCCTACCTTGGTTACCTGGCCACGATTGGCACTATCTTCGCGGATATCGCGATAAACCGGGGGCGGATCACCACGATGCTGGCAAACCGGCTTGCCCATTTGGCCAGCGTGGTCCTTTCCGCCCTGCCCCGCTGACGCGCGCCCGCGCACCCCTTGCGCGCCTGCCCCCTTCCGCCTAGATAGGCGCGTCAGTCTCGAAAGGCCCCGGCTCCGATGGAAAACGTCATCCTCACCGTTCACCTGATCCTCGCGCTTCTTCTGATCGGCGTGGTTCTCCTGCAACGGAACGAGGGCGGCGCGCTTCTGTCCGGCGGCGGGGCGATGACGGCGCGCGGCGCGGCCAACGCCCTGACCCGGCTGACCTGGATCTTCGCCGCCTGCTTCATCTGCACCTCGATCGCGCTGACCTACCTGTCGGCACGCAACGCCAAGGGCACCTCGGTGCTGGATACCTCGGCCCCGGCGGCGGCCACGGCCCCGGCCGCGCCTGCCGCGCCGCCGGCACCCGAAGGCAACCTGCTGCCGCCCAGCGATGCGACCCAGGGCAACGCGACCACCAGCGCGCCGGCAGCTTCGACCGGCTCCGCCACGGCGCCCGCGTCCAGCGCGCCGGCCTCCACCGCCCCGTCGAACTGATTCACCCACAAATATGGCGCACCAATGGTGCGCCCCCAAAATCTTGCGGTCCGGTTGCGGGAACCGGCCGAATCGGATATGACTTGAATCCCGTGATGCTGCATTCCTGACCGTCTGCGGCCATTCAGAAAACCAGTTTCACGGGGGCACCACAGGCATGGCGCGTTACGTTTTCATCACCGGCGGTGTGGTTTCCTCGCTTGGCAAGGGCCTGGCTTCGGCGGCGCTCGGGGCGCTTTTGCAGGCGCGGGGCTTCACGGTACGGCTCAGGAAGCTCGACCCCTACCTGAACGTCGACCCCGGCACCATGTCGCCCTTCGAACATGGCGAGGTGTTCGTCACCGACGACGGCGCCGAGACCGACCTCGACCTCGGGCATTACGAACGCTTCACCGGCGTCCATGCCCGCAAGACCGATTCCATCTCGTCGGGGCGCATCTATTCCAACGTGCTGGAAAAGGAACGGCGCGGCGACTATCTGGGCAAGACCATCCAGGTCATCCCCCACGTCACCAACGAAATCAAGGACTTCCTTCGGATCGGCGAGGATGAGGTCGACTTCATGTTGTGCGAGATCGGCGGCACGGTCGGCGACATCGAAGGCCTGCCCTTCTTCGAAGCCATCCGCCAGTTCATTCACGAACGTCCGCGCGGCCAGTCGATCCTGATGCACCTGACGCTGCTGCCCTACCTGTCGGCCTCGGGCGAGCTGAAGACCAAGCCCACCCAGCATTCGGTCAAGGAACTGCAGTCGATCGGCCTCGCCCCCGATGTGCTGGTCTGCCGCAGCGAACATCCGATCCCCGACCGCGAGCGCGAAAAAATCGCGCTGTTCTGCAACGTTCGCCCCGACGCGGTGATCCCCGCCTATGACCTGAAGACCATCTACGAGGCGCCGCTCGCCTACCACCGCGCGGGCCTTGACCGCGCCGTCCTCGACGCCTTCCAGATCCAGCCGGCGCCCAAGCCCAACCTCGAGCGCTGGACCGACGTGATGGACCGGCTCGACCATGCCGAGGGCGAGGTGCGGGTCGCCATCGTCGGCAAGTACACCCAGCTCGAGGACGCCTACAAATCCATCGCCGAGGCGCTGACCCACGGCGGCATGGCCAACCGCGTCCGCGTCAAGGCCGAATGGATCGACAGCGAGATCTTTGAACGCGAGGATCCCGCGCCCTACCTCGAGGATTTCCACGCCATCCTCGTGCCCGGCGGCTTCGGCGAACGCGGCACCGAGGGCAAGATCAAGGCTGCCCAGTTCGCCCGCGAAAAACAGGTTCCCTACCTTGGCATCTGCCTCGGCATGCAGATGGCGGTGATCGAGGCGGCGCGCAACCTGGCCGGCGTCGCCAAGGCGGGGTCCGAGGAATTCGACCATGAAAAGGGTGAAAAACGCTTCGAACCCGTGGTCTACCACCTGAAGGAATGGGTGCAGGGCAACCACACCGTCAGCCGCAAGGCCGACGACGCCAAGGGTGGCACCATGCGGCTGGGCGCCTATACCGCGCTGCTCGCGCCTGACTCCAAGGTCGCGCAGGTCTACCACGCCACGACGATCGAGGAACGCCACCGCCACCGTTACGAGGTCGACGTGAAATACCGCGACCGGCTGGAAAAATGCGGCCTGGTCTTTTCCGGCATGTCGCCGGACGGGCGGCTGCCGGAGATCGTCGAGGTCAAGGGCCACCCCTGGTTCATCGGCGTCCAGTTCCACCCGGAACTGAAGTCGAAACCGTTTGCACCGCATCCGTTGTTCGCGGATTTTGTCCGGGCGGCGAAGGAGACGGAGCGGTTGGTGTGAGGGGGGCAATACTCACCGGACGATCAGAGCAACGGGCAGCAGCTCACTATCCGCATTGAACTGTGTAGAATACATCGTAGATATCGCCGATTGCCCCGTTGACTTTGCGTGTGGCCACCCGGTCCTTGACCGCATAACCCGTTGCGCAACTCGCATTGAGATCCATCACCTTTCGCAACTGGGCCATTCGAAGCGCTTCAGCCTTGGCGCTGTTTATTGGATAAACTGCGTCGGCAATGGTTCTCCATCGAAATTCCCCGGGATGGTCGGTCGGCTCTAGCGAAGACGACGAAATACGAAGATCGTAGTCTGCGCATCCAATCAATGACAGCGCAAACAAGATGGGTGCGGCAGCCTTCTTCATGTTGGACTCCAATTCCATAGATCGTCGTCAATAGGCGCATGAAATCAATTTTTTGAAAATAGCGAATCGAAGGCTGGATTGCTCCGCGCAACAATTCCACCCTGTCCGATCGTGCATGACATCATGCGTCCCAACCTCCTACAAATTCCTCACCTTCCAGCGCTCTTTTGCGCACCGGCGCTCCGGAGCGGAGGTAGCTCTCCGCTATTGCCTGACATTTCTAAATCTTGCAAAACCGCCACCCTACTTGAAAAGACAGACGCACCTTTTATCTTAGGAGATGTTCAAAGGAGTAACGACGTGGTCTATCCAGAGCGGAATTGTCGACTTGTGGCGGAAAACGATCGGCGGAAGATCTGGTTCTTCCAGAAAAGGGCACCCGATGGCGAATGGATTGATCTTTTTCGGGGTCAGGAGTTCATCGTCGTGGAAGGGCGCGCAATCTTGACGCCCGAGAAACCTCTGTTCGGAAGCAAAAAAGAGGCCCTTGAATGGCTTCATTCTGTGGCAAACTAGCTGGCTAAAATGCTGTGAGCAAGCAAGCGTAGCGTGGGCAATCTGCCCCCCCTCACCCCACCGGCGCCACCGGCCCGTCCGACAGCCGAATAAACCCCACGCCCTTCGCCTTCAGCGCCCTCAGCCCCTCGGCGACGCCGGCCCCGGCGCTGCGGCCGGGCTGGTTGGCGTGGGCGATGATCACCGCGCCATCCTCTGCCGCCGCGATCCGCGCCCGCGTCGCGCCGGCCGACAGCCCCGCCCCCTGGTCGCCGTTCAGCGAAAACCCGGCGACGCGGTAGCCCAGCGCCGCGACCAGCCGCAGCGCCTCGGGCGAATAAAGCGCGGTTGCGCCGCGGAACCAGGACCGGCCGGGGGCACCGCCGCGATCAGCAGGTCGGCGCCGCCGCGCACCTCGGCCTCCAGCGCCTCGGCCGATCCGGCGGCGCGCACGCCCCACAGGACCTCGGAATCCTCGACGGCGGCGCGGTGGCGGGCGCCGTGGTTGCCGATCTCGATCAGGTCGGGGTGGGCCAGAAGCTCGGCGAAGGCGTCGGGGTTGCGCGCCAGCCACGGCCCGGCGACGAAGATCGTCGCGGCGATGCGCTCGGACAAAAGCAGGTCGAGGATCCGCCGGTCGGCATGGCCGTCGCAGGCATCCAGCGTCAGGGCGACGCGCGGCGTCACGGCGCTGCCCGCCAAGCGCATGTGCGGCTCGACCAGCCCACGGGCCACAGCCGGTGGCCGGGCGCGCGCCAGCCCCGCCAGAATCATCGGCGCCGCCAGCCCCTGGATCAGGACCGCACGGCGCGATTGCCAGACCGGACCCACCCTGCACCTCCTGCCGCCTGCCCGCTTTCGTCGCCCATCTAGCGCCGGCCCCCGGCAGAGGCCAGTCACTTCCGCGTTCCCGCCCCGGTGGAAAGAAACCCGCTTCTCCCCCTGTCGCGCCGGCCGATCCCCGCCTATCTTGGGGGCGGTCATCACGGGTCATGGGGGGACCATGTTCGGCATCATCCGTCTGGCATTCCTGGGGCTGATCGGGCTTTCGGTCCTCTATCTGGTCGTGCGCACCTATGCCCGGTCGGTGCACCGGGAAAGGCTGGAAAAGGAATGGGATGCGAACCCGCCCGCCGGCCAGGGCGCCAGCGAGCGGCAGGTTTACATCGACAGTGGGTTGCAGGCCTATGAACACGGGCTTCGGCGCAAGCTGATCTGGCTTGTGGTCATCCTGCCGATCATCGGCTTTGCCGGGATCGTCTATCTGGTCAATTATCAATAGGAGTGCGTCAATGTCGGGTTACACCATCTGGGGCATCGTCCTGGCGATCCTGATCGGCGCGACAATCTTCCTGCGCATCCGCTATCCCGCCGGAAGCCGTGGCCGGCGCAACATGAAGTGGGGCATCCGCGCGCTGGTCGCCCTGATCGTCGCGGCCTTCCTGCACTATACCCTGCCCCAGCACGACATCGTCCGCATCACCGGCACCGACAACCGCCTGACCACCGTCGGCTGGGAAAACTCGATCTTCTACGCCTCGCCCGACACCGGCACCGCGGAATCCGCGACCAACCGCTATGTGCGGCTGATCTATGCCGCCTTCCCCAACGGGAAGGTCATGGTCTACCGCAACGAGGATACCGGCTGGGTCTGGCCGCCCTATTTCAAGTACGACAGTTCCAACCTTCAGGCCGAAGCCTCGAACCTCGAATCGAAGGCCGAGCCCTATCAATGGGTCAGCGTCACCCACTATGGCTGGCGCGCGGCCTGGCTGTCGATCTACCCGAACGCGGTCAAGATCCGCGCCGTCGCCGGCCCCGATGTGAGCATCGTGCCCTGGGTCAACATCGTCATCCTGACGCTGCTGGCGATCGGCGCGCTGATGCTGCGGCGCATGTGGCTGCAGTTCCGCGAACGCGAGATCGACCCGGTACTGGACGATGTCGGCGGCCGGATCGGCGACATCGACGCCCGGGCCGACGCGGCGCGCGCCGGGTTGCGCGGGTTCTGGGGGCGCACGATGGCCCGGCTGCGGTTCTGGACCCGGACGCCGCGTTCGTGACCGCAGGACCGGACCACGGCCGGCGCGGCGGTGCGGGACGGCCGGTCGAATTGGTCATCTTCGACTGCGACGGGGTTCTGATCGACAGCGAGCTGATCTCGGCCAGGATGCTGATCGCCGAACTGTCGCGGCTGGGGATCACCATCGACCTGGCCTATGTCGCCCGCCACTTCCTGGGGCGCAGCTATCCCACGGTGATGAAGACCATCCGCGACGATTTCGGTCTGACCCTGCCCGAGGGATTCGAGTCGCAATACCGCAGCCGGCTTCTCCAGGCGTTCGAACGTGAACTGAAGGTCATGCCGGGGGTCCATGCCGTCCTGTCGCGCATCGCCCGGCGCTGGTGCGTGGCCACGTCGTCCAGCCCCGGACGGGCGGCGCGGTCTTTGCAGCTTGCCGGGCTGGACGGGCTGGTCGGCGACCGGCTGTTCACCGCCGCGGACGTGGCCAGGGGCAAGCCCGCCCCCGACCTGTTCCTCCATGCGGCGCGCCAGATGGGCGCGGACCCCGCCGCCGCGCTGGTGATCGAGGACAGCCTGAACGGCATCCGCGCCGCCCGCGCTGCGGGGATGGCGGTCTGGCGCTTTACCGGCGGCAGCCACATGCGCCAGCAGGATCTGGTCGAACCGCCCGACGCCCGGGCCGATCAGGCATTTGCAACATTCGCCGAATTTTTCCAGATTGCACCGGAACTCCAGCACGAAACGGGAGAGTTGGATGGGCCGCGCCGACAGTGACGTCAGCCTGAGGGACGAAGCCGCCCGCGCCGGCTGGCTCTACTATGTCGGCGGGCTGACCCAGGACCAGATCGCGGCCGAACTCGGGGTCTCGCGCCAGCGGGCACAGCGGCTGGTGTCGCGGGCCACGGCCGACGGGCTGATCCATGTGCGGCTGGAACACAAGATCGGCGCCTGCCTGAACCTGGAGGCCGGACTGACGCGCCGGTTCGGCCTGTCGCTCTGCCGCGTCGCTCCCGGACTAGGCGAGGCCGCAGACGTCAACCGCGCCATCGCCGCCACCGCGGCCGCAGTCTTCGAAAGCTTCCTGCGCCGGGCCGAGCCGCTGATCATCGCGCTGGGAACCGGGCGGGCGCTGCGGGCGATGATCGACGAACTGACCCCGACCGAGGCCGAACAGCACAAGATCGTCTCGCTGATCGGCAATATCGCCCCGGACGGGTCGGCAAGCTATTTCGACGTGATCATGCGCATCGCCGACAAGGTGCGCGCGCCGCACTATCCGATGCCGGTTCCGGTGATTTCCGACACCGCCGAGGAGCGCGAGCTGTTCCACCGCCTGCGGCCGGTCCGCAACGTCTTTGCCCTGGCGCAAAGCGCCGACGTCACCTTCGTGGGCGTCGGACAGATGGGCGACGACGCGCCGCTGCTGAAGGACGGGTTCCTGGCCGTTGGGCAATTGCGAGAGGCCCAGGCGCGCGGAGCGGCGGGCGAGGTCGCCGGCTGGGTCTTCGATTCGCGGGGCCAGTATATCGACGCCGGCATCAGCGACCGGGTCGGCGGGGTTCGGGTCGAACCGGGGCGGCTGGCGCCGGTGATCGGCATCGCCGCCGGCGCCAACAAGCTGCCCGCCATCCGCGCGGCACTTTCCGGCCGCATCATCAATGGCTTGGTCACCGACGAGCCTACCGCCGCGGCGCTGCTAGCCGCAGGCTGAACACCCGCCCTTTCACACCCGCAGGTTCGCAACTTTCATATTGACGGCGCGCCGGCCATTAATGAATAATTACTCACATATTGAGCATATGCTCAAATATGCGAGGGAGGACTCAATCCATGACACTGACTGTCCGCGCGCTGCTGGGCGCGTGCGCCATCGGCGCGCTTGCCGGCGCGGCCAACGCCGAGACGACCATCACCGTCGCCACCGTCAACAACGGCGACATGATCCGCATGCAGGGTCTGATGGACGACTTCTACGCCAAGCACCCCGACATCAAGGTCAACTGGGTGACGCTGGAAGAGAACGTCCTGCGCCAGAAGGTCACGACCGACATCGCCACCAAGGGCGGGCAGTTCGATGTGATGACGATCGGCACCTACGAGGTTCCGATCTGGGGCAAGCAGGGCTGGCTGGTCAGCCTCGACGGCCTGCCCGCCGACTATGACGCCGCCGACATCCTGCCGGCGATCAAGGGCGGCCTGACGGTGGACGGGCATCTTTATGCCTCGCCCTTCTACGGCGAAAGCTCGATGGTCATGTATCGCACTGACCTGATGGAAAAGGCCGGGCTCAAGATGGCCGATGCGCCGACCTGGGACGATATCAAGGCCGCCGCCAAGGCGATGACCGACAAGGCGAACGGCATCTACGGCATCTGCCTGCGCGGCAAGGCCGGCTGGGGCGAGAACATGGCCTTCCTGACCGCCATGTCGAATTCCTATGGCGCGCGCTGGTTCGACGAGAAATGGAACCCGCAGTTCGACGGCCCGGCCTGGAAGGCCACCATGACCGACTATCTTGACCTGATGACGAACTACGGCCCGCCCGGTGCCTCGAACAACGGCTTCAACGAAAACCTGGCGCTGTTCCAGCAGGGCAAGTGCGGCATGTGGATCGACGCCACCGTCGCGGCCTCGGCGGTGACCGGCAAGGATTCGACGGTCGCCGACAAGGTCGGCTTTGCGCTGGCGCCGGATACCGGCAAGGGCAAGCGCGGCAACTGGCTCTGGGCCTGGTCGCTGGCCATTCCCGCCGGCACCCAGAAGGCCGACGCGGCGAAGGCCTTCGTCAACTGGGCAACCAACAAGGACTATCTGGCGCTGGTTGCCTCGAAAGAAGGCTGGGCCAACGTTCCTCCGGGTACGCGCAAGTCGCTTTACGACAACCCGGAATATCAGAAGGTGCCTTTCGCCAAGATGACGCTGGACAGCATCAACGCGGCTGATCCGACCCACCCGACCGTCGATCCGGTGCCCTATGTCGGCGTGCAGTTCGTGGCGATCCCCGAATTCCAGGGCATCGCCACCGAAGTCGGCCAGCAATTCTCGGCGGCCTTGGCCGGGACCACCTCGCTGGACGACGCGCTGAAGAACGCGCAGGACCTGACGGTGCGCGAAATGACCAAGGCGGGCTACATCAAGTAGGACCGCGCGAGGGACAGGCGGCAGGCGAAGCCCATCGGTTTCGCCTGCCTGACCGCCGGGCGAGCCCGGCACCCATCCTGCACTGAAGGTTCCCGGTCATGGCCACCACCGCATCCCGCGCCGCCGCGCGCCTGATGATTTCACCCGCGGTCCTGCTCCTGTTCCTGTGGATGATCGTCCCCCTGGGCATGACCATCTACTTCTCGCTTCTGCACTACAACCTGCTGATGCCGGGCACCGAAAGCTGGGTCGGCCTGACCAACTACAAGTATTTCCTGACCGATCCGGCCTTCTTCACAGCCATCAAAAACACGCTGGTGCTGGTCGGCGGCGTCCTTCTCATCACCGTCATCGGTGGGGTGGCGCTGGCCTTGCTGCTGGACCAGCCCTTCTGGGCGCAGGGGGTCGTGCGGGTGCTGGTGATTGCGCCTTTCTTCGTCATGCCCACCGTCTCGGCGCTGGTCTGGAAGAACATGTTCTTCAATCCGGTGAACGGGCTTTTCGCCTGGCTGGCGCTGAAACTGGGGTTGCAGCCCTATGATTTCCTGGCCCTGTCGCCGATGCTGTCGATCATCCTGATCGTCGCCTGGCAGTGGCTTCCCTTCGCGACCCTGATCCTGCTGACCGCGCTTCAATCGCTCGACAGCGAACAGATCGAGGCCGCCGAGATGGACGGCGCACGCTGGACCAGCCGCTTCGTGCATATCGTGCTGCCGCACATGACCCGCGCGATCACCGTCGTCATCCTGATCCAGACGATCTTCCTTCTGTCGACCTTCGCCGAAATCCTAGTCACCACCAACGGCGGCCCCGGCACCGCGACCACCAACCTGACCTACCTGGTCTATGCGCAATCGCTTCTGCAGTTCGACGTAGGCGGCGGATCGGCGGGCGGGATCGTGGCGGTCGTCCTCGCCAACATCGTTGCCTTCTTCCTGATGCGGATGATCGGCAAGAACCTGGAGGCATGACAGATGGCCCGCGCCGTTTCGACCCGCCGCAAGACCGCCGTGACCCTGATCGCCTGGGCGGTCGGCCTGCTGATCTTCTTTCCGATCCTGTGGACCTTCCTGACCTCGTTCAAGTCCGAAGGCGACGCGGTGGCGACCCCGCCGAAGTTCCTGTTCTTCCACTGGACGCTGGAAAACTACGCCACCGTCCAGCACCGATCCGACTATCTGCTGCATTTCTGGAATTCGGTCGTCATTTCCTTCGGCTCGACCCTGGCGGCGCTGGTCATCGCCATTCCGGCGGCCTGGGCGATGGCCTTCGTCCCGGCCAGGCGGACCAAGGACCTGCTGATGTGGATGCTGTCGACCAAGATGATGCCGGCGGTCGGCGTGCTGGTGCCGATGTACCTGATGTTCCGCGACAGCGGGCTTCTGGATACCCGCATCGGGCTGGTCATCGTCCTGACGCTCAGCAACCTGCCGATCGTCGTCTGGATGCTTTACACCTACTTCAAGGAAATCCCCGGCGAGATCCTGGAAGCCGCGCGGATGGACGGCGCCAACCTCAGGTCGGAAATCCTGCATGTGCTGACGCCGATGGCGGTGCCGGGCATCGCCTCGACACTGCTTCTGAACGTGATCCTCGCCTGGAACGAGGCGTTCTGGACGCTGAACCTGACCGCGTCCAACGCCGCGCCGCTGACCGCCTTCATCGCCAGCTACTCCAGCCCCGAGGGGCTTTTCTACGCCAAGCTTTCCGCCGCCTCGACGCTGGCCATCGCCCCGATCCTGATCCTTGGCTGGTTCAGCCAGAAACAGCTGGTGCGCGGCCTGACCTTCGGCGCGGTGAAATAGGGATATCATCATGGGACAGATCGAACTCAAGCAGGTCACCAAGCGCTTCGGCGATGCCGAGGTCATTCCGCCCCTCGACCTGACCATCGGCGAAGGCGAATTCGTGGTCTTCGTCGGCCCGTCGGGTTGTGGCAAGTCGACGCTTCTGCGCCTGATCGCGGGGCTGGAGGACATTTCGTCGGGCGCCATCGTCATCGACGGCAAGGATGCCACGACCGCGCCGCCCGCCAAGCGCGGCCTGGCGATGGTTTTCCAGTCCTACGCGCTTTATCCGCACATGACGGTCCGCAAGAACATCGCCTTCCCCTTGAAGATGGCCGGCATGGCGCAGGCCGACATCGACCGCAAGGTCGAAGGGGCGGCCAAGGTGCTGAACCTGACCAACTACCTTGAACGGCGCCCCGGCCAGTTGTCGGGCGGCCAGCGCCAGCGGGTGGCCATCGGCCGGGCGATCGTCCGCGAACCGGCGGCGTTTTTGTTCGACGAACCGCTGTCGAACCTCGATGCGGCGCTGCGCGTCAACATGCGGCTGGAAATCACCGAACTGCACCAGTCGCTGAAGACAACGATGATCTATGTGACCCACGACCAGGTCGAGGCGATGACGATGGCCGACAAGATCGTCGTCCTGAACGCCGGCCGGATCGAACAGGTCGGAAGCCCGCTGGAACTGTATCGCAACCCGGCAAACCTTTTTGTCGCCGGTTTCATCGGCAGCCCGAAGATGAACCTGATCGCCGGCCCCGAGGCGGCGCGCCTGGGCGCGACGACCATCGGCATCCGTCCCGAGCATCTGGCGCTGGACCGGAAATCGGGCAGTTGGCAGGGCCGGGTCGGCGTGGCCGAGCATCTGGGCTCCGACACGTTCCTGCATGTCGCCACCGATAGTGGCACCCTGACGGTGCGGGCGCCGGGTCATGTCGACATCGCCCACGGCGACACGGTCTGGCTGACCCCGGACATGACCCACCTTCACCGCTTCGACGCAGCCGGAAAGCGCCTTGCATGAAGCGGCTTGACGGAAAATCGGCGCTGATCACCGGCGCGGCCCGCGGGATCGGCAAGGCCTTCGCCGCCGCCTATGCCGACGAAGGCGCAACAGTCGCCATCGCCGACATCAACCTGCCCGCGGCCGAGGCTGCAGCGAAAGAGATCGGGCGCGGCGCCTATGCCGTTCACCTTGATGTCGCCTCGCAGGACAGTATCGACGCCGCCGTGGCGGAAGTCGAACGACGCCGGGGCGGGCTCGACATCCTGATCAACAACGCCGCCCTGTTCGACCTGGCACCGATCACCGAAATCAGCCGCGCCAGCTACGATCGCCTTTTCCAGATCAACGTCGCGGGCACGCTTTTCATGCTGCAGGCGGCAGCCCGGTCGATGATCGCGCGCGGCAGGGGCGGCAAGATCATCAACATGGCCAGCCAGGCCGGCCGGCGCGGCGAAAGCCTGGTCGCGGTCTATTGCGCGACCAAGGCCGCCGTCATCTCGCTGACCCAGTCGGCCGGGCTGAACCTGATCGCCCACGACATCAACGTGAACGCTATCGCCCCCGGCGTCGTCGACGGCGAACACTGGGACCATGTCGACGCGCTGTTCGCCCGCTACGAAGGGCTGCAACCGGGCCAGAAGAAGCGGCAGGTCGGGGCCGCCGTGCCCTTCGGGCGCATGGGCACCGCCGCCGACCTGACCGGAATGGCGGTCTTCCTCGCCTCGCAAGAGGCCGACTACATCGTCGCCCAGACCTACAATGTCGACGGCGGAAACTGGATGAGCTGAGCCATGAAACTCACCGAAGCCACCCTGCCCCTCCTGCCTGCGGGCGTCGCCCGGCCGGCCTATGACCGCGCCCGCCTGACGTCCGGCATCGTCCACATCGGCTGCGGAAACTTTCACCGTGCCCACCAAGCCGTCTATTTTGACGACCTTTTTGCCCTGGGCGAAGGCCTGGACTTCGCCATCACCGGCGCGGGTGTTCGCGACGGCGACGAACGGATGCGCCAGGCGCTGGCGGGGCAGGACTGGCTTTATTCGGTGGTCGAGCTTGAACCCGGTGCCCGCAACGCCCGTGTCATCGGCTCGCTGAACGGTTTCGTTCCGGTCAGCCCCGGCAACAGCCCGCTGATCGCGGCGATGGCGGCCCCGGCGACGCGGATCGTGTCGCTGACCGTGACCGAGGGCGGCTATTACATCGACCCGATGACCGGAACCTTCAGCCCCGACCACCCTGACATCCGCCGCGACGCGCAGGTCCCCGACCGGCCCGAAACCGCCTTCGGCGCGATCATCGCGGCGCTGAAGCAGCGGCGGGCGGCGGGGGTTCAGCCCTTTACGGTGATGTGTTGCGACAACGTTCCGCACAACGGCCGCGTCACCCGCGATGCGGTCGTCGGCCTGTGCGCCCTGTCCGACCCGGCGCTGGCCGACTGGATCGGCGCCAACGTGGCCTTCCCCAACTCGATGGTCGACCGCATCACCCCGGCCACCGGCGACCGCGAACGGGCGATGGTGCGGAGCCTCGGGCTGGAGGATGCGGCCCCGGTGACCTGCGAGCCCTTTCGCCAATGGGTCATGGAGGACAGTTTCCCCGCCGGCCGCCCGCCGCTCGAAAGGGTCGGCGTCACCTTTACCGACCGCGTCGACCTCTATGAGACGATGAAGATCCGCATCCTGAACGGCGGTCACGCGATCATCGCCTATCCCGCCGGCCTTCTGGGGATCGAACTGGTCCACGAGGCGATGGCCGACGGCCAGATCCGGGCGTTTCTCGACAGGCTTTTGACCACCGAGGTCCTGCCGATCCTGCCCGAAGTGCCGGGCGTTTCGCTGACCGACTACAAGGCGCTGATCATCTCGCGATTCTCCAACCCCGAGGTCGCCGACACGGTCCGGCGACTGTGCCTGGACGGGTCGAACCGCCAGCCGAAATTCATCGTCCCGTCGGCACGCGATGGCTTGGGGGCGGGCCGCGACATCGCCGGCCTGGCGCTGGCCTCGGCATTGTGGTGCCGCTATTGCTTTGGCGTCGACGAAACCGGCGCGGCAATCGCACCGAACGACCCGAACTGGGACCGGCTCACGCGCACCGCCGCCGCCGCGCGGCACGATCCGGCGGCCTGGCTGGCGATGACCGACATCTACGGCGATCTCGGTCGCGACAGCCGATTTGCCGCCGCCTTCGGACGGGCGTTGGGCGATCTCTGGTCCAAGGGAACCCGCGCCTGTCTGGCCGCCTATCTGGCCGGCTAAAGATCGCGAAAGTAGGGATCGATCTGCCAATAGGCCGCCAGATCTGCGGCGCGGTCGCGCGGCAGGCCGATGACCTCCATCGCGTAAAGATCGGTGCCCAGCAGGGCGGCCAGCCGCCAGCCATGATCCGCCGCTTCGCGCGACGGGCTCCCGGCGGCGAAGGTGCGTTCGATCTCGGTCGCGGCGGCGGCGATGGCATAGATCAGTTCGGTCGCCGGCGCGTCCGGCCAGCGCGCCACCATGTCGCGCACCAGCGACCGCCAGCCGTCCGGCGCGCCCATCAGTTGCGCAATGGCGAAATGCACCTTGTCCAAACCTGCCGCCCCTGAACCTGCCGTCATCGCCATACCGTCGCTGCCCAAGGGTCCGCGGCATTTCGTTTCGTTTGTCAATGAGGCTCGACCGATTGTCGCCGTTTCCGCGCCAGTCGCGGCCGGCCTTTGACCATATGGTCAAGGCCCGCAGTTGATCGACCCGCCCACTTCCCCTATCGTTTCGGGGCCAGGGCCCTTCCGGCGATCGGGATCTCCAGATGTCAGACCAAACTTCGCGGCCGCTTGCCAATTGCACCCGCAATCCCGGAACGCCGTTGCAAGCTGACTGGTTCGACCATGTCGCCGTCAATACCCAGGCAGCCGAGCGGCGGGCCGCGACGCTGACCACCCGGCGGACGGTGAAGAAGGAATGGCAGGCGGCCTGGCTGGTGAACGCGATCCGCTGCATGGACCTGACCACGCTGTCGGGCGATGACACCCCCGACCGGGTGGCGCGCCTGTGCGCCAAGGCGCGGCGGCCGCTGGCCGACCACATCCTGCACGGGCTGGGGCTGAAGGACATCACCACCGGCGCGGTCTGCGTCTATCCTTCGCTGGTCCCCGCCGCCGTCAAGGCGCTGTCGGGGTCGGGCATTCCGGTCGCGTCAGTCGCCACCGGCTTTCCGGCCGGGCTGACGCCCCTGCCGCTGCGGCTGGCGGAAATCCGTTATGCCGTCGAGCAAGGCGCGGCGGAAATCGACATCGTGATCCATCGGTCACTGGTGCTGAACGGCGACTGGCCGGCGCTTTACGACGAAGTCGCCGCCATGCGCGAGGCCTGCGGCGACGCCCACATGAAGGCGATCCTTGCCACCGGCGAACTGAAGACCCTGCGCAATGTCTACAAGGCCTCGATGGTGGCCATGCAGGCAGGGGCGGACTTCATCAAGACCTCGACCGGCAAGGAAGGCGTGAACGCCACCCTGCCGGTGTCGCTGATCATGGTGCGCGCCTTGCGCGACTATGGCGCCCGGACCGGCCAGCGGATCGGCTTCAAGCCGGCCGGCGGGATGAAGACCGCCAAGGACGCCATCGCCTGGCAGATCCTGATGAAGGAGGAACTGGGTGACGACTGGCTGCGCCCCGACCTCTTTCGGCTGGGCGCCTCGTCGATGCTGGCCGACATCGAACGGCAACTCGAACATCACCTGACCGGGCGCTACGCCGCCGCGCATCGCAACGCCATCGCCTGAGGTTCCAATGCCCAATGTATCCAAAATCCTTCAAACGATGGACTACGGCCCCGCCCCCGAGGCCAATGGCGACGTGCTGAAATGGCTGGCGGCGCGGCGCACGTTCGGCCACTTCATCGCCGGGGCCTTCACCGCGCCAGCACAGACCTTCGAAGTCAGGAATCCCGCCACCGGCGATCTGCTGGCGCGGGTCGGCCAGGGTTCTCCCGCCGATGTCGACGCGGCGGTGGCCGCAGCCCGCGCCGCCCTGCCCGGCTGGTCACGTCTTGCCGGGCACGAGCGCGCCAAATGGCTCTACGCGCTGGCCCGGGCGGTGCAGAAACGCGAACGTTTCCTCGCCGTGCTGGAGACGATGGACAACGGCAAACCGATCCGCGAAACCCGCGACATCGACGTGCCGCTGGTGGCCCGCCACTTCTACCATCATGCCGGCTGGGCCGAGATGCTGGCCGACGAACTCCCCGGCATGGGGCCGGTGGGGGTCTGCGGCCAGATCATCCCCTGGAACTTCCCGCTCCTCATGCTCGCCTGGAAGATCGCCCCGGCGCTGGCCGCCGGCAACACCGTGGTGCTGAAGCCCGCCGAATACACGCCGCTGACCGCGCTGGCCTTCGCCGAAATCTGTGCCGAGATCGGCCTGCCGAAGGGCGTCGTCAACATGGTCACCGGCGACGGCGCGACCGGCGCGGCGCTGGTGGCGGCCGAAGTCGACAAGATCGCCTTCACCGGCTCGACCGAGGTCGGGCGGGCGATCCGCAAGGCGACCGCCGGGACCGGCAAGAAGCTGACGCTGGAACTGGGCGGCAAGTCGCCGTTCGTGGTCTTTGCCGATGCCGACATCGACGGGGCGGTCGAGGGCGTGGTCGATGCAATCTGGTTCAACCAGGGCCAAGTCTGCTGCGCCGGTTCGCGCATCCTGGTGCAGGAAACCATCGCGCCGGTCTTCACCGAACGACTGCAGGCGCGGCTGGCGAAGCTGCGGGTCGGCGATCCCTTGGACAAGTCGACCGACATGGGCTCACTTGTCGATCCGGTGCAGTTGGCGCGGGTCAGCGAACTGGTGCGCGAAGGCGCCGCGCAAGGCGCCGTCCTGCATCAGGCGGCCTGCGCGCTTCCGGCCAAGGGCAGCTATTTCGCGCCCGGCTTCTTCACCAATGTCGCCCCCGCCAACATCGTGTCGGAGGTCGAAATCTTCGGCCCCGTCGCCACCCTCACCACCTTCCGCACCCCCGACGAGGCGGTCGAGCTTGCCAACAATACCCGCTACGGGCTGGCGGCCTCGATCTGGTCGGAGAACATCAACCTGGCGCTCGACGTGGCGGCGCAGGTGAAGGCGGGCGTCGTGTGGGTGAACGCGACCAACATCTTCGACGCCGCCGCCGGTTTCGGCGGCTACCGCGAAAGCGGCTTCGGCCGCGAGGGCGGGCGCGAGGGGATGCTGGCCTATCTGGCCGAAGCGCCGGTCAAGGCCCCCGCCGAACCGGCGCCCGTAGCCCCCGACACCGCCCCCCATCCCGACACGCCCGCGAGAGTCGAGGGCATCGACCGGACGGCGAAACTTTATATCGGCGGGGCGCAGAAACGGCCCGATTCGGGCTATTCCTTCGCCGTCGTCCACAAGGGGCGGACGATCGGTCTGGCGGGTCTTGGCAACCGCAAGGACATCAGGAACGCGGTCGAGGCCGCCCATGCCGCGAAAGGTTGGGGCAAGGCTACCGGCCACAACCGGGCGCAGGTTCTTTACTACCTTGCCGAAAACCTGAGCCAGCGCGCTGCCGAATTCACCGCGCGGCTGAAGTCCGCGGGCGTCCCGAAGGCCGAGGGTGAGGTCGAGACCACCCTGCGCCGGGCCTTCTGGTATGCCGCGCAGGCCGACAAGTTCGATGGCGCCGTCCATTCGACGAAATCGGCCCACGTCACTTTGGCGATGCCCGAACCTTACGGGGTGATGGGCATTGCCTGCCCGACCGACGCGCCGCTTCTGGGCTTTCTCAGCCTGGTGCTGCCTGCCATTGCGATGGGCAACCGGGTGGTGGCGATCCCGTCACAAAACATGCCTCTGGCTGCGACCGATCTTTATCAGGTGCTGGAGACCTCGGACGTGCCGGCAGGCGTGGTCAACATCGTCACCGGGCCGCGCGACGAACTGGCCAGGACGCTGGCCGGCCATGATGACGTCGCCGCCCTGTGGTATGTCGGCAGCCCCGAGGGCACGCGGATGGTCGAGTCCGAGAGCGCCGGCAACCTCAAGGCCACCTGGACCCCGCCCAACCGCGACTGGCAGGGCCCCGACGGACAGGGTCGCGCCTTCCTGATCCGGGCGACGCAGGTCAAGAACATCTGGGTTCCCTACGGCGAATAGGGTTGCGGCCCGATCCCGGCAAAATGTTCCCTCAGCGGCGACGAGCGACGCAAAGGCGACCGCGCATGTCGCAAACCGCATTGCCGTTCATCGACAATCGGGCATCATGCCGCCGAGCCGTGACGATGGCGTCGTCACCGGGGCAACACCCCGACGCTTGCGGACCAACTCCGCCTCTGTCCTGAACGCCGGGATCTTCAAGGGTCCCGGCCAGACGCCAGGCCCCCATATGAGGTCTGAAATGACAGAACGCCCACAGCAATACCGTTTTCACCAAGGCGACCGGGTGCTGCCCTTCGCGCCCGGCGAATATGACGCGCGGCTTGCCGGCCTGCGCAAGAT
Source organism: Paracoccaceae bacterium (assembly GCA_046348855.1). Taxonomy (GTDB): domain Bacteria; phylum Pseudomonadota; class Alphaproteobacteria; order Rhodobacterales; family Rhodobacteraceae; genus TMP-24. The sequence goes on along the minus strand of JAXMDK010000011.1, from coordinate 102,960 downwards.
CATGGCCGACCAAGGCGTCGATGCCGCGGTCTTCACCTCGATGCACAACATCGCCTACTACTCGGGCTTTCTCTACTGCTCGTTCGGCCGCCCCTACGGGCTGGTGGTGACGCCGACCCAATCGGTCACGATCAGCGCCGGGATCGACGCGGGTCAGCCCTGGCGGCGCTGCCACGGCGACAACATCACCTACACCGACTGGCAGCGCGACAACTACTGGCGTGCCATCCTGTCGGTGACCGGTCCCGGCAAGACGATCGGCTACGAAGGCGACCATCTGACTCTTCTGCAAGGCCAGAAACTCGATTCCTTCCTGTCGCCCAAGGCGCGCGTCGACATCGCGCCGGCGACCATGAAGCAGCGGATGATGAAATCGAAGGCAGAGATCGACCTGATCATCCACGGCGCCAACGTCGCCGACGTGGGCGGCTTTGCGATCCACGATGCGATCCGCGAAGGCGCGCGCGAGATCGACGTCGCCATGGCCGGGCGCGATGCGATGGAGCTGGAAATCGCCAAGCGCTTCCCGGAAGCCGAATACCGCGACACCTGGGTCTGGTTCCAGTCCGGCATCAACACCGACGGCGCGCACAACCCGGTCACCGCGCGCCAGCTGCGGCAGGGCGACATCCTCAGCCTCAATACCTTCCCGATGATCTCGGGTTACTACACGGCGCTGGAGCGGACCCTGTTTGTCAAAAATGTGGACCCGGCCAGTCTGAAGATCTGGCAGGCCAATATCGACGCCCACGAATATGGCATGAGTCTCCTGAAGCCCGGTGCGCGCTGTTCGGACATTACTGCAAAGATCAACGCCTTCTTCGAGGAACGCCAGCTTCTGCAATACCGGACGTTCGGCTACGGCCATTCCTTCGGCGTGCTGTCGCACTATTACGGCCGCGAGGCCGGGCTGGAACTGCGCGAGGATATCGACACCGTGCTGGAACCGGGCATGGTCATCTCGATGGAGCCGATGCTGACCATTCCCGAAGGCCAGCCCGGCGCCGGCGGCTACCGCGAACATGACATCCTGGTGATCACCAAGGACGGCAACGAGGACATCACCAAATATCCCTACGGGCCGGAGTTCAATGTGGTCGGCTGACCGGACCAGCCGGCCGGTAACCGCCGCGACCTGTTGCAGCGCGTCCCCGATGGGCGACTAACTGACGCAGGGGGGCTTGACGCACCTGCCCTTTCTGTCAGTGAAAGCCCCGATTGCGTCATTCCGGGCTGCCCGGAGGACGCGCTGCAACTTCAACTTCGCCAGGACCGGCCACATGACCCTGCCGCCGCTATTCCGTCTTCCCGCCCTTTTCGCCGTTGTCGCACTGCTTGCCGCCTGCGGTGGCAAGCCCGATGTCCAGAAGGCGCCGCCGGTGCCGTATGACCCGCGCTATGGCGAAGTCATGGACGGCGACGTGACCATCCCGGCCGTCGATCCGGGCTATCTCAGCGACCGAACGGCCCGCACCGAAGTGCCTTACATCGCCGCCGACGCGCCCGGCGACATCGTCGTCGACCCATATGCGCGGTTCCTCTACCTGGTCGAGGACGGCCACCGCGCCCTCCGCTACGGCATCGCCGTCGGCCGCGAAGGCTACGGCTTCTCGGGCGACGCGAAGATCCAGCGCATGGAGAAATGGCCGCGCTGGCAGCCCACCGCCAACATGGTCCGACGCGAACCCGACGTCTACGGCCCCTATGCCGCCGGCATGCCGGGCGGGCTCGACAACCCGCTGGGCGCGCGGGCGCTCTATCTTTACCGCAACGGCAAGGATACCTACTACCGGATCCACGGGACCAACAACGCCTCGACCATCGGGCGCGCCACCTCGGCAGGCTGCATCCGGCTGTACAACCAGGATGCGCTCGACCTGTTCGAGCGGGTTGGCCTTGGAACCTACGTCCATGTCCGCACCCAGGTCGAATCCCAGGCGCTCGAGGGCGAACTGGTCGAGAATGCCGAGGGCCTTCTCCAGCCGATCTCCTCGTTCCCCGACGATGTCCAGGCCCAGATCCGCGCCGGCAACATCCCGTGGCCGAAGTTCAAGCCGATCATCGGCGTGAACGCCACCGCGCCGATCATGCCGCCGACCGCCGATGGCACCATCCCGCCGGCGCCGGGCACCTGACGGCGGTATGCCGGGGCGACCCTATAGGACGATCACATAGTCCTTGCGGGTCGTCTCGATCACTTCCCAGGTTCCGCTGAAGCCGGGCCGAAGGATGAAACTGTCACCGGGGCCGAGCCTGTGTTCGGCCCCCTTGTCGTCGGTGATGACCGACCGGCCGGACAGGATCCGGCAATATTCCCACTCGTCATAGGAAATCCGCCATTTGCCGGGCGTCGATTCCCAGATGCCGCAATAGAGCCCGCCGCGTTCCTCGGCGTTCCAGGTGGTATGGACCGGATCGCCGGCAACCACCTTTTCGGGCGCCGGGCGCGTGGTTTCGGCCGGGGCGGCGGCGGGGGTCACTGGCAGGAACAGATCCATCCTCATCTCCTTGGGGGGCGGCGCCCGGCACCTTAGCGGCCGCCCGCCCGGCCGCCAAATCATTTGCTGGCGTCGATGCTGCGGCGCAGCTAGATTGGTGGCGACAACCGGACAAGGGAACCCGGCCGATGAGCGCAACCGGCAACGACAAACGCCTGTCGCCACCTGATATCCTGGCGCGGAAGGGCGATGTACCGCTGGTGGTCCTGACCGCCTACACCACGCCGGTGGCCCGGCTGGTCGATCCGCATTGCGACATGGTGCTGATCGGCGATTCCGTCGGCATGGTCCTGCACGGGCTACCGTCGACCTTGCCGGTCCCGCTCGAGATGATGGCGATGCACGGGCAGGCGGTGGCGCGCGGGCTGACGCGGGCGATGATGGTCATCGACATGCCGTTCGGCAGCTACGAAGAAAGCCCCGAACAGGCCTTCCGTAATGCCGCCCGGCTGGTCCAGGAAACCGGCGCGGCGGCGGTCAAGCTGGAAGGCGGCGAGCACATGGCCGAGACCATCCGCTTCCTGACCCGGCGGGGGATCGCGGTCATGGGCCATGTCGGGCTGACGCCGCAGGCGGTCAACACGCTGGGCGGCTACCGTGTGCAGGGCCGCGGCAACGATTCCGGCCGCGTCAGGGCCGATGCCGCCGCGGTGGCCGAGGCCGGGGCCTTCTCGGTGGTGCTGGAAAAGGTGCCGGCCACGCTGGCCGGTGAAATCACCCGCGCGGTGCCGATCCCGACCATCGGCATCGGCGCCTCGGCCGACTGCGACGGGCAGGTGCTGGTGGTCGACGACATGCTGGGGCTGTTCACGCCGTTCAAACCGAAGTTCGTCAAACGCTATGCCGACCTCGGGGTCGAGGCCAGCCGGGCGATCGCCGCCTATGCCGCCGATGTCCGCGCCCGCGCCTTCCCGGCCGCCGAGCATCTGTTCGGCGACGAGGCCGCCAAGACATGAGGCCCCTGCGATGAGGACGATCCGCGATCTCGCGGCGCTGCGCGCGCGGGTGCATGACTGGAAGGAAGCCGGCGACAGCGTCGGCGTGGTGCCGACCATGGGGGCGCTGCACGCCGGGCACCTGGCGCTGGTGCAGGCGGCGCGCGCCGCCTGCGACCGGGTGATCGTCACGCTGTTCGTCAATCCCCGGCAGTTCGACCGGCCGGAAGATTTGCAGAAATATCCGCGCACCGAGGAAAGCGACGCGATCCTGTTGCAGCCGCACGGGGTCGACGTGCTGTTCGCACCCGACGCCGCGACCGTCTACCCGCCGGGCTTCGCCACCAGTATTTCGGTGGCCGGACTACCCGACGTCCTGTGCGGCGCCCACCGACCCGGCCATTTCGACGGCGTCGCCACCGTGGTGACCAAGCTCCTGCTGATGACCGGCGCCGACAATGCCTTTTTCGGCGAAAAGGACTGGCAGCAGTTGCAGGTCATCCGCCGGCTGGTCGCCGACCTGAACATCCCGGTACGCGTCACCGGCTGCCCGACCGTGCGCGAAAAGGACGGGCTGGCGCTGTCGTCGCGCAACCAGCGCCTGACCGCCGCCGACCGGCTGGCGGCGCCGGCGCTGTACCGCGCGCTTACAGCCGCGGCGCGGGCGCTTGCCGGCGGCGCGGAGGTCGCGGCGACGCTGGAGGCGGCCCGGCGTGCCATGCTTGTCGCCGGCTTTTCCGAGGTCGAATATCTGGAACTCCGGGCCGGCGACACGCTGGCGCTGCTCGACCAACCCCGGGCCGGATCGCGGCTCTTCGTGGCGGCCTGGATCGGCGGCGTGCGCCTGATCGACAATATTGCGGTCTGAGCCGCTGGCCGGCGGGGGCTTCACGCCCCGCGCGCCCGTAGGGTGTTTGAGCCAAAGTGAAAGGCGGAAGATGAAAGTCGGCGCACGCAATCTCATCACCGATGTCGGGGGGCTGCTGGTCGGCAATGCCGATGACGACGCGCTGAGATCCGGCGTCACGGTGTTGACCGCGCGCCAGCCGTTCGTCGCGGCCGTCCATGTGATGGGCGGCGCGCCCGGCACGCGCGAGACCGACCTGCTGGCCCCCGGCCGGCTGGTCGAGGCGGCGGATGCGCTGGTGCTGTCGGGCGGATCGGCGCTGGGGCTGGCGGCGGCGGACGGCGTGGCGGACGCGCTGCGCGCCGAGGGGCGCGGCTACCGGGTCGGCAGCCAGTCGGTGCCGATCGTGCCGGCGGCGATCATCTTCGACCTGATGAACGGCGGAGACAAGGACTGGGCCGCGAACCCCTATCCGGCGCTTGGTCGAAGGGCGCTGGCGGCGGCGGCCGAAGGGTTCGCGCTCGGCACCGCCGGGGCGGGGCGCGGGGCGCTGGCGCGCGGGCTGAAGGGCGGCCTCGGGTCGGCATCCTGCGTGCTGTCCGACGGCGCGACGGTTGGGGCGCTGGTGGTGGTCAATGCGCTGGGGTCCGTCACCGCGGGCGACGGGCCGCACTTCTGGGCGGCACCGTGGGAACTGGCGGGTGAATTCGGCGGGCTCGGCATGGCCACCCACTGCCGGCCCGACTGGGAGCCAGCGCCCCACAAGGCCGCAGGCGAGGCAACCACCATCGCCATAGTCGCCACCGACGCCGACCTGTCCCGCGCCCAGGCGCAGCGCCTGGCGGTGGCCGCCCATGACGGCATCGCCCGCGCCATCGTGCCGGCGCACACGCTTCTGGATGGCGATCTGGTCTTTGCGCTGTCGACCGGCGCGCGGCCCCTGCCCGACCGGGTCGCGGGCGAGTTTGCCCTGGGCCATGCCGCTGCCACCTGCCTGTCACGCGCCATCGCCCGCGCCGTCTACGAATCCCGGCCCGAGCCCGGCGATCTTCTGCCCGCCTGGAAGGCGCGGTTCCCTTGACCGCAGCCGCGGCCCGTGCGGCCTTGCCGGTGGCGGCGCTTTGTGCAACCCATTCCGCCAGCGAAGCTGTGGGAAAGGGTTCGGGGAATGATCCCGGTTTTTGACGGGCACAATGATCTGCTGCTGCGCCTTCATTCGGCGCCGGGCGCACGCAACGCCATCTGGACCGGCGCGGACGGCGGTGGCCAGCTGGACCTGCCGCGGATGAAGGCCGGCGGATTTGCCGGCGGCTTCTTCGCCATCTACATCCCCTCGCCGCACCAGGACGGCGCGCCGGACCTTGCCGCGCTGGACGCGCTGATGAACAAGCCGCCGTTCGACCTGCCGCTGCCGCCGCCGATCGGCTGCGCCCAGGCCCAGCCGGTCGCGCTGGCGCAGGCCGCCCATCTTCTGGCGCTGGAACGGACCGGAACCCTGTCGATCTGCCGCTCGGTTGCCGACATCCGCGCGGCGATGGCGGCCGGGCGCATCGCCGCGATCATGCACCTGGAGGGGGCCGAGGCGATCGACGACAGTCTCGACGCCCTGCACCTGTGGCATGCCGTGGGGCTGCGGTCGCTCGGCCCGGTGTGGTCGCGCCCGACGATCTTCGGCCACGGCGTGCCCTTCCGTTTTCCCGGCGTGCCCGATACCGGGCCGGGCCTGACCGACGCGGGCAAGCGGCTAGTGCGCGAATGCAACCGGCTGAAGATCATGCTTGACCTGTCGCACCTGAACGAGGCGGGCTTCAACGACGTCGCAGCCCTGTCGGATGCGCCGCTGGTGGCGACCCATTCCAACGCCCATGCGGTCACGCCCTCGACCCGCAACCTGACCGACCGCCAGCTTGCCGCGATCCGCGCCTCGGGCGGCATGGTGGGGCTGAACTACGCGACCGTGTTCCTGCGTGACGACGGCCGGCGCGAGCCCTTCGCCGGCTGGGACCCGATCCTGCGGCACATCGACCATCTGATCGCGCACCTGGGCGAGGATCATGTCGGGCTGGGCTCGGATTTCGACGGCGCGGAAATGCCTGCCGACATTGGCGACGTGGCCGGCCTGCCGCGCCTTCTGGAGGCGCTTCGGACGCATGGCTTCGGTGACGCTCTGATCCGCAAGATCGCCCACGAAAACTGGCTGGCGCTCCTGACCCGCACCTGGGGCGGCTGAGGTGGCCCTTCCGCGGCTGGACAACGCGACGGCGCGGCGCGTCTTTCTGGCCGCCCATGCGTTGGCCGAGCCGCCCACCGGCCCGGCGAAAGGCGCCGAACTGCTGGCGCTGATCCGCCGGCTGGGGTTCGTCCAGGTCGACAGCATCAACACCGTCGAACGCGCGCACCACATGATCCTGTGGGCGCGCCGCCAGTCCTACCGGCCGGAGAACCTGCGCCCGCTGCTGGAGCGCGACCGGGTGCTGTTCGAGCACTGGACCCATGACGCGGCGGTCATCCCGACCGAATTCCTGCCCTACTGGCAGTTGCGGTTCGCCCGCGACCATGCCGCCATTCCCGACCGCTGGGAAGGCTGGCAGGGCACCGCCTTCCGCGGCAAGGTCGACGCGGTCCTGGCCCACATCCGCGCGCACGGCCCGGTCGGTTCCGGCGACGTGGGCGGGGACGAGGCGCGTGGCAGCGGCGGCTGGTGGGACTGGCATCCGTCGAAGGCGGCGCTGGAATACCTGTGGCGGGCCGGTCGCCTGGCGGTCTGCCGGCGCGAGGGATTCGCCAAGATCTACGACCTGGCCGAACGGGTCTACCCGGCCTGCGCCGCGCCCGACGCGGCGGAGACCGTCGACTGGGCCTGCCGGTCGGCGCTGGAACGGCTGGCCTTCGCCACCAGCGGCGAGATTGCCGCCTTCTGGGGCAAGATTTCGCCCGACGAGGCCAAGGCCTGGTGCGCGTCGGCGCTGGCGCGGGGCGACATAGCCGAGGTGCTGATCGAAGGCGCGGACGGGCGCGAACGACGCTGCTTTGCCTTGCCCGGTCTTGCCGAATCGGCCGCCGAATCACCCGACCCGCCGGATCGGGTGCGCATCCTGTCGCCCTTCGACCCGGCCCTGCGCGACCGCAACCGGACCGAGCGGCTGTTCGGCTTTCACTACCGGATCGAGGTCTTCGTGCCCGAAGCCCGCCGGCAGTATGGCTATTATGTCTTTCCCGTCCTGGAAGGATCGCGGCTGATCGGTCGGATCGACCTGAAATGCCGGCGCGACGAATCGGCGCTGGCGATTGCAGCCTTCTGGCCAGAACCCGGAATCCGTCTTTCCAAGGCCCGGCTGGACCGGATCAGGGCCGAACTGGACAGGCTCGGACGCTTTGCCGGATGTCCACATCTGGCCTTCGCCGACGACTGGATACGCGCCGCGAAGGTTTTGTAACAGAATTGTAACAGTTTGGTTGCAACGCGCTCGATTCCTCGATTAGGTAGAACAGCTTTCCCTAGGCCGTCGCGTCATTGTCATGCGTCGCCGGTAAGGCAGTTCGCAGCCCAACCGGGTTCGGACATCACAACGGGAGTTAGAAACAGATGATGACGAAGAAATTTCTGTTCTCGGCCAGCGCGGCGGCGCTGTTGGCCTCGACGGCGATGGTGCGTGCCGACGCAATGGCCGACCTCGAGGCTGCGGCCAAGGCCGAGGCAAACCTGACGGTGGTGGCGCTGCCGCACGACTGGTGCGGCTATGGCGCCGTCATCGACGGATTCAAGGCGAAGTATCCCGAAATCACCATCAACGAACTGAACCCGGACGCCGGTTCGGCCGACGAAGTCGAAGCGGTCAAGGCCAACAAGGACAACAAGGGCCCGCAGGCCCCGGACGTGGTTGACGTCGGCCTGTCGTTCGGTCCATCGATGAAAGCCGAAGGGCTGCTGATGCCCTACAAGGTGTCGACCTGGGATTCGATCCCCGACAACCTGAAGGACGCCGACGGCTCCTGGTATGGCGACTATTACGGCGTGATGGCGTTCGGCGTGAACAAGGACCTGGTCCCCAACACCCCGGCCGACTGGTCCGACCTGCTGAAGCCGGAATACAAGGGCCAGATCGCGCTGACCGGCGACCCGCGCGCCTCGAACCAGGCGATCCTGGCGATCATGTCGGCCGGCATGTCGCGCGGCGCCAAGGCTGGCGAGGAATCGGCCAAGAAGGGGCTGGAACTGTTCGCCGAGATGAACAAGGCCGGCAACTTCGTTCCGGTCACCGCCAAGTCGGGCACCATCGCCCAGGGCGCGACCCCGATCGTCGCCGCCTGGGACTACAACCTGCTGGCCTGGCGCGATTCGATGAACGGCAACCCGCCGATGGACGTCGTCATCCCGGCGTCGGGCACGCTGGCCGGCGTCTATGTCCAGGGTATTTCCGCCTATGCGCCGCACCCGAACGCTGCGAAGCTGTGGATGGAATACCTCTATTCGGACGAAGGGCAGCTCGGCTGGCTCAAGGGCTACTGCCACCCGATCCGCTTCAAGGATCTGGTCACCCGCAATGTCGTGCCGAAAGAGCTGATGGACAAGCTGCCGCCGGCCGCGTCGTATGATGCCGCCTACTTCCCCACCGTTGAAGAGCAGGCCGCCCACAAGGCCGGCGTCACCAGCGGCTGGGACACTGTCGTCGGCGTGAAGGTCGAGTAAGAAATCGGCCCCGGGGTGTTCGCACCCTGGGGCCACGACCTTCCGGGGAGGGGCCGCGCGGTGCGCAATTTCATTCCAAGGTGGCTGAGCCTCTGGGCTGGGCTGGCGCCGTTCACGGTGTTCTGCCTGTTGTTCCTGATCCTGCCAACCTTCAAGATCGTCACCGGCGCCTTCCAAAGCGCGGACGGCGGTTTCACCATCGACAACATCCTGCAACTCGGCTCGGGCAAGATCCCGGCCGCTTTCTGGGTGTCGATCAAGATTTCGTTCGTGTCGTCGCTGCTGGGCTGCCTTGCCGGGTTCGGGGTGGCGGCCGCGGTCGTCTTCCGGGCAGTGCCGCAGGCGTTGCGGGGGCCGATCCTGACCTTTTCGGGCGTCGCGGCGAACTTCGCCGGCGTGCCCCTGGCCTTCGCCTTCATTGCCACCTTCGGCCCGGTCGGGCTGGTCAACGTCGCGCTCCGCTCGAAGGGTCTGGTGACGCTGCAGCAGATGGGCTTCAACATCTACGGCTTCTGGGGCCTGACGATGGCCTACCTGTTCTTCCAGCTGCCGCTGATGATCCTGATGATCGTCCCGGCGCTTGACGGGCTGAAGAAGGAATGGAAGGAAGCCGCCGCGATCCTGGGCGCCACCGGGGCGCAATACTGGCGGATGGTCGCGCTTCCGATCCTGCTGCCGTCGCTTCTTGGCACCTTCGCGCTGCTCTTTGCCAATGCCTTCGGCGCGGTGGCAACAGCGATGGCGCTAACCGGGTCGAACCTGAACATCGTGCCTATCCAGCTGTTCGCGCAGATCCGCGGCGACGTGCTGGGCAACCCCAACCTCGGCTATGCGGTGGCCTTCGGCATGATCGTCGTCACCGGGCTTGCCAACACGATCTACATCGTCCTGCGCACCCGGTCGGAAAGGTGGCTTAAATGACTCTCTGGACCCGTATGACCGGGTGGCTCGTGTTCATCGCGGCGGCGCTCTACATGCTGCTGCCGCTGATCGGCATGGCCGAATTTTCACTGAAGATGCGCCGCGGGGTCTATTCGCTGGACGCCTATGTCAAGGTTCTGGGCGATGTCGAGTTCCAGCAGACCTTCACCTATTCGGTGGTCATGGCGCTGACCACCATCGCTTTCGGCGTCCTTTTGGTCGTGCCCACCGCCTTCTGGGTGCGGCTGAAGCTGCCGGCGGCGCGACCGTATGTCGAGTTCGTGACGCTTCTGCCGCTGGTCATCCCGGCCATCGTCATCGTCTTCGGCTATGTCCGCATCTTCAACACCTCGAGCTGGCTGCCGCTGACCGGCAGCGCGATGGGCACCAACCTGCTCCTGGCCTTCGGCTATACGACGCTGGCGCTGCCCTACATGTACCGCTCTGTCGATACCGGGCTCAGGACCATCGACGTGTCGACCCTGACCGAGGCGGCTCAATCGCTGGGCGCGGGCTGGATCACGATCCTTGGCCGCATCATCCTGCCGAACGTGCTGGTGGCGGTCCTGTCGGGCGCCTTCCTGACCTTCGCCATCGTCATCGGCGAATATACGCTCGCCGCCCTTCTCGACCGGCCGGCCTTCGGGCCCTACTTGCAGCGGATCGGTTCCAACCGTCCCTACGACCCCTTCGCCCTGTCGGTCATCACCTTCATCATCACCTGGCTCTGCATGGGGCTGATCCAGCTTGTCACCCGATTCTCCAAACACACGAAAGCAGCGCGCTGATGGCCTTTCTCGAAATTGAACATCTGGAAAAATCCTTCGGCCAGATCCGTGTGGTGAAGGATTTCAACCTCAAGATCGAGAAGGGCGAGTTCATTTCGCTGCTCGGGCCGTCGGGATGCGGCAAGACGACGGTGCTGCGCATGGTCGCCGGGTTCGAGACGCCGACATCGGGCGTCATCCGCATCGACGGCAAGGATGTCGTCGGCCAGCGCCCCAACCAGCGCAAGATCGGCATGATGTTCCAGGCCTACGCGCTGTTTCCGAACCTGACCGTGGCGCAGAACGTCGGCTTCGGGCTGAAGGTGGCGGGCGTCGACAAGGCCGAGGCGGCCGAGCGCGTGACCGAGATGCTGGGCCTGATCGGCCTGCCTGAACTGGGCTCGCGCTATCCGTTCCAGCTGTCGGGCGGCCAGCAGCAGCGGGTGGCGCTGGCGCGGGCGCTGGCGGTGCGGCCGCGCGTCCTGTTGCTCGACGAACCCCTGTCGGCGCTCGACGCCAAGATCCGCGTGTCGTTGCGCGAAGAGATGCGCGCCATCCAGCGGCGACTCGGCATCACCACGATCTTCGTCACCCACGACCAGGAGGAAGCCCTGTCGATGTCTGACCGCGTGGTCGTCATGCACCAGGGCATCGCCGACCAGATCGGCACGCCGTTCGAGATCTACAACCGCCCGACGACACGGTTCGTGGCCAGCTTCGTCGGCACCCTGAACACCTTCGACGCCGACGTGACCGACAGCGCGACCGGCCGCGTCCGGCTGGCCGGGCAGGACCTGACCCTTGGCCGCGCCCTGCCCGAAGGCAAGGTGACGCTGGCGGCGCGGCCCGAGATGATCAGCCTCGGCCAGCACCCGGGGCGCGAGACCAGCCTCACCGGCACCGTCACCGACGTCCATTTCCTGGGGTCGGTGATCCGCCTGCGGGCCGAAGTGGCCGGGACCAGCCTGGCGTTCGACACGTTCAACACCTCGGACTCGCCGCCGCCGCAGGTGGGCGACGCGGTGGCCCTGTCGGTGGCGGCCCGCGACCTTCTGGTCATCGGACAGTAGCAGCGGCCGGTAGCGGCGGGCCGGTCCGGCCCCCGCTACGTGGAATGGCGTCTTATTTGCCGCGGCGGAAGAAGCGCGACCGGGCGTAAAGCTCTTCCAGGCGGCGCATGCGGTTCTGGGTTTCGCCCCAGGTCAGGTTCTCGACCGTGGCCAGAAGCGTTTCCAGGAGCAGCAGGATGGCGATGGTCGAATCCCAGGCCGACGGCGCCTCGACATGCGCCGACAGCCGGTGCCGGGCAATCGCGCTGGCCGGCGACAGCCACTGGTCGGTGATCAGCACCACCTCGGCCCCCTGGTCGGCGGCGATCTCGGCCAGTTGCAGCACGCTGTTTTCATAGCGGCGGATATCGAGCACCAGAAGCACGTCGCCGGCCTGCATGTCGATCAGCGCCGGCGGCCAGACGCTGCCGCGTTCGGCCACCATCGTCACATTCTGGCGGATGACCGCCATGTGGGTGACGAAATAGTCGGCCAGCGCATGGGTGATCCGGCCGCCGGTCGCATAGACCTTGCGCGCCGGGTCCGCCAGCAGCGCCGCGATTGCGTCGAATTCGGCGTGGTCGATCTGCGCCAGCGTCGCCTGCAGGTTGCCCATCACCGCATCGGCAAAGCGGTTCAGCATGTGGCCCTGCGGAACGCCCCCTGCCCAACGGTCGTGCTTGGCCAGCGGCGAGATCAGCCGCTCTTCGACTTCGGACCGCACCACCCCTTGAAAGTCGGGATAGCCCTTGAACCCGAGCTTCTGGGTCAGCCGCACCACGGTCGGCGTCGAAACCTCGGCCCCCTTGGCGAGCGCGGTGATCGAGCCCAGTGCGGCAACCGGATAGTTGCGCATAATGTGGCTGGCCAGTTGGCGTTCGGCCCGCGTCAGCCCGTCGAACGCAGACTTGATCTGCTGTTCGATTGTCATCTTTGCCTTGGGCATTCCGGTTGCTCCCATACGCACAGAAAAGATCGTAACAGATTTTTTGTTTTAGAAAACATCTTGACAGAACCGAGGCGAAATATGACCGTTGCGAAAGCCACGGGGGGATTCCGTAACACATGCCGCAGGACACATATCCGACGGAACCGGTTCATGCTGTCGAAAATGGCGGCGGCCAGGGCGACTTTCTGCTGATCTGTGAACATGCCTCGAATCATTTCCCCCCGGCCTTCGGCACCCTTGGGCTGAGCGAGGACGAACGCCGCGCCCACATCGCCTGGGACCCGGGCGCGCTCGGGCTGGCACGAGGCCTCGCCCGGCGGCTGGACGCGGCCCTGATCCACGCCACCGTTTCGCGGCTGGTCTATGACCTGAACCGCCCGCCGCATTCGCCGGGGGCGATGCCGGAAAAAAGCGAAATCTACGCCGTCCCCGGCAATGCCGGCCTGGCCCCCGACAACCGGCTGCGTCGCACCCAGGCGATCTACCTGCCGTTTCACGACGCTGTGCACCGCGAGATCGCCCGGCGGCTGGCGCTTGGCCGGCCGACCGTGATTGCGACGATCCACTCCTTCACCCCGGTCTATTTCGGCAAGAAGCGCCAGGTCGAATTCGGCGTCATCCATGATGCCGACCCGGGGCTGGCGCTGAACGTCGTCGACGAGGCCCGCGCCCAGACCGGGCTGGTCTGCGAGCTGAACCAGCCCTATTCGGCGGCCGATTCCGTCACCCACACCCTGCGCCTGCACGCTACGCCCTACGGGCTGGACAACGTGATGCTGGAGGTCAGGAACGACCTGATCGCCCATCCGCAGGCCGAAGACGACATGGCCCACCGGCTTGCCCCGGTCTTGCGCAATGCGCTGAGCGAACTGCAGCGCGGCCGACATCGAAGCCACTAGAACGACGGCCGGGCAAACCGGCGCAGACTGAAAATGGTACAGGGCAGGCCGACGCCACAGACGCGCTGCCGCCCGCAAACGGGAGAATACGAATGGCTGGAAATCTGACACTCGACGCGCTGCGCAAGCTGGTGAAGTCGGGGGAAATCGACACGGTACTGGTGGCCGGCATCGACATGCAGGGCCGGATGATGGGCAAGCGCTTTCATGGCCAGTTCTTCGTCGACGGCGGCTGGGAAGAGACGCATTGCTGCAACTACCTCCTGGCCGTGGACATGGAGATGAACACGGTCCCCGGCTACAAGTCGTCGAGCTGGGAAAAGGGCTACGGCGACTATGTGATGAAGCCAGACCTGGCGACGCTACGGGTCATCCCCTGGCTTCCGGCGACGGCGCTGGTGCTGTGCGACCTTCTGGACCATCACACCCACGAGGAAGTGCCCCATTCGCCGCGCGCGGTGCTGAAACGCCAGGTGGCGCGCGCCCGCGCCCTGGGCTTCGAGCCGATGATGGCCACCGAACTGGAATTCTACCTGTTCGAGAACAGCTATGAATCGCTGCGCGACAGCCAGTTCACCGGGCTGAAGCCGATCAGCGCCTACAACGAGGATTACCACATCTTCCAGACCACCAAGGAAGAAGACGTGATGCGCGCGGTCAGGAACGGGCTTTATGGCGCAGGCATCCCGGTCGAAAACTCCAAGGGCGAGGCCGACAGCGGGCAGGAAGAAATCAACTACCGCTATTCGGACGCGCTCGACACCGCCGACAACCACATCATCGTCAAGGCCGGGGTGAAGGAAATCGCCTGGTCCAAGGGCCGGTCGGTCACATTCATGGCCAAGTACGACCACCGCAAGGCCGGTTCGTCCAGCCACATCCACCAGTCGCTGTGGACCAAGGACGGCAAGCCCGCCTTTGCCGACAAGGCCGACGCGCACGGCATGTCCGACCTGATGAAGCAGTTCCTGGCCGGCCAGCTGAACTATGCGCGCGAGATCACCGCCTTCCTCGCGCCCTATGTGAACAGCTACAAACGTTTCTGCATCGGGCTGTTCGCGCCCACCAAGGCGGTCTGGTCGGCCGACAACCGCACCGCGGGCTTCCGCATCTGCGGCGAACATACCAAGGCGGTGCGGGTCGAATGCCGCATTCCCGGATCGGACGTGAACCCCTATCTTGCCTGTGCGGCGCTGCTGGCCGCGGGGCTTGCCGGGATCGAGCAGAAGATGGAACTGGAGCCGGAACTGCGCGGCGACATGTATCACGCCAAGGGCATCCGCGAAATTCCGCACGACCTGCGCGAAGCATCCAGCCTTCTGAACGGGTCGGCGATGCTGCGCGCCGCCTTCGGCGACGACGTGATCGACCATTACCACCATGCCTGCGAATGGGAGATTTCCGAGACCGACCGCGTGGTGACCGACTTCGAGATCCAGCGGCTGCTGGAACGGGCCTGACCCTTTGGGGATGGGCGGTGCGCCCATCCCGCGCCGGACACTTGCAGGATGGGCGATCCGCCCGTCCGCCCCACAAGGACAACGACCATGAAACCAATCCAACTCATCAGCCCTGTCGACGGATCGGTCTATGCCGAACGGACCCCGATCACCCGCGAGGCGGCCGAGGCCGCCGTCGCCCGTGCCAAGGCGGCGCAGAAGGCCTGGGCCCGGCGCCCGCTGGCCGACCGGATCGCGCTGGTGCGCGCCGGCGTGGCGAAACTCAACGAGATGAAGGACCCGATCGTCGAGGAGATCGCCTGGCAGATGGGCCGGCCCACCCGCTACGGCGGCGAGTTCGGCGGCGTGAACGCCCGCACCGACTACATGTCCGAGATCGCCGAAAAGACGCTGGCGCCGCTGATGGTGGAAAACTCCAACAGCTTCCGCCGCTATCTGGCGCGCGAACCTCTGGGCGTCGTCTTCATCGTCGCGCCGTGGAACTACCCCTACCTGACCACCATCAACACCCTGGTTCCGGCGCTGATCGCCGGCAATGCGGTGGTCTTGAAACACGCCAGCCAGACCATGCTGGTGGGCGAACGGCTGGCCGAAGCCTTCCATGCCGCGGGCGTGCCCGAGGATGTGTTCCAGAACGTCGTTCTGGATCACGCGACCACCGAGGCGCTGATCGCCGGCCGCGCCTTCGGCTTTGTCAACTTCACCGGCTCGGTCGGCGGCGGCCAGGCGATGGAGCGGGCGGCGGCGGGCACTTTCACGCCCCTGGGCCTGGAACTCGGCGGCAAGGACCCCGGCTATGTGCGCGCCGACGCCAATGTCGACGCGGCCATCGACACGCTGATGGACGGGGCGATGTACAACGCCGGCCAATGCTGCTGCGGGATCGAGCGGATCTATGTCCACGAAAAGCACTATGACCGTTTCGTCGAGGGCGCGGTCGCCTGGGCGTCGGGGCTGAAGCTCGGCAATCCGTTCGATCCGGCGACGACGCTCGGACCGATGGCCAACAAGCGTTTCGCCGCCGTGGTGCGCGGCCAGATCGCCGAAGCCGTGGCCAAGGGCGCGAAGCCGCTGATCGACCCCAAGCTCTTCCCCGCCGATGACGGCGGCGCCTATCTGGCCCCGCAGGTGCTGGTTGGCGTCGATCATTCGATGAAGGTGATGATGGAGGAATCGTTCGGCCCGGTCGTCGGCATCATGAAAGTGTCAGGCGACGACGAAGCCATCCGGCTGATGAACGACAGCCCCTACGGGCTGACCGCCTCGATCTGGACCAACGATTACGACGTCGCTGCCGAAATCGGCGCGCAGATCGAAACCGGCACCGTGTTCATGAACCGCGCCGACTATCTCGACCCGGCGCTGTGCTGGACCGGCTGCAAGGACACCGGCCGCGGCGGCAGCCTGTCCTATCTCGGGTTCCATTCGGTGACCCGCCCCAAATCCTACCATCTGAAGCAGGTGTGAGACCATGAGCCACAACGTCCCCAACCGCAACTGGTCCTACCCGACCGCCATAAAGTTCGGCGTCGGCCGCATTTCCGAACTGGCTGAGCACGCCAAGTCGGCCGGGCTGAAGAAACCGCTTCTGGTCACCGACAAGGCGCTGGCCAGCCTGCCGATCACGGCCGCGGCGCTCGATGTGCTCGACAAGGCGGGTCTGGGCCGCGCGGTCTTTTCCGATGTCGATCCCAACCCGAACGAAAAGAACATGGCCGACGGCATCGCCGTCTACAAGAAGGGCGGCCATGACGGGGTGATCTGCTTTGGCGGCGGCTCGGCCTTGGACCTTGGCAAGATGATCGCGCTGATGGCCGGCCAGCGGGCGGACCTGTCGGTCTGGGACCTGGAGGACATCGACGACTGGTACACCCGCGCCGATGGGTCGAAAATCGCCCCGATCATCGCCGTGCCGACCACCGCCGGAACCGGGTCGGAGGTCGGGCGCGCCGGCGTCCTGACCAATTCGGCCACCCACAAGAAGAAGATCATCTTCCATCCCAAGCTGATGCCCGCCGTCACCATCTGCGATCCGGCGCTGACCGTGGGAATGCCGAAGTTCATCACCGCCGGCACCGGCATGGATGCGCTGGCCCATTGCCTGGAAGCCTATTCCAGCCCCTTCTACCACCCGATGAGCCAGGGGATCGCGCTGGAAGGCATGCGGCTGGTGTTCGATAACCTGCCGAAAGCCTACCAGAACCCGAACGATCTCGAAGCCCGCGCCCACATGATGAGCGCGGCGGCGATGGGGGCGGTCGCCTTCCAGAAGGGTCTGGGCGCGATCCACAGCCTCAGCCACCCGATCGGCGCGGTCTACAACACCCACCACGGCACCACCAACGCCGTGGTCATGCCAATGGTGCTGGAGTTCAACCGCCTGGCGATCGAGGACCGGATCAAGGCCGCCGCCGCCTACCTGGGCATCGACGGCGGGTTCGCGGGTTTCCACGACCAGATCATGGAACTGCGCACGGCGCTGAACATCCCCGAGAATCTGAGCGCGATGGGGGTGCAGTATGCCGATCTCGACATGCTGACCGACATGGCGCTGGAAGACCCGTCCTGCGGCGGCAATCCGGTCGCCATGACCAAGGAAAACACCCGCAAGCTGTTCGACGCCTGCATGTAGGACGCGGCCGGGGGCGCTGCCCCGGAATATTTGCCAAAGGAAAGGGGCGGACCTGGGTCTGCCCTTTTCGCGCAGGAGGAGCCTGATGGAGACGGTCGAGATCGCGGTCATCGGCGCGGGTGTCATCGGCCTGGCCATTGCCCATCGCCTTGCCGGCGAGGGCCGCGAGGTTCTGCTGATCGACCCGGAGGAACCGGGATCGGGCGCGTCCTACGGCAATGCCGGCACCGTGGCGGATTATGCCGTCCAGCCGGTCGGCACGCCCGATGTCCTGAAAAACCTGCCGTCGCTGCTCTTTGACCGCAATTCGCCCCTGTCGGTCCGCCGCGCCGCCCTGCCGGCGCTGGCGCCCTGGCTCATGCGCTTTGCCCGCCAGTCGCTTCCGGGCGCGGCGCGGCGCAATGCCCTGGTGCTGGCCGGCTTGCTGGCGGACGCTTCCGACCGCTGGCGCGACCTCGCGGTCGAGATCGGCGGGGCGGCGCTCTTGCAGGATCGCGGCTGCCTTTACTGGTATCAGACCGACGCGGCGCGGCGTGCCGCCGGGGCCGACATCGCCTTTCGCCGCGATCTGGGCGTGAAGGTCGAGATGCTGTCGGCCAACGAACTGTCCGCGCTGGAACCCGCCCTGCCGGTCAGCGGCGGCGGCGGCGCCTGGTTCCCCGGCGCGCGCTTCATGACCGATCCTGGCGGCATGGTCGGTCTGCTGGCCGCGGCGGCGCTGCGGCAGGGCGCGGTCGTCCGCCGGGCGCGGGTCCGGTCGCTGACCCGGCAGCAAGGCCATGTCCTTCTGTCGGGTGACGGGCTGTCGGTCAGGGCCGCGCGCGTGATCCTGGCCGCCGGCGCGCACAGCCGCGACCTGGCGCGCCAGGCCGGCGACCGGGTGCCGCTCGATACCGAGCGCGGCTATCATCTCGAATGGGACATGGACGCACCGCGCCTTGGCCGCCCGGTCTGCCCGACGGCGCGGGGCATCTATCTGTGCCCGATGTCCGGCCGGCTGCGGGTGGCGGGCACGGTCGAACTGGGCGGGCTGGCCGCGCCGCCGTCGCGGCACCGGCTGGCGCGGCTTGAGGATGGCGCCCGCGCCATCTTTCCCGACCTGCCGGCACCCGACCGTTCGTGGATGGGCTTCCGCCCGTCGATGCCCGACAGCCTGCCGGTCATCGGCCTGTCGCAGGCCGGCCCCGAGGTCATCCATGCCTTCGGCCACGGCCACATCGGCCTGACACTCGCGCCGGCAACGGCGGCGCTGGTCGCCGGGCTGGTGGCCGGAGGCGACGTGGACCAGCGCCTCGCGGCGCTCCGACCCGGACGGTTCTAGCCCGCATCGAACGGCGAAAGGTTGCGCAACTGTCGCGCAATCCTGAACAAAACCGGCCGGGCTGCCGCGACCGCCGTCCGGGACGTTGACAGCCGGCCTACCTTCGCCGCATGTCGGAGGCCACAGGTTGTACGAGGTTCCTTCATGAAGATCGCAATGATCGGCACGGGCTATGTCGGGCTGGTGTCGGGCGTCTGTTTTTCCGATTTCGGCCATCAGGTCGTGTGCGTGGACAAGGATCCGCGCAAGGTCGAGATGCTGAAGAACGGCGACGTGCCGATCTATGAGCCGGGCCTCGATGCGCTGATGGCAAAGAACGTGGCGGCCGGGCGGCTTTCGTTCACCGGCGATCTGGCGCAGGCCGTCGAAGGGGCGGATGCCGTGTTCATCGCCGTCGGTACCCCGACCCGGCGCGGCGACGGTCACGCCGACCTGACCTATGTGATGGCCGCCGCCGAGGAGATCGGTGCGGCGCTGAAGGGCTATGCGGTGATCGTCACCAAGTCGACGGTCCCGGTCGGAACCAACCGCGCCGTGGCCGAGGCGATCCGCAAGGTGGCGCCGCAGGCCGACTTCGACGTGGCATCGAACCCCGAATTCCTGCGCGAAGGCGCGGCGATCGACGATTTCATGCGCCCCGACCGCGTGGTGGTGGGCGTCACCTCCGACCGTGCCAAGGGTGTGATGGGCGAGGTTTACCGCCCGCTGTTCCTGCGCGATTTCCCGATCCTGTACACCGATCTGGAAACCGCCGAGATGATCAAATACGCCGCCAACGCTTTTCTGGCGACGAAGATCACCTTCATCAATGAAATCGCCACGCTCTGCGAAAAGGTCGGCGCCGACGTGAAGCAGGTGTCGCGCGGCATCGGGCTTGACGGGCGGATCGGCAACAAGTTCCTGCATGCGGGTCCGGGCTACGGCGGGTCGTGCTTTCCCAAGGACACGCAGGCCCTGGCGCGGACGGCGCAGGAATATGCGGCGCCCATGCAGATCGTCGAGACGGTCATCAAGGTCAACGAAGAGATCAAGCGCCGGATGGTGACGAAGATCCTCGACCTGTGCGACGGGTCGGTGAATGGCAAGACGGTGGCGGTGCTGGGCGTGACCTTCAAGCCCAACACCGACGACATGCGCGACGCACCAAGCCTCACCATCGTTCCGGCGCTGGTCGGTGGCGGGGCCACCGTGCGCGCCGTCGATCCGCAGGGCCAGCGCGAAGGGCGGCACCTCCTGCCCGGCGTCGACTGGATGGACGACGCCTATGCGGCGGCCAAGGGCGCGGACGTGGTGGTGATCCTGACCGAATGGAACGAGTTCCGGGCGCTGGACCTGAAGCGGCTGGCCCAGACCATGACCCATGCCCGCATGGCCGACCTGCGCAACGTCTATTCGCCCGCCGATGCGAAAAAGGCCGGGTTCGAGGCCTATTCGGGCGTCGGTCGCTGAAACCACGCGGCCGGCGCCCGAAAGACCGCGGGTCAGGCCGAGAACTTCCGCCGGGCCGCGCCGAGGCTTGGCGGTTCGGCCTTGCTGGCCGGCGTATGGCCATCGGGGACGCCCCGGCCCAGGCAGGTGGTGATCGGCAGGACGCCGCTCCACAGGTCAAGCGCAAGGTCCTCGGGTTCGTCGACGGGCGGTCCGCTGCGCACCTTGACCGTCATCACCTCGATATCCAGCGCCATGACGCCGGTCGCCTTTTCCTCTTGCGGTCTCGGCGGGCGGATTTCGGCATAGCGGCCGGGAAGCAGGTGTTCGGTGACGAACTGAAGCGCCCGGTCGAATTCGGCCTCATCCTCGACCCACCGCGCCGTGCCGTGGACGACGCAGGACCGATAGTTGACCGAATGATTGAAGCCCGACCGCGCCACCACCATCCCGTCGAGATGGGTCACCGTCAGGCACATCGGCAGGCCGCCGGTCCTGGCGACGACGCGGGTCTTTGACGCGCCGTGAATGTACAGCCGGTTGCCGTCGCGGGCATAGGCCATCGGGATCACCATCGGCCGCCCGTCGGCGATGAAGCCGACATGGGCCACCAGCCCCTGGTCGAGGATCGCATGGGCGATCGTCTCTTCTTCAACCTTGCGCTTGGCATAGCGGATCTTGGCATAGGCCGGCTGGTCGTTCATCTGGTCCTCCTTGGTCTTGTGGCCGTGCCTAGCGCGGCATATGGTTCCAGGAAAGCTCCAGTTTCCGATGAATTCATGGAACCAGCCCGCCTGACCAGCCTGATCGACCTGAACCGCGCCCGGCCCGAGCCGCTGGCTGTACAGCTTTACCGCGACCTGCTGGCCGCGATCCTGGCCGGGCGGGCGCAGGGGTCGCTGCCGTCGTCACGGGTGACGGCGGCGGCGCTTGGCCTGTCGCGCAACACGGTCAATGCCGCCTACGATCTGCTGCGCGCCGAGGGGGCGGTAGCGATCGCCCCCTGCCAGGCGCCGCGCATCCTGCCGGTCGGCTCCGGCGCGCCGCCGCCGCCGACCGCCAACAGCACCGGCCTGCCCGGCCTCCATGCGCGCGGACTGGTCTGGGGCGCCGACGCGCGGACCAATCATGGCCGGATGGCGCCGGGGCAGCCGGACATGGCGCTGTTTCCGCGTGACGCCTGGGCGATGACCCTGCGCCGGACCGCCCGCAACATCCGGCCCGCCGACCTGGCCTACGACCACTACGCCGGCCTGCCCCGCCTGCGCGAAGTGCTGGCCCGCCGGCTTGCCGCCGACCGGGGCATGGACCTGCGCCCCGACCAGATCCTCGTCACCGCCGGCAGCCAGGCGGCGCTGGCACTGCTGGCGCTGACGCTCGCCGGGCCGGGCGATCCCGTCCTGGTCGAGGACCCCGGCTATGGCGGCGCGAAGGCGGCCTTTTCCGGCGCGGGGCTGGTCAGCCTGCCGATCCCCGTCGATGGCGAGGGCGCGGACTGCCGCAACGCGCCCCCTGCCCGGTTGGTCTACCTGACCCCCGCCAACCAGTATCCGCTGGGCCATCGCCTGTCGCTGGCCCGACGCGAAGCGATCCTCGCCTATGCCCGCCAGCACGAGGCGGTGCTGATCGAGGATGACTATGACAGCGAATTCCTCTGGCACGGGCGCGAGATTGCCGCGCTTCAGGGCCGGGCGCCCGAACGGGTCGTCACCATCGGCACGGTGGCCAAGGCGCTGGCACCGGCGCTGCGGCTGGGCTGGATCGTCGCGCCCCCGCACCTTGCCGAGGGGCTGAGGGCGGCGCAGCGCAACCTGGGGCTGGCGGCCAACCACCATGCGCAGGCGGCCCTGGCCGATTTCATGGATCAAGGCGGCTATCGCGCCCATCTGCACCGGATCGCCCGCACCTATGGCGACCGTGGCCGGGCCTTCGCCGCCGCGCTGCGCCGCCTGCCGGGGATCGAGTTGCAGGATCCTTCGGGTGGGGTGCAGCTGACGATCTCCCTGCCCGAAGCGGCCGAAGCACCGGCGCTGGCCGCCCTGCGCCGCGCCGGGTTCGGTTGCCAGCCGCTTTCGGGCTTTTGCCTCGGGCCGCCGCGCTTCGGGCTGGTCGGCGGCTTTGCCGACGCCACGCCCGGCCGGATCGACGATTTCTGCGCGGTGCTGGGTCAGGTGCTCAACGCGCGAACAGGTCCTTGAAACGGTCGCGGAGCAGGTTCTTCTGGACCTTGCCCATCGTGTTCCTTGGCAGGTCTGGCAGGAAGGCGATGTGCTTGGGCTGCTTGAACTTGGCCAGATCACGCGCCAACGCCCTGCCCAACGCCGCCGCGTCCGTCGGCGCGCCGGCCTTGGCGACCACCACCGCCACCACCGCCTCGCCGAAGTCTGGGTGCGGCACACCGATCACTGCGCTTTCGACGACGCCCGGCAAGGCATCCAGCGCCTCCTCGACCTCTTTCGGGTAAACATTGAACCCGCCCGAAATCACCAGATCCTTGGCGCGTCCAACAATCGTCACGTAGCCGTCCGCACCCATCACCGCCAAGTCGCCGGTAATGAAGAACCCGTCGTCACGCAACTCCTCGCGGGTCTTTTCCGGCATCTGCCAATAGCCCTGAAAGACGTTCGGCCCGCGCACCTCGATCACGCCGACGTCGCCGCGCGGCAGTTCGCGCCCGTCCGGCCCGCAGACCCTGACCTCGATGCCCGGCAAGGGCAGGCCCACCGTGCCGGCGCGGCGGTCGCCGTCATAGGGATTTGAGGTGTTCATGTTGGTTTCGGTCATCCCGTAGCGTTCAAGGATGACCTGCCCGGTGCGGGCCTGCCATTCTCGGTGCGTCTCGGCCAGAAGCGGCGCCGAGCCCGAGACGAACAGGCGGATGTGGCCGACAAGGCCGCGGTCCAGCCGTGCATCGCCCAGAAGCCGGGTGTAGAAGGTCGGCACCCCCATCATCGCTGTCGCCTGCGGCAGAAGGCGCAGGACGGTCTCGAGATCGAACTTCGGCAGGAAGATAAGCGCCGCGCCCGACAGAAGCGCGATGTTGGTGGCCACGAACAGGCCGTGGGTGTGAAAGATCGGCAAGGCGTGCAGCAGCACATCGCTTTCGGTGAAACGCCAGGCCGTTGTCAGGGTGCGGGCGTTGGACAGGAGGTTGTCGTGGCTGAGCATCGCCCCCTTCGACCGCCCGGTGGTGCCCGACGTGTAAAGCAGCGCCGCCAGATCGGAAGGGGCGCAGGGCTGCGTGGCGAAGCGGTCGGGTTGGCCTGCGGCAAGGGCGGCGAAGCTGCCGCCGCCATGTGCGTCAAGCTCGCGCAGGTCGGTCCCCGCCGCATGCGCGACCGGGGCAAGACCCCCGGCAAAGGCCGGATCGCACAGCAGAAGCTTCGCTCCGGCGTTGGTCACGAAATAGCTGACCTCGGCCGGGGTATAGGCGGTGTTGAGCGGCAGAAAGACGATTCCCGCCTGGATCGCCGCGGCGATAACCGCCAGCATGTGCGGGCTTTTTTCCAGCTGCAACGCCACCCGGTCGCCCGGCTTCAGCCCGGCGGCGACCAGCGCATGCGCATAGCGCGCCGCAAGGTGCAGGAAGTCCCCATAGCTCATCCGGCTGCCGTCGGGCAGGATCAGGAAGGTCCGGTCGCTGCCCTCGTGCGGGGCGAAAAGGGCGTCATACAGGTGGTTGGTCATCTTTGCGCTCCGCTGGCCGCAAATTGTTAGACCGGCGCGCAGCGGAAAGCAAAGGCCCAGGGCCTGCGCCGGCCGTCAGCGGGCCCGCCGCAGCAGGGACAGAAGGAAAAGCCCGAAGGCCGCGACCACGACGCTCGGCCCGGCCGGCGTGTCATAGGTCAGCGACCCCCAGAGGCCCCCCGCCGTCGCCAGCGCCCCGGCCAGCGCGGCCAGCACCGCCATCCGCTCTGGCGTCGCGGCAAAGGCGCGCGCGGCGGCGGACGGAATGATGAGCATGGCCGCGATCAGGAGCGCGCCGACGATCTTGATCGACAGGGCGACGGTCAGCGCCAGCGCCAGCGTCAGCGCCAGCCGTTCGCGCGCCGGATCGACGCCGGACGCCTGGGCCAGTTCCTCGTTCACGGTGGCGGTGATGAGCCCGTCCCATCGCCAGACCAGCAGCGCCAGCACCACCGCGCTGCCCCCCCAGATCAGCCAGACGTCGCGCCAGTCGACGGCAAGGATGTCGCCGAAAAGATAGGCGGAGAGGTCGGCGCGCACCGATGGCAGGAAGGACACCGCCACCAGACCGATAGCCAGCGCCGAATGAGCCAGTACGCCAAGGATGGTGTCGCTCTGATGTCCGCGCCCCGACAGCGCGGCGACGATCAGCGCCACCGCGACGGCGACGGCGAGGATGCCGGCGTAAAGCGGCAGATGAAACGCGAAGGACAGCGCCACCCCGAGGATCGCGGCATGGGACGTGGCGTCGCCGAAATAGGCCATCCGCCGCCAGACCACGAACGACCCGAGCGGCCCGGTGGCGAGGCTCAGCCCCAGCCCGGCCAGCAGCGCCCGGATCAGAAAGGCGTCATACATGGGTGTGACTCCCGGCAGGGACCGCGCCGTGGCCGTGCGCGTGGTCGTGGCCGTGGTCGTGGGTGTGTTCATGGTCGTGGTCGTGATGGTGGCGGTAAAGCGCCAGCACCCCGCTTTCCTCGACCCCGAACATGGCGCGGTATTCCGGCGCCGCCGAAACATGTTCCGGCGCGCCTTCGCAGCAGACATGGCCGTTCAGGCAGATCACCCGGTCGGACGCGCTCATGACCACCAGAAGATCATGGCTGACCAGAAGAACCGCGACCCCGGTTTCACGGCGCAGATCCTCCAGCAGCCGGTAGAAGGCGGCAATGCCGGGCTGGTCGAGGCCCTGCGTCGGCTCGTCGAGGATCAGGATATCCGGCGCCGACAGCAGGGCGCGGGCGACCAGCGCCCGCTGGAACTGGCCGCCCGACAGACGCGACAGCTGCTGCGCCTCGATCCCCGGCACGCCGACCCGCTCCAGCGCCGTCCGCGCAGCCGCATCGCTGACCCGGTGCGGCAGCGACAGGAAGCGGCGCACCGTCATCGGCAGGCCGGCCTCGACCTTCAACCGCTGCGGCACATAGCCGATCCGCAAGCCCGGTGCACGCACCACCTGCCCAGCGCTTGCCGGCTCAAGCCCGATCAGCGCCCGCACCAGCGTCGACTTGCCCGACCCGTTCGGCCCGACGATGGTGACGATCTCACCCTTGCGGATGGCAAGGCTGATGCCATCCAGGATGGGCCGTTCGCCGTGGCGGACGCTCAGGCCCCGCGCCTCGATCAGGGTCATGCCGCAGCCTCCTGGCAGGCCGGGCACAGGCCCAGGACCTCGACCGTGGTGCGTTCGACCGCAAATCCGGCGCCCAGCGCGGCCTGGTCTATGGCGGCGCGCACTCCGGTGCCGGGAGCCTCAGCCACCGTCCGGCAGGCCCGGCAGATCAGCACCGCCGGCGTGTGGGCATGTCCGGGATGGGTGCAGGCCATGAAGGCGTTCAGCCGGTCGATCCGATGCGCCAGCCCGTGATCGACCAGGAAGTCGAGCGCCCGGTAGGCGACCGGCGGCTGGTTGCCGAACCCGTCGCGAGCCAGCCGTTCCAGCAGGTCGTAGGCGCCCAGCGCGCGATGTTCCTCAAGCAGGATTTCCAGAACCCGCCGCCGCACCGGCGTCAGGCGGGCGCTACGACTGGCGGCGATCGCCTCGGCCTCGGCGATCAGGCCGCCGCAGCAGTGGGCATGGTCGTGGGCGTGAAAGGCAAGGGCGGGGGCGGGGTCGTCGGCGTCGTCGGGCATGGCGCGGGATCGCAATTGGCTTGACTGTTATGCTATAACATAATCTAACCCCTGCCGACCCGCAACCCGGAACCGCCCATGCGACATCTGCCTGCCCTGCTGCTTGCCGCGCTTCTGGCGGCGCGCCCGCTTTCCGCCGCGGTGCCGAAGGTCGTCACCGACTTTGCGCCGGTGCAATCGCTCGCCGCCAAGGTCATGGGCGATCTTGGAACCCCGGAGGCGCTGGTGACCGGCGGGGCCGACCCGCACGACTACCAATTGCGCCCGTCGCAGGCATCGGCGCTGGCGACGGCCGACCTGGTCATCTGGGTCGGGCCGGAGATGACGCCGTGGCTGGCGCGGATTCTGGACGAGGGTGCAGGACGGCAGCATTTGGACCTGCTGGCCGATCCCGCCACCGCGCGGCGCACCTTCGCCGACACGGAGGCTGTCGATCCCCATGCCTGGCTCGACCCGGAAATCGCCAAGGTATGGGTGGGCCTGATCCGCGACGCGCTGATCGCGGCGGACACCGAACATGCCGCGACCTATCGGGCAAACGCCGCCCAGGCGGAGGTCGGGCTGGACGCGCTGGAAACCGACCTGCGCCGGACGCTGGCCCCGGTCCGGGCCCCCGTCGTCGTCGGCCATGATGCGTTCGGCTATTTCGCCGCGCGGTTCGGCCTGCCCATCGCCATGTCCGTGGAAACCGGCGATGCCGCCGAACCCGGCGCCCGGCACCTGCATGACATCCGGGCGCTTCTGGAGGCGGGCAAGGCCACCTGCCTGTTCCCCGAAGCCGGCCAGGACCCGGCGCGCGCGGCCCTGCTGGTCGATGGCACCCCGGCGCGGCTCGGCCCGCCGCTCGATCCCGAAGGCCTGACCCTGACGACCGGCGCGGGGCTTTATGACGATCTGCTGCGCGGACTGGCCAAGGCGATTGTTTCTTGCGCAGCGGGCTGAAAGTCGCGCTATAGATGCGTCGCGGCCGGCAACACGGCGAGGACCGGAGGGGGTAACGACAGATGAGCCGGATCTTCGATGACCGACCCTGCAAGCTGGGCGAAGGGCCGATCTGGCATCCCGGACGCCAGCAGCTTTACTGGTTCGACATTCTCGGCCGCAGGCTGCTGACCCGCGACGCCAGCGGGCCGCGGCAGTGGGACTTTGCTGAAATGGCCTCGGCCGCCGGGTGGATCGACGACGACCGGCTTCTGGTGGCCAGCGAAACCGCCTTGTGGGTGATGGACCTGGAAAGCGGCGACTGGGACCATGTGACCGCGCTCGAGGCCGACAATCCCCTGACCCGCTCGAACGACGGGCGCGCCGATCCCTGGGGCGGCTTCTGGATCGGCACGATGGGCAAGACCGCGCAGCCGGGCATGGGCGCGATCTGGCGCTATTACCGGGGCGAGATGCGCGGCCTGTTTCCCGGCATCACCATCCCCAACGCCATCAGCTTCAGCCCCGACCGGCGGTTTGCCTGCTTTGCCGATTCGGCAGAACGCAGGGTCTGGCGGGTGGCGCTGGACCCGCTGCACGGCTGGCCGAAGGGCGATCCGCAACTGTTCATCGACCACGGCCCCCAAGGGCGCGAACCCGACGGCGCGGTCTATGACGCCGATGGGCTGCTGTGGATCGCGGAATGGGGATCGGCGCGGGTGGCCGCCTACGGGCCGGACGGCGGGTTCGTCTCCGCGGTGGCGGTCGGCGGGCGGAATTCATCCTGCCCGGCCTTCGGCGGGCCTGACTATGCAACGCTGTTCGTCACCTCGGCGCGCGAGGGCCTTTCGGCCGACCTGCTGGCGCGCGAGCCGGACAATGGCTGCGTGTTCGCCGCCGAGCCGGGGGCGCGCGGTCTGCCCGAATATCCGGTGGTCCTGTGACCATCCGCCGCTTCGGTGTCACGCGCCAAGGTGTGGAGGTCGAGGCCATCCGCCTGGCCGCCGGCGAGATGTCGGCAACGATCCTTACCCTGGGCGCGACTCTGCAGGATCTGCGGCTGGCGGGAACACCCTGGCCGCTGACGCTGGGGTCGGACAGCGTCGCCGCCTATGAAGGCCCCTGCCGCTGGTTCGGCTCGCTGGTGGGTCCGGTGGCCAACCGGATCGGCGGCGCACAGGCCGAGATCGCCGGCCGGACCTGTCGGTTCGAGGCGAACGAGGGCGTCTCGACCACCCTGCATTCCGGCGCAAGCGGCACCGACCTTCAGGTCTGGCGGATCGCCGAGGCGACCGCCGACAGCTGCACCCTGCGGCTGGATCTGCCCGACGGGCTGGGCGGCTTTCCGGGCAACCGGGCGCTGTCGGCCAGCTTCCGGCTGGCGCCGCCCGGCCGCCTGTCGCTGGAGTTGACCGCAACGACCGACGCGCCGACGCTGATGAACCTCGCCAACCATTCCTACTGGAACCTCGACGGCGGCGCGACGACCGAGGGCCACCGGCTGACGGTTGCCGCCGACCGCTATCTGGCGGCCGATGCGCAGGGCCTGCCCTTCCCGCCGGCACCGGTGGCCGGAACCCGCTTCGACTTCCGCGGCGGTCGCGATCTTTCGGCGGCCGAGCCGCTTGACAACAATTTCTGTTTGGCCGACGGGCCGGGCAAGGTGGCGCTGGCCGCGACCCTCCGGGGGGCGCGGGGGGTGGAGATGCGGCTTCTGACCGATGCGCCGGGCCTGCAGGTCTATGATGGCGCCGGCATCAAAACCGGGCACTTTCCCGGCTTGACCGGCGTGCCCTATGGCCCGCGCGCCGGGGTCGCGCTCGAGCCGCAGTTCTGGCCGGACGCGCCGGGCCGGGCCGGCTTTCCGTCGATCCTGCTGCGGCCGGGAACCCACTGGCGCCAGCGCACCGAGTGGCAGTTTGTCCGCCTCTAGGGGTTGACCCGGCCCCGGGGCCGGCGCTTGTGTAATTCGACCGACCAGCGGAGCGACCATGCCCTTGACCGATACGACCGTGGCCGACGTCTTTGCCGGGATCGCCGCGGCCTTTGGCCTGTCGCGCCCCGCAGGCCAGTGCTTTTCCGCGATCTGGCGAGCGGCGCAGGCGCCTTGCGCCGACGAGCTTGTCGCGGGCCTGGGGCTGGCGCGGTCGAACGTGTCGACGGCGCTGAAGGAGCTGCGCGGCTGGAACCTGATCGGCGTCGCCAGAGTGCCCGGCGACCGCAAGGAATATTTCACCGCACCCGCCGATCCCTGGGAAGTGCTGCGCCGGATCGCGCTGGCGCGCCAGCGGCTGGTGGTGGCGCCGCTGCTGGACCGGCTGATCGCGCTCGAGGCCGCAACCGGCGACGTGCGGCTGGCGGCGCTGCATTCGGCGATGGCGCAGATCGCCCAGACCGGCGAGGCGATGGCGGCGCTGGACGGGGCGGGTTTCGCCAAGCGGCTGGCCGCGCTGGCCGACGGGGGCGAGCCCAAGAAGAAAAAGAAAAAGCACTAGGCAGGACTACCTTCCAGCGACCGGACAGCAGCCCGGCCCGTCGCCTACCCTTGGTCCCCCAAGGGCAAGTCGCGCGGCAGGTGCGCCATGAACTCCGTGCCATGTTCGTCTGACCGCACCAGCTCCAGTCGCCCGCCGTGGCCCCTCACCAGTTCGGCGGCGATGGCAAGGCCGAGGCCGGTGCCGCCCTTGCGGTTGCCGGGGTGGAAGGCCTGGAACAGATGTTCGCGGGTCTTTTGAGGCAGGCCCGGCCCGGTATCGCCGATGCGGATCCACCAGCCGCCGTCCTCCTCACCCGCACCGATCTCGATGGTGCCGGGCTGTCCGGTCGCCTCGATCGCCTGGCAGGCATTGCGGGCCAGGTTCGACAGCACCCGGTAAAGCTGTTCGCGGTCGGCGCGGATCGTCAGGCTGGGGGCGGCGTCGATGACGAATTCGGCCAGACCGGTGCCGCCCAGCCGCTCGGCCTCGGTCACTTCCTCGGCAAGCGTCAGGAACATGAACCGGGTCAGGCGCGGTGGCGGCTCTTCGGCCTTGCCGAAGGCCAGGGTCGATTCGCACAAGGTCACGGCCCGGCTGATCGAAGCGACGAGCTTGGGCGCCGCGCGCGCCACCGCGGGATCGGACGAGCCGCCGATGCGGTCGGTCATCAGTTGCGCGGTCGTCAGGATGTTGCGCAGGTCGTGGCTGATGCGCGCGACCGCGCCGCCCAGCTGGGCCAGCCGGTCCTTCTGCTTCAGGGCGCTGGTCAGCTGTTTCTGCATCATCTGCAGCGCCACCTCGGCCTCGCGCAGTTCGGTCACTTCCGACTGCGGCTCGATCACGCGGCGCACGTCTTCCGGCGCGTCGGCATAGGCGGACATGTGGTGCACGACCCGCCGGATCGGGTTGACCAGCACCCGGCGCACCGCAAGGAACAGCAAGGCCGCGGTCAGGCCGGAAATGACCGCCGACAGGCCAAGGATGCGCAGCCCGTACTCGATCATCGCCTTGCGCAGGGGCGCGGTGTCCATCGTCGCCTCGATCAAGAGCCCCGCCTGCTTCACCGGATCGCCGATCACCCGCATGATGTGGTTCTGCGGTTCGAACAGGCAGTGCACGGCATCGCGGATCAGCACCCAGGCGCCGGGCTCGCGCATGTCGTAGGTGGCCTCGATCGGCGCCGGGATCGGCGAGGACAGCACCAATTCGCGCATGTCGTCGCGCCGCAGCACGACGTTGTAGACCTCGGCGTTGGCCAGAAGCTCCTTCTCGACCTTTTCGTCGATCATGTCGCCCGCCGCCAGCAAAGCCAGCGAGGCGATCTGCGCCCGTTCCAGACGCGAACGGATGTAATCCTCGCGGAATCGCGCCACCGAAGGCACGAAGATCAGCACCTCGGCCAGCATGACGAACAGCATCGTCAGGATCAGGAAACGCCCGGACAGGGACTTGAGAAACATCGCTGGCCCTTCGCGGCCTTGGGAACGGGGCCGCATGCCGGCGGCACGACCGGGCGGTTCGCGAAAGGATAGTCGCCCAATGCGGTCCGTGCCAAGGGCCAGCGCCGGAGAAGACCGCGAAATTCGCCAGCGCCGCGGTTGACTTGGCGCCAAGGGGCGTCTATGGACCGGGCTTCGAATGACAGGCCTTCGAATCCCTTCCGCGGGGTTTGGGCAGGATGACCCGGAGAACAAGCGATGAAACGCACTTATCAACCGTCGAACCTGGTTCGCGCCCGTCGCCACGGGTTCCGCGCGCGCATGGCCACCAAGGGCGGCCGCAAGGTGCTGAACGCCCGCCGCGCCCGCGGCCGCAAGGTTCTTTCGGCGTAAGCCTCGACCGGTCACACGGCATGACGCCGCCGGAGGCACCCGCGCACGGCCAGACAGGGCCGGACGCGGCATCGCCTCCGGCGGTTTCCGTTCGTCTGGAGGTTCTGGCCCGTCGCGCCGATTTTCTGCGCGCCGCCCAAGCCCGCCGCCAGGGCACCGGCGGCTTTCTGGTTCAGGCCCGCGCCCGCCGCGAGGGCGAGGCCGCCCCTGACCTGATCCGCGTCGGCTTCACCTGCTCCAAGAAAGTCGGCAACGCCGTGATCCGCAACCGCGCCAAGCGCCGCCTGCGGGCGTTGGCCCGCGCCATCCTGCCGGCCGAGGGCCGGCCCGGCTGGGATTACGTTCTGGTCGGCCGCCCGGAAACGACCGTCAGCCGCGACTTCGCCCAGATGCTGGCCGACCTGTCCCGCGCGCTGGCACAGATCCACGCCAAGCCATGAGCCCACTCGCCCACCTGTTCGCCCTGCCCGTCCGCGCCTATCGGCTGGTCTTTTCCCCCTGGGTCGGTCATTCCTGCCGCTATCAGCCGACCTGCTCGGCCTATGCGCTCGAGGCGCTGGAACGTCACGGGGCGCTGAAGGGCGGCTGGCTAGCGTTACGCCGCATCGGGCGCTGCCATCCCTGGGGCGGTTCGGGATATGACCCGGTGCCGGACAAGAAGAAGATCGACAAGGGAAACGGACATGCGTGACTGGGTTCATCAAGCCATCCGCAAGATCGAGGCGGATTTCCAGCGGTCGGCCGACACGCATCTGTTCCGGCTGGATGTTCCGGGCCTTTCGGGCATCGACATCTATCTCAAGGACGAAAGCACACATCCGACCGGCAGCCTCAAGCACCGGCTGGCGCGGTCGCTGTTTCTCTATGCCTTGTGCAACGGCAAGCTGGCGGAAGGCCGCCCGGTGATCGAGGCCTCGTCCGGCAGCACGGCGGTATCCGAGGCCTATTTCGCCCGCATGCTCGGCCTGCGGTTCATCGCAGTCATGCCGAAAACCACGGCACAGTCGAAGATCGACCTGATCCGCTTTTACGGCGGCGAGTGCCATTTCGTCGGCTCGGCCCCCGAGATGCACGACGCCGCCGTGACCCTGGCCACCGCAACCGGCGGCTATTTCATGGACCAGTTCATGTTTGCCGAACGCGCGACCGACTGGCGCGGCAACAACAACATCGCCGAAAGCATCTTTGCCCAGATGAAGCGCGAGCCGCATCCGATACCGGCGGCGGTCGTGATGAGCGCAGGCACCGGCGGCACCTCTGCCACCCTTGGCCGCTACGTGCGCTACATGAGCCATCCGACGGAACTTGTCGTCGTCGACCCGGAAAACTCGGTCTTTTACGACAGCTACAGGACGCGCGACCTCACGCTGACCCGCGCCTGTTCCAGCCGGATCGAGGGGATCGGCCGGCCGAAGGTCGAACCCTCCTTCCAGCATGACGTGATCGACCGGATGATCCCGGTCCCCGACACCGCGAGCGTCGCAGCGATGCTGTGGCTCGAAAGGCAGACGGGCCGCAAGGCCGGCCCCTCGACCGGCACGAACATCTGGGGCACATTGCAGGTCGCGCGCGAGATGCAGGCGGCAGGGCGCACCGGATCGGTCGTGACGCTGATGTGCGACAGCGGCCAGCGGTATCTCGACACCTACTACAACCCCGACTGGGTGCGTGACCGGATCGGCGATATCGCCCCCGACGCCGCGACCCTCGCCCGCTTTTCCGGCTGACCCCGCGCTTGTCGCGCGGCGGCGAATCCGCTATCGCCATCCCATGCTGGACGAGGCAGACGACATCCACCCCCTGTTCTTCGGCGCGCCGAAGTCGACGGAGTTCAAGAAGCTCCGCAAACGGATCGTGCAGAATGTCCGCGAGGCTATCGACACCTATGGCATGGCCGAACGCGGCGCCCGCTGGCTGGTCTGCCTGTCGGGCGGCAAGGACAGCTATACGCTGCTGGCCGTCCTGCACGAACTGCAATGGCGCGGGCTGCTGCCGGTCGATCTGCTGGCCTGCAACCTCGACCAGGGCCAGCCCGGCTTTCCTGCGACGGTGCTGCCGGAATTCCTGAACCGGATGGGCGTCGCACACCGGATCGAATACCAGGATACCTATTCGGTCGTGACCGCGAAGATCGCCCCCGGCGGCACCATGTGCAGCCTCTGTTCGCGGCTCAGGCGCGGCAACCTTTATCGCATCGCCCGCGAAGAGGGCTGCTCGGCCGTGGTCCTCGGCCATCACCGCGACGACATCCTTGAAACCTTCTTCATGAATCTTTTCCACGGCGGCCGGCTGGCGACCATGCCGCCGAAGCTTCTGAACGAGGATGGCGACCTGTTCGTCTATCGGCCGCTGGCCTTCGTCGCCGAGGCCGACTGCGAACGGTTCGCCCGCGCAATGAACTACCCGATCATCCCCTGCGACCTGTGCGGCAGCCAGGAAGGCCTGCAACGCGCCCAGGTCAAGAAGCTGCTCGATGAATGGGAAACGCGCAACCCCGGACGCCGCCAGGTGATGTTCCGGTCGCTGATGAACGTGCGCCCGTCGCACCTGCCCGACCCGGCGCTGTTCGACTTCGCCGGCCTGATCGCACAAGCGCGGCCGGCGGCGGGAACTGCGGAAAATCCTCCCGATCTTCTGGGCCGCGATTAACGCTTCGGTCATTGCCCCGCCCTAGGGTGGCCGCGACCGGGTCTTTCGGTCAGCGGCAAAAGGGTGCGCCCATGGCGAAACGGCTTCCGGCGATCGGCCTGTCGATGGGCAGGAACAGTGCATGGGCCGGGCTTGCCGCCGAACTGGCAACGCTGGCCCCGATCCTGCTGGTGGCCGGGCTCTGGCTCGGGGCGGAGGGAATGCTGGTGGCCGCGCTTTCGGCACTGCCGCTTATGCTGTTGCGGCGGCTGGGCGCGCGGCGCGCACTCGCGCCGGACCCGGCCCGCAGCGCGACCGGCGGGCTGCCGCACCGGCAGACTGTCGTCCAGGCGCTCGACCGCGGGCTGGCCGCCACGGGCCAAGGCTGGCGGACGACGGCCTGCATCGTCCTTGGGCTCGACGATCCGGCCACCGTGATCGAAAACCACGGTCAGGCCGCCTTCGACCGGGTCGTCCATCACCTGGTCGAACAGCTGGCCGCCACCGTGCGGCCGCAGGATGTGGTCGTGCGGCTTGACGGGGATCGCTTCGCCATCGCACTTGGCGCCTTGCGGCGTGCCGACCTGGAAACGCTGATCCAGATCTGCGGCCGCATCCAGTCGGTCCTGCATGAGCCGATCCCGGTCGACGGGGCCACGATCTATGCCTCGGTGTCGGCCGGTTTCTGCCTTGCCTCTCGGGCGCCCGACCGCACCGGCGAGGGTCTGATCGCCGCGGCCGAGACCGCCTTGGCGGACGCCCGGCGCAACGGCCCTTCGGCGATCCGCGCCTTTTCGCCAGAGGTGGCCGCCGCCGCCCTCGAAGACATTGGCCGGCAGGACCGTATCGCCGAGGCGTTGGACCACGGCGAAATCGTCGCCTGGTTCCAGCCGCAACTGTCGACCGACACCGGCGAAGTGACCGGGTTCGAGGCGCTGGCGCGCTGGAAACACCCCGAACGCGGCATCCTGCCCCCGTCGGAATTCCTGCCCGCGATCGCCGCCGGCGGACTGTCGGCCCGGCTGGGCGAAACCATGCTGTTCCAGACTCTGACCGCGCTGCGCTGCTGGGACCGGGCGGGCTACAGGGTTCCGGCGGCGGCGGTGAACTTCTGCCGGGAAGAGTTGCGCAACCCGCGCCTGACCGAACGGATGCACTGGGAACTGGACCGTTTCGACCTCGCGGCGGCACGCCTGACCGTCGAAATCCTGGAAACCGTCGTTGCAGAGGCCGAAAATGACACGATCGTACGCAACATCGCCGCGCTCGCGGCCATGGGCTGCGGCATCGACCTTGACGATTTCGGCACCGGCCACGCCTCGATCACCTCGATCCGGCGCTTCGCGGTGAACCGGATCAAGATCGACCGGTCGTTCGTGACCCATGTCGACAGCGACGGCGACCAGCAGAAGATGATCGCGGCGATCCTGTCGATGGCCGACCGGCTGGGCTTGCAGACCCTGGCCGAAGGCGTCGAGACGCTGGCCGAACATGCGATGCTGGCCCAGCTGGGCTGTGGCCATGTCCAGGGCTATGCCATCGCCCGGCCCATGCCGTTCGACGAAACCATCGGCTGGCTCGAACGGCATCGCGGCAAGCTGGCGGCAACCGCGCGCCTCAGCCGCAGGATCGGATGAGCCGGAGCGGATGATGGAGCGGCCCGGACAACGAACCGGCGCAGGATCGGATGAGTTGGCGCGCATCATGTGCTGCTTGGCATGAAGCTGCTGCCCGCAGGTCGATTGAGCCCTCGCCCGACTGGCGGGCACCCTTGAAAGGCGCGCATGATGTGCCGGCCAACCTCAGGATAAGCCGGCATGCATCCGGCAGGCGAGTATCATGAATGGGCACAGTTGATGCGCCGGTCGGCGGGTCGGGCCGCCACGGACAGGCCCGTCACGTGTCGGTGAGGTCGGACCGGCTGGCGGGGCCGGCGGACCAGCGCCCCGACCGGCGGCAAACCGGACCCTTGCGCCGGCAGACAGGAAATCGCTTGACCTTGCCTGCCCCTTCTGTTGAACCACGCTGATCTTGGCTTGACGGGTGGTAGGTCCTGATGGACGAACAGAACAAGAACCTCATTCTGGCAACGGTGCTGTCGACGCTGGTTCTCGTCGTCTGGTATACTTTCTTCGCCCCGGCAACGCCGCCGGCCGCACCGACCGATGCGGGAACGGTCGCCAGCGCCACCACCAGCGCCACTGCCAGCCAGACCGCCGCCACCGCTCCGGCCGCACCGTCCGCCACTGTGCCGGTCACGGCCGACGTCACCCAGCCCGCCGCAGCCGATGCGCCGCGCGTTCAGATCGACACGCCGCGACTTTCCGGCTCGATCTCGCTGGTCGGCGGCTCGCTCGACGACCTGTCGCTGAAGGACTACCGCGAAACGCTCGACCCCGGCTCGGCCAATGTCCGGCTCCTGACCTACGGCGGCCAGAAGGAGGCCGACGGCACCGTGACCAAGCCCTATGTCGCCAACTATGGCTGGCTGGCCAAGGACGGCACCGATGCCCACCTGCTGCCGGGCCGCGACACGCTGTGGACGGTGGAAAGCGGCACCAAGGTCGCCCCGGGCGCGCCGGTCGTGCTGAAATGGGACAATGGCGCGGGCCTGATCTTCCGCCGCACGATCGACGTGGACGCCGATTATATGTTCACCGTCACCCAGTCGGTCGAGAACCGCACCGGCGCGCCGGTGAAGCTTGAACCCTACGGGCTGGTCCTGCGCCAGGGCACGCCCAAGACCCGGTCGACCTATGTGCTGCACGAAGGCCTGATCCGCATGGCCGACGGCAAGCTTCTGGAAGTCAAATACGCCAAGATGCCGTCGCTTGACGTCGACCCGACCGAAGGCGTTCCGGCCGAGGTGGTCGCCGCGACCAAGGGCGGCTGGGTCGGCTTTACCGACAAATACTGGATGGCGACGCTGATCCCGACGCCAGGCCAGCCCTTCACCTCGGTGGTCAAGTACCTGGCCGACAGCGACAGTTTCCTGGCGTCGGCCCGCTCGCCGGTGCTGGAGATCGCGCCCGGCCAGACCGCCAGCAGCGCGATGATGCTGTTCGCCGGCGCGAAGGAATGGGAAACGATCAAGCACTACGAAAGCAGCCTGAAGATCGACAAGTTCGTCGATTCGATCGACTGGGGCTGGTTCTTCTTTTTGACCAAGCCGATGTTCTGGCTCCTGCACAAGCTGCATGGCCTGATCGGCAACATGGGGCTGGCGATCATCGCGCTGACCTTCGTCATCAAGACCCTGGTCTTCCCGCTGGCGCGCAAGTCCTACGTCTCGATGGCCAAGATGAAGGAACTGCAGCCCGAAATCGAAAAGCTGAAGGAAAGCGCCGGCGACGACCGCGCCAAGGTTCAGCAGGGGATGATGGCGCTTTACAAGAAGGAAAAGGTCAACCCGGCTTCGGGCTGCCTGCCGGTCTTCCTGCAGATTCCGATCTTCTATTCGCTCTACAAGGTGATCTACGTCACCCTGGAACTGCGCCAGGCGCCGTTCTTCGGCTGGATCCGCGACCTGTCGGCGCCGGACCCGTCGTCGATCCTCAACCTTTTCGGCCTTTTGCCCTTTGCTGCGCCCGATCACACCTCGCCGCTGGCGATCCTGTCGCTGGGCATCCTGCCGATCCTTCTGGGCATTTCCATGTGGTTCCAGCAAAAACTGAACCCGGCGCCGGCCGATCCGGCCCAGGCGCAGATCTTCGCCTGGATGCCGTGGATCTTCATGTTCATGCTGGGGTCGTTTGCCTCGGGTCTGGTGCTTTACTGGATCACCAACAACACGATCACCTTCCTGCAGCAGTACACGATCATGACGATGCACGGGAAACGCCCCGACATCTTCGGCAACATCAGAAGCAGCTTCAACCGAGGGAAGACGGCGGCGAAATGACGGCCGGGGTCGCCTCGATCCAGCGCCATCCGCTGAAATCGCACGGGCGCGAAAGCTTGGCGTCGGTCCGGCTGGCGGCAGGCGAGGGCCTGCCCTGGGACCGCCGCTGGGCGGTGGCGCACGAGGCGGCGAAGATCGACGAAGGGCAATGGGCACCCTGCCAGAATTTCGCGCGGGGCGCCAAGGCGCCGCAACTGATGGCGATCGAGGCACGGCTTGACGAGGCGGCGGCGCGGCTGACCCTGCGCCACCCCGACCGGCCGGACCTGAGCTTCTGCCCCGACGACCCGGAGGACCAGAACCGCTTTCTCCACTGGGTCCTGCCGATCAGCCCCGCCGACCGGGCGCTGCCCACCCGGATCTATTCGGTCCCGGTGCGCGGCATGACCGATACCGACTATCCGTCGGTTTCGCTGATCTCGCTCGGCTCGAACCGCGCGCTGTCGGACCACATGGGCCAGGAGCTGTCGCCCAAGCGCTGGCGGGCGAATTTCTGGATCGACGGGCTTGCCCCGTTTTCCGAACAGGAACTGATCGGCCACCATGTCCGCCTGGGCGGCGCCGTTCTTGAAATCGTCGAACCGATCATCCGCTGCCTGGCCACCACCGCCAACCCCGACACCGGCCGGCGCGATGCGGACACGCTCGGGGCGCTCAAGTCCGGCTACGGGCACCAGAATTTCGGCCTCTATGCCCGCGTGATCGAAAGCGGCCCGGTCGGGGTCGGCGACGGATTTGCGGTCCTGCCATGATCCAGCCCTTCCCCTTCGCCGAAATCCCCCCCGCCGACGAGCGTGAGAAGGGCCGTGTGCTGCTGACCGGGCAGGTCGATTTCCTGAAGGGGGCCACCGCAATGGCCCACCTGCCCCCGGCCGACCGGCTGGAGGTTTGCTTTGCCGGCCGCTCCAACGTCGGGAAGTCCAGCCTCATCAATGCCCTGACCGGCCGCCGCAATCTTGCCCGTGCGTCGAACACCCCCGGGCGCACGCAGGAAATCAACTATTTCACCCTGGCCGACAGCCACTATCTGGTCGACCTGCCCGGCTATGGCTTTGCCGAGGCGCCGAAGCCGGTGGTCGAGAAATGGCAAAGGCTGCTCAAGGCCTATCTGGCCGGCCGCGCCACCCTGCGCCGCGCCTTCGTGCTGATCGACTGCCGCCACGGGATCAAGGCGGTCGACGAGGAAATCCTGACGCTGCTGGACCGTTCCGCCGTCACCTTCCAGGTGGTGCTGACCAAGGCCGACAAGGTCAAGGCCGTCGACCGCGACGCGATCTTCGCCCAGGTCCGCGCCGCCTTGCAGAAGCACCCGGCGGCCTACCCCGAGATCCTGCTGACCTCGTCGGAAAAGGGCGAGGGGATCGAAACGCTGCGGGCGCTGATCGCCACGCTCGCCTGAGCCGAGGCCTCGCCCCCGGCGTCAGACATGCTGGCCGGCGTTCACCTCGATCTCGGTGCCGGTCACATAGGACGACTGGTCGGTGCACAGGAACCAGATCACTTCGGCAACCTCGGCCGGCTGGCCGAGCCGGCGCAGCGGCAGCGTTTCGACGATCTTCTCGGTACCGGGCGACAGGATCGAGGTCTCGATCTCGCCCGGCGCGATGGCGTTCACCCGCACGCCAAGGGGGCCGAAATCATGGGCCATCTCGCGGGTCAGCGCCTTCAGCGCCGCCTTGGATGTCGCGTAAGCCGCGCCGGCGAACGGATGTACCCGGCTGCCGGCGATCGAGGTCACGTTGACCACCGCGCCCCGCGCCGCCGAGAGTTCGTCCTTCAGCCCCCGCGCCAGCACGATCGGCGCGAAGAAATTGACATGGAAGACCTTGCCCCAGTCGCGCAGGTCGGTGTCGATGGAATTGAGCCGCCCGCCCCCCGGCCCTTTCGGCGACACGCCGGCATTGTTGACCAGCGCGTCGAGCCGGCCGCCCAGCTTGCCGCGGATCACCTCGATCGCCGCGATGGTGGCGGTCGGGTCGGCCAGGTCGATCTGGATATGGTTCTCCTCGCCCCCCGGCCACGGGCAGCGCGGGTCGAACGGCTGGCGCGAACAGGTCAGCACCCGCCACCCCTCGCGCCCGAAGCGCTTGACCGTCGCATGGCCGATCCCGCGCGAGGCGCCGGTCAGAAGCAGGGTTTTCATCTCCACGATCAGCCTTTCTGTTTTCCGTTTGATGGAACCGGCCAGAAGCGGTCACCTGACTAATTTGATGGTGCCCGAGCCGCGCGGGCGATCAGCGTAAGAAGCCTTGCTAGGGGATCGTCATTCCCAAGGGCTTGCTCCGTTCGCGTCATGGCGTTGTAAGTGCCATTCCTCGAAAATTCAAAGAGGACCGTCGTGCCATCGAACCCACCCTCATTCGGGATCGTCGAGGGTGTCTTGCCGGTATAAGGAGCAATCTCGGAAACTGCGTCGAGGATTTCTTTGGCCAAGTCCCCATCGACCTTTTTCCTCTCATGCACCGGCACCAAGTCGGGATTCTGCGTATCAATATGCTGAAAATCCCTGAACCGGAAACCCGAGTAGACAAAACGCATTGAGCCCTTGGCATCGACCATAAGCCGGATCATGTCGGAATCGGGTATCACCGCCCCCGGATAGTAAGAA
This sequence comes from Paracoccaceae bacterium, assembly GCA_046348855.1. Taxonomy (GTDB): domain Bacteria; phylum Pseudomonadota; class Alphaproteobacteria; order Rhodobacterales; family Rhodobacteraceae; genus TMP-24. The sequence goes on along the minus strand of JAXMDK010000011.1, from coordinate 62,377 downwards.
ACGCGAATGGCAAACGGCACCCCGGCCTTGGCCCGCTCTTCCCAAAGCGGACTCTCGCCCAGTTTTGCAAGTTTGGCCCCGAGCCATTTCTCGTAGCCATCGTCCCTTTCGGCTGCGGACTCGTTACTTCCCTTCGGGACCGGCCCCCAGACGCCCGGCGGAAAGTATTTCTCCTCCCCTGCCGCCTCCTGCACCAACCCCAACAGCGCCAGAACAACCCCCAGAAGAACCGCCCTCACGAAAGACCTCCGACGAATAGCTGCGGCGATGATAGTGGCTTTCCCCCGGCCGGCAAGCTTGGCAACCGCCCCTTGGCGGTCTAACAAGTCCCGGTAACCGCGAGGCGCAGATGAAGAAGCAGAACATGGACCGTGACTGGATCGCCACCGCCAAGACCCTTTCCGAGGCGCTGCCCTATCTTCAGCGGTTCTCGGGCGCGGTCGTGGTCGTCAAGTTCGGCGGCAATGCGATGGGTGACGAGGATGCGATGGCCGAGTTCGCCCGCGATGTGGTGCTGATGCGGCAGGTGGGCGTCAATCCGGTCGTCGTCCACGGCGGCGGGCCGATGATCAACGAGATGCTGACCAAGCTCGGGATCAAGTCGGAATTCGTGCGCGGCAAGCGGGTGACTGACAAGGCCACCGTCGAAGTGGTCGAGATGATCTTGTCCGGCCTTGTCAACAAGCGGATCGTCCAGGCCATCAACGATCAGGGCGGCCGCGCCGTGGGCATTTCCGGCAAGGACGACGACCTGATGGTCTGCGTGGCCGACGACCCGGAGCTGGGCTTCGTCGGCAAGCCGGTCGAAATGAACGTGCAGGTGATCCGCGATCTTTACAACGCCGGGATCATCCCGGTGATCGCCCCGGTCGCGACCGGCATGGCCGATAACGAAACCTTCAACGTCAACGGCGATACGGCGGCGGGCGCCATCGCCGGCGCGCTTCAGGCCGACCGGCTGCTGCTTCTGACCGACGTGGCCGGGGTCAAGAACGCAGCGGGCGAGGTCATGACCCAGATCACCCCCGAGGAAGTCCGCCGGATGACCGCCGAGGGCGTGATCTCGGGCGGCATGATCCCCAAGACCGAAACCGCGCTGATGGCGCTCGATCTCGGGGTGCGGGCGGTGACGATCATGGATGGCCGGACGCCGAACGCCTGCCTGCTGGAACTTTTCACCGACATGGGCGCCGGCAGCCAGATCCGGTCGACCGAGCCGCGCGTGAAGCCGCGCCTGCGGTGAGCCTGCTCGACGACATCGCCGCGCTGGCCGCGCCCCACCGGCTGGCGGTGTTCGGCACCCTGCCGATCCTGCCCGAGGACGGGTTTGCCGCGGATTTCCGCAGCCTGGTGCTGTTCGGCCCGGCCGAGCCCGGCTTCTGGGCGCATCTCAAGGACCAGCCTGAATGGCGGGACGGTGCCCCCGACCCGGTCGACCGCTGGTCGCGCCGGGTGATCGGCAAGATCGCCTGCGACCTGGGCGGCAAGGCGGCCTTTCCGTTCGGCGGGCCGCCCTACCGCCCGTTCTTCCAGTGGGCGCTGCGGTCGGGCCGGGCCTTCGCCTCGCCGGTCCGGCTTCTGGTCCACGACCGGGCCGGCCTTTTCGTGTCCTACCGGGGGGCGGTGGCGCTGCGCGAAACGTTCGCCCCCACGCCGGCCGCGAACCCCTGCGACAGTTGCGCCGCAAAGCCCTGCCTGACCGCCTGCCCGGCCGGCGCGCTCGATGCGAAGGGCTATGACCTGCCGGCCTGCCATGCCTTCCTCGACCGGACCGAGGGCGCGGACTGTCTTTCTCGGGGGTGCGTCGTTCGTCGCGCTTGCCCCCTGTCACAAGCCTATGGCAGGTTGCCGGAACAGTCCGCCTATCACATGAGGCTTTTCCACAAATGATCCCAGCCGGACACAGACGCCTGATCCTGACGCGCCATGCGAAGTCCGCTTGGGATGACCCCGCCATCGCCGATCACGAACGGCCCCTGAACGCCCGCGGCCGGCGGTCGGCGCTGGAACTGGGCGAATGGCTGCATTCGCGCGGCTACGAACCCGACCAGGTGCTGTGTTCGTCGGCCACCCGCACCCGCCAGACCTGGGCCATCGCCGCGATGGCGCCCCTGGAGGTCACCCCGAAGATCGACTATGTCGACGCGCTGTATCATGCCTCGCCCGACGTGATGCTGAAGCAGCTCGCGCGCGCCACCCGCGATACGGTGATGATGCTGGGCCACAATCCCGGCATTGCCGAATTCGCCCGGCTCCTGCCGGCGCGGGCGCCGAACCACCCGGACTTCGCTCGCTATCCCACCGCTGCGACGCTGGTCATCGATTTCCAGGCCGACAACTGGGCGGACGTCCGCCCCGGAACCGGCAGCGTGCTGGATTTCTTCGTGCCGTCCGGGCGCGACTGAAGGAAACCCTGCGGCTTCTTCCGTTCTGAAATATCCCGGGGGTCCGGGGGCAGAGCCCCCGGCCTCGCCTCAATGCCCGAGGATCTGGCTCAGGAACAGCTTAGTCCGGTCCGATTGCGGATTGTTGAAGAACTCCTTGGGCGAGTTCTGTTCGACGATCTGGCCCTGGTCCATGAAGATCACCCGGTTCGCCACCGCCTGGGCAAAGCCCATCTCGTGGGTCACGCACAGCATGGTCATGCCTTCCTCGGCCAGCTGGATCATCGTGTCCAGCACCTCCTTGATCATTTCCGGGTCGAGGGCCGAGGTCGGTTCGTCGAAGAGCATGATCCTGGGCTTCATGCACAGCGACCGGGCGATCGCCACCCGCTGCTGCTGGCCGCCCGACAACTGGCCGGGGTACTTGTGCGCCTGTTCGGGGATCTTGACCTTCGACAGAAAGTGCATCGCCGTTTCCTCGGCTTCCTTCTTCGGCACCTTCCTGACCCAGATCGGCGCCAGCGTGCAGTTTTCCAGGATCGTCAGGTGCGGGAACAGGTTGAAGTGCTGGAACACCATGCCAACTTCCGACCGCACCTTGTCGATGTTCTTCAGGTCGCTGGTCAGTTCGGTGCCATCGACGCTGATCTGGCCCTGCTGATGTTCCTCGAGCCGGTTGATGCAGCGGATCAGCGTCGACTTGCCCGACCCGGACGGACCGCAGATGACGATCCGTTCGCCCTTCATCACCGTCATGTTGATGTCGCGCAGCACATGGAAGGCGCCATACCACTTGTTCATGCCGCTGATCTGGATCGCGACCTCGTTGCTGACCTGCATCTGGCTGGTGTCGATCTTGCGGCTGATGGCTTCGGACATGATTGGTCTCCCTAGCGATGATCGCGCTTCAGCTTGCGTTCGAGATACATCGAGTACCGCGACATGCTGAAGCAGAAGATGAAGAAGATGGCGCCGACGAAGATGTAAGGCTCCCAGTAGATGCCCTTCCAGTTGATGTCGGCGCGAACGATCTTGGTCACCCCCTGCAACGGGTCCATCAGGCCGACCAGGGCCACGAGCGTCGTGTCCTTGAACAGGCCGATGAAGCTCGACACGATGCCGGGGATCGAGATCTTCAGTGCCTGCGGCATGATGATCAGCCGCTGCGCCTGCCAGTAGTCGAGCCCGAGCGCGTCCGCAGCCTCGTACTGGCCCCGCGGCAGGGCAGCCAGGCCCCCGCGGACCACCTCGGCGATATAGGCCGAAGCGAAGATCACGACGACGATGATCACCCGCAGGATCAGGTCGAAGTTGGTTCTGGGCGGCAGGAAGTAGAGCAGCATGTAGTTCGCCGAGAACAGCACCGTGATCAGCGGTACGCCCCGGAAGAACTCGATGAAGCCGACGCAGAGCATCTTGATCAACGGCATGTCCGACTTGCGGCCCAGCGCCAGGACGATACCCATCGGCAGCGAGCTGATGATGGCCGTCACCCCGATGATGATCGCCAGGAGGAAGCCGCCGAACTGGTCGCTCGTCACCGGCTTCAGCGTGACCGGCATGGCCGAGGTCAGCGCCGCCGAGACGTCGGATTGCAGGAACAGCCACCAGGCGCAGGCGGCCAGGAACCCCGTGACCATGGCGACGACCGGCCCGATCCGCGCCGCAAGCAGGCGGAACAGCAGGAACATCAGGGCAAAGCCCGCCAGCGCGCAGATCGGCCGCCAGACCGATCCGCCCCACAGCAGCCAGAACGACAGCGCCGGGTAAAGCATGGCGAACCACAAAAGCCGTCGCGGCGCGACTTCGGCCAGGCAATAGAGCGCCAGGACGATGGCGGCGCCGGCCAGAAAGACCGGGCTTGGCACCGCCAGCCCGAAGAAGGCGGCGGCCATCAGCAGCCCCGCGGCCCCGACGATCACAGTTGCCGCCCGGCGGTTGCCGAAGAGCAATACCGGCGCGATGGCGGCAAACAGCAGGAAGAAGGTCATGGTCGGCCGCCAATATTCGTCGACAGGGTAGAGGCCGAACAGGAACTGGTTCCAGCGTTCCCGGATCATTGCCCAGCAGGCGCCGCTGGCGTCCGGCCCCGCATTGGCGGCGATGATGCGACGGCATTCGCCGAGCGATCCGGCGTTCCAGACGCCGTTCAGGAACCAGGGCAGCGCCCACTTGAGCAGATAGAACACCACCAGGATGCCGAGCAGGGTCAGGACCGTGTTCAGCGGTCCCGAGAACAGGTTCTCGCGCAGCCACTTCACCACGCCCCGTTCGGCAACGGGCGGCGTTTCGGGCTGAAGCATCTGGGTCCGGACGAAGGCGGCTTCGGTCATCTCAGCGCTCCTTCAGCTTCACGGCATTGTTGTAGATGTTCATCACCGCCGAGATCATCAGGCTGAGCGTCAGGTAGATCAGCATCATCAGCAGCATGCATTCGAGTTCCCGCCCGGTCTGGTTCAGGGTGATCCCGCCGAGCGTGCCCTTGAGGTCGAGGTAACTGACCGCGATGCCCAGCGTCGTGTTCTTGGTGATGTTAAGATACTGGCTGATGAGCGGCGGAATGATGACCCGCAGCGCCTGCGGCAGAATGATGAGCCGCATCGTCCGGCCGGGGCGCAGGCCCAGCGCGAAGGCCGCCTCGGACTGGCCGCGCGAAATGGCCAGGATGCCGGCGCGGACCGCCTCGGCGATGTAGGTGGCGGAATAGACGGTCAGCGCGATCAGGAGCGCGGTGAAGGCATGGGCGACGTTGATGCCGCCCTGGAAGTTGAAGCCCTTGAACGTCGGATATTCCAGATGGAAGCCCAACCCCCACAGCAATGCCAGCACCGGCCCAAACAGGATCAGCAGGCTTTTCCACCAGGTCGTGGGCCGGTTGCCGGTGGCTTCCTGCCGGGCCTTGGCATTGCGCAACAGAGCCCGGTTGGCCAGCAGGCTGGCGATGATGACGGCGACGATGGCCAGGAAGCTGAAATTCAGCGACAGCGGGCCGATGTCGGCGCCGCCCAGCGGGTGCGACAGAAGGATCGCCGGAATGTTGGTGCCGCGGTTGGTGACCGCCACCGAACCGTCAAGGATCATCGATGCCTTCGGTGCCTGTCCCGCGGCGATCATCGCATCGGTCAGCTTGAAGTCCTTGGGCTCGGGCATGATCTCGGAAAAGACCACGTAGGTCAGGATGATCCACAGCAGCAGCGGGACGTTGCGGAAGACCTCGATGTAGACGGTCATCAGCCGGCCGACCAGCCAGTTCTTCGACAGGCGCAGGACACCGACCACGACCCCGAGCACCGTCGCGAAGACGCAGGCCAGGCTCGCGACCAGAAGCGTGTTCAGCAGCCCGACGATCGCCGCCCGGCCGTGGGTGCTGTCATTGGTGTAGGGGATGAGGTGCTGGCCGATGTCATAGCCCGCCCGGCGCCACAGGAAGGCATAGCTCAGGTCCTTGCCCTTGGCCGCCAGGTTGGCAAACAGGTTGTGGATCAGCCAGGACAGGCCCAGCAGCACCAGGATCAGCACGATCACCTGAATGGTGGCCGATCGGAACCGGGTGTCATAGATAAGCATGCTGGGCCGAAAGCCGGCCTTCGGCGCCTCGGTGGCAATTGCCATGAAATCCCCCCATTCGGTCGGCGCGCCCAGGCGAATGCCTTGATTGGCGGGGGTCACGCCCCCAGCGGCCGGACCGTTCAGATCCCTTCTGAGAAAGGGCGCGCCCGCGGGCGCGCCCAGACCTGCAATCCGTTCAGATCAACGGAACGGCGGCGAATACATCAGGCCGCCCTTGCTCCACAGTTCGTTCAGGCCGCGGGCCAGCTTGACCGGGGTGGCTTCGCCCAGGTTGGCGGCGAAGATTTCGCCATAGTTGCCGTTGACGGCGATGGCGCGCTTGGCCCAATCCTTGTCGAGACCCATCATCGTGCCCAGATCGCCTTCGACGCCCAGCAGGCGACGCACCTCGGGGTCCTGCGACGACGAAGCCATCTCCTCGACATTCGCCTTGGTGATGCCCTTTTCTTCGGCGGTGACGAGCGAATAGAAGGTCCAGCGGACGATGTCGCCCCAGTTGTTGTCGCCGTGACGGACGGCGAGCGCCAGCGGTTCCTTCGAGATGATTTCCGGCAGGATGATGTTGTTTTCCGGGTCCGCCAATGTCGCGCGCGCAGCGGCCAGGCCCGAGGCGTCCGTGGTGTAGGCGTCGCAGGCGCCAGCCACATACTGGCGCTGGCCTTCGGCGTCGTCGGCGATGGTGACCGGGGTATAGGTCATGTTGTTGGCCTTGAAGTAGTCGGCCAGGTTCAGTTCGGTAGTGGTGCCGGTCTGGATGCAGATCGTCGCGCCGTTCAGGTCCTTGGCCGAGGTCACGCCCAGCTCTTTCTTCACCATGAAGCCCTGGCCGTCGTAGTAGTTCACCGCGACGAAATCGAGCTTCAGGTCGGTGTCGCGCGAATAGGTCCAGGTCGAGTTGCGGGCCAGCATGTCGACTTCGCCCGAGGCAAGCGCGGTAAAGCGGGTTTCGCCGGTGGTCGGCACATACTTGACCTTGGTCGCATCGCCCAGCACGGCCGCCGCGACGGCCTGGCACACGGCCACGTCAAAGCCCGCGTAGTTGCCGCTGGCGTCCGGCGCACCAAAGCCGGTCAGGCCGGTGTTGACGCCGCAGATCAGCTGGCCGCGGGCCTTCACATCATCAAGCGTTCCGGCCGAGGCGAAGCCGGCCACAAGGGCCGAAGCTGCCAGCGATCCGAGGAATACGGATTTTTTCATCATTACCTCTTCCTGAGTTGCCGCCCGTCATGGGCGATCTGGTATGGCCGGGTGAACCCGGCACGGTTTTCTTGAGGATATCCCCAGTCCTGTCAGTTTCGACAGATGAGCCGCGCGCGTCAAGAACGCATTCCGATTTCGCGGCCCGCGCCCGAAGATTTTGCGCGGCGGGTCACGAACCGGAACGGATGGCGGCCGGTCGGGAAAGATTATTGGCGATGCGGGCCGGAAAGTTTCCAGAAATGACCGGCGCGCAGAAAATCGTCCCGCTTTCGCTGCGCCACCGCGGACGCTTCTTCGTCTTCGCCCCATTGGGCAGACTGCCATTCCTCATCGAATCGTGACAGCCGCCACAGCGATTCAAGAGTGAATTCCCCGGTCGTGGCCGCGAGCCCCAGGACCAGCGAACCGCTCAGCCCGACCAGATCGTGAAGGGCAGTCAACTGGAAATGGCTACAGGCCCGGACCTGCGCGGCAAGGGCCGCAAGGCTGTCGGCGGGCTGCGCAATCGGGACCACACCGCGCGTTGCGATCAGGCGCGCGCCCAGCCGAAGGGCGGCCCAGTCCAGCATCGGGTCCCAGGCGGCGGCCTGAGCCGCCGTCAGTTCAGCCGGGGCTTCGGCGCGATAGCAAAGAAGATCGGACGCGCCATAGGCGGCGATCAGGTCGCAGACCTCGGCGAACTGCGGTTTGACCTTGTCGATGGCGGCATTCGCAGCCCGCGTGACTGGCAACCGCAACGGATCGACGATCTTGTCCACCGCCCGCCATTCGGCAGCAACCGCCTCGGCCATCGCCTGGGTCGGCAGGATCAGCGCGGCCTTGGCGGGGGTGCGCACCGGCCGCGCGTCGAGAAGCACACGGTAGCCGCCGTCGACCGGCTCGGTCGAGACCTCGGTCCAGAATCGCTTGGCCTGCCAGCCGCTCATGCCTGCCCCCAGATGCTGTCGATGGCCGGGATCAGATCGGCGAAGCGGTCGATCACCCGCCGCGCACCCTGTTCGGCCAGCGCCGCCGGACGGTGGTAGCCCCAGCCGACGCCGATCGTCGCCACCCCGGCGAGCCGGCCCATTTCCATGTCAAAAGTCGTGTCGCCGATCATCACCGCCCGGTCGGCCGTGACACCGGCCTCGGCCAGCGCGGCCATCAGCATCGACGGGTGCGGCTTGGATGGATGGTCGTCGGCAACCTGGCGGGTGAAGAACAGGCCGTGGAATCCGTGCGCCGCGATCATCCGGTCGAGCCCGCGCCGCGACTTGCCGGTGGCGACCCCGAGAAGAAGGTCGTCACGCCCGGCAAGTTCCTGCAACACCGCCGCCGCGCCGGGGTAAAGCGGCGCCGGGGCGCCGCCGGCCAAGGGCAGGAACTGCGCCTTGTAGGCAGCGACAATCCTTTGTCGGCGATCCGCGCCAAGGCCGGGGGCCAGCACTTCCACCGCCTCGGGCAGCGACAGGCCGACGATGCCCAGGGTCTGGTCGCGCCCCGGCGGCGGGGCATCCTCGGCCGCGAAGGCGGCCTCCATCGCCGCGCAGATCTGGTGCTGGCTGTCGACCAGGGTGCCGTCGACGTCAAAGACGACGAGCCGCAAGGAGGCAGTCATTCGGCCTCCGCGAACGGATCGGCGGGCACGTCGGTTTCTTGCCAGCCGACGGTCTTCCAGGTGCGCTTCATGTGGTCGGGCAAGGGCGCGGTCAGGGTAATGCGCTTGCCAGTGATCGGATGGTCGAAGGACAGCGAGCGGGCATGCAGGTGCAGCTTGCGGCTGATGTCGCCGCCCAACTGGGCGCCCCAGCCGTCGCCCTGGTTTTCCTGCCCCGAACCGCCGTACTTGCCGTCCCCGACGATCGGATGGCCGATCTCGGCCATGTGGGCGCGCAGCTGATGGGTGCGCCCGGTCACCGGCACCAGCGCCACCCAGGCGGCGCGGCTACCCAGCATGTCAAGGACTGCATAGTCGGTGGTGGCGCGCTTGGCGCCTTCGGTCTGGTCGACCTTCGCCGGGTGAATTGCGATCATCTTTTCGCCCTCGCCGCCGCCACCACGCCCCGGCGCCTTGACCAGGCCGAAGCGGATGGTGCCCATCCGCGGGCTGGGAACGCCGGCCACCACCGCCCAATAGATCTTGCGGGTGGTGCGGGCGCGGAAGGCTTCGGACAGGGCCCGCGCGATCCGGTCGGTGCGCGCCAGCAGGAGGACGCCCGAGGTGTCCTTGTCCAGTCGGTGGACCAGCTTCGGCCGGTCCTTGTAGCCGAACTTCAGCGCCTCGGCCAAACCGTCGACATGGCGCGCGCCCTGGCCCGAGCCGCCCTGCGACGGAAGGCCAGGCGGCTTGTTCAGTGCGATGATATGTTCGTCCTTCCACAGGACCGCCGCCTGGATCATCTGCGCGTCAGCCTCGGAGATGCCCGCCGCCGGCGCCGCGCGGCCTTCGGCCGGCGCGTCGGTCTTGGGCAGGGGCGGCACCCGCACCTGCATGCCCGGCCCGACGCGGCTGCTCGCCCTTGACCCGGCCACCGTCGACCCCAGATCTGCCCGGTGCGGCACAGCTTTTCGACCTGGCCCTGGGTCATTTCGGGAAAACGCTTCTTCAGCCAGCGATCCAGCCGGCTTTCGCCTTCGTCAGTGCCGACCGTCAGAGTCTTGACCGCGCCGCTCATGCGTAGATCCCCCGCGCAACCGCCATTCCGGCGACAAGCGCCGCCAGCGACAGCGCCACCGAACCGGCGACATAGGCTCCCGCCGTCAGCGGCGCGCCGCGCTGCCAGAGGCTGATCGTGTCGAGCGAGAAGGCCGAAAAGGTGGTGTAGCCGCCGAGGATGCCGGTCATCACGAACGGCGCGTGGCGGGTCAGCCCGCGATGGGCGAACAGCACGACGATAAAGCCCATGCAGAACGATCCGGCGACATTGGCAAAGACCGTGGCCCAGGGAAAGTCGCCGCCCAGAAGCCGCATGGTGGCAACATTGGTCAGATAGCGCGCCGATGCGCCGATCGCGCCGCCAAGGGCCACGGTGAACAGGGTCTGCAACATGATGGGCCTTCCTCGGGGTTTGCGGCCCGAAAGTCAACCGCACGGCGGCGAGAGTCGGCCCCCCTGCCCCGCCGGGCCGCGACGATCACGAATTGCGCTTGTCCCTCAGCCGCGCGAACCAGTCGAGGCGCTTCTTCAGGTCGCGCTCGAAGCCGCGATCGACCGGCTGATAAAGAACCGGCCGCCGCATGGTGTCCGGGAAGTAGTTCTGCCCGGAAAACCCGTCCTCGGCATCATGGTCGTAGGCATAGCCGGCGCCATAGCCCTGCTCCTTCATCAGCCGGGTCGGCGCGTTCAGGATATGCTTGGGCGGCGGTTCCGACCCGGTGCGGCGGGCTTCAGACCGGGCGGCCTTGTAGGCCACGTAGCCGGCGTTCGACTTGGGCGCCAACGCCAGGTAGATGACCGCCTGCGCCAGCGCCAGCTCGCCTTCGGGGGTGCCTAGGCGTTCGTAGATTTCCCAGGCGTGCAGGCACACACTTTGCGCCTGCGGATCGGCCAGCCCGATATCTTCGATGGCCATGCGGGTGATGCGCCGGGCAAGAAAGCGGGGGTCTTCGCCGCCTTCCAGCATCCGCGACAGCCAGTAAAGGGCAGCGTCGGGGTCCGATCCGCGCACCGATTTGTGCAGGGCGGAAATCAGGTTGTAATGTTCGTCGCCCGACTTGTCGTATTTCGCCGCCCGCCGCATCAGCCGTTGCGCCAGCGCCGCCGGGTCGAGAGGTGCCCCAACCTTCCAGGCGGCCGCCTGCTCGATCAGGTTCAGAAGCGCCCGGCCGTCGCCATCAGCCATTTCCAGAAGCGCCTCGCGCGCGGCGGCGGTCAGCGGCAGGGCGCGGCCCAGTTCGCGTTCGGCCCGCTGCGCCAGCCGTTCGAGATCAGCCAGCGTCAGCCGTTCCAGCACCACCACCTGCGCACGGCTGAGAAGGGCGGCGTTCAGCTCGAACGAGGGATTCTCGGTCGTCGCGCCGACCAGAAGGATGGTGCCATCCTCCATGTAGGGCAGGAACCCGTCCTGCTGGGCCTTGTTGAAACGGTGGATCTCATCGACGAACAGGAGTGTGCCGCCCTGCCCCTGCCCGACGCGCATCCGGGCGGTGTCGAACACCTTGCGCAGGTCCTGCACCCCGGAAAAGATCGCACTGATCTGGACGAAGGCGCGATTGGTCGCGTCGGCCAGGAGCCGGGCGGTGGTGGTCTTGCCCACCCCCGGCGGCCCCCAGAAGATGACCGACGACAGGCTGCCCGCGGCCAGCATCGCCCCCAGCGGCCCTTCGGGCCCAAGAACATGGGTCTGGCCGATCACATCGGACAGGCGCGTCGGGCGGATCCGGTCGGCCAGCGGGCGCTGCAGACCGGCCGGCGTAGCGGCAGCGGGGTCATCGAAGAGATCGGCCATGCCCGGAGTTCTAGCCGTTTTCAGCCCGCGCCGGAAGGGCCGGGCGTGCCGTAGGTCAGTGCGGGCGCCGGGTGAGGTCGATCATCACGCACTGGAAGATGCCGTCGTCGATGGGCATCATCGGCCCCAGCGCCTCGGCGTACAGGCCGCAGCGGCCGTACCATCTTTGCCAGTTGCCCGACGTCAGCGCGATGATCCGGTCTGCCCCTTCGGCGCGGGCGGCGTCGGTCATCTCGCGCACCATCAGCGCATGGACCCTGCGGCGGATGGCCATCGGGGTGGAATGGGAAACGAAGACACGGGTACTTTCCCAGATCAGCGGGCTGATGGGCGCCTCGTCGTACAACAGATCGGTGGGGATCGTGTCCAGCAGGCCGCGCTGCGCATCACGGATCATATAGCTGTAGACGCCGCAGCGGGCCGTCGTCGGCGTCAGGCGCATGCCGCCGAAAACCTCGCCGTCGCTGTGGACGGCAATCCAGCGGCTGGCCGGCGTGTCATACTGGTCGTATTCCATGCCGATGGCTTCGGGCAGGTTCCACTTCTTGTGGACGATGAAGGACTGATGACGGGCGCGGAAGATGTCGGCCAGAAGCTCGCCATGCAGATGCATGTTTTCAAACGACAGGGTGGCCGTATGAAGCTTGCTCGCCGTCACCGGGACAGCGTCGTGCCGTTGTCCGACATGAACCTTCGGCATCTCGGTCATGGAAGCAACTTTGTCATAGAAGTTTGTACTCCTTGGCTCTTTGCAGTGCCTCGGCGGTGGTTCGCGCCAAGAGCTTTTGGCGGGCAGAGTTCAGGCGGGCCTTGAAGGCGCTTTCGGATATGCCCAGCTTGTTGGCCGCGGCGGCGTGGCGCATGCCGTTGGCCACGCAGGTCAGGGCTTCGATCTGCGACCGGCTCAGGCTTTCCGGCGGTTCGGTAATATCGTGCAGGCGGCGGACCGTCTCTTCGATACGGTCGATCTCGTTTTGCTCGAACTCGCGGTCCGCGCGCGAGAAGCTGGCGATGGTGCGCGACGAAATCGGCCCGCAAGACACGGTAACACCGTAGATCAGGCCGTATTTCCGGGCTTCGGCCAGAATGCCGAACACGTCGGGAATGTTGAACTCGCTCCACCGGCTTGCGCCGACGGTGCTGAACCCCCAGGCGATGGTCGGGTCGCGCAGCGCATAGGCCTGTTGGGTGTAGTGATCCTGCCAGGACTGGTCGTAGGTCTGGAACGAGATCAGCGGCGAGGCAAAGCGGATGTGGAGGCCGATAAAGTATCCTGCCGGGGCGAGCAGTCCCAGCTTGCGCAGCTCATATTCCAGTCCCGTATTCGACGACATCACTTACTGTAACCCCTGACCGACCCAGCCACCGGCCAAACACAGCCGAACCATGGCATTTTCAATTGGTTATGGCCTGCCTGCAACGTTTGGCAAGCGGCATGGCCCCTGCCGGGCCCATTCAAGCCGCTGGCGCCGTCTCATTCAAGTGAAAGCGTAGCCGATTTGCAACTATGTCGTGCATCCGGGCGGCGGTGCGGGCAGAGGTGCGATTCGGCAAGCAAAAACCCGCCCGGAAGGGGCGGGTTTCGGCATGAGGCTGTCCTGAAAGGGCGATCAGCCCTCGGCGGCCTCCTCGGCGGCGACGCGGGCCTTGTCGGCGGCGCCCTTGGCCGAGGTGTCGCGGTCGACCAGTTCGATGATCGCCATCGGCGCCATGTCGCCATAGCGGAAGCCGGCCTTCAGGATGCGGACATAGCCGCCCTGGCGGTCCTTGTAGCGCGGCCCGAGGATTTCGAACAGGCGCGCGGTGTGCTTGTCCTGCTTCAGCTGGGCGTCGGCCTGACGGCGGGCGTGCAGGTCGCCGCGCTTGGCCAGCGTGATCAGCTTTTCGACGATCGGACGCAGTTCCTTGGCTTTCGGAAGCGTGGTCTTGATCTGCTCGTGCTCGATCAGCGAGCCGGCCATGTTGGCGAACAGCGCCTTGCGATGTTCGTGAGTGCGGTTAAGACGGCGGTAGCCGGAACCGTGGTTCATGTCAGTCTCCTATCTTTTGCTTTGTCCGGCGGCCGTCGTATCGGCGCGCTCACCTTGGGGCCGAAGCCCGTGTTTTCCCCGGCAGGCCGGGCATTTTCGGGGGCCGTCTAGCCGACCGCCCCCGCGCTTGTCAATCAGAACTGGTCCTCGAAACGCTTGGCCAGGTCTTCGATGTTCTCCGGCGGCCAGTCCTCGACATCCATGCCGAGGTGCAGCCCCATGCCCGAGAGGACTTCCTTGATCTCGTTCAGCGACTTGCGGCCGAAGTTCGGGGTGCGCAGCATCTCGGCTTCGGTTTTCTGGATCAGGTCGCCGATATAGACGATGTTGTCGTTCTTCAGGCAGTTGGCCGAACGGACCGACAGTTCCAGCTCGTCGACCTTCTTCAGCAGCAGCGGGTTGAACTCCAGCCCATCCTCGGCGTCGGCCTTGGAAGCAGCTTCGGGTTCGTCGAAGTTGACGAAGATGCCCAACTGGTCCTGCAGGATGCGTGCGGCGTAGGCCACAGCGTCCTCGGGAGTCAGCGAACCGTCGGTCTCGATCTTCATCGTCAGCTTGTCATAGTCCAGCACCTGGCCCTCGCGGGTCGGGGTGACTTCGTAGCTGACTTTCTTGACCGGCGAATAGATCGCGTCGATCGGGATCAGGCCGATGGGCGCATCCTCGGGACGGTTCTTGTCGGCCGCGACATAGCCCTTGCCGGTGTTGACCGTCAGTTCCATGTAAAGATCGGCGCCGTCGTCCAGGTGACAGATCACGTGATCCTTGTTCAGGACCTCGATGCCGTTCAGTTCGGAAATGTCGCCGGCGGTGACGACGCCCGGCCCCTTGGCCGAGATCGACGGGCGCTTCGGCCCCTCGACTTCCATCTTCAGGTTGACGCCCTTGAGGTTCAGCACGATATCGGTGACATCCTCGCGGACCCCGGCAACCGAAGAGAACTCGTGCAGCACGTTGTCGATCTGGACGCTGGTGATCGCCGCGCCCTGAAGGGACGACATGAGCACCCGACGCAGCGCGTTGCCGAGGGTCAGGCCGAAGCCGCGTTCCAGCGGTTCCGCGACGAGAGTCGCCTGCCGCTGCGGATCGTTGCCCGCCTTGACCTCAAGCTGCGCCGGCTTGATCAGGTCTTCCCAATTCTTGTGGATCATTCGTTCCGCCTCCATTCCTGCCGCCCGTCCATGTCCAGAGACAGGCGACTCCCGAGGGATCAGACAAATAGTCCGGGCCGCGAGCGTAATCCCGCGACCCGGTTGAAACAGTAATCGTCAGACGCGACGACGCTTGGGCGGGCGGCAGCCGTTGTGAGCGATCGGCGTCACGTCGCGGATCGACGTGATGTTGAAACCCACGGCAGCCAAGGCGCGCAGCGCCGATTCACGGCCCGAACCGGGGCCCTGAACTTCGACTTCCAGCGTTTTCAGCCCATGTTCCTGCGCCTTGCGGCCAGCATCCTCGGCGGCCATCTGGGCGGCGTAGGGGGTCGACTTGCGCGAACCCTTGAAGCCCATGGTGCCGGCCGACGACCAGGCGATGGCATTGCCCTGAACGTCCGAGATCAGGATCTTGGTGTTATTGAACGACGAGTTCACATGCGCCACGCCAGCGGCGATGTTCTTGCGTTCCTTCCGCTTCATGCGGGTCGCTTTGGTATCACGTGCCATGATTCAAGCCGCTCCCTTACTTCTTCTTGCCGGCGATCGGCTTGGCCGGGCCCTTGCGGGTGCGGGCGTTGGTATGGGTGCGCTGGCCGCGGACCGGCAGGCCCTTGCGGTGACGCAGGCCGCGGTAGCAGCCGAGATCCATCAGCCGCTTGATGTTCATCGTCACTTCACGACGCAGGTCGCCTTCGACGGTGAAGTTTGCGTCGATGTATTCGCGGATCGCCAGGACTTCGGCGTCGGCCAGTTCATTGACCCGGCGGGCGCGGTCGATCTTCAGCGCCTCGCAGATCTGTTCGGCGAACATCGGCCCGATGCCGTGGATATACTGAAGCGAGATGGGGACGCGTTTCCCCGTCGGGATGTTGACGCCAGCAATACGTGCCACGTGTCTTCCTTTCGTTGCGGTTCCGTAGCGCGGGACCTTTTTCCCCAACAGAGGGTCCGCTGGTGCGAACCTGCGGACATCTCTATACGGCAGGATCTCCGCCACGGCAGGGACGGTCTCCATGCGGGCCGCCAGACCTATAGAGGGTTTCCCCTGCCGTCAAAGAGACGGTCTGTTGATCCAGAACAGCGGCCAGAGATTCCGCGACCTCGCGATCTCCCGGCCAGCCGTCGTCGGTGAAAAGGTCGCCCGAGGCACGTAGTAATAGCCGATCAGCGGCGAGGTCTTCTTGTCCTTCATCGCATGCGCGTCTTCAGGCTTTCGGCGACTGTCGTCCAGCGCGCGCGCATGTCCAGGTCGATACACCGCGTTGCGAACACCCGGCTTGCGCGTCGGCGCGGGTCTGGTCGTGATAGACCTCGCGCAGTTGCCGCGGGTGAGCAGCCGGAGATACGGCGCACCAGCGCCTCGTCGTCCACCGCATCTCGATCACCGCATCCAGATGCTGGCCCGACCGCTTCAGCATCGCCCTGGCGCGTCGGCCTGGGCCGGCGATGCGGGGAAACGTCGAAGATGAAGCCGAAGCTTGCGGCTCGACTTCTTCTTTCCTCGATCAGGCCGATGACGATCTCGTCGGTCACAAGGGCGCCGCGATCCATGACCTGCGGCCACCTTGCTGCATCCATCAGGTCCGCTGGTCCGCGCCTCGCGCAGCGCCATGTCGCCGGTCGACAGCTGGACCATGCCACGCTCTTCGACCAGCTTGCAGGCCTGGGTGCCCTTCCCCGCGTAAGGCGGACCAGCAGGATGATGTTCGTCGAACAGACCTCAGCGAAGTGCGGGAGCTTCCGGGAATTTGTACTTCTTGCCGCGCAACTGCGTTCTCGATCAGGCCCTCGCTGATGGGCGAGGAAGTGCGACTGGATCTCGCAGGATCGTGTCCATCGTCACGCTGACCACGATCAGCACCGAAGTGCCGCCGAAGTAGAAGGGAATGGCGAACTGCGAGCGCAGGATTTCCGGCAGAAGGCTTGGGCCGCCGCCAGGTAGCCCGCACCGTCGCGGGGTCCGCGCAATCGAGGTAATCCTCGGTCTTCTTGCCGGAGCCGGATGCCGGGGATGAAGCCGGCGCAGTTCTTGGGTTGTCGGCCACGTCATCGGACTTGAACGCCACGTTCGCGGTGTAGAAGTAGGTGAAGAACACGATCATCGCCGCGTAGAACAGCATGTGCAGCGGCTGGCCCGGCCCCAGGTAAGTAGGACGTCGACAGGATCGGGTTGGTCTGGTTGCGAAGAAGGTCGAGATCGTGGTCGGCAACAGCGCAAAGGCGACGAGGCGAAGATCGCCGGAATTACGCCGGCCAGGTTGACCGCCGGTCAGCAGGTGGCTGGACGACCCGTCGCCAGACCTTCATCCCCGCCTGGCGGCGCGGATACTGGATGTGGATCTTGCGCAAGGCCCGCTCCATGAACACCACCGAAGGCGATGACGCACCACGCGTCGCGATCACCATCAGGATGATGCTCGGCGACACCACGCCTTCGCGGCGCAGCTGAGGAACTGGGCGACGGCGTTCGGGATGTTGGCGACGATGCCGAGCCAGAGATGATGAACAGAAGTGCCGTTGCCGATGCCGCGCGCAGTAGATCTGTTCGCCGATCATCAGAACATGGTCCCGCCGTGAATGGTGACAACCGCGCACAGGCGGAAGAGCAGGCCGAAGCTCATGCATAGTTGCCATGTTCGATCGGCTGCCGCAAGCCCCAAGCCTGCACGGTGGCCGGCTTGCCATGCGCAGCAGGTGTCGCCTGCTGGTTGATTTTCTTGCGGCCCTGTTCGCCTTCCTTCTTCAACTGCTCCAGCGCCCAGGTTATCGAGGGTCGGCAGCTTGCAGATCGACGAGGAAATGTAGGGCATGATGCCAGCGCGAAGATGCCCATGCCGACCAGCGCGCCGCCAGGTGGGCTGCTCTGCCGCGCGCACGATGGAACAGGGGCCTTGTCCATGAACTTGAGCAGGGCCGCCGCGTCGATGCCCGGCACTGCGGGATGTAGGTGCCCAGCCGGTAGACGATCAGAAGCGCGAGGGTGAAGAGGATGCGGGTGCGCAGGTCGGTGGCGAAGGCCACGTGATGTTGGCGCCATTTGCTCTGCAGCAGGTGCATTCGATCTCTTTCATGACCGCGCCGCCGAACCGGGTTTCCAGTCGGCAGCATCGGCGCCTTCGCCCTGTAGCGGCGTTGCCGCCGCGGCGGCTTGTTCGCCGCCGTGGCCGCAACTTTCAGCGCACCGCCCGCGCCGCCGACGGCGGCAACTGCCTGCAGCCGAGGCGCCGGTAGCCGTCGAGTTCGAAGCCGGCCTTGATCTCGTACTGGCGAGGATCGCACGGATGCCGTCGAACTTGCGGGTCGTCAGGCCGGCCGCGACCAGCGCGTCCTCGGTGATCTCCAGGACTGGCGTCGAGCTTGGCCGTCGGCCGAACTCTGGATCAGGCCGGGTTGGTGTCGCAAATTTCTTGGCGTTCGGCTTCGAGAAGCCGCGCTTCGGCAGGCGCCGGTAGGCGGCATCTGGCCGCCTTCGTAGCCGCCAGCGCCGCGCCCGTGCAGGTCTGGCCATGATGCCGCGGCCGGCGGTGCCTTGCCGGAGCAGGGCCGCGCGCCGCCGCTTCGCCTTCTTGGCCGCGCCAGGATTGTCGCGCAGTTCATTGAGTTTTCATGTCGCTTCTCCTTGCCGGATGCAGCCCCAGCGACAGGAACGGCCGAACGCGGCGTTTCTTGATTGAGTCGTGGCTATGGTGACCACCGGGGGCGTATAGGTGAACGCAGCTTCTTCGTGGCCCACCGTCGCTTGGCGGCTCACGCTCGGATCAGTCGGATGTACTGCGCGAGGCACCAGGATCTGACTACAGCGCCCTTCAAAGTTTCGGCGGCCTGCTTCGTACTGCGGATCAGTGAAGCCGTTGCATTCAATTGCGCCGGCTTGAGCTCAATATCAAAGACCTTGCGCGCACAATCCGCAAAATCGGTCGCCATCGCGCTGCGGGAATTGTTCTCCTGATCGATTCTTGCTGAGTCTGCCGGCGTCAGACGCAGTGCGTCCAGCTCTGGAGCACCGTCAATTCTGACACTGCGGCAACGTACAAATGCCCGCCCCAAATTTGATCGCCCCACCCAGCGCGGGCTTGCAGTACTGTTCGCTGACCAATTGCCGAAAATCAACGGCACGCCGCTTGGAAAGGAAAGTCCGAGCAAGATAGCAGGGTGCCCGACGGCCAGCGTTTGGAGATTGTTGTAACGGTCCCATCAGCATTCGCGGTGCGTGTTTGCAGCCAGCGCCTTGCAAGGCAGTTCTTGCCGCCGTCGAGCCAGCGAAGTCGAGGATTTTTGACGCCGCGCTGAAAAGTTACTCGCAGGCTTGCTCGTGCCGCCGCCGCACCAGCCACCTGTTCTTCATAGATACCCCACCGGACCTGCTCAACGTGCCGATCCCACCAAAGATTGAGGAACACAACCGTCACCAGCGGCAAGACTGCCGCTGTCCCCACAACCAGTCCGGTTACTTTCGCCGATGCCACGGCGCACTCCATTCCAAGGATCAATCCAAGAGCGACGCTATGGCACAATAGCAAATGAAAAACGCCTCTCCCAATGGAGAGGCGCCCTGTTTTCTTCGAAAGCGAAGACCTTCAGCCGCGCTCTTCGACGATCTTCACCAGATGCGCGATCTTGTTGACCATGCCGCGCACGGCGGGGGTGTCTTCAAGCTCGCGGGTGCGGTTCAGCTTGTTCAGGCCGAGGCCCTTCAGGGTCGCGGTCTGGATGGCGGGGCGGCGGGCGGCCGAGGCCACCTGCTTCACGACGATGGTTTTCTTGGCCATGGGTCGATCTCCTTACGCTTCCGCCGTTTCGGCGTCGGCCTTCTTCAGGATGTCGGCCACCTTCTTGCCGCGGCGTGCGGCCACATGGCGGGGCGAAGCTTCCTGTTTCAGACCGTCGAGGGTGGCGCGGATCATGTTGTAGGGGTTCTGCGAACCGATCGACTTGGCAACCACGTCTGCGACGCCAAGCATCTCGAACACGGCGCGCATCGGGCCGCCGGCGATGATGCCGGTCCCCGGAACGGCGGTGCGCATCACCACCTTGCCGGCGCCGTGACGGCCTTCGATGTCGTGGTGGAGCGTGCGGCCGTCGCGCAGCGGCACGCGAACCAGCGAGCGTTTCGCCTGTTCGGTCGCCTTGCGGATCGCTTCCGGCACTTCCTTGGCCTTGCCCTTGCCGAAGCCGACACGGCCGCGCTGATCGCCGACGACGACGAGCGCCGCGAAGCCAAAGCGCTTGCCGCCCTTCACCGTCTTCGACACACGGTTGATCGCGACCAGACGGTCGGCGAATTCCGGGGTTTCCTCGCGGTCGCGGCGATCATCGCGGCGATCGCGGCCTTCCCGGCGGTTGTCACGTTCTGCCATATGGCATTCCTTGCTTGGTGCGCGGCGTCCGCGCCATTGGGGCCGATCCTGGTGTCGCGGGAACCATGCCCGCGACCCGGATCATCGGGGTGGCGTCACCGCCACCCGCATTCATCAGAACTTCAGGCCGCCTTCACGGGCAGCATCGGCCAGGGCCTTGATCTTCCCGTGAAAGAGGAACCCGCCGCGGTCGAAGTAGCACACTTCGACACCGGCCTTCTTGGCGCGCTCGGCAATCGCCGCGCCAATCTTTGCCGCCGCTTCGACGTTGTTCTTGCCCACCAGGCCCAGATCCTTTTCCAGGGTCGAGGCCGCGGCAAGGGTCACGCCCTTGACGTCATCGATCAGCTGAACGCTGATGTTCTTCGACGAACGATGAACCGAAAGGCGCGCGCGCCCGTCAGCCATCTTGCGAAGCTTGTTCCGAACGCGCAGGCGGCGCTTGAGGAACAGTTCCCGTTTGCTGTTTGCCATTTTACCGCGTCCTTACTTCTTCTTGCCTTCCTTGCGGAAGATGAACTCGCCCTTGTACCTGATCCCCTTGCCCTTGTAGGGCTCGGGACCACGCCATTCGCGGATATTGGCCGCGACCTGGCCGACAAGCTGGGCATCGATGCCTTCGACGACGATTTCGGTCTGCTTCGGGGTCGTGACGGTCACGCCCTTCGGCACGTCGAAATTCACCTCGTGGCTATAGCCGAGCGACAGCTTCAGGATATTGCCCTGGATCGCCGCGCGATAGCCGACGCCCTGGATCTCGAGTTCCTTCCTGAAGCCGGTGGTGACGCCGGTCACGAGGTTCTCGATCATCGAGCGGGACATGCCCCACTGCTGGCGCGCGCGCTTCGAGGTGCCACGGGGGGCAACCGAAACCTTGCCGTCGGCCAGGGTGATGGTCACGTCGTCGGTGGCGGTGAAGGTCAGGGCGCCCTTGGGCCCCTTCACTTCGACCGTCTGGCCGTTGACGTTGGCGGTGACGCTGGCCGGAACCGGGACGGGCTTTTTGCCGATACGAGACATGGGCCCCTCCTCAGAACACGGTGCAGAGCACTTCACCGCCGACATTGGCAGTGCGTGCGGCTGCGTCCGACATCACGCCTTTCGGCGTCGACACGATGGAAAGCCCGAGGCCGTTGCGGACCGACGGGATATCCTTGACCGAGGCATAGACCCGGCGGCCCGGCTTCGAGACGCGCTTGATCTCGCGGATCACCGGCGTGCCGTCGAAGTATTTCAGGCTGATTTCCAGCTCGGGCAGGCCGTTGGCCGCCTGGGCCTTGTCATAGCCGCGGATGTAGCCTTCGTCTTTCAGCACGTCCAGGACCCAGGCGCGCAGTTTCGACGCCGGGGTACGGACGGTGGATTTTCCGCGCAGCTGAGCGTTGCGGATGCGGGTCAGCATATCGCCGAGAGGATCGTTCATCGACATTCTCGACCTCCTTACCAGCTCGACTTGACCATGCCGGGGATCTGGCCGAACGAGGCCAGATCACGGAGCATGATCCGCGAGAGCTTGAGTTTGCGATAATAGGCGTGCGGGCGGCCAGTGAGCTGGCAGCGGTTGTGGATCCGCGTCGCCGACGAGTTGCGGGGCATTTCGGCCAGTTTCAGCGTCGCCTTGAAGCGGTCTTCCATCGGCTTGGACTGGTCTGCGATCACCGCCTTCAGCGCGGCCCGTTTGGCAGCATGCTGCTTCACGAGCTTGGCGCGCTTCACTTCGCGGTTCACCATGGATTTCTTAGCCATATTCTTCGTTCCTCCGCGATCAGCTGGTGAAGGGCATGTTGAATTGCTTCAACAGCGCCTTCGCCTCCGCGTCGGTCCGCGCGGTGGTGCACATGATGATGTCCATGCCGAGAACTTCGTCGACCTTGTCGAAGTCGACTTCCGGGAACACGATATGTTCCTTGAGCCCCATGGCATAGTTGCCGCGGCCGTCGAACGCCGTGCCCTTCACGCCGCGGAAGTCGCGGACGCGCGGGAGCGCGACGTTGATCAGGCGGTCGAGGAATTCGTACATCCGGTCGCCACGCAGCGTGACCTTGCAGCCGAGCGGCATTTCCTCGCGGACGCGGAAGCCGGCGATCGACTTCTTGGCCTTGGTGATGACAGCCTTCTGGCCGGCGATCGCCGACAGTTCCTCGGCGGCGTTCTTGACCTTCTTGGTGTCCTTGACCGCTTCGCCGACGCCCATGTTCAGGACGATCTTGTCCAGGCGCGGGATCTGCATGTCGTTCTTGTAGCCGAACTCGGTCTTGAGAGCGGCGCGGATCTTGGCCGTGTAAAGGGCCTTCAGCCGCGGGCTGTAGGTTTGCGCGTCCAGCATCAGATCGCCTCCCCGGTGGTCTTGGCGAAACGGACCTTCTTGTCGCCTTCCATGCGGAAGCCGACGCGGGTCGCTTTGCCGTTCTTGTCGAGAAGCGCCAGGTTCGACAGGTCGACCGGCATCGCCTTGGGCTGGCGGCCGCCTTGGGTGGTGGGGGTCTGACGCTGGTGGCGGATGGCGACGTTCACGCCGTCGACCACGGCCTTGTTGGCCTTGGGATCGACCGACTGGATTTCGCCCTTGCGGCCCTTGTCCTTGCCGGTCAGCACGACGACGGTGTCACCCTTGCGGAGTTTCGCGGCCATCACAGCACCTCCGGGGCAAGCGAGATGATCTTCATGAAGTTCTTGGCGCGCAGTTCGCGCACGACCGGCCCGAAGATACGGGTACCGACCGGCTCGCCCTGGTTGTTCAGGATGACGGCGGCGTTGCGATCGAAGCGGATCGACGTGCCGTCGTCGCGACGGACTTCCTTGGCGGTGCGCACGACGACGGCCTTGCGGACATCACCTTTCTTCACGCGGCCGCGCGGGATGGCTTCCTTTACCGACACCACGATGATGTCGCCGACGCTGGCGTAGCGGCGGTGGGAACCACCCAGAACCTTGATGCACTGCACCCGGCGAGCGCCGGAGTTGTCAGCAACATCCAGATTGGTCTGCATCTGGATCATTTGGTTTCTCCCGACCTTTGGGGACCGTCATGCAGGTGATGGCCCCAGGGTTTCGATTGACGAAAGATGGTGGGCGAGGCCTCAGGCCTCGATGACCACCGTCCAGCGTTTGGTTTTCGAGATCGGCGCGCATTCTTCGATGCGAACGGTGTCGCCGACCTTGAACTTGTTCTCCGCGTCATGGGCGCGGTATTTCTTCGATTTCCGCACCGTCTTTTGCAGGAGCGGATGCTTGAAGCGGCGCTCGACCAGGACGGTGATCGTCTGCTCGTTCTTGTCCGAGGTCACGACGCCTTGCAGGATACGTTTGGGCATGGGTCGGTCCTCTTACTTCGCGGCTTCTTGGGCTTTGGCGTTCAGCACCGTCTTGATGCGCGCCACGTCCTTGCGGACGGCGTTCATGCGGGCGGTGTTCTCAAGCTGGCCGGTGGCCTGGCGGAAGCGGAGGTTGAACGCTTCCTTCTTGAGCGCGACCAGCTCGTCACGAAGCTGGTCGGGGGTCTTCGCTTTCAGTTCCTGCGCCTTCATGCGCCTTTTCCTTTTCACAATCGCCAGACGGCCCCCTGAAAGGGTCACCGTGGACCTGGCGGATCAATGACAAACCACCGATTCCGAGTCGCCCCGGAGCCGTGGATGCGCCCGTATAGGGGGGAAGCGGGGGGAGGGCAAGGGTGTTGATGCAAAACTTTGTGGTGAGAAGGGCCGCGTCTTGCTACGTTACGCGCCAAAGAAATTTCATAGTTGTCGTATCATGCTGTCCCACAAGCGCCCTGATGAAGAGGCACGCACTGACTTGGAATTGCCCGCCAAGTTTCGATCGGCGAGGTCGAGAGTGATGTACATCGAATCCAAAGTCGGCGGCTTGGTTGGCCCTGCTGTGATTGGGCGAGTGTTCTTTTCCAAGTCAGGCAGGACACTCTACTACAAGGGGCTAACCTTCCAGAGCCTGAAAGGCACTGGTTACAAGGCTAACTATTTTGAGGTCGCAACTGGCGACCACTACTGGATCTCTGGACCTAGGAGGGACCGGAATGACCAGTTGTATGGCGGAAGCAACGGCGTGACAGTCGATGATGACGTTTGGGACGAGTATTGGGCCTCAATCGTCAGCTAAGCATCGAGATGCCGCTGACCACCAAGTATCATCACCCCCACCCGTAGTTGAAGCTGACGCTCATCCGTTCCCCTCGGCCGTGGTCACGCCCGGATCAGATCGGCTCGAAGCCCCTCGTCAATTCGCCAAGCCGCGCGACGAGCCGATCTGTCGCGGGGGCCTTGGCCAGCCCTGGAAAGCCACCCCACCTGAATGCAAACTGCAGATACTCAGTGAGACGCATGCTGAAACCGATGCCACCGAACATCGGGTCTGCGTCATGTGTCGGCAAGGCGACCCCGTAGGCGGGGCCGCCGCTTACATTCGCCTTGTGGAAATCGTCTGGTGACAATTCGAGACAAAAAGGGCCGGTCGGCGCCATATCCCCTGCCGCAATCATTTCGCGCCATTCGACAAGAGCTGGCGACAGCATTTCTGGCCCCTCCAAATAGAGGGGGTCGAGCGTGAGCAGAGAAACACCGCCGAACAGATCGGGTGGTGTCGCAGAACTCTGGTAGTCCCAGACAAAATCCAGGCTGCCGACAATCTCCCAGAATACCCGGAGTGCCAAAGGCAGGGAGCCCGCCCCGATCCGCTCGACTTCGGCCATTTCCCTGAAAGAAGGCGCGCGCGGCTTTCCCACCATACTGCCGGTCAGCGGCTTCCAGCCCAGTGCCGCAAGTCTTTGTGCCAGAAGTTCCGCATTTCGCCGGACGCGACCCATCACGATCACAAGTTCGTCCAGACTTACCGCGGCCGTGGCGTCCGGCATGCGCTTACGCCCAACCATAATTGAAGCTCACGCTGACCCGCTCCTCCTCGGCCATGTTCATCGGCACCTCGTGCCGCAGCCAGCTTTCCCACATCAGCACCTCCCCTCCGCCTGGTCAACGTCGCTTGCCTCCATGTCCGTATCTGATACTATCTGACATATGGAGGACTGCCCATGCCGAACGTTCACCTCACCAAACAGATGCAGGATTACGCCGAGGCGCAGATTGAGTCCGGGGCCTATGCCAACCTGTCCGAAATCGTGCGGGCGGGGATGCGGACGCTGATGGAGCGGGACCGCGCACGGGCGTTTTATGCGCTGAAGGCGGAGCTGGAAGAGGCGTTGGCTGAGGCGGAGCGCGGCGAATACGAAGAGTTCGATCCGGTGGCATTTGAGCCGGACGCCTTTCGTTGATGCGGACAAGGCTGACGCGGACGGCACGACGCGACATTGAGGGCATTCGAAAGTTCACGACTGCGCGTTGGGGCCGCGACCAATGGCTGAGCTACTATGCAGGACTCCTGGCCGCGTTCGACCGTATCGTAGTGGACCCGCAGGCCGGCCGCCCCCGCAACGCGATTCATTTGGGCCTGCGATCCCTGATTGTCGGGCAACACACGATCTTTTTCAGTCCAGTCCGGCGTGCAGGCGGCGCAGTGGTTATCGTCAGAATTCTGCATCAGAAACGAAACCTCGATGCGATGTCTTTCGCCGACGACCTCGAGGATTAAGCCCACCCGTAATTGAAACTCACGCTGACCCTCTCCTCCTCGGCCATGTTCATCGGCACCTCATGGCGCAGCCAGCTTTCCCACATCAGCACCTCGCCGACCTTGGGGGTCACATAGACGAAGGGCTGAAGCTCCTGCCCCGCGTCCTTCCGGCGCAGGGGGGCGTGCATCATCATCGCCAGGCGGGGGTCTTCGAGTTTCAGGGCGCTGGTGCCTTCGGGCATCGCCACGTAGGTGGTGCCCGAGATCACCGAATGCGGGTGGATGTGGCTGGCGTGGGTGCCGCCCTCGGGCAGGATGTTGATCCAGAGCGAATTGCATTTCAGCTTGCGCCCGCCGAGATCGAACCCCAGGTCCTTGCAGAAGGCCGCGACATGCTTGTCCAGCGCCTTTTCCAGCGTCCCGAAGATCGGGAACCGCCAGGGCAGGTCGTTAAGCGAGGCATAGGACGTATAGCCGGGATAGCCGTTCGCATCGCACCAGTCCTGCCCGGCCTCATCATCCTCGGCGATAGCCAGGCAAGAGGCGCGCAGCTCGCCATAGTCGACCCTGGGCTTCGCCAGTTCGTTCAGGCCGGCACGGTAGAGGCGGGTGACGAAGAGGGTGGAGATGTCGGGCATGGGTCTCTCGTGGGGCAGATCAGACCCGAGACATAGCCAAAACCCGGCCGGGGTGCAAAGGCAGCTCGGCCGTGGTCAATGGGTCAACGTTCCCTAAAAGTAGTAATCCCGCCGGGAGCCGTCATATCTCCCGATCTTGAGACAGCAGCGTTTGAACGGCTTGCCCGATCCGCAGGGGCACGGATCCCGACGGCCCAGCTTTTCCAGAAGCTCCACATCGCCCGTGTACCTGGCGCGGGCCGGTCTTGACCTGGGTCTCGGACGGGAAGGACTTCCGCCGCTTGGACATTACTTCAAAAGGAGGCCTGATCTTCGGGGTTGATGCGCTTTGCCATTTCACCCTCCATTGGCTGTGGATGCACTCGCCTACCACTGCCCCGGTGTTCTGGCAAAGGAAAACCCCCGCCGTTGCCGGCGGGGGCCAATCCGTAGCGTGCACTTCGGCGCGCGGCGCTTACCAGTCCTCGCGGACCACGATGCGCGTCGTCACCGGCAGCTTCATCGCGCCGAGGCGCAGGGCCTCGCGGGCGATGATCTCGTCCACGCCGTCGATCTCGAACATGATCCGGCCGGGCTTGACCTTGCAGGCCCAGTAGTCGACCGAGCCCTTGCCCGAACCCATCCGCACTTCGGTGGGCTTGGAGGAAACCGGCACATCCGGGAAAATCCGGATCCAGACCCGGCCCTGGCGCTTCATGTGGCGGGTGATCGCGCGGCGGGCCGCCTCGATCTGCCGCGCCGTGACGCGCTCGGGTTCGGTCGCCTTCAGGCCGAAGCCGCCGAAGTTCAGGTCGGAACCACCCTTGGCTTCGCCGTGGATGCGGCCCTTGTGCTGTTTGCGGAACTTTGTCCGTTTGGGTTGCAGCATCTTCCTTACTCCTTAGCGGGCGTCGCGGCGGTCATCGCGGCGCGGGCCACGCGGGGCCGGACCGTCCTGAGCCTCGGCCGCGCGGCGGTCGCGGGCCTGCGGGTCATGCTCCATGATCTCGCCTTTGAAGATCCAGACCTTGCAGCCGATGATCCCGTAAGGCGTGGAGGCTTCCGCCAGTGCGTAGTCGATGTCGGCGCGCAGCGTGTGCAGCGGCACGCGGCCTTCGCGGTACCATTCGGTCCGGGCGATCTCGGCGCCGCCGAGACGGCCCGACACGTTGACCCGGATGCCCAGGGCACCCATCCGCATCGCGTTCTGCACGGCGCGCTTCATCGCGCGGCGGAACGAAACCCGGCGTTCCAGCTGCTGGGCGATCGATTCCGCCACAAGCATCGCGTCAAGCTCGGGCTTGCGAACCTCGACGATGTTCAAGTGCAGTTCCGACTTGGTGAAATTCGCCAGCTTCTTGCGCAGGGTTTCGATGTCCGCGCCTTTCTTGCCGATGATGACACCCGGACGGGCGGTGTGCACCGTCACCCGGCACTTCTTGTGCGGGCGCTCGATGATGACCTTGGAAACGCCGGCCTGCTTGCACTCTTCATGGATGAAGTCGCGCATCTTGAGGTCTTCAAGCAGCAGGTTGCCGTAGTCCTTGGTGTCGGCGAACCAGCGGCTGTCCCAGGTGCGGTTGACCTGGAGGCGCATCCCGATGGGGTTGACCTTCTGTCCCATTACGCTTGCTCCTCGACTTGGCGCACCTTGATGGTCAGCTCGCTGAACGGTTTCATGATCTTGCCGAACCGGCCGCGGGCGCGCGGACGGCCGCGCTTCAGCGTCAGGTTCTTGCCGACATAGGCTTCGGCGACGACCAGCCCGTCCACGTCAAGACCGTGGTTGTTCTCGGCGTTGGCGATGGCCGACTGCAGGCACTTGCGCACGTCGATGGCGATCCGCTTCTTCGAGAAAGTCAGGTCGGCCAGGGCCTTCTCGACCTTCTTGCCGCGGATCAGCGCGGCGACGAGGTTCAGCTTCTGCGGCGAGGTCTTCAGCATCTTCGCTTTCGCGAAGGCTTCGTTGTCGGCCACGCGGCGCGGATTCTTTTCCTTGCTCATGGCTTACTTCCTCTTCGCTTTCTTGTCGGCGGCGTGACCGTAGTAGGTCCGCGTCGGCGAATATTCACCGAACTTCTGGCCGATCATCTCTTCGGTCACCGAGACCGGGATATGCTTCTGGCCGTTGTAGACGCCAAAGGTGAGGCCGACGAACTGCGGCAGGATGGTGGACCGGCGCGACCAGATCTTGATCACGTCGTTTTTGCCCGAAGCCTGAGCCTTTTCCGCCTTTTTCAGCAGATAGGCATCGACGAAGGGGCCTTTCCAAAGAGAACGTGCCATGGATTAACGCCCTTTCTTCGCGTGGCGCGAGCGAACGATGTACTTGTCGGTCGCCTTGTTCGAACGGGTCTTGTTGCCCTTGGTGCCCTTGCCCCACGGGGTGACCGGGTGACGGCCGCCCGAGGTGCGGCCTTCGCCGCCGCCGTGCGGGTGGTCGATCGGGTTCATCGCAACGCCGCGCACCGTCGGGCGGATGCCCATGTGGCGACGGCGACCCGCCTTGCCGAGGTTCTGGTTCGAGTTGTCGGGGTTCGACACCGCGCCAACCGTGGCCATGCATTCCTGGCGCACCATCCGCAGTTCGCCCGACGACAGGCGGATCTGCGCGTAGCCGCCATCGCGGCCGACGAACTGGGCGTAGGTACCCGCCGCGCGGGCCAGCTGGCCGCCCTTGCCGGGCTTCAGCTCGACGTTGTGGACGATCGTGCCGATCGGCATGCCGCTGAACGGCATCGCGTTGCCGGGCTTCACGTCGGTCTTGGCGCCGGCGACCACCTGATCGCCCACCGCCAGACGCTGCGGGGCCAGGATATAGGCCTGTTCGCCATCGTTATACTTCACCAGCGCGATGAAGGCGGTGCGGTTCGGGTCATATTCGATCCGCTCGACCGTGGCGGGCACGTCGAACTTGCGACGCTTGAAATCGACGATGCGGTACAGGCGCTTGGCGCCGCCGCCCTTGTGCCACGAGGTGACTCGTCCGGTGTTGTTCCGGCCGCCGGTCTTGATCAGGCCCTCGACGAGCGCCTTGACCGGGCGACCTTTCCAAAGCTCCGAACGGTCGATCAGAACCAGCCCGCGCTGGCCAGGCGTCGTCGGTTTATACGACTTGAGTGCCATGCTCTCTGTCTTCCGTTGCTTTGGACCAATGGTCCGTTGGATGTATAGGGCCCCGAAGGTCCCCGCCGTTGATCTTGGTCGGCGCGTTTGCGGCCCCGCCCAAAAATTCTGCGGCCCCGGTCAACCCGGAGCCGCGAGATTCGCGCGCTTCTATCAGAGGCCCGACTGGACGTCGATAGTGTTCCCCTCTTCGAGGGTGACATAGGCTTTCTTGACGTCGCTGCGCTCACCGGGACGGCCGCGGAACTTCTTGGCCTTGCCCTTGGTGATCGTGGTGTTGACGGCCTTCACCTTGACCCCGAAAACCGCCTCGACGGCTTCCTTGATCTGCGGCTTGGTCGCGTCGCGCGCCACGCGGAACACCACCGCGTTGGCTTCCGAAACCAGCGTCGCCTTTTCGGTGATGACCGGCTTCTGGATCACGTCGTAATGTTCGGGCTTCACGCTCATTTCAGGCGCGCCTCCAGCGCTTCGACACCCGCCTTGGTGATGACCAGGGTCTCACGCTTGAGGATGTCATAGACGTTCGCGCCGATCGACGGCAGCACATCGATACCTTCGATGTTGCGCGCCGCGCGGGCGAAGTTTTCGTTCACGTTGGCGCCGTCGATGATCAGCACCTTCTTCCAGCCCAGCTCGCGCGCGGCCTTGGCCAGTCGCGCGGTCTTGGCTTCGGTCATGGTCGCGGCCTCCAGGATCACCAGGTTGCCCGAACCGGCCTTGGCCGACAGCGCGTGCTTCAGACCCAGCGCCCGGAACTGCTTGGGCAGGTCGTGGGCGTGGCTGCGCGGGGTCGGAACCTTGTACTTGCCGCCGTGACGGAAGATCGGCGCCTTCTTGTCACCGTGGCGGGCGCCGCCGGTGCCTTTCTGGCGGTAGATCTTCTTGGTCGAGTAGCTGACTTCCGACCGGGTCTTGGCGCTGTGGGTGCCGGCCTGGGCCCGCGCCCGCTGCCAGCGCACGACGCGATGCAGGATGTCGGCGCGCGGCTCGAGGCCGAACAGCGCTTCGTCCAGGTCGATGGTGCCGGCCTTGGCACCGTCAAGGTTGATCACATCGAGTTTCATGCTTCACCCCCTTCGGCCGAAGCGGTCTCGGCCGGAGCAGCCGCCGAAACGTTCTGGGCTGCGGATTTGATCGCGGCGGGAAGCGGCAGATCCTTCGGCAGCGGCTTCTTCACCGCGTCCTTGATCGTGACCCAGCCACCCTTGTTGCCGGGGACCGAGCCCTTGACCATGATCAGGCCCCGGTCGGCGTCGGTGCGCACGACCTGGATGTTCTGGGTGGTCACGCGGACCGAGCCCAGGTGGCCGGCCATCTTCTTGCCCTTGAACACCTTGCCGGGGTCCTGGCACTGGCCGGTGGACCCGTGCGAGCGGTGCGAGACCGACACGCCGTGCGAGGCACGCAGGCCGCCGAAGTTGTGGCGCTTCATCGCACCGGCATAGCCCTTGCCGATCGAGGTGCCGGCGATGTCCACATACTGCCCTTCGGCATAGTGGGCGGCCGAAATCTCGGCGCCGACGTCGATCAGGTTCTCGGGGCTGACGCGGAATTCCGCGATCTTGCGCTTGGGCGCCACGTTCGCCTTGGCGAAGTGGCCGCGCATCGCCGCGGTGGTGCGCTTGGCCTTGGCGGCGCCGGCGCCGAGCTGGACGGCGGTATAGCCGTCACGCTCGGTCGTGCGCTGGGCCACGACCTGGAGGTTGTCAAGCTGAAGGACGGTCACCGGAACCTGGGTGCCGTTTTCCAGAAACAGCCGGGTCATGCCCAGCTTCTTTGCGATAACGCCGGAGCGCAGCATCTGTCCGCCCTCCTCAGTTCAGCTTGATCTCGACGTCCACGCCGGCGGCGAGGTCGAGCTTCATCAGCGCGTCCACCGTCTGCGGGGTCGGATCGACGATGTCGAGAAGACGCTTGTGCGTGCGGATCTCCCACTGGTCGCGCGACTTCTTGTCGATGTGCGGACCACGCAGAACCGTGAACTTCTCGATCTTGTTCGGAAGCGGGATCGGACCCCGGACCTGGGCACCCGTGCGCTTGGCCGTGTTGACGATTTCCTGCGTGCTGGCATCCAGAACGCGGTAATCGAAGGCCTTGAGCCGGATGCGGATGTTTTGACCTGTCATGTCAGTCATGCCTCTCGCGGGCTTATCTAGAGGTTGAGAGGCAGACACCGCCGCATGCGGCGCCTGCATCGAACCAAATCTCCTGGAGATCAGGCGGCTGCCCTACGGAAGCCCCCTCGGTCTGTCAAGAGGAAATGGCGCGCCGCTGGGCGCACCATCAATTCTGTTGCGGCGGCCGGCGGATTGCTCCGCCGGTCCGCCCGTGAAGTCCTTACTTCAGGATCTTCGAGACGACGCCGGCGCCGACGGTGCGGCCGCCTTCGCGGATGGCGAAGCGGAGTTTTTCCTCCATCGCGATCGGCGCGATCAGCTCGACCTCGAACTTCAGGTTGTCGCCCGGCATCACCATCTCGGTGCCTTCCGGCAGCTTCACCGTCCCGGTCACGTCCGTGGTGCGGAAGTAGAACTGCGGACGGTAGTTGGCGAAGAACGGCGTGTGGCGGCCGCCTTCCTCCTTGGTCAGGATGTAGGCCTCGGCCTCGAAGTTGGTGTGCGGCTTGACCGAACCCGGCTTGCACAGCACCTGGCCGCGCTCGACGCCGTCACGGTCGATGCCGCGCAAGAGCGCGCCGATGTTGTCGCCGGCCTCGCCGCGGTCCAGGAGCTTGCGGAACATCTCGACCCCGGTGCAGACCGACTTCTGCGTCGCCCGGATGCCGACGATCTCGACCTCGTCGCCGACGTTGATGACGCCGCGCTCGACCCGGCCGGTGACCACGGTGCCGCGGCCCGAGATCGAGAACACGTCCTCGATCGGCATCAGGAACGGCTGGTCGATCGGACGCGCCGGCGTCGGGATGTAGGTGTCGACCGCCTCCATCAGCGCCCGGATCGAATCCTCGCCGATCGCCTTTTCGGTGCCGTTCATCGCATGCAGCGCCGAGCCCTTGATGATCGGGATGTCGTCGCCGGGATATTCGTAGGACGACAGAAGCTCGCGCACTTCCATCTCCACCAGTTCCAGCAGTTCCGCGTCATCCACCTGGTCGACCTTGTTCATGTAGACGACCATGTAGGGAATGCCGACCTGGCGGCCCAGGAGGATGTGCTCGCGGGTCTGCGGCATCGGGCCGTCGGCGGCGTTCACCACCAGGATCGCCCCGTCCATCTGGGCAGCACCGGTGATCATGTTCTTCACATAGTCGGC
This sequence comes from Paracoccaceae bacterium, assembly GCA_046348855.1. Classification (GTDB taxonomy): domain Bacteria; phylum Pseudomonadota; class Alphaproteobacteria; order Rhodobacterales; family Rhodobacteraceae; genus TMP-24. The sequence continues at coordinate 29,656 of JAXMDK010000011.1, read as the reverse complement.
GTGGCCGGGGCAGTCGACGTGCGCGTAATGGCGGTTCGCGGTTTCATATTCGACATGCGCCGTCGAGATCGTGATCCCCCGCGCCCGCTCTTCCGGCGCCGCGTCGATCTGGTCATAGGCCTTGAATTCGCCGAAATACTTGGTGATCGCCGCCGTCAGCGTCGTCTTGCCATGGTCAACGTGGCCAATGGTCCCCACGTTCACATGCGGTTTCGTCCGTTCAAACTTTGCCTTTGCCATCATGGCCTCCTTGAGTGTGGTGGTGCGTGCCCCGCACGCACCCAACTGGGTAGGGTGGGCGAACCGCCCACCACGTCATGCGTATTTCTTCTGGATCTCGTCCGAGATGTTCTGCGGCACGGCTTCGTAGTGGTCGAACAGCATGGTGAAGACCGCGCGGCCCGACGACATTGAACGCAGGTTGTTGATGTAGCCGAACATGTTGGCGAGCGGCACCATCGCGGTGATGACGTTGGCGTTGCCGCGGCTGTCCTGGCCCTGCACCATGCCCCGGCGCGAGGTCAGGTCGCCGATGATGCCGCCGGTATATTCTTCCGGGGTCACCACTTCGACCTTCATGATCGGCTCCAAGAGCTTGGCGCCGGCCTTCTTCAGCCCGTCGCGCATCGCGGCGCGCGAGGCGATCTCGAACGCCAGGACCGACGAGTCGACATCGTGGAACGCGCCGTCGATCAGCGCGACCTTGAAGTCGATCACCGGGAAGCCGGCCAGCGGACCCGAGTCCATGACCGACTTGATGCCCTTTTCGACGCCGGGGATATATTCCTTCGGCACCGCGCCGCCGACGATCTTCGACCTCGAACGAGTAGCCCACGCCCGGTTCGACCGGGGTGATGACCAGCTTGACGCGGGCGAACTGCCCGGTGCCGCCGGTCTGCTTCTTGTGCGTGTAGTCGATCTCGGCTTCGCGCGAGATGGTTTCGCGGTAGGCCACCTGCGGGGCGCCGATGTTCGCCTCGACCTTGAACTCGCGCCGCATGCGGTCGACGAGGATATCGAGGTGAAGTTCGCCCATGCCCTTCATGATCGTCTGGCCCGATTCCAGATCGGTCTCGACGCGGAAGGACGGGTCTTCGGCGGCCAGGCGAGCGAGCGCGAGGCCCATCTTTTCCTGGTCGGCCTTCGACTTCGGCTCGACGGCGATCTCGATGACCGGCTCGGGGAAGGTCATGGTTTCCAGAACCACCTGGTTGGACGGATCGCAGAGCGTGTCGCCCGTGGTGGTTTCCTTCAGGCCCGCCAGCGCGATGATGTCGCCCGCGAAGGCTTCGTCGATTTCCTCGCGGTTGATGGCGTGCATCATCATCATCCGGCCGACACGTTCCTTGCGCTCCTTGGTCGAGTTGACCATCTGGTCGCCCTTCTTGAGCTGACCGGAGTAGATGCGCGTGAAGGTGAGCGAACCGACGAACGGGTCGTTCATGATCTTGAAGGCAAGGCCGGCGAACGGCTGGCTGTCGTCGGCCGAACGCGAGATGTTGCGGGTTTCCGTCTCGTCGCCCGGCGCGAAGCCCATGTAGGGCTTGATGTCGAGGGGCGAGGGCAGGAAGTCGATCACCGAGTTCAGGACCGGCTGCACGCCCTTGTTCTTGAACGCGGAACCCGCGGTCACCGGAACGAAGGCCATGGCCAGCGTGCCCTTGCGGATCAGCTTGCGCAGTTCCTCGACCGACGGCTCGTTGCCTTCGAGATAGGCCTCCATCGCCGCGTCGTCCTGCTCGACGGCCAGTTCGATCAGCTTGCCGCGCCATTCCTCGGCTTCCGCCTTGAGGCTGTCGCGCACGTCGCGGATTTCCCACGAAGCGCCCAAGTCTTCGCCCTGGTAGACCCATTCCTTCATGGTCACCAGGTCGATGATGCCCTCGAGCTTGTCCTCGGCGCCGATCGGCAGCGCAATCGGGGCCGGGGTGGCGCCGGTGCGGTCCTTGATCATCTTGACGCACTTGAAGAAGTCGGCGCCGATCTTGTCCATCTTGTTGACGAACACGATGCGCGGCACGCCGTAACGGTCGGCTTGGCGCCAGACGGTTTCGGTCTGGGGCTCGACGCCGGCGTTGGCGTCGAGAAGGCAGACCGCGCCGTCGAGCACCGCCAGAGAACGCTCGACCTCGATGGTGAAATCGACGTGGCCGGGCGTGTCGATGATGTTGAAGCGGTGCTTCGGCGACAGCGCCGTCTTGCCGTCTTCGGTGCGTTCCCAGAAGGTGGTGGTGGCAGCCGAGGTGATCGTGATGCCACGCTCTTGTTCCTGCTCCATCCAGTCCATCGTCGCGGCGCCGTCATGCACCTCGCCGATCTTGTGGGATTTGCCGGTGTAGTAGAGAATCCGTTCGGTCGTCGTGGTCTTGCCCGCGTCGATGTGGGCCATGATCCCGAAGTTGCGATACAGATTCAGCGGATATTCGCGTGCCATTTCTCTGTCCTCGTGCTGGCCGTATTACCAGCGGTAATGGCTGAACGCCTTGTTGGCGTCGGCCATCTTGTGGGTGTCTTCGCGTTTCTTCACGGCCGAGCCGCGCGAATTCACGGCGTCGAGAAGTTCGCCGGCAAGACGCTCTTCCATCGTGTTTTCGTTGCGGTTCTTGGCGGCGGTGATGATCCAGCGGATCGCCAGGGCCTCGCGGCGTTCGGGGCGAACGTCGACCGGCACCTGGTAGGTCGCACCGCCGACGCGGCGCGAGCGCACTTCCAGCGACGGCTTCACGTTGTCGAGCGCCTCGTGGAAGGCTTCGACCGGCGGCCGCTTCAGCTTGCCCTCGACGCGGGTCAGCGCCGAATAGACGATGGTTTCGGCGACCGACTTCTTGCCGTCGACCATCAGGTTGTTCATAAACTTGGTCAGGACCCGGTCGCCATACTTGGCATCGGGCAGAATTTCGCGCTTTTCAGCGGCGTGACGACGCGACATGGCGCTCTCTCCTTATTTCGGACGCTTGGCGCCGTATTTCGAACGACGCTGACGACGATCTTTGACGCCCTGGGTGTCGAGGACACCGCGCAGGATGTGGTAGCGGACGCCCGGAAGGTCTTTCACCCGGCCGCCACGGATCAGAACCACCGAGTGTTCCTGAAGGTTGTGCTTTTCGCCGGGGATGTAGCTGATGACCTCGAAGCCGTTGGTCAGGCGCACCTTGGCGACCTTCCGCATGGCCGAGTTCGGTTTCTTCGGCGTCGTGGTATAGACGCGGGTGCAGACACCGCGCTTCTGCGGGCAGCTTTCCAAGTGCTGGGACTTGGACTTTCTTACGTTCGCTTCCCGCGGCTTGCGGATCAGCTGTTGGATCGTCGGCATTAATCTCGCCCTATGTTGCAACCCGTTCAACGTGCGTCCGTCAACGCCGTTTCCGGGGGCTCTCACCATCGTCGTGCCCTGCGCGTCCGCAAAACACCAAAACCGCATTCGTCCCCTTCGCGGGGGCGACGCGGTGGAATTCCAGAGGATCGGGGCTTTGGGCCCGGATCTTGACCACTTCAATCCTGATACCCGGACTGCAGTTTCCCGCAGCCCAAGTGCGCGCCGTATAGGGGGAGTCGGAAGCCTTGTCAACACGGCGGGCCGGGCGGTTGCCGCGGGCCTCCGGTCAGCGCCGCGGCCGGCCGGCAAAGGTGCGGATCGGCGCCAGCAGCAGGGCCAGCGTCAGCATGAACAGGGCCGAAAACAGGCTGTCCGACAGGAAATGCCGCCCGGTCGCGATACGCTGCAAAGCCACCAGCCAGGGCAGCAGCCAGGCCGCGCCGGTCCATAGCCGCAGCGCCCATCGTGGCAGCCACCGCTCCAGCGCCGGGGCAATCACCAGCATGGTGATCGCCATGACCACCGTCGCCGCAACCTCGCCGGAAACGAAGGAGCAGTTGCTGGCGCACTGGTCGGCCGGTTGCAGGGGCGGCGTGAACAGGTGCGCGCCGCCAAACTGCCCGACATCGGCCGGCCGCGCCCTGCCCCAGTGCGACTTGAGGATGACATTGACCAGAAGCACCGGCCCCAGCAGGTAAAGCGCGGCGATATAGCTCCAGTCGCCAAGTCCCACGCCCAGCAGCGGTCGGCGGGTCCGCGCCAGCCCCACGCCCACCACGGCGACCACGAAGGTCACGATGGTCAGGTCCCACAGCAGGTTGCGGAAGGTTTCGAGCCAGGCCAGGTCCGCCAGCCAGAAACCGGCAGGCAGGCGGTAGAACAGCGCCGAAACGGTCAGGTCAAGGCCGGGCCAGCGGGAAAAGACCAGCGCCGCGACGGCCAGCGCCACGACCAGCGCGACGGTTTGCCAACGACGGTCAGGACGCGGCATCGGGGCACCCTTCCGGCAGGACATACGCGGCAAAGTGCGCCTTGGCATGAGCGCCACCGGATGTGTCGAACCGCACCACCGGCGCAACCGGGGCACCGTGACAGACCGGGTCGCCCGCCAGAACATAAAGAACCGGGCCCGCGCCCGGAGGCAGCGGGAAGGTCTGTTCATAATAGTTGTGCGGCCTGCCAACCGGGGCCGGGGCGCGGAACTGCAGGCCCGACTCCCGGCCGGTATGGAAAAGGTCGGCCAGCACGTCGCGGTCGGCCGCCACCACAGTGCCCACACCCTGCTGCCCGGCGGCGGCGATGATCTGGCGGCTGAGCTCGGCCCGGCCGAGATAGCGGTGCAGAAGCGGCCGCCCGCCCTTTTCGGGCCAGGGCGCCAGGATGGTCAGGACCGGCAGCAGGATCGCCACCGCGCCATTCGCCGCCAGCGACAACCACAGAAGCCACTGCGAGCGGCCCAGAAGCCAGGTGACGGCCAGCAGCGTCCCGGCGAAATAGGCGGCGACCGCCCAGTTGGCATAAGCCCGGTTCAGGAATGCCTCCAGGCAGACGATCAGAAGGACCGGCAGAGAAAACGCCACCAGCGACCGCCCGACGGGTTCGGCTCGCCGCCATGCGCCAAGGCTGGCTGCAAGCAAACCCGCCAGCAGCACCGGCCCGAACACCGCAAACTGCCCGGCGGCAAAGCTGAACAGGTTGGCAAAGCTCGGACCCGGCTCGGACGGGGCCTCGGCGACGACGCCGATTTCCTCGGAAATGCCGATATTGTCCATCGTGTGATAGACGGTGGCCAGCCCGTGGGTCAGGTTCCAGACGACGTTGGGCGCGACGACCACGGCAAAAGCGCCCAGCAGGATTGCACCGTTGCGCCAGCCGATGCGCATGGCCGGCACCAGAAGCGCCGAAAGCCCGGCCCCCAGCAGGAAATAGGCGCCGACATATTTGGCCATGAAGGCCAGACCCGCCGCGACCCCGGCCAGCAGCGCCCAGTGGCGCGCGCGCGTCTCGACCAGCCGGAACCAGGCGTAAAGCGCCAGCGCATAGAAGGGCGCCATCACCGTGTCGGTCGAGATGAGCAAGCCCCCCACCGCAACCAAGGGCGTCGTCACATAGCTGACCGCGACCCAGACCGCCACGCGCGGCCCCGACAGCCGGGCCGCCAGCGCCCCCAGGATCAGCGCCGTCGCCCCGTGCAGCACCGCCCCCGGCATCCGCACCCAGAAAGGCGCGTCGCTGCCGGCCAGGTCCGTCACCAGCCGGATCAGCCAGCCGATCAGCGGCGGCTTGGAATAATAGCCGAAATCGAGGTTCTGCCCCCAGAGCCAGTACTGGCTTTCGTCGACGAACAGATCGATGTGGTCGAATGCCAGCATGACCAGCCGCACGCCGGTGATCAGCGCCACCGCCGTCAGGGCAGCGCCAAGCCAGGGCCCGCGGTCAGACCGAATGTCCACGGCGGTGCTGCCGGATGAGCCAGAGATTGCGTGAATAGATCAGCACGCCCGGCAACTGGCCGAGGATGATCACCGGATCAAGCTTGTGGATGCCGTAGAGCAGCACGATCAGCCCGCCCATGATCGAGAAATACCAAAAGGTGACCGGAACCACCGACCGCCCTGCCCGTTCCGAGGCCAGCCACTGGACCAGGAAGCGGCCGGTGAACATTAGTTGCCCGAACAGGCCGAACATGATCCAGACCAGATCGCGCGGCGTGTCGGCATGCAGCATCGACATCAGGTGATACATGGCGACTCCTACGCGCTGCCTGGGCCCGGCTCGATCGGGCGCGCCTTCTTGCGGCGCCGGATCAGCCACATGACGCCGAACAGGTCGACCGCGCCCACCAGCCCGCGCTGAAGGTTGTTGTAGTTGGACCGCCCCGCCTGCCGCGCCCGGTGGCTGACGTCGACATGCATGACCTGCCAGCCGTCGCGCGCAAACAGCGCCGGCAGATAGCGGTGCATGTGATCGAAATAGGGCAGCGCCAGATAGGCCTCGCGCCGGAACCCCTTCAGCCCGCAGCCGGTATCGCGGGTACCGTCGTTCAGAAGCCAGCTGCGCAGCCCGTTGGCAAAGCGCGAGGCAAGGCGCTTGGACAGCGTGTCGCGCCGCCCGACCCGCTGGCCGGCGACGATGCCGAAGGCGGCATTTTTGCCTTCCATCAGCGGCAGGAACAGCTTCGGCAGTTCCTCGGGCGGGTTCTGGCCGTCGCCGTCCAGCGTGCAGACGATCGCCCCCTTCGCAGCGCGGACCCCGCTGTTGACGGCAGCACTTTGGCCGCCCGAGCGGTCGTGGGTGACAAGCCGCAGGTGCGCCCGCGTCTCCATCAGCCGGCGCACCGCCGCGCCGGTCCCGTCGTCGGAACCGTCATCGACAACGATCACCTCGTAATCCGCCTTTCCGGCGCAGGCGCGGTCGATTTCGTCAAGCAGGCCGGCGATGTTTCCGGCCTCGTTCTTGGCGGGGATGACGATAGAGACGGTAACCATAAGGAAGGCGGTCCTGCGCTGAGCCGATCGTCAGGTGCTACTTCACGCCCGCCACGAAGTAAATCCACGTTGCCGGACGGGCGGCGGGCTCATGCCTCGGCGGAATGGCGCGCCAGCTTGCGCTCTCTATAGAAAGTATAGACGCCGGTCGCCACGACGATGGCACTGCCGACAAGCGTCAGCCGGTCGGGGAACTGGCGGAAGACCGCCCAGCCCAGCAGGATAGCCGCCACCAGCGAGGCATAGCGGAACGGCGCCACGATCGAGATGTCGCCGGTGCGCATCGCCATCACCACCGTCAGGTAGCCGCCGATCAGGCAGGTCGCGGCGAGGGCCGTGATCAGCATCTGGTCGGCGGTCGGCGCGACCACTTCCGAAAAAGGCAGGATCAGGGCCGCGGCCACGGCCACCGACGACGACGCCAGGAAGGCGACCGTGGCCGAAGGCACCTCGGACGAAATCCGCCGGGTCGACAGGTCGCGCAGGACCACGAAGGCCACCGACACCAGCCCCAGCACCGACCAGCGGTCGAACCCGTCGGTCCCCGGCCGCACGATCAGCATGACCCCGAAAAAGCCGATCATGATCGCAATCGACCGCCGCCAGCCGACCTTTTCACCGAAGACGACCGCCGCTGTCAGCGTGACCGCCAGCGGCAGGCACTGAAGGATCGCCGACAGGTTGGCGATCTGCATGTGCTTCAGCGCGATCAGGAAGGTGAAGGTCGAGACGACCTCGCCGACGGTCCGCAGGGCCAGCCACAGCCGGTCTGCCGGTTGCCGGGGAAAGCGCAGGGAACCGGTCGCCAATCCGATCAGGGCCAGCGCCACCAGCGTCAGCCCGCCGCGCAGCGCCATCGCCTCGAACACCGGCAAGTCGCTCGTCACCACCTTCATGCAGGTGTCGTTGATGGTGAAGGCCACCATCGCCGAGGTCATCAGGACAGCGCCCCGGAGATTGTTGGAAAGTGCCATGCGCCACCGGTTCCCGTCTGCCCTGCCGCCCCCGCGCCACAGCCGGGGTTCGCCCTTCCCTACTGCCAAGCGGGCGGGAAAGACAATGGTGCCGGCGGTTGCCGGCTCATGCCGGGTTGGTGCCCTTGAATTCCCGCAAAGGCCAGCGTATCTGACCCCATCGCGTCACACACGTCAGGCAGGGCAGACATATGGCCAATCCCCTTCAGTTCCTCCAGCAGGTTCGCTCGGAAGTGGGAAAGGTGTCGTGGCCGTCGCGCCGCGAAGTGATGCTGACCACGATCATGGTGCTGCTGATGGCGGCGCTGACGGCGCTGTTCTTCTCGATCGTCGACATGACGATCCGCTTCGGCCTGCAGCTTCTGCTGGGCCACGCGGTCTGATGCCTGCAGCATCTGGTGCTTGAATTCGCCGGCCTTCGCCGCTAGATGAGCGGGACTTTACCGGAACCGGCGCGCGGGCGATTCGGCATGCGCGCTGTTTTTTGTTCCGCCAAGTGTGGGGCAACCCACGGAACTGATTGAATAAGGCGGCGGGAAACGGCCGGCGAAGCGGGGTCTGAGGCAGATGGCGAAGCGGTGGTATTCGGTGAGCGTTCTCTCGAACTTCGAGAAGAAGATCGCCGAACAGATCAAGCAGACCGTGGCCGAAAAGGGCCTTGAGGACGAAATCGACGAAGTCCTGGTGCCGACCGAGGAAGTGCTCGAAATCCGCCGGGGCAAGAAGGTCACGTCCGAACGGCGGTTCATGCCGGGCTACGTGCTGGTGCACATGGACATGTCGGACCGCGGCTACCACCTGATCACCTCGATCAACCGGGTGACCGGGTTCCTGGGCCCGCAAGGCAAGCCGATGCCGATGCGCGACGCCGAGGTGAACGGCATCCTGAAGCGCGCCGAAGAAGGCCAGGAAGCGCCGCGCAACCTGATCCGCTTCGAGATCGGCGAGAACGTCAAGGTGTCCGACGGCCCGTTCGAGGGCTTTTCGGGCATGGTCGAGGAAGTGGACGAGGCGCACAGCCGCCTGAAGGTCACCGTCTCGATCTTCGGGCGCCCGACGCCCGTGGAACTGGAATTCACTCAGGTGTCGAAAGTCGCCTGAGGAATGCGTGGGAGGCGAGGGGCAACCCGGACCGCACCACTAAGCAAGGCCCCGCCCGAATGGTTCGCGCAGGGCATGTGACGAAGGAGAAGGCCAGATGGCCAAGAAGGTAATGGGCAGCCTCAAGCTGCAAGTGAAGGCGGGGCAGGCCAACCCATCCCCGCCGATCGGTCCGGCGCTGGGTCAGCGCGGGATCAACATCATGGAATTCTGCAAGGCGTTCAACGCCAAGACGCAGGAAATGGAACCCGGCTCGCCGGTTCCGGTGATCATCACCTACTATGCCGACAAGTCCTTCTCGTTCGAGATGAAGACGGCCCCGGCTTCGTTTTTCCTGAAGAAGGCCGCCGGCCTGAAGCCGGTCGGTAAGCGCAACCGCCCGAAAGGTTCGGACAAGCCCGGTCGCACCGTCGCCGGCACCGTGACCGCCGCGCAGGTGCGCCAGATCGCCGAAGCCAAGATGAAGGACCTTTCGGCCAACGACGTCGAAGCCGCGATGAAGATCATCCTCGGATCGGCCAAGTCGATCGGCATCGAGGTCAAGGGGTAAGTCATGGCCAAGCTCGCAAAACGCATGAAAGCGGCCGCTGCCGCGTTCGAAGGCAAGTCGTCCCTGACGGTCGAGGATGCGGTCAAGCTGATCAAGGGCGCGGCCAAGGCCAAGTTCGACGAGACGCTGGAAATCGCCATGAACCTGGGCGTCGATCCCCGCCATGCCGACCAGATGGTCCGCGGCGTGGTCCAGCTGCCGAACGGCACCGGCAAGGTTGTGCGCGTGGCGGTCTTCGCCCGTGGCGGCAAGGCTGATGAAGCCAAGGCCGCCGGCGCGGACATCGTCGGCGCCGAAGATCTGATGGAAAGCATCCAGGGCGGCAAGATCGAGTTCGACCGCTGCATCGCCACCCCGGACATGATGCCGCTGGTCGGCCGTCTGGGCAAGATCCTGGGCCCGCGCAACCTGATGCCGAACCCCAAGGTCGGCACCGTGACGATGGACGTGAAAACCGCCGTCGAAGCGGCCAAGGGCGGCGAAGTCCAGTTCAAGGTCGAAAAGGCCGGTGTGATCCATGCCGGGATCGGCAAGGTCTCGTTCAGCGAGGACAAGCTGGCCCAGAACGTCCGTGCCTTTGTCGACGCGGTGTCGAAGGCCAAGCCGTCGGGCGCGAAAGGCACCTACCTGAAGAAGGTGTCGCTCTCGTCGACCATGGGGCCGGGCGTGTCGCTCGACCTGACGTCGGCGACCGCGCACTGAACGGATGGTGCGCTGAAGCGCACCCTACGAAATTTGCCGGGTCTCGTGCCCGGCGAATGGCGGGGCGGAAACGCCCCGTCCTGTCCGAGACGGAGGGCTGGGGAAACCCGCTAAGTCCTTCCTGAGATGGGAAACGAGACGAGATTCAATCGGGGCGACAGCCTCGGGCGATCCTGGCCTCGGGACCATCCGGACCCGAACCCCGCCAGACCATCGGCGGGAAAATGAGAGCCGGGGGGAGACCCCCACACTTGGAGTGAAACCGTGGATAGAGCCCAAAAAGAGAAAGTGGTCGAGGAACTCGGCCAGATCTTCGCAAGCTCTGGCGTCGTGGTGGTTGCCCGCTACGAAGGCATGACGGTTTCTCAGATGCAGGACCTCCGCGCGGAAATGCGTTCCGCCGGCGGGTCTGTCCGTGTCGCCAAGAACAGGCTCGCCAAGATCGCCCTGGAAGGCAAGCCCTGCGAAAGCATCGGCAAACTTCTCACGGGCATGACCGTGCTGGCTTATTCCGAGGACCCCGTCGCTGCGGCGAAGGTCACGGAAAAGTACGCCAAGGGGAACGAGAAATTCGTGATCCTCGGTGGTGCTATGGGCAGCTCGGCTCTGGACGCCGCCGGTGTCAAAGCCGTCGCCGCCATGCCGTCGCGTGAAGAGCTTATCGCTCAGATCGTGTCGTGCATCGGGGCGCCGGCTTCGAACATCGCTGGCGCCATTGGCGCACCTGGGGCGAACATCGCGGGCATCCTCAAGACCATCGAGGAAAAAGCTGCGGCCTGAGAACCAAATGCCTTCGTCGGGAAAACACCCCTTCGTTGGAACCCAATCTAGGAACGGATGAGAGAAATGGCTGATCTGAACAAACTCGCCGAAGAAATCGTGGGTCTGACCCTTCTTCAGGCGCAAGAACTGAAAACCATCCTGAAGGACAAGTATGGCATCGAGCCCGCCGCCGGCGGCGCTGTGATGGTTGCTGGTCCGGCTGCCGGCGGCGCCCCCGCCGAAGCGGCTGAAGAAAAGACCGACTTCGACGTCGTCCTGACCGATGCCGGCGCGAACAAGATCAACGTGATCAAGGAAGTGCGCGCCATCACCGGCCTGGGCCTGAAAGAAGCCAAGGACCTGGTGGAAGCCGGTGGCAAGGTGAAGGAAGCCGCGCCCAAGGCCGAAGCCGAGGACATCAAGAAAAAGCTCGAAGCGGCTGGCGCCAAGGTCGAGCTGAAGTAATCAGGGCCGGGCTTCGGCCTACCCCGGTTGTCAGGCTGGGTCCGCAGCAATGTGGGCCCAGCCGATCCCGTCTTGGAAGGGGCATTTTCACGATGCCCCTCCCAAGGCCGGATCAGGGTTCGGGAGCCACCCGGTGGGACGGGGGGCATGAATGGAACCGATCCGCCCCTTCGCATGCGGCGCTGCACGTGACCCCGACGTGACAGCACCCGCGAAAAGACGAAAGGTGACGACGAGCATGTCGCAAGCGACCGTTGGCCAGAAGCGTATCCGCCGCTATTTCGGCAAGATCCGTGAAGTGCTGGAAATGCCGAACCTGATCGAGGTTCAGAAATCCTCCTATGATCTCTTCCTGCGCTCGGGCGATGGCCCGAAGGCCGCCGATGGCGAAGGCATCCAGGGCGTTTTCCAGTCGGTGTTCCCGATCAAGGACTTCAACGAGAACGCGATCCTCGAATTCGTGAAATACGAGCTGGAAAAGCCGAAGTACGACGTCGACGAATGCCAGAGCCGCGACATGACCTATTCGGCGCCGCTGAAGGTGACGCTGCGCCTGATCGTGTTCGATGTGGACGAAGCCACCGGCGCCAAGTCGGTCAAGGACATCAAGGAACAGGATGTCTACATGGGCGACATCCCGTTGATGACCCCGAACGGCACCTTCATCGTCAACGGCACCGAGCGGGTCATCGTCAGCCAGATGCACCGCAGCCCCGGCGTGTTCTTCGACCATGACAAGGGCAAGACCCATTCGTCGGGCAAGCTTCTGTTCGCCTGCCGGATCATTCCCTACCGCGGCTCGTGGCTCGACTTCGAATTCGACGCCAAGGACATCGTGTTCGCCCGCATCGACCGCCGCCGCAAGCTGCCGGTGACGACGCTGCTTTACGCGCTGGGGCTCGACCAGGAAGGCATCATGGATGCCTATTACAACACGGTCGAATTCAAGCTGGTCAAGAACAAGGGCTGGGTTACCAAGTTCTTCCCCGAGCGGGTGCGCGGCACCCGTCCGGTCTATGACCTGGTGGACGCCGCCACCGGCGAAGTGATCTGCAAGGCGGGCGACAAGGTCACGCCGCGCATGGTCAAGAAGCTGCAGGAAGAGGGCAAGGTCACCGAACTGCTGGTTCCGTTCGACCATATCCTCGGCCGCTATGTCGCCAAGGACATCATCAACGAGGATACCGGCGCGATCTATGTCGAAGCCGGCGACGAGATCACCCAGACGCTCGACCGCGACGGCGAGGTTTCGGGCGGTACACTGAAGGTGCTGCTGGACAACGGCGTCACCACGATTCCGATCCTCGACATCGACAATGTCAACGTCGGCCCCTACATCCGCAACACCATGGCCGCCGACAAGAACATGGGCCGCGACGGCGCGCTCATGGACATCTACCGCGTCATGCGTCCGGGCGAACCGCCGACCGTCGAAGCCGCCTCGGCGCTGTTCGACACGCTGTTCTTCGACAAGGAACGCTATGACCTGTCGGCCGTCGGCCGCGTCAAGATGAACATGCGGCTCGACCTCGGCCGGCCCGACACCCAGCGCACGCTGGACCGCGGCGACATCATCGCCTGCATCAAGGCGCTGGTGGAACTGCGCGACGGCAAGGGCGAGATCGACGACATCGACCACCTGGGCAACCGCCGGGTGCGTTCGGTCGGCGAACTGATGGAAAACCAGTATCGCGTCGGCCTGCTGCGCATGGAACGCGCGATCAAGGAACGCATGTCGTCGGTCGAGATCGACACGGTCATGCCGCAGGACCTGATCAACGCCAAGCCGGCGGCGGCGGCGGTGCGCGAATTCTTCGGCTCGTCGCAGCTGTCGCAGTTCATGGACCAGACCAACCCGCTGTCGGAAGTCACCCACAAGCGCCGCCTGTCGGCGCTCGGGCCGGGCGGCCTGACCCGCGAACGCGCGGGCTTCGAGGTCCGCGACGTTCACCCGACCCACTACGGCCGGATGTGCCCGATCGAAACGCCCGAAGGTCCGAACATCGGCCTGATCAACTCGTTGGCCACCTATGCCCGCGTGAACAAGTACGGCTTCATCGAGACCCCCTACCGCAAGGTCAAGGAAGGCCACGTCACCGACGAAGTGCAATACATGTCGGCGACCGAGGAAATGCGCCACACGGTCGCCCAGGCCAACGCGGAACTGGACGCCAACGGCCGCTTCGCTTCGGATCTCGTGTCCTCGCGCCAGGCGGGCGAATTCATGCTGAACCCGCCCGAAGCGATCAGCCTGATCGACGTGTCGCCGAAACAGCTCGTCTCGGTCGCGGCCTCGCTCATTCCCTTCCTGGAAAATGACGACGCCAACCGTGCGCTGATGGGTTCCAACATGCAGCGGCAGGCCGTGCCCCTGCTGCAGGCCGATGCGCCCTTCGTCGGCACCGGCATCGAGGCGGTGGTCGCCACCGACTCGGGCGCCGCGATCATGGCGCGCCGCGGCGGGGTCATCGACCAGGTGGACGCGACCCGTATCGTCGTCCGCGCCACCGAGGATCTGGAAATCGGCGACGCCGGCGTGGACATCTATCGCCTGCGCAAGTTCCAGCGTTCGAACCAGTCGACCTGCATCAACCAGAAACCGCTGGTGAAGGTGGGCGACCGGGTCGCGAAGAACGAGGTCATCGCCGATGGCCCGTCGACCGACATGGGGGAACTGGCGCTCGGCAAGAACGTCATCGTCGCCTTCATGCCGTGGAATGGCTACAACTACGAAGACTCGATCCTGATCTCCGAACGGATCGTGCGCGACGACGTCTTCACCTCGATCCATATCGAGGAACATGAAGTCGCCGCACGCGACACCAAGCTCGGCCCGGAAGAAATCACCCGCGACATCCCGAACGTCGGCGAGGAAGCGCTCCGCAACCTCGACGAGGCCGGCATCGTCTATATTGGCGCCGAAGTCGGGCCGGGCGACATCCTGGTGGGCAAGATCACCCCCAAGGGCGAAAGCCCGATGACGCCCGAGGAAAAACTGCTGCGCGCGATCTTCGGCGAAAAGGCGTCCGACGTGCGCGACACGTCGCTGCGCCTGCCGCCGGGCGACTATGGCACCGTTGTCGAAGTCCGGGTCTTCAACCGCCACGGGGTCGACAAGGACGAACGCGCGCTGCAGATCGAGCGTGAGGAAGTCGAACGCCTGGCGCGCGACCGCGATGACGAACAGACGATCCTGGAGCGCAACATCTATGCCCGCCTGAAGTCGATGATCCTCGGCAAGACCGCGGTGAAGGGGCCGAAGGGCATCAAGGCCGGCGCCGTGATCGACGAGGAACTGCTGGAATCGCTGTCGCGCGGCCAGTGGTGGCAGCTTGCCCTAGGCGAAGAGCAGGACGCCCAGAATGTCGAGGCCCTGAACGCCCAGTTCGAGGCGCAGAAACGCGCCCTGGAACATCGCTTCGAGGACAAAGTCGAAAAGGTCCGCCGCGGCGACGACCTGCCTCCGGGCGTGATGAAGATGGTCAAGGTCTTCGTGGCGGTGAAGCGCAAGCTGCAACCGGGCGACAAGATGGCCGGCCGCCACGGCAACAAGGGCGTGGTCTCGAAGGTCGTTCCGATCGAGGACATGCCCTTCCTGGCCGACGGCACCGCGGTCGACATGGTGCTGAACCCGCTCGGCGTGCCGTCGCGGATGAACGTCGGCCAGATCCTCGAAACCCACATGGGCTGGGCCGCGCGCGGCCTGGGTCTGCGGATCGACGACGCGCTGCAGGACTATCGCCGCACCGGCGACCTGACGCCGGTGCGCGATGCGCTGCGCCACGGCTATGGCGACGCCGCCTATGACGAAGCGTTCGCCGGGCTCGAGGAAAGCACGCTGGTCGACCGCGCCGACACCGTCAAGCGCGGCGTTCCGATCGCGACGCCGGTCTTCGACGGCGCCAAGGAGGCCGACGTGAACGACGCGCTGAAGCGCGCCGGGTTCGACCTGTCGGGCCAGTCCGACCTGTTCGACGGCCGCACCGGCGAACGGTTCAGCCGCAAAGTCACGGTCGGTGTGAAGTATCTGCTGAAGCTGCACCACC
This sequence comes from Paracoccaceae bacterium, assembly GCA_046348855.1. Lineage (GTDB taxonomy): Bacteria > Pseudomonadota > Alphaproteobacteria > Rhodobacterales > Rhodobacteraceae > TMP-24. The sequence goes on along the minus strand of JAXMDK010000011.1, from coordinate 14,252 downwards.
TGGTCGACGACAAGATCCACGCGCGTTCGACCGGCCCCTACAGCCTCGTTACGCAGCAACCGCTGGGCGGCAAGGCCCAGTTCGGCGGCCAGCGGTTCGGCGAGATGGAGGTCTGGGCGCTGGAAGCCTATGGCGCCGCCTACACGCTTCAGGAAATGCTGACCGTCAAGTCGGACGACGTCGCGGGCCGCACCAAGGTCTACGAGGCCATCGTCAAGGGCGAGGACAATTTCGAGGCAGGCGTGCCCGAGTCGTTCAACGTGCTTGTCAAGGAAGTCAGGGGCCTTGGCCTCAACATGGAACTCCTGGATGCGGAGGGTGAGGAATAAGGCGGGTTTACCCCCCGCCCCCTCTCTCCCCGCGCCCTTTCAAGGATTTGAAAATGAACCAGGAACTCTCGACCAACCCGTTCAACCCGCTGGCCGCGCCGAAGGCGTTCGACGAGATCAAGATCTCGCTCGCCTCGCCCGAGCGCATCCTGTCGTGGTCCTATGGCGAAATCAAAAAGCCGGAAACCATCAACTACCGCACCTTCAAGCCGGAACGTGACGGCCTGTTCTGCGCCCGCATCTTCGGGCCGATCAAGGACTACGAGTGCCTGTGCGGCAAGTACAAGCGCATGAAATATCGCGGCGTCGTCTGCGAGAAGTGCGGCGTCGAAGTCACGCTGCAAAAGGTCCGGCGCGAGCGCATGGGCCATATCGAACTGGCCGCGCCCGTCGCCCACATCTGGTTCCTGAAGTCGCTGCCCAGCCGGATCGGCCTCATGCTCGACATGACGCTGCGTGATCTGGAACGCATCCTCTATTTCGAACATTACGTCGTGATCGAGCCGGGCCTGACCGACCTGTCCTATGGCCAGTTGCTGACCGAAGAGGAATTCCTCGACGCGCAGGACCAGTATGGCGCCGACGCCTTCACCGCCAACATCGGCGCCGAAGCGATCCGCGAGATGCTGGCCGCGATCGACCTGGAAGCGACCGCCGAACAGCTGCGCGAAGAGCTGAAGGAAGCCACCGGCGAACTGAAGCCCAAGAAGATCATCAAGCGGCTGAAGATCGTCGAATCCTTCCTGGAATCCGGCAACCGCCCGGAATGGATGGTGCTGACCGTCATCCCGGTCATCCCGCCGGAACTGCGCCCGCTGGTGCCGCTGGATGGCGGCCGCTTCGCCACGTCCGACCTGAACGACCTCTACCGCCGGGTGATCAACCGCAACAATCGTTTGAAGCGGCTGATCGAACTGCGCGCGCCCGACATCATCGTCCGCAACGAAAAGCGGATGTTGCAGGAATCGGTCGACGCGCTGTTTGACAACGGCCGTCGCGGCCGCGTCATCACCGGCGCCAACAAGCGTCCGCTGAAGTCGCTGTCGGACATGCTGAAGGGCAAGCAGGGCCGCTTCCGCCAGAACCTTCTGGGCAAGCGGGTGGACTTCTCGGGCCGTTCGGTCATCGTGACCGGGCCGGAACTGAAGCTGCACCAGTGCGGCCTGCCGAAGAAGATGGCGCTCGAACTCTTCAAGCCGTTCATCTATTCGCGGCTTGAGGCCAAGGGCCTGTCCTCGACCGTCAAGCAGGCCAAGAAGCTGGTCGAAAAGGAACGCCCCGAAGTCTGGGACATCCTCGATGAAGTCATCCGCGAACATCCGGTCCTTCTGAACCGGGCGCCGACGCTGCACCGCCTGGGCATCCAGGCGTTCGAGCCGGTCTTGATCGAAGGCAAGGCGATCCAGCTTCATCCGCTGGTCTGCTCGGCCTTCAACGCCGACTTCGACGGCGACCAGATGGCCGTGCACGTTCCCCTTTCGCTGGAAGCCCAGCTTGAGGCGCGCGTCCTGATGATGTCGACCAACAACGTGCTGTCGCCCGCCAACGGCGCGCCGATCATCGTTCCGTCGCAAGACATGGTGCTTGGCCTCTACTACGTCTCGATGGCCCGCGACGGCATGAAGGGCGAAGGCATGATCTTCTCGTCGGTCGACGAGGTCCAGCATGCGCTGGATGCCGGCGCGGTGCATCTGCATGCCAAGATCCAGGCTCGGGTGCCGCAGATCGACGCCGAAGGCAACGAAGTGTTCAAGCGCTTTGAAACCACGCCCGGCCGCGTGCGCCTGGGCGCGCTGCTGCCGCGCAACGCCAAGGCGCCGTTCGAACTGGTGAACCGGCTTCTGCGCAAGAAGGACGTGCAGAACGTCATCGACACCGTCTACCGCTACTGCGGCCAGAAAGAGTCGGTCATCTTCTGCGACCAGATCATGGGCCTTGGCTTCCGCGAAGCCTTCAAGGCCGGCATTTCCTTCGGCAAGGATGACATGGTCATCCCCGACGCCAAGTGGAAGATCGTCGGCGAGGTGCAGGATCAGGTCAAGGAATTCGAACAGCAGTACATGGACGGCCTGATCACCCAGGGCGAAAAGTACAACAAGGTTGTCGATGCCTGGTCCAAGTGCTCGGACGCGGTGGCCGCGGCGATGATGGGCGAAATCTCAGCGGTGCGCAAAGACGATGCCGGCGCCGAGAAGGAGCCGAACTCGGTCTACATGATGTCGCACTCCGGTGCGCGGGGTTCGCCGGCGCAGATGAAGCAGCTGGGCGGGATGCGCGGCCTGATGGCCAAGCCCTCGGGCGAGATCATCGAGACGCCGATCATCTCGAACTTCAAGGAAGGCCTGACCGTGCTCGAGTACTTCAACTCGACCCACGGCGCCCGCAAGGGTCTGGCCGACACCGCGCTGAAGACGGCGAACTCGGGCTACCTGACCCGCCGCCTGGTCGATGTGGCCCAGGACTGCATCGTGCGCCAGCCCGATTGCGGCACCGAACGCGCCATCACCGCCTCGGCGGCCGTCAACGATGGCGAGGTGGTCAGCCCGCTATCCGAACGCATCCTCGGCCGGGTTGCCGCGGATGACGTGCTGGTGCCGGGCACCGACGAAGTGATCGTTCGCAAGAACGAACTGATCGACGAACGCCGCGCCGACAAGGTCGAGGCGGCAGGCGTCGCCTCGGTGCGCATCCGTTCGGCCCTGACCTGCGAAGCCGAAGAGGGCGTCTGCGCCATGTGCTATGGCCGCGACCTGGCACGCGGCACGCTGGTCAACATCGGCGAGGCGGTCGGCATCATCGCCGCCCAGTCGATCGGCGAACCGGGCACCCAGCTGACGATGCGGACCTTCCACATCGGCGGCATCGCCCAGGGTGGCCAGCAGTCCTTCCAGGAAGCCAGCCAGGACGGCCGGGTCGAGTTCCGCAACGCCATGCTTCTGGAAAACGCCTCGGGCGAACAGATCGTCATGGGCCGGTCGATGCAGATCGCGGTCATCGACGAAGCCGGGCAGGAACGGGCGACCTACAAGGTCAGCTACGGGGCCAAGATCCACGTCAAGGACGGCGCGACGATCAAGCGCGGCGCGAAGCTCTTTGAATGGGACCCCTACACCCTGCCGATCATCGCCGAAAAGGCGGGGGTCGCACGGTTCGTCGACCTCGTCTCGGGCATTTCGGTGCGCGAGGATACCGACGATGCGACCGGCATGACCCAGAAGATCGTGACCGACTGGCGCACCGCGCCCAAGGGCAACGATCTGAAGCCGGAAATCATCGTGATGGATGCCGCGACCGGCGAGCCGGTCAGGAACGACCAGGGCAACCCGGTCAGCTACCAGATGTCGGTGGACGCGATCCTTTCCGTCGAGGACGGGCAGGAGATCAAGGCCGGTGACGTGGTGGCGCGTATCCCGCGCGAAGGCGCCAAGACCAAGGACATCACCGGGGGTCTTCCCCGCGTGGCGGAACTGTTCGAAGCCCGTCGTCCCAAGGATCACGCCATCATCGCCGAAATCGACGGCTATGTGCGCTTTGGCAAGGACTACAAGAACAAGCGCCGCATCACCATCGAACCGACCGACGACACGATCCAGCCGGTCGAATACATGGTCCCGAAGGGCAAGCACATTCCGGTTCAGGAAGGTGACTTTGTCCAGAAGGGCGACTACATCATGGACGGCAACCCTGCCCCGCATGACATCCTGCGGATCATGGGGATCGAGGCGCTGGCCGACTATCTGATCGACGAGGTTCAGGACGTTTATCGACTGCAGGGCGTGAAGATCAACGACAAGCACATCGAAGTGATCGTTCGCCAGATGCTGCAAAAGATCGAGATCCTCGACTCGGGCGACACGACGCTTCTGAAGGGCGAGCATATCGACAAGCAGGAGTTCGACGAAGAAAACGGCAAGGCGGTCGCCCGTGGCGGACGTCCGGCCGTGGGCGAGCCGGTGCTTCTCGGCATCACCAAGGCCAGCCTGCAGACCCGGTCGTTCATCTCGGCGGCCTCGTTCCAGGAAACCACGCGGGTTCTCACCGAAGCTTCGGTGCAGGGCAAGCGCGACACCCTGGTCGGGCTGAAGGAAAACGTCATCGTCGGCCGGCTGATCCCGGCCGGCACCGGCGGCGCCACCAGCCGCGTCAAGAAGATCGCCCACGACCGCGATCTCGACGTGATCGAGGCGCGGCGGGCCGAGGCCGAACAGGCGGCGCAACTTGCCGCCCCGATCGGCGAGATGCCCGAGATCGACGAAAGCGCCGCCTTGGCCGAAAGCTTGGAAAGCCGCGACTGACAAGGCCCGCATGTGAACCAAGAGAACCCCGCCAATGGCGGGGTTCTTTTGTTTCGGGACAGGGCCGTTGACAGGGGGCCATTTCCGTCGAACAGTGAACCTTATGGTTCACCATGAGTCGCCCCCGCTCGATCTAGCCTTCTCGGCCCTGGCCGACCCGACGCGGCGCGGGATCCTGGAACGGCTTTCGGAGGCCGATGCCTCGGTTACGGCGCTCGCCGAGCAGTTCGCGATGACCCGGACGGGGATGAAGAAGCACCTCGCCCTTCTGGAAGCGGCGCGGCTGGTGCAGACCCACAAGGTCGGGCGTACCCGCACCTGCCACCTGGCGGCACCGACGTTCGACGCACAGATGGCCTGGATGGCGACCCTGCGCCAGACGTGGGCCGCGCGGTTTGCGGCGCTCGACGCCGTGCTGGACGACCTGCCCCCAAAAGCGAAAGGACAAGCGGATGACCCATGACAAGCAGCAGACCGGCGGCGACCGGCCCACCAAGGTCGAACGGCGCACCGACGTCGATCTTTTCGTCACGCGCCTTTTCGCCGCCGAGGTCCCCCGGGTCTATGCCGCCTGGACGACGCCCACGCTTTTCATGCGCTGGTGGGCGCCCCGGTCGATGGGGGCCGAGATGACCGACTGCCAGATGGATGTGCGCACGGGCGGGGGCTACCAGGTCACCTTCGCCCATCCGTCCTCGAGCCAGGGCATGACCTTCTACGGCCGCTACCTTGAGGTAATCCCGAACGAGCGGCTGGTCTGGACCAACGACGAGGGCGACGAGGGCGCCATCACGACCGTCACCTTCACACCACGAGACGGCGCGACGCTCCTGGTTCTGCACGAACGCTACCCGACGAAGGGCGCACTCGACCGCGCCTACGAGGGAATGGACGGCAGCCTGCCCGAACAGTTCAGCCAGCTCGACGAGCTTCTGGCTTGAGGCGCGCGCCCTACCCCGCGCCGTGGAAGAAATCGTAGACCGTCTGGGCCATCGTCTCGGAAATGCCCTCGACCATCTTCAGGTCGGCCAGCCCGGCCCGGCTGACCGCCTTGGCCGAACCGAAATGCGCCAGGAGCGCGCGTTTGCGCGCCGCACCGATCCCCGGCACCTCGTCCAGCGGCGTCGCGGCCACCGACTTCGCCCGTTTGGCCCGGTGCGCGCCGATCGCCCAGCGGTGCGCTTCGTCCCTCAGGCGCTGGACGAAATAGAGAACCGGCGAATTGTGCGGCAGGGCAAAGGGGCGCTGGCCGAAACGGTGGAATTCCTCCTTGCCCAGATCGCGGTCTATGCCCTTGGCCACGCCCACCATCGCCACATCCTCGACCCCCAGATCCTCGAGGATCGACTGCACCGCCGCCACCTGCCCTGCGCCGCCGTCGATCAGCAAGAGATCGGGCCAGGTGCCCGACTGGCGATCCGGGTCCTCTTTCAAGAGCCGCCCGAACCGCCGGGTCAGCACTTCCTTCATCATGCCGAAGTCGTCGCCCGGCGTGATCTCGGCGCCCTTGATGTTGAACTTGCGATACTGGCTCTTGATGAAGCCTTCCGGCCCCGCAACCACCATCCCGCCGACGGCATCGGTTCCCTGGATGTGCGAGTTGTCGTAGATCTCGATCCGCTGCGGCACGCCGTCCAGATCGAAGGCTTCGGCGAGCGCCTCCAGCAGCTTCGACTGCGCGGCGGTCTCGCTCATCTTGCGGGCCAGGCTTTCGCGGGCGTTGCGGGCGGCATTCTCGACCAGTTCGGCCTTTTCCCCGCGCTGTGGCACCGCAATCTCGACCCGCCGCCCGGCGCGCTCGGACAGCAGTTCGACCATCAGGTCGGCGTCCTCGATCGGGTGCGACAGAAGGATCAGCCGCGGCGGTTGCTTGTTGTCGTAGAACTGGCCAAGGAAAGCCTCCAGCACTTCGGCCTCGCCCGCCCCGGCGCCGGTCCGGGGGTAGAAGTCGCGGTTGCCCCAGCTTTGGTTGGCGCGGGTGAAAAAGACCTGCACGCAGGCCTGCCCCCCGTCCATGTGCAGGGCGACGACGTCCGCCTCGGCCACGCCGCGCGGGTTGATGCCCTGCACCTGCTGCACTTGGGTCAGCGCCCGGATCCGATCGCGCAGGGCCGCCGCCCGCTCATACTCCATCGCGCCGGCAGCGGCGGCCATCTCGGCGGCAAGCCGTTCCTGCACCGCGGTCGACCGCCCCTGCAGGAACCGCTCGGCATCGGCGACAAGCCCGGCATAGTCGGATTCGGAGATCAGCCCGGTGCAGGGCGCCGAACAGCGCTTGATCTGGTAAAGCAGGCAAGGGCGCGTGCGCGAGGCGAACATCGCGTCCGAGCAGTTCCTCAGCAGGAACACCTTCTGCAACTGGTTGAGCGTGCGGTTCACCGCCCCGGCACTGGCGAAGGGGCCGTAATAGTCACCCTTTTCCGTCTTGGCCCCCCGGTGCTTCTTGATCTGCGGAAAGGCGCTTTCCCGGCTGACCAGGATGTTCGGGAAGGACTTGTCGTCGCGCAAGAGCACGTTGAAATGCGGCTTCAGCTGCTTGATCAGGTTCTGTTCCAGCAGCAGCGCCTCGGTTTCGGTGCGCGTGGTCAGGAACATCATCGAAGCGGTCTGCGCAATCATCCGCGCGATCCGCGGCGAATGGCCCGAGGGCCGCGCATAGTTCGACACCCGCGCCTTCAGGTTGCGCGCCTTGCCGACATACAGCACCCGCGCCTCGGCATCGAGCATCCGGTAGACGCCCGGCGAGGCATCCAGAAGCCGCAGATAGGACTGGATGACCGAATGTCCGGTCGGCGAAGGGGTTGGCTGGTCGGTCATGCGCTGCTGTCTCGTGCCGCCATTTGATTAACACTGATTCTGGACGGCTGCTGCAACCTTCCATGCCTTTCCGCAAGAGGAAAGCTGTCCACGGAATCTGTGGACAAGTCTGGTGAAAAGGAACGGGCGCGCACGAATTTTCCTTGTTCTCGGCAGGCTTCCTTGCATTGCCTAAAATTTGGGCATATTTTTAACGCATTGAATTTAAAAGATATTTTCTTTACGATTTGGTAAATACCTGAAAATATTGGCAGATTTGTAACAGTTCTGTTACCGCACCAACGAAAGTGGACAAGTTGACGCGGCTTCCCGCCAGTGCGTTCTGCAAGACCGGCTACATTCTGCCGGAAACGGTCAGGTCTGCCCGGTAATATCGGGGGTTTTCCAGCCCAGATGCTGGCCTCCGTCGACGCACAGAAGCTGCCCGGTTACGGCCGGCGCATCGAGAAAATAGCCCAGCGCGGCGGTGATGTCGGCGGCATCCGCACCCCGCCCGAGGATCGAGGCCGCCCGTTGCCGGTCGAACTGTTCCTGGCTTTGATGTTCGCCTTTCAGCGTCGATCCGGGGCCGATCGCGTTGACCCGCACATCCGGGGCCAACCCTCGCGCCGCGGTCTGGGTCAGCGCCCAAAGCCCCATCTTGGCGATGGTGTAGCTGGCGAATTCCGGGGTCAGCTTGCGCACCCGCTGGTCCAGCATGTTGACGATCAGCGCCTGCGCCAGCAGTCCGCCGGGGCCGGCAACCGCCTTCGGCGCCTGGGCGGCGAAAGCCTGGGTCATCAGAAAGGGCGCACGCAGGTTGGTGCCGATGTTGCGGTCCCAACTGGCCTTGGTGGCGCTGCGGATATTGTCATAGTCGAAGGTCGAGGCATTGTTGACCAGGACCGTCAGCGGTCGGCCCAGCCCTTCGGCCGCCCGCCCGACCAGCGCCCCGGCGGCGGCCTCATCCAGCAGGTCGGCGGCCAGCGTGACGGCGCGCACGCCCAGCGACCTAGCTTCGCGGGCCACCGCTTCGGCTTCGTCGGCCGAGCGCGAATAGTGGATCGCTACGTCCAGCCCGCGCCCGGCCAGATAAAGCGCCATCGCCCCCCCCAGGCGGCGAGCGCCACCCGTCACCAGCGCCGCGCCGGTCATGCGCCCCTCCGGCAGCCGCAGGGCCGGCGTCGGCCGCAGTGCAGGCAGAAGGTGCCTTTGGGCCGCGACACCAGATAGCGGCCCAGCATCGAAAGGCCGGCCATGATCGCCAGAAACAGGAAGGCGCCCTTGATCAGCATCTAGAAGCCATAGCGCGCCCACAGTGCACGCTCCTCGACCTGATGCAGCGCATCGGCCAAGACGGTGGCGCCGAACCGCTGCCACAGGCTACGCTTTACCCCATAGGGCGCCAGCCTGACCTTGTCGCCGTAAAGCTCCTTCAGCTTGGGCACCAGATGGCCGATCCCGTCGGCCAGCCCGAGCCGCACCGCTTCGGCCCCCACCCAGACCTCGCCGGTAAAGAGGTCGCGCCCCTCGGCCAGCTTGCCGGCGCGGCGCGCCATTACCTGGGCTTTGAAACCTTCGTGCACGGGTTCGAGGATCGCCTGCAGCCGCGCGACGTCTTCGGGCTTTTCGGCGCGGAACGGGTCCATGAAGCTTTTCGACGCGCCGGCGGTATGCACCCGCCGTTCGATCCCGTAGCGCGCCAGCAGGTCGGCAAAGCCGAAGCCGGCCGAAATCACCCCGATCGACCCGACCAGCGATGCGGGGTCCAGCCAGATGTCATCGGCCGCGGTCGCCAGCCAGTAACCGCCCGACGCCGCCAGATCCTCGACAAAGGCGTGGACCGGGATCTTCTTGTCTGCCGCGAGCCGCCGCACGCGCGCGGCGATCAGCGATGACTGCACCGGCGAGCCGCCGGGCGAGTTGATGACCAGCGCCACCGCTCTGGGCCGCCCCTTGCGGAAGGCGCGTTCGATCACCGGCGCAAGGGTGGCGTCGCTGAGACTGGCGGCGCGGCCTCCGGCGGCGATCATGCCCTGCAGGCGGACGACCGCGACCAGTGGCGGCGACTTGAGAAAAGGGATGAAGCGGCGCATGGCCCAGATGTAAGGGCCGCCGCGCCGGGCGGCAATCCAATTCGCCCGAGGCGGGCCGCGGCAAATGGAAAGGGCCGCCTCGCATCCGCGAAACGGCCCTCCGAGTTCCAAGGAGATGGCCCAGTTAGGGTGCCGGTTAAGGCAGGACCCAGACAGGGATTACAGCCTTCGGGTTTGCCCTCAGACCACGGCCCCCCTGACTGTCCTGACACCTCTCTCCAATATCACTCTAGACACTGGATCACCTCCTTTCCTGGTTGCCGTTATCCACAAGTTGCCACAGATATTGTGTTTGTCAAAATCTTTTACGCTACCCTTTTGGTAAAATTGGCAACAATGAGTCTGAACGGGACCAACCCGAACAGGGCGATCATCAATTTCACCATCCAGTCCGCGACCGCCAGAGATACCCACAGGGGCAGTGCCGGACCCCGGTCCAGCATCGGCACGATCTGGTTCGCCCAGCCGACATCGTTGGCCGGTTCCAGAAAGATCAGGAAGCCCGAGAAGGCGATGGTGAAGAAGATGATGGAATCGAGCGTCGAGCCGATCAGCGCCGAAAAGAACGGCGCCTTCCACCAGCCGGCGCTGTTGCGGTAGCGATTGAAGACGAAGATATCCAGAAGCTGCCCGTTCAGGAACGCCAGGCCCGAACCCAGCGCCACCCGGAACGTCACCAGCGGGCCGAACTCGCCCTGCATCTGCGATCCGATCAGCGAACAGATGATGCCGACGATGAAGCCCGACACCACCACCTGCCGCGCCGCGCGCGACCCCTGCAGGCGATTGGTCAGGTCGTTGACGAGGAAGGTCAGCGGATAGGTGAAGGCCCCGTAGGTCAGCCATTTCCCGTAGAGGTGCTGGACGAGGATGTTCGAGGCGACGACAAGGATCGCCATGGCGAGGACGCCGGGCAGGATGCGGTTCATGTTGGCTTCCGTTTTATCAAGGTAGCGGAGACTTGGCCCCGCCGCGCGCGGGGCAGGCGGGCTTTAGGCCGCGCGCGCCGCCCGGTCAAGTCATTCGCTGATCGCCAGGTCGACGAAGGCGCTTTGCTGGACGGCCAGGAAGTTGTTGTCGTCAACCAGCGTCACATGAAGCCCGCCCTGCGCATCATGCCACAGCGACAGGCCCTCCAGGTTGCCGAAGCGTCCGGCCCGGCTGGCGAACAGTTCTTCGTCCGCGACGATGGCCCCCTCGGCCAGGGTCAATCGGCGCAGGCGCGACCGGAACCCGGCCAGCGGCCAGAAGTCCCGCTCCAGCACGTAAAGCCGCCCGTCGCGGCCGAACTGGGCATCGACGGGCCGGAATGTGCCGGCGCCGCGCATGGTTCCGGCCTGCGCCCAGCCGTCGCCGGTCAGCCGGTAGATCGGGAACCCCGCCTGCCCCGCCGCATCGCCCTCGGGGATCGCAAAGACCGCACCGTCGGAAGCCAGCGCCAGCGCCTCGATCCCGCTGTTGGGCGGAAAGTCGGCGAACGCCAGCGGCACCGGTAGGGTGGCGATCAGCCGGCCGGCGGGATCGAAGCGGGCGATCCGGTGCATCTGTTCGAACGAGATCAGCAGATTGCCGTCGGCACTGATCCGCAGGCCCTCGGAATCGGTATAGGGGTCGGCCAAGGGCACCCCGGCCGCGTCCGTCAGCCGCCGCGCCGGGCCGTCGAAAGCCACCGCAGTGATCGCCCCAGCCGCGTCCCGGCTGACTTGCCCCGCTACCAGCGCCCCACGGTCCGACAAGACGATGAAGTCGCGCCCGTCCGGGCTGAACTGCAGGCCGGAAAAACCGCCGAAATACGGCTGATCGGTCGGCAGGTCGAAGGTGCCGGTCCAGCGCGCCACAGGTGCGGCCAGCGCCGCCCCGGCCCACAGCGCCAGCCCGGCCGCCAGCAGGCCGGCCTTCATGGCGCGGCAAGCACGGCGGCGCAGGCCTTGGGCAGATCGGCCATCGTATAGTCGCGCGGCGTCCGCTGCTTCTTGCCGGGCGGCTTGGGATGCTTCAGCTCCTCAAGATAGGTGGTCACCCACCACATCAGCGTATCGTCGCAGCCGTTGCCGCCGCTCGACAGTTCCGCCACGGTCGGCTTCTGGGTCTGGCAGGCGGTCGCGCCCCGGGGGCATTTCAGCCGGACGTGGAAATGGTCGTTGTGGCCGTAGATCGGCCGGATCTTCTGCAGCCAGCCCTTGTCGGCGGCGGTGGCAGTCCGGCACATCTCGATCTTGATCGCGGCGGCGACGAAGATGCGGTCGACCCTGGGATCGGACGCCGCCATCTTCAGGAGTTGATGGTGAGCCTCGGTCCAGTTTCCGTTCACCCGCGTCTGGTCGGCGGTCCTGACCGAATTGGCGCTGATCTTTTCCCGCTGCGCCGCCGTCAGGTCGAGCCTTGGCGGTGGCAGATACCAGACATCGGCATCCAGCCCGATCTGATGGCTGAGATGGCCCGAGGCGCTGGGTCCGCCGCGCGGCTGGCTGAGATCGCCGATGTAAAGCCCCGGCCAGCCAAGCGTCGTGGCCTTCTGCGACAGGTCCTCAAGGTAGGCGACCAGCGACGGCTGCCCCCAGTTGCGGTTGCGCGACAGGCGCATCACCTGCCAGGTCGGCCCGCTTTCCGGCAATTCGACCATCCCCGCCCCGCAGCCGCGCGCGTAAGTTCCGATCGGCTGGGACGGCTGGGATGGACGGACGGTCAACCGCGCCGAACAGGGTCGTCGCCAGCGGGGCCGCGCCGCCCGGGGTCGCAGCCAGAATGCCAAGCCACAGGACCGCCGCGCGGATCATCGCGCCACCACCCGGCCACCGGCCCCGGCCACCGGCCGGAAGTTCGGAACCCCCCGCAGAAGCGTCAGGCCGATCAGGAACAGCACGATGATCGGCAGGATGCCGATCTGCTGGCTGCCGCTCGCCGCCGTTGCAACCGCGACGAAGAAGGGCGCGATGAAGGTCGTGGCATTGCCGGCCAACTGATAGAGCCCGAAGCTTTCGGTGATCTTTTCCGGTTCCGACAGATGGACCATCAGGGTCCGGCTGGCGGCCTGCACGGTCCCGGCGCCCGCGCCGATGACGACCCCGATCAGGTCGAAGGCGACCCTCGGCCCCGCCGGTCCGAAATCCATGCCCAAAACCGCCTTGTCCGTCACCGACAAAAGCGCCGCCGCCGCCAGTGCCAGCACCAGCAGGCAGGTGACGATCACCGGCAGCGGCCCGAAGGCGCTGTCGGCCTTGCCGCCGAGCCAAGAGAAAAGCGCACCCGACACCGCGGCGATGATGCCGAAGATGCCGATGTCGACCGGACCCAGGCCCAAGACCCCGGTGGCGTAGATGCCGCCGAACACGAACATGCCGTTCAGCGCATCGCGGTAAAGCATCGAGGCGATCAGGAACCGCAGCAGCGCCGGTTGCCCCGGCAGCCCGGCAAGGGTCGAGCGCAACTCCGGCCAGGCACGGCCCAGCGCGCTGCCGATCGACAGGCGCCCCTCGTGCGACGGCTCGCGCGACCACAGGAAGAACGGCACCATGAACACCACATACCACAGCGCGGTCAGCGGCCCGACAAACCGCGTGCCTTCGCGGCTGGCCGGGTCAAGCCCAAGCGCCGGCGGGTGGCCCAGCAGGGTCAGCCCGTTCGGCTGTTCGACGAAGAGCGCCAGCATGATGATCAGCGCCACCACCCCGCCCAGGTAGCCGAAGGCCCAGCCCGAGCCGGAAATCCGGCCCAGCTTTTCGGCGGGCCCCAGGTCGGGCAGCATGGCGTTGGCGATCATGATCGCCAGTTCGGCGGCGATCAGCCCCAGCGAAAAGAAGGCCGACACGAACCAGATGTTGAACGATCCCGGTGCCGAAAACCACAAAGCGCCGGCGCCGATCACGTAGCAGACGCTGAAAAAGGCGATGAACCTCAGCTTGCCGCCCGCCTTGTCGGCAACCGCGCCCAGAAACGGCGCCGCGACCGCGACCAGAAGCCCCGCCACCGTGTTCACGTTGCCCCAGACGGTCTGCGCCTCGGTACCCTTGGGGTAAAGCGATGCGACATATGGCCCGAAGATGAAGGTCAGCAGCAGGGTGAAATACGGCTGTCCCGCCCAGAAGAAGAAGAACCAGCCCCACGTCCGCTTGCGCGCCGAAACCGCCATGCTGCCCTCGCCCCCGGTTTTGGCCTGATGAAGCCCCAAAAGGTGCGGCGGCGCAAGGCCGCTGTCATTGGCGCAGCCCGGCCTCCTGCGGCGGCCAGGGACGCTCGGCTTCGGCCTCGGTCCAGGCGCGGACCCAGTCGGGCATCGGCGGGCTTGGCTGTTCGGCACCCAGTTCGGCCAGCATCTCGACCGGGGGCACGATTCCGTTGGCCGAGGTCACCGCCATGCGCAGCAGCATGTGGCTGGTGCAGTCGCCGGCGCGCCACATGGACTGTTCCATATAGATGAACTTGTCGTCCCAGCAGATGCAGCGGCTGTTCATCGTCAGCCGGTCGAAGGCCCGCACCCGGCGGCGGTAACGCACGCTGCTGCCCGCGACCGTGATCGCCCAGCCCTTTCGGCGCAGGGGTCCCACCAGCCCGGTGCGCATGGCCAAGGGTATGCGGCCCAGGTCGAACAAGGTCAGGGTGCGGCCGTTGTTCAGCTCGAACCAGAAGTCCAGGTCCCACGGCCAGCAGCGGTGGTGCGACACATGCCAGTCGGTCAGCGCCAGCGCCGGCGCCCGGCGGTATGTGGCGATCTCCTTGATCATGCGGACGAACGGATA
>JAXMDK010000010.1:0-140373 GCA_046348855.1 Paracoccaceae bacterium | reverse complement strand
ATAGGCGATGCAGAACAAGGAAAGGAAGATGCAGATCACGACGGCGCGCGCCGCCCCTTCGCCGTATTTCTTCGACCCGATGGCGGTCTGGTAGGTGTCGATGATCATGGTCGTGGTTTCGCCCGAAGGCCCGCCGCGCGTCAGGATCCAGATGATGTCGAACGAGTTGAAGGTGGCGATCAGCGACAGCATCGACATGGTGATGATTGCCGGCATCATCAGCGGCAGGGTGATGCGGCGGAACCGGGTCCAGCGGCTGGCGCCGTCGGTCCAGGCGGCTTCGTAAAGATCCTTCGGGATCGACTGGATCGCCGCCAGGAAGTAGATCGTCACCATCGGCACGCCGATCCAGACATCGGTGATGATCGTCGCCCAGTAGGCGGTATTGCCGTAGGCGAGAAAGGCCACCGGCCCGTCGACCAGCCCGAAGCGTTGCAGAAGCCCCGAGATCATCCCGAACTGGCCGTTGTACATCCAGCCCCACATGAAGATGCCGATCGCCATCGGCACGATCCAGGGCGGCATGGTCAGGATGCGAAACAGGTGGCGGCCGGGCACGGCGGCATTCAGCAGGACCGCCCCGCAGGTGCCGATCACCATCTTGAACAGCACCGAAAAGAACGTCCAGGTGAAGGTGCGGATGATGACCTCGAAGAAGGTCGCATTGTAGATCTTCGTATAGTTCCGCCAGCCGACGTAGGTCGTGACCTTCTTCAGCGAGGCGTCGGTGAACGACAGGCGCACCGTCTCGACCAGAGGCCAGGCGACGATGATCGCCACATAGATGATCGCCGGCGCCAGAAGCAGCCAGGCGAATGTCATGTTCGACCGGTTCCTGATCATGATCAGGCGACCTTGCGGTGGAAGGCGTTGTCGTAGCGGTCCCACACCGGGCGCAGGTCCACGACCTGCCGCGACCGGCGCGCATCGTCCATCGCCAGCGCCAGGATCCCCGCCTCGAGCGCGTCGAGCGTCGAGACCGGCAGCGGCGCCCCCCGCGTCACGCTGGCGATGACGCCGGCGGCCATCTCCTCGTCGGCGCCATAGTGCTGCGACAGCGCGGTCGCCTTGTATTCCTTTTCCAGCAGGCGCTGCTCGGTCAGCACGTCCGTGACCTTGAAGAACCCACGGATGAAGTCGCCCTCGGCCTGGCCCCGGGTGCCGAAGGCGGCGAAGCGGCGGAACTGGTCGGGCGCGTTCAGGTTGGTGTGGAAGTTCATCCCCACCCCGTTGGCATATTCGACGATGGCCACCTGATAGTCGATGATGTCGCCGTCCGAGTCGAACACCTTGTCCGACCCCTTCCACCCCGAGGGCTTGCGGTGGAACATGCTCATGTCGTTGACGCCGTAGGTGCGCGGATCGTTGGCGGGAACAAAGGTCTTGCGGCCGCCGAAGCTGGCCACTCGCTCGGGCCGAGCGCCGATCAGGCCGTTGTAGAGGTCGAGATCGTGGCAGCATTTTTCCAGCATGAAGCTGCCCGACCATTTCTCGTACCGCCGCCAGTCGCGCATGAAGAAGGCGCCGTGGTAGGGATAGATGTGCTCGGCCGCCTCGACCGAGACGATCTGCCCCAGCAGCCCCTCGTCGCGGGCCTTCAGAAGGTCGCGGTAAAGCGGCGCATAGCGCAGCACCAGCCCGACCGAGAGCCGGTCATGCCCGTGGCGCCCCAGAAGCCCGGCCAGCGCATAGGACTGTTCGATGCTGGCCACGATCGGCTTTTCCGAAAAGACCCGCACCCCGGCTTCCAGCCCCAGGCGGATATGGTCAAGGTGCATGTGGTTGGGCGAGCCGATCATCAGCAGGTCGAACCCGCCGGCGCGGATCAGCTCTTCCGGCGTGTCGTAGGCCTTGCCGGCGTCGATCCCGTGTTCGGTCAGCGTCGCCATTCCGGCGGGGTTCGGATCGACATAGCCGACGATGCGGAAATCGGGATCCATCTCGTTGAACACATGGCCGAGATAGCCAAGCCGGAAGCCCAGTCCGATGATCGCGACTTTCATGCTGCTCCCCCCAGAACGAAATTCATTTTCCAGATCATGGGCAGGTACGCGGGTTCCGTCAACAAATTTTCAGCCTTTCCTGCAAGTCATGTAATTTATTTTCATATTGTCCTGCCCGCACCCCTACCCCGACAGCCGGCCCAGGCCCAATACCGCCGCGCCGACCAAGCCCGGTTCAATGGCGCATTGGGCGGGCACGACCAGCGGCCGGGCGATTCGGCGCAGGATGCGCTGGCGGACTGCCGCATCGAGCGCCCCCACCAGCGGGGCCGAGTTCGACAGCCCGCCGCCGACCGCCATGATGCCCGCGCCCAGGAGGTTCTCGATCATCGCCAGCGGTCCCGACAGAAGGTCCAGCCACAGCCCGACGGTGCGGCCGGCGCGCGGCTCGCCCGCCTCCCAGCCCCGGACGATGGCCACCGAATCGACCGTCTCGCCATAAAGGTGGGCGTGGAGCTTCTCCATCCCCCGGGCCGAACAGACCGCGTCCAGGCAGCCCGTCTGCCCGCAGCCGCAGGGAAAGGCCGGCAGCACCACGTCGCCGACCAGCCGCTGGGCGACGGGGCCGTGCCCCCATTCTCCGGCAAAGCCGCCGTCGCGGTTGATCAGTTCGCCGCGCACCACCAGCCCACCGCCGACTCCGGTGCCGAGGATGATGCCGAACACCACCTCATGGCCACGCCCCGCGCCGACGGTGGCCTCGGCCAGGGCAAAGCAGTCGGCGTCGTTGGCCAGCACCACCGGCAGGCCAAGGTCGCGCTCGAGATCGGATTGCAAGGTGCGGCCCGACAGGCAGGGTATGTTGGCGACGGTGGCCCGGCCGGTGTCGGGGTCGATCACACCGGCGATGGAAAAGGCGACACCATTGGGCGGCTCGCTCGCGCCGCCGATCGTCGCGCGCAGGACAGCGACGAAGGCGGGGTAGTCATTCGCCGGCGTCGGAACGCGGCCCTGCGGGCGGATGTCCTCGGGCGAAAACGCCTCGGCGATCTTGATCGCGGTCCCGCCGATGTCGAAACACAGGATCATGGCCGCCGCCCGCCTACCAGACTGTCCCGCGCGCGGCGACATCCTCGACCCGCGTCACCACGCCGCCCCGATGGAAAACCATCCGGTCGAACAGGTTCGAGACGACGCAGGTATGGTTCGGAATCACCCGCACCACGTCGCCCACTTGCGGCAAGGGGCCGGTGCAGGCGGACAGGTCGACCACCGCATGTTCCTCGGACAGCGAAACGATGCGCGCACCGGGCAGTTCCTCGATCTCGCCATGATCGGCAAAGCCCAGCAGGTCCGAGGTCAGCGCCTTCGACCCGGCGTCGAGAACCGCGCGCGTAGGCGTCGGCCGCGACACGACGGTGGCCAGCACATGCATCGCCAGGTCGTCGCGCGAACACTCCCCGGCCCGCACCATCGAACGGTCGTTGTAGACATATGTGCCTGCCCGGTGTTCGGTCGCCGAAGGCACCAGATGCGCCTTCCACAGATCGGGGCTGCCGCCGTTCGACCGCACCGGGCAGGCAATGCCCTTCGCGGCCAGCAGCGCCATCGCCTGCGACAGGAACGCCTCGACCCGCGCCGCGCCGCCGACGGCGGGATAGGTCAGCAACCCCTCGAACCGCAGGCCCGGCACGGCGACGATGCGTTCAGCCAGCGCCACAGCGGCCTCGGGCGTCTGCACGCCAACCCGCCCGCCACCGGTGTCACATTCCACCAGCACCCGCAGCGGCCGGTCCGCATCGAAGGCCGCCGCATAGCCCGCCACGGTGGTGTCGCTGTCGGCAACCACGGTCAGCCGCCCGACCCGATCGTTCAGCGCCTTCAGGCGGGCGAGCCGCGCCGGCCCGAGGATGTTGTAGGTAATGAGAATGTCATCGAAGCCCGCATCGGCGAAGACCTCGGCCTCGGTCAGCTTCTGGCAGTTCAGGCCGCAGGCCCCCGCCGCGATCTGGGCGCGGGCGACTTCGACGATCTTGTGGGTCTTGATATGGGGGCGGAAGGCCTTGCCGTGGGCCGCCATGTAGGCCTGCGCGCGGCCGATGTTGGCAGCGAGGCGATCCTCGTCGATCACCGGCATCGGCGTGACGATGTCGGAAAGCTTCTGTCCGGGTTCGGGCCAGGGAAACATCATTCCTCCTTGCCGAAAGGATCGGCACAGCGCGGCCAGATATCCTTGCGGACCAGCCGGTAGGGGTTGGTGGCCGGATCGTTGGGATAGGGCTTTCCCGCCGAACAATAGAGGATTTCGGCGGCGATGGGGGCGAAGGCGGCGTAGAAATGGTTGGTGGACTTGATGACCAGGATCTTCTGCGCCAGCGGGTCGATGCCTAGTGCCGTGAACAGCGACGGATCATAGCTTTGCGCCCGGACCGTGTTCAGGATCACCTCGATCCCGGTTTCCGCGCCATCAGGAGTCAGCAGCGCGATCCGTGCCGCCGGACCGAAAGGCACGACGCTTTCGCCGAACCTCATCTCGGCCTCGGCCGCCAGCCGCACGATCCGCACCAGCGCGTCGCAGGGCTCGCCGGTCAGGGGCGCGGACTTCGCACCAAAGCGCAGCGGCATCTCGGCGCCCTCGCCCGCGGCGAAGCACAGTTGCACCGCAACCGGGTCCCAGATCGTGCCGATCGCCACGCCGCGCGCGCCCTGCGCCAGCAGTTCCTTCAGGATCACGGTCGCGTCTCCGGCGGTGCCGCCGCCGGGATTGTCCCACATGTCGGCGATCACCACCGGCCCCTTCACCGCCGCCATCGCCTGCGCCACCGCCGCCCGTTCGTCGATCTGCGGCATCATGTGACGCCCGCGGTTGGCGTAAAGCTCGCGCCCCAGCCGTTCGGCCAGCGCCGCGCCGTAGGCGGCATCGCCATCGGTGACGGCGATCATCTTCGTTCCCATCTCGGGCACATCGCCGGCCATGAAGCCGTGGATCGCCGACAGCGACAGGACCTTCGGGTCGGCCTGCTCGATCCCGATCATCCGGTTGACGAAGCCGCGCATCGGCTCGCGCGAGGTGGGGAAGACATCGATCATCCGGCAGTCCCAGACCGACATGACCGGCCTGATCCTTCCCTCCAGCGTGTCCACCGCGATCCGCCACAGGTCTTCGGCGCGTTCGACGAAATCGGTGTGCGGGAACTCCTTGAACACCACGAAGAAGTCGGCCGCCGCCACCCGTTTCGCCGTCAGGTGGCTGTGCGGGTCCAGTTCGGCGCACAGCAGGACATCCGGTCCGATGATGTCCCTTATGCGGCCCAGCAAGTCGCCCTCGGGGTCGAGATAGCCCTGCGCCACCATTGCCCCGTGCAAGCCAAGGACCACCGCATCGACCGGCAGCGCCGCCCGGAGTTGCCCAAGGATTTCGTCGCGCAGACCCTCATAAGCCCCCCGCGACACCAGTCCCGCCGGATCGGCCCAAGCGGCGGTGCCTTCGACCAGCGTCCAGCCCTTTTCCGCACAGACTCGCCGCCCGACGGTGATCGGCGCGGTGCACAGCGTCGGAGTGGCCGGATGCTGGCCGGGTGGCGCATAGAGCGACGCCTCGAACCCCCGCCGGTCGATGACGATCGGCGCGAAGGTGTTGGTCTCGGTCGCCAGCGCCGCCGTGAAGATCCGTCTGGGCGCGCCGCCGGACATGGTCATTCCTTAACGTGGGGCAGATAGCCGACGAACCCGGCAATTTTCCAGCGCCCGCCATCCCGGCGGCAGACATAGAGCGTCTGCCAGTTCAGCCGGTCGAAACTGCCGTCGGACTTGGCAAGGCGGCCGTCGAATTTCTTGCGCACCAGCGCCGCGTCACCGTCGATCTCGATCTCCTCCAGCCGCGTGGCGGCGAAGATGTCGGCGCGCGGATCGCCGGCGAACGCGCCCGCGGACCTTGCGGCGGCGAAGTCACCGGCCTGGCGCAGCCATTCGGCGCGGTAAGCTTCCAGCGTGGGGAAGGCCAGCGTGAAGCCCTGCGGGTCGGACTGGAAATGGCCTCTGATTCCGGTGAAGTTGGCGGCAATGAAATCGTCGGCCACCATCGCCCAGTCGGCACGCACGAAGGCGTCGATGTCGCGCGGAACCAGCATGTCCCAGATCGCGCGGCGGTCAGCGTCAGCCGCTGGGAACGGGTTGGCGAAAGGGTCGCGTTGTCCGGTCATTCGAACCGCCACCGTGAAAATCTTTTCAGTTTCCATGCGTATCTTCTGGCACATTCGGCAAGGATATGGCTAAATGTCAAGAGTGAGAGAAAATGAATTTCTTCGCGCGGGGCGAAGCCCGGCCGGGAAATCCTCAACGGGGAGGTGACGAATGCCTGCACGCCACGGCCTTTCCCCGATCCGGGCAGCATAGCCGATGTCTGGCACCGATGAAATCGGCCTGTCCTCGTCCGGCGTCGCGGCGCGCGACCTGATCCAAGCCCTCGCCGACGAGGACGAGACCTTTTCGGCGATGGAACGCAAGCTCGCCGAATATGTGCTGGCTGACGTGAACCGCGCCACCAACGCCTCGATCACCGAAATCGCCGCCGGCGCCGGCGTCTCGCCGCCGACGGTCACGCGGTTCTGCCGGCGACTGGGCTGCACCGGTTTTTCCGACTTCAAGGTCCAGCTGGCGCGCAGCGCCTTCGTCGGCCTGCGCTTCCTGCGGCCCGAATCGGTGACGTCAAGCGCCGCCGAAGTGGCCGAGGATATCGTGACCAAGGCGCAAAACGCGCTGTTCGCCGTCCACCGCAGCCTCGACCTGCCGGCGGTCGAGGCCGCGGCAAAGGCCCTGGCCAAGGCCGAGATGATCTATGCCTTCGGATCGGGCGGCAATTCGACCATGATCGTGAACGAACTGCAAAACCGCCTGTTCCGCCTGGGCTGCCGGATCAGCGCCTCGAACGACCATGGGATGAACCTGATGCTGGCCGCCGCCGCCGAGCCGGGGACCGTGGTGTTCGGCTCGTCCTTCTCGGGGCGCAACGCCGAACTTCAGCATTGCTTCCGGCTGCTGGGCGCGCGCGGCATCCCGACCATCGCGCTGACGCAAAGCGGCTCGCCGGTGGCGCAGGCCGCCGACATCGTCGTCGCCGTCGACCTGCCCGAGGGGCAGAACATCTACCGCGCCACCTCGACCCGCTATGCCTTCCTCGCGGTGCTCGACATCATCGCCAATCTCGTCGCCTATGCCGACCGGCCGCGGTCCAGCCGCATCCTGCGCGGGATCAAGGAGCAGCTGGTCCTGCACCGCGACGGCGACGACCGTCAGCTTCTGGGCGACTGACACTTTCGGCCGGCGGCGGCAAGCGGCCCGCCCCGGAGCGTCCGTCCCCGCCGCGACCGGAGAGCGAGCCATGAAGCGCCTCGCATTGGTGACCGGAGCCGCCGGGGACATCGGCCGCGCCATCTCGCGCCGCCTGCGGACCGGCCACGATCTGGTGCTGATGGCCGATTGCGACCATGCCGCCGCCAGATCGGCCGCCGCGACGCTGGGCGAGGGGTTCGTGGCCTTGGCCCTTGACGCCACCGACCCGGAAAGCTGCGCGGCTGCGGCGGCCGAGGCGGCCAAGCTGGGGCGGGTGGCGACCTTGGTGAACAACGCCGGCGGCGTCCATGCCGCCAGCCTGCAATCGACTAGCGCCGAGGACTGGCAGGCCGACCGGGCGCTGAACCTCGATGCACCCTTCTATGTGTTCCAGGCGCTGGCCGCGCAGTTGAAGGAAACGAAGGGATCGGTGGTCAACGTCGCCTCGGTCAACGGGCTGACAGTCTTCGGCCACCCCGCCTATGCCGCCGCCAAGGCCGGGATGATCCACCTGACCCGGCTGATCGCGGTGGAATACGGCAAGTTCGGCATCCGCGCCAACGCCGTCGCCCCCGGCACTGTCCGCACCCGGGCCTGGGAGGCGCGTGCCGCCGGCAACCCCAATGTCTTCGCGGAAGCCGCCGCCCACTATCCCCTGGGCCGCATTGTCAGCTCCGAGGATGTGGCCGAAGCGGTGGGCTTTCTCGCCTCGCCGCTGGCCGCCGCCATCACCGGCATCTGCCTGCCCGTCGATTGTGGCCTGACCGCGGGCGTCCCGTCGCTGGCCCATACCTTCACCCAGTCGCCTGACTACTGAGACCCGCGCATGACCTTCTTCCTTGAAAACCGCTGGACCCCCGACCCGCTGCCCGCCGGCACCTGGGACATCCGCCTGACCAACCTGTCGGACGCTCCCCTGGCCGATTTCACCCTGTCGGTGACGACGATCACCCGCATCATGCCGATGCACAACGTGCGCGGCGCCCGGTTCCTGCGGCGGGTGGCGAACTACCACGAATTCGCACCGCCGGAAGGCACAGCCCTCGCCCCCGGCGACAGCTGGCGGTTTCAGGCCGAGGGGCTGTTCCGCTCGCCCTTCCACCGCAACGACGCGGCCAAGACCGCCTGGATCACCCATGCCGACGGCACCCGCACCGACGTGATGACCGGCGACCTGATCCAGGGACACACGGCCCCGGTCCTGCCGCCGCCGCGCCTGCCCGGGGGGCGGCTGACGCTGCCCTTTGCCCTGCTGCCCTGGCCCAATGCGATTGCGGCCGAGCCGGGGCCTGCGCCGGTGCTGATCCACCTGGCCGCCGGCGCGGCGCTGGCCGACAAGCGGCTAGCCCTGTCGGTCGACGCCCTGCACCGCCGCCTGTTCCCCGCCGCGCGGCGGTTGATGCAGCTGTCGCCCGCCCCCGGCTCGCGCGAACTGGCATTCGCCGAAGACGCGGAGGTCCCGCGCGAAGGCTACCGGCTGGACTTCGGCGACCGGATCACCCTGTCGGCCAGCGCCGAGGAGGGTCGTCGCTACGGGCTCTTGTCGCTGGCGCAGATGCTGCACGGCGCCTTCACCGATCCGGCCTTCCGCTTCCCGGCATCGGGCCATATCGAGGACGCCCCGCGCTATGGCTGGCGCGGTTGCCATCTGGATGTCTCGCGCCATTTCTGGAGCTTCGATCAGGTCAAGCGGATGGTCGACCTGCTGGCCTGGCACAAACTGAACCTGTTCCACTGGCACCTGACTGATGACGAGGGCTGGCGGGCCCAGATCCTCGCCTATCCGCAACTGACCGACACCGGCGCGCACCGGAGCGCCGACACGCCGACGATGCTGCCGCAACTGGGCGACGGTCCGGACCGGCAGGGCGGCTTCTACACGCAGGACCAAATGCGCGCGGTCGTCGCCCATGCCGCCGCCCTCGGCATCGAGGTCATGCCCGAGATCGAAACCCCCGGCCATGCCGCCTGCGTGCTGGCGGCGCTGCCGTTCCTGGTCGACCCGGACGAAAAGCCCGACAGCTATCACCCGGTGCAGGGCTACCCGAACAATTCATGGAACCCCGGCATGCCGGAAACCTTCGTGGTACTGGACCGGATCATCGAGGAGTTGAGCGCGATCTTCCCCTCGCGGCTCTTTCACATCGGCGGCGACGAGGTGGCGAAGAACGCCTGGCTGGAAAGCCCCAAGGCCCGCATCCTGATGCAGCGCGAAGGGCTGGCTGGCACGTTCGAGCTGCAAAGCTGGTTCTTGCGGCGGGTGAAGGAGATGCTGGACAAGCGCGGCAAGGTGCTGGTCGGCTGGAACGAAGTCGCGCATGGCGGCGGCGTGCCACCGAAGGACACGATCCTGATGGCCTGGGAAAAGCCCGAGGTCGGGATCGAGCTGGCCGAACAGGGCTATGACGTGGTGATGACGCCGGGCCAGGCCTACTACCTTGACATGGTGCAGGGGCCGGACTGGCTGGAAAACGGCGCGGGCTGGGCCGGGCCGGTGCCGCCCGAAAAGACCTATGGCTACGAGGCCGAGGGCGATTTCCCCGAAGGCCTTCGCCCCCGCATGCGCGGCATCCAGGCCTGCATCTGGGGCGAGCATTTCACCACCACCGGCTGGTTCAACGACCTCGTGTTTCCGCGCCTTTCCGCCGTGGCCGAAGCCGCCTGGACGCAGAAGGCCCACAAGGACTGGCTGCGCTTTGCCCGGCAGGTGCGGCTGCATCCCACATTGTGACGGCGGGCGCCCCGGCTCCCCGCCCAACCCGAAGGACAAGATACATGCGCATCGCCGTCGGCGGCATCCACACCGAATGTTCCACCTATTCGCCGGTCCTGATGCGGACTGAGGATTTCCGCGTGCTGCGCGGCGCCGACCTGGTGGCCCACGACTATTTCGCCTTTCTCAAGAACCATCCGGCCGAGGTTGCGCCCCTGCTCCACGCCCGCGCCGTGCCGGGCGGCCCGGTCGCGCGTGACACTTATGAGGCGTTCAAGGCCGAGTTCCTCGAACGGCTGAAGGCGGCGAGGCCCTTCGATGCGGTCTATCTGGCCATGCACGGCGCGATGAAGGTCGACGGGCTGTGGGATGCCGAGGGCGACTGGATTTCCGCCGTGCGCGCCGCCGTCGGACCGGACATGCTGATCGCCACCAGCTACGACCTGCATGGCAACGTCTCGCAGACCATCATCGACCAGATCGACATCTTCGCCGCCTACCGCACCGCGCCGCACATCGACACGCCCGAGACGATGGAGGCGGCTTATGCGATGCTGCTGCGCGCGCTGGACACCGGCACGCGGCCGGGCGTGGTGCGGGTTCCGGTGCCGCTTCTTCTGCCCGGCGAGAGGTCCTCGACCGAGGATGAGCCGGCCCGGTCGCTCTACGCCGCGCTGCCTGCGCGCGAAGGCCCCGGCGTCTGGCGCACCGACCTGATGATCGGCTATGTCTGGGCGGACGAACCCCGCGCCACCGCCTGCGCCGTCGTCACCGGCACCGACCGCGCCGCGACCGAGGCTGCAGGCGCCGCCATCGCCGCCGATTTCTGGGCCGCGCGCGACCGGTTTCGCTTTGGTCCCGTCACCGGCCCGCTGGAAGACATGCTGGACATCGCCGCGAAGGCGACGACCCGCCCGGTGATCCTGGCCGATTCCGGCGACAACCCCACCGGCGGCGGGGTGGGCGACCGCGCCGACGTGCTGGCCGCGTTGATCGCCCGCGACTGGCAGCAGGCGCTGATCGCCGGGATCACCGACGCGCCCGCCGTCGCGGCTTGCTTTGCCGCCGGCGAGGGCGCCACCCTCAGCCTGACCATCGGCGCCAGCCTCGACCCCGCCGGGGTTTCGGTTCCGGTCACCGCCCGCGTGATCCGGCTTCAGCCCGGCGCGGCGGCGCAGGACCGGCAGGCGGTGGTGCAGGTCGGCGGGGTCACTGTCGTTCTTGCGGCTCGCCGCCGACCCTATCACGACATTGCCGATTTTAGCCTTCTGGGCCTCGACCCGCACAAGGCGGCGCTGGTGGTGGTGAAGTCCGGCTATCTGTCACCGGAACTTCAGCCCATCGCCAACCCCAACCTGATGGCGCTGACCGACGGGGTGGTCAACCAGGACATCCCGCGTCTTGCGAACCGGCACCGCCCGCCCGGCACCCTGCCCTGGGATGCCCGCGCCGACTTCGTGCCGGTTCCGCAACCCTCCGCCCGTTTCGTCGGCTAGATGCGGACCTATCTGGCCATCCTGCGCCGCCATCCGGTGGTCCGCGCTTCGGCGGCGGCGATCTTCTTCTACGGTGTCGCCGGGGCAGCGACCTCACCCTACCAGGCGGTGCTTGGCATCCGCGAACTGGGGCTCTCCAACCGCGCTTACGCCGCCGTGGCGCTGGCGGCGGCGGTGTCGAACGTGATCCTGTCGATCGCCTTCGGCATGATCTCCGACCGCTTCCGCAACTACCGCCGGCCGCTGATCTTCGTCTCGGCCTTCGGCATCATCGGCTATGGCGCGATCTGGGCCGTGCCTTCACCGGCGGTCTTCGCGCTTGCCACCGTCGGGCCGCTGGCGCTGTTCCATGCGACGAACTCGATGCTGTTCGCCAATGTCCGCGCCCATTCCGACCGGCTGGCACCGGAAGAGACCGCCATCGTCAACTCGCTGATGCGGATGATGATCTCGCTGGCCTGGGTTCTGGTGCCCGGCGCGGTGGGGCTGGCGCTGCGCGGGCAGGCCACGATGATCGGCGCCTGGGCCATCGCCGCGGCGCTGGCGGGCTGCGTCCTGGCCATCATCGCCCTGTGGCTCGGCCCCGACCAGCACAGCCCGCCGCCCGAGCCGGTTCCCGCCGGCGGCACCGGCACCGCCCGCGTCGCCCCCACTGCCGGCCGGCCCGACCGGCCGGCGCAGGTCCGCGCCGCCCATCCCTTTCCGGGGCTCCTGCAGCTCATGTCGCCGGCAATCGGCCTGCGCATCCTCGGCGTGGCGCTGATCAGTCAGGTCCTGCATGTCAACGCCACCGTGCTGCCGCTGATCGTGACCGGCCAGGCCGGCGGCCGGCCCGACGACATCGGCGCGATCGTCGGCCTGGTCGCGGGGCTCGAGGTGGTGTTCATGGTCTTCTGGTCGCACGTCACCCGCCGCCTGCACCTGACCCGCGCCCTCCTGGTCACGGCGGCGCTATATCTGTGCTATCTCGGCACGCTGGCGCTCGCCTCGGCCACCTGGCAGGTCTATGCTGCCAGCGTCGTGGCGGGCTTCGCCGCCGCCGGGATCATCTCGCTGCCGATCTCCTACCTTTTGGACCTGATCCGCGACCGGCCGGGGCTGTCGGCCTCGCTGATCGCGGTGAACATGTTCCTTGGCGGGGCACTTGGCGCGACGATCTTTGCCGCCGGCACCGCCCTTGGCGGCTATGGCACCGCCGCCCTGCTGTCGGGGGCCGCCGGGGTGCTTGGCGCGGGGCTTCTCGTCGCCCTTGAAAGGAAGTTCCGATGACCCGCATCCTTCTGGAAGTCTGCGTCGACGATGCCGCCGGGATTGCCGCTGCAACCGAGGGCGGCGCCGACCGGATCGAGCTGTGCGCGGCGCTGGCGCTGGGGGGGCTGACACCCTCGGCCGGCCTGATGGCGCTGGCTTCGGGTTGCGGGGTTCCGGTCATGGCGATGATCCGGCCGCGGGCGGGCGATTTCGTCTGGACCGCGCCGGAGATCGCCGCGATGCAGGCCGAAATTGCCGCCGCCCGCAGCTTCGGCCTGTCCGGCGTGGTGATCGGCGCATCGCGGCCCGATGGGCGACTGGACGGCGCGACGCTCGCCACGCTGGCCGCCGCCGCAAGGGGGCTCGACGTCACCCTTCATCGCGCCATCGACCTGACGCCCGACCCGGCCGAGGCGATGCGGCTCTGCGCCAGCCTCGGGATCGGGCGCGTCCTCTCCTCGGGAGGGGCGGCGACGGCCGTTCAGGGCCTCGACCGGCTGGCCGGGATGGTCGCCGCCGCACCGGGCATCACGGTGATGCCGGGCGGTGGGGTCGGCGTCGACACCCTCGGCCTTCTGGCCGAACGGTTGCCGCTGCGCGACGTCCACGCCTCCTGCTCGGCCCCCGTACCGCGGCCGCGCGATCCGAAAGTGCGCGGCCTCGGCTTCCAGCCCCCCGGCGCCAGGGCGACCGATGCCGCCAAAGTCCGCGCCCTGCGCACCGCACTTGACCGATTGCCCCGGCGGGGCGGCTGACGGCGCAGCCCGTTACAGCGGCTTCCAGGCAATCACGTCGATCTCGACTTTCGCGTCGATCATCAGCCGCGACTGCACGGTCGAGCGCGCCGGCGGGTTGGGGCCGAAATGCCGCTCGAACACAGCGTTGAAGGACGAAAAGTCGCGCGGATCGTCCAGCCAGCAGGTCACCTTGACCACGTCCTCCAGCCCGCAGCCCGCCAGCGCCAGCACCGCCTTGATGTTGGCGATCACCTGTTCGGTCTGGGCGACGATCCCGCCCGGCACGACCTCGCCGTCGACGGTCGGCACCTGCCCCGAGACATGGACGTAATCGCCGGCCCGCACCGCCTTGGCGAAGGGCCGCCTCTGCCCGCCCGCCTGGGGATCGGCGATGTCGTAGCGGATGAGACGGTTGGCGGTCACGGCAAGGCTCCGGGTCGGGACTTCCGTCCGAGACTAGCCGCGATCCTGGTAGAGAACCAGCGTCGTCCAGCCCGCCAGAACTCCGGCCTGCCCCAGACGGCGGGCCAGCAGGCCAAGGTCGGCCGACCCGTCGTCGCCCAGCGCGCAAAAGATGGTGCCGCTGGCATGGCACCGGAGCGTCAGCAGCTCCAGCCCGGCGGCGTCGCAAGCTTCGGCCAGCGCCGCCAGCCCGCGCCAGCCGGCACCTTCGATCTGGATCTCGTAGCTCAGCCGGCAGCCGGGAAAATCCCGCCGGGTCCGAAGGACATGATCGACCGGAACACCGGCCGCCGCACCATTGATGTCATGGGTTCCGTCAGCCATCACGTCCTTCCTTCCGGCGGGCGACCGCCTGTTGCGCGGAAGAAAACGTGACGTTTTCTTCGCTTTAGCTGCATTTGTTTCGCGCCCGCAATCTGATGGTCAAATCGGCGCGTCGTTTCGACTTTCCTCCTAGCGCGGATCGGCCGGCCCCGCAAGCCCGAAGAGCGGCGGAGGGGGTGCCGCGGTTCGTGCTCAGCGAGGTGCTGCGGGGTGGGCAGGCCCAGACGCTCACGCCCTTTCCCTGCCCGGACTGCGCCGGTGCTGGCATCGGCATCGGCGGGCGGCGACTGGAGGTGGAGCTGCTGCGGGGAAGAGTTGAGGGGTAAGGCGTCCCCCGCCAGACGGTAACCTGCTGGCTGGTGGTCGCGCGCCGGTGCCGTCGCCATGGGACTCGTATAGCCAATGTTACTCATGGCAGGAGTGTCAGTTGGATGTCCCGCAAGTACACTCTATAAGGCCGTCATAGGACCTACAAAGGCGGCGCAAACTCGGTCGGAACATTCCGGACCTCACAACTGGATATGCAAGTAGCAAGTATCATGATATTCTTCTTCGAAAGATTTCTGGACTGCCCCATCAGGGTCAATGGACAAATATTGTTTACGATGTCTCCCGCCAAATCCTAGGTATCGCCCTCCTTTTTGTTCCACACGCACTACCATAGCGCCCATGATGTCCGATACTGCGCTTGGAGAAGAAGGTAACCCTGACAGCGCAATTTTCAAAAAGGCCTCATACGCGCGCTGGTCAATATATGAGACGCACACCAAGTCAGAGCGCCTCCCAGAGTAATAATCCTGAATTGCAAGGCGGCCAGCCTCAGCATCTGCGTCAACAACGTAAAACGATATGGCATACTTATCCTTAAGTGTGTCTTCTCTTGGCTCATTAATATAATTTTCACAGCCACAAAGAGCGATTGCTGCAAGGAGAGGAATCCGCAAAAAACTCATGTCAATACTCCAAACGCCGTGGCCTGCCTTTTTCGTCAAGGCAGGGATTTTCGAATCTGTCGACAACATCGTATCCACGACTACCCGAAGGGATACAAAAAAACCCATGGCCAGGTTCGTGAATGAGTACTTGATCCAGGGTGTAGGGGTGGACTGCACCGGTGCCGGCTGCCGGAGCGGCGGGCGGCATCGGCGGGCGGCGGCTGGAGGTCGAGCTGCTGGCGGGGGAGGAGTTGGAGGGGTGAGAGATCAAGCACGTACAATTCGACCGTCGATCACAATACAGCACTCGCCAGGAGGCTGCCATCCCTATAGCGTACAACCCCTACGCGCGCTCCTGCGCAATTGATCGGCATAGCAAGACCGCTTCTGCACCAACGCTTGGCTCCAAATAGACTAGAATTTGGTCCCCCTCGAGCAGTCTTCCGGTAATGCTCTCAATGAGCTTCTGACTTACATAAGACTTCTCCCCATCCGCAGTCGAAGCCCATGAGATTTTTGAACATACATCATCCATATCAAAACCGTTACCGCTATAAATAACTATCCGAGAGGCCACATTTTGCCGAACGACGTCTGCGACCCTGAACATATCAACGTCAAAAAAAGCGTACTCCCCTCCTTTCCCCGCCAGACAGAAAAAAGCGCATATGGATTTCTGTCGGGAATCGCTCAATATTTATTATCTGCAATTCCGCATCGTGAAATCCATCTAGTATTTCGTACTTCACATCTCCTCCTTCAGCTTCTAGATCGGTCCATCTTTGTCCGGATCGTACGGTCTTCCAGCGCCTCGCGTTGGGAATCCCCCATCTGAATTTCGATTCAAACCGAAACACGCGCCGCCTGACCGGCAGTCATCGCGCTCTCTGTCAAGCAAATACCTTATCCATACACAGAGCTAACACCTGAAAGATAGTTGCTATGATTCCTCACGATGTTCACGAAACTTCATCGCTTCTAATATGTCAGGTATAATAATGACTGACTCCGCGCTGGAATATATGTCAATCCACTTACTCCAATTTTCGATAACCCACATCCGCGAAATTGATGTGGCAGATGTATGTGCCTCAAGTGGAAGAACTTGAAGTAAAGACCCCCTCTTATGCCCACCAGAAACGACCAGAACCAGCTTATCCTCACATCCAGAGTTTGCAGATAAAAGGAGCAGGGTCGGATCTTTAAACGGGCCAAACTTTTCAATATAAAATACTGTTCCGAATCGAAGGTCCGGAGGCATGCCGTCGTCAACCAGATTCATTTCAATTAACCTCCAGATCGTGCGCGCCACTATTGTCACGCGAGTCTTTCAGAGGAGTCCCATCCATCTTTTGTTCCTCGATGTGTTTCCCAGTCTTATCAACCCTTTCAAAACGACCATGCTGTGTGTCAACGGAATAATAATCACCGGTTTTTGGGTCTCTGTAAACGGTTCTTCCGCCATTGATCTTTCCAATACGACCGGCTCTTTCCCAACCTCTCTACTCCGCAATTTTTGCGGCCGTCTCTTTCACTGTAGCAACGCGCTCGCCAGCGGGCATTCGTGAAATGTTGCGCTCGAAACTGCTTACATCAAAGGCTCTTGATGCCTCCACGTCGGCAGCCACCGCGGCACCCGCGGCAGCAGCCGATTTAGGGTCGAGGGGTCCCGGGCTTCCTTACGGATTTCCGTTACTCTGGTCGTCTTCGAGCGACGGGTCCCCGTTGTGCCCCGGACCGGCCACGGTCTTGGATAATAAGTCGGCCGCAGCCTTACCGGTAGCAGCGAGCGCGCCGTTCCCATTCACCTTGCCGTCGTTGAGCTTGTCGGAAGCGGTTTCCGCAAGCCCTATGCCAAGTGCTCCGGCGATAGCTGCTTCGCACCCTCCTTCTGCACACCCTACAGCCAAAGCAAGGCACATCGGGCAATGCCCACTCACGTCCCTCCCATTGACGGGATCATTGAAGCTGTAGACGTAGCGGTTGGTCCCGACGCCGGGCTCTGCGACCTCCCACCAGTCGAGCTGGAGGAACATTCCCATCCTCGGGTGTCAGTATCTCGCGTCAAGATACTCGAGCCCGACCGCGGCGTCGAGCCGTTCGCCGATAGGGCGCCGGGCCTCGACCATCGCAGCGGGGTCCCGAGTCGTCTCCGGCTGGTCGCCGAGAACGGGCGGCAGCGGTCGGTTCCTGTCCGCACTCCGGCCGGGGAGGTGACGAAGCCCCTTCGCCCGCCACCCCCGGCCCGTCCGCTGGCCGCAGCCCGGCCTACTGCCCCAGCAGCACCTCCATCGGCACCGGCCGCGAGATCCGCCATTCGTCGGTGCGGGCCGGCTTGCCGCCGGTGATCTCGACGATCTGCATCAGGGCGGTGTCCTGGTGGTGCAGCGTCGGGGTGAAGCTGCGCGGCCCGAAGATCGTCGGTTCGTCCTTCATCTTTTCCAGTTCCGCCGTCACCGCCGCGCCGTCGACGGTGCCGGCGCGTAGGACCGCCTTGGCCCACAGGTCGACCAGCACATAGCCGGGATAGGCATACTGGCTGGCCGGGCGGGCGCCGGTCTTGGCCTCGTAGGCCTTGTTGAAGGCCTCGACTTCGGGGCGCGGGTCGTCGCCGTAGATTGACCCCTGGACCGGCACGACAAAGCCCGAAAGGTCAGGCGCGGCGTCCAGCCAGTAGGAGCCGTCGGCGGCCGAGCCGTTCAGGATCAGCGAGGTGATGCCGGCGGCGCGGATCTGGCGGACGGCAGCGGCGGCGCCGGGCATGTAGGAGCACAGCATGATGACGTCGGGCTGTTTCGGCAGGGCCTTGATCCGGCTGATCTGCCCGGCGATCGAGGCGTCGTCGTTCTTGAACGTGTCCTCGCCGGCGATGCTGGCCCCGTCAAGCGTCGGGAACATCCAGTCGAAGCCCTTGCAGATGCCCTTGTCATACTCGATCGACGTATCCAGCAGCGTATAGCCGGTGCGGGCGTTGCGCTTCGCGTGGCTCCATTCCGCCATGGTCGCGCCCTGCACCGCCGCGAGGACGGACGAGGAAAAGCTGTTCGGCCCGACGCCCTGGATGCCGGCCTTCGCGTCCTCGGCGCACAGGAAGAAGCTGTTCATGCCCTGGGCCTCGGCCGCCAGCGCCGCCGGCGAGCCATAGTCGTAGTCGCAGGACACGACCATCATCTGTGCGCCCTGGTCCAGCACGTCGAGTCCGGCCTTGGCGGCCTCGGCCCGGTCGGTCTTGGTGTCGGCCTCGACGACCTTGATCTGCTTGCCCAAGAGCCCGCCGGCGGCGTTGATCTCGTCGATGCGGATGTGTGCGGCGGTGGCGGCGGGCGTGTCGTAGGCCTCCATCCAGCCGGACTTCGCGATGGCGAAACCGACGGTGATGGCGTCGTCGGCCAGGGCCGGGCCGGCCAGCCCCAGGGCAAGCAGTGCGGCAGAAAGGCGTTTCATGGGTGGGTTCTCCTGTCGGGATGGGGGTCGCTGGTCTTGACGCTGCGCCCGCCGACCCAACGGGCGGGCAGCATGATCTCGCGTCCGGCGGAAAGCCCGGCCGGCCGAAAGACAAGAACGAGGATCATCGCCAGCGCGATGAGGATTTCCTGCGCGCCGGCGGGCAGCGCCAGGGTCAGCGGACCCAGCGTCACGCCCTTTTCCAGACGCACCAGCGCCTCGATCGCAACCGACACCGCCAGCACCCCGAAGACCGCTCCGGTCAGGCTGCCGATGCCGCCGACGACCAGCATCGCCAGCATCAGGAAGGTCAGGCCAAGGTAGAAGCCGTCGGGATTGAGAACGCCGATGAAATGGCCCAACTCGGCGCCGCCGACCCCGCACAGGAAGGCCGACAGTACATAGGCCAGAAGCCGGTGCCGATAGCGGTCGATCCCCGAGGCGGCGGCCGCGACCTCGTCCTCGCGGCTGGCCCGCAGCGCCAGACCCGAGGCGGATGCGGCATGCAGGCTGGCGATCGCCAGCGCCGCGACCGCCCAGCCATAGGCCGTCCAGGGCGTGACGGCGCGCGCCAGCCCCACGACCGACGAGGTGCCGCCGGTCACCGGGGTCCAGTTCGACCAGACGGTGTTGACCATCGCCAGAAAGGCGAAGGTGGCGATCGAGGCCGCGATCCCCGACAGCCGCAGGATCGCCGCGCCGCTGATCAGCGCCACCACGGCCGCGACGATCCCGCCGGCGATGGCGGCCGGCAGCACCGGCCAGTGGGCGGCGGCCAGCGGCTCGGGCAGGCCGGGCAGCAAAAGGCCCTTCATCTTCGGGTCCAGCGTCAGCCAGGCCGAGCCGTAGGCGCCCAGGCAGGCAAAGGCCGCGTGGCCAAAGCTGATGACGCCGGAGTTGCCGGCGAAGATCCAGAAACCGACGACCAGCGCGACCCGCACCAGGGTTTCGGTGGCCATGCGCGCCAGCGCCCGGTCGCCCAGCCCGGTGGTGATGACCACGAAGGCCAGAAGGATCGCCGCCAGCAGGATCGGCGTGGTCGCGGTCATGCGCCGGCGGATGTCGTGTGGCGTGGCCATGGTTCAGACCCTCGGTTTGGATGAGGCGGCGGCGAACAGCCCCTGGGGGCGGAACAGCAGCACCAGGATGACGAGCCCATAGAGGAAGGCGTCGCGGTAGGGCCGGGCCTCGACCGGCAGGCCGGCCTGCAGCAGCGCCGAGACCGCGCCCAGCGCCAGCCCCGCCGCCACCGCCCCGGTCAGGCTGCCCATGCCGCCCATGACGGTGGCGATGAAGGCCACCAGCATGATCTGCCCGCCCATCCGCACGTCGGCGACCCCGGTCTGGGCGACCAGCACCAGCGCCACCGCCGCCGCCAGCGCGCCGGACAGCGCGAAGGCGCCCGAGATCACCCGGTTGGCGCGCACCCCCAGCATCCGGGCCATGCCGAAATCCTCGGCCGCCGCGCGCATTTCCAGCCCGAACCGGGTCTTTTTCAGCGTGACCGCCAGCCCCGCCAGGATCAGCGCCACCGCCCCGATCACCAGCAGTTGCAGCAGCGGCACCTCGGCCCCGCCCAGAACGACCGGCCGGCCGAGGCCCGGCCACAGGCTGACTGCCTTGGGCCGCGCGCCGTAAAGCGCCATCAGCAGGTTCTGCAACAGCACGCCCAGCGCAAAGCTCGCCACCATCAGCGACACCGGCTCGGCCCGGCGCAACGGCCGGAACACCAGCGCCTCGGCCAGCACCGCGAGCCCCGCGCCGAAGCAAAGGATCGCCAGGATCAGCAGCGGCGCGGGCAGGCGGCCCAGCCCCATCGTCGCCGCCGCATCCGCCGACGGCAGGATCAGCGCGAAGACCGCGCAGGCGATGAACTGGCCGTGGGCGAAGTTCACCAGCCGCATCACCCCGAAGATCAGCGCGATGCCAAGGGCGGCGATGGCATTGATCCCGCCCAGCGCCAACGCGTCAAACAGCAGCTGCAGATTCATGCGGATCCTCCGAAGTAGGCCTCGGCCAGCAGGTCCTGCGCAGCAAAGTCGCGGGCGTCGCCGTCCGCCATGATCCGTCCGCCCCGCATCAACAGCATCCGCCCGCCGACCCGGGCGGCGCGGGCCGAGGATTGCTCGACGATCACCAGCGTCAGCCCCCGCGCCTCCTGCAGCGCGGCCAGCCGGTCATAGACCTCGTCGACGATCTTTGGCGCCAGGCCCAGCGACGGCTCGTCGACCAGCATCAGCTTGGGGTTGGTCATCAGCGCCCGGGCGATGGCCAGCATCTGCTGCTGGCCGCCGGACAGCACACCAGCATTGGCATGGGCACGTTCGCCCAGGATCGGGAAGGCGGCGAACAGGCTGTCCAGGTCGCCATCCAGCGCCGCGCGGTCCCGGCGCATGCCGGTGCCGACCAGAAGGTTCTCCAGCACGCTCAGCCCGCGGAAGATCCGCCGTCCCTCCGGCACCATCGACAGGCCGCGGCGGGCGATCTCCTCGGGGCTGCGGCCCGACAGGATGTCGCCGTCCATCTCTATCCGGCCGTGCGCGGCATGCACGGCGCCGGCGACTGCGGCCAAAAGCGACGACTTGCCCGCCCCGTTCGGGCCCGAAATGAACAGCCGCTCGCCCTCGGCCACGGCAAAGGACACCTCGGCCAGCGCGGTCAGCTTGCCGTAGCGGACGGTCAGGTCATGGACGCCCAGCTTGGCCATCACGCCGCCTCCGCATGGGCGCCGAGATAGGCCTCGCGCACCGGCTGGCTGCCCAGGATCGCCGCGCGGTCGCCGCGTTCGATGACCCGGCCGCCGTCCAGCACCACCACATCGGCGCAAACCGACAGCACCAGCCCGACATTGTGTTCGATCAGCAGGCAGCCGGCGCCCTTTTCCACGGCAATGCGGCGGATCAAGGCGGCCAGTTCGGCGGCCTCGGGTTCCGACATGCCGGCGGCCGGTTCGTCCAGCAGCAGGAACGACGGCCCGCCGACCAGCGCCCGGGCAATCGCCACCCGCCGTTCGTCCGTATAGGGCAACCCGGCCGCCGGGCGGCTTTGCAGGGATGCAATGCCCATCCAGTCGAGGATCGCTCTGGCCTCATGTTCAGCGGCGCGGCGGCTCAGGCCCAGCCCGACGCCGGTGCAGGCGAGATTGTCGAGCACGTCGAGCCCGCCAAAAAGCCGCCCGGCCTGGAAGGTCCGCGCCACGCCGGCCCGGCGCAGTGCATGGGGGCCAAGATGCGACACGTCGCGCCCGGCCAGCCGCACCGTGCCCTGGCCCGGCCGCTGGAAGCCGGTCAGCACGTTGACGCAGGTGGTCTTGCCGGCGCCGTTCGGACCGATCAGCCCGACGACCTGTCCCGGCGCCAACGTCAACGTCACCTCCGACAGGGCGCGGAACCCGCCAAAGGCCACCGACACGGCTTCGAGCGCCAGCGCCATCTCAGGCTTCCTCGGTTTCGGCCATCGCCGCCGGCGTCGCCGCAGTTTCCGACAGGGTCACGACATAGACGGCGCTGGCGTCCAGAACGGCGGTCCAGCCCGGCTCGATGACGATCGTGGTCGTCACTTCCTGGATGACCGCCGGCCCCGAAACCCGGTCGCCCGCGCCAAGCAGGGCGCCGTCATAGACTGGCGTGTCGCGGGCCACGCCATCGGCGGAAAAGATCATCGGCCGCGTGCCCTTCAGCGCCGCCCGGGCGCCGGTTCCGAGGCCGACCGTCATGCGGCCGGGCTTGTCCACCGCGCCGGTGATCGCGCTTTCGACGTTGACCACCTCGACCGCGCTTTGCGGCTCGCTGTAGGTGTAAAGTTCCTCGTGGCGCGCGTGGAAGGCGGCCTTCAGCTTGTCCAGCGCCGGTTCGTCCAGGGCAAAGGGATCAACGTCGACCGTGCATTCGTGAACCTGGCCGACATAGCGCATGTCCAGGCTGCGGCGGATGGTGATGCTGTCGCCGGTGAACCCGTCGCCGGCAAGGTCGCCGATGCCGCGCGTTTCGATGTCGGTGAACAGACGGTCCAGCCGTTCCGCCGCCGCCGCGCCTTCCAGCCGCACCGGGGCCGGAGCCATGTAGTTGTACTTCACGTCCGAAATGATCTGGCCGAAGGCGCAAAGGCCGGATGCCAGCTTGGAGATCAGCACCTTGCGGATGCCCATTTCCCGCGCCAGCGCGGTGATGTGCGCCCCGGTCGCGCCGCCGGCGCAGTTCAGCACGAAGTCGCGCGGATCGTAGCCGCGTTCGACCGAGACCCGGCGGATGGCGTTCACCATGTTGTTGTTGACGATGGTGAACATCCCGTAGGCGGCCTTTTCGACGCTGATGCCCAGGGGCCGCGCCAGATGCGTCTCGATCGCCCGGCGCGCCTTTTCGGCGTTCAGCGGCAAGCGCCCGCCCACCAGACCGTCGGGGTTCAGGTAGCCAAGGATCAGGTTGGCGTCGGTCGTCGTCGGCTTTTCGCCGCCCTGGTCATAGCAGGCCGGCCCCGGTTCCGACCCGGCCGACTGCGGGCCCATCTGCATCAGGCCCATCGGGTCGATCCAGCCGATCGAACCGCCGCCCGCGCCCAGAGTCTCGACCTGGATCATCGGGATGCCGATGCGATAGCGCAGGAAGTCGATGTTCTTGGACACGTTGGCGCGCCCGTCGCGGGTCAGCGTAATGTCGAAGGAGGTGCCACCCATGTCGACGGTGATGATGTCCTTCAGCCCCCAGGGCTCGCCGAGCCACAGCGCCGCCTGAGGGGCCGAGGCCGGGCCGGAGTTGATGGCATAGACCGACTGGTCCGACACCACCGACCCCAGCGCCAGACCGCCGTTCGACTGGAAGTAGCGGACCGGGTGCCGCGCGCCGACCGACTGGAAATAGCTGTCGACGGCTTCGACATAGCGCTGAAGGATCGGCGCCAGGTAGGCGTTCACGATCGCCGTCGAGGTGCGGGTATATTCGCGGACCTGCGGGTAAAGCTGGCTGCCGATGGTCAGCCGGACATGCGGCATCATCTCGCGCACGATCTCGCCGGCGCGGCGTTCGTGGTCGGGATGCAGCACCGACCAGACGAAGCTGATGGCCAACGACTCCACCCCTTCGCGGATGAAGTGCCGGCAGGCTTCGCGCACCTCTTCCTCGTTCAGCGCGGTATGGACCTTGCCGTTCGACAGGACCCGCTCGGACACGCCGCGGCGCAGGTAGCGCGGCACCAGCATGGTGGCCGGCGGGAACTCGGGGTCATAGCGGTAGCCGTCTTCCTTGTGGCCGAGGCGGATCTCGATGCTGTCCTCGTGGCCGCGGGTGGCGATCAGCCCGGTGCGCGCGCCGTTGTGGGTGATGAGCGCGTTCAGCCCCACCGTGGTGCCGTTGATGCACAGATCGGCGTTCGACACGATCTGGCGGGCTGCAATGCCAGTCTCCTCCTCGATCAGCTTCAGCCCGTTGCGGATGGCGGCGGTCGGGTCTTGCGGCGTCGACAGCACCTTGAAGATGCGCACGCCCCCCTTGCGGTCAGCCAGGATGAAGTCGGTGAAGGTGCCGCCGGCGTCGATGCCAAGTCGATATTGGTTCTGCATGTTCAAGCCTTTCCTGCTTCCCGAAGCCGGGGGGGTTGCCTGCCCCCCGGACCCCCGGGGATATTTGGGCCAAGATGAAAGGATCAGGCGGCGCGCAGCTTCGCGGTGGCCGCGTGATCGACGGCGAGCGTCGCGGGATCGGCGATCACCACGCCATAGTCGGACCGGGCGCCTTCCAGGCTGACGAGCCCGTTGCGCACATCCTCGACCACCTTCTGCACGTCACGCTCGAACGGGTTGCCATAACCGCCGCCGCCGGGGTTCTTGTTGGCGGCGCGTTCGCCGGGCAGGATCGTCTCGATCACGTTTTCGGTGATGATCTTCGTCGTGCCATCGCGGGTGACTTCCAGCCGGCCGACCTTGGGCGCGACCAGTTCCGATCTGGCGCCGGCGGCACCCATCGCCGGGATGCGGCGGCCCTCGCCGAAGGTGATGAGCGTCATCGGCGCATCCATCGGCTCGACCTCCCAGCAGGTGCCCGATCCGCCGCGATGCTTGCCGGCGCCGCCACTGTCTTCCATCAGCGAATAGCGGTGGATGATGATCGGATAGGAATGCTCCAGCATCTCGATGTCGCCCGAGGTCAGCGCGCCGAAGCAGCATTCCGGCCCGCAGGCATGCCAGCCGTCCTGGCTGGCCGTGGCCCCCGCCCCCGAGATGATCGAGGCCAAGACCATCGTCACATATTCCTCGTCGTGCCGCTTGTCCCAGCCGGCGATGTTGCAGCCGTTGGCATGGCCCCAGCTGGCCGAGACCTTGGCCGGCACCGCCTGTTCGAAGGCCAGCCGCACCGCGTCGGTCAGGGTCTCCATCGGCGTCGTGGTGCAGTTCATGTGCGGCGCGGGGGATTTCGCGTTGCAGAGCGTGCCCTTCGGCCCCATGTCGGTGCTGACGCAGCGGTAGAGGCCTTCGTTGTAGGGCGGCGGCAGCTGGGCGAACATCATCAGCCCCAGATAGACGCCGGAGTGGCTGTTGCCTTCGTAGCTGTTGATGAAATAGGGGATCTGCGGAGGCGAGCTGATGGCGATGTGGCAGTCGTCGCCCTTGATCGTCACCGTGGCGGTGATGTCGAAATCGCCATAGCCGTGGCCCGCATCCTCCAGCACCGCCGTGCCGCTGTAGGTGCCGTCCGGCACCTCCGAGATCAGCTTGCGCATGTGCGCCTCGGCCATGTCGAGAAGTTCGGCGATGCAGTCCTGCACGACGCCGCGCCCGTACTTGTTTATCAGGTTCTTCAGGTTGCGCGCGCCGACTTGGCAGGCGCCGATCAGGGCGTTGAAGTCGCCTTCCTGGTCGCGGCGGGCCCGCATGTTGGTCAGGAGCAGGTTCATCACGTCATGGCGCGGCCGGCCCCGGTCCCACAGCTTGACCGGCGGGATGCGCAGGCCCTCGGCGAAGATCTCGGTGGCGTTCGGGTTGTAGCCAGCCGGGACCGGGCCGCCGATGTCGGTCAGGTGGCCCTTGCAGACCGTCCAGAACACCAGCTCGCCCTCGTAGAAGACCGGCATGTACATGCAGGTGTCGATGATGTGGCTGCCGCCATAGGCCGGGTCGTTGTGCAGGATCAGGTCGCCGTCGTGGATGTCGCCGTCGAAGAACCGCGCCACCGATTTCATCGCCGGGATCAGCGACCCGAGATGGATCGGAATGTCCTGCCCCTGCAGGATCATTTCCGGCGTGTGGTTGAAGAGCGCCGTCGAATAATCGTGCGCCAGGTTGAAGACCGAACTGCGCGCCGTCTGTTCCAGCGTCAGCGTCATCTCGCGCTGGGTCGTTTCAAGCACCCCGCGCACGACAGACAGCGTGATCGGGTCCACTTTGCGTCTGGTCAACTTGTCTCTCCCCTTGTCGGAGGCCGGCCCCGTGGCGCGGCCCTTTGTCCGGCACCGCAGCGCCACGGCGTCCTCCCGCCCCGGCCCTGCGCCATTGGACAAGTCTGGGGCAAAACCGGCCCGGCGATCTTGCAGGTCCGCGCGGGTTCGCTTGCCGATCCGCGCACCCGTTTGTCGCCGGGCGCACAACCGCTTGTCGCACCGCGCACCCGCCGGGATCGCCCGCGCAATTTTCTTGATCGAAGGCCGGTTCCTGCTAACGCTTTGTTGCGGGCGCTTGGGGAGTGTGCGCATGGAGGTCATGACTCACAGCACGGACCGGATCGCGCCGCCGCAGCGCGCGGCCCACTGGGATCGCGTCATTTCCGAAACCTATTTCCCGCTGCACCTGACCTTCCGCGAGGCGCGCGATTTCAGCGGTCGGCTGGTCCGACGGCAACTGGGCCAGGTGTCGCTGTCGCGGCTGACCACCGAGGCGCTGCAATTCGAACGCCGGCCGCATCACCTGTCGCACATTCGCGAAGAGGAATATCTGATCACCCTGCCGCGCCACAGCCCGGTCGAGTTCCGCCAGCTGGGCCGCGAGGTGCGCTGCGATCCCGGCGGTTTCATCCTTGAACGCGGCGACGAGCCCTATCGGTTTTCCTACGACACGGCCAACGACCTGAACGTCCTGAAGGTGTCAAAGCGCGCCCTGGCCGAAAAGGTGCGCGACCCCGACCGATTCTGCGCCAAGATCGTCGATGCGCGCGCGGGCGTGCCGGCGCTGTTCGCCAACCTGATGGGGCAGTTGCAGGGGCTGGACCTGGCCCAGGACCATGCCGCGACGCTGCTGGGGCGGCAGCTGGTCGAGGTGCTGGCGCTGGCGCTCGACGACCGGATCGACCAGGACGACGGCGTGCGCAGCGCGGTCAGGGCCGGGCATCTGCGGCGGGCGGAACGGCTGGTGCGGCAGAACCTGTCGAGCCCGGACCTGTCGCCCGAACTGGTGGCCGACGCCTGCGGCATATCCAAGCGCTATCTGCACGAGCTGTTCAGCGATACCAACAAGACCGTGTCGCAATTCATCCGCGAGGAACGATTGATCGCCGCGCGCGACATCATCGCTACCTCGCGCGGGCTGGCGATGGCCGAGGTCGCCTACCGCTTCGGCTTTTCCGACCAGGCCCAGTTTTCACGGCTGTTCAAGGGCATGTTCGGCATGACCCCGACCGACTGGAAACGCCGCGGCAACCTGCACTGACC
This sequence comes from Paracoccaceae bacterium, assembly GCA_046348855.1. GTDB lineage: Bacteria > Pseudomonadota > Alphaproteobacteria > Rhodobacterales > Rhodobacteraceae > TMP-24. The sequence goes on along the minus strand of JAXMDK010000010.1, from coordinate 113,106 downwards.
GCCATCGCCCCGGCCCGCCGGTCATGGCTGGTCTGGACAGCGGACGCGCCGCCCCGCTATGTCATCGGGGAAACCGGCCGAAGGGGGGCGGATGTCCGGCGAACAATCCGTGCTGCCCGCCCTGACGGCAGCGATTTCGGCGATCGGCAGCGACGACCATGTCGACCGGCTGATCGACCTGATCGCCGCGCTGGTCCTGCACGACAAGGTGGCGGTGGTGCGCTATTCGGCCACCCAGCGGCCCGAGTTCCTGTCCTGGCGCAACTATTCGCCCGAGATCGTGCGAAAATATCTGGAAAGCTACTACGTCTTCGACCCGTTCTATGCCGGATGGCGCCAGAACCGCCGGCCCGGCGTGGTGCGGCTGCGCGCCGGCGGGCCAGAGGCGCGCGGCCCCTATGTCGCGGACTTCCTCGGGGAATCCGACATATGCGACGAGCTGGGCGTGATGCTGGAGGATGGGGACGACTGGTGCCTGGGTATCTTCCTTGACCGCAGCCGGCAGAAATATTCGCCCGCCGAGGTGCAGCGACTGGAAAACCACTATCCGGTCGTCGCCGCGCTGCATGCGCAGGACATCCGGCTGCGCGCGCCCGGCTTTCGTCGCACCGGCCAGACCGCCCGGCCGGGGCGCGAACCGGGGCTGACCGACAGCGCCGGCCTGCCGGACGGGCTGTGGCCCGACCTGACCGCGCGGGAACGGGAACTGGTGGGCATGACGGTCGCCGGCCATCCGCCCGCGACCATCGCCCGGCGGATGGCGATCACCACCGGCACGGTGAAGAACCACCGCCGCAACATCTACCGCAAGCTGGACATCACCACCGAACGCGAGCTGTTCCTGCAATATATCCTGGCGCTGACCGGCTGAACCGCCTCAGCCATCGGCCCGATGGCGGCGGCGAACGGTGGGTGGCCGTCCCGGAACCGACAGCCGCGCGTCGTTCCGGTGCCGTTCGGCGACGACCTTGCCCCGGGCGATGACCGCCAGCCGGTCGGGCCTGAGCCGCAGCGCCTCGGTCGGGTTCGCCGCATCCAGAACCACCAGCGAGGCGACGTCGCCGACCGCCAGCCCATAGCCTTGCAGGTTCATGATCCGGGCGTTGGCATTCGTCACCATGTCGAAGCAGCGCGCCATCTCGGCCGGGTGGGTCATCTGCGCCACATGCAGGCCCATGAAGGCCACGTCCAGCATGTCGGCGGTGCCCAGCGAATACCAGGGGTCCAGCACGCAATCCTGCCCCCAGCCGACGGTGATGCCCAGCGCCTGCATTTCCTTGACCCTTGTCAGGCCCCGGCGCTTGGGGAACGTGTCGTGGCGGCCTTGCAGCGTGATGTTGATGAGCGGGTTGGGGATCGCGGTCATGCCGCTTTCGGCGATCAGCGGCAGCAGCTTCGAGACATAATAATTGTCCATCGAATGCATCGAGGTCAGGTGGCTTCCCGCCGCGCGGCCGCCCAGCCCGTGACGGGTGACTTCGGCGGCAAGCGTCTCGACATGGCGGCTATGCGGATCGTCGGTTTCGTCGCAATGCAGGTCCAGCATCAGCCCGCGGTCGGCGGCGATACGGGCCAGATCGCGGACGGAAGCCGCGCCTTCGTCCATCGTGCGCTCGAAATGCGGGATGCCGCCGACCACGTCGACTCCCATGTCCAGCGCCCGCAGCAGATTGGCGCGGCCGGTCGTGGTGCGGTAAAGTCCGTCCTGGGGGAAGGCCACCAGTTGCAGGTCGATATAGGGCGCAACCCGCCGCTTCACCTCCAGCATCGCCTCGACCCCGCGCAGATGGTCGGGCGTGGTGTCGACATGGGTGCGGATCGCCAGAAGCCCCATCGACACCGCCCAGTCGCAATAGGTCAGCGCCCGGCCGATCATGTCGTCGACGCTGGCGATGTCGCGCAACTCGCCCCAAAGCGCGATGCCCTCCAGAAGCGTGCCCGAAGCGTTGACGCGCGGCAGGCCGTAGGACAGCGTCGCATCCATGTGGAAATGCGGATCGACGAACGGCGGCGACACCAGGTCGCCGGTGGCGTCGATCACCCGCGCGGCGGGGCCGTCGACCTTGCCCCTGGCGGCGATCCGGTCGCCCCGAATGGCGATGTCGGCGACGGTGCCGTCGGGCAGGGTGCCACCCTTGACGATCAGATCGAACATCAACGTTCCCCCTTGTTGTAGGGCAGCATCAGCGCCGCCGGCACCTCGGCGCGCCGCGACATCAGGATCAGAGCCAGGATCGACAGCACGTAGGGCGCCATCAGGAAGAACTGGTAGGGCACATGCGCGCCGGCCGGCGTCTGCTGCAACCGGATCTGCAAGGCGTCGAACGCGGCGAACAGGATGGCGCCCAACACCGCCTTGCCCGGCTTCCAGCCGCCGAACACGACCAGCGCGATGCAGATCCAACCGCGTCCGTTGACCATTTCGAAGAAGAAGGACGAAAAGGCCGACAGCGTCAGGAACGCCCCGCCCACCGCCATCAGCCCCGATCCCGCGACGACGGCGCCCATCCGCAGCGCCGTCACCGACAGGCCCTGCGCCTCGACTGCCGCCGGGTTTTCGCCGACCGCCCGCACCGCCAGTCCCAGGGGTGTGCGGAACAGCACCCAGTAGGTCACGAACGCCACGGCGAAGGCCAGGTAGGTAAGCGCCGTCTGCGAAAACAGCGCCGGGCCGAGCAGCGGAATGCCCGACAGAAGCGGAACATCCAGGGCCGCGAACGGGACGATCTTCGGCGGGCTCGTCACTTCGGGCAGCATCAGCCGGTAGGCGAAGGAACTGGCCGACGTCGCCAGCAGCGTCACGCCCAGCCCGACGACATGCTGGCTGAGCCCGAACGGCACGGTCAGCACCGCATGCAACAGGCCGAAGAGCATCCCCACAACCAGCGCCACCGCGACGCCCCCGGCCAGCGGCAGGCCCAGATAGACCGCCATCCAGCCCGCGAAGGCCCCGGCGACCATGATTCCCTCGATCCCCAGATTCAGCACCCCGGCGCGTTCGCAGACCAGTTCGCCCATCGTCGCGAAGATCAGCGGCGAGGCGATGCGGATCACGGCGGCCCAGAAGCTGGCCGAAATCAGGATGTCGATCAGTGCGGTCATCCGCGCACCACCCTTGCCCGCGTCAGAAGAATCGCCAGCACCATGAACAGAAGCGCCGCCGCCAGAAGCATGTCGGCGATATAGGTCGGCACCCCGGCGGCGCGGCTCATGGAATCCGACCCGACGAAGATGCCGGCGCAGAACAGGGCGCTGACCACCACGCCCAGCGGATGCAGCAGTGCCAGCATCGCCACGATGATCCCCATGTAGCCGAACCCCGGCGACAGATCGAGGCTCAGGTGCCCCTTCACGCCCGCCACCTCGGACCAGCCGGCCAGCGCCGCCAGCCCGCCCGACAAGAGCGCCGTCTTGACCAGCACCACGTTGACCGGCATGCCGGCGAACCGTGCCGCCTGCCGATTCTGCCCGACGGCGCGCATCTCGAACCCCAGCGTGGTGCGGGTTTCGATCAGCCAGACGGCGACGGCGGCCACCAGTGCGATGGCAAAGCCCCAGTGCAGGCGCAACCCTTCAACCAGCCGGGGCAGCCGCGCCTCCTTGATCAGCGGGGCTGATTTCGGCCAGCCCATGCCCATCGGGTCCTTCATCGGCCCTTCCAGCAGGTAGGACACGAAAAGGAGCATGATGAAGTTGATGAGCAGCGTGGTGACGACCTCGTCCACGCCCAGCCGGGTCTTCAGCAAGACCGGCCCCAGCAGGACCAGCGCCCCCGCCAGCATCGCCACAACGGCAGTGAGCGGCAGGACGAAGGGGCTGCCCACCGCCCCCGTTCCCAGAAGCACCGCAACGATGGCGCCGGCGTACAGCTGCGCCTCGGCGCCGATGTTCCACAGCCGCGCCCGGAAGGCCACCGCCACCGCCAGCCCGGTGAAGATCAGGGGCGTCGCCCGGTTCAAGGTCTCCAGGAGCGCAAAGCGCGATCCGACCGCGCCGTCGACGATCAGACCAAGGGTGGCGAACGGATTGGCCCCGGCGATCAGCGCCAGGACCGAGGCCACCAGCACCGTGGCGCCCAGCGCCGCCGCCGGAAAACCCAGGCGGCGGGCCAGCGTCGGATTGGCGATGGGTTCAAGCCGCATCGGCGCCCTCCGCGAACCCCTGCCCGGCCATCCACAGACCCAGTTCGGCGGCGCTCTTGCTGCCGCGCCGAAAGCCGGGGCTGATGCGGCCAGCGGAAATCACATGGATCACGTCGGACAGGCTTTGGATTTCGTCCAGGTCCTCGGAAATCAGCAGGACCGCCGCCCCGGCGTCGCGCGCCGCGATCAGGCGGGCGTGGACATAGGCGATGGCGCCGACGTCCAGCCCCCGAACGGGCTGGTTGGCCAGGATGATGCCGGGCCGGGGCTCCAGCACCCGGCCAAGGATCAGCTTCTGCATGTTGCCCCCCGACAAAAGCCGGATGCGCGCCTGCGGGCCGGGGCAGCGCACGTCGTAGGTGTCGATAATGGTCCGGGCAAAGGCCTCGGCCGCCGTCCAGTCGATCAGGCCCGCGCGCGAGAAACCCGGACGGAAATAGCCTTCGAGAATGGCGTTCTCGGACAGGGTGAAATCGGCGATGGTGCCGGTCTTGTGCCGGTCCTCGGGGATGCGGGCGATGCCGGCGCCGATGGCCCGGCGCGGGTTCCAGTCGCCCAGCGGTTTTCCATGCAGCTCCAGCGCGCCGGCCTGGGGTAGCGCCAGCCCCGACAGAAGCTCGGCCACCGCCGCCTGGCCGTTGCCCGACACCCCCGCCAGCCCGGTGATCTGGCCCGAACAGAGTTCCAGGTCGGCCGACCGCAGGCCCGGCGCCGTGCCCCGGTCGGGCGTCGACACCGCCGCCAGGCGGAACAGCACCGCGCCGGGTTCGCGCAGGTCGGCGCGCGGCATCGTCACGCTGCCGCCGACCATCATCGCCGCCAGCGCCGCGCGGTCGGTGGCGGCAGTGTCGACCTCGCCCACCACCTTGCCGTGGCGCAAGACCACGCAGCGGTCGGCAATCGCCATCACCTCGTGCAGCTTGTGTGAGATGAACAGGATCGACAGCCCGCGGGCGATGGCCTTGCGCAAGGTTTCGAACAGCGCGTCGGTTTCCTGCGGGGTCAGCACGGCAGTCGGCTCGTCGAGGATCAGGATGCGCGCGTCGCGGTAGAGCGCCTTGAGGATCTCGACCCTCTGCCGTTCGCCGACCGTCAGCGCCCCCACCCGCGCGTCGGGATGGACCGCCAGCCCGAAGTCGCGCGACAGTTCGGCGATCCGCGCCCTGGCCGCCGCCTGTCCCGCGCCCCAGGACAGCAGCCGCTCGGTCCCCAGGCGGATATTGTCGATCACCGACAGGTTGTCGGCCAGGGTGAAATGCTGGTGGACCATGCCGATCCCCGCCGCCAGCGCGGCGCGGGGCTGGCCTGGCGGCAGGGGCTGGCCGAACGCTTCGACCCGCCCCTCGTCGGCAGTGTAGTGGCCAAAGAGGATGTTCATCAGCGTGGTCTTGCCCGCGCCGTTCTCGCCCAGAAGCGCCACCACCTCGCCCCGCGCCAGGGTCACGCTGATCGCATCGTTGGCGACCAGCGGACCGAAACGCTTGGTGATCCGATCCAGGCGCAGGACGATGTCCTGCGCCCGACCCTTGTCGCCGGTCACGACGACTGCGGCTGGTTGTCGTTGATCTCGACGGTGAAGGACCCGGACTTGATCGCCTCGGTTCGGTCTGCGACCAGCTTGACCGCCGCCTCGGGCACCTTGCCTTCGAAGGTGCCGAACGGCGCCAGCGAACAGCCGCCCTCCTTCATCGCCGAATAGACGCCATAATTGTCGGCCTTGAACGTGCCAGCCTGAACGTTGGCGATGGCCTTCTGCAGCGTCGGCTCGAAATGCCACAGCGCCGAGGCGACCACCGTGTCGGGATAGTCCTTCTGGGTGTCGATCACGTTGCCGATGGCCAGAACCTTGCGTTCCTTGGCGGCGTCCGACACGCCGAACCGTTCGGCGTAAAGCAGGTCCGCCCCGCCGTCGATCATGCCGAAAGCGGTTTCCTTGGCCTTCGGCGGATCGAACCACGACCCGATGAAGGCGACCTGGAACTTGATGTCCTTGTTCATTTCCCGCGCGCCGGCCATGAAGGCATTCATCAGCCGGTTGACCTCGGGGATCGGGAAGCCGCCGACCATGCCGATGTTGCCCTTGGTCATCGACCCGGCGACGATGCCGGTCAGGTAGGCCGCGTCCTGGATGTAATTGTCGAAGACCGCCAGGTTCGGCAGCTTGTCGTCGGGCGGGAGCGACGAGCCCAGCAGGAAGGCGACGTCCGGGTAGTCGGCCACCACCTCGCGCGCTTCCTGCTCGGCGCCGAAGATTTCGCCCACCAGCAGCTTCACGCCCGATTCGCAATATTCGCGCATCACCCGCGGATAGTCGGTGTTGGCGACATTCTCGGTATAGGTATAGTCGACCTGGCCCGCGGCCTTGGCGGCGTCGGCGGCCACATGAATGCGGCTGACCCATTGCTGCTCGACCGGAACGGTATAGACGCCGGCCATCTTGATCGGATCGGCGGCCAGAAGGGATTTCGGGATCGCGGCCGACAGCGCCAGCGCGCCGGAACCCAGCATCAGGTTGCGGCGGGTCGTTGGCAGGAACTCCTTGGTCATGGTCTCTCCCCTTGTGTTGGCTTGGTGCGTTTCGCTTTCTTGCGCATCGTTTTTATCAAATGGTAAAATTCATTTCGGCACCGCGCAAGCAAAGCTTTCGGGCAGCGGCCCGAATTGCCGCCCCGCGCCGGACACTTGCCATTCGGGCGGGGTTTCGCTCTGCTGTCGGCGCGATGAACGCTGAAAGGCCGTCAAGCGCCATGAACGACACAGCCGACCTGCGCGCCCTTCTGGCCGAAGCGCGCGCCCGGATCGCCGCCGGACACATTGCGGAAGCCCGCGCCCTGCTGGACCGGCTGCGGGCCGAACCCGATGGCGGGGCGCTTGGCCCCCCGACCGTCCTTGGCATGCCGCGCAAGCTGCATGCGGCGTTCCTGAAACTGGCCAAGGCCGAAGGCGATGTTCTGACCCGGATCGGGCTTCAGCAGACGCTGGCGCCGCCGCCCGACCTGTTGGCCCATCTTGGCCACTTCACCACGCCCGAGCGCGCCGCGCTGACCGAGTCGGGGCGGGCCGAGGTGCCGCGTATCCTGCACCAGATCTGGATCGGGCCACACCCGCCGCCCGAAACGACCGAGGCCTGGCGCCGCCATGCCGCCCGGCACGGCCTGTCCTACCGGCTGTGGCGCGAGGCCGACCTGGCCGCAATCGGCGTCGACCGCCACCCGGTCTTTCAGGCGATGGCGGCGCGCGGCGACATGCCGGGGGCGGTCGACGTGGCGCGCTACGCCGTCCTGTCGCAGGTGGGCGGCATCTATCTGGATTGCGACTGGTATCCGGCGCGCGAAAGCATCAGCTTCGGCGACCGCCTGCCGCTGGTCGGGCTGACCTGCATCGCCGAAGACATCCCCCGCCAGACCGGCGCGGGCAGCGTGCTGCTGAGCAATGCCTTGATCGCCGCCCCGGCCCGCCATCCGCTGTTCGCCCGGCTGCTCGACGCGCTGCCCGCCGCGCTGGCGGCGCTGCCGGACGCGCCGGCCTGGTGGTCTACCGGCCCCCTGCTCTTCACCGTCGTCTGCCGCGCCGCCGCCGTCACCATTGCCGACGCGGCGCTGGTCGCCGGGTCAGCCCCGGCGGGAACCGGCCGCGACAGGATCCGGGAACTGTGCGCCGAGGCCGAAGCGCGGGACGCCGGCCTGCTTCTGGCCTGGAAGCCCTGGCAGTCGGCCGCCTCCGGTCACCTGTAGGGATCGGCCGCGTCCCTCAGCCCGTCGCCCATGAAGTTGAAGGCCAGCACCACCAGGAACACCGGCAGCATCGGCAGCAGAAGCCACGGATAGAAGGCGATCACGCTGACATCGCGCGCCTCGGTCAGCAGGACGCCCCAGCTGGTGACCGGCGGGCGCAGGCCAAGGCCGAGGAAGCTGAGCGCGGTTTCTCCCAGGATCATCCCCGGCACCGCGATCGTCGCCGAGGCGATCAGGTGCGACATGAAGCCCGGCACCAGGTGCCGGCCGATGATGCGGGCGGTGCTGGCGCCCATCAGCTGCGCCGCCTGCACGTAATCCTCCTCGCGCAGCGCGAACAGCTTCGACCGCACCGCCCGCGCCAGCCCCGTCCAGTCCAGAAGGCCAAGGATCACGGTGATGCCGAGGTAGATGACCAGCGGGCTCCAGGTGACCGGCATGATCGCCGCCAGCGCCAACCACAGGGGGATGCTGGGGATCGACTGCAGCACCTCGATCACCCGCTGCACCACCAGATCGACGATGCCGCCGTGATAGCCGGCAAGCCCGCCGATCACGATCCCCAGCACGAAGCTGATCGAAATGCCCAGAAGCCCGATGGTCAGCGAAATGCGTGCGCCATAGAGGATGCGGCTCAGCAGATCGCGCCCCAGCCGGTCGGTGCCCAGCAGGAACGCCTGCCCGCCGGGCGCGGGGCAGACAAGATGCCGGTCGGCCGCCACCAGCCCCCAGAACCGATAGGCGTCGCCGTGGCAGAAGAACCGCAGGGGCTGAACCTCGGCCGGATCGTCGGTATAGACCCTTTGCAGCGTTTCCATGTCGAGCCGAGCCTTGCGGCCATAGACGAACGGGCCGACGAACCGGCCCTGGTCGAACAGATGCACCGCCTGTGGTGGCGCATGGATGAAATCGACATGGCGCGAAGCAAGGTTGTAGGGGGCCAGGAACTCGACCATCGTGACCATGCCGTACAGCACCAGCAGGAACAGCGCCGAAATCAGCGCCAGCCGGTGACGGCGGAACTTCCACCACATCAGCCGCAATTGCGAGGCGCGGAACACCTTTTCCTGCGCCGCCGTCATCTTCGACACCGAATGGGGATCGAACGGCGCATCCGACACGAAATGGGGCAGCGGCGCCCCCGGCGCGGGCAGCCAGTCGGTCATTTCACGCTTCTCCCCTGCAGCCTGATCCGCGGATCAAGCAGCGCCAGGGCGATGTCCGACACCAGCACCCCCACCACCGTCAGGAAGGCCAGGAACATCAGGAACGACCCCGCCAGATACATGTCCTGGCTTTGCAGGGCCTTGATCAGCATCGGCCCGGTGGTTTCCAGCGACAGGACCACCGCGGTGATTTCCGCGCCCGAGATGATCGACGGCAGGATCGAGCCGATGTCCGAGATGAAGAAGTTCAGCGACATGCGGAAGGGATATTTCATCAGCGTGCGGAAGGGGCTCAGCCCCTTGGCCCGGGCGGTGACCACATATTGCTTCTGCAATTCGTCCAGAAGGTTCGCGCGCACCCGCCGGATCATGCTGGCGGTGCCGCCGGTGCCGATGATGATGACCGGAATCCACAGGTGCGACAGGATCGAGCGCAGCTTTTCCCACGACATCGGCTCGCCCAGGAACCGTTCGTCCATCAGGTGGCCGATCGAGGTGCCAAACCAGATATTGGCGAAATACATCAGGATCAGCGCCAGCATGAAGTTGGGAACCGCCAGCCCCACGAGCCCCATGAAGGTCAGGCCATAGTCGCCCCAGCTGTACTGGTGGGTTGCCGAATAGATGCCGATCGGAAAGGCCAGCAGCCAGGTGAAGGCGATCGTCACCGTCGACACCATGATCGTCAGCCACATCCGGTCGCCCACGACGTCGCTGACCGGCATCCGGTATTCGAAGGAATAGCCGAAATCGCCGTGCAGCATCCCGCCGACCCAGTGGAGATAGCGGATGGGTGCGGGCTGGTCGAAACCGTAGCGGGCGCGCAGCGCGTCGATCTCGGCCAGATCGGCGGCCTCGCCCATCGCCTGAAGTTCGGACACATAGCTTTCAAAATAGTCGCCGGGCGGCAGTTCGATGATGGTGAAGACCAGCATCGAGATCAGCACCAGCGTCGGCACCATGATCGCCACGCGCCAGAGGATGTATCGCAACATCTCAGGCCTCCTCGCGCAGCCAGAAGGTATCGGGCATGTAGACGCCCAGGTAGGACGTGGGGTCGAAGCCGAACAGCGCCTTGTCGGGGACGTTGCGCAGATGCGCCGAATGCAGGACCGGCTGCAGGGTGCCGTTCACCGTGCCGATCGAAAAGACCTCGTCGGCACGGATCGCCAGCATCCGCTGCCAGATGGCGGTGCGTTCGGCGCTGGTGGCCGAGCGGCTCCATTGCCTGAACAGGTCCAGCAGTTCGCGCACCGGGGGCAGGTCCGGTTCCTGGCCCTTCTTGCCCTGGGTCAGGTAGTGCATCCCCCAGAGCGGCCATTGCAGCTGGTCGTCGGCGGTCGGCGCCAGCGCGGCGGGCGACATGTCGGCGGTGGGCACCCCGTTGTCGATGCCGCCCCACACCGACATCATCGCATCGCCCGCCATCGCCCGGCTGCGGAACAGGTCGCGCTGCGAAACCCGCGTGAACAGCTTGATCCCGACCGCCAGCCAATGGTCGGTGATCAGTTCCAGCACATCGGTCTCGAGCGTGCTTTCGCCGGCGGATTCGACGATGATCTCGGCCCGGCGGCCATCGGGCAACAGCCGGATCCCGTCGCCGTCGCGACGGTCCAGTCCCGCCCCGTCCAGAAGCACGCTGGCGGCGGCGGGGTCGTGCGTCGACCAGGCCGCGGCATAGTCGGACTTGAACAGCGGGCTTTCCGGCAGCACCGTATCGCCGCCTTCCCGCGCCAGTCCGAAGAAGGACACCATGTTGATCTCGTGCCGGTCGATGGCCAGCGACAGCGCCCGGCGGACATCGCGGTTGCGGAACAGCGCCCGCCAGCCATCGTCCTTGCAGGTCAGGTTGGGCAGAAGCGCGATCGCCGATCCTTGCGTCCGCTTCCACAGGCCGACCCGCACCGGATGCAGCTTTTCGGCCTCTTTCAGATAGCGGTAATCGTCGAAGGCCAGCCCCATCGCCTGGAGGTCGGTCTCGCCGGCGCCGGCCTTGGCGGGGATGATGCCGGGCGAACTGACATTCATCACCACCTTGTCGACATAGGGCAGCTGCACGCCGTTTTCGTCGACCCGGTGGAAGTAGCTGTTGCGGACAAAGACGAACTGGTTGGCGGGCGGCGGGGTGGTGTTCACCCAGGGGTCCAGCATCGGCAGGTCGGGGTTTTCCGGCCGGTAGCTGCGCGACATCTTGGCGTGAAGGTCGACCCAGTTTTCGACCCGCTGTTCGGCGATCAGCGCCGACAGGCGGATCGTGTCCTGGTATTTCGCATGGAACTGCTTCAGATAGGCGGCCGGCATGGCGATCACCAAAGGCTGCGGCGCCGCCAGCCGGGGCAGGAAGCGGGGGTTGGGCGCATCCCAGGTAAAACGCACTGCCAGATCGTCCAGAACCTCGAACCGCGGCGGGGCATCCTCGGCCAGAAGATCGTCGGGCAACCGGCCGGGCCGCAAGTCGGGGTCCTGCAGGACGTCGTCCCAGCAATAGCGGAAGTCCTCGGCGGTGAAGGGGCTGCCGTCCGACCAGCGGTGGCCGGGCCGCAGGCGAAGGGTGAACCGGCGGTCGTCGTCGGTCTCGGCCGCCAGCAGTATATCTGGCTGCAGCACCAGGTTCCGGTCATAGCCCACCAGCCGCGCATAGCCGTACAGCGTCATCAGCCGGATGTCCTTCTGCCCGCCGATCAGCGTGCGCAGCTCGCCCCCCCTCCGGCCCGGCTCAAGTCCCATCGCCTGCAGGTCGATCACCCGTGGCACGGAGGGGCGCGGATCGGACATGTCGGGCAGGCTTTCCGCCACCCGGCCGGGGCCGCCCTCGTCGGGTGCAAATGGCCGGGCCGCCAGCGGGGCGGGCGCCAGTGCGGCGGCCAGACAGCCCAGCACGGTGCGCCGGTCGATCATGGGCGCGGACCGGAGAATCGCGGGCCTGTCTGTCGTCGCGGGACCATGCGCAGATACTCGCCGCAAACGGGGGGTGCCGCCGACCGTAGCGCAGGGCCGGGGGGCTGTCTATCCCCGCAACCGGCGCGACCGCGCCGGAGTGCCCGGCACGTATGCCTTCAATTTCAGCAGCTTGTTCGCGGTGGCCGCCAGTCAGTTCACCCGCCCGGCACGACCCGGCTGCGCCTGCGACGCGCCGCGCGCCAGCAGCATCAGTTCCTCTGCCTCGGACCGGTTTTCCTGGGTTCCGAAGGTGATCGCGGCGCCGTTGGTCAGCGCCATGTTGGCTGCCCCCGGCGAATAGACCGACACCGGCTCGGGCACGCCGCGCAGCCTTTCTTCACCCAGATGGTTCCAGTCGCCGCCGCAATATTGCTGGAACACGTCGCTGGCCACGATCGGCAGGCCGAACTTCTTGGTCAGGCTTTCCAGCCGCTGCACCTCGTTCACCGCCGACCCGAAGGCCGAAAATGTCAGGCGGCTGCGCAGCCCGACATTGCCGAACATCACGTTGCCCATGTGCAGGCCGATGCCGAAGTTGATCGGGCTCTGGTTGCGGCCCCCGCGTCCGCGGTTCAATTCCGCCATCCGCGCCACCGCCGTGCGCGCCGCGTTCATCGCCGCGCGCGCCGCCGTCTGCGATGCCTGCTTCTGCCGCTCGCACGGAAAGACCGCCAGGAACCCGTCGCCGACGAAGCTCAGGATCTGGCCGCCCTCGCTGTTGAAAGGCGTGGCGACTGCATCGAAGAATTCGTTCAGCGTATCAATGAACACCTGCCGACCGCTGTTTTCGGCAATCGCCGTCGAATTGCGCATGTCGGCCATCACCAGCGCCGCGCGGATCGTTTCGCCGTCGCCCCGCCGGATCTGCCCCGACAGCACGCGCTGGCCCGCGTCGCCGCCAAGGTAGGTCATCAGCATGTTGCTGGCCAGCTTGCGCAACACCGCCGTGTGCGCGGCCACCGCCAGGTTGTTCTCGACGTTCAGAAGCGCGCGGATCATGTCGTCGCTGAACCCCTGCGGATTGTCGGTGGCCCAGGACCCGAGCATCCCCCGGCCGTCATTGCCGCCGAACTGCTGCCGGAAGGCCAGGTAGTCGGTGACGCCCATCGCCTTCAGGTCGTCGAAGACCGGGAATTCGGACGGTGCGCCCGGCAGGATGCGGCGGCGCAGGTGAGTCAGGTTCTTGCTGACCAGCTGGTAGTAGGGGCTGGCCAGATAGCGTTCCGGCGGGGTCTGGCCGCTGGGCATGCTGAAGCCTTCGACCTTCACCTCCTGCCCGCGCTGCCAGGTGAAGCTCAGCGCCGAGTAAAGCGGGTGCAGCATCGAGAAGGACAGATGGACGCGCGCCAGCGGAATGCCCACCGCCGCGAGCCGTTCGCAGGTCTCGAAGGCGATCGTCTCGAGGTCGGCATCCTTCAGCGCCGACCGCTTGAGCCAGGACGTGACCCCGTCGACAAGGGTCTGTGAAACGTGATTCGGCGGCATTTCCATATCTTGTCCTGTGCGCTGCGGGACGACGGGCTGGCACCGGGGCGCTGTCCTCGCCGGGATATTCTGCCCCTGCCGGGACAAGATGCATAGCGCCACCTGCGGCGGCCGCCTGCATGACGGTGCAGATAGTCACAATTCGTCCGAAGGCAAAGGGAAGCGGGATCAAACTTTCGGTGATCGGCCGGCCAGTATCCAGACTGGCCGAAGCTTGGTATCCTGGGCGGATGGACGCCACCGACGGAACCGCTTACCTGGCTGGCCTGCCGCGCTTTCTCGAATTCGAGGGGATCGCCGACTTTTCGCGCTATCAGCCGCTGCCCGACGGCTGGGCGCTGGCGGTGGCCGACATCGTCGATTCGACCGGCGCCATTGCCCGGGGGCGCTACAAGTCGGTCAACATGGCCGGAGCCTCGGTCATCACCGCCATCGTCAACGCACTGGGCCGCCCCGACCTGCCGTTCGTCTTCGGCGGCGACGGGGCGTTGCTGGCGGTGCCGCCGGTCGGCCTTGGCGCGGCGGCGGTGGCGCTGGCGCGGGTCAGCCGGTGGGTCGGGGGCGAATTCGCGCTTCAGATGCGCGCGGCGCTGGTCCCGGTGGCCGACATCCGCGCCGCCGGGCCGGACGTGCGGATCGCGCGCTTCCAGGTCAGCCCGGAGGTGTCCTACGCCATGTTCGCCGGCGGCGGCGCCAGCTGGGCAGAAACCCGGATGAAGCAGGGCGACTACCTGATTGCCGCGGCCCCCGACGACATCCCCCCCGACCTGACCGGCCTGTCCTGCCGGTGGAATCCGATCCGCGCCAAGCACGGCCGCATCGTCTCGGTCATCGCGGTTCCCGCCGGCCAGGGCAGCGGCGCGGCGTTCCAGACGCTTGTCACCGACATCGTGGCGCTGGCAGGGGGCGAGGATCGCGGCGGCCATCCAGTGCCGCCCGATGGCCCGGCACTGGCCCTGTCACTGCAAGGCGTCGATGCCGAGGCACTGACCCGGCCGGGGTGGTTTGGCCGGTTGCGTTCGCGCCTGTCGATCGCGGCAATGACGGCGCTTCTGATCGTGCTGCGCCGCTTCGACCTGAAACTCGGCCGCTTCGACATGCGGCTTTATGCCCGCGACGTGGCGCAGAACAGCGATTTCCGCAAGTTCGACGATGCGCTGAAGATGACGATCGACGTGGATGGGGCGCGGTTGGCCGCCATCGAGGCGCGGCTGGCCGAGGCCGAGCGCGCCGGCGTCTGCCACTTCGGGCTGCATCTGCAGGACGAGGCGCTGATGACCTGCATCGTGCCCTCGCCGATGACCCGCGACCACATGCATTTCATCGACGGCGCCGCCGGCGGCTATGCCGAGGCCGCCAGCCGCCTGAAGGAAAAGCTGCGCGACGCGGCACAGGCGGCAACCGCCTGAACGCCGTCACTTTCCGGCGACCGGTGCGGATGAATTTGCTCTTTTTGCGAAACCGTTGTTAGCTGGTTGCACGCGCGCGACAGGAGAAGGCGGGGCAGCAATGCCCCGCCCGTCGCGCGCCTTGAAGGGGAGCTGCGCAATCTTGGCGTCCGATCTGTTGCGGATCGAGAACCTGAGCGTCACCTTTTCGATGCTGGGCGGCCGCGTCCAGGCGGTGAGGGATGCCAGCCTGCGGGTGATGCCCGGCAAGGTCACGGCGCTGGTCGGCGAATCCGGGTCGGGCAAGTCGGTCATCAGCCAGGCGGTTCTCGGCATCCTGCCGCGGATCGCCCGGCCATCGGGGCGCATCCTCTTCGATGATCCGCGGTCGGCGGCCGGACCGGTCGACATCCTTGGCTTGCCCCCCGACGGCCCCGCCATCCGCGCCCTGCGCGGCGGCCGCATCGGCAAGATCTTCCAGGAACCGATGACCTCTCTGTCGCCCTTGCACACGGTGGGCGACCAGGTCGGCGAGGCGCTTGGCATCCACGAAGCCACCACCCGCGCCGAACGCCGGGCCCGGACCGAGGAAATGCTGTCGCTGGTGGGCTTCCCCAACCCGGCCAAGGCGTTCGACATGTATCCGTTTGAATTGTCCGGCGGCATGCGCCAGCGGGCGATGATCGCCATGGCGCTGATCTGCCGGCCGGCGCTTCTGGTGGCGGACGAGCCGACCACGGCGCTGGACGTGACCATCCAGGCCCAGATCCTCGAACTGCTGCGCGGCCTGCAGGACCGGCTGAACATGGCGATGCTGCTGATCACCCACGACCTGGGGGTGGTGGCGAATGTCGCCGACGAGGTGGTGGTGATCTACCACGGCCAGATCCTCGAGGCCGGACCCGTCGATGCGATCTTCCGCAGCCCCGCGCACGACTACCTGAAGGCGCTGATGGCGGCGGTGCCGCATTTCGACATGAAGCCTGGCGAACGGCTGAAGTCCTTGCGCGAAATTCCCGTCCGGGCCGCCAGCCTGCTGGGCCGGCCGGCGCCGGAACCCCGGTCGCAGCGCGATGTCCTGTTGTCGGTGCGCGGGCTGACGAAGTCCTTTCCGGTGCGCAAGTCGGGCTTCTTCGGCGGTGGGGAACCGACCGTGACCAGGGTAGTCGATGGCGTCGGCTTCGACGTTCGCCGCGGCGAATGTTTGGGGCTCGTCGGCGAAAGCGGCTGCGGCAAGACCACGGTCAGCAAGATGCTGATGCGGGCGATCACCCCCGATTCCGGCTCGGTCGTCTTTGGCGGCGTCGAGGGCGACATCGACGTGCTCGGCCTGTCGGGCGAGGCGCTGAAGGCGTTCCGCAGCAAGATCCAGATGGTGTTCCAGGACCCGGTTTCCTCGCTGTCGCCCAGGATGACGGTGCAGCGCATCCTCAGCGAACCGCTGGAGATTCACGATCGCGGCAATGCCCGGTCCCGGCAGGAGATCGTCGCCGGCCTGATGGACGCGATCGGGCTCGACCGGCGGCATCTCAACCGCTACCCTCACAGCTTCTCGGGCGGCCAGCGCCAGCGCATCGGCATTGCCCGCGCCCTGGCGCTTGGCCCCGAGCTTCTGATCTGCGACGAGCCGGTTTCGGCGCTGGACGTTTCGGTCCAGGCCCAGATCCTGAACCTGCTGAAGGATCTGCAGAAGGATCTCGGGCTGACCTACCTGTTCATTTCCCACAATCTCGCGGTGGTGGACTACATGGCCGACCGCATCGCCGTCATGTGCCGCGGCCGCATCGTCGAGATCGCGCCGCGTGAACGGCTCATGCGGTCGGCGGTGCATCCCTACACCAAGGCGCTTCTGGCCGCGGTTCCCTTTCCCGACCTCGACCGGCCGCTGGATTTCCACACGCTCAAGACCAGCGGCGCTTCGGATTCAGCCGGATGGCCGGCGGCCTTCCGGGCCGATGGCGGCGGGCAGGGACTCGCGCCTATCGACCTGGGCGGCGGCCATCTGGTGCTGGCCCGCGCCGGGGCCGATGCCAATGATGTGCGACCCTGACCGGCGGCAACCGGCGCCGCGCCGGTCAGGGAAGATGTATCAGTAGCCTGCCCAGTCCGAAGCCTACGCAGTCCGACGCAATCCGATCCGGCAACGGATCAGCGAAAGGTCCGCCGATATGCAACGAGACGACGACCCCCGCATCCTGATGTACAGCCACGACACGTTCGGCCTGGGCCATCTTCGCCGCTGCCGGACCATCGCCCATTCGCTGGTCGACGATTTCCACGGGCTGAACGTCATGATCATCTCCGGCTCGCCCATCGCCGGGGCCTTCGACTACCGGGCGCGGGTGGACTTCGTGAAGATCCCCAGCGTCATCAAGCTGCGCGACGGCGAATATCAGTCGCTGGCCCGCCACGTCGACCTTCAGGAAACCCTCAGGCTCAGGCGGGCGATCATCCGCCAGACCGCCGAAACCTTCCAGCCCGACATCTTCATCGTCGACAAGGAACCGATGGGCCTTCAGGGCGAGGTCGAGGATACGCTCGCTTATCTCAAGTCGCAGGGCACCCGGCTGGTCCTGGGCCTGCGCGAGGTCATGGACGCGCCGCACCTTCTGGAAGCCGAATGGAAACGCAAGGGCGTCATGGACAAGATCGGCACCTACTACGACCGGATCTGGGTCTACGGCCCGCCGGATTTCTACGACCCGCTGATCGGGCTCGACGTGCCGGCCAAGGTGCGAGACCGGATGGATTTCGTGGGCTTCCTGCACCGGAGCGTCGCCCACAACACCGCGACCGAGCACAAGCCGCACGAGGACTACATTCTTGTGACCACCGGCGGCGGTGGCGACGGGTCGGACCTGGTGCACAACGTCATCGACGCCTACCGCGAGGATCCCGGCCTGACCCATCGGGCACTGATCGTCCTCGGCCCCTACATGCCCGCCCGCCAGCGCCGCAAGCTCGCCCTCAAGGGCGCCAAGTCGCCCCATGTCGAGGTCATCGAGTTCGACAGCCGGATGGAGGAGCTGATCGCCGGCGCCAAGGGCGTGGTGGCGATGGGCGGCTACAACACCTATTGCGAGATCCTCTCGTTCGACAAGCCGGCGCTGATCGTCCCGCGCATCCGTCCGCGGCAGGAACAGCTGATCCGCGCCCGGCGGGCGACCGAACTGGGGCTGGTCGAGATGCTCTTGCCCGACCAGGCCGCCGACCCGTTGCGCCTCGCGGCGGTGCTGAAGGCGCTGCCTTACCGCCGACCGCCCTCGCAGACTGCGGCGGTGCAGGGCATGGAGGGGCTGCCGCACATCTCGACCTTCGTCGAACGCTGGCTGGGCGGCCGCACCGAGGGGCGCGCCGCCTCTGCGGGGTCGTGACGTGTCGCAACCGAGGCCAAGGCGGATTGTCGTCCTGCTGAAAGGCTATCCGCGCCTGTCGGAAACCTTCATCGCGCAGGAACTGCTGGGGCTTGAACAGGCGGGGTTCGACCTGCGACTGGTGTCGATGCGCCACCCGACCGACAAGAAGCGCCACCCGGTCCATGACGAAATCCGGGCGCCGGTCAGCTATCTGCCGGAATATCTGCACCACGAACCGCTGCGGGTGTTGCGAGGTCTGGCGGCGGCGCGGCGCCTTCCGGGGTTCCGGCGCGCTTTTTCGGTATTTCTGAACGATCTGAAACGCGACATCAGCCGCAACCGCGTCCGCCGCTTCGGCCAGGCGGCGGTGCTGGCCGCCGAATGGCCCGAGGGCGCCGACTGGCTGCATGCGCATTTCATCCACACGCCGGCGTCGGTCGCGCGCTACACCAGCCTTCTGACCGGCGTGCGCTGGAGCTGTTCGGCCCATGCCAAGGACATCTGGATATCGCCCGGCTGGGACATCGGCGGAAAGCTGGCCGAGATGCAGTGGGCGGTCACCTGCACCCGGTCGGGCTTTGACCATCTGCGCGACCTGGCCGGCGGGCGCGGCAACGTCCATCTCAGCTACCACGGCCTCGACCTGGCGCGCTTCGGCCCCTTTGGCGAGGCTCGCCCCGCCGCCGACGGATCGGACCCGGCCCATGCGGTGCGCATCCTGTCGGTGGGGCGTGCTGTCGACAAGAAGGGGTTCGACGTCCTGCTGCGGGCGCTTGGCCGCCTGCCCGCCGACCTGCACTGGCACCTTGACCATGTCGGCGGCGGCGAACGGATCGCAGCGCTGAAGCGTCTGGCGCAGGACCTGGGCCTTGAGGCGCGCATCACCTGGCTCGGGCCGATGGATCAGGCCGAGGTGCTGGCGCTTTACCGGCGCGCCGACCTGTTCGCGCTGGCCTGCCGGATCGCCGCCAACGGCGACCGCGACGGTCTGCCCAACGTGCTGGTCGAGGCGGCAAGCCAGGGGTTGGCCTGTGTGTCGACCGACGTCTCCGGCGTGCCGGAACTGATCGAACATGGCCAAAGCGGCCTGATCGTCCCGCCCGAAAACCCCGAGGCGCTGGCGGCGGCGCTGGCCACCGCCATCCGCGATCCGGCATTGCGCGGGCGCCTGGGCGCCGCCGCCGAGGCCCGGGTGCGCAACGGCTTCGACTTCCGCAACAGCATCCGCCAGCTTGCAACGCTGTTCGCCGACCCACGATCGCAAGGCAATCCATGACCAGTTCCGACCATCCGCCACGGGTCTTCTTCTATGTCCAGCACCTGCTGGGCATCGGCCACCTGGCCCGCGCCAGCCGCATCGCCGACGCGCTCGCCGCCGATGGCTTCAACGTCACGGTGGTGACGGGCGGCGCGCCGGTCGCGGGGTTCCCCGGCCCTGCCGTCCGCCATGTGGCCCTGCCGCCGATCGTGGCGGGCGACGCCGGCTTTTCCGGCCTGTGCGACGCCGATGGCAACCCGGTCGATGCTGCCTTCGAACAGCGCCGGCGCGACCTGCTGCTGGCCGCGTTCCGCGAGGCCGCGCCCGGCATCGTGATGATCGAGGCCTTCCCCTTCGGCCGCCGCCAGGTGCGCTTTGAACTGATCCCGCTGCTGCGCGAGATCCACGCCCGGACGCCGCGCCCGCTGGTGGTCTGCTCCTTGCGCGACATCCTTCAGGCCCGCGCCAAGCCGGGCCGCGACGCCGAAAGCATCGCACTGGTGCAGGACTATTTCGATCTGGTGCTGGTCCACGGCGATCCGGCCTTCGTGCGGCTCGAGGCGACCTTTCCCCCTGCCGGGCAGATCGCCGACCGGATCGCCTATTCCGGCCTGGTCGCCGCCCCGCCGCCCGCGCCGGTGGCCGACAGGTTCGATGTGGTGGTTTCCGCTGGCGGCGGCGCGGTCGGCAACGGGTTGGTCCGCGCCGCCGCCGAGGCCGCCCGCCGCCTGCCGGACAGCGGCAGCTGGTGTCTGATCGCCGGCCCCAACCTGCCGCAAGCCGATTTCGACGCCCTGTCGGCCGACGCGCCCGCCAACGCGACCGTGGTGCGCTTTCTCAAGGACTTCCCCGGCCTGATCGCCAACGCCCGCCTGTCGATCTCGCAGGCCGGCTACAACACCGTGTGCGACGTCCTGCGGGCCGGCTGCCGCAGCCTTCTGGTGCCCTTCGCCACCGGCGGCGAAACCGAACAGACCGAACGCGCAGCGCGGCTTGAACTGCTGGGCCTTGCCGGGGTGCTGGGCGAAGCCGACCTGACCGCCGACAGCCTGACCGCCGCCGTCCGGCAGGCGCTGGCCGCAGGGCCGCCCCCGGCCTTTTCGCTGGATCTTGACGGCGCGGCGGGCACTGCCCGCATCCTGCGCCGGCTTCTGGCGGGCCGGCCTTGACTGGCGCGGCCGGCCGGTCCGATGTATCAGTTAGGACCGGGGCCGCGCGAAGCCCCGCCCTGCGCCCGCCCGTTCTGCGTTCCCGCATCCCGCCGCCCCGGCCAATGTGAGAAGTCCATGGACAGCCGCCTGACCGGATACATCTGGAAGCACACCAAGTTTCAGCAGCTGTGGATTCTGCTGATCGTCGCCCTGTCGATGATCCCCTATTTCATGTCGTTCGACCTGCCCAAGCAGATCGTCAACGGCCCGATCCAGGGCAGCGGTTTCGACACGCCCGACGCAGTCAAGCTGTTCATGCATCTGGAACTGACCTTGCCCTTCTTCGGCAAGGTGGTGCTGTTCCCGGGGATCGAACTGGCGCGGATGCCCACGCTGTTCGCGCTGAGCTTCGTGTTCCTGCTGTTCGTCATCATCAACGGCCTCTTCAAGTATTACATCAACACCTACAAGGGCCGACTGGGCGAACGGCTGCTGCGGCGCATCCGCTTTGAACTGGTCGACCGGGTGCTGCGTTTTCCGCCGGACATGTTCAAGCGGATCAAGGGCTCGGAAATCGCCAACATGGTGAACAACGAGGTCGAGCCGATGGGCGGCTTCACCGGCGATGCCTTCGTGTCGCCGGCGCTGCTGGGCGGCCAGGCGCTGACGGCGCTGGTGTTCATCTTCGTTCAAAGCGTCTGGCTCGGGCTCATCACCGCCGCGCTGGTCAGCGTCCAGGCGCTGATCATCCCGCGCATGCGCCGCCGGCTTCTGGTCCTGGGGCGCGAACGACAGCTGACGGCGCGCGAACTGGCCGGGCGGGTCGGCGAAATGGTGGACGGGATCGACGCGATCCACGCCTTCGACACATCGAACTTTGAACGGGCCGACGTGTCGGCGCGGCTGGGGCGGATCTTCAAGATCCGCTACGACATCTACCAGTGGAAGTTCATGGTGAAGTTCATTAACAACTCGCTGGCCTCGTTCACGCCGTTCCTGTTCTACATCGTCGGCGGCTACCTGGCGCTGAAGGGTCGGGTGGACATCGGCCAGCTGGTCGCCGTCATCTCGGCCTACAAGGACCTGCCCGGCCCCCTGAAGGACCTGATCGACTGGGACCAGACCCGCCAGGATGTGCAGATCAAGTACGCTCAGGTGGTCGGCCAGTTCAGCGCCGAGGGCATGATCGACCCCGCCGTTCAGCGGCTGGACCCTGAAGGCAGAGCGCCGGGCCTGAAACACCCGCTGGCAGCCGTCGGCCTGTGCCTGACCGACGACAGCGGCGCGCGGGTGCTGGACCGCGTCAGCCTGCAGATTCACCCCGGCGAACGGATCGCGGTGATCGGCAATGCCACCGGCGGCGGCGAGGCGCTGGCCGGCGCCTTTGCCCGCCTGCAATGGCCCGATGCCGGCAGGGTGGTGGCCGGCGGCGAGGACATTCACGCCCTGCCCGAATCCGTCACCGGCCGGGCGATTTCCTACGCATCGACCGATGTGCATTTCTTTTCAGGCACGCTGCGCGACAATCTGTTCTACGGGCTGAAGCACGAGCCGCTGATCCCGGCACCCACCGCCGACAAGACCGCCAGCGCCTGGCACGAGCGCGAGGCGGTCCTGTCGGGCAACCCGACCCACGACATCACCAGCGACTGGATCGACTATGCCGCCGCCGGCGCCACGGGGCCTGACGACCTGATCCGGTCGGTGGTGCCGGTGCTGGACGCCGTCCAGTTTTCGCGCGACATCCTCGACCTTGCCCTGCGCGCCACCGTCGATGTCGCCCGCCATCCCGGCATCGCGCCCAATGTCATCACGCTGCGCCGGGCCTTCCGCGACCGGCTGGGTCAGCAGGGCATGGCCTCGCTGATCGACCATTTCGAACCGGGCGCCTACAACGCCGAATCGACGGTGGGTGAAAACCTTCTGTTCGGCAACGCCGTCGGGCCGGAACTCATGCCCGAACGGATCGCCCAGAACGCCTATTTCCGCCAGGTCGTCCGCAAGGACGGCCTCGACCGGACGCTCTACACGATGGGCTTCGAGATCGCCGAAAATGCCATCGAACTGTTCGGCGACCTGCCCCCCGATCACCCGTTCTTTCAGCAGCTGACATTCATGAGCGCCGAGGACCTGCCCGCCTATCAGAAGCTGGTCAAGACGCTGAAAGGCGTGGACTACGACCAGGTTGCCACCGAGGACCGCGTGCGGATCATCCGCCTCAGCTTCGCCTATATCGAGCCACGCCACCGCTTCGGCCTGTTGACCGACGAGCTGAAGGCCCGGATCGTCGAGGCGCGCCAGCAGTTCCACCGCGACCTGCCCGACGACCTGAAAGGCCAGATCGAGCTTTACGACCCCGGCCGCTACATCGCCTCGGCCAGCCTGATGGACAACGTGATCTTCGGCCGCGTCAACAACAAGCACGCCGACGGCACTGAGCGGGTGCAAGAGATCGTGCGCGCGTTGTTAACCGAGCTGGGACTTTACGATGCGGTTCTGTCGGTCGGGCTGGATTTCCAGGTCGGGACCGGCGGCAAGCGACTGACGCTGGTGCAGCGGCAGAAGGCCAGCCTGGCGCGGGCTTTTCTGCGGCGCACCGCCTATTATGTTTTCAACAGACCGCTGACAGCGGTCGATCCGCGCGCGCGCGCCCAGATCGTCGACAGCGTCCTGGCGATCCTGGCCGAGCGCGAGCCGGCGCCGGCGCTGGTCTGGGTGCTGGCCGATTCATCGCTGGCCGGCCGGTTCGACCGGGTGCTGACCTTCAACGGCCCGACGCTGGCCAGCGACCAGCCGGGGGCGGATCTGGCGCGCCAGGACGGATCGGCCAGGGAACTGATGACGGGATAGGGCTGCGGCTTGGGGCGACGAAGACAGCGGGGGGATACGGGGACCATGCTTTTGAAGGACGAAGTTCGGACGTTGCGGCAGGTTCCGCTGTTTGCCGGGATGGAGCCGAGCAAGCTGAAGCTCCTGGCCTTCACCTCGGACCGGGTCAGCTATGGCGCCGGCGAAATCCTGTTCCGGCAGGGCGATACCGGCGATGCCGCCTATGTCATCCTGGCCGGACGGGCCGACATCCTGGCCGATTCTCCCAGCGGGCCGATCAAGGTGGCCGAACTGGGCGAAAACAGCATCGTCGGGGAAATCGCCATCCTCTGCGATGCAACGCGCACCGCCACGGTCAGCGCCGCCTCTCCGATCGAGGCGCTGCGCATCCGCAAGGAGCAGTTCCTGAAACTCCTGACCGATTTCCCCGAAGTGACGCTGGAAATCATGCGGGTGCTGGCCGAAAGGCTGAGCCAGACCACCGCGGCCCTGACCGAGGAACGCGCCAAGGCCGGCCCGCGCCAGCCCCCGGCGACGGGAAGTTGACCTTGCGTCCGGCCGCCGCGCGCGGCGTTTCCGCACTCGCCCCGGCGGCGAGGTTTGACTAGACTGGGGCCAAAGGCCCAAGGGGATGCGATGGGCAGGAACCTGCACCAGAACCTTTCACAGCATGAAAGGCGGCCGCGCTGATGACGCCCGGACGCGCCAGCGGCGACGGATTTCGCGTCCGCATCTGGGGCGCGCGCGGCAGCATTCCAGTTTCGGGCGACACGTTCCGCATCTTTGGCGGCAGCACCACCTGCATCGAGGTGCGCTGCGGCGATCATCTGATGTTCTTCGATGCCGGGTCGGGGCTTCCGGCCGCCGGCTGGGCGCTGAAGCCCGAGAAAGTCCGCGCCACCCACATCTTCTTCAGCCATTGCCACTACGACCATATCATGGGTCTGCCCTTCTTCCCGATGCTGTTCGACCCGGCCGCGCGGGTGTCGCTGTGGTCGGGCCATCTGGCCGGCAAGATGACCACCCGCGAAATGGTCGGCAGCTTCATGCGGCCGCCGTGGTTCCCGGTGGAGCCCGACACCTGCTGCGCCGGCATGGTCACCCACGATTTCCGGGCCGGCGACGTGCTGCGGCCGTTTCCCGATGTCGCCATCGCCACCGCCGCCCTGACCCATCCCGGCGGCGCGATCGGTTACCGGATCGAATGGGGCGGGCGGACCCTCGCCATCGTCACCGACACCGAACACACGCCCGGCCAGCTTGACCCGGCGGTGCTGGACCTGATCGCCGGGGCCGATCTCTTTCTTTACGACAGCACCTACACCGAGCCGGAAATGGCCACCCACGCCGGCTTTGGCCATTCCACCTGGAACCAGGCGCTGCTGCTGGCCAGGGCGGCAGGGGCGAAGGCCACGGGGTTCATGCACCACGCCCCCTGGCGCACCGACGCCGATCTTCTGGCGATGGAGGCCGAGGCGCAGCGCGCCTTTCCGGCATCCTTCTTCGCCCGCGAAGGCCAGGTCATCGACCTTTAGCCCCCCGATCCGGTATGGGCGCCCGCCGCCAGAACCTCGGTCACGCTTGTCCAACGGCAGGCCGGATGCCCGGCGGTCCGTTCCAGCAATTCGGCCAGGAACCTCCAGGCCGGTTCGTCGTGGACCAGATGATGGCCGAGAATGCCCACCGATCCGGCCGTCCCGCCGCCGTCCCGCAGCCGCGCCACGATCTCTGCCACCAGCGCCACACCCTCGCGCCCGCCCCGGGTACCGCGCCAGTCGATCAGGTCGACATGGCAATTCGCCTGCGGCATCGGCCCGTCCTGTTCGGGGCCAAAGACCGACAGCGCCGATAGCCCTGCCTCGCCCAGACGCGGCACCAGCGCCGGGTCGATGCGGTTCCAGGGTGGCACCAACAGCGGCAGGAACCGCGCACCGTGCAGCCCCGCCAGCCTCTCGCGCCCTGCCTTCAACTGGGCCAGGACCACTGCGGCCGGCCGGTGCGGGCCAAGCTCCTGGCTTTTCTCGCCGGTTCCGGCGTGGTTTTCATGCGAACAGCCGTGCAGCGCCACGCCAACCTGCGCCGCCCCGTCCAGCCGCGCCGCCAGGTCGGGGCCGGTGCGCGCCGGGATCACCGCCAGCGTCAGCGGAATGGCCCCGCCCCCGGTCAGCGCCAGCAGCCGGTCGAGCGCCGGCGTCGGGTCCACCGCATCGTCGTCGCGCAGCCAGAACCGCGCCTGCCGCCCCTCGGCCGCCCAGCGGTCAAGCTCGCCCAGCAGCGGGCGCCAGTCGGTCCGCTCGGTCATGCCCCGGCCCTTCCTATGCCATCGAGAATCTCACCCAGCCGCGCGGCAGCCCGGTCCACCGTCCGCCCGGTCAGGATGAACTGCCGCGCCGCCGCCCCCATCGCCGCCCGCTCCGCCGCATTGGTCAGCAGCCGCACGATATTGGCGGCCAGCCCCCCCGCATCGCCCTCAGGCGACAGAAGCGCGGTGATCCCGTCCTCTACCGCCTCGGGCACCCCGGCGACCCGTTGCGCCACCACCGGCAACCCCGCCGCTTGCGCCTCCAGATAGGCCAGCCCGTAAGCTTCGCCATATCCGGGCCAGACGTAAAGCGCGCTGTCGGCCATCAGCGCGGCGATACGTTCGGTGGTGGCCTGACCATGCCAGACGATCCGCCCCGGCGCGAAATGCGCGAACCGCGCCATCACCTCCGCCCGCACCGGCCCGTCGCCGACCACCGACAGGCTCCACGGCAGGCTGGCGGGCAGCCGGTCCAGTGCCTCTGCCAGAAGGCCATAGCTCGCCAGCTTGTCGCCCGGCCGCATCATCGCCACGGTCAACATCCGGGCGCTGTCGCGGCCCGCGCCCGCCGGCACGGCCAGGAAGGGACCGGCCTCGACGAAGGGCGGCAGCATCGCCGTCCGCGCCGCCGGCGCTGCCGCGAGGATGCCGTCGCGATCGCGCAACGTCAGGCAGATGTTGACGACGGCCTGGCCGATCCCCTGAAGCACCCGCGCCTGCATGTCCGCCCACACGCCGATATTGCGCCGCGCCGACCAGGAGGTCTCGGCGGTCACGTAGGGAATGCCGTGGCGCGCGGCGAGATCCGGCCCCAGAAGATCGGGCGCCTTGTAGTAGGGATGATAGGTGAACCACAGGTCGGGCGGGCCGTCGGCCGCCCACAGCCGCTCCAACCGCGCCACCTCGGCCTGCGCCAGCTTCTCCACTTCCGCAAAGGCCGCCGCATCGGGCTCGGGCCGGTAGCTGCGCAGGTCGGACGCGAGGTCGACCCGGTGACCCGCCGCCGCAAGTGCCGCCATCAGTTGCCGCGCCATCAGCCGGTCGCCCGACGGCACCGGATGGTCTGGCGATTTCATCGGGGCATAGAAGGCGACGCGCATGGACCCGCCCGTCATGGCCGCTGGCCGCCGCCCTGTCAATCGCGCCGCCCGGCGCAGTGCCGGTCAGGGAATCGCATAGACGTCGATGTCGCGCTGGATGCCTTTCAGCCGGGCGTTCTGCTGGGCGGGCTTCAGGTTGCGCTCGGCCAGCAGCCGGGCGGCGTTTTCGTCGCCGACGACCGAGCCGGTCAGATAGATCGACCGTGAATCCGCCAGCCCCTGCACCCGCGAGGCGATGTTGACCGTCTGGCCGAAGTAATCCTGCCGTTCGTTCATCGACACGGCGATGCAGGGGCCTTCGTGCATGCCGATCTTCAGAAGCAGATCCTCGCGCCCCGATTTGGCGTTCAGCTCGCGCATCGCCTCGCGCATGCGGATCGCGGCGGCGACGGCGCGGTCGGGCGTGGCGAAGGTGGCCATCACCGCGTCGCCGATGGTCTTGACCACTGCTCCGGCCTCGGACGCGACGATGTCGTGCAGCACCTGGAAATGCGCCCGCACCAGATCGAAGGCCGCCAGATCGCCCACCCGTTCGTAAAGCTCGGTCGATCCGCGCAGGTCGGTGAACAGGAAGGTCAGGCTGGTGATCTTCAGCCGCTGGTCGACCTGCAACGTGTCGGTCCGGTAGAGATCGCGGAAGGTCTGGTTGGTCAGCAGCCGCTTGGCGGTCAGGAACGGTCGGCGCCGTTGCAACAGATGGTGCAGCGCGTCCCCAGCCACCAGCACCGCCGGCATCACCCGCTGGTCCGTGCGGTTCTCGATGGCCAGGCGCAGCGGCCCGGGCCGGAATTCAAGCATCTGGTTGTGCACATGGTCGCGGTCATAGACCAGCGACAGCGACTGGCGTTCGCGTGTCGACTCGCCCTTGACGTCGATGAACTGCACGGAATGGGTGACGACCTCGAAGACGATGGCGAAATGGGCGGGCAGGGTCAGCGACAGGACCCCCCGTTCGCCCGCCGCCAGTTCCAATGTGTCGATGGCGATGGCGTCAAGGTCCGCCTCGTAGGTTTCGTCGGCGATGTCGACGCCCGAACCCCAGTAGATTTGCCGCAGATATTCCTTGAACGGCAGCTGATCGGGATCGTGGGCGCCGATGCGGCGCACCCGCGGGCTGACGGTGAAGGTCACTTCGACCAGCTCGTCCAGCGTCGGCGTATAGCCCTCGGCACACAGCGCGCAGACATATTCTTCCTTGATGACCGACTTCAGCGAGGCGTTCGCGTCCAGGACGCCGCCGCATCCGGGGCAGAGCACGTTCCACGACAGGTCAAAGAGCCCGAGCGAGGCCGCATGCAGGAAGGCGGCGATGGTGGCCTCTTCGTCCAGCCCGCGGGCGGCGGCAAAGGCCGGCACGTTCACCCGGCACAGTTCCCGGTCCGATCCGTCGCGCACCAGCCTTTCGATCGCCTCTGCGATCCGGGGGTCTGCGACCTGCCGCAGCAGGGCGAATTGGGGATCTGAGTCTGACATCGCGCATCCTCTCGGGGTCGGCCGCCGGACGAAACCCTGCCTGCGGCGCCGACCGCCGCGTCCATTCTAGCAGAGCCACCGCCGGCAACCTAGCGGCGCATGGGCCCTGCCGCCCCTTGGCGAACGCCCCGCCGATCGGCTAGCCTGTGCCAGGCCCAAAGCCGAAGGGAATGGCCCCGATGTCCCGGCTTCTGTCCCGTGTTTCCGGCGTGGCAAGCAGCGCGCTTGCCATCTGCGGGCTGACCATCGTCGCGGTCCTGACCCTGCCCGGGCTGCCGCCGGTCTGGCATCGCGCGCTCGGCTGGGTGCTGGCGGCGATCTGGGTCTTCTACGCCGTCCAGCTTGGCGCCAGCCTGCGCGACCGCCGCCAGGGCGGGCCGGACGGCCAGGGGCCGGCGCTGGTCGTCGACGTCCTGTCGGTCGTCCTGCCGGTGGTGGGCCTTTTGCTCCCGGCCGGCAGCCTCGACCCCGGCATCCTGTGCAGCATCTGGGTGGCAAAGCCCCTGCGCGACCTTGCCGCCTTTCGCCTGATGCTGCGGGTCGTCGGCAACGAACGGCGCAACCTGGTGGGCGTGCTGGCGCTGTTCGGCATCATCCTGTTTCTGGCGGCGCTGATCGCCTATCTCCTGGAGCGCACCGACCAGCCCGAGGCCTTCGGCTCGATCCCGCGCGCCATGTGGTGGGCCGTGACCACGCTGACGACCACCGGCTATGGCGACGCCATCCCGCACAGCCCGGCAGGGCGGATGTTGGCCGGGCTGGTGATGATGTGCGGCATCGGCGTCTTCGCGCTCTGGGCCGGCATCCTCGCCACCGGCTTTGCCGAGGAACTGCGCCGGCAGGATTTCACCCTGGTCTGGCAGTTGGTTGCCGGGGTGCCGCTGTTCGCCCGCCTGCCCCACCGCGACCTGGCCGAGATCGTCCGCGCGCTGAAGCCGCGCCGCGCCCCGGCCGGTTCGGTCATCTGCCGCAAGGGCCAGCCCGGCAACGAAATGTTCTTCATCCTGGAAGGCCGGGTTCAGGTCGTTTCCGCGCCGCCGGTCGAGCTTGGCCCCGGCGACTATTTCGGCGAAATGGCCCTGGTTTCGGGCGAGCCGCGCTTTGCCACCGTGGTCGCCGCCGCCCCGGTGTCGCTTCTGGTGCTGCACATCTCGGACTTCCAGCTGCTGATCGACCGCGACAGCACACTGGCCGACGCGATCCGCCATACCGCCGAGGAACGGCGCCGGTCGCAGGCCGCAGGCTGACACCCCGAAGGCTTGGCCCGCCCGGCTTCAGTCGGGGGCTTCTTCCTCGTCAACCGGGCCACTGCCGGCCAGGACGAACTGGCTAGTCAGGTCGTGGCCCTTCGGCACCTTGCCGACCATCAGGAAGCTCAGTCCCGCCGTCACTTCGACCCGCCCGTCCGCCAGCCGGCGGACCGCGGGCGGCACCGGCCAGGCCGACAGGTCATAGCGCTGGTCGGCCGCCCAGGCCTGCACATGGGTCACGCCACCGTAGGGAATGACGAACAGCACCGCCCCCGGTCCCGGATCGACATGAGTGACGCCCGTGCCGGCGTAAAGCGTGTCGTTGCCGCCGCCCAGCGTCACCCGGTTCCGCCCCGGCCCGGTGTGCACGCGCGACGATCCGTCGCCGTCGACGATCTTGTCGTTGCCATGCCCACCGTGAATGCGGTTGCGGCCGGCCACCCCCAGGATCGTGTCATCGCCGGTGCCACCATCGAGCAGGTCGTTGCCCCAGCCGCCGACCAGCGAATCGTCGCCCGCGCCGCCGTAGAAGAAATGCCGCGAACTTTCGCTGCGCGAGATGGCGATCAGGCTGTCGTTGCCCTCGCCGCCGTGGAAGGTGGCGCCGCCATACTTCGGCCCATACATCAGATCGTCGCCGCGTGACCCTTTGACGTTCACCAGCACCCGCTCGGAGCATTCGAAGGTGATCGGGCTGTCGGGATGGGCGACGATGCGGATGGTCTTGGGTTCGCGCGGCTCGGTGCTTTCCTGCCGGGCGACGACGGTGGCGATGCGGATGGTTTCGACGTTCATCGGGCAGTGCAGCACATAGTCGTCCGGCCCACCCATGTACCACAGCGTATCGTCGCCGCCGTCCTTTTCCTCGCGGATATTCTCGGCCGCCGCGCCATAGGCCCAGTAATGGTCGTTGCCGCGCGTTCCCTGCAGCACCACGCTGCCATCGACCGCCATCATCGCATTGATGCCCTCGGCCGGGTTTTCCAGCCCGCGCAGGTCCAGGCCCAGGTCCAGCGCGCCCTCGACCAGCGCCTGGCGCAGGAAGCCGGTCGGCGCGCTGTCGATAAGGTTCTTCGTCTCGCCGGGGTCGGCGACGATGTCATAGACATGCTCTTCGCCATTGGGATAGCGGAAGTAGCGCAGGTGGCGATAGCCCTCGACCGAGGGGCGCACCGACAGTGTGCCAAAGACCGAGGTAATCGGCGATTTCGTCGTGTCGTATGTGCCGAAAGAAGGCTCTAACAAGGGCAAAAGGCTTTGCCCCGATACCCAGTCGGGCCGGTAGGGCAGGCCGGCAAGGTCCATGATGGTCTTGGGGAAATTGTGCAGCGAGACCGGCAGGTCGATGGTGCGGGGCCCCTCCATCCGGGCGCTCCAGATGATCAGCGGCACATGGGCGGCGCTGTCCCACTGGCTCATCTTGTGGAAGCTGTCGTGGTTGCCAAGGTTGAAGCCGTTGTCCGACAGGAAGACAACCGTGGTGTTCCGCGCGAAGGGCGAGGCGGCCAGCGCGTCAAGAAACCGGCCGATCTCGTGATCGACATGGCTGCAGGCGGCGAAATAGGCCCGCACCACCTGCCGCCAGCCTTCGTCCCCGGCCTTTTCCGGGGTCCAGTTGCCGTTGGCGATATAGGCGGCCTCATAGACGGCAAAGCCGGGCTGGGGGCCGAAATAATCCTCGGGCGCGGCGATCTCGGGCCAGCGGATCGCGGCGGCGTCGTACATCTGATAGAAGCGATCCGGGCATTCGAGATTGTAGTGCGGATGCTTGAAGCCCAGCTGGATCAGGTGGCGGCGCGACGGATCGGCCCGACCGAGGAAATCGATGGCGTTCTGCGCCACCCAGAAGTCATAGAACCGATCGTCCTGGCTGCCGTCGTCGTCGGGGTGGTTGATACCCTTGATCCCCGGCCCGCGGTCCAGATACTCCCTGATTTTCGTCCGTTCGCCCTGGTCGGCGGCGGCCGGTTCCTCGTGAAACAGGAACCTCCGATAGCTTTCCGGCATGGGCCGGTAGTTCGCGTCGACCTTGCCGGTGGTGAAATTGTAGAACCCCGCCCGCCGCAGGTCGTAGGCCCAGGATTTGTGCGGTGGCATCACCTCGCGCCAGAAGCGGTTCAGGTCCACCAGCCCGGTGCGGTAGGGCGACAGGCCGGTGGTCAGTTCGGCCCGGCAGGGCGCGCAGAGCGGCACCGTGGCATATGCGTTGGTGAAGCGTGCGCCCATCGCCGCCAGCCGGTCGATGTTCGGGGTCAGGATCGGAATGCCGAAGCTGGTTCGCCAGGTGAAGACGTCGATCAGGTCATCAACCCAGATGACGCAGATATTGTCGCCGGCGATGGAGGCGGCGTCGAAACTCATCCGCGCGCGCCCCCGCCGACGCGAACCGGCAGCAGCGCCGGCAGGGCCCAGCGATGCAGCCGTTGGCCCGCCACCTCGCCCTCCTGCCAATCGTCGCGCAGCCGCCCGGCATTGGCCGGATAGGGGCCGGCGCCGGGGGCCGCACCATAGGCGTAGGACAGGGTCAAACCTTCCGCCACCACGGGCCGGGCACAGCGCAAAATCACTGATTTAGGGTCTTTTTCGTCGACTTCGGCCGACAGGATTGCCTGGCCTTCGGGCGCGCCGTGCAAGGCAAAGCCCGCCGTGGCGCCCGCGCCGAACGGATCGTCCGCATCCAGCACCAGATCCGACCGGCTGGCACAGGTCAGGCGGATCTCCGCACCCTCGGCCTCGGCCAGGTGGATGACCGGGCATTGCCAGTCCGCGCCCTGCTCCAAGGCCGCCGCGCACATCGCCGCGCGCACCACCCGACCCTGGTCGGTCAGCCGCGCGGTTTCGTCCTGGGCGAACATGTAGCCGGGCGCGGCATAGATCAGCTGGTGTTCGCCGTGGTTCCACGACAGTTCCCACTGGCCGGCCAGCGCCGGGCTTTCGGTGATCCGATGGGTGCCGCAATCGAAGGTCGCCAGGAACAGCGGCCGCGCCAGCCCCAATCGGCCCAGCCGCACCGTCACCGCCTCCATCAGCGCGATCATCCCGTCGCGGTAGGCGACGGCATTGCCCGACAGATCCTCAAGCGCATAGTCGAGCGTCACCGCCAGAAGCCTCGCATGGGTGCCAAGCCGTTCGGCCGCGCGCAACAGGCTCAGCGCCGCCTGTTCCAGGTTCTCGACCGCGCGCCCGGTAGCCAGCGTCCGCGCGTCGGGGCTTTCGTCGGTTTCGACCCGGACCATGAACAGGGGCAACGCGTGGCCGCGATCCAGCCGGTCGGCCAGCAGCCGGTCGGCGATCAGTGCCTCGTGGGTCAGGTCGCGGATCGGCTCCAGCATGTCGCGCGGCGTTGCAAGCTCGACCCCGGCATGGCCGACGGCGCCAATGTCGTCGGCGGGCGCAAGAATGTGATAGGGAAAGCCGGCCCCCGCCGGAGGCGAGCCCAGCGCCGCCCGCGCGCCACCGATCCCGAGGATGCCCAGCACCGGCCCGCGCCCATCGGCGATGATCGCGCCGCCGGCCAGCGGCCGGCGAAAGCCGCGGATGCCCTGCCGCCCCGGCAGCCGTGCCATGAACCGCAGCCAGTCGCCCTCGGCCCGGATGTCCCAGGCGTCGATCTCGTCGGGCAGGTCGGGACCGTCGTCCGCCGCCGCGCCGCCCGCCGCAGCCGCCCGGTCCGGCAGCGACAGGCGTGCCTCGATGTCGGCGATCACCCGGTCGGACAGGCGCATCACCAGCCCGGTCCGGTCATAGCGGATCACGTCGCCGTTCGCCGCGCGCAGGATCACGCCCTGCCCCGCCGCTTCCTTGTCGTCTTCGGGGGGCGTGTCGGTCATGGCGATCTCTGCTTTCGCGGGCACCGCCAAGCGGGCGGCGCCGCCATTTAGACCCGCCCGGCCACGCCCCGCAACCCGCTGTCGCCGGCCCGAAACGGTTGCCGCAGCCCGGCGGCTTGTCTAACAAGGGCAGGACACGCAACCGCCAAGGGACAGGCATGAAGATCTTCGGCCATTGCCGGTTTTCCTATTTCGGGCTGACCGACACCGGCCGTGCCATCCGCACGCTGGAGGATGCCGAACGGCTGCTGTGGAACCCGACGCGCATGGCCGTCCGGTTCCACCTGTTCGAACAGGTCCTGCTGCCGTCGATCCGCCACCAGACCGACCCCGATTTCACCTTCGTTGTCATCACTTCGAACGAAATGCCCGCACCCTATCGCGAACGGCTGGCCGACCTGACCGCCGATGTGCCGGCCGTGCGGGTTCTGGCGACCTCGGACACCGACCTTGGCGGGGTGCTGCGTCCGGTCGTCGCCGAAGCCAGCCTCGGCCACACCGCCCCGGCGGTCCACTTCCGCATGGACGACGACGATGCGGTCTGCGCCAGCTATGTCGAACGGCTGCGCGCCGCGGCCCGCCGCATCGACCCCGGCGGGATGATCTCATTCTCGGGCGGGGTGCTGGGGTTTCTCGATGGCGCCGTGGCGCGGCATTGCGCCCATATCCACCCCTATGTCGCCATCGGCCTTGCCGTCGTCAACGAGCCGATGTCGCGGATGCACCCCTACCGGATGCGCCACGCCCGCCATGCCAACGTGGTGCCCAGCTACATGGACCCGACCTTCACCGCCTTTCACTACACGCTGCATTCGACCAACAACACCTCGGGCTATGAACAGACGATCCAGACCGCCGGCGACCGCACCCCGCGCATCACCAGATCGGTCGACGGCAATCCCGAACTGGCGGCCGGCGGCGTGACCACGCCCGACGCCGAACGGCGCATCGCCGAGGCCTTTCCCTTCACCACCGGCGCGGCCCTTCGCACCGCGATCGAGGACACCGCCCGCCCGTTCGAACTGGCCGAGCGGCTGGACCTGCCCCGGCCCTGACCTGATGGACGCTCTTGCCCACCTTCCCGACATCGCCATGCCGCCCGCCGAAAAGGCTGCGGTCGAGGCGCATTACCGCAAGGCCGGCCTGATCCTGGAATACGGATCGGGCGGATCGACGGTCTTTGCCGCACGCCACACCGAGGCCCGCGTCATTTCCATCGAAAGCGACGCCGCCTGGGCCGAGAACCTGCGCGCCGGCCTTGCCGCCCACGGGCTGCTGCGGCCCGGCATCGACATCCGCCATGCCAACATCGGCCGCACCAAGGAATGGGGCATGCCGCTGACCCACAACGAATGGCGCCGCTACTGGCGCCTGCCGATGGCGGTCTGGCAGGAAGACCCGGCCCCCGCGCCCGATCTGGTGCTGATCGACGGAAGGTTCCGGCTGGGTTGCTTTGCCGCGACGCTTCTGCACACCACCCGGCCGGTGACGGTGCTGTGGGACGACTACGCCAACCGCAAGGACAACGCGGTTGCCGAAGGCTGGGTGCCGGTGGCCGAGCGGATCGGGCGGATGGCGCGGTTCGAGATCAGCCCCCGCGCCCTGACCAACGCCGACTTCAGCCGCCTGCTGCCCTTCTTCTTTTCTTCACGATAAGTCACTATTCCAGCATAAAACCGGCCCGACCGATGAACCTGAAGAAGAACGTCAGCCCGCACGGATCGCTCATGGCCCTGTCCACGATGAAGGACGAAGGGCCGGGCGTCATCGAATGGGTGGCCCACCACCTGGCGGTCGGCTTCACCGAGGTGATGGTCTACACCAACGATTGCAGTGACGGCACCGACGCGATCCTGAAGCGGCTTCAGGCGCTGGATATCGGCGTCCATCACCGCGACAACATCATGCCGCCGGGGGTCAAGCCGCACCCGTCGATGCTGAAGCATGCCCATGACGACGAACTGGTGCGCGCCACCGACTGGTTGCTGGTGCTGGATGCTGACGAATTCCTGTGCATCAACCACCCGGCCGGCACGCTGGACGGCATGGTCGCCGACCTGAACGCGATGGGCGCCAGCGCGATGGTGATCACCTGGCGCATCTTCGGCTCGGGCGGCATCCGCGACTGGTCGCGCGCGCCGATCACCGACCAGTTCACGATGGCTGCGCCCCCATTCTGGAACAAGGGCTGGGGGGTCAAGACCCTGCTGCGGTTCGACCACCGCTATCTGCGGCTGGGCATGCACCGGCCGATCATCAAGTCGCAGCACAAGGATACCGACTATCCCGAAACCGTGACCTGGGTTAACGGCTCGGGCAAGGTGCTGGAGGACTGGTTCAAGTTCCGCGGCTGGCGGTCGATCCGCCGGACGGTGGGCTTCGACTGGGCGCAAATCAACCACTATGCACTGAAGTCGATGGATGCCTACAGCCTGCGCAAGTTCCGCGGCAACGCCAACCTGA
This sequence comes from Paracoccaceae bacterium, assembly GCA_046348855.1. Lineage (GTDB taxonomy): Bacteria > Pseudomonadota > Alphaproteobacteria > Rhodobacterales > Rhodobacteraceae > TMP-24. The sequence continues at coordinate 77,239 of JAXMDK010000010.1, read as the reverse complement.
AGAAGGACAAGTACAACGCCGACTACTGGTCGCTTCAGGATCGCAACGAAGTGCAGGATCTGCAGATCCGCCGCCATGCCACCCGCCGGGCCGAGATCATGGCCGAACTGCTGGCCGACCCCGAACTGGCGCGCCTGCATGACGCCGCCCATGCGCGGGCCGAGGCGCGGCTGGCCGAATACCGCGCGTCCGAAGCCTATCAGGCGCTGGTCCAGTCGCTGGTCGAGGCGAGCCTTGTGCCCCTGACCCAGGTGGTCGCCAAGCCACCCAAGGCGCGCGACCCGGTGGCGGTGGCCGCCGTGCAGTCGAAACTGGAACAGCGCCGTGCCGCCCGGCCGAAAGAGGAACGCCGCACCGAAACGCCGCCCGGCTGGGGATCGGGCTATGCCTCGCCCTATGTCGCCGGGCCGGTCGACCTGTCGGCCGACATTCCGCTGGAATGGGCCGACAACCAGGGCATCACCCTGCCCGTCGATCCGCGGATCTTCACGCCCGCCGCGCTCGAGGCGGTGCAGGCCGGCAAGTTCGACCGCCGGCATGCGCGCAACATCGGCGCTTACCTGACCGGCACAGCCCGCTTTCTCGACCTGGGCGGCGGCATCGGCTTCATCGCGCTGAAGGCGCGGTTGACGTTCCCCGACCTGCAGGTGCTGACGCAGGACGACCGGCCGGCGCTGGTGGAAACCGGCCGCGCCATCGCCCGCGCCCAGTTCGCCGACCGGTCCGACAGCATCGGCTTTTCCGACCGCCCGTTGCGCGCGGCGGGCGATGGCGAAGGCGGCTGGTCGGGCCTCGCCGATCTGCTGGCCAACTTCCGCCCCGACGCCCTGCGCCTTGTCCCGATGCAATTGCCACCCGCCATCTTCGCCCTGCCCGAAATGGCAGGCGTGGCACGGGTCCTGCTGCCCGTCACCGAAAGCGTCGAGGCCCCCGGCCTGCGCGAAGCCTACGGCCCCGCGCTCGCCGCCCTTGGCCTGACCGAACAGCCGAAGGCGCTCGACGGCGGCTCGCTTCTCTACCTGCGCAGTTGACCCGCACCGCGCCGGGGCCGATGGTGGCTCCGGTTCCCGTTCCCTGGAAAGTGCCCGCATGCCCCCGACCCGCCGCCCCGTCGCCTCGCTCTGGATCGGCGAAAGCCTGCACTACCTGAACCTGCTGGCGCTGGAATCGCACCTGCGCCACGGCCATCCGGTAACGCTCTATTGCACCGACCGGGTCAGGAACGCACCGAAAGGGGTCGAGGTGCGGCCTGCATCCGAAATCATGGATATCGACATGGCCGTGGTCGAGGCGACCAGCGCCTCGTTCCTGTCGAACGTGTTCCGCTACAAGATGATCCGCAAGACCGGCGCGCTGTGGATCGATTGCGATGCCTTCTGCTATCGGCCCTTCCCGGACGAATGGGACTATGTCTATGCCGGCCACGGCATGCGCGGGGCGTTGAACTGCGGGGTCGTCGGGTTGCCGCCGGACTGCGAGCTGATGGACCAGCTGCTGGATTATTACGACAACCTGCCCGACTATCCGGCTTGGTGGGACAAGGGCCAGCGCCGCAAGATGGACCGCCAGGATCCCGGCCTGCCCCATGCCGTGCGCATCTACAAGGCCGAGCGTACTGCCTTTGGCCCGCAGGCCTTCACCTGGTTCGCGCGCCAGACAGGCGATGTCGACCGGGCGATGACGCCGGATGCGCTGTATCCGGTGCCATTCCAGTTGAACGACATTTTCTACGATCCCTACAGCGCGGTCGAACGGCATTTTACCGACAAGACGGTTTCGGTCCACCTTTACACCAATGCCACCCGCCCCTGGTGGCGCAAGAACCCGCCGCTGGCCGGGTCCTACGCCCAGCGCATGTGCGCCGAACTGGGGATCGACCCGGCACGGGCGCTGGAAGGCTGACATGCTGACCCTGGACCAATCCCTGCCCTCTGGCGCGCTTCTTGGCGATGAAACCGAAACGTTCCGCGACCGGCTGGCCGGTGCCGGGGCCTTCTGGCTGGCGGCCCGCCCGGCGCAGGCGCGGATCGAGGCGGGCGTGGTGACGGCCTGGGCGCCGATGGCCGGCACCCGCAGCGCCGTTCCCGCCGCCGCCAATGCCGGCCGAAGCGAAACCGCCGATCATTGCGGCCATCCGATCCTGCAACTGCGCACCGAGGTCAACGGCGGCTTCGTCGTCCCCGACATCGCGCCCGAGGCCGACCGCTTCACGCTTGCCGTCATCTACGCCGCGCCCGAGGCAGAGGCGCGCACGCTGCTGTCGCTGCGCCTTGGTCCCGCCGACGGCGCCAACCTGTTCTTCCTGTCGCACACCGACGGGCTGCTGGTCGCCAAGGACCGCGCCGGCGGGGTCGGCGTCGAACTGCCGCTGCCCAACCGCCAGCCCGACTTCCGGCTGGTGATCGTCAGCTGGGACAGGACCCGGCTTCTGCTGAAAACAGGCTCTATACAGGCCGAAAGCCGCGGAAAGCTGGATGGCGTGCAGGGGCCGGTCGACCTGTTCATCGGCTGCCGGGGCCACCGCAAGGGGCTGACCAAGACGCTGGGCAATGCCCGCATTGCCGATGTGGTGTTCTGGCCGGGCCGCGCGCTTCTCGCCCCGCGCGGGGTGGAGGATGCCGACCAGATGGCGGCGCTTCAGTCCTACGCCCGCTGGCAATACTGAGGGGCCGCATGACCGACGCAGCCATTGAAGACGACCCCCCACCCGCCGCCATCGCCCTGCCGCCGGTCCTGCCGTTCGAGGCCGCACCCGGCGCGGCGCGCTTCCTGATCGAGGCGCCGAAGGCCAGCCTGTGGTTCGAACGCCGGTCTGACGTGCTGATCGTCAGCTTCGACAATCTGGCCACGATCGACGAAGGCTGGCCGCGCGGCCCCTGGCTGGACCGCCGGTTGGCCGAGCTGGGCTATTCCGTCCTGGGGGTGCAGAGCCGGGCGAAGGACTGGTATCGGCAGGACGATGCCCCCGCCCTGCTGCGGCGGCTGGAGGAGACCGGCTTTTTCCGCGCCTTCCGCCGGGTGGTGCTGACCGGCGCCTCGATGGGCGGCTTCGGCGCGCTGAACTTTGCGCCGCTGATCCCGGACTCGCGGGTGCTGGCCTTCAGCGCCCAAAGCACGATGAACAAGGTCATCGCCCCCTTCGAACAGCGCTTTCCCTTCGCGGTGCGCAAGTCGAACTGGGAGGGGATGCCCTTTCTCGATGCCGCCGCCGCCATCCCCTACATCCGCAAGGTCTTTCTGGTCTACGACCCGTTCACCCCCGAAGACCGCGCCCATGCCCGCCGGATGGCCGGAGCGAACGTCCAGCTGCTGCGGGCCGGCCACGCCACCCACGAAGCCGTCCGCGTGGTGCTGAAATCCGGCGCGCTGCCGGCGCTGTTGCGCGAAGTGGTCGAACGCGATCACGTCGGCCCCGCCTTCTGGCAAGCCTACCGCGCCCGCCGCACCGTCAGCAAATGGCAGCGCGCCATCACTGAGGCGATGGCCGCCGGCCGCCACCCCAAGCTGACGATGGGAGCCTGCAAGGTCATGCTCGGGACCGAGGATCTGATGTTCGCCCGCCGTGCCTTCCGCCAGGCGCGCGCGCAACTGCAGGACAAGGCCAGCGGGGCGCGGCCATGATGGATGCGACCCGCGCGCCGATGTGCGCCATCACGATGGTGGGGGGCGACCATTTCTTTCTGAAGCGCTGGGTCGACTATTACGGCGCCCAACTGGGGCGCGAGAACCTGTTCGTCCTGTCCCACGGCGGCGACCCCGAACATCAGCGCATCGCCGAGGGTGCGAACGTCATCTACCTACCCCACGACCCGACGCGGAACTGCTTCAACCAGCGCCGCTGGCAGATGCTGTCGCGCTTCACCTCGGGCTTCACCCGGTTCTATAACTGGGTGATCTGCGGCGATGTCGATGAAATCGTGGTCGTCGACCCGGCGGTCGGCGGTTCCTTGCCGGAATATGTCGCAAGGCTGGGCGGCGGGCGCGACCGGCCCAAGGTCATCACCCCCTTCGCCATCGAGATGGTCCACAACCCGACGCTGGAGCCCGAACCGATCAGCGACGGCCGCCCGATCCTTGACGTGCGCCGCCTGTTCCGGCTGAACGCCAACTATGCCAAGCCCTGCATCGTCCGCGACCTGGTGGAATTCGTGCCGGGCGGCCACTATGCCAACCACCCGAAGCTTTACCTCGACCCGCATCTCTATCTCTTTCACCTGCGCTTCATCGACTACGGAATGACCGAACAGCGCCTGGCCACCCGCCGCGCCCAGCGCAACCTGCAAAGCGGCGCGCTGGAGGATGTCGAACGCGACAAGACCGGCTGGGATACCGCCTGGGAAACCTATCAGGCGCTGATCAAGGAAAAGCCGCGCACCGAAACGGTGGATTTCCCGGAATTCCGCAAGGAAATGGTCGACGGCTGGCGACAGAAGAAGGTGGTGTTCTGGGCCCCCGGCGGCGCCCGGCCGCGTGGCGTCTACCGCCTGCCGGAACGGTTTTCGCAGGTGTTCTGAGCTCGATCCGGCCTTGGCCCTGCCCGCGCGCCCATGCTAGCCTTCGCAAAAACAGGAGCGAGCGGTGAGCCATCCTTACGAAGCCCTGCCCCCCGACCGCTTCTGGCGAACGGCGGTGGCCGACCGCTCGCCCTTCGACATTTCCGGCCTCTGGACCCCCAAGTTCGAAGTGACGAAACGCAGCCGCATCGTCACCGCCGGGTCCTGCTTTGCCCAGCATTTCAGCCGGGCCTTGGTGGCGCGCGGCTACCGCTGGCTGGATTGCGAGCCGGGGCCAAAGGGCCTGACCCCGGAGCAGCGCAAGGACTACCACTACGGCACCTTCAGCTTTCGCACCGGCAACATCTACACGCCCCGGATGCTACGCCAGTGGCTGGAATGGGCCTTTGGCGGATCGGAACCGCCGGCCGAAGTCTGGGAAAAGGATGGCCGCCTTTACGACCCGTTCCGCCCCGGCGTCGAACCCGGCGGCTTTGCCAGCGCCGAGGAGCTTGCCGCCTCGCGCGCGGTGACGCTGGCGGCGGTGCAGGCGGCAGTGCAGCAGGCCAATGTCCTGGTCTTTACCCTGGGCCTGACCGAAAGCTGGCAGCGGCGCGAGGGCGGGTATGAATATGCGATCTGCCCCGGCACGATCGCCGGCCGCTTCGACCCCGAGGCGCATGTCTTCGTCAACCACGACTACCGCACCCTGGCCCAGGACATGTCGGTCGCGCTGCGGATCCTGTTCCGCGCCAATCGCGGGCTTCGGGTGCTGCTGACGGTTTCGCCGGTGCCGCTGACGGCGACGGCCTCGGGCCAGCATGTCCTGCTGGCGACCAGCCATTCCAAGTCGCTGCTGCGCGCCGTCGCCGGGCAGCTGGCCCAGGACCATGCGACCGTCGACTATTTCCCCAGTTACGAGATCATCACCCACCCCGCCTACCGGGGCATGTTCTTTGCGCCGAACATGCGCAGCGTCACCCAGGCCGGGGTGGATTTCGTGATGGCGAACTTCTTCCGCGATCAGGCCACGGCCTACCCGCCGCCCGTGCGCGCGCCCGCGGGAAAGGCGCCCCCGGCTGGTGTGCCCGCAACGGGTTCGGCACCGCAGCCCGTGCGCGCGCCCGCGGGAAAGGCGCCGGTTGAACCGCCCCCCGAACCGCCATCTGCCGAAGACAGCGCAGCCGAAATCCGTTGCGAAGAAGAAATCCTCAATGCCTTCAGCCGCTAGCGCCCTGCCCCAAAGCCAAAGCCGGCCCCTGCCGCGCCTGGCGATCTTTGGCGACAGCCACTATGCCTGCGTGCGCATGGCCCATCGCCAGGGGCTGGCCAGCCTCGACCGTTTTGATGTCGAATACTGGGGCCATGTCGGCAAGCGGTTCCGGTTTCTCGACTACCGCGACGAGGCAATCGTGCCCGCCGACGACTATACCGCCGACCGCTTTGCCAAGTTCAACGACCGGGGCCGCCGCTTCCTGCCGGTGGCGGATTTCGACGCGGTGCTGTTCGTCGGCTGCCGGCTCTATGTCAGCCACCTGTTCATGATGGCCGCCCAGGCCCGCGCCGATGGCGATTTTCTGTCGACCGGCCTGATGGCGCGGCTGGCGCGCGACACGTTCGCCAATTCGACGACCTACGGCTTTGCCTGCCGTTTTGCGGCAACCGGCCGGGCGCGCATCCTGTTTTCGCCGCCGTCCCTGCCCACCGCCGGCCTGCCCCACGGGTGGGAGGCCGCCTATCCCGCTGCCACCGCTTCGGGCGATGCCGGCGACAGCGCCCGGCTGTGGGCCAGCCTGGTCCGCATAGCCGCCGAGGATGGCGTGACTTTCCTGCCCCAGCCCGCGCACACCGTCACCGGCGCGGTCCTGACCCACCCCGACTTTGGTGTCGAGAACTGCCTTGAGACCGGCGACATGGAACACAAGAACCCCGCCTATGGCGCGGCGGTGCTGGCGGCGGCGCTTCAGGCCCTGCCGGGCTGGGGGGGCTGATGGCCGACCGCCCGACGCTCGACCCGACCAAGGCGCCCTGCGCGGCCCTGACCATGGCCTACCAGGACCATGAATTCCTGCGCCGCTGGGTCGACTATTACGCCCGCCAGTTCGAACGCCGGCACCTTTACGTGCTCAGCCACGGCGGCGACCCCGAACACCGGCGCATCGCCCAGGGCTGCAATGTCATCGCCCTGCCGCGCGATCCGACCATGTTCCGCATGGACCGCCGCCGCTGGTCGCTGATCTCGCAGTTCGCCAACGGGCTTCTGCGCTATTTCAACTGGGTCATCGCCGGCGACGTCGACGAGGTGGTGATCGTCGACCCAGACGTGGCGCCCAACTTGCAGACCTATCTCTGGCGTTACGACCGGCCCGACGCGCCTAAGTCGATCTGCCCCTTCGGGATCGAGTTGGTCCACAACGCGGCGCTGGAACCCGAACCGATCCTTCCCGGCGAAACCATCCTGTCGCGCCGCCGCAACTTCCGCGCCAATGCCAACTATTCCAAACCCTGCATCCTTCGGCGCGAAAGCCACTTCACGTCGGGCGGACATGCCAACCTGCACAAGCCGCGCTACCTCGACCCGCATCTCTACCTTGTCCACCTGCGTTTCTACGACGAGACCCAGACGATCGCCCGGCTGACCGGCCGCAAGTCGCTGCGCGAGGCGATGGACACCGCCCGCGACCAGGAAGGCGAAGGTGTCGCCTGGTCGAAGGATCTGGAAACCTTCCGCAAGCTGTCGCAACTGGTGCCGGTGCGCGAAGATGCCGAACTTGCCGACTTTCGCCGCAAGATGATCGATGAACAGCAGGCCCTGCACGAGGAAACGGTGATCTTCTGGGGCGGCGGCCGCAGCCGCGAACTTTACCGCCTGCCCGACCGCTTCGCACCACTGTTCTGAAGCATGGCGGTCAGGTCACAAACACCGCGCGGAAATCGTTGACGTTCGTGCCGGTCGGGCCGGTGGTGAACAGAACGCCCAGGGCGGCGAAGGCGGTGCGGCTGTCGTTGCGGGCCAGGAGCACATTCCACCTGTGACCGGCCGCCAGAAGCCACGCCACGGTCGTTGAATCGGCGAAGGCTGCAGGCGGTGCAACAAAGACCCGTATTCGCCGGAAAGCAATTCTGTCCGGTCCAGGGTCAGGCCAGCGCCCGGGGCACCTCGGCCAGACCGGGGCGGCCATCAAGGAACCCATCGGCCAGGGGCTCGCCCGGCTGCAACGCCTGCAGGGTTCTGACCAGCGCGGCGGGGTTGCTGTCGCCCAGATGCGCCGCATAGGCCGCGACCAGCGCCGCGAAATCCCCCGGCTGCGGCGACAGGCGCAGGGCCGCCACCCCTGCCGCCTGCAAGGCGGCCATCTGCCGCGCCGCGGTGGTGACGGCATGGCCGAGCGTCTGGATGCCGTTGACGGTCAGGAACGCGCGGCCCTCCAGCGTTTCGACCGCGCGGCCGTGGGGGTCCTCGCCGCAGACGAACTGGCAGGCGTCCTTGGTGCGGTCGTGCAGCCGGGCGTGGTAGCAGCGCGCCGACAGCGCCAGCGGCGGCTTGCCGTGGCCCCAGACCTCGACCGCGATGCCACGTTCGGCCCCGGCCCGCGCCAGCACGCCAACCGACGCCAGGGGCAATTCCACCGGCAGGCAGATGCGCCGCGCCCCCTTTTGGGCCAGCCAGTCCAGCGTGCCTTCGTTATAGACGTTCACCACCGGGCCGACCCAGAAAGGATGGCCTTCGGGCAGGTGGCGCAGCGCCGACAGGTCGGCGATCTCGACCGGCAGGCCGGTGGCGAACAGCTCCTCGGTCTGGCGTCGTTCGCGCGGCAGGGTGATGAGCGCGAGCGATGAAAGCGCGACGTCCTTGCCCGCCGCCTTAAGCGCCTCGACCGCTGCCGGGATTTCCTGTTCCCAGAAAGGCAGGCGCTTGGAACAGACCCATTCGCCGATCACCACCCGCGCCGCCGGGGTGCGGACAAGACCGGCATAGAAGGCGCGCACCGTTTCGGCGGGCCAGAAAAAGGCGTTGGGGCCGATGGTCAGGTCCATCCCTATCTCCAGGTCTTGGCATAGGCGCCGGTGGTGGCGGCCTGGCCTTCGGTCAGCTTGCGCAACTGGCTTTCGGGCAGCGGCTGGCCGCGTTCGGCAGCATCGACGGCGGCGCGGAAGCTGCGGACCACCTCGGCCACATAGGCGCGGCTGCGCTGGCGGCCCTCGATCTTCAGCGCCTTGACGCCGGCCTTCTTCAACGCCGGGATCAGCGTCGTGGCATCAAGGCTGACCGGATCCTCGAAGATGTGCCCGGTCTGCCGGTCGCCGCCTGCCCCTCGCGAGGTGAAGCAGCCCTTGCACAGCGTCGGATAGGGCGCCGGCGCCCCGGCCGGCGCGCGGTGGATCAGCAGGTCGCCCAGCCGGGCCTCCTGCCCCTGCGCCGTCGTCGCATAGGCAACGTGGCTGGCTGGCGAACAGACCCCATTCATGTTGGGCGACAGGCCGGTGGCCCATGACGACAGGGCGCAGCGCCCCTCGGCCATCACGCACAGGCCGCCGAAGACGAAGACCTCGGTCTCGACCGTCACCTCGCGGGTGATCGCCTGGATTTCGGCAACGGTCAGCACCCGGGGCAGGACGACGCGCTTCACCCCGAAGGCCTGGGCATACAGCTGGATCGCATCGGCATTGGCCGCCGCCGCCTGCACCGACAGATGCAGCCTGAGGCCGGGATGATGGCGGCTGGCGTGGTCCAGCAGTCCGATGTCGGCAAGGATCACCGCGTCCACCCCCGCCGCCTCGGCATCGGCGACGGCGCGGTGCCACAGATCCTCGGACCCGGCACGGGGAAAGGTGTTGATGGCGCACAGGACCTTGGTGCCGTGGGCATGGGCATGGGCGACGCCCGCCGCCATTTCCGGGCGCGAGAAGTTCAGGCCGGGGAAGTTGCGGGCATTGGTTTCGTCGTTGAACCCGCAATAGACGGCGTGCGCCCCGGCCTCGACGGCGGCGCGCAGAGCGGCGGGAGTGCCGGCGGGGCAGACGAGTTCCATCACGGGCTCCGATGCAGGGACAGGCCAAGGCGGGGGCCGAGCGTCGCCGCCACCCGGTGCAGCGCCGGCGGCGGCAGGTGGGTCAGCGCGGCGATCTCGGCGGCAAGGTCGATCTCGGCATCGTCGAGCGCATTGCGCAGCGCGACGACGGCGGCGGTATCGCCGGAAATCTCCAGCGCGCCGGAAAAGAACAGCGCGTCGCCATCCTCCAGCCCGTGCAGCATCGACAGGAAGGCCGCCAGTTTTCCCCGGATCGCGGCGTCGTGTGGCGGCGGGCGGCGGTGCAGCGTCACCCGCCCCGCGCCCGGCTCGATCAGGATCAGCGCCGGCAGATCGGTCGTGTCGATCAGGATGCGCTTGCCGGCCTCGGGGCCCATGCGGCGCAGGATGTCAGGGTGGCGGGCCAGCGTGGCGGCCATCAGGCGCGACAGGACGGTCGCCGCGAGCGGAGGAGGAGGAAGCCGGATCATGCGGCCTTCTACCTTTCACCACGTCGTGAAGCCTTGATATATGTCAAGAACAGGGCGGCGCAGGGCTGTTACCCCAGCCGTCATGCGTGACCTGCCCGTCTTTCCCGACCTGCGCGCCTTTCTTGCCCATGCCGAGGCGGGAGGCGACCTGCTGCGCATCGCCGAGCCGGTGGCGCTGGCCCAGGAAATGACCGCGGTCGAACTTCTGGCCCTGCGCCGGGGCGGGCCGGTCCTGCGCTTCGATCAACCGACTGGCGGCGGGCGCCTGCCGGTTGTCGCGAATCTGTTCGGCACAAGGGCGCGGGTGGCGGCGGGGCTGGGGGTGCGGCCCGATGGCGTGGCCGACCTTGGCGCCTTTCTGGCCGCCCTGCGCAGCCCGGCGCCGGTGCGGGGTCTGGGCGACGCGCTGTCGCGCTGGCCGATGCTGCGGGCGGCGCTGATGACCCGGCCAGCCCGGCTGCGCCGGCCGCCGGTGCAGGCCGAAACCCTGCCCGACCTGACCGCCCTGCCGGTGCAGACCCCCTGGCCCGAGGATGCCGGGCCGCTGATCACCTGGCCCGTCGTCATCACCCGCCCGCCCGAGGACGACGATCTTGCCGCCTACAACCTTGGCGTCTACCGCGCACAGGTCATCGGCCCCGACCGGCTGATCCTGCGCTGGCTCGCCCACCGCGGCGGCGCGGCGCATTACCGGGCCTGGATGGCAACCGGCCAGCCGATGCCGGTGGCGGTGGCGCTTGGCTGCGACCCGGCGCTGTTGCTGTCCGCGGCGCTGCCCTTGCCGGAAACCGTGTCGGAACTGACCTTCTCCGGCGTCCTGCGCGGCGCACGGGTCGAGGTTGCCCGCGCCCGAACCGTGCCCCTGACCATCCCCGCCCGCGCCGAGATCGTCGTCGAAGGCTGGCTCCACCCCGGCGAGACCGCACCCGAAGGCCCGTTCGGCGACCATACCGGCTATTACAACGCCGCCGAGCCATTTCCGGTGATGCGCGTCTCCCGCATCACCTGCCGGCGCGATCCGCTTTACCTGTCCACCGTCACCGGCCGCCCGCCCGACGAGCCTTCGGTGATCGGCGAGGTCTTCAACGACCTGGCGCTGCCGGTGATCCGCGCCCAGATTCCCGAGGTGCGCGATTTCTGGCTGCCGCCCGCCGCCTGTTCCTACCGGATCGCGGTGGTGAAGATCGCCAAGCGCTATCCCGGTCAGGCGCGGCGGGTGATGCTGGCCTTGTGGGGGATGCTGCCGCAGTTCAGCTATACCAAGATGATCGTCGTCGTCGACGAGGACGTCGACGCCCGTAACTGGGACGATGTGCTTTGGGCGCTGTCCACCCGCTATGACCCCGGCCGCGATACGGTCACGCTGACCGACACGCCGATGGACTACCTGGATTTCGCGTCACCGAAGGAAGGGCTGGCCGGCAAGATCGGGCTGGACGCGACGACCAAGATCGGGGCCGAAACCTCGCGGGACTGGGGCCGGGTGATGACGCTTTCGCCCGAACATCTGGCGCGCGCGGAAAGCCTGCTGGGAGGCGGGCCATGAGCCGGGTGGTGCTGGGGGTATCGGGCGCGTCGGGAGCGATGCTGGCGCTGGATTGCGCGCGGGCGCTGGCAACGGCGGGGGCCGAGGTCGATCTGGTCCTGTCACCGATGGCCGAGCGCACACTGGAACTCGAGATCGGGCCCTCTGCCCGCGCCGACCTGTGCGCGCTGGCGGCCCGGGTCCATCCGGCGGGCGATCTGGGCGCCGCCATTGCCTCGGGCTCCTGCCCGGTGGCCGGGATGATCGTCGCCCCCTGTTCGATGCGCAGCCTGGCCGCCATTGCCCACGGGCTGGACGACGCGCTTCTGACCCGGGCCGCCGGGGTGCAGCTGAAGGAACGCCGCCCGCTGGTCCTGCTGACGCGCGAGGCGCCGCTGACGCTCGCCCACCTGCGCAACATGACTGCCGCCACCGAAATGGGCGCCATCGTCCTGCCGCCGGTGCCGGCCTTCTACCTGCGCCCCACCTCACTGGCCGAGGTATCGGCCCAGATCGCAGCACGCGCCGTCGATCTTCTTCGCCTTGGCCCACCGATCGCGCGGGCCTGGGCGCCCAACCCGTGAAAGGACCATCATGACCGAACTGACGATCACCGAAGACACCACCGTCGGCACCATCGCCGAGCTTCTGCCCGGGGCCACCGAAGTCTTCCGCCGGGCCGGCATCGGATTCTGCTGCGGCGGCAACGAGCCCTTGGCCCAGGCCGTGGCCCACCAGGGCGGCGACCTGGCCGGGATCATGGCCGACCTGCAGGCCCTGATCGCCCGCACCGCCAACCGCCCGCCGGAAGAAACCGGCGCGCTGATCGATCACATCCTCGCCCGCTTCCATACCGTCCACCGCGAGGAACTGGAGTGGCTCATCCCGCTGGCGCAGAAGGTCGAGACCGTGCATGGCGACCACGAGGAAGCGCCTCTGGGCCTGACCGTCGCACTGATCGACCTGCGCGACGATCTGGACAACCACATGATGAAGGAAGAAAGGGTCCTGTTCCCGATGATGCGCAAGGGCGGCCATGCGATGATCGGTCAGCCGATCGCGGTGATGCGCGACGATCACGACCGCACCGAGGAATTCCTGGCCCAGATCGAGGGCATCACCAAGGGCATCGACCTGCCGATGGGCGCCTGCCGGTCGTGGACGGCACTCTACGGCGGACTGGTGAAGCTGCGCGACGATCTGCGCGCCCATATGGCGCTGGAAAACAACGTGCTGGTCCCGCGGTTCGCCTAATCGGGGGCCGCCTGGACCCGGCGCGCAGAAAAGACCGGCGCCGGGGCGGGTCGGAACAGTGCGGGCAGGTGGGCGGCAAGGAACGCCGCCCATCCCAGCGACCACAGCGCCCCGGCCAGCGCCAGGGCGGGCGGCCACAGGAACTCGGCCATCCGCACCGCCGTGGCGGCGCCGATCAGGGCCAGCGCGGCCCAGTGCAGCGGCAAGGGGCGCAGCGCCTGTCCCTCGGGGCGCGCCATGGTGGCGCGGGCGGCTACCGACAGGATCATTCCGCCCATCGCCGCCATGGTCAGCGCATGGGTGCCCAGGGGCGCCGGGATCAGCCCCAGCCTTTCGCCGCCGGCAGCCGCCAGCGCCAGCGCCAGCGCGCCCCAGACCGTCAGCAGCATCAGATTGGCCGGATCGGGCCGCGGCAGGGTGCGCACCATCCGCACCCCGGCCGCGGCAACCAGCAGCCCCGCCGCAACCAGCGCCGGCGGCCAGACCGCGCCAAGCACCGCCAGCACGACCGCCGGCGCCGGGGGCGGGGGATCGGAGGGCACCAGGCCGCGCCGCTCGGCCTCGGCCGCGAGGAATGCCGGCAAGGCCCGACCGCCGACCCACAGGATCAGCGCAATGGGGGCCAGAATGGCATCGGCCGGGGCGACGGGGGCGGCGACCAGCAGAACGATCAGCGCCAGCGGCGCCATCGACATCGCCCGGTGCACCAGCGTCACACCGGGCGCGGTCAGGACCGGCAGGGCGATGGCCAGCCCCGCCAGCGCCTGCAACACCACGACCCCGGGGTGCCCGGCCAGCAGCCCGGCCTCGCCCGCCAGCCACAGCGCCGCCAGCAGCGGGCCGGGCAGCAGCGGCCGGCGGCCGCCCGACCAATGGCCGATCACCCCCGCGAGATAGCCGGAGACCGCCGCCCCGGCCATGCCGTCAAACCCCAGTGCCAGATGCGCAGTCACCGGATCGCGGGCACAGGACAGCGCCAGCGGCAACCCCAGGGCCGAGGCCCCGGCCGAGGCGATGAGCAGGCCCGAGGGATGGCGCCAGAAGGTCATGGCGCCGGCGCCGCAAAGGCGGGCGGGAGGAAGCCTCCCGCCGCGCCGGTCACTTCTGCGTTGCCAGCCAGGCCGCAACATCCTCGCCGCCGGACTTCAGCTTGAAGGTCATCTTGGTCTTCGCGTCGGTCTTGCCGAGCTTGCCGTTCAGCCAGCCGGTCGGATCGGCGACCCAGGCCGCCACCGCAGCCTCGTCCCAGACCGCGCCATGCTCGCCGGCTTCCTTGAGCGAATCGCCGTATTTGTAGTCCGCCTCGGAGCCCACCGCCCGGCCAACCACGCCCCAGAGATTCGGGCCGATCTTGCCGCCCTTCACCACCGCCGTACCGTCGGCCTTGGTGATCGAATGGCAGGATTTGCACTGGTTGAACAGTTTTTCGCCGTTCGCCGGATCGGCGGCAAAGGCGGGCAGGGAAACCGCGGCAAGGCAGGCCGCAATGATCAGGCTTTTCATCGGTTGTCCTCTTGGTCGCGGCGCCGAACGGCCCGGCGCCTCGGCGCTTCTCTGCCCGGGAATCCCGGGGTGTGCCTTGACTTAAGTCATGTCGCCTCGGCCTCGTCGATCAGGCGTCGGACCCAGCGCGTCGCCGCCCAGGTCGCCGGCAGGCTCAGGGGCAGCGACAGCCACAGGGTAGCGACCGGCGACAGGGCGGGCAGGCCCAGCCAGGTCCCGATCAGTCCCAGCATGAACAGGTTGATCGCAACGGCCCCGGCCGCAAACGGCCAGAGGATCAGCGCCAGCCGCCAGGAAAACCTAGTGACTGGTTCCGTCTTCGAAGGTGATCTTGTTCCAGACATTGTATTTCCCCGAAGGCTTGCGCATCGGCAGGCGCTTCACCTCCTCCAGCGTTTTCGCGTCAAAGATAATCACCGCGCCGTCGTCTTCCCAGACCGACACCAGCGCATAGCGCCCGTCTTTGGTGAATTCGGTATGGGCGACGGTCTTGCCCGGCTCGGGCGTCAGCACCTTGACGACCTTCAGCGTCTGCTTGTCGATGATGTGCATCTCGCCCTTGTGCGGGCCGGTGAAGACATCGGCCCAAAGGTAGGGCGTGTTGTCGTGACTGCGCAGGAAGAAGCCGGGACCCGAGGTCTGGATGGTCTGGATCAGTTTCCAGTTTTCCATGTCGATGACCGAAATCATCCCCTGGTTCAGGTGCGGCACCGCCATGACCCGGTGCCCGTCGCGCATCCAGCTGATGCCCGACCCCAGGTGCGGCATCCCCGGCAGCGGCAGGGTGGCGATCTCGCGCCCGACGTCGAGGTTGACGACCACGCCGGTTTCGCCCTGCCGGTTGGCGCCGATCAGGTTGCGATAACCGTGGTCGAAGAAGAAATCGTCCAGGGGCGCCGAAATCTGGATGCGGCGGCGGGCGAAAAGCCCCTTCTGGCTGACCAGCGCCTCGGACATGCCGGCTTCGTAGCTGTGGACGAAGCCTTCGGGATAGGGGCCGCCGTTCGGATCGGTGGTGATCTCCCAGATCTCGGGCACGTCCTTGAGGGCCAGCACGAAAGAGTTGCGATCCGGCGCCTGATAGACCGCCGAAACGCGCGAGGGCGTCCCGTCCGCCCCCGCCACCGGGATCACCTTGGCGACGGTCAGGTCGTCGGCCCGCAGGATGGTCAGCGTCGACGGCAGGTAGTTGGCTACCGCCAGATAGTCGCCATCGCGGCTCATCGCGATGTTGCGGCTGTTGATCCCGGCGCGGACACGGCCGACCTCTTGCAGCGACCAGATATCGTATTTCTGCACCCAGCCATCGCGCGACATGATGAAGACATAGCGCCCGTCATGGGAAAACTTCGGCCCGCCATGCACGGCGTAGGGCGTGGCAAAACGGTCGAGCACCGCGAACGTGTCGCCATCCAGCACCGAAACATGATGGTCGCCGGTCTCGACCACCAGCGTGATATTCATCGGATCGGCCTTGAAGACCGGCGCGGCGGCGGGGTGGTAATCGGGGTTCAGACTGCGCGAGGCAGCAATTTCCGTTTCGGTCCAGACCGGGGCATCGGGCAGCGGCCCGGCGACATAGGCGGCCAGCGCGGCGATGTCGTCGGGCGACAGCCGGTCGGCGAAGGCCGGCATCTGGGTCATCGGCCGGCCCTTGGCGATGGTCGCGGCAACGGCATCAGGCTTCATCTTGCCGATGGTCTCGGGAATCAGCGCGGGGCCGGCACCGCCCAGGCGCGTTGGCGCATGGCAGGCGGCACATTGGTCGGCATAAATCTTCGTCGCGTCGGGCGCGGCAAGGGCCGGGGCGGCCAAAGCCAGGCTAAAGAAAATGATGGGCCGGATCATGGCTCTTTCCCCGGAAGGGCGTGACACCAAGGCGCGGGGCCTCCTCCACGCCGATTTCGGCATTGGTGAGATAACAGGCCGGGTCCTCGGCCCAGGGATCGCCCGAGACTTGCAGCGCCCGGATGCGGGTGTTGCCGCCGCAGACCGCCTGGAAGGCGCAGGCCCCGCAACGGCCCTTCAGCGGGCGGGGGCGTTGGCGCAACTGGGCCAGCATCGGGTCATCCCCGGTCCAGAGGGTGGAGAAGGGCACGGCCTTGACGCTGCCCACCGTATAGTCCGACCAGTAAGTATCGGGATGCACCTTGCCCTGCGGGTCGATGTTCGCCACCCCGAGGCCCGAGGAATTGCCACCCCAGGCCTTCAGGTGCGCCTCGACATGGGCGGCGCGTCCGGCGTCGAAATTGCGCCGCACCCACTGCAGGAACCATACCGCGTCGGCATCGTTGTTGCCGGTCACGATCTCCAGCGGCCGATCCTCGGTCACCGCCCGCCAGGCCCGGTCGATCAGCAGGTCCATCGCCCGGCGGGTGCGGGCATGTTCGGCATCCTCGCCGCGGTTCTTGTCGCCGCGGCCGGCATAGACCAGATGCGACAGATAGAACTTGTCCACTCCCTCGGCCTCGCACAGGTCGATCATCTGCGGCAGGAAACGGGCGTTGTCTTCGGTCAGCGTAAAGCGCAGGCCGACCTTGACGCCGCGCGCCTTGCAGGCGCGCACGCCGTCCAGCGCCGCCTGATATGCGCCATCCATCCCCCGGAACCAGTCGTTCATCGCCCCGATCCCGTCGAGCGAGATCCCCACGTAATCGAAGCCCAGACCGGCGATGGTCGATATGGTCGGCGACCTTCGTGCCGTTGGCCGACAGCGACAGGTGGCGGAACCCGAGCTCCCGCGCCCGTTCGGCCAGCGGGAAGAAGTCGAACCGCGACAGCGGCTCGCCCCCCGACAGGATCAGCGCCGGAATGCCGAAACCGGCCAGATCGTCCAGCACCGCCAGCGCCTGTTCGTGCGTGAGTTCACCCGGAAAGGGCACGTCGGCGCTGGTCGTGTAGCAGTGGCGGCAGCGCAGGTTGCAGGTCCGGGTCAGGTTCCAGATCACCACCGGCTTCACCGGCCCGGACCGCTGGCGCGGCGCGGTCGGGGCGACCAGTTCGTGCATGTAGTGGCTGAGGCGGAACATCAGGCGTCTCCGGTCAGGCGCAGCCCGGTCTTTTTCAGGATGCGCGTGGAATAGAGGATGTCGGACCCGAGGCAGGCGGGGCCGAGCAGCGCCGCGACCTCGGCGCGCTTGGCCTCGACCTCGGGGCGGGACGAACCGTGCAGCATGGCGAACAGGTTGTAGGGCCAGCCCGGCGCGCGGGGGCGGCGGTAGCAGTGGCTAACGAAGGGCAGCGCGCCGACCCTGGCGCCCAGGCTGTCGACGCAGACATCCTCGACGTCCCAGACGCTCATGCCGTTGGCGGTCATGCCCAGCGCGTAATGGTTCGGCGCGATGGCGATGCGGCGAACGATGCCGCGGTCCTGCAACGCGCGCAGGCGGGCAATCACCTCGGCCTCGGGCAGGCCCAGCCGACGGCCGACCTCGGCATAGGGTTCGGGCGTCAGCGGCAGCCCCTCTGCCGTGGCGGCGATCAGTTTGCGGTCGGTCTGGTCGATCATCATGCCTTGACCTGGAAGCCGATGAAATATTCGCGTTCCTTGGGAAAGCGCAGGACGCTCAGCCCGGTCTCTCCCTCGATGCGCCGGGCAGCCGCTTCGATCCCGTCGGGCCTCTCGCAGGCCAGCACGAACCACAGGTTCAGCCGGTGCAGGCGTTCATAATTGTGCGCGACCTCGGGGGCCGCGTTGACCAAAGCGACGACCCCGTCGAAATCGGCCTCGGGGACCTCCATCGCGCACAGGCAGAAGGCGCCACCCATCGCCTCGGCGTCGAAGAAAGGGCCGAACCGGGTGATCGCGCCGATCTCGCGCAGGCGGGTAAGGCGGGCCAGAAGCGTCTCTTCGTTCAGCCCCAGCGGCGCGGCCGCCGTGGCGAACGGGTGCGGCGCCAGCGGAAAGCCGTCCTGCAGCGCGTTCAGGATGGCGCGGTCGGTGCCATCCAGCGCGTCCGGCGAAAGGGGCTGGCGACTCATGCGGCCCTGCCTTCCGGCTGGCCGATCAGCGCGCTGGTCTGCTTGAAGCAGCGGGTCGAGAAAAGCGGCCGAAAGGCAGCCCCGGCCAGCTCCGGCAGGGCGCGGGCCTCGGCCAGCACCGCCAGCGCCTCGGGCCGACTCTGGGCGTGGATCATCGAGTAAAGCGCATAGGGCCAGAGGCCGGGCACCGTCCGGCGCTGATAGCAGAGCGTGATGCCCGGCAGGGCGGCCAGCGCCAGCCCGGCGGCGGGGACCAGCGCCGGGGCCAGGTCCCAGACCACCATCGCATTGGCCCGGTAGCCCAGGGGTCGATGGCGCAGGATCACCCCCAGCCGGGTGATGATGCGCGCCGCGCACAGCCTTTCGATGCGGGCCAGGACCTCGGCCTCGGGCAGGCCCAGCGCCGCGAACGGACGGGAAACCAGCGGCAGGCCGGACGACAGTGCGGCAAGGATCTGACGGTCGGCCCCGGTCAGCACCATCGGCAGGGCGGGCCGGTCGGGAGCCATCGCCGTCCGCCCGCCCCTCAGCCGGAAACCCAGGTCGATGTTGAAGGCGCGCTCCATCGGCAGGTCCAGAAGCCCCAGGCCGGTGGCCGCCCTGATCCGCGCCAGCGTCGCAGCCAAGGCGCCAGCATCGGCGGCGGTGGCGACGAACCAAAGGTTCCACAGATCCTCGCGCAGGTAGGAATGGTTCACCCCCGGCTCGGCCCCGACCAGCTCTGCCACCGCATCGACCCGGGCCTCGGGCACGGCCATCGCGCAAAGCGTCGAGGCCCCGGCGGTGTTCGGCCGCACCGTCGCCCCGACCCGCGCCACCGCGCCCTGCGCCTGAAGGCGGGCAAGACGGGCCAGAACCTCAGCCTCGGCCAGCCCCAGCCTTTCGCCGATGGCCGCGAAGGGCCGGCGGACCAGCGGCAGGTCGCGCTGGAATTCGTCCATCAGGCGCAGGTCGACAGGCTCCATCGTCACAATCCCGGCTGATGGGCGCGGTCGGTGAAGAAGATGCCCGAGGGCGACTGCGCCGGAACCTCGGCCAGCTTTTCACGGGTCGCGGTCGAATAGATCACCACCTTGTTGTCGTCGCGGGCCGACATCCACACCTCGGCGCCGCGCGGCGCGAATTCCATGTGCAGGATCGCCTTTCCGGGCTTCAGCGTCGCCACGACCTGATGGCTGCGGCTGTCCACCACCTGAACGGTGTCATTGTCGGGCAGGGCGAAATTCACCCAGACGAAAGGCGAGGCCGGCTGTTCGATGATGAAGACCGGCTGGCCGGCGACCGGGGTTGCGGCCACCTGCTCCAGGCTGTCGCGGTTCACCCACAGGACTTCATGCCGTCCGACCGCGGGCAGCGCATATTGGCCTTCGGTGAAGGCCCAGCTTTGCAGGTGGGGCATCTTGTAGACCGGCATGTCCTCGCCGTCCTTGCCGTAGTCGGTCAGGAAGCGGCGGGGTTCGGGATGGTCGGACCAGAGGTCGAAGGCGGTCACGCCCTTTTCGCCAAAGAGGCCGACCAGATAGGTATGCGCGTCGTTGGTCAGCACCGCGTCGAACGGGTTCTTGCCGGCATTGCCGATCATCGTGACCTTGGGGGCCGCACCCGAGAAATCGCCCAGGAACACCTCGCCCGTATCCCACACCGCCCAGGCGAAGCGGCGGCCCGGCACATCGACCAGGCCGATGGTCTTGCCCGCGGCCGGGATGTCGGCGACCAGTTTCAGCGTGTCTGCGTCGAACACCTTCACCCCGCCGGGTTCGTAGTTCGACACCGCGACCAGCCTGCCATCGTCGGAAATCGCCCCGCCGATGGAATTGCCGGCCTGCACGGTGCGGGCGACCAGCTTTTCGGTCACCAGATCGACCTTGGAAAGCCCGCCGTCGCGGCCAAAGACATAGGCGTAGCGTTCATCCGGCGAATAGGTCAGCGAGGCGTGCGACAGATCGCCCAGCCCCTCGATCCGGCCCAGCGCCGCGCGGTCGGAGCGGTCGACCAGCAGGACCGAGCCGGCCGCGCGCTCGACGACAAGACCCAGATCGCCAGTGGCGTGGATGTCGTCGGCATATGCGGCGAAGGGCGACAGGGTCAGGGCCGCGGCCAGAAGCATTTCCCCGAAAGACCTGCGCATGGGTTACTCCTGCGTTTTCAGATAGTTGGCAATCCAGGCGGCCTCGTCCCTGGTCAGAAGCGGGCGCCAGGGCGGCATGGCGGTTCCGGGCACGCCATCCAGGATGATCTCGGTCAGGCCGGCGGCCGGCTTGTCGGCCAGCGCCTCGGGCGTCAGCGGCAGGCCCAGCCCGCCCTTGCGGGTCAGCCCGTGGCACGATCCGCAATCCTGCAACACCATGTGCTGCAACTCGGCGGCGCGCGGGGCGGGAATGTCGGCGGCCGCCGGAAGGCTCAGCGCCAGAAGGGCCACGAGGCTACGCATAGGCCGCCATACCCGGCCCGGCATAGACGGCCGCATCAAGCTCGGCGATCGACAGGTAAAGGCCCGCCACCTTGCCGATGACGAACAGCACCGGAACCTCGGCCGGCAGCCGCGCCGCATCGGTGCCGATCGAGGCCAGCGCCGACAGAAGCCGCGTCTCGCGCGGGGTGGTGGCCGATGCCACGGCCAGCACCGGGGTCAGCGGCGGCAGCCCGTGGCGGATCAGTTGCAGGGCGATCTCGGCAATGTTCGAGACGCCCATGTAGACGACCAGCGTCGTCGCCGGATCGGCCAGCGAAGCCCAGTCAAGATCAAGCACCGCATCGCGGGCGCGGTGGCCGGTGACATAGCGCACGCCCGAGGCGAGGCCGCGATGGGTCAGGGGCACGCCGGTCGAGGAAGCCGCACCCTGGGCCGAGGTGATGCCGGGCACGTAATGCACGGCGATGCCGGCGGCGCGCGCGGCCTCGGCCTCTTCGCTGCCCCGTCCGAAGATCAAGGGATCGCCGCCCTTCAGCCGCGCGACGCGCAGGCCCTGGGTCGCCAAGTCGATCAGAAGCGCGTTGATCGCCTCTTGCGGAACCTTGTGGTGCTTGGGCAGCTTGCCCACGTCGATGCAGCGCGTCGCACCGGGCACCAGCGCCATGATCTCGGGGCTGACCAGCCGGTCGTGCACGACGACATCGGCCGCCCCGATCGCCTTCAGCGCCTTGACCGTCAGGAGGTCGGGATCGCCCGGCCCCGCGCCGATCAAGAGGATCGTGCCGGCGGGAAAATCGGTCAGATGATCTTTCATGGCGCTTCCGAAAGGAGAGGGGGTGGCGGGGCGCCAAGGGACAGGCGCCCCGCCGGTTTCACGACGACGCGGCCGTCAGTAGATGTCGTCGCGGGTGTTGGCGACGTTGAACTTGCCGGTGGGCGTGATCAGGCGCTTATCCTTGATCACCTTCTTCAGCTCGAGCGTCTTGTCGTCGATCACCACGATGGCGCTTTCCTTGTCCTTGCCGTTCCAGACCGAGAACCAGACTTCGGTTCCCTGCTTGTTGAACTCGGGCTGCACCACGCGCGGCTGGCCATCGGTGATGCCGGCCCATTCGGCGATGGGCAGGGTCTTGAACTTGGGCTCGACGTTCGGGTCGCCGCCCATCTTCGAGATGTCATAAACCGCGACCGAGCCCGAGGTTTCGGCATCGGGGTTCAGCGTCACATCGACATAAAGATGGTCCGACTTCGGGTTGGTCTTGATGAACAGGGCACCGCCGCCCAGGCCCGAGAAGGTATCGACCACCTTCCAGGCATTGTCCGGGTGGCCAACCGGATCGGTGCCGATCAGCGAGATCGCCTCGTTGCCAAGGTGCGAGGTCGCCCAGACCGGCCCGTAGACCGGGTGGTTGAAGTTGGCGCCGCGGCCGGGGTGCGGCTTTTCGCCGCCCGAGTCGATCACGCCGACCAGCTTGTCGTCCTTGGTGTCGATGATCGCCACCTTGTTGCGGGCATTGGCCGCCACCATGAAGTAGCGCTTGGTGCTGTCGAACCCGCCGTCATGCAGGAACCGTTCGGCCTCGATTTCGGTGGTCTTCAGGTTCTTCAGGTCGGAATAGTCGACGATCAGGATCTTGCCGGTTTCCTTGACGTTGACGATAAATTCCGGGTGGAAGTGGCTGGCGACGATCGAGGCCACCCGCGGCTCGGGGTGATATTCCTGCTCGTCCTCGGTCATGCCACGGGTGGATTCGATCTTCAGCGGCTCCAGCGTCTGGCCGTCCATGATGACGTATTGCGGCGGCCAGTACGCGCCGGCGATGGCGTACTTGTCCTCGAAGCCCTCGAATTTCGAGGTTTCGACCGACCGCGCCTCAAGCCCGATGCGGATCGTGGCGACCGAGGCCGGTTCCTTCATCCACAGGTCGATCATGTTGACGACGCCGTCGCGGCCGATCACGAACAGATAGCGCCCCGAAGCCGACATGCGGCTGATATGGACGGCATAGCCGGTCTTGATGATGTCGCGGATTTCATAGGTCGAACCGTCGATCAGCGCCACTTCGCCCGCATCGCGCAAGGTGACGGACATCAGGTTTTCGATGTCCCAGTCGTTTTCCTTCTTCGTCGGACGGTCCTCGGGCTTGATCAGGACTTTCCAGCTTTCCTTGATGTCCTTCATGCCCCATTCCGGCGGCTGCGGCGGTTCAAGCAGCAGGTACTTGGCCATGAGGTCCACCTGCTTTTCGGTCAGCTGGCCCGAACTGCCCCAGTTGGGCATGCCGGCGGGCGAGCCATAGGTGATGAAGCTCTGCAGGTAGTCATAGCCGTTCTTGCGGGTGATGTCGGTGGTCAGCGGCTTGCCCGTGGCCCCCTTGCGCAGCACACCGTGGCAGCCGGCGCAGCGCTCGAAGTAGATGGTCTTGGCCTCGTTGAAATCTTCGGGCGACAGGATCGGATCGTCGGGCTTGAGCCCCGGAATCTCGAGGTTCAACTGGCCCAGCGTCGTCATCGACGCCTGGTAGGAGGCATCGGGCGTGTCGCCATGCGAGGCGGGCTTCGTTTCCGACAACGCGGGAAGCGCGGCCAGCACAAGCGCTGCCCCACTCCACAGAAGGGCCCTGGCGGAAGTGGCTCGGGTGAACATGGTAATCTCCGTTTGCTGGTGAGGCCGGCCGGACCATGCGAGGGCTGCGATCACATTTCCTTGACTTTCGTTAAGGCAGACCGGGACGCTCTGTCGCAGGGTCCGCCCGACTTTCGCCGGGACCAAGTGATGCGACTTCTGCGCCTGATCTTCTGCCTGCTGCTTCTGCCTTCGGTCGCCGCAGCCGGCGAGCTGGTGGCCGACGAGGCGGTCGAACTGACTCCCCCCACCGCCGCGCAGGCGGCCGCCCTTCTGGGGCTGGGCGGCTCGGTCCAGATCACGCGGATCGAGGCCGGCGTGCCGGGCTGGGAGGTGATGCAGGCGGGCAAGATCGCCGGCGAGATCGGCTCGACCTGGGAGATCGCGGGGTCGGTCGGCTATTCCGGGCGACCCCTCGATGTCCTGGTGGCGGTCGACCTGCAGGCGCGGATCGCCGGGGCGCTTCTGATCCGCCACAGCGAGCCGGTGCTGACCCTGGGCATCTCCGACGCCGACATCGCCGCTTATGTCGCCGGGTTCGCCGGCCATGACCTCAAGGCTGCGGGCCCCGACGCCGGCGACCTGCCGCCGGTGATCGCGCGGGCGACGGTGTCGACCGGCGTGATCCGCGACGGCATCCTGCGCACGGCGCGGACGCTGGCGCTGGGGCGCGGGCTGTTGCAGGGCGCCGGGATCGACCGGCTGACCTTTCGCCCGGCGACCTGGGACCGGCTTCTGGCGATGGGCGCGCTGGCCGAAACCCGGGTCGGGATGGACCAGGCGGCCAGGGCGCTGACCGGCGCGACGGTCCCGGTCGAACCCGGCCCCGGCGACTTCCTGCATCTGTGGGCCGGGGTGATCGACCCGCCGACCGTCGGGCGCAACCTGTTGGGCCAGCAGGACTTTACCCGCGCCATCGGCAATCTGGGCGATGCCGGCGCGGCGCTGATCGTCCTGTCATCGGGCCTGCAATCGCATCGCGGCACCGACTGGAAGCAGACCGGCAGCTTCGACCGGCTGGAGATCGAACAAGGCACCACCCGCTGGCAACCCACCGCCGACCGCTACCAGATGGTCAAGCATCTGGCGCTGGCCGATGCACCCGAGATGAAGGAGATCAGCCTTTTCGCCCTGCCGAACGAGATCGACCCGCTGCGGCCCCTGACCCTGCATGTCATCGCACGCCGCCCCACCGCGACCGGCGAGGTCGCCATGGACATCGCCCTGCCCGTCACGCTGCCCGACGCCTTCCGCACCGAACCGCCGCCGGAACCCGAACCGCTGTGGCGGCAGGCCTGGCGCGACAAGCGCCCGGCGGTGGCGGCGGTCGGCGCCATGCTCGTCGTGCTGACGCTGATCCTTTTCGCGCAGGAATGGATCATCCGGCGGCCCGGCCTGTGGCGGCGAGGCCGGGCGATCTATCTGGCGGCGGCGTTCCTGATCCTCGGCATCGGGCTGAACGGGCAATTGTCGGTCGTGCAGGTCGTGGCCTTCGTCCATGCGCTTCTGACCGGCTTTCGCTGGGAGACCTTCCTGATCGAGCCGGTGATCTTCACCCTTTGGGGCTTCGTCGCGCTGGGGATGCTGTTCTGGGGGCGCGGGGTCTGGTGCGGCTGGCTCTGCCCCTTCGGCGCGCTTCAGGAACTGACCAACATCGCCGCGCAAAGGCTGGGGGTGCGTCAAATCGCCGTGCCGCAGGCGTTGCACGAACGGCTCTGGGTGATCAAGTATACGCTGTTTGTCGCCATCCTGGCGCTGTCCTTCTATTCCATGCATGACGCCATCCTCCTGGCCGAGGCCGAACCCTTCAAGACCGCGATCAGCCTTCGGATGGTGCGCGCCTGGCCGTTCGTCGCCTTCGTCCTGGGGCTGCTGGGTGCCGGGCTGGTCATCGAACGGTTCTATTGCCGCTATGTCTGCGCTCTGGGCGCCGGCCTGGCGCTGCCGGCGAAACTGAAGGTCTTCGACTGGCTGAAGCGGCGGCCGCAGTGCGGGCGTGAATGCCGGCTGTGCGAGACGAAATGCACGGTGGGCGCCATCGACGCCATCGGGCGGATCAATGCCAATGAGTGCGTACTATGCCTGCGTTGCCAGGTGACAATGAATGACGCTGGGCAATGTCCGGTGCTGAAGCGCCGCGCCCGCGTCGAGGGGACTTTACAATGACCATCCTGAAACGGCTCTTTTCCGAGGGCTTCCGTATCTTCTTCCTGACGGCCTGCGTCTTTGCGCTGGTCGCCATCGGTATCTGGGTGACTTACCTGGCCCGTGTCTATGCCGGCGGCTCGCCCGATTTCGCGCCGGCCATGGTGCCGATGCAATGGCATTCGCACGAGATGATCTTCGGCTATGGCGGGGCGGCGCTGGCCGGCTTCTTCATGACCGCGGTGCCGAACTGGACCGGGGCCAAGGGCGCGCCGGCGCGGTTCATGGCGGTGGTCTTCGGCCTGTGGCTCGCGGGTCGGCTGGCGATCTGGTGGTCGGGGGCGCTGCCCGCGCCGCTGGTGGCGGCGGCCGACCTGTCGTTCATGCCGGTCCTCGCCTTCAAGATGGCCACCCTGCTGCTGAAGGCGCCGAAACCGCAGCAGATGATCTTTCTGCTGACGCTGGCGCTGGTCTGGGCGGCGAACCTCTCGTGCCATCTGGAATGGCTGGGCGTGATCGCCAATGGCGTCGAACCGGGGCTGCGGGCCGGGTTGTTCGGGCTGGTGGCGATGATCCTGATCCTCGGCGGCCGCGTGACCCCGGGCTTTACCCGCAACGCGATGGTCTCGTCGGGGCGCGAGGATCGCCTGCCGCGCAACCCGGCGGCCCTGGCGGTGATCTCGGCGGCGCCGGCGCTGGCGCTGGGGCCGGCGATCCTGGCGGGCCTGCCGGCGTATGTGCTGGCGGCACTGGCCGGAGTGGCCGGAACGGTGGCGCTGGTGCGGCTGGCGCTGTGGCGGGGGGCCTGGACGCTGAGCCGGCCGATCCTGTGGACGATGCACCTGTCCTACGGCTTTGCCGGGGTGGGCCTGCTGGCCTGGGCGGCGGCCACGCTGAACCTGCTGCCCGAGCTTTCCGCCCTGCATGTGCTGGGGATCGGCGCGGTCGGGGGCATGACCCTGTCGATCCTGACCCGGGCAAGCCTTGGCCACGCCGGCCGGCCGCTGGTGGCCCCCCGCCCGGTGGCGCTGGCTTACGGGCTGATGCCGCTGGCGACGCTGGCCCGCTGCGCCGCCGCCGAATATGACGCGGTCGCCGTCCCCGGAACCCTGATCGCCGGGGCGCTGTGGCTGGTATCCTTCGCCCTGGTGCTGGCCGTCTTCTGGCCGATCTGGCGCGACGCTCGCCCGCCGCGCAAGCCGGTCCGGCCACCGCCCGCATGAAACGCCGCACCCTGCTGATCGCTGCCGCCGCCGCCTTGGCCCTGCCCGCCCGCCACCGTCCGGTGCAGGTCTGGGAAGGCCGGGGTCTTGGCACCAGCCTGTCGCTGCGGCTTTCGGGGGCGACGGCGGCCGATATGGCTCTGCTGGCGCCCAAGATCGCTGCCGAGGTCGCGCATGTCGAACAGATCGCCTCGCTGCAGGCCGACTCGGAACTGGTGCGGCTGAATGCCACGGGCCGGACAGACTGGCCGTCCGACGGGCTTCTGGAGCTGCTGCACCTGTCCGCAGCGGTCCATCGCGCCACCGGCGGGGCCTTCGATCCGACGGTGCAGCCCCTGTGGCTGGCCGAGGCGACGGGCGGCGACCTGAAGGCCGCCCGTGCGGCGGTGGGATGGG
The DNA here is from genome assembly GCA_046348855.1 of Paracoccaceae bacterium. Taxonomy (GTDB): domain Bacteria; phylum Pseudomonadota; class Alphaproteobacteria; order Rhodobacterales; family Rhodobacteraceae; genus TMP-24. The sequence continues at coordinate 50,177 of JAXMDK010000010.1, read as the reverse complement.
AAAGGGTCAGGTTCGACGCCCGCCAGGTGCGGCTTGACCCCAGACAGGCGCTGACGCTGAACGGCATCGCCCAAGGCTGGGCGGCCGACCGCATCGCCGGGCTTCTGGCCCGCCACGGCTTTTCCGCCGCGCTGATCAACATGGGCGAGTTCCGCGCCGAGGGCGGGCCTTGGCGCGCCGCCATCGCCGACCCGGACGGCACGGTCCTTGGGCAAACCACCCTGCGGCAAAGCGCGCTGGCGGTATCCTCGCCGATGGGCACCCGGATCGGGCCGGGGCTGGCGCACATCATCGGGCCGCGGGGCCAGGCACCGCGCTGGCAGACGGTGGCGGTGGCCGCGCCGCAGGCGGCGCTGGCCGATGCGCTGTCCACCGCCTTCTGCCTGATGGACCGCGACGGGATCGCGACGGCGCTGGATTCCTACCCCTGCGCCACTTTGACCCTGGCCGCGTGAATCTTTCGTTGACTTGACTTTTGTTAAGGCGTCGCCACCCCACCCACGCCATGCCATCCTCACCTAAAACTGCTTGAGGAAGGATTCTCGCATGCGCGAAGTCATGACCAAGAGCATGGCCCGCAACATCTTTTATGGCGGGTCGCTGTTCTTCATCCTGATCTTCGTGGGGCTGTCGGTGCAGTCCCACTTCTATATCGAATCAACCTCGACCGACGAGGCGGCGCTGACACCCAGCGTCATCGCCGGCAAGAGGCTGTGGGAAAAACACGCCTGCATCAACTGCCACTCGATCCTGGGTGAAGGCGCCTATTTTGCCCCCGAACTTGGCAATGTCATGACCCGCTGGGGCGTGGCGCCGGGCGACCACGAGGCGGCCTTCCAGGCCGTGAAAAGCTGGATGGACGCCCAGCCCTCGGGGATCGAGGGGCGGCGGCAGATGCCGAACTTCGGGCTGACCGACGACGAATACCGCCAGATCGCGGACTTCCTGCTGTGGACCGATCAGATCCGCGCCCAGGACTGGCCGCCGAATGACGCTGGCTGAGGAGAAAGACCCATGAAATACCAATCACAAAAGGTGGCTCTGGCCTTCTTTGCCGTGGCAATGGCGCTGTTCGCCGTGCAGGTGACGATGGGCCTGGTGATCGGCTGGATCTATGTGCAGCCGAACTTCCTGGCAGGTGTGCTGCCCTTCAACATCGCGCGGATGCTGCATACCAACAGCCTGATCGTCTGGCTGCTTCTGGGCTTCTTCGGATCGGCTTACTACCTGGTGCCCGAGGAATCCGAGCGCGAGATCCATTCGGTCAAGCTTGCCTGGCTGCAACTGGCGATTCTGGTGGTCGGCACCGCCGGGGTGGTGGTGACCTATCTCTTCAACCTCTTCGACGGCAACTGGTTGCTGGGCAACGAAGGGCGCGAGTTCCTGGAACAGCCGGTCTGGGTCAAGGTGGGCATCGTCGTCGCGGCGCTGATCTTCCTCTACAACATCTCGATGACGGTGCTGGCCGGCAAGAAGACCGCGATCACCAACATCCTCCTGGCCGGGCTCTGGGGTCTGGCGCTTCTGTTCCTGTTCGCCTTCGTCAACCCCGGCAACCTCAGCCTGGACAAGATGTACTGGTGGTTCGTCGTCCATCTGTGGGTGGAAGGCACCTGGGAACTGGTGATGGCCTCGATCCTGGCCTTCCTGATGCTGAAGCTGACGGGGGTCGACCGCGAAGTGGTCGAGAAGTGGCTTTACGTCATCGCCGCGCTGGCGCTGTTCTCGGGCATCCTCGGCACCGGGCACCATTACTACTGGATCGGCACGCCCGGCTACTGGCAGTGGATCGGCTCGATCTTCTCGTCGTTCGAGGTGGCGCCGTTCTTCGCGATGATGTCCTTCGCCTTCGTCATGGTCTGGAAAGGCCGGCGCGACCACCCGAACAAGGCGGCGCTGCTCTGGAGCCTGGGCTGCTCGACGCTGGCCTTCTTCGGCGCGGGGGTCTGGGGCTTCATGCACACGCTGCACGGGGTGAACTACTATACCCACGGCACGCAGATCACCGCGGCGCACGCCCACCTGGCCTTCTACGGCGCCTATGTCTGCCTCAACCTTGCGATGATCAGCTATGCCATGCCGCACCTGCGGGGGCGCGATCCCTACAACCAGGTGATCAACATGGCGTCGTTCTGGCTGATGTCGGGCGGGGTCGGCTTCATGACCTTCGTGCTGACCTTCGCCGGCACCGTGCAGACCCACCTGCAGCGCGTCATGGGCATGCCCTACATGGAGGTGCAGGACCAGCTGTGGATCTTCTATGCCATGCGCTTCGGCGCTGGCGTGGCGGTGGTACTGGGCGCCCTGGCCTACATCTGGGCGATCTCCTTCCCGCGGCGCGAGATCGTGACGCCCGGGCCGCTTGAGCAGGATCGCATCAACCGCGATCCCGACCATCTCGCGGCGGAGTGATGCAGATGGACGGAACCAGTAATGTGAAGGGGGCGGCGCACGCCCCCTTCTACCGGGCGCAGGGCGACGAATGCGAGGTCTTCGCATCGGCCGCCGCCCGCCGGCTGCCGGTCCTGCTGAAAGGCCCGACCGGCTGCGGCAAGACCCGGTTCGTCGCCCACATGGCGGCGCGGCTGGGCCGGCCGCTTCATACCGTGGCCTGCCACGACGACCTGTCGGCCGCCGACCTGATCGGCCGCTGGCTCTTGAAGGGCGGCGAAACCATCTGGGTCGACGGCCCCCTGACCCGCGCGGTCCGCGAAGGGGCGATCTGCTATCTGGACGAGGTGGTAGAGGCGCGCAAGGACGTGACCGTCGTCCTGCATCCCCTGACCGACGACCGCCGCATCCTGCCCATCGACCGCACCGGCGAAGAGATCGAGGCCCACCCCGATTTCCTCCTGGTCGCCAGCTACAACCCCGGCTACCAGAACATCCTGAAAACGCTGAAGCCTTCGACCCGGCAGCGGTTCGTCAGCCTGGAATTCACCTTCCCGAAGCCCGAACACGAAATCCCGGTGGTTTCGCGCGAAAGCGGGCTGGACGAAGAGCGCGTCAAGCCTCTGGTCCGGCTGGCGGGCAAGCTGCGCGCCATGAAGGGCCAGGATCTGGAGGAAGGCGTCTCGACCCGGCTGGTGGTCTATGCGGCCAGCCTGATCGCCGGGGGCATGGCGGTGGGTCGCGCGATCGACATCGCCATGATCGAACCCCTGACCGACGATGCGGATGTGAAGGCGGGGCTCCGGGATCTGGTCACGGCGGTATTCGGGTGAGGCCCGCCGTGGACAAGATCGAACTCGAGCCGTGGGAACCCGAGGAAACCGTCGGGAAACTGTGGCACGCCTACGCCAGCCGTCTGGACGGATTGCCCGTCCACGAAGGAGCCCGTGTGGACCTGTCGCAGGTCAGCGGACGGCTGGCGGTCCTGTTTCGCGGTCTCGGCGGCGACGGCGCCGTCGAGATCCGCCCGGTGGCCGAAGAAACCAGCCACCACCGCCTTTCCTGGCTGCGCCGGCTGGGCACCTGGGCCGACCGGCTGCCGCGCGCCTCGTTCGATGGCGCGGTCCTGCGGCTGCCGGAAAGTCTCGCGGTCTTTCCTGATACGCGCGCCAATGCCGCGCTTTACCTGTGGCTTGCCACGGCGGCGGCCGGCCTGACCGGCCTGACGCCCGCACAGGAATCCGATCCGCTGCGCGCCGATCTGGCGGCGATCGACCTGGCCGAGGCGATGACCCGCCGCGCGCTGGAACTGGCCCCGGGCTTTGCCGCGCTGCACGCTGATCTTTGCGCCCTGACGCTGGCGGCCCGCCACCTGCCCGCCCTGCCGCCGGCCGAGGCCGCGGTCGAGGCGCGGTTGCGCCGGGCGCTCGGCGACCCCGCCCCCCTGCCGCCCCTGCCCGCCCGGACCCCGCGCGGCTACCGTCCGTTCCGCCCGGTGGCGATGTGGCCCGACCTGCGCGATCCCGGCCGGTCCGACACCACCGCCGTCGAGAGCCGCGCCACCGAAGGCGCCCCCGAAGAGGCCGCCGAGGAAAAGACCGCCCGCCGCGCCCGCCGCCGCAAGGCCGACCAGGCCGAACGCCGCGACAGCCTGATCCTGCACAAGTTCGAGGCCATCCTGTCGATGGCCGAGTTCCTCAACCTCAACCGCCGGGTCGAGGACGACGACGAGGACAGCGCCCGCAAGGCTGCCGACGACCAGGACGAGATCGCCCTGGCGCAGATTTCCAAGGCCCCCGCCACAAGGCTGAAGCTCCACCTCGACCTCGCGCCCGAGGATGTCGACCGCGAAGCGGTGGCCGGCCAGTTCACCTATCCCGAATGGGATGTGACGCGGCGGCGCTACATGACCGATCACGTCCGCGTCCTTGCGACCCGGGCCGAAGCCAGCAAGACCACGCCGCGCTTCCGCGACGACCCGCGCGCCGCTGCCCGCATCCGCGCCGTCCGCCGCCAGTTCGAGGCGCTGCATCCCACACGGGTTTCGGTTCCGGGGTTCGCCGATGGCGACGAACTGGATACCGAGCGGGCGGTGCGCGCCCGCGTCGATTTCCTGGCCAACGGCGAAGCGAACGATCGCGTCTGGCGCCAGACCCGGCCCGAGCGCCGCGACCTGGCGGTGTCGATCCTCTTGGACGTCTCGCGTTCCACCGAAAGCGCCATTCCGGGACATGGCCACGAAGGCCGCGCGGTGATCGACATCGAACGCGAGGCGCTGGCGGCGCTGGCCTGGGGGCTGGACGCCTGCGGCGACAGCTTTGCCATCCATGCCTTTTCCTCGCTGAAGCGGAGCCGGGTCTTCGTGCAGGAGGTCAAGAGCTTTGCCGAACCGATGGCCGGGGATACCGAGGAACGGATCGCCGCCCTCAATCCTGGCCATTACACCCGGCTGGGCGCGGCGATGCGGCATGTCTCGGCCGGGCTGGCGAAACAGGCGCGCAAGCGGCGGCTCCTGCTGGTCATTACCGACGGCAAGCCCAACGACCTTGACCATTACGAAGGCCGCCACGGCATCGAGGACAGCCGCATGGCGGTGATCGAGGCGCGGCGGGCGGGGCATGCGGTCTTTGGCATCACGGTGGACCGCGACGGCAAGTCGTGGTTCCCGCGCATCTTCGGCCAGGGCGGGTTCTCGGTCATCCCGCATCCCGAAAAACTGACCGCGGCGCTGCCCGCGATCTATCGACAACTGGTAATGACATGAGCATGGCGCAAGAAGGCGAGCTTCACGACGAGTATCCGGCAGACGATTCCGGCCAGCTGCCGGGCGAGTTGATGATGTGGGTGCTGATCCTGTCGGAAATCGCCGTGTTCGGGGCGGGTCTGGTGGCCTTCCTGTCGGTGCGGTTGACCGATCCGGCCGGCTTTGCCGAGGCGCAGGGCCACCTGCACCGGGTCGGCGCCGGGATCAACACGCTGGTCCTGGTCACGTCGGGCTGGCTGGCCGCGATGGCGGTGCGCCGGGCCGAAACCGGGCGCGGGATCTGGCGGATGATCCTGCCCGCCATCGCTTTGGGCGGGGTTTTCCTGGTACTCAAGGGGCTGGAATACCGCGACCTCTTCGCCCAGGGCATCGGCACCGAGACCCATCCCTTCTACACCTTCTCGTTCCTGCTGACCGGCTTCCATGCCGCCCATGTCCTGGCCGGGATGGTGCTTCTGGCCGTGGTCGGCCGGATCGGCACCCCCCGCGCCGTCGAGACCGGGGCCGCCTTCTGGCACATGGTCGACCTGGTCTGGGTCCTGCTTTTCCCGGTGATCTACCTGATATGAACATGAACCCGACACGCGCCTGGCTGGGCCTGATGGCCATGTCCCTGGGATCGACGCTGGCGGCGGCGTCCGGCCTGCGCGGCCCGATGCTGATCATCCCGGCGATGATCTTGGCCGGAGGCAAGGCCCGGCTGATCCTGGCCAACTACCTTGGCCTTGCCGCCGCCCCGCGCTGGCTGAGGGGGTTCGAGGTCGGGCTGGCCGCTCTGCTGATCCTGATGGCGGTCCTCGCCGTGGCGGCGGGCCGGACCTAGCCCCAGGCGCCCTGATCGCCCTCGGCATAGGCGCGCAGCGCCTCCAGATCGTCAATCTCGGCGATGTTCTGGCGGATATGCACGCCCTGGTCCTTCAACCGGGCGAAGGCGCGGCTCAGGCTTTCGGGTTTCATCCCCAGCCGCCCGGCCAGAAGCACCTTGTCATAGGGCAGCGTCACCTGGCAGGCGCCCGTCTGGCAGGTCGCCAGTTCCAGCAGGAACTCGGCCACCCGCTGCGCGCCGGTCTGCGCCTTCAGCGCCTCGATCTGGCTGACCAGCGCATGCAGATGGGCATAGGTCGCCGACAGGAGCGAGACAGCGACCGCCGGATTTTCGCGGATCAGGCGCAGGATCACGTCGGCCTCGATGCGGATCAGGCGGCAGTCGCTGGCGGCCTCGGCGGCCACCGGATAGACGTCGTTGCGAAAGGCCACCGCCTCGCCAAAGCTGGCGCCGCGGCTGTAGACGGCCACCACCGCCTCGGCGCCCGAGGGCGCGATGCGGTAAAGCTTCACCCAGCCCTCGGCGACGATGTAGATGGCCGTCGCCCTTTCGCCCTGCAGAAAGATCGTCTCGCCCCGCTCGAAATCGCGCGGGCGGGCATGGGCCAGAACCTCTTCGACCACCGCCTCGGGGGCCGAAGCGAGAAGCAGCGACTTGCGAGCCAGACGGGCGATGTCGGGGGTCATCCGGGGGCCTTTCACGAAGATGACCGGGCCTAGCCCTTGGGGCTGCGAAAGTAAACCTTCTTGGCGGGCGGCCATCACCAGACCTGGAACAGCAGGTGCCAGGGGACCAGCGCCACGGCGATCGACAGGCTGGCGGCGGCGGACATCGCCGCGCGACGGACGCCGGCCACATGACGCCCGGCGACCTGCCAGAACAGAAGAAGGCTCCACCCCGCCGCCAGGGCAAGCACCGCCAGCCGCGCCTCGGGCACCCACAGCAGCCGGAATCCATCGGCGCGCAGCAAGGTCACCGTCTGCGCCGACAGCCCCAGGATCACCCCCGCCGCCGCCAGTGGCAGCAGGCCGAGCGCCAGATGGTGCAGCCGCGACCATAGGCCCGTGCCGCCGATCCGGGCCGCCAGCGCCAGGGGCAGGCCCAGCGCCAGGGTCATCGCCACCGCCGTTCCGCCGATGAAGCCCAGCATCGCCACGCCGTCCAGCAGGGTCATCACGTCGTTGCGGTCTGGGTAGTCGGTCAGCACCCACCAGGGCATCCGGGCCTCGAGCGGCCAAAGCACCCCGGCGTTGACCAGCCGGTCGGCCAGCCACAGTTTCAGCGCGATGAACCACGGCGACGAGGCCCAGAGGAACGCCCCGGTCGCCACGCCCATCAGCCCGGTCAGGATCAGGAGGCTGTCCCACACCGTCGCCTTGCCGGCGCTCGCCACCACCTCGGCCCCCGGCTTGCGACCGCGCAACTCGATCGCGTCGCGGAACCCCGCGCAGCGCCCGCACATGTGGCAGGGCGAGGCACTGTCGAGTCCCTTCAGCACCACCAGCGGTGCGCAGTTGACGGCGGTGGTGCGCCCGGCCTTCGCCGGCGTCGCCGCCCAGGCCGCCGGGTTGGCGGCATAGTGCATCGGCGCCAGCTTGGCCAACAGCCCGAAGACGCCGCTGACCGGGCACAGATAGCGGCACCAGACCCGATGGTTGCGGCCATAAAGCCAACCCACCACCACCGCCGCGACGGTCGAGCCGCCCAGCACCACCAGCGCGGGGCCGGGATATTGATAGACGCTGACCATCTGGCCGTAGACCGTGGTCATCACGAAGGCCGCGAAGGGCCACCCCTGCCAGCGCATCCAGCGTGGCACGGCGCGGCCAATCCCGTGGCGGCTGGCGGCCTCGGTCAGCGCGCCCTCGGGGCAGAACAAGCCGCACCAGAGCCGCCCGAACACCAGCATCGACAAGAGAACGCCGGGCCACCAGATGCCCCAGAACACGAATTGCGCGAACAGCGTCAGGTCGTTCCAGACATGCGCGGCGCGGTCGGGCAAGGGCAGCAGGTTCGGGCCGACCAGCAGCACGCCATAGATTGCCACCACGCCCCATTGCAGCCGCCGGATCGCGGTCTGATGGCGGCGCAGCCAGTCACCGGCCCGGGCCAGGCGCGACGGATTCGTCGCGCGAAAGGCGGGGGGCTGGGCCGCGTCGAACATCTCAGGCCGCCGCCAGCCGCCGCGACTGCCCCCGGAACGCCAGCGCAATCGCGCCCCAATAGATCAGCCAGCTGGCCAGCGTCACCGCATCGGGCGCCGAGCGATAACCAGTCAGCGCCGCCACCACGCCGCCCAAAGGCCGCGCATCGTCCAGAAAGCGCGACAGGTCCCACAACGGCTTGCCATAGGGCAGCACCCCCAGCGACACCAGATAGCCCGCCCCGTTCACGAACAGCGCGCAGCCCAGAAGCAGCAGCATCGTCTCGGTCAGCCGGAAGAACACCCGCCAGGACAGATAGCGGCCGCCGGCCTGCAACAGCCCGTAGCTCGCCCAGGCCGCCGCGAAGGCTGCGGACATGGCCAGCATCGTCTCGCCGGTCCAGCCGGTGGCGGCCAGGATGCCCTGCAGGAAGATCACCGTCTCGGCCCCTTCGCGCATCACCGCGATGGCCGCCAGCGCGAAGATCCCCCAAAGCCGCCCGCGCGCCAGATGGTCGGCCAGCCCGCTTTCCAGCTGGTTCTTCAGCGTCCGGCCATGGCGGCGCATCCACAGCACCATCTGCACCACCAGCCCCGCCGCCACCAGCATCAGCACCATCTGGAACAGGTCCTGCCCTTCGGGCGGCAGGCTGTCGCCGAAGCGGGTCAGGACGAAGGACAGCGCCCCTGCCCCGGCCAGCCCCGCCGCGACACCGCCCCACAGGTAAGCCCCCGCGCGCGGCGTTCCGTTCTGCCGCAGCCAGGCCTGCAGGATGCCGATGACCAGAAGCGCCTCGATGCTTTCGCGCCAGACCACGAACAGGATTTGCGCCAGCATCCTTGCCTCACTTCACCACGATGACGCCCTTGGCGGCGTCGGGGTGGAAATCGTCGAAGAAGTCATATTCCCCTGTCGCCACCCCGCGCAGCACGATGAAGGACGTGACGCCCGGCCCCAGCACCTTTTCCTTGCGCAAGGCATGGCTTTCGAACTCCACCGGCTCGGCGCCGGCATTGACAAGGGTGATCTTCACGCTGTCGCCGGCGGCCACTTCCAGGCGGGCGGGCGAAAACGTGCCGTCATTGAAGGTCAGGACAGCGTCATCGGCCAGCGCTGGCGCGCCACACAGCGCAAGAAGGATCAGGGCGGGCTTGAACAGACGGGTCATGGGATGCTCCTCGCGCCTCAGTAGGCGCCCTTCTTGCCGGTGCCGGCAAAGATGAAATCATACTCGGCGGTGATCGGCGCGAACCACGGGCCGACGCCGGATTCCTTGTCGACATGGCGGCCGAACTCATGGCCGGGCGGCGCGATGGTGAAGGTCAGGTGGTATTTGCCGATCCCGTCCAGCTTGACGTTGTCGCCATAGTGCGGCCCGTCAGAGGCGACCATCGCCATCAGCTTGCCGCTGACAGGCTGGCCGCCTTCCTTGGTCAGCGTATAGCCGATGTCCAGATAGGGCACCCAGTCGCCCAGCGCGAAACCGTTGGGATTGTCCTCGATGGCATGGATGTCGGCCTCGAGATGGATGTCGGTCTGGTCGGCGGCGGCCATCATCCCCGGCGGGTCCATCTCGATCGGCTGCAGGTAGACCGCGCCGATCTCCATCCCTGCGGCGGTGAGCGGTTCGCCGATGGGATATTCCTTGGCCATCGCCGCCAGCGGCATCAGCAGGGTGGTGGTCAGAAGCGCAAGGCGGCAAAGGGACATGATTCTCACCATCGGGACACTGTCGCCCTTCTAATGGGTTCAATTCCCGAGTGAAAGAGTTGTTTATAGAATGACTCGGGAAAGTCTTCGTGAGCAGTGTCGCCCACCACAGTCTTGCCGGCCTACATGCTTTCCGGCGTCACCGTTTCGAACGGAATGATCCGCTGCAGCACCCCCCGGCCCGTCCTGCCGCAGCGCGTCCAGAATCTCGCGCCGGATCAGCGGATCGAGCGCTGAAAAGGGCTCATCAAGGAACCACAGGTCGGGCTCCACCACCAGCGACCGGGCAATGCCGACCCGCTGCTGCTGGCCGCCCGAAAGCTGGTGGGGATAGCGGTTCTCGCGCCCGTTCAGCCCGACCAGGTCGATGACCTGGCGAGCGCGCTCGAGCCGGGTCTTGCGGTCGACGCCCTGCACTTCCAGCGGGAAGGCGGCGTTCTCCAGCACGGTCAGGTGCGGCAGGCGATTCCGGCGGACTGGCGCGAACGCTTCATCGAGGCTTACGACCAGGAGTTCCGCGAATGGATCTCAGCGGCCAGGGCGGGCGCCGCGACTGCCCTAGCACCTGGAAGGCTATGCCGCGACCCTGGCGGCAGACCGGCGCTTCGGGCAGTCGCCAGCGGTGGGCTGGAACCCGTGGCGATGCGCGACAAGCCGGCGATCCATGCCGACCCGGTCCGGGCGGCGGTTTGGACCGGGTCGGTCCGGCCGGGCGTCAGTCCCGGCCGGGTTCCTTGTCCAGGAGACCCTCCAGCAGGGTCAGGCGATCCTCGCTGAAATCGCCGGGGCGCGGGGTCAGGTCCCGCATGGCGCGCACGAAGAACTGGCGGAAATCCTCGCGTTCCTCGCACCAGGCCAGCAGCTTCACCCCCTGCGGCGGGTGCACCAGCGCCAAGGGCAGCACCGTGCGCGCGGTCTCGATGCCCGACAGGTCGGTGTAGCCGAAGGCAACCGGCTGGCAGGCGCGGATCGCCACGTGCAGGATGGCAAGGTCGGCCGCCGCCGCCTTGGGCACGTCCTCGGGCCAGTAGGCAGCGGGGCGGACGTCGAGCATCTGGTAGAGGCGGCCCAGAAGTGCTGCCTCGGGGTCGGTGTCCGCCAGCCGCGCCAGCGTCGCGTTGGCCGCCGCCGCCGTGACCGGGTCGCCGCGATAGCCGGCCAGCGCCAGACCGCGCAGCGCCGCGTCGCGCAGGTCGGGGTCCAGCAATGGCGCCAGATTTGCCGGTCCGCTTGCCGACGCACCATTCCCGAAGCCGATCACGGCGGCGGCCCCGGCAAGCCGGGTGCCGAGCGCGCGGCGGGTCAGGGTTGGCGTGGGGCGCGACCGGGTCGCATGGCAGATCCTCCTTGGCGTTGAAAAAGGCGCCCTTCCTCGCACGCCAAGGGTGTCGCTGTCCAGCGTCTTGAGAAAGCGGCCCCGCCTATCCCGCCTGCCGCGCCAGCCAGTCCCGCACTTCTGCTTCCGTGGCCTTGCCGCCGCGCGGGCCGTGGAGCGTGACCGAACGGGCGGCGGCGGCAGTCGCAAAGTCCAGCACCATATCGAAGGTTTCGCCCCTGCCAAGGCCCCAGGTCAGCGCCGCCCCGAACGTGTCGCCGGCGCCGGTCACGTCCACGACCGGCACGGGGTGGCCCGGCGCGCGGATCAGCCTGTCGCCGTCCAGCGCCTCGGCACCGTCCTCGGCGATGGTCCTGACCACCCGCGCTATGTCGTTCCGCCGCATCCACTCGGACACGCGGGCGATCTCGTCATGGCCGAAGGTGGCGCGAAAGCCGATCCGATTGAAGATCACCACCTCGGCCCCCTGCAGATAGGGCAGATCCGCCTCGGTCGCGCCGCCGACATCCAGGTCGAAGACCACCCGCCTTCCGTGGGCGCGCAGGTCGGCCAGCAGGGCGGCCTGCGCCAGTTGCCCGGAGTGCAGCCGGCGCACGCGATACAGCGTCGTGTAAAGGAAACCGGGCGCCCGCAACGCAGCAAGCGTTTCTGCCGGCAACCACATCGGCTGTTCGCCCATCTCGACGGTCAGGACGACATGTTCGCCTTGGACCAGAAAGATCAGGTTGCGCGATTCCGGGATCGCGGGGTCGCGCAGCATGTGCCGGGTCGAAACCCCGTTGGCGTTCAGGTCGGCGATCAGCCGGTCCGACAGCGGGCTTTCGTTCAGGAGCGAGATGAACTCGGTCGCTCCACCCAGCGCGGCATGAACCACGGCGGCATTGGCGATCGAGCCGCCGCATTCGGCGGGAAGCTCGCCCACCATGCCCTTGTCGCCACGGCCCGGCCAGCGGTCGGCGGTGTAATATTCATCCAGCGCGACATCGCCGATGAAAAAGACGCTCATGCCCTGACCTCGACCGGACCGCCGGCGATCCCGACCCAGGGGTCGGGGCCAAGCCCGCAGATGGCCATCCAGTGATAGGCGGTCGGGCCGGTCAACCCACGGCAGGCGTCGTGCCAGACGCCACGGTTCATCACCGCCACCTGTCCGGGCCGGATGATGAAGGCTTCGACTGTAGCCGACAGCGGCGCATCGCCTTCGCCCGCTGGCGCAACCGCCAGAACGATGGGCGCGCCGGCGCAGAAAAGCGCCTCTTCGGTCAGGGGATGGCGCTCCATCTGGCGGGCCAACCACGGCGCGGCGGGGCCTTGCGTCATGCCCAGATGTCCCCGCCCGTCGATCAGCGGCGCAAGGGTGAAGCCGTCGGTCCAGCCCTCGCCAGCCATGCGCTGCACACCGGCGCTGCCGCCCCCGGCCAGGTCGTGGACGCGACCGAAGGGCGCAAAGCCCTCGGCGGTCAGCTCGCTTGCCTGGACGATCCGGGTCATACCAGCGCCTCGCGGGCCTTTCTGACCGCCGCCATGAAGCGGGCGACATGGGACGGAACCACCCGGCCCTTGTCGCTGTGGCCTTCCTTCAGCCAGCTGCCGACGATGGCGCCGTCGGCGATGGCAAGCTGGCTTTCCGCATTCGCCTCGGTCATGCCCGCGCCGATCAGGATCGGCACCGAGCCGCCCGAAGCAGCCCGGATGCGCCGTGTCTTGGCCGGATCGGTTTCCTGCCCGGTCGCGTCCGACGTCACCACCAGCGCATCGCAGCGCGCCGCGCCAAGGCGCACATCCTCGGCCTCGGGCCGGCCCGAGAGAACCGGCTGATACTTGAAGCGCACCCCACCCAAGAGCAGGGCGGTGACGCCCGCCCGTTCGGCGGCCAGCTTTTCGGCAAAGGCGGCGTCGGCGTCGGGCGGCAGGTGGCCACAGACCGAATCGATCTGGATGAAGGCCACCGGATAGCGCCGCGCCAGCGCAAAGGCGCGGTCGTTGTCGCGCAGTACGTTGATGCCGATGCGCGGGCCGGGGTTAAGCGCGACAAGCCGGTCCAGGACCCGCTCCACGTCGTCCCGGTCGCCGAAGTAGTTCTCGACGACAAGGCCATCGACCCCCTCGCCCGCCATGATCCGCGCTTCCTCGACCGCGCGGGCGATCCGGTCGGCCGGATCGTCGCCGCCAAGATGCAGCATGCCAAGGATGGGCTTCGGCGTGGGGAACACGCCGTTCAACTTCGTCATTCCAGTCTCCTGTCCCGCCTATTCGGTCCGTTCGGCCGTGCCGTGACCCCAGCGGGTTGCGAATTTCATTTCGACCTTGGGCGAATAGACGATCGAGGTCCGTTCGACCCGCTCGCCCGCCTGGTCCAGAACGTCCCCCGTCGCGCAAAGATAGCCCGCGACCTCGGGCATCGGGCCGAACACCTCGCGCAGCTGCGCCGTGGCCGGGACCACGCTCAGCATGAGTTCGGTGCGCGCCGGATAGCGGCCGTATTTGCTGCGCAGCACCGCATAGAGCGACTGCGCCGCAAAGTCGTAGCCGTCGATCCCCGGATAAAGGTCCAGCGGCAGCCAGGACGTATCGAGGTTCAGCCACTCGACCTGCCCCAGCCCGGCCAGGCCCCGGGCCCGCACCAGCACCAGCACCCCGTCCTCGATCCGGTGTTCGATGACCCGCGTGACCGGGCGCCGGCCGCTGGCGCGCGCCAGATCGGTAAAGCTGCCGAAGTTCCAGACGCTGTGGCTGACCGGCCGGTGCGACACCATCGTGCCCTTGCCGCGCTCCTGCCGGACCAGTCCCTCGCGCACCAGAAGCGCCATGGCGTTGCGCACCGTCGTCCGGGCGATGGCGAAACGGTCGCGCATCTCGTTCTCGGACGGTATGATCTCGCCCTCGCCCCAGACGCCGGTAAGGATGGCATTGCGCAGGGATCGGTAAAGCTGCCGGTAAAGCTGTTCGCCCGAATAGGGATCGAGCGTCACCGCGCTCAGGGGGTCCGCCCCCGCCGTTGCGCCAATGTCGCCCGATCCCGCCATTTCAGCCGGTCCTCCGATTCTACTCTTTGGCGCCGTTGACCACGAATTCCCCGACCGCGCCAACACCCAAGTGATAGCGGTCGACGATTTCCTTGTAAGTGCCGTCGGCCTTCATGCCGTTCAGCGCCGCCAGCACTGCGTCGCGCAGGCCGGTGTTCTTCTTCTCGAAGGCGATGCCATAGGGGTTCGGGTCGCCCGGAACGCCGATCTGGTAGAACTGGCCGGGTTCGTTGATTTCAAGATCCGCCAGCCCCTCGACGCCGATCACCGAAGCCTGGGCGCGGCCCTGCTTGATCTGCATGATGTGCTCTGCCTGGGTCGGAATCTGGATCACGTTATACAGCTTGTCCGCCGGGCAGTTGGCCTTGCCCACGTCCTCGGCCCAGGTGACCCAGCTGGTGCCGGTGGCGACGGCGATCGTCTGGCCGCACAGGCCCTTTTCGTCCTTGATCGCGTCCTTGTGGTCGGCGGTCGAGTAGAAGACGTTGCCCGTGTTGAAATAGTCGATGAAGTCCAGCTGCGCCTGGCGTTCGACCTTGTCGGAGAAGGCGGTCATGATCATGTCGGACCGGCCGGTGACGACCTGCGGGATCAGCTGCGGGAACTCGACATTCTGGAACTCGGCCTTCAGGCCCAGCCGGTCGGCGATGGCGCGGGCCATGTCGATGTCGAAGCCCTTCAGCTCCTCGGAACCCGCGTCGGTATATTCCATCGGCGGATAGGCCAGCGAGATGACGATGTTGAGCTTGCCCGAGCTCTTGTAGGCGTCGGGCAGAAGCGCGGCCGCCTTGGTGTCGGTCGCCGCGAAGGACGGCAGGGCGCCGGCCATCAGCATCAGCGCCGCAAGCGAGACGCTGCGCAGCTGGTTCGGGGTGGGGGTCATTGCGGTAATCCTCTCTTGCTGGTTTCGGGGTTGCTTCAGGCCAGGACGCGGCCAAGGAAATTCCTGACGCGGGGATCGGCGGGGTTGGACAGGACCGTCGATGCCGGGCCGGTCTCGCGGATTTCGCCGTCGATCATCACCACGACACGGTCGGCCACCTCGCGGGCAAAGCCGATCTCGTGGGTGACGATGATCATCGTGGTTCCGGCGGCGGCCAGGCGCTTCATCACCTCCAGCACCTCGCCCACCAGTTCGGGGTCGAGCGCGCTGGTCGGCTCGTCGAACAGCATCACCCGCGGTTCCATCGCCAGCGCACGGGCAATGGCAACCCGCTGCTTCTGGCCGCCCGACAGCTGGGCCGGATAGGCGTCGGCCTTTTCGACCATCCCCACCATGTCCAGAAGTTCCATCGCCCGCGCCACCGCCTGGTCGCGCGGCAGGCCGCGCACCACCGTCGGACCCTCGATCACGTTGCCAAGGACGGTGCGATGCGCAAACAGGTTGAAGTGCTGGAACACCATGCCAAGCTGGGCCTGCTGGGCGCGCAGCCGCTTGACCGGCAGTTCATGCAGCGCGCCGCCTTTCAGCGCATAGCCGATGATCTGGCCATCCACCCAGGCATAGCCGCCGTCGGGCACTTCCAGATGGTTGATGCAGCGCAGAAGCGTCGACTTGCCGCTGCCCGAGGGGCCGAGGATGCACAGCACCTCGCCATAGTCCACCGCCAGGTCGATGCCCTTAAGCACCTCTTGCGCGCCAAAGCTCTTGCGGATGCCGACCGTTCTGACCGCGAGCGTCATGCCTGCACCTCCTCTGCGGCGCGGCGCAGCCAGTTGCGGCGCGGCGCGGCGCCCGAGGCGCTGCGGTCGAAATGGCGTTCAAGGTAATACTGGCCAATCGACAGCACGGTGGTTCCGGCCAGATACCAGATCGCGCAGACGAACAGGAGCTCGATCACCGCGCCATTGATGAAGTAGATCCGCTGCGCTGCGTTCAGCATCTCGGTCATGGCGATGGTCGCGGCCAGCGACGAGAACTTGAGCATCCCCACCGCACTGTTGCCCAGGGTCGGCAGCACCAGCCGCATGGTCTGCGGCAGGATGATGCGCCGCATGGTCTGGCCGGGGGTCATGCCCAGCGTGTTGGCGGCTTCGATCTGGCCGCGATCCACCGCGCCGATACCGCCCCGGACGACTTCGGTCAGGTAGGAGCCTTCGTTCACCCCAAGGCCAAGGACGGCCGCGACGAAGGGTGTCACGACATCGACCATCCGCGCGTCGATCAGGCCGGGGATGTAGAGGCGCGGGAAGATCAGCGCGATGTTGAACCAGATCAGCAGCTGCAACAGCACCGGCGTGCCCCGGAAGATCCAGACGTAAAGCCAGGCGGCAAAGCGCAGGACCGGGTTGGCCGACAGCCGCATCATCCCGAAGCCGAAGCCCAGAAGGACGCCCAGCGCCAGCGCGCAGAAGGTGATGACCAGCGTCCAGCCAAAACCCTTGACGATGACCGGCGCGGTCAGGAACTGGCCGACGATCGGCCAGCGGATATTGCCGGCGGCAAAAGCCTGGATCAGCACCGCAAGGATCAGGACCACCGCCGCCCCGGCCACCCAGCGGCCCGGGTGGCGCAGGTGGTGAACGGGCAGGTCTGCCCCCGGCAGGGCGTCGGGCCTGATTCCGTCCGGTTCCGAATGATGCAGGGCCATTCTGCCGCCACCTATTTGTAGGGTTGTCCCTACAACTTACTATTGACCGGGCATCTGCGAGTCAAGTGAAGAATGCAGGGGCCTTTGGCGAGTAGCGCCTCCGCACCGGCAGCCCGGTGCGGGGGCGTCGGGCACTACAGGCTGCGGACGGGTTCCCGGCTGCGCTGGGTCACGCCGACGCCGGGCGCCACCCCGACCGCCGCGTTCGAGGCCGCCAGCAGCGGACGCCCCAGCACCATGTCGGCGGCACGTTCGGCCAGCATGATCGTCGGCGCATTCAGGTTGGCGTTCGGCTCGCTGGGGAAGACCGAACTGTCGATGACCCGCAGCCCCTCGACCCCACGCACCTTCAGCTCGCTGTCGACGACCGCCAGCGCATCCTCGCCCATCCGGCAGGATCCGCAGGGGTGATAGGTGCTTTCCATCGTCTCGCGCACCCAGGCGTCGATCTCGTCGTCCTTGCGCACATCCTTGCCCGGCGCGATCTCCTCGCCGCGGAACGGGTCGAAGGCGGGCTGGGCGATGATTTCGCGCGTCAGCCGCAGGCAGCGGCGGAAGCCTTCGCGGTCCTCCTCACGCGACAGGTAGTTGAAGAGGATCTCGGGCTGGACCTGCGGATCGGCCGACCGCAGCCGGACATGACCCCGGCTTTTCGGCTTGTTCGGCCCGGTCAGCACCATGAACCCGTGGCCCTTCAATGGCTTCTTGCCGTCATAGCGCATGGCGGCGGGCAGGAAATGGAACTGGATGTCCGGCCATTGCAGCGACTTATCCGACCGGATGAACCCGCCGCTTTCGAAATGGTTGGTCACCGACAGGCCGCGCTTGAACAAGATCCATTCGGCGCCGATCAGGAAGCGGCTCCACAGGCCCATCTTGCCGTTCAGCGTGATCGGCTGCTTGCAGGCATACTGGATGTAGACCTCGGAATGGTCCTGCAGGTTCTCGCCGACGCCGGGCAGGTCATGCAGGACGTCGACCCCCGCCTTGCGCAGCACTTCGGCCGGGCCGATGCCGGACCTTTGCAGCAGATGCGGCGAACCGATGGGCCCGGACGCGATCAGAACCTCGCGCCGCGCGCGGGCGACGTGGCGCGCGCTGCCCAGGTCGTATTCGACACCGACCGCGCGCCTGCCTTCCAGGATGACCCGCCGGGTCAGCGCGTGGGTGACGACGGTCAGGTTCGGCCGCGACATGGCGGGCTTCAGATAGGCATTGGCGGTCGACCAGCGCACGCCGTCCTTCACCGTCATGTGCATCGGGCCGAAACCCTCTTGCAGATGGCCGTTGGGATCGTCGGTGGTGACATAGCCGGCCTCGCGCCCGGCCTCGACGAAGGCCCGGTAGAGCGGGTTCTCCATCTCGTTGCCGGCGTTCGTCGCCAGCGGGCCGCCGGCGCCGCGATAGGCGTCGCTGCCGCCTTTCCAGCTTTCGGCGCGCTGGAAATAGGGCAGGCAGTTGGCATAGCCCCAACCCCGCGCCCCAAGCTCTTCCCATTCGTCGAAATCCCGCGCATGGCCGCGCATGTAGACCAGCCCGTTGATCGAGGACGACCCGCCCAGCACCTTGCCGCGCGGGCAATGGACCTGCCGGCCGTCCAGTCCCGGTTCGGGCGCCGTCATGTACTTCCAGTTGTACTTTGTCCCGTTCATCGGGATCGACAGCGCCGTCGGCATCTGGATGAAGATCGACTTGTCGCTGCCGCCATATTCCAGGACGAGCACCTTGCAGGTCGGGTCCTCGCTCAGCCGGTTGGCCAGCACGCAACCGGCCGAACCTGCGCCGACGATGATGTAGTCATACTCGTCCATTCCGGCCTCCTCAGTGCAGCATCATCGATTTGTCGACCTCGTGGTGGAGGTTCGACATGATCCGTTTCTTCAGCTCGACGAATTCGGGGCTGGTCACGATGTCGTAGTGGCGGGGGCGGGCGAAACCCACGTCGATCGTGTCGATGATCTGGCCCGGCCGTGCCGACATGACATGCACGACGTCGCCCAGGAACAGTGCCTCGTCGATGTCGTGGGTGATGAACAGGACGGTCTTCTGCTCCTTTTCCCAGATGCCGACCAGCAGCTCCTGCATGACGGCGCGGGTCTGGCTGTCCAGGGCACCGAAGGGCTCGTCCATCAGCAGGACCTCCGGGTTCACCGCCAGCGCCCGGGCGATGGCGACGCGCTGCTTCATGCCGCCGGAAAGCTGGGTCGGATAGGCGTCGGCGAAACCCGACAGGCCGACGGCGTTCACATAGTGCCGGGCAATCTCGGTGCGTTCGCGCGCGGTTCCGGGCTTCAGCGACAGGCCGAACTCGACGTTCTTCTGCACCGTCAGCCAGGGAAACAGCGTGTAGCTTTGCGGCACCATGCCCCGGTCGGGGCCGGGCTTGTCGATGACCTTGCCGTCGACCAGCGCCCGGCCGGTGGTCGGCGCCTTCAGCCCCGCCACCAGGTCGAGAAGGCTCGACTTGCCGCAGCCCGACGGGCCGACGACCACCGCGAACTGCTTTTCCGGAATGGTCAGGTTCAGCGTCGCCAGCGCCGTCACTTCGCCTGCCCGGCGGGTGCGGAACTTCAGCGACACGTTCTGGATTTGCACTTGTCCCATGATGTCTCCGTCAGCGAATGTGGGTCCAGGGCAGCGCCCAGTCCTTGAGGATCTTGAACAGCAGGTCGGTGATGAGCCCGAGGAAGCCGATCACGAAGATGGCGACGAAGATCGTCGCACTGTCGAAGCCGCGCATCCCCTGCAGGGACATGTAGCCAAGCCCGGCGTCGGCGGCGACGAGTTCCGCCACCACGAGGTAGGTCCAGGCCCAGCCCATCGTCACCCTGAGCGTGTCCATCACGCCGGGCAACGTCGCCGGCAGCATCACCCGGCGGATCACCTGCCCGCGGGTTGCGCCCAGCGTGTAGGAAACGTTGTAAAGATCCTCGGGCACCTGGCGCGACACGTCGGCAAACATGACGAGTTGCTGGAAGAAGGTGCCAAGGAAGATCACCGCGATCTTCTGTTCGATGCCGATGCCGATCCACAGGATCAGCAGCGGGATCATCGAGGTCACCGGCAGGTAGCGCATGAAGTTCACGACCGGCTCGACCGCGGCGGCGACGATGCGGAACGACCCCATCAGCACACCCAGCGGCACCGCGACCAGCGACGACAGCACGAAGCCCCAGATGATCACGTTCAGGCTGACCAGCGTGTGCTTCAGCAGGGTGCCGTCGGCTGCCACCTGGACGAAGCGGCGGGCGACCGCGACGGGCGAGGGCAGGAAATCCTCGCGCACCAGGCCCAGCTGACCGAGCAGCGTCCAGCCCAGGAGGATCGCCAGCGGGATCAGCCAGTTCACCCCCCATTCGACTTTGCGCGGAATGGCTTTCTTGGGCGTGAAAAGCCGATCCGCAAGACGTGCGGTTGCCATCGTCATTCTCCTGTTGCTCGGGTTCAGTTCAGGAACTGGCGGTCAAGGATGGTCTGCGCGCTCAGCCCGTTCGCCTTGATCTTGCCGAGTCCGCCCCAGATCTTGATGGCGTTGTCGGTGGTCTGGGCCAGCGAACCGGGCGCGGCCTCGGTGCCGAACATCGTGCGGTTCTTGTCGAGCGACAGGTATTCGATGCCGCTGGCCGCTGCCTTGAAGTCGTCGGGGTTCTGGAGCCAGCCGCCGACGCCCTTGGCCATGATCGCATAGCCGTCTTCAGGGTTGACAGCGAGGTAGTCGAGCGCCTTCTGCCAGGCGCGCACGAAACCGGCGATTTCCTTCGGACGCTTCTTAAGCGTCTCGTCGCTGACCGCCACGACATCGACGATCAGTCCCGGTTCGTCCTTCGATGTGACAAGGATCTTGCCGTCCGGCGCCTTGGCGCCCAGGCTCAGGTTCGGCTCCCAGGTCACCGCCGCATCCACCCGGCCGGCGGCGAAGGCCACGCCGGCATCAGCGGCGGTCATGTTGATCGGCTGGATGTCGGCCTGCGAGATGCCGGCCTTCATCAGCAGCGCGTTCAGGAAGAACTGCGACACCGAGCCTTCCTCGAAGGCCACGGTCTTGCCCTTCAGCCCGGCCACGTCGGCGATGTCCTTCTTCGACACGATCCCGTCGCCGCCGTTCGACGCATCGACCGCCAGGATGTACTTGATCGGATAGTTGTCGCGCATGTAGGTCGGGAATTCGTCGGCTGTCGAGGCGACAAGGTCGATCTGGCCGGCGTCGAAGGCGCCCATCTTCATCGGCGTCTGTTCGATGATCGACAGTTGGATATCCACGCCCTCGTCGGCGAAGAAGCCCTTGTCGCGGGCGATGTAGAAGGGACCATAGCCCACCCAGGTCGAATGGGCGAGCCGCAAGGGTTCGGCCAGCCCGGGCAAGGCCCAAAGGGACAGGGCGGCGGCCAAGGCGAAAAGCGGGGTCTTCATCGGCGTTCCTCCAGCTTGTTGGGCAGTGACTTGGGCAGTCTTTTTGTCGTTGTCCCGGTCAGGTCACGCGGACCGGCGCGGCGTAATAGGGCAGATGGTCGATGCGAGGCTGCCAGGCCCCGGTCTCGACGACCTTGCGGACATGGGCGGCGATCTCCTCCATCGGCGCGAACCAGACGTCGCCGCGCGAAGCCGCCTGTTCCAGGAAACGGTGCACCACCTCCCACCGCGCCAGCCGGCCGGTGGCGAAGGGATGGACGACCGGCACCCACAGCCCGCCATGCCGCCGGACGGCCTCGAACTCCTGCGCGAAGGGCAGGAACCCCTGCTCCGGCGCGCGGATCGGCATCATGTAGTCCAGATCCATCGACTGGACATATTGCGGCCAGTCGTCCATGCCCCAGTGCGACGGCAGTTCCACCAGCCGCCCCTTGGCGCAATCCAGCAGATAGGGCTGGTCGTCACCCATCAGCGAGGCGTCATAGGCAAAGCCGCGTTCGGCCAGAAGGTCGGCGGACCGGTGCGAAAAGTTGTAAAGCGGCGCGCGCCAGCCGCGCGGCCGCTGGCCGGTGGCCTTGACGATCACCTCGATGCCGCGATCCAGCCAATGGGCTTCCTCGTCATCGGCCAGTTCGCGCGGATGTTCGTGCAGGAAGCCATGATGAGCGATCTCGTGCCCGCCCTTCAGGATCGCCTCGACCGCTTGCGGGTAGGTTTCGATGCACCAGGCCGGGATGAAGAAGGTCTGGCGGATGCCCAGCTGGCGATAGCTTTCGACGATGCGCGGGATCGCCACCTGCGGCCCGTATTGCAGCATGGAAATCGTCGAAACCCGGCTGTGGCCGTCGGTCGGATGGGCGATGTGGACAAGGCTGTCGGCGTCCATGTCGAAGGTCACGCAGGCCGCGCATTTCGCGCCGTTCGGCCAGGGGATCGGATTCAGGATCATGGCATGACGCTCCCACCGTTGATGCCGATGCCCTGCCCGGTGAAATAGCGCCCGCCGTCGCCACCGAGGAACAGGGCCAGTTCGCCGATCTCGTCGGGCCGGCCGAAGCGGGCCAGCGGGATCGCCAGTTCCCGCGCCCGCCATTCGGCGCTCATGTTCGCCGCACCCAGCATCTCGGTGTCGATCGGGCCGGGGCAGATGGCGTTGACCAGGATGCGCGGCGCGAATTCCTTCGCCCAGCTGCGCACCAGACCAAGGACGCCATGTTTCGAGGCGACATAGGGCGAAAAGGTCTCGCGCCCGTAGTGCGCCATGTCCGACGCGATCAGGATGGCGCGGGCCGGGGCCTCTGCCGTGCCCTCCATCAGGCCGATCGCCGCCTGACCGACCAGGAAGCTGCCGCGCAGGTTGATGGCGATCACCCGGTCGAAATCGGCGATGGGGGTTTCCAGAAGTGGCGCTTCGTGGATGACGCCGGCGCAATGAACCAGCACATCGAGCCCACCAAATGCATCCCTGACCGCCCGCGCCATCGCCGCCACCGCGCTCGCGTCAGAGACGTCGCAGGCAAGGCTCAGCACCTCGGCCCCCGCCGCGCGGGCGGCTTTAGCGGTTTCTTCCGGCAGGCGGATGTCGGCCAGCGCGACCCGCGCGCCGGCACGGGCATAGGCCAAGGCACAGGCCGCGCCGATGCCGCGGTAAGCGCCGGTGATCAGGACGCGGCTCATGCCATCACCTCGCCGCGGTCGAGCATCAGCGCCTGCCCGGTCATGTCGCGCCCGCCCTCGGAAGCCAGCCACAGATAAGGCGCGGCCAAATCGTCGGGCTCCAGCAGCCCCGGCAGGACCTGCGCGCCGACGATCTCGGCCAAAAGGTCATCCTCGCTGCGCCCGGTCCGCAGCGACATGTTCTTCAGCGACAGCATCGCCGCTTCGGTCCTGACCCAACCGGGGCAGACCGCGTTGACGCGGATGCCGCGCGGGGCCAGTTCCCTGGCCATCGTCCGGGCAAAGCCAAGATTGGCGTGCTTCGAGCCGATGTAGGCCGCAAACTCGGGCACCGCCACGCGGCTCCAGATCGAGGCGGTGACGATGATCCGTCCGCCTTCGGCCATCTTCGGCACGGCATGACGGGTGACGTAGAAAGTGCCATTCACGTTGATGTCGGTGATCCGGCGGAACGTCTCCTCGACCGCATCGTCGGGGTCGGTCAGCGGCGTGATCCGTTCCAGCCCGGCATTGTTGACCAGCACGTCGATCCGCCCCAGCCCCGCCAGCGCCGCCTTGACCGAGGCGCTTGAGGTGATGTCGCATTCCAGCGCCCGGCAGGACCGGCCGGCAACGGCGGCGATCTCGTCGGCCGCGGCGTGGATGCCGTTACCCGACGACAGGATCGTCACCTCGGCCCCGGCCAGCGCGAACCCTTTGGCGACGGCAAAGCCGATGCCGCGGCTTGCGCCGGTGACCAGCACCTTTTCACCCGAAAAGTCGTAGCTGACGCGCCCCACCGCTCAGGCCCCGCGCGCATGCATGACGCGGCCGATCAGGTTCATCAGGACCTGCGCCGCAAGGATCGAGGTGCAGCCGGAATGGTCGTAGTCGGGCGCCACTTCCACTAGGTCGATGCCAACCACGGTCCCGCGCTTGGCCAGCCCGGCCAGCAGTTCCAGCACCTCATAGTAGATGAAGCCGCCATGCGACGGCGTCCCGGTGCCCGGCGCGATCGAAGGATCGAAGCCGTCGATGTCGATGGTGACGTAGTAGCGCGAACCGGCCGGAATTCGGGCCAGCGTCGCCTCGACGCCCAGCGCCCGGATCTGGCGGACCGACAGGATGTCCGATCCCGCCGCCCGCGCCGCCTCGTAACCTTCACGGGCAGTCGACGACACGTTGCGGATGCCGAACTGCGACAGGCCGGAGACCCAGGATTTTTCCGATGCGCGCCGCATCGGGTTGCCATGGCCGTAGCGCACGCCGTGGCGCACATCTACGAAATCGAGATGCGCGTCGATCTGGACGATATGGATCGGACCGTTCTTGGCGCAGTCTTCGTCGAAGGCGTTGACGCAGGGAATGTTGATCGAATGATCGCCCCCCAGCACCACCGGCAAGGCCCCGGCCTTCAGGATCTTGCGCACGCCATATTCGATGTTGGCATGGCTTTTCTCGGTGTCGGTATGGACGATGTCGGCATCGCCCAGATCGACGATCCGCACCTTGTCGGCAGGCAGATAGGTGACGTCATCCTCGTGGTCATAGGCGCCGCCATGCCCGAAGGAGAACAGCGTCGAGGCCTCGCGGATGCCGCGCGGCCCGAACCGGGCGCCGGCCCGCCACTGGGTGCCGAAGTCGAAAGGCGCGCCCAGGACCGCGACATCGGCGTCGATCGCATCCCAATCGGGCTGATACGGGCTTTTGCCGAACGTGCAAATGCCGACAAACGGCAAGTTCAGACGCCCGTGTTCATAGCTACCTTTTGACATGCTCCACCCCCAAGCCAGATGGGACATGGAACCACGCGCTGCTGCTTCAAAGAATATCTATGTTTCTATGTTTACTTGTGTGACTATCTATGAATGAACAGCACCTCCTCGTCAGCCACCGCCGGTCGCGCCCGGCTTGCCGACATCGACCTGCGGCTGCTTCGGGTCTTTGCCGAAATCGTCCACGCCAACGGCTTTTCGGCCGCGCAGACCAGTCTCGGCATGACCCAGGCCACGATTTCCGCCCACATGCGCCACCTTGAGGATCGGCTGGGCGTGCGGCTTTGCGACCGGGGGCGCGGTGGGTTCCTCCTGACCGAGGAGGGTCGCCAGGTTCATTCGGCGATGCTCGACCTCTTCGGCTCGATCGAACGGTTCCAGAGCGCGGTCAACGACGCCCAGGGCGAACTGACCGGCGATCTGACCTTCGGCACCGTCGACGCGATGGCCTCGAACCGCCTGCTGAACCTCGACCGGGCAATCGCAGACTTCTCGCGGCGCGCGCCACGGGTGCGGCTGAACATCGACATCACCGCGCCGCAGACCCTGTCGCAAGGCATCCTGAACGGCCGCTATCAGGTGGTCCTGATGCCCGCCCAGCGCCAGCTTGGCCGGATGGTGGCCATCGAGGTCTTTCAGGAACGCCAGAACCTCTATTGCGGCCGGGGCCATCCGCTGTTCGACATGCCCGAAGCCGAGCTGACCGACGAACTGCTGGCCCGACAGAATTTCGCCGGCCGGTCCTACATGGCGCAGGCGCCGATCCAGGGCATAGATTTCAACTGGCGGGCCATCTCGGCGCATATGGAGGGGACGCTGCTGCTGCTGGCCTCCGGCGCCTACATCGGCTTTCTGCCCGACCACTACGCCGCCGATTCGGTCGCCGCCGGCAAGTTGCGGGCGCTGGCTGTCGATCGCGCTACCTTCAACGACGGGTTCGAGATCATCTATCCGCGCGACCGGCCGGTGCGCGTGGCCGAGTTGCTGGCCCGCTCCATCCTCGACGCGCGCGGCCGCGCCTGAGCACCCGGTCAGCGGCTGGCGTGGCCTGCGACGATCCGCGCCAGCGCCGCCAGACCGGGGCCAAGCTGGTGCTGCTGCACCCGGCAAACCCCAGGATCAGCGCTGACCCCACCTCCGGCCGCACTGAATAGTCGCTAAGCGGGTAGCCATGCACCCCGCCGCACAAGCCGCCCGCGCCACCGCGCGGTCGTCCAGGCCCCGGGGAAGCCAGGCCAGCGCATTCATGCCGCTGTCGGGCCGTTCAACCGCGAACAGCCCCGCGCCGGCACGGGCGGCTTCGTCAAGGAAGTCCTGGCGGCGCGCGGCGTAAAGATCGCGCATCCGCCGCAGGTGGGTGGCGAAATGGCCTTCGGCGATGAACTCGGCCAGCGCCATCTGCGTCGCCATCGGCGGGCTGCGGAACGTCAGCGCCACCGCATTGCGGAATGCCCCCACGAGCGCCGGCGGCAGCACGAAATATCCCACCCGCAGGGCCGGGAACAGCGCCTTGCTGAAGGTGCCGACATAGATGACCCGTCCGAAGCGGTCGATGCTGCGCACCGAGGGCAGCGGCCGGCCGGTATAGCGGAACTCGCTGTCGTAATCATCCTCGATGATCCAGGCGTCGTTGCGTTGCGCCCAGTCCAGAAGCGCGATGCGTCGGGCCAGCGACAGGGTGCGCCCCAAGGGATGCTGGCGCGACGGCATGGTGAAGGCCAGCCTCGGCCCGGCCGCATCGGTGGCTGGCAAGACCATGCCCTCGCCGTCGACCGGGGCGAAGACCAGACGGCGGCCAAGGGATTCGAACAGCTGGCGCGCGACCAGCGGCCCCGGATCCTCGAACAGGATTCCATCGCCGGGATCGGTCAGCGCCAGCGCCGCGATCATGAAAGCGGCATGGCCCCCCGGCGTTATCACGATCTGTTCGGGGTCGCAGCCGTCACCCCGGTGCAGCGCCAGATATTCGGCAATGGCCCGCCGCAACGGCGGAAAACCGGCCGGGTCGCCATAGGACATGCGGCTGCGATGGGGCTGGCGGCTCTGCCGGTTCACGCATTTCTGCCACAGCGCAAAGGGGAAACGGTCATAGGCCGGAACATTGGGCAGGAACGGGCGAGCGTCCTGCGCACCGATCTCCATGTCCAGCGCCGCGAAGCGCGCGCCCATCGCCGACAGGTTCGGCGGCCGGGCTGGGCTGGCCTCGTCCGGTTCCACCCGGCGCGCCACCTGCGGCAGGTGGGCCGGGATCGACCGCGCCACAAAGCTGCCCGAACCCTGGCGCGTTTCCAGAAACCCCTCGGCGACAAGCCCGTCGATGACCTGAACGATGGTCGGGCGCGAAATGCCAAGCTCCCCGGCCAGCGCACGGCTGGAGGGCAGGCGCGCGCCCCCGGCCAGCTGCCCGGACAGAATGGCGCCGCGCAGCTGGTCCTCCAGCTGTCGGCGCAGCGTCGCCCGGCCGTCGCGCGCCAGCCGTATCTGCGTGAGAAGCGCCCCCGACTTCTGCCTGGCCATCACCCTGTTCCCACCTCGCGGCGCCGGCCGGTCAGCGGGCTTGCAGAACCTTCAGCGCCGCTGCGTGCAGTTCGGCGTTGGCCGCCATCAGGACCGTATCGAAACGCGACCCGTTCGCAAGCGGCGCGCCCTGCCAGTCGGTGACGATGCCACCCGCGCCTTCGATGATCGGCACCTGCGGCAGGATGTCATAGTCGAAGACGTTGCCTTCCAGGAGCAGATCGACGGTGCCCAGCGCCAACAGCCCCGCCGCATAGCAGTCATGCGAACTGCGGCTGAACCGGGCGGCGGCGGCCAGCGCGGCATAGCGGCTGCGCTCGGGCGGCGCATAAAGATCGACCGCCGAGGTGTAGATGATCGCCTGGCCCAGGTCGCGGGTCGCACTGGTCCGCGCCACCGCGCCGTTGAACAGCGTCGGCGCCCCGGCCTGCCCGCACCAGCGTTCTTCGGTGATCGGCTGGTCGATGATTCCCAGGACCGGCCGGCCGCGATGAACCAGCGCGATCTGGGTGCCGAAAGCCAGCGACCCCGACACGAAGGATTTCGTCCCGTCGATGGGATCGAGCACCCAGACCCAGTCGGCGCCCCCCTGATGGACGCCGAATTCCTCGCCCCGGATGCCATGGTCGGGAAAGGCCGAAGCGATCATGTCGCGCATCAGCCGCTCGGCCTCGCGGTCGGCGATGGTGACCGGGCTTTCGTCCTGCTTGGCGTCGATGTCGAGTCGGGTGCGGAAATAGCGGCGGATGACCGGGCGCACCTTGTCGGCCATCGCATGGGCAAAGCGCGCCGCCTCGGGCGGGCAGATGGCGCCGGTTTCATCACTCATGGGTCGATCCTCCTTCTTCGGCCTGGCGGGCAATCTCGTCCAGCATCCCCCGTACCACCGTGACCTGCCGTTCGGCCGCCTCGCGTTCGCGGGCCAGACGCTCGGCAAGGTCGCCCTTGCCGGGATCGGTGAAGCTCGCCGTCCGCGCCGGGATGGTGGGATCGGCGGATTCGCCCGGAAAGCGCAGCGCCGGGGCGAAGTAATCCTCCTCCTCCTCCAGCGCGAAGGCGCGGACCTGCGGCGCGACCTCGCCCAGAAGCAGCAGTTCGACCAGAAGCGCCCGCATCGGCAGGTGGCCCCGGTCGCTGAGGCAGGCGCGATGGCCCCAGCCGCCACGGTCGGCAACGATCTCGCAATCCTTCACATGCACTTCCCGCACCCAGGGCGCCTGGCGGGCCAGCGCCGCCAGCGGCGTCTCGCCGGCGTTGATCATGTTGCCGAAGTCGAACAGCAGGCCCAGCCGCGGATTGTCGACCGCCTTGACGATGCGCACCAGTTCTTCCGAGGTCAGATCCTCGTGCTGTTCCAGGGTGAAGTCCAGCTGCCCCTGCGGATCGAGCGCCGCAAGGCCCCGCAGGTCGGCCGTGGCGCGGGCGATGATCTCCGACACCCGGCCTTCGTAGCGCGTATAGCAGCGCATCGACGTCGCGCCGACCGCATGGGAAATCGCCGCGGTCGAGGCCAGTTCCGCCGCTTCGGTCGACGAAGTTTCCACATGGACCTCGAGCCCCAGTTCGCGCGCCCGGGCGCCAAAGGCGGCCAACTGGTCGGGCGACATGGCGTTCAGGCTCTGGTCCTCGCCATCCTCGACATGGATCTTGACGCCCGGCAGCCCCCAGGCCGCCGCCCAGTCGAGCAGGCCAGCCGGCGCCATGCCGCCGAAGCGGAAGTTCAGGTGGAACGCATAGGCATGGGCGAACAGCGGCGCGCTGCGGGCCCGCCGGGCCAGCCGGGCGCGGACCTCGGGCGCAAGGCCCGCGACACGCGCCCGCCAGTCGTCGCCGGTTTCGGCAATGGGTGAAGGTGTGGTCATGTCTTGTCCCCGGGCTGGAATCCGCGCCGCTGGGCGAGGTCATGGTCCGGGCCATCCGTGGCGCCGGTTCCGTCATCGCCCTAGCCGATCCGGCATACCCGGAAATCTGGCTCACCGAAACTGTCCAGTTGCACCATTTCAGGCAGACCACTTAGCCGCACATTGCCACCGAAGCCGGATCCGATGCACAAACGACCGCACGCAAGGCCACGCTGCGGTCCCCGACAGAGTCCCATTATGGCTCGCCAAAAGCAACAAGTAATGACATTTTATAATCATTACTGTTGATTTGTGATCTTATTGGTTGATTATAGGCCCACCCGAGTCTCCAGGAAGGCGGATCATGGCACACTTCGCGGCGAAGCATCTCATCATCGGCGGGGGCATCATCGGCTGCTCGACCGCCTATCACCTGGCGAAGAACGGCGAGAAGGACGTCGTTCTTCTGGAAAAGGCGTCGCTGACCGAAGGGGCCACCTGGCATGCGGCGGGGCTGGTCGGGCAGTTGCGGTCGTCGCGCAACACCACGCGGATGCTGAAACGCTCGGTCGCGATGTATGACCAGTTGCAGGCCGAAACCGGCATGGCCTTCGACTGGAAGAAGGTGGGCAGCCTGCGGCTGGCGGCAACGAAGGAACGGCTATTGGAGGCCAAGCGGCTGGCCACCATGGCGCGCAGCTTCGAGCTGGAGATGAACATCATCACCGCCGAAGAGGCCAAGGCGCTGTTCCCCTACATCGACGTGACCGGCTTGCAGGGCGCGGCCTTCATCCCCTCGGACGGCCATGTCGACCCGGCAAGCCTGTGCCAGGCGGTGGCGGCCGGGGCGCGGAAGCATGGCGCGCAGATCCGGCAGGGGGTGAAGGTGCTGGATTTCACCGTGGTGGACGGCCGGATCACCGAGATCCACACCAGCGAAGGTATCTGGCAGGCGGAAAACGTGGTACTGGCGGCGGGAATGTGGAGCCGGGAGCTGGGCGCGAAGCTCGGCATCCATGTGCCCGCCTGCGCGGTCGAACATCAGTATATCGTCACCGAACCCTTGCCTGACGTCGAGCTGGTCAAAGGCCTGCCCACCCTGCGCGACCCCGAGCGGCTGGTC
Organism: Paracoccaceae bacterium; assembly: GCA_046348855.1. Classification (GTDB taxonomy): domain Bacteria; phylum Pseudomonadota; class Alphaproteobacteria; order Rhodobacterales; family Rhodobacteraceae; genus TMP-24. The sequence goes on along the minus strand of JAXMDK010000010.1, from coordinate 20,067 downwards.
TATTACAAGCCCGACGCCGGCGGGCGGCTGGTGATCGGCGGCTACGAGGAAGGCACCCTGCCCTTCGGCGACAAGGGCATTCCCGGCGATTTCGTCCGCCAGCTTCTGCCCGACAACATGGAACGGTTTGCGCCTTTGGCGGAACTGGCGGGCAAGGTCACGCCGATCGTCAACGAGGTCGGGATCCGCACCGTCATCAACGGGCCGATCCCCTATTCGGCAGACGGCGATTTCGTCCTTGGCTGGGCGCCGGGCTTCAAGAACCTGATGATGGCGACCGGCTTTCTCTATGGCATCGCGGCGGGCGGCGGCGCGGGCGAGATGATCGCGGAATGGATCGTCAAGGGCCAGCCCTCGCTGAACCTCTGGCCCCTGGACGTCCGCCGCTTCGGCCCGCATCACGGCACCCGGGCCTTCATGTATCCCCGCGCGGTCGAACATTACGCGCATCACTACAAGATGCGCTATCCGGGGCAGGAACATAAGACCGCCCGCAACCTGCGCCTGTCGCCGCTCTATGAGAGGCTGAAGGAGAACGGCGCGGTCTATGGGTCGCGCAACGGTTGGGAACGACCCTTGTGGTTCGCGCCGAAGGGCGTGCCGGCAGTGGACCAGCTGGATTTCCTCGAACCTGGCTGGCACAAATATGCCGCCGAGGAACACAAGGCGGTGCGCGAAGGCGTGGTGCTGATCGACCAGACCAGCTTTTCCAAGATGGAGTTGATCGGCCCCGGCGCGCTCCCGCTGTTGCAGAAGATCTGCGTGTCGAACATGGACAGGCCGGATGGCGCGGTCATCTATACCCAACTCTGCAACGACCGGGGCGGGATCGAGGCCGACCTGACCATCACCCGCCTGTCGCGCGATCATTTCTACATCGTCACCGGTTCGGCCTTCGGCACCCATGACGCCGACTGGATCCGTCGCCAGATGCCCGAGGATGGTTCCGTCCACCTGATCGACATGACCTCGGCGCGGGCGGTGGTGAACATCTGCGGACCAAAGGCCCGGGCGGTGCTGGAGCAGGTCGTGGAGGAAGACATCTCGAACGCCGCCTTTCCCTTCGGCACCGCGCGCAACATCACCGTGGGGGCGGCGCCGGTGCGAGCGGTGCGGATCGGCTTTGTCGGCGAACTCGGGTGGGAACTGCATGTGCCCACCGAATTCGGCCTGCATGTCTATGACACGCTGCGCGCGGCGGGGGCGGAGCATGGCATCCGCGATGTGGGTTATCGCGCCATCGACAGCCTGCGGCTGGAAAAGGGCTATCTTTACTGGTCCACCGACATTTCGCCGGACTACACGCCGTTCGAGGCCGGACTGGGCGGGCGCGTGCACCTGAAGACCAAGGGCGAGTTCCGCGGCCGTACCGCGCTTCAGGCGCAGAAGGACGCGGGGCCGAAGCGCCGGCTCTGCACCTTCGTCACCGACCGCAAGCTGCCGCTTTACGGGGGCGAGACGATCCTGAGGCAGGGCAAGGTGGTGTCGCTGGCCTCCTCTGCGGGCTTCGGCCACACGGTCGGCAAGACCATCATCTTCGGCTATCTCGATGCCGAGAACCTGCCCGCCCGCGACTTCGAGGTCGAGGTGTTCGGCGACCGTTTCCCGGTGACACGGGTCGACGGGCCGCTGCATGACCCGGACAACCGGGCGCTGAAGGCCTGAGCCGGCGAGAGGGAGGGGAAGATGACGGAAAACGTCGAAAAGGCGCTGGCGATCCTGGCGCAGGTGCAGGGCTTCGGCGGGATCGCACCGGCCGAGGCGCGGATCACCCGGCTGGGCGGGCTGACCAACCTGGTCTACCGGGTCGAGGCGCGAGGGCAGGCGGTCATCGTCCGCATCCCCGGCGAAGGCACCGAAAGCTATATCGACCGCGCGGTCGAGGTGCACAACGCCAGGGCCGCCGAACGCGCGGGGGTGGCACCGGCAGTCCTGTGGGCCGATGACAAGACCGGGGCGATGGTCACGCGGGCGGTACCGGACATCGAGACGATGACACCCGAAGGGTTCAAGGCCCGCACGGGCGCCCCGGGCCGGGCGGGGGCGGCGCTGGCCAAACTGCACCGGTCCGGCCAGACCTTCCGCTTCCGCTTCGAACTGTTCGCGATGATCGAAGAATACCTGCGCGTCCTGTCGACGAAGGATGTGACGCTTCCCGAAGGCTATCACGCGGTGGTCGCCGCCGCCGGCCCGATCGGCGCGGCGCTGGATGCCCACCCGGTGCCGCTGGCCCCCTGCCACTGCGATCCTTTGTGCGAGAACTTCCTCGATGACGGCGACAGGATGTGGATCGTCGACTGGGAATACTCCGGCATGAACGACCCGCACTGGGATCTGGGCGACCTGTCGGTGGAGGCTGGGATGGACGAAGGCCAGGAATCCGAGTTGCTGCGCGGCTATTTCGGGCGCGACCCGACCCCGGCGGAACGGGGCCGCGTCGTCATCTACAAGGCGATGTGCGACCTTCTGTGGACGCTCTGGGGCCTGATCCAGCTGGCCGACGGCAACCCGGCCTCGGACTTCCGCGCCTATTCCGACGGGCGGTTTGCCCGCTGCCGGGGGCTGATGGAGGACCCGGCCTTTGCCGGCCACGTCGCCGCCGTGCGCCAGGGGTAAGGGGCCCTACCCCGAAAGAAGCGCGATCATCTGGTCGCGCAACTCGGGCGTGGCGGCGGTGATGACGCGGCCATCCGATTGCAGGGTCAGCGCGCGCCCCTGCCAGTCGCAGATCACCCCGCCCGCCCCTTCGACCAGCGCGATCAGTGGCAGGTAGTCATAGGGCTGCAACCCGCAATCGACCACCACGTCGATCTGCCCCGCCGCAACCAGCGCATGCGGATAGCAGTCGTAACCCATGCGGCGGGTATGGCCCGCCCGGCACAGCCGGGCGAAGCGCGCGGGGTCCGCCGCCTCGATCTTTTCGGCCTCGTTGACATATAGCATCGCTTCGGCCAGCGTTTTGGTCGCGCGCACCCGGATCGGCGCGCCATTCAGCCATGCGCCCCTGCCCCGCGCGCCGGCGAAGGTTTCGCCCAGAGCCGGCATCCGCACCACGCCGACTTCCGGCACCCCGGCCACCACCCGGCCCAGAAGCATCCCGAACAGCGGGTTGCCGGTAATGAAGGACCGGGTGCCGTCGATCGGGTCAATGATCCACAGCGCCCCGCTGCGGCCCTCGGCCACGCCGAATTCCTCGCCGAAGAGGCCATCCTCGGGGAAGGCTTCGGCCAGCTTCCGGCGGATGAAGGTCTCGGTGTCGCGGTCGGCGATGGTGACCGGGGTTTCGTCAGCCTTGGCCACCAGCTCCAGCGGCTTGCGGAAATGCGTCATCGGAATGGCGCTGGCCTGCACCGTCACCTCGATGGCCCTGGCCAACATCTGGTCGATCTGGTCGCTCATGCGCGGCTCCTTGCCTGCGTTCAGGGAAATGGCCGGGCGACGCGGATCACCGTGCCCCAGCCTTTTGCCGCCGCCCGGATTTCCTCGGGCGGCTCTTCGTCACAAACCAGGACGTCGATCTGCTGCGGATCGCCCAGCGCGATCGGCGCCGTCCGGTGAAATTTCCGAGCGTCCGCGGCCACCACCCGGCGCGCGGCGTTCTGCAGCATTGTCCGGGCCAGTTGCGCCTCGGACAGGTCCGAAAACAGGAAGCCGCGCCGGGGGCAGACCCCCGAGGTCGAGATGACCGCAAGGTCAAGGCGGAAGTTCTGCAGGAACCCCAGGGCCTCGGGTCCGAAGCTGCCGCCATCATTCGGACGCAGCTCGCCGCCGGCAAAGAAGACGCGGTTGCCGTTGCGCATGGCCAGCTTGAAGGCCACCGCGACCGAGTTGGTGGCGATGCTGAGCCCGCTGTGCCCCTGCAGCGCGTCGGCGATCAGGTTGGTGGTGGACCCCACGTCGAGAAACAGCGACGTCCCGTCCTCGACCAGCCGCGACACTTCTTCGGCGATGCGGCGCTTTGGTTCGGCCTGTTCCTGCAGGCGGGTGTTCAGGTCGGCCTCGATGGCGCGTTCGACCAGCCGGGCGCCGCCATGCAGCTTTTCGACCAGGCCGCCTTCGGCCAGCCGGCGCAGGTTCCGGCGGATCGTCTCGTCCGACACGTCCAGCGCGCTGGCCAGGCTTTGCGTGCGCGCCGTCCCCCCGGCCCGGCGCAGTGCGTCGAGGATCTCGGCCTGCCGGTGGTTCGAGGTGAAGTCGAGATCGTTCATCGCGGGACTCTTCATGGGGCGCGATCCAAGGCTATCGCCCAAACGCACATAATGCCACAACTTATTTTCAATAACGTTCATTTATGTTGGAAATGTGTTGCTATATGTTGAAGTGCTGTTACCTTCTGGTCATCGCATCGGGGGAATCACCGGGCGCCGCAAGAATCAAAATCAGGGAGTGAACGATGAAGAAGACGCTGCTTGCTTCGGTGGCGCTGGTGCTGTCGCAGGCCGTTTCGGCCGGCACGGCCCTGGCTGAGGTGGAAAGCCAGGACCCGATCAAGATCACCACCCATGACTGGTCCGGCGACGTGATCAGCGCAACCGTCATGTCCGAGGTGCTGAAGAAGGCCGGCTACAACACCGAGCTGGTCCAGGCCGACTATCTGGCGCAGTTCGCCGGGCTGAAGACCGGCGATCTCGACCTGGCGATGGAAATCTGGGCGACGACCGGCAAGGACGCGCTGGACGAAGCCACCGCAACCGGCAACGTCGTGAATTTCGGCGAGACCGGAATGGTTGCCCGCGAGGAATGGTGGTACCCCGACTACATGGAGGAACGCTGCCCCGGCCTGCCCGACTGGCACGCGCTCCTGAACTGCGCCGACGCCTTCTCCACCCCCGAAACCGCGCCGAACGGACGCTACCTTGGCGGGCCGGTGACCTGGGGCGGCTATGACGAGGAACGCATCCAGGCCCTGAACCTGCCGTTCGAGGTCGTGCACGCCGGCACCGACGCGGCGCTGTTCGCGGAGTTGCAGGCGGCCTACGAACGCAAGGATCCGATCCTCCTGTGGATCTACCAGCCGCATTGGGCGCCGGCCAAATACAAGGGCAAGTTCGTCGAATTCCCGCCCTATGACCCGGCCTGCTATTCCGATCCGGCCTGGGGCGAGAACAAGGATTCGGCCTATGACTGCGGCAAGCCGCAGGGGCCGATCTGGAAGGCCGGCTGGGCCGGGCTGGAAAAGAAATGGCCGGGTGCGGCCAAGATCATCCGCAACTACCAGATGTCGAACCAGGACATGGGCCAGATGGACTATGCCGTCGATGTCGAAGGCAAGGACATTCCGTCGGTCGTGGCCGACTGGATGAAGGCCAACGAAGCCACCTGGCAGGCCTGGCTCAAGTGATCCCGCCCGCGGCCCCGGCGCGACCGGGGCCGCGATTTCCACCTTCCCCCTGAAAAGTCTGGTCCAGATGGAACGTCCGATCGTGCTCGAATGTCGGAATGTGTGGAAGCTTTACGGCGCCAATTCCGACACATACCTGAAACGCCACGGCGGCGCGCCGACGCCCCAGGCCCTGCGCGATGCCAATATCGTCTCGGCGGTGCGCCAGGCCGACGTCACGGTCCGCAAGGGCGAGATCTTCGTGATCATGGGCCTGTCGGGATCGGGCAAGTCGACCTTGGTCCGCTGCCTGTCGCGGCTGGTCGAATCGACGGCGGGGGAAATCCGCTTTGAAGGGCGCGACCTGCTGAAGATGTCCGATCAGGAACTGATCGACCTGCGCCGTCACAAGATGGGCATGGTCTTCCAGCATTTCGCCCTGCTGCCCCACCTGACCGTGCTGGAAAACGCCGCCTTCCCGCTGGAAGTGCAGGGCGTCGACCGCAAGACCCGGCTCGAGCGCGCCCGCCAGGTCATCGATCTGGTCGGACTGAACGGGCGCGAGAACCGCTATCCCCACCAGCTTTCGGGCGGCCAGCAGCAACGGGTCGGCATTGCCCGGTCGCTGGTGGTGGAACCCGACCTGTGGTTCCTGGACGAGCCCTTTTCGGCGCTCGATCCGCTGATCCGGCGCGAGATGCAGGACGAGCTCCTGCGGCTGCAGGCCCGCCTGCAGAAGACCATCGTCTTCATCACCCACGACTTCGACGAGGCGATCCGCCTGGCCGACCACATCGCGGTGATGCGCGACGGCGCCATCGTCCAGACCGCAACGCCCGAGGAACTGGTGCTGCACCCGGCAACCGACTACGTGGCCGAATTCACCCGCCATATCCCGCGCGCCAAGGTGGTGCGGCTGAAGACCGTGGCCCGCCCCCTGACGGCGACGGATTTCGCCGGCGACCTGCCGGCGACCGCACTGGTGGCCGACGTCGCCGACCAGATCGAGGCGGCCGGCAAACCGTTCCGCGTGGTCGACGCCGACGGCCGCCCGCTGGGAGAGGTCGACGCCCGCATCATCGTCGACATCCTGATCGGCCGGAAGCTGCCGCAATGACCCCGCGACGGATCGGCAATGCGGCCTACTGGATCGGCCTCGGTATCGTCACCTTCGCCCTGTCGCTGTCGTCGAAAGGGATCGCGCAGGCGACGGGCTGGACCTGGCTGCTGAAATATCCGCAGGCGATGCAGGCCAACCTCGACCGGTCGATTTCGGCGGCGCTGAAGTGGCTGCTGGAGGATGCGACCTTCGGGCCGTTCCAGTTCCGGGATTTCACCCGGCTGCTGTCCGCCCTAGTCGAAGCGCCTTATGGCGTCCTGCGCAACCTGATCGTCGACGGCTTTGCCTGGGGCGAGGGTCAGACCGCCATTCCGATCCTGCCGCCGCTGGCCTGGCTGCCGATCATCCTCGGCTTCGGGCTGCTGGCCTGGCAACTGGGCGGGCGCCGGCTGGCGACGCTGGTGGTGGCGAGCTTCGCCTACCTGTTGCTGTTCGGCCTGTGGCAGTCGGCGATGGTCACGCTGGTGTCGGTGGTGATCGCCGTACCGCTTGGGGTGGCCGGGGGGATCGCCCTGGGTATCGCTGCCTTCAAGCTGCGCTGGGTCGAACTGGCGCTGCGGCCGTTCCTCGACCTGATGCAGACGGTCCCGGTCTTTGCCTATCTGGTGCCGATCCTGTTCCTGTTCGGCTTCGGGCCGATGTCGGCGCTGGTGGCGACGATGATCTACGCCATGCCGCCGATGGTGCGGATCACCACGATCGGCCTGCAATCGGTTCCGGCAGAAACCGTCGAGGCCGGGCGGATGTCGGGCTGCACGCCGCGCCAGCTTCTGTGGAAGGTCCAGCTTCCGGCGGCGCGGAAGATGCTGATGGTTGGGGTCAACCAGGTCATCATGCTGACGCTGAACATGGTGATCATCGCCTCGATGATCGGAGCGGGCGGGCTGGGCTATGACGTGCTGACCGCCTTGCGCAAGCTGGACGTGGGCCGCGGGGTCGAGGCCGGCTTCGGGATCGTGATCCTTGCCATCGCGCTGGACAAGCTGAGCCAGGCCTTCGCCGCGCGGGGCCCAGCCGAGGCGAGCGAGGCGCCGTGGTTCCGCCGCCACGGCCTGATCCTGGCCTGGCTGGCCTTGGTGGTGGCCAGCTATCCGCTCGCCCGCGCCGTGCCCGCGCTGGCCGTCTTTCCGCCCGAACTGCAACTGTCGACCGGCCATTTCTGGAGCGCGGTCGTGTCGTGGATCAACCTCAACCTCTATGACCAGATCGAGGCGGTGAAGGTCGCGGTGCTGACCTGGCTGCTGGTGCCGGTCAAGACCTTCCTCCTCGGCATTCCCTGGGCCTGGGGCTGGTCCTGTCGGCGGCCATCGCCGGGCGGATCGGCGGCTGGCGGCTGGGGCTGATGGGCTTTGCGTTCACCGCCTTCATCATCTCGGCCGGGCTGTGGCCGCAGGCGATGGTCACGATCTATCTCTGCGGCGTCTCGGTGGTGATCGCCATGCTGATCGGCGTGCCGCTGGGCATCCTTGCCGGGCAGAGCGAAAAGGCCAATACCGTGATGACCGTGGTGATCGACACGCTGCAGACCCTGCCGACCTTCGTCTACCTGATCCCGGTGGTGATGCTGTTCAAGGTCGGCGACTTCTCGGCGATGATCGCGGTGGTGATGTATGCCGTCGTCCCCGCCATCCGCTATGCCGCGGTGGGCATCCGCGGCGTCGACAGCCAGATGGTCGAGGCCGGGATCGTGTCGGGCTGCACCCCGCGCCAGCTGGTGTGGAAGGTCAAGCTGCCGCTCGCCATGCCCTCGATCCTTCTGGGGCTGAACCAGACGATCATGCTGGCCCTGTCGATGCTGGTCATCACGGCACTGGTCGGGACGCGCGATCTTGGGCAAGAAGTCTATATCGCGCTGACCAAGGCCAATGCCGGCAAGGGCGTGGTTGCCGGCCTGGCCGTGGCCTTCATCGCGATCATGAGCGACCGGGTGATCACCGCGGCCGTCGCAAAGAAATCGGGTATGGAGACCCCCCATGTCTGAACCCATGTCGGGAACTGTCGAACGCCTGCTTGCCGCCGCGCGGACGCTGCCCTGCTTCAAGGCACCGGGCCGGGTCGAGTTTCTGGGCGGTGGCAAGACCAACCACAATGTCCTGGTCGAGGATCAGGGGCAGGGCTTCGTCGTCCGCTTCGGCGCCGACATCCTTGAACACGGCGTGCTGCGCTGGAACGAACTGGCGATCACCCGCGCGGCCGAACGCGCGGGCGTCGGCCCGGCGGTCCGCCATGCCGAGCCGGGGCTCTTGGTGCTCGACTTCGTCCGTGCGCGCCCCTTGGTTGCCGAAGACCGCCACGATCCCGGCATGGTGCCGGCGCTGGCCGGACTGGTGCGGCGCGTGCACCATGACGTCACGCGCGCGGTCGAAGGCCCGGTCCTGTGCTTTTCGGTGGCGCATATCCTGCAGGACTATGCCCGCCTGCTGACGGCCCGCGCCTCGGCCCATGTGCCGAAACTGGCCGACCTGATGGCCAAGGCCGACGTGCTGGACCGCGCCATCGGACCCACCGAACTTGTCGTCTGCCACAATGATCTCCTGCCCGGCAACATCCTGATCGGCGACGGCGGCATGTGGCTGATCGACTGGGAATATGCAGGTTTCGGCAACCCGCTGTTCGACCTGGGCGGGATCGCCTCGAACAACGGCTTCTCGCCGGCGGAAGAGCGGGTGCTTCTGGAAGCCTACTACGACCGCCCCCTGCAGGACGATCTCTGGCGGCGATACTCCGCGATGAAATGCGCCTCGCTCCTGCGCGAGACGCTGTGGAGCATGGTGAGCGAGATCACCTCCTCCATCGACTTCGACTACGGCACCTACACCGCCGACAATCTGGCGGCCTTCCGGGCCGCTTATCAAGAATTTCAAACCCTGTAAGGACTGGACATGTCTTCACTCCCCTCCTCCTCCAAGGTCGTCATCATCGGCGGCGGCATCGTCGGCTGCTCGACCGCCTACCATCTGGCCAAGATGGGCGTCGAAGTGGTGCTGCTGGAACGCAAGAAGCTGACTTCGGGCACCACCTTCCACGCCGCCGGCTTGGTCGGCCAGCTGCGCTCGAACGCCAACGTCACCCAGCTTCTGGGCTATTCGATCGACCTTTACCGCAAGCTTGAGGCCGAAACCGGCCAGGCGACCGGCTGGAAGATGAACGGCGGCATGCGGCTGGCATGCAACCAGGAACGCTGGACCGAGGTGAAGCGGCAGGCGACCACTGCCCACAGCTTCGGGTTGGACATGCAGCTTCTGTCGCCGAAAGAGGCGCAGGACCTGTGGCCGCTGATGGATATCGGCGATGTGGTCGGTGCGGCCTTCCTGCCGACCGACGGTCAAGCGAACCCGTCCGACATCACGCTCTCGCTGGCCAAGGGCGCGCGGATGGCGGGCGCGAAGATCTTCGAGGATACCAAGGTCCTGTCGGTCGACATCCGGGACGGGGTCATCAAGGGCGTCATCGTTGAGGGCGGCCGGATCGACTGCGAAAAGGTCGTGGTTTGCGCCGGCATGTGGACCCGGCCCTTCTGCGCCGCGCATGGCGTCAACGTGCCGCTGGTGCCGGTAGAACACCAGTACATCGTCACCGAACGGATCGAGGGCGTGACCCCCACCCTGCCCACCCTGCGCGACCCCGACCGGCTGACCTACTGGAAGGAAGACGTGGGCGGGCTGGTGATGGGCGGCTATGAACCCAACCCGAAGCTCTGGCGCGACGGCAGCCTGCCGCAGGGCTTCCACTACACGCTGCTGGACAATGACTTCGACCATTTCACGCCGCTGATGGAACTGGCGCTTGGCCGGGTGCCGGCGATGGAAACCGCCGGGATCAAGCAGATGATCAACGGGCCGGAAAGCTTTACCCCCGACGGCATGTTCATCCTGGGCGAGGCGCCCGAGCAGCGGAACCTGTTTGTCGGCGCCGGGTTCAACGCCTTCGGCATCGCTTCGGGCGGCGGCGCGGGCATGTGCCTGGCGGAATGGGTGGCCAAGGGCGAGACACCCTTCGACCTCTGGCCCGCCGACATCCGCCGGTTCGGCCGGCCGCATTTCGATACCGACTGGATCAGGAAGCGGACCTACGAGGCTTATGGCAAGCACTACACCATGGCCTGGCCCAGCGAGGAACATCATTCCGCCCGCCCCTGCCGCAAGTCGCCACTGTATGACACGCTCAAGGCCGATGGCGCGGTCTTTGGCGAAAAGCTGGGCTGGGAACGGCCGAACTGGTTCGCCGACGTGAAGGCCGGCGAGGTTCAGGAAGACATCTACACCTTCCAGCGCCCGAACTGGCACGCTGCCGTGGGCCGCGAACACCGGGCCTGCCGCGAAAGCGTGGTGATCTTCGACCAGACCTCCTTCGCCAAATTCGCGCTGAAGGGGCCGGACGCCGAATCTGCCCTGTCCTGGATCGCCACCAACGACGTGGCGAAGCCGGTGGGCAGCCTGATCTACACCCAGATGCTGAACGACCGCGGCGGGATCGAGACCGACCTGACCGTGGTGCGCAAGGCGCGCGACGAATATTACATCGTCACCGGCACCGGCTTTGCCACCCATGATTTCGACTGGATCGCCCGGAACATCCCGGCGGGCGCGAACGCGCAGCTGTTCGACATCACCTCGGGCAATGCCGTCCTGTCGCTGATGGGGCCGAAGGCGCGCGATGTGCTGCAGGCCGTGACCCGCGCCGACGTGTCGAACGCCGCCTTCCCGTTCGGCACCGCGCAGACCATCGGCATCGCCGGCTGCCCGGTTCTGGCGATGCGCGTGACCTATGTCGGCGAGTTGGGCTGGGAACTGCACTTCCCGGTCGAATATGCGACCGCCGTCCATGCCGCGCTGCTCGAGGCCGGCGCGCCCTTCGGCATCCGCAACGCCGGCTACCGCGCCATCGAGACGATGCGGCTTGAAAAGGGCTATCGCGCCTGGGCTGCCGACATCGGCCCCGACCATACGCCGGACGAGGCAGGCCTCGGCTGGGCGGTGAAGATGAAGAAGAACATCCCCTTCAAGGGCCGCGACGCGGTGGCGGCGCAACGCGCGAATGGCGTCAAGAAACTGATGGCCACCTTCACCACCGCCCCCGACGTGATCCTGAGCGGGCGCGAGACGATCTACCGCGACGGCAAGCGCGTGGGCTGGCTCAGCTCGGGCGGCTTCGGCCATTCGATCAACAAGGCGATCGGCATGGGCTATGTCCGTAACCCCGAAGGGGTGACGGCGGATTACGTCCTGTCGGGCAAATACGAGCTTGAGGTGGCGACGATCCGGGTTCCTGCCGAGGTCACGCTGAGCCCGCTGTTCGACCCGAAGATGGAACGCATCAAGGCCTGACCGGTCTTGCCAGGAAAGGCGCCGTCCCGGACGGGCGGCGCCTTTTCGTTTCCCTGCTCAGGCGATCCGCAGGCGATAGGCCGACAGGACTTTCACGAACTCCGCGCCGGGTTCGCGGTCCGTCACCACCACGGACCCATCGGGCAACGGCAGCTGGAAGGCCGACGACCGCTTGGGCGGGCCAAGGAACTTCGAATGGTCGACGGCCATGATGGTTTCCTGGGCTATGCCCTGCATCGCCTCGGCCAGATCGGCCTCACACTGTTCATAGGCCAGGAACCCGCGCACCGGATCGACGGCCGAGGCCGACAGGATGCTGCGGTCGACCCGCATCCGTTCGATGGTCTGGAAAGCCTGCCGGTCGAAAGCCGCGCCGTCATGGTCGCGCAACTGGCTGCCGGCCATGTAGACCTTGTTGCCCGGCACGGTAGACAGGGTCGAGGCCACAAAGGTCGAGTTGGTCACCACGATCAGGTTGCGCCGGATCTGCAGGGCCTGCGCGATGAAGCCCGACGTCGAGCCGGTGTCGATGGCCAGCGCCTCGCCATCCTGGATCATCGCGGCGACATGGGTGGCGATGGCCGATTTCTCGGGCCGCATCAGCTGCATCCGCGCATGGAACGGCGCATCGACCGGGCGCTCGACGCTGACGATGGCGCCGTGGACCTTGCGGACCTTGCCTTCGTCGACCAAGGGCTTGATCACCCGCCGGATGGTCTGGTCGGACACGCCCAGAAGCTCCGACAGTTCCCCCACCGAGATCGACCCGCGAAGGGCGACGGCATTTTCGATCTGATACGCATACTTGGTCATTTCCGGCGTTATCCGACAGAAAACAACGCAATGCAACAGAACCGCCGGGATACGGGCGCGTCAGGCCTTCAGCCGCAGCGCCTCGACCAGTGCGGTGAAGGCGGTCGAGGGATGGGCGCGGCTGGGGTAGTAAAGGTAGCAGCCGGGGAAGCTCGGGCACCAGTCCTCCAGCACCTGCTGCAATGCACCGCTGTCGACCATCGGCCGCACAAGGTCGGCGGGCAGCCACGCCAGCCCGATACCATCCAGCGCAGCGGCAAGGCGAAGCGACTGGCTGTTGCTGACATAGGTCGGCCGCACCCGGACGTTGACCGCGCGGCCGTCCTTCTCGAATTCCCACTGCGCCAAATTGCCGAGGCGTGGAAAGCGGATGTTGATGCAGCGGTGGGCATGCAGGTCGGCGGGGGTCTCCGGGCGTCCCGCCTGTTGAAGGTAGGCGGGGGAACCGACGACCGCCATGCGCAGGGGCGGGCTGATCGGCACGGCAATCATGTCCTGCGCCAGGTGCTCGCCCAGCCGGATGCCGGCATCGAACCGTTCGGCGACGATGTCGGTCAGGCCATGATCGACCGAAACCTCGACCGCGATGTCGGGATGGGTGGCCATCAGGCGGGCCAAGGCCGGATGCAGGATGGTCAGCGCCGCATGTTCGGCCGTCGTGATGCGGATCGTCCCCGAAGGCCGGTCGGCGCGGGCCGCCAGCGCGGTCAGTTCGGCACTGATCTCGGACAGCCGCGGCGCGACGACGGTATAAAGCCGCTCTCCCGCCTCGGTCAGCGAGACGCTGCGGGTGGTACGTGCCAGCAGCCTGACGCCCAGCCGCCTTTCCAGCTTGCCGATGGTCTGGCTCAGCGCTGAGGGCGACACCTGCAACCGCGCCGCCGCGCGGGTAAAGCTGCGCAGTTCCGCCACGGCGGCAAAGGCGGCAAGATCGTTCAGGTCCTCGGTAACCATGTAGCTCACCTTACAGCCGAATGAAGATTATGGCGGATTATCTTCACGATCCAGCAACCTTATCTTTCGGCCATCACAAGGCGAAGGATGGCAGAAATGGAACAAAGGACATTGGGGCAAGGCGGCCTGACGGTTTCGGCGCTGGGGTTCGGCTGCATGGGCCTGACCTCGGCCTATGGCGACGGACTGCCCGAGGCGGAGGCAATCGCGGTGATCCGTGCCGCCCATGACCAGGGCGTCACCCATTTCGACACGGCCGAGGCCTATGGGCCGTTCACCAACGAAATCCTGGTTGGCAAGGCGCTGCGACCAATCCGCGACCGGGTGACGATCGCCACCAAGTTCGGCTTCGACATCGACTCGGCCACCGGTAGCCGACACACCGCACGCGGCGGCACCGACAGCCGCCCCGACCATATCCGCGCCGTCTGCGAGGCGAGCCTGAAGCGACTGGGGGTGGAAAAGATCGACCTGTTCTACCAGCATCGCGTCGACCCTGCCGTGCCGATCGAGGATGTGGCGGGCACCGTCCGCGACCTGATCGCCGAAGGCAAGGTCGGTCATTTCGGCTTGTCCGAGGCATCCACCGCCACGATCCGCCGCGCCCACGCGGTGCAGCCGGTGGCGGCGGTGCAAAGCGAATATTCGCTCTGGTGGCGCGAACCTGAAATCGAACTGCTGCCCACGCTGGCGGAACTGGGCATCGGCTTCGTCCCCTTCAGCCCCCTGGGTGCGGGGTTCCTGACCGGCAAGATCGACCCGGCCACCACCTTTCCCGCCACCGACTTCCGCGCCCAGGTGCCGCGCTTTGCGACCGAAGCCCGCGCCGCCAACATGGCTCTGGTCGAGATGATCCGGGGCTTCGCCACCCGCCTGAACGCCACGCCTGCGCAGGTCGCATTGGCCTGGCTGCTGGCCAAGGCGCCGTGGATCGCGCCGATCCCCGGCACCAAAAGGATCGACCGTCTGACCGAGAACCTTGGCGCGGCAACCCTTGCGCTGACTCCGAAGGTCGTGGCCGATCTCGACGCCGCAAGCGCCGCCATTCCCGTGCAGGGCCTGCGCCTGCCCCAAGCCGCGCTGACCATGACCGGACGCTGAACCCTGCCGGTCCGCGCGGCCTGCCCCGGCCGGAGGCAGGCCGCGCGGCTTCAGCGCATCTCAGACCGACCGGGTGATGCCGCCGTCGACCCGCAGGTTCTGGCCGGTGATATAGCCCGCGCCCTCGGATGCGAGGAAAGCCACCGTCGCCGCGATCTCCTCGGACCGGCCATAGCGGCCCATCGGAACGGTCTGACGACGCTCGTCGGTGGCGGGCAGGCTGTCGATCCAGCCGGGCAGGATGTTGTTGATGCGGATGTTGTCGGGCGCGTAGGTGTCGGCGTAGATCTTGGTGAAGGCGGCGAAGCCTGCCCGCGCCACCGACGAGGTCGGGAACATCGCCGACGGCTCGAAGGCCCAGGCGGTCGAGATATTGATGATCGCCCCCGACTTCTGCGCCTGCATGTGCGGCGTCACCAGCCGGATCGGGCGGACGGCGGACAGGAAATAGACGTCCATGCCCATCTGCCAATCAGCGTCGGTCAGTTCGAGGATCTGCTTTCTTGGCCCATGCCCCGCGCTGTTGACCAGCACGTCGATCCGGCCCCATTTCGCCACCGCCGCATCGACCAGCCGCGCCACATCGTCACTCACGAGGTTCGAGCCGGTCACGCCGATGCCGCCCAGTTCCGCCGCCAGCGCCTCGCCCTTGCCGGACGAGGACAGGATCGCCACCTTGTAGCCATCCGCCGCCAGCCGCCGCGCCGAAGCCGCGCCCATGCCGCTGCCACCCGCCGTGATCAGGGCCACTTTTTCTACAGACATTGTCAGTCTCCATCGTTTTCCGCGCCCGCAGCACAGGACCGCGCGCTTCATTGTCGCAAACCCTACCGCATTGACGCGGGCAGCACGAACCATGATAGCTGTCATCATCCAGTAGAAAAACTGCTCATGTCCAAAGACCTTGCCCGCCTGCCCTCGCTGAACGGACTGCGTGCCTTCGAGGTCGCTGCCCGCCATCTGAACTTTCGCCTTGCCGCCGAGGAACTGGGTGTGACCCAAGGCGCGGTGGCTCAGCAGGTCCGCAATCTCGAGGCGCAACTGGGCCTGCAACTGTTCCTCCGCCAATCCCGCAGCCTGTTCCTGACCGAGGCGGGGCGCGGCTATGTCACCAACATCCGCAAGGCCTTCGACCTGATCGCCGAGGCGACCGAGGTGCTGCGGCCCGAACCGACCCACCTGACCATCAGCGTCACCCCGACCTTTGCCGCCAAATGGCTGATCCCCCGCCTGCCCGCTTTCACCGATGCCCATCCCGAGATCGACCTGCGCATCGTCGCCAGCGACCGGATGTCGAACTTCCAGACCGACGCCGTCGATATTGCCGTCCGCCTGGGCCGCCCGCCGTTCGGGCCGGGGTTGTCGGCCGAACTGCTGTTCGAGCAGGTCATCATCGCGGTGGCCAGCCCGACCGCGCTGCAGCGGCTCGGAGCAGACCCCGGCCCGCGCGACCTGACGGGGCTGACGCTCTTGCACGACGCCCATGATCTCTGGCCGCAATTCCTGGGCCTCGCCTTCCCCGAAGGCGCGCCCCAACCGGCCAAGAACATCCGCTTCAACCAGACCTCGCTGGCGATCGAGGCCGCCATCGCCGGCCAGGGCATTGCGCTGACGCCCCGCTTCTTCGTGGCCGATGACCTGGCCACCGGAAAGCTGGTGCCCTGCTTTGATCGCGAGCTGCGAACCGGCGCCGACTTCTGGCTCGTCGCGCCGCGCAAGACCCGGAACGCGCTGCATGTGGCGGCCGTGCGCGACTGGTTGCGCGACATGGCGCGGCGGGTTGATGTCCGGCCCTGACCGGCAGCCCGAAGCCCCCTTAGCCGGGGCGGAAGGCGTTGCTCATCGCAGGGTCGGTCTCGATCCGGGCTGCGCCGATCAGGTCGAGGCAATAGGGCACGGCGGCGAACACCGCCGACAGGCAGGTGGCGATGGCCGAAGGCTTGCCCGGCAGGAGGATGATCAGGCTTTTTCCGCGGGTACCGGCTTCCTGCCGCGACAGGATCGCCGTCGGCACTTCGGCCAGGCTGGCGCGGCGCATCGCCTCGCCAAAGCCGGGCAGTTGCCGGTCGATGACCGCGGCCAGGGCCTCGGGCGTCTGGTCGCGCGGCGCGGGGCCGGTGCCGCCGGTCACCAGGATCAGGTCGGCCCCGTCCTCGTCCGCCATGCGGATCAGCGCCGCCGAAACTGATTCCACCCCGTCCGGCACGATCCGCCGCAAGACCCGGTGCGGCGAGGTCAGACAGCGGTGGATCCAGTCCTCGGCCGCGGGGCCGCCCTTGTCTTCGTATTCGCCGCGGCTGGCGCGGTCGGATACGGTCAGCACCCCGATCAGCGCAGGCCGGTCAGCCGACATGGCAGCCTGCCAGCGCCCAGCCCAGCACATGATCGCCATCGGGCGGCAGTTCGGTCAGAAGATCGCCGGCAAAGTCGCGCAGGGCCGGCAGGTTCAGCCCGTTCACCCCCACCAGAACCGGCAGGCCAAGCTCCAGCGCGGCAGCGATCACGGGGACGAAACCATGACCCTCAGCCTCGCGCTTGCCGAACTTGTTCACGACCAGAAGCTGGGCGGCGGGCAGGCGCGCCTGAACCGCCGCGACCGCCTCTTCCAGGACGCCCGAATCCAGCCGGCACCCCCGCGCCAGAGCCCCGCGATCCTCGCTGATGCGCAGCAAGGGGCCGTCGGGCAGCACCTGCAGATCCATGTCGCAGCGTGGGCGGTCGGCGCGTTCCAGATTGCTCTGCACCGTTCCCGCCAGACGCAGGCCATGCGCGATCAGGCGCGCCACGACCTCGGCCAGGAAACGGTCGGTCTCGCCCTTGCCCGGCAGACTGACGGTGGCCAGGCGGGGCGGCGGCAGGTCGGTCACGTCCTTCATGTCGGCTGCGTTTCCCGCGCCGGTTCGGGGGTCAGCCGGACGCCCTCGATCTGGGCACCGGCGATCAGTCTCTCGGCGAAGTCGTGCGCGGCACGGGTCCAGGCGGCCTTTTCGGCGGCCTCGCGCAGGCGAGGCAACACGGCGGCAAAGGGCAGGACCGCGCCTTCGGCCCGGGCATCCTGACGCAGGATGTGCCAGCCGAACGGGGTTTCGACCGGGGCGGCGGCAATTTCGCCCGGTGTCAGCGCGGCCAGCGCTCTTTCAAACTCGGGCACCGTATCGCCGGGACCGAGCTGGCCCAGCCGGCCGCCGTTCTGCCGCGACGAACAGGCCGAATGCGCCAGTGCCAGATCGCCAAAGCTGGCCGGCCGCGCCAGAATCTCGGCCAGAACCTTGTCGGCCAGAACGCGGGCCTCGGCGCGCTGCGGCCCCGGTTCGGCCGCAAACAGGATGTGCGAAGCTTCCCACAGCGTCGGCGAGTGGAACCTGTCGGGCCGGGCATCATAGGCGGCGCGCAACTCGGCTTCGGCCACCGGCGCGGGCCGGACCTCGGCCTCGAGCACGGCGCGGATCAGGGCCTCGTCCTCGGTCTCCATCCGCCCCGGCGCGATCTCGCCCGGCTCGGCCTGCAGGCCGAGGGCGCGGGCCTTCTCCAGCATCAGTTCGCGCAACGCCAGCGCCCGCGCCGCGGCCGTCCAGGCGATACCCGGCTTGCCCTTGGGCGCGGGGTGGTTCTGCGCCTCGGCGGCGATGCGCGCCGCCGGGATCGTCACGCCGTTGACGGTGATGTCGGCGGTCAGTCCTGCCATTTCCGCCTCACTTCACCGCACGCGGGCCAACACCCGGCACCGCCGCGCGCGCACCCCGCCGGGTGCGGACGATCTGGTAGCCCGGGCGCCACAGATAGCGGACCGGGGCCGAGATGATGTGCACCAGCCGGGTGAAGGGGAACAGCAGGAAGATCGTCAGCCCGACGGTGATATGGGCCTTGAAGATCCAGTGCGCCTCCGAAATCGCGTCGACTGCGCCCGGTTGCAGGTAGACGATGTCCTGCGCCCAGGTCATCAGCTTGACCATTTCATGCCCATCGAGGTTCTGCAGCGAGACGGCGATCGAGCCGACGCCGAGCAGGAGTTGCAGCATCAGAAGCGCCAGGATGCCGGTGTCGGCAAAGGTAGAGTTCGCCTTGATCCGCGGGTCCATCAGGCGGCGGTGCAGAAGCAGGAGGCCGCCAGCCAGAGCCATCACCCCGGCCACACCGCCCGCGACCACCGCCATCAGCTGCTTGGCCCCGTGCGGAATGCCCAGCGCGTCGAAGACGGCAATCGGGGTCAGCAGGCCGACGAAATGCCCGACGAAGATCACCAGCACGCCGACGTGGAACAGCACCGAACCCCAGATGAACTGCCGCTTGCGCAGAAGCTGACTGGACTTGGATTTCCAGGTGAAGGGGTCGCGTTCATAGCGTGCGATCGAGGCGATGATCATCACGCTCAGCGCGATATAGGGGTAGATGCCGAAAAGGAAATATTGCATCGGATCCTC
Organism: Paracoccaceae bacterium; assembly: GCA_046348855.1. GTDB lineage: Bacteria > Pseudomonadota > Alphaproteobacteria > Rhodobacterales > Rhodobacteraceae > TMP-24. The sequence goes on along the minus strand of JAXMDK010000010.1, from coordinate 1,011 downwards.
CGATCATTCCGCCGCTAGGGGGTTGGGGTTGGGGGCCGGGCGCAGATCCATCCGCGCCAGCAGGTCGCGGCTGGCCGGGCAACCGGCATTGGGGTCGGGGCCGAAGACGACTTGCGCCTCGGCATAGGTGGCGTCCAGCGCGGCAAGATCCTCGGGGTTGTCGAGGGGCTCGGCCAGCAGGGCGGCGGCTTCCTCGCCGGTCGCCTCGGCCTGGGCGAAATCGACCAGCGCCGTCAGAACTGGCGCATAGAGGCTTTCGCGCCGGGTCAGCCGTTCGGCCAGCGCGACAAGGATCGCGCCCGCATCCTGCAGGATTGCCCGCGCCTCGGCCACCGGCTGGGTGGACAGGAACTCCAGCAGCACCGGCAAATGGTCGGGCAGTTCCGTCCCGGCCAGATCGAAGCCGGCAGCGCGGTAGGTTTCCAAGAGGTCCACCATCGCGCCGCCCCGGTCGCGGCTTTCGCCGTGCACATGCTCGAACAGGTTCAGGGACAGGCTGCGCGACCGGTCGAACAGCAGGACATAGGTTTCCTGACTGTCCAGAATATCCGCCCCGGCCAGCCGGGACAGAAGCGGATCGAGCCCGGAAAGATGACGGGGGCCGAACAGGCCCTCGTCGACCAGAAGTGCACGGATGTCGGGGACCGCATCCTTCAGGTCCTGGGTCGGATAGGACAGCAGCGCCGACAGCGCCCGGAAGCTTTTCATCGGATGCCCAGTCATGACAGGAACTCCGTCGGCGCGCGGAACTTGCGGCCGCCGCCGAACAGCGACTTGCCGTTCGAGCCCGAAGAGCAGCCGTTGCCGTCGGTGAAGCCGCAACCGCTTCTCAGGTCATAGGCGTCCTCGACCAGCTCGCGGTGGGTCGTCGGAATGACGAACCGATCCTCGTAGTTGGCGATCGCCATCAGCTGATACATGTCGTCGATCTGCGCCGGCGTCAGGCCGACGCGCTGCGCCACGCCGAGGTTGATCACCCCGTCGATAGTCTTGGACCGCATGTAGGACCGC
>JAXMDK010000009.1:0-141195 GCA_046348855.1 Paracoccaceae bacterium | reverse complement strand
CCGACTTCGGGGCGGCGTCGGACGGCGACGGCGACCGCAACATGGTGGTGGGGCGCGGCATCTATGTCTCGCCCTCCGACAGCCTGGCGGTGCTGGCGGCCAACGCCCATCTGGCGCCGGGCTACCGGGCCGGGCTGAAGGGGGTGGCGCGATCGATGCCGACCTCTGCCGCTGCCGACCGGGTGGCGGTGCGGCTGGGGGTCGCATCCTTCGAGACCCCGACCGGCTGGAAGTTCTTCGGCAACCTCCTGGACGCTGGTCGCGCGACGCTCTGCGGCGAGGAAAGCTTTGGCACCGGCTCGGACCATGTGCGGGAAAAGGACGGGCTGTGGGCGGTGCTTCTGTGGTTGAATATCCTGGCCGAACGCAAGGAAACCGTTCAGGAAATCATGGCGCGCCACTGGCGCGACTACGGACGCAACTACTATTCGCGTCACGACTATGAGGCGCTTCCCGCCGAGCAGGGCGCGGCTATCATGGCCGACCTGCGGGCGCGCCTTGCCGGCCTTGCCGGCCAGACGGTCGAGGGCATGACGATCGCCGCGGCCGACGATTTTTCCTATACCGATCCGGTCGATGGTTCGACCTCGGCCGGGCAGGGATTGCGGATCGTCTTCACCGGCGGCTCGCGGCTGGTCTTGCGCCTGTCGGGTACCGGGACCGACGGGGCGACCATCCGGCTTTACCTTGAACGCTATGTCGCCGGGCCGGGCGATCTGGATTTGGATGTGCAACAGGCGCTGGCGCCGCTGATCCGGGCCGCCGAGACGCTGGCGGGCATCCGCGCCCGCAGCGGCCGGCAGGGGCCGGACGTCATCACCTGAGCCGCTGCCCCTGGTCATCAAAGGCAAAGACCTGCCGGTCCTGATAGTCCAGCGCGATTGCTTCATCGACCCGGTGCGCGTGCTGGCCGAACAGCCGCACCGTCACCATCTCGCCCCCGGTGGTACTGACCAGCAGGTTGGTGTCGCCGCCCAGCCGTTCGACATGGGTGACGGTGCCACTGATCCGGCCCTTGTCGACCACCGCCAGATGTTCGGGCCGGATCCCGACCGTGGCGCCGCGCTGCCCGAGCGGTCCGGCGGCCAGAAAGTTCATCGACGGCGCGCCGAGGAAGCCGGCGACGAACTGGTTGGCGGGGTCGTTGTACAGTTCCATCGGCCCGCCGATCTGCTCGATCTGGCCGTCGCGCAGGACGACGATGCGGTCGGCGAGCGTCATCGCCTCGGTCTGGTCGTGGGTGACATAGATCATGCTGGCGCCCAGTTGCCGGTGGAGCCGCGCAATCTCGACACGGGTCGCCATGCGCAGCGCCGCATCGAGGTTCGACAGGGGTTCGTCGAACAGGAACAGTTCCGGTTTGCGCACAATGGCGCGGCCGATGGCGACACGCTGGCGCTGGCCGCCGGACAGTTCGGCCGGGCGGCGCTTGAGGTATTTCTCTAGGCTCAGCATCCGGGCTGCCGTGGCGATCCGCTCGGCGATGACCGTGGCCTTCTCGCCCGCCTGCTTCAGCCCCAGCGCCATGTTCCCCTCAACATCGAGATGCGGGTAAAGCGCGTAGCTCTGGAAGACCATGGCGATGCCGCGCTTGGCGGGCGGCGCGCTGGTCACGTCGCGCCCGCCGATGCGGATGGCGCCCGAGGTGGCATCCTCCAGCCCGGCGATGGTGCGCAGAAGCGTGGACTTGCCGCATCCCGAGGGGCCGACGAACACGATGAACTCGCCCGGCTCGACCGTCAGGTTGATGTCCTTCAGAACATCGACCTGTCCGAAGGATTTGTAAATCTTATCAAGTGACAAGGCGGTCATGTTCATTCCCTCAGGTCAATGGCGCGGCCGCTGCGGATGCTTTCATCGGCGGCAAGACAGATGGCGAGCGACTGGACGGCGTCCTGCATGTGCCGCGTCAGGTCGAGATCTTCGGCGATGGCCCGCAGCATGTGGGCCTGTTCGGCGTCACACAGTTCCTGATGGCCGGGCTCGCCGTCAAAGGCGATGTCGCGGTCGGGCCCCCCGGCCGGATGGATGCGCAGCGCGCCCACCTTGGTATGGCCCTCGACGCTGTCCGACGCCGGATGCATCCCCGACAGGATCGACACCGCGCCCCGGGGGGTGATGACATCCTTCACGAAATAGGCGACCTCGGACATCATCGGCCCCCAGCCGGCTTCGTACCAGCCGACCGATCTGTCCTCAAAAGTCACCTGGAACTGCCCGTAATTATACATGTTTTCGGCAATCTCGTCCGAGAGCCGCAGCCCCATGCCATTGACGCGCACCGGGCGCGCATCGGTGATCTGGCACATCACGTCGACATAATGGACCCCGCAGTCGACGATCGGCGGGGTGGTGCGCATCAGCGCCTTGTGGGTTTCCCAGGTCGCGCCCGTCGACTGCTGGTTCAGGTTCAGCCGGAACACATAGGGCCCGCCCAGGGCTCGGGCCTCGGCGATCAGCCGCTGCCAGGATGGATGATGGCGCAGGATATAGCCGACCATCAGCTTGCGCCCATGCCGTTGCGCCGCCTCGACCACGCGGCGGGCGTCGGCCACGGTCGTTGCCAGCGGCTTTTCGACAAAGACATGCGCCCCCGCCGCCATCGCCGCACAGGCAAAGTCGGCGTGGCTGTCGGAATAGGTGGCGATCACCGCCAGATCGGGTTTCGTCGCTTCAAGAGCGGCATGGAAGTCATTGAAAAGCCGGTAGCGCGCCAGTTCTTCCGGCAGGTCGACCTTCGAGCGGTTCACCAGACCGACAATCTCTGACCCCAGCCGGTGATGGGCGAGCGCATGGCTCAGCCCCATGTTGCCAAGCCCGGCGATCAGGACCCGTTGCCTTTTGCCCGTGGTCATTTGACCGCTCCCGAGGTGATGCCGCGGATCAATTGCCGCGAGAAGATCGTGTAGAGCACCAGCACCGGCAGGATCGCCAGCGACAGGGCCGACAGGACCGCGTTCCAGTCGGTGACGAACTGGCCGATGAAGACCTGGCTGCCGAGCGTCAGCGTCTTGGTCGCCTCGCCCGGCGCCAGGATCAGCGGGAACCACAGGTCGTTCCAGATCGGGATCATGTTGAACACGGCGACGGTGGCCATCGCAGGGCGAACCAGCGGCAGCACCAGCTTGAAAAAGATCGCATATTCGCTCATCCCGTCGATGCGCCCGGCGTTCTTGAGGTCGGCCGACACCTGGGCCATGAACTCCGACAGGATGAAGATCGCCAGCGGCAGTCCCTGGGCGGTATAGACCAGGATCAGCGCGGTCAGCGTGTTCACCAGCCCCGAGGCGACCATCATCTCCAATATCGCCACGGTGCCGATGCGGATCGGGATCATGATCCCCAGCGCCAGATAGAGCCCCATCAGCCGGTTGCCGCGAAAACGGTATTCCGACAGGGCAAAGGCCGCCATCGCCCCGAAGAGAAGGATCAGGAACAGCGATACGACCGTGACGGTCATGGAGTTCCGAAAATAGAGAAAGAAGTCGCCCTGCTTCATCACCGTCTGGTAGCCGATCATCGAAAAGGCATCGCCGGTAGGCAGGGACAGCGGCTGGGCAAAGATCGCCCGGCGGGTCTTGAACGAATTGACGATGATGACGAAGACCGGGAACAGCGCGATGGCCGTGTAAAGGATCAGCACTGCATGGGCGGCGACGGTGTTGGGCAGGTTCTGGCGGGCGCGGTTCATGGGTTGTCCTCAGAACTGATAGCGGCGCATGCGGGTCTGGATGCCCCACAGGTAAAGGCAGACGCCGGCGAGGATGATGGCGAACATGGCGGTGGCGATGGTCGAGCCCATGTGCGGGTCGCCCAGCTGCAACTGGAAGCCGAAGAAGGTTCGGTAGAGGAAGGTTCCCAGGATGTCGGTCGAGAAATTGGGCCCGGCCAGCGCCCCTTGCGCCGAATAGATCAGGTCGAAGGCGTTGAAATTACCGACGAAGGTCAGGATCGAGATGATGCCGATCGAAGGCAGGATCAGCGGCAGCTTGATCTTCCAGAAGGCGCGCCAGCCGGTGATGCCGTCGATCTCGCCCGCTTCGAGGATCTCTTCGGGGATCGACAGGAGTGCGGCGTAGATCAGCATCATCGGGATGCCGACGAACTGCCAGACCGAGATCAGCGCGAGCGTGGTCAGCGCGTACTGTTCCTTGCCCAGCCAGGGCGCATACAGGCTTTTCAGCCCGACCGCGTTCAGCATCTCGGGCGCGATCCCCCAGATCGGCGACAGGATCAGCTTCCAGCAGAAGCCGACGATGACGAACGACAGGATCGTCGGGATGAAGATCGCCGAGCGGTAAAGCGCGGCAAAGCGCAGCCGCGGATGCGACAGGATCGCCGCCAGCGCCACGCCGACCGGATTCTGCACCAGCATGTGGATGACGAAGAACCAGATATTGTTGCCAAGCGCGTTCCAGAAGGGGCGCGACCAGTTCGGATCACCGAACAATGTGCGGAAGTTCTGTAAGCCGACGAAATGGCGGCCGCCGGCGTCGGTGGCATAAAGAGCCAGTCGCAAGGTATTGAAAAGCGGCCAGATCATGATCGCGGTATAGATTAGCACCGCAGGCGCCAGGAACACGGCGATATGCAGGCGCGGACGGGCATTGTCGCTCATTCCGGGCTCCTTGCCTTTCCCTTGTGGAAATACTCTCGGGGGGTGCGGGGGGCGGAAAGCCCCCCGCCGCTTTCGCGCGCCTCAATTCGCCGGCGGCTTGTACCAGCTGTCGAGCCCGGCCTGCAGCTTCTTGGCGGCGTCCTCGGGTGTCGCGGTGCCCTTGATGACGTCGACCGAGGCCGCCCAGGTGTCGTTCTCCAGGTTCGGCGTGCCGCGCGACAGGATCTGGTAGGTCGAGCGGATCGTCGACTTGCACTTGGCCCGCCAGCCGACGAATTCCTGCGCCAGCGGGTCCTGCAGCGTGACCGGGTTCTTGTTCAGCGAGAAGAAGCCGGGCAGGGCATTGGCGTAGAGGCTGGCGAATTCGTCCGAACCCACCCATTCCAGGAATTCCTTGGCCTGGTCGGGATGGGCGCTCTTGGCGTTCAGGCCCATGCCGATGTCGGTATGGTCCGAGATGTAGCACTCGTCGCCCGCCTTCTGGACCGGCGGGGGGAAGGCGCCCATCTTGAACTGCGCCTGCTTGTTGAAGCCGGCGATTTCCCACGAACCGGCCGGATAGATGGCGGCGCGGCCGAGCGTGAACATGTTCTGGCTGTCGGGATAGGTCTGGGCCTCGAACCCGTCGCCCAGATAGTCCTTCCACTTGGCCAGCTGCCTGAAGGGCGCCACCCACTGTTCATCGGTCAGCTTCTGCTTTCCGGCGATCAGCGCCAGGCGGCCTTCCTCGCCGTGCCAGTAGTTGGGGCCGATGTTCTGGTAGCCCATGGTCGCGGCTTCCCACTGGTCGTTGGTGCCCATCGCCATCGGCACGTAGGTGCCGTCGGCCTTGATCTTGTCGAGCAGCGCGAAGAATTCGTCGACGGTGGCGGGGGGCGTCAGGCCCAGCTTGTCGAAAGCGTCCTTGTTGTAGATGAAGCCGTGGATGACCGAGGCCATCGGCACGCAGAAGGTGGTCTTGCCGTCGTCGGTGGTCCAGGCCGATTTCGCCACGTCCGAGAAGTTGGCCATCGCCTTCAGCGCGGTCACGTCGGCCAGCTGGCCCTTCTGGAACAGGGCGAGCGAGGCATCGAACGGCCGGCACGAGATCAGGTCGCCAGCGGTTCCGGCGTCGAGCTTGGAGTTCAGCGCCGCATTGTAGTCGGCCGGGGCCGAGGGCGAGAAGGTCACCTTGATGCCGGGGTGCGATTTCTCGAAGGCCGGGATGATCGTGTCCTGCCAGATCGACAGGTCGTCGTTGCGCCAGCTTTCGATGGTCAGCGTGACGTCTTCGGCCATCGCCGCACCGCCAAGACAGGTCGACAGAAGCAGAAAGCCGGTCATGCGCGAAAGTTTCATTCTTCACTCCCTGGTTGCTTTGGTTGGTCGTCTATTGCGGCGGGCCGTGTCAGGGCGCCCCGCCGGTCTGGTCGAGCCGCGCGAGCGCGGCGCGAAGATTGCCTTCAGTTTCCTGCAGCAGCCGCTCGGCGCCCGCCGGCGCCAGCCCGCGCGCCACCAGGACGGCGGGCTTGACCGCGCCGCCGGTGCGGGCCAGGCTTTCGCCCGCCTCCGCCTCGGCCACCCCGGCGATGCGGGCGACGATCCCCTGGGCGCGGGCGCGCAGCTTGTCATTGTCGGCGATCAGCCCGACCATCATCCCGTCATGCACCTGGCCCAGCCGGATGCCCATCAGCGTCGACATCAGGTTCAGCGCCACCTTCTGCGCCGTGGCCGCGCCCAGCCGGGTCGATCCGGCGACGAGTTCCGGCGGGGTCGGCAGGCAGATCGCCACATCGGCATGGGCGAACAGCGCTGCCTCGCGGTTGTTGGCGATGGCGACCACGGCAATGCCGCGCGCCTGCGCCAGCCGGGCCAGCGCGAAGGGGTAGGGGGTCGATCCCGACGCCGTCACCGCGATCAGAAGGTCGTTTCCGCCCAGCGTCGCCGCGGCGGCTTCGGCCGCCCCGGCATCATCCTCGGTATCGCCGGGCATCCGGGCATCGGCAGGCACGCCACCCGCCATCAACAGGCGGACCTGCGCCTGCGGCACCCCGAAGGTGCCGCCCAGCTCGGCCGCGTCGGCCAGCGCCATCAGCGCCGAGGAGCCGGCCCCGGCATAGACAAGGGCGCCGCCCGCCCGCAGGGTCCGCACCATCAGCTGCGCCGCCTGACCGATGGCTGGCAAAGCCGCGCGCACTGCGGCCACTGCCGCCAGCTGGCCATCGAGCATCAGCCCGAGAATCTCGTCATCCGACCGGGCATCGAGCCCGGCGGCATCAGGATGAAGCGTCTCGGTCCGACGTGACAGCATGCGAATCCCCCTTGGCGAAACAAGATACCTTTATAATACCTTTTGTGCAATCCCGTGATTGGAGGCGGCCATTTTCGGCCTATTCAGCGCTATACGCAGTGCCTTAGAGCAGAAACCGGCTAGGCAAGGTCTTATAGGTATTATAAAGGTATCATCATGCGCGATAACGGATTCATCATCGGCGTGGATGGCGGCGGCACCAATTGCCGGGCGCGGCTTGTGGCCCTGCCGGGTGGCGCGGTCCGCGAACGGACCGGCGGGCCGGCCAATGTCTCGGACTTCGACGGGGCGATGGGCCGGATCGTCGCGACGCTGGGCGGGCTGGTGGCCGAGGCGGGGCTGACGGCTAGGGACATCGCCGCCACCTCGGTCCACCTCGGCCTTGCCGGCGTCACCGGCCCGGTGATGGCCGAACGGGTCCGCGCCGCCCTGCTGGCGGCGATGGGCTTTGGCCGGGTGACGGTCAGCGGTGACAATGTAACGATGATCCTTGGCGCGCTTGGCGGCGCGGATGGCGCCGTGGCGGCGATCGGCACCGGCTCTTTCGTCGGGCGCAGCGCCGGCGGCCGGGTTGCGACCATCGGCGGGCGCGGTTTCCTGCTGGGCGATCAGGCATCGGGCGCCTGGTTGGGCAAGCGGCTGTTGCAGGAGTTGATGCTGGCCGCCGACGGTCTGCGCCCCCACAGCGATCTCAGCCGCGCCGTCCTGGCCCGGCATGGCGGCGACCTCGCCGAGGTCATCGCCTTTGCCATCGCCGCGCGCCCGGCCGAGTTCGCGGCGCTGGCGCCCGAGGTGCTGAAGGCCACGGGCGATCCGCTGGCCGACGCACTGATGGGCGAGGGCGCCGGCTACATCGCCGCCGCGCTGGCCGCGCTCGGCTGGCGGGCGTGCGAGGCCCTGTGTTTGGCGGGCGGGCTTGGGCCGCGCTACCGCGCCTATCTGCCCGAACCCATACAGGCCAGCATCCGCGACGCCACCGGCAGCGCGCTTGATGGCGCGATCCTCCTGGCGAGGCAGGGGGCCGCGCCATGACCGTCACCGATTTCCTGTCGCCCGAAGGCTGGCTGTCGCCCGACGGCGGGCCGCTCTATGTGCAGTTGCGCAAGCGGATCGAAAGCGGCATCGCCAGTGGCTTCCTGGCCCCCGACATGCCGATCCCGCCCGAACGCGACATCGCCAGCCTGACCGGCCTGTCGCGGGTCACGGTGCGCAAGGCCATCGCCGATCTGGTCGAGCAGGGCCGCATCCTGCAACGGCAGGGGTCGGGGTCATTCGTGGCGCCGGCCAAGCCGCGGGTCGAACAATCGCTGTCGCGGCTGACATCGTTCACCGAGGACATGGCCCGGCGCGGCCTGCGGGCCGACGTGCGCTGGCTGGAACGCGGGCTGTTCATGCCGTCGCCCGACGAGGTTCTCGCGCTTGGCCTCGGCGCCGGCGACCAGGTGGCGCGGCTGTCGCGGCTGCGGCTCGCCGACGGGCGGCCGATGGCCATCGAGCGCGCCGCCCTGCCGCCCGACATCCTGCCGAACCCGCTGGCGGTCACCGGATCGCTTTACGAGGTTCTGGGCGAACGCGGCATGCGCCCGGTGCGGGCCATGCAGAAGATTTCGGCGATCAACCTGTCGGCCGAGGACAGCGCGCTTCTGGAAGTGCGGCCTCAGGCGGCGGGGCTGAGGATCGAGCGGATCGGCTATCTGGAAGGCGGCCGGGTGATCGAGCTGACCCGCTCGATCTATCGCGGGGATGCCTATGATTTCGTTGCAGAATTGCGCCTGCCGGACCGGCGGGCCTGAAAGGGTGAGGGATGACGATGACCAGCAATGACGCGCCCAGCCAGATGGCGGCCGAAGTGCGCGAGATCCCGCGCGCGGTCGAACGGCTGCTGACCGGCGGCGATGCGGCGATCCGTGAGGCCGCGCATGCGGCGCGGGCGCTCGATCCGCGGGTGATCGCCACGGTGGCGCGCGGCTCGTCCGACCATGCTGCGACCTATCTGAAATATGCCGCCGAACTGACGCTTGGTTTGCCGGTCGCCTCGATCGGGCCGTCGGTCGCCTCGATCTACGGGGCGCGGCTGAAGCTCGACCGGGCGGTGTGCATTTCCGTCTCGCAGTCCGGCCAAAGCCCCGACATCGTCGAAATGGCCCGCGCCGCGCGCGAAGGCGGGGCGCTGACCGTGGCGGTGACCAACAATGCCCGCTCGCGGTTGGCGGCGGTCAGCGAACGGACCATCGACATTTCCGCCGGCCCCGAGCTGAGCGTCGCGGCCACCAAGACCTATGTGACCTCGGTGGTCGCGCTTCTCGGGCTGGTGGCCGAATGGGCGGGCGATGCGGCGCTGGTCACGGCGATCCATGCGTTGCCCGAACGGCTGGACGCGGCGGCGCGCATCGACTGGCCGGAGCTGCGGGCGGCCTTGCAGGGCAGCGCCTCGATCTTCACGCTGGGGCGGGGTCCGGCTTATGCGGTGGCCGGCGAAGCTGCGCTGAAATTCAAGGAAGTCAGTCAGTTGCACGCCGAAAGCTATTCGTCGGCCGAGGTGCTGCACGGGCCGGTGTCAATCGTCGGCGAGGGGTTCCCGGTCCTCGCCTTTGCCGCGCGCGACGCCGCCGAGGAGGCGGTGACCGGGATCGCCGACCAGATCGCCGCCAAGGGCGCGCGGGTGTTCGTGACCTCGGACCGCGCCAAGGCGGCCAACCGGCTGCCCTTCGTTGCCACCGGCCATCCGCTGACCGATCCGCTGGCGCTGATCGTGTCGTTCTATGCGATGGTGGAACGGTTCGCGCGGGAATCCGGGATCGACCCCGACAACCCGCGCCACCTGCGGAAAGTGACGGAAACCCGATGACCGGGCAGGGGGCAATACCGGCGAGCCCCGGCGGCTGGGAAGCGGCGCGGGCCGTGGGCCGGGCGGTCATCCTGCCCGACGCGCTGTTCGATGGCGATACTTTGGCCCGCGACACCGGCCTGCGCGTCGGTGCCGACCGCGCCATCCCGGACCGGGCCGGGGCCGGCGATCTGGTCTGGTGGGTGCCTGGCATCCTGTCGCCCGGCTTCGTCGATCTGCAGGTCAACGGCGGCGGCGGGGTCCTGTTCAATACCAGCCCCGATCAGGCGGGCCTGATGGCGATTGCCCGCGCCCACCGGACCACCGGGACGACGGCGCTGCTACCAACGCTCATCACCGACGCGCCCGAGGTGATGGAGCGCGCCGCCGGCGCGGTGCTGGCCTGCCACGGTCGCGAAGGGATCGCCGGCATCCATCTGGAAGGCCCGCACATCAGCCTGGCCCGGCGCGGCACCCATGCGGCGCGTTTCGTGCGGCCGCTGGACGACCATACACTCGGCATCGTTGCACTGCTCAGGCAGGCCGGGGTGCCGGTGATGCTGACGCTCGCGCCCGAGGCGGTTGCGCCGGGGCAGATCGCCGCGCTGGTCGGGCAGGGGGTGATCGTGGCGCTTGGCCATTCCGACGCGACCGCCGCCCAGACCCGCGCCGCGCTCGCCGAAGGTGCCCAGACCTTCACCCACCTGTTCAACGCCATGTCGCAGATGCAGAACCGCGAGGCCGGGGTCGTTGGCGCGGCAATCAATTCAATGGCTTACTGCTCGTTCATCTGTGACGGCATCCATGCCGCGCCGGAAATGCTGAGCCTGGCGATCCGCGCCCGGCCGGTGGCGGACCGGATGTTCCTGGTCAGCGACGCCATGCCGACGGTCGCCGGGCCGGATCGGTTCACGCTCTACGGCCAGACGATCACCGTGACCGACGGGCGGCTGGTCAACAGCGAAGGTGCCTTGGCGGGTGCACATGTCACCATGCTGCGATCAGCGGAACTGGCGCGGTCGCTGCTGGGGCTGTCGGACGAAACCGTGCTGCGCATGGCGGTCAGCCTGCCGGCGCGGCTGATGGGGCTGGAGAGCCTGGCGCGGGTGGAAGAGCGGCCATTGCACGACCTGATCCTGATCGCGCCGGACTTCCGCAGCTTCAGCGTGCCATTGGTGGGGTGAGCGCTGTTGGAGTATCAGTTGTTCCGATAATCGGTATTATGTAACTATTGTTGTATGGCTTGACCGGGAAATCATCTGGAAATGCCGATCAAGACACTGTTTTAGCTTACCTATTCCAGATGTCCATGTTGCCGTCCATGCAGCGCCCTTTTCCTTTTCGCCGTTATGCGCGATAAGCGCCGCACAATCGAACCGACGGAGCCAGCCCATGACCCAGCCGCGCGCCATCAAGATCGCCCCGTCGATCCTGTCCGCCGATTTCGCCAACTTCGGCGCCGAGATCCGCGCTATCGAGGCTCAGGGCGCCGACTGGGTGCACGTCGATGTCATGGACAACCATTTCGTCCCGAACCTGACCTTCGGGCCGCAGCTTTGCCGGGCGATCCGGCCACATATCAAGACCGTCATGGACGTGCATCTGATGATCACGCCGGTCGATGCCTCGCTGCAAGCCTTTGCCGAGGCCGGCGCCGACATCCTGACCGCGCATTACGAGGCTGGCCCGCACATTCACCGTACCTTGCAAGCCATTCGTTCCTTTGGGAAAAAGGCCGGTCTTGCCTTGAATCCCGGAACGCCGGCCTCGGTTGCGGCCGACCTGATGGACATGGTGGACCTGATCTGCGTGATGACGGTCAACCCCGGCTTCGGCGGGCAGAAATTCATTCGTTCCCAAGTGGATAAGATACGAACCTTGCGCAAGATGATCGGCGACCGGCCGATCCTGATCGAGATCGACGGCGGCATCACCCCTGAGACCGCGCCGCTGGTGGCGGCGGCCGGAGCCGACGTGCTGGTGGCCGGTTCGGCGGTATTTTCCGGCGGCTCGGTTGAAAATCCGGCGGTCTATGGCCAGAATATCCGGGCGATCCGCGCGGCCACGATGGCCGCGTTCGCCTGAGCTTCGGAGGCGCGCATGGCCCTGACGACGCCGGTCTGCGACTTTGGCCGGAAGGCCCCGGACTTTGTGCTGCCCGGCACCGACGGGCGCGTCTGGCGGCTGGCCGACGTGGCCGGGCCGAACGGCACGCTCATCATGTTCATCTGCAACCATTGCCCCTATGTGAAAGCGGTGCTCGACCGGATCATCCGTGACGCGCGCGATCTGAAGGCGCTGGGGATCGGCGTCGCCGCGATTTCCGCCAACGATCCCGCCGACTACCCCGAGGATGCTTTCCCCGAAATGCAGCGGCTGGCCCGCGAACGGGCCCTGCCCTTTCCCTATCTCTTCGACGAAAGCCAGGATGTGGCGCGGGCCTATGGTGCGGTCTGCACGCCGGATTTCTTCGGCTATGACCGCGGGCTTGGCCTGCAATATCGCGGGCGGCTCGACGGGTCCGGCCGCCAGCCCGGCCCGGCGGATGCCCGGCGCGAGCTTTACGAGGCGATGCGCCAGGTGGCCGAGACCGGACATGGCCCGCGCGAACAGCTGCCGTCCATCGGCTGTTCGATCAAGTGGCGCGCGGCCTGAAGTCGGGGCCGTTCCATGCTAGGATCAACTGAACTCCCGGCCCGGGAACGGCCGGGCGCGGGAATGGGGATATACTTGATGAACAATATGGCTCAACGCCCTGAAGTTGAAGGATTCTTCGATGAGGCCACCAGCACCGTGACCTTCGTGGTCAAGGACCCGGACAGCACGGCTTGCGCGGTGGTCGATTCGGTTCTGGACTTCGACTATTCCTCGGGCCGGACCGGCACCCAGGCCGCCGACCGGGTGATCGAGCACATCCTGGCCAGGGGGCTGGCGCTCGACTGGATCCTCGAAACCCATGTCCACGCCGACCATCTGTCGGCCGCCCCCTATATCCAGGAACGCCTCGGCGGGCGGATTGGGATCGGCGACAAGATCACGCTGGTGCAGGACACGTTCGGCAAGATCTTCAACGAAGGCACCGAGTTCCAGCGCGACGGCAGCCAGTTCGACCGGCTGTTCGGCGAGGGCGACACGTTCGCCATCGGCGGGCTTCAGGGCCGGGTCCTGCACACGCCGGGCCACACGCCGGCCTGTATGACCTATGTGGTCGGCGACGCGGCCTTTGTCGGCGACACGCTGTTCATGCCCGACTACGGCACGGCGCGCTGCGACTTTCCCGGCGGATCGGCCGAGGTGCTGTTCGCCTCGATCCAGAAGATCCTCGCCCTGCCCGACGAGACGCGGGTGTTCGTCTGCCACGACTACAAGGCGCCGGGCCGTGACAGCTTTGCCTGGGAAAGCACTGTTGCAGAAGAGAAAAACCGCAACGTGCATCTGGCCGGAAAGTCGGCGGCCGAGTTCGTCGCCATGCGCGAGGCGCGCGACAAGACGCTGTCGATGCCGAAGCTCATCATCCCGTCCCTGCAGGTTAACATGCGCGCCGGCCAGATGCCGCCGGCCGACGATCAGGGCAAGACCTTCCTGAAGGTGCCGGTCAACGGGCTGTAGCCCGCTCAGACGATCGCCTTTTCAAGGAACGGCCGATCCTCGATCACCCGCTCGGCGCCCAGCGGCGACAGGTCGAGCGTCCGGTACCCGCCGGTCAGGATCAGTTCGGCCAGGCCGCGGCCGACCGCTGGCGATTGCTGCAACCCGTGGCCGGAAAAGCCGGCGGCGATGTAGAAATTCTCGGTTCCCGGCCAAAGGCCAACGACGGCGTTCTGGTCGAGCCGGTTGTAGTCGTAGTGGCCGACCCACAGCCGCGCGACCTTGACGGCGTCGAAGCCTTCGGAACGCGCATAAAGGCGCGGCCAGATCAGGTCCTCGAACTGGGCATGGTCGGGTTCCCAGTCGTCGGGCGCGCAAGGCCCGTCATCGTCGGGCACGGTCGCGGTGATCCACTGGCCATGTTCGGGGCGCAGGTAGATGCCGGAATGGTCGATGATCAGCGGGGCTTCCGGGTGGCGGGCGTTCGGCGCGTCGACGACGAAGACGGTGCGCTTGCGCGGCTCGACCGGGAGCGCGAGATCGGCCATCCGGCAGAGCGCCGCCGACGCGGTTCCGGCGGCATTGAGAAAGGCCCCTGCCCCGACGCTGCCGCCGCTTGCAAGCCGCACCTCGTCGACCCGCGCGCCTTTCATCACCAGCCCCGCCACCCGGTCCTTCAGGTAGGTCGCGCCAAGTGCGCGGGCACCGTTGCGGAAGCCGTTCAAGAGGCCCATGTTGTCGAACCAGCCTTCGTCGCGGCGCCCGAGGCTGCCGGCGACCAGGTCGTCGACGATCATCCAGGGGTAAAGTGCGGCCAGGGCCGCCGGCTCCAGCACCTCGGTCGCGGCACCAAGCCCGTTCTGCATCGTCGCCAGTTCGCGCATCAGCGCCGCCCCGGTGGCCGAGCCCGACAGGAACAGGTAGCCGTTTTCCTTCAGCCCCAGCGATGGCACGCCGCCGGCCGGGCCGATACGGTCGGCGAAGTTGCGGATGAAGTCGGCGCCGAAGCGGGAAATCTGGACGTTGACCGGGTTCGAGAATTGCTGGCGAACCGAGGCGACCGACAGCGCGGTCGCGGAATACTGGTAGGTCGGGTCGGGTTCGACCACCAGAACCTTCAGCCCCGGATTGTGCTTCAGAAGCCACCAGGCTGTCGCCGAACCGGTCACGGCGCCGCCGCCGATCACCACATCAAATCTCTCGCCGGCCATGATCCTCTCCGTCTGACGTTGCCGCTTCCTATCATGTTGGCGGGGGAAGAAAATACCGGCACACTCGACAGGTGAGCAAGATTGTGTCACCAACGACGGGGGGATGTTTGAACGGAATTACCGATGGCCAGGTCGCGCTTCGGCCCTGATATCGCTTTCGCGCGCGCCGCTCGCCATTGCCGGGGACAGGCCTATGTCTGAGGGCGGCGATCCGCATGACGACGACTTGATCGAGTTTCTCGACCGGATCATGCGCGCCCGCACCATCGAGGACGTCTGGAGCCAGCACGCCGCGCGCATGGCCGGCTTCGGGTTCGACCGGCTGCTTTACGCCTTCAGCCGCTTCAAGCCGCCGAATTCGCTGGGCAGCCCGGATGATTCGCTGATCCTGACCAACCATGACCCGGCCTATGTTGCCGAATTCATCCAGGGTGGTCTCTTCCGTGCTGCGCCGATGGTGCTGTGGGCGGCCGACCATGTGGGCGCCCAATCCTGGCGGCTGATGCAAGAAAGGCTGGTCGCGGCCGGGTTGGGGCCGGACGAACGGCGGGTGGCGCAGCTCAACGCCCGCTTCGGCGTCAGTGCCGGCTATTCGATCGGCTTCCGCGACGTGTCGGTGCGGGCCAAGGGCGGGATCGGCCTCTGCGCCCGCAAGGGGATGAGCCAGGACGAGGTCGAGGAAATCTGGGCCCGCTCGGGGCGCGAGATCACCGTCCTGAACAACATCGTCCACCTGCGCATCTCGGCCCTGCCCTATGTCACCCGCAAGGCCCTGACCGCCCGCCAGCGCGAGGCGCTGGAATGGGTGGGCGACGGCAAGACCACGCAGGACATCGCCACCATCATGGGTCTGACGCCGGCCACCGTCGAAAAGCACCTGCGCCTCGCGCGTGAGGTTCTGGAGGTCGAAACCACCGCCCAGGCGGTGCTGACCGCGTCCTTCCGCAACCAGATCTTCGTCATCCCCGAACTGCGGATCGCCTGAGCCCCCCGGGGGCGCGGGTCGGGCAGGTAAGGTTTTCCTGACTGTCGGGACTCGGCGCGGGCTGCGATAAATGGCGTGTTCCGTGAGTGGTGGCGAAAGCCAGGAACGGGTGGCCCGGAGGCCTTCGGATTTGCGCAGGGCGACGGACCGCTGCCGGGAGACCGGACCGGATTTGCCGGGGGTATTTTCGCTTCGGCATATCTGACCAAGAGACGCGCCCTGTCCTCATCCCCAACAGGTGCCGGCGCGATTGGAGGCGGTGCAGTCCTGTCCCGGGCTGCACCGTTCCCTTTTTCGGGGTCGCCTTCGGATCAACCGGAAGCAGCTTGCTTGGGCCGTGCGGGCCAAGCGCAGGGCCAGCGGCTATGCCCCAAAAAGCAGACGCGGCCCCCGAAGGGCCGCGCCGCGTGACGTTCAGAAGGTCGAAGGTACTCAGGCGCCCTGAAGGGTCTTGGCGACCTCGGCGGCGAAATCCTCTTCCTTCTTCTCGATGCCCTCACCGACGGCGACGCGGGCAAAGCCGGTGATCTCGACCCCGGCTTCCTGCGCCGCCTGGGCGACGGTGATGTCGGGGTTCATCACGAACTTCTGGTTCAGCAGCGTGACTTCTTCCAGGAACTTCTTCATCCGGCCGGGGATGATGTTGTTCTGGATCACCGCTTCGGGCTTCGGCTTGGCCGAGGCAGCGTTTTCCTCAAGCGCCTTCTGGGTCTGGACGGTGCGCTCACGCTCGACCACGGCGGGATCGAGCTGGGCTTCCGACAGCGCCATCGGGCTGGCGGCGGCGATGTGCATGGCGATCTGCTTGCCGATGCCGTTGTCCTTGCCCTTCAGCGCCACGAGAACGCCGATCTTGCCCATGCCTTCGGCGGCCGAATTGTGGACGTAATGGACGATGGTGTCGCCTTCCAGCACATGCAGGCGGCGCAGCGTCATGTTTTCGCCGATCCGCGCGATGGCGTCGGTCAGCACGTCGGCGACCGGCTTGCCGTTCAAGTGGGTCTGTTGCAGCACCTCGACCGAATCCGCCGCCTGCAGGGCGACGTTCGAGATTTCGCGCACCAGCGCCTGGAAGTCGGCGTTCTTGGCGACGAAGTCGGTTTCCGAGTTCAACTCGATCGCCACGCCGCGGCCGGCGCGGACGGCCACGCCGATCAGGCCCTCGGCGGCCACGCGGTCGGCCTTCTTGGCGGCTTTCGCCAGGCCCTTGGTGCGCAGCCAGTCAACCGCGGCTTCCATGTTGCCGCCGGTTTCGGTCAGCGCCTTCTTCGCATCCATCATGCCTGCGCCGGTCGCTTCGCGCAGTTCCTTGACCATTGCTGCGGTGATCGTCATGCCCGCTCTCCTTCAAGATATTGAATGGGTCAGGCGGGGAATGTCCCCGCCTGCTGAATTTCCTGTGACAGGGGCCATGCGGCCCCTGCCCCGATGGTCAGGCGTCGGCTTCTTCGCCCAGGACCTCGGCCGGCGCTTCGGCCAGCGCGCCCAGGTCGACGCCTGCCGCACCCATCTGCGCCGACATGCCGTCAAGCGCGGCTCGGCTGACCAGATCGCAGTAAAGCGCGATGGCGCGGGCGGCGTCGTCGTTGCCCGGGATGACGTAGTTCACGCCCTTGGGCGAGCAGTTGGTGTCGACGACCGCCACGACCGGGATGCCCAGCTTGTTGGCTTCGAGGATGGCGAGGTCTTCCTTGTTCACGTCGATGACGAACAGAAGGTCCGGCACGCCGCCCATTTCGCGGATCCCGCCTAGCGAGGCCTGGAGTTTCGCCTGTTCGCGCTCCATCCCCAGGCGTTCCTTCTTGGTCAGCCCTTCGGCGCCATGCGCCATCACTTCGTCGATGTGCTTGAGCCGCGCGATCGACTGGGAAACGGTTTTCCAGTTGGTCAGCGTGCCGCCCAGCCAGCGGTGGTTCATGTAATATTGCGCGCATTTCTCGGCGGCTTCGGCGATCGCCTTCGAGGCCTGCCGCTTGGTGCCGACGAACAGGATGCGGCCGTTCTTGGCCACGGTGTCACGCACCAGGTTCAGCGCCGCGTCCAGCATCGGGACGGTCTGGGTCAGGTCGATGATGTGGATGCCGTTGCGGTCGCCGTAGATGTATTCCGCCATCTTCGGGTTCCAGCGCTGCGTCTGGTGGCCGTAGTGAACGCCAGCTTCAAGAAGCTGACGCATGGAAAATTCGGGAAGCGCCATGCCTTGTTCCTTTCCGGTTTGCGCCTGAGCGAGGTGATTTCACCCCGGATCATCCGGGGCAACCGGTGGACCGCCGGGGATGTCTCCCCCGAAAGCCCGCACCTCGCCTGTGAAGTGGCGCGCGTATAGGCGGTTTTCCCGGCGGGCGCAAGTGCCCGTGGCCTGTTGGCGCAAAACCGGGCCGAAGGGCTACTCGGCGCGCTTGCGGCCACGGGCGACAATCACGAGGACCGCAATGTTTTCTTGCCAGACCCCGCAACAGTCACGCAATATTCTGGCAGACGGGCGTGCAGTGTCATGTAAGGTTTATCTTAATTTTCAACGACTGACTCGCATTTTATGCTCGCGGAGTTGGCCGGAACTGGTGCACGAGGCGATCATGGTTCCCGAAGCCGGAGCTATCGACAACAACGACCGTGGCGCCGGCGACGGCCCGCAACCCATTCCGCAAGAGACACAACGCATGACCAGAACCAGATTGTTCGGAACCCTCGCGCTGATTTTCGGCGCGCTGATCCTGCTGGCGGCGGTGCTGGTCAGCGATCAGATGATCGGCCGGCCGACCGCGCTGATCGACCGCTGGTTCTTTTCGGTTGCCGGGGTGGCGGCGATGGCCTTCGGCGTCTGCATGCGGCGCGACGCGCCGGCTTTCGGGGTTCTTGCCTTCTTCCTGGTCATGGGCGGGGCGTCCCAGCTTTACGTGACCGATCCGCAATGGTTCCCGGCGCTGCACCTGCAACCGGAGAACTGGAAGGAATGGGCAACGGTCGGGATGATCAGCGCCGAGGTTCTGGTGGCGCTGGTGGTGCTGGTGCGGGCCGGCCCCGTCCGGTTCGTGCTGGACGCGGCCGAGCGGCTGGGCCTGGGGCGGATCGCGCTTCTGATCGTGGCGACGGCAGTCCTGTCGGTGCCGGTGATCGGTTATGTCGTGCGCCAGGCCGACGCGGCCTATCTGGCGCATGTGACGGTGGCGCTGGTGCTGATGCCGGCGCATCTTCTGGTGATGGCGGCGATGACCCAGGTCGAAAGCCCGGTCAGCGGCCTTTACCGGCTGTCGCCGCTGGTTCCGGCGACGGTGACGCTGGCGGTCGGGCTGATCCTGGCCTGGGTCACGTTCGAGCGGATGCCCCACATCAGCGAGGAAGTGGCCTATCTCTTCCAGGCGAAAACCTTCGCCGGCGGCGCGCTGACCGCCCCTGCCCCGGCCGCCGCCCTGCAGCCGGGCCTCGCCTATCCGCTGTTTCAGGTCGACGCGGCGCATTGGTATGCGGTGACCGCCCCGGGCTGGCCGGTGGCGCTGGCGGCCGGGCTTCTGGCCGGCGTGCCGTGGCTGGTCAACCCGCTTCTGGCGGCACTGAGCGTGCTTCTGGCCCACGGCGTCGCCAACCGGCTGGCCGGGCGCGATCAGGCCGATCTGGTGGCGATGATGATGGGTGCCTCGCCCTGGCTTCTGGCGATGTCGGCCTCGCTGCTGCCGCACACGCTGATGCTGTTCCTGATGCTCCTGGCCTGGTGGCTGATCCTGCGTGCCGGCGAAAGCCCGCGGCGGCGCACCGGGCGGCTGGTGGTGGCCGGGCTGGCGATGGGCTGGATTTTCGCCGCGGCGCCGCTCGACGGGCTGGTGGTCGGCGGGCTGACCGGGCTTTGGCTGCTGCTGGCCCTTCCCGGCGGACTGCGGACCGGGATCGGCCGGGCGGTGCCCTATGGGCTTGGCTGCCTGGCCACCGGCGCGCTGGCGCTGGTCTACAACGCCCGGCTGACCGGCAATCCGTTCCTGCAGCCCGCGACCGCTTACGCCCGCCAGTACCCGACCGGCGCGCCGGGCGGCGAGATGGGCGAACAGGTCGGCCTGCCCAACGGGTTCGAGCTTCACAATCTCTGGCCCGGTCATTCCTTCGCCGAGGCGCTGCTGAACACGCTGAACCTGGCCGCCAACCTCCAGTTCGAGCTGATGGGCTGGTCGGTGGGCTCGCTCGCGCTGTTCCTGGCCTTCCTCCTGTGGCAGAAGCCCAACCGCACCGATGCGCTGATGCTGACGGTGATCGTTGCGATGATCGCAGCGGTGTTCTTCTTCTGGTTCCCCGAAAGCTACTATATCGGTCCGCGCTTCTGGTATCTGGCGGCCTTCCCGCTGTTCTTCCTGTCGGCGCGCGGCTACCAGGCGATCCGCGAACGGTTCCCCGACAAGGACCATCTGGCCTTTGTCCGCATCGATTCGCTGTTCTGGCTGGCCTGCGTCTTCGGCTTCTGCGCCTTCCTGCCGTGGCGGGCGGTGACGAAATACTACGAATTCAACAATTTCCATCCGACGGTGCGCGAAGATGCCGCTGCCGGCCGCTTTGCCGCAGCGGGGCCGGGCGGCGCGGTGGTGATGGTGGCGCGCAACGGCGATGCCGGCAGCGCGCTGTTCCTGAACGATCCCTGGCTGCGCGGCACCATCTATCTGAACCAGGATGGTCAGGTCGATCAGGCGGCGGTGCAGGCCGCCCTGCCCGACCGGTCGCTGATCGACTACCGCGCCGACTGGACGGGGAAGTAACCCCGGCCGTCAGAACCGCCCGCGCTTCAGCATGCGGGCGGTTTCGTTCAACTGCGCCGCTGCATCGTCCATCGCCTTTTGCCGGGCGGGATCGGGGTCGGCCTTGTCCGGCGGCGGCGCGTCGGGCTTGCGCCCGAAGCGGTCGGCGGCACGGATGCCGTAGTCGACTGCCCGGTTGACCAGTTGCCGGATCACGCGGCTGAGGATCATGTCGAGAATCTGCGCCCAGTTCATCCCGGCCTCCTCAATCCTCGAAAAGTTCGCTCTGCCCGGCCAGATCGCCCGCATCCTCGTCGCCAGTCAGGGCCGCGCCCGGCGCCGGCCGGTTGTCCAGAAGCCCGGCGGCGCGCAGTTCCTTCAGCCCCGGCAGGTCGCGCGCCGACTCCAGGCCGAAATGGTCGAGGAACTTGGGCGTCACCACGAAGGTGACCGGCCGCCCCGGCGTCATCCGCCGGCGGCCAAAGCGGATCCAGTCCAGTTCCAGCAACTGATCGACGGTGCCGCGGCTGACCGCGACGCCTCGGATTTCCTCGATCTCGGCGCGGGTGGCCGGCTGGTGGTAGGCGATGATCGCCAGCGTTTCGATCGCCGCGCGCGACAGCTTGCGCGTTTCGACCATTTCCTTCTGCATCAGGAACCCGAGATCGGGGGCGGTGCGCATTGCCCAGCCGTCGCCGACCCGGGCCAGCGTGACCCCCCTGCCCTCATAACGGCGGCGCAGATGCACCAGCGCCTCGGCCGGGTCGGCGCCGTGCGGCATGCGCTCGGCCAGGTCGGCCACCGTCACCGGATCGGCAGAAGCGAACAGGATCGCCTCGACCATCCGTTCCTGCTCGGCCATCGGCGGGGCTTCAAAAAGGCTGCGTTCAGGTTCGGTCACTGGATTTCCGGCGGATGGTGATGGCGGCGAACGTGTCGGACTGTCTTATCTCGATCTGGCCCTGCTTGGCGAGTTCCAGCGAGGCGGCGAAGGTCGCGGCGGTGGCCGAGCGGCGTCGCGCCGGGTCATGCGCCCAGCCGTCAGGCAGGTAGCCCATCAGGTCGGTCCAGTCCCCGGCATAGCCGATCAGCCCGCGCATCCGTTCCAGCGCCTGTTCCATCGTGAACACATGCTGGCGGTCGAAGGCATAGGGGCGGAACTCGTCATGGGTGCGGATGCGGGCGTAGGCCTGCATCAGGTCCAGCAGCGTCGCGGTATAGGTGACGCGGCGGATGCGGGTGACGTCCTCGGTCAGGCCGCGGGCAAAGAAGTCGCGCCCAAGCTGGTCGCGGGCCATCAGCCGCGCCGCGACATCGCGCATCGCCTCCAGCCGTTCCAGCTGGAAGGCCAGATGCGCGGCCAATTCCTCGCCGGTCGGGCCTTCCTCGCCAGGTTCGGGCGGCAGCAGCAGGCGCGATTTCAGGAACGCAAGCCACGCCGCCATCACCAGATAGTCGGCGGCCAGCTCGATGCGCAGCACCTTGGCACGGTTGACGAAGGCCAGGTACTGCTCGGCGAGTTGCAGGACGGAAATGCGGCGCAGGTCGACCTTCTGGGTCCGCGACAGCATCAGCAGCAGGTCGAGCGGCCCCTCGAACCCGTCGACGTCGATGATCAGCGCTTCGGCGGCCAGCCGTTCGTCAACCGATGGTCGGTCTTCCTCGAACGGGGTCGGGTCGGCCATCGGCGGGACTTCCTAAGGGGACAAGAGGCCGTCAAGTTCGGCCATCAGCGCCTTCTCGTCAATGGGCTCGGGCGGACGGTGGCGGGCAAGCGCCGCTTCGGCGCGGGCGGCACCGGCGGCGGACAGCCGACCGGCGGCGGCGACCGTCTCGGCCAGTTCGTTGCGGCTGCCGTTGCAGTGAAGGGCGATGTCGCAGCCGGCGGCGATGGCGCGCCCTGCCCGGTCGCCGCAAGTGCCCGACAAGGCCTGCATCCCCAGGTCGTCGGTCATCAGAAGGCCGCCGAAGCCGATCAGTTCGCGGATCACCCGGATCATCTCGGGCGACTGGGTCGAGGGGTTGGCAGCGTCGCAGGCCGGCACGACGATATGGGCGGTCATGCCCATCGGCAGGTCGTTGAGCGCGCGGAACGGGGCGAAGTCGGTCTCGACCAGTTCGGCCACCGGCGCCGGCGCCACCGGCAGGTGGTGGTGGCTGTCGACCAGCGTGCGCCCGTGGCCGGGAATATGCTTCATCACCGGCAGCACCCCCCCGGCCAGCAGCCCCTCGGCGGCGGCGCGGGCGGCGCGGGCGACGGTGGCGGCGTCGAAGCCGAAGCAGCGGTTCTTCAGGAACGGATGGGTTTCGGGCCAGGCAATGTCGCAACTCGGCGCACAATCGGCGTCGATGCCAAGCGCGTGCAGTTCGGCGGCGATCATCCGGTAGCGGATCCAGATGCCGCGCGCATCGGCGCCGGGGCGCGACCGCGCCATCTGGTCCAGAGGCGGCAGCCATTCGCGCCAGTGCGGCGCGCGCAGACGCTGGACGCGCCCGCCTTCCTGGTCGATCAGGATCGGCGCTTCGCGGCCAAGGGCGGCGCGCAGGTCCGCCGTCAGCCGCCGGACCTGCGCGGGCGTATCGACGTTGCGGGCGAAAAGGATCAGCCCGAACGGATCGGCGTCGCGCAGGAAGGCGGCCTCGTCGCGGCCAAGTTCCAGCCCCTCGACCCCGAGGATTGTCGCGCCCGGAACGGCCATCAGCGCACCAGCGCCGGCACGCACTGCCCGCCCGACCGGAAGGCCGCGCAGAACCGGCGGGCATCGTCCCGGCTGGTAAAGCCCGACACCCTGAGCCGGAAGAAGCTGCGCCCGCCGCTGCTGGCCTCCTGGATCACCCGGCCCTTGCCGGCCATCAGCGGGCCGAACCGCGCCACCGCCTTGTCCCATTCCAGCTTGGCCACCGTCGCGGTGTCGTAGGAACCGATCTGCGCCAGCACCGTGCCGGTGGCGAGGCTGGCCGGGTCGACATCGACCGCGCCCCCCGCCGGGCTTTGCGCCGCGGCGACCGCATCGGCGGCGGCCGAGGCGATCAGATCCTCGGACGGCCGGATCGGCGGGATCGCCGATGCGGCAAGGCCGGGCGCGTCGGCGGGCAGCGTCGCCGTGGCGGCACTGTCGGGCGGGGCGATGCCAAGGGCCGCCGCCACCGCCGCATCGGCGCCGAAGCCTCCGGCGTCGGGATCGTCGACCGGGTCGGCGATGCTGTCGGGCAAGGGTTCGGACAATTGCCCCGGCGCCGGCTTCAGCGCCGCCGCGGTTTCACCGGGAACCACGGCGCGGTTCGGTTCGGTTTCGGGCATCGGCGGCGGCGCGAGCGTCGATCCGCCCGAGATTTCCAGCCGGTCGCTGGCGATATCGTCGGCCGCGAGGTCGGCAGGCTTGGGGGCGAGCGTCAGCTTGTCGGCGGTTTCCGATGCGGTGCCCTCGGCCGCGATCGTGTTGACCGCCAGGCCCTGGTGCTGTGCCAGCGCGCCCCCCGGATTGTCGGGCGCGACCCGCGCCGGGCCGGCGGGGGCGTGGATCACCGGAATGCCGTTCATCTGCCGCTCGGCCAGACGATAGCCCCACAGCGCGAGCCCCGCGACCAACGCCACCGACAGGCCGCCGCCGGCCAGGCGGACAGCCTTCTGCGCCCTCGCCCCGGCGCCGGCTGCGCGAAAATCGTCCATGTCCCAAACCGCCATGCCTGCCTCGCGCGGCAATCCGCGCGGCCTGCACGCCGGCGGATCAGCCTGTTCTGCCCTGCCCGTCCGGTCTGCGCCTGTCCGTCAGCGCATTTCCTCGGCCGGAGTTACACCCAGAATACCGAGACCCGCCGAAATGACAACGCCCGCCGCCCGCGCCAGCGCGATTTTCGCCTGGCTTGTGGCGACATTGCCCTCTTGCACGAAGCGAAGGCTGGTGTCGTCGTTGCCGCGATTCCACAAGCTGTGGAGGTCCGAGGCCAGTTCATAAAGGTAGAAGGCAATCCGGTGCGGCTCCTGCCCCTTGGCGGCGATCTCGACCAGTCGCGGCCATTCGGCGATCTTCTTCGCCAGCCCGATTTCGGCCTCGTGGGCCAACTGGGTCAGATCGGCGCGCCGCAGCGTGGCGTCGTCGGCGGCGATGCCGGCCTCGGCGGCGCGGCGCAGCACCGACGAGACGCGGGCATGGGCATATTGCACGTAGAAGACCGGATTGTCCTTGGACTGTTCCAGCACCTTGTCGAAGTCGAAGTCGAGCGCCGCATCGTTCTTGCGCGTCAGCATGACGAAGCGGGTGACATCGGCGCCGGCCTGTTCGACCACGTCACGCAAGGTCACGAAGGTGCCGGCCCGCTTCGACATCTTGAAGGGTTCGCCGTTCTTGAAGAGCTTCACCAGCTGGATCAGCTTGATCTCCAGTGGCACGCGGCCGGCCGACAGGGCGCTGACGGCGGCCTTCATCCGCTTGACGTAGCCACCATGATCGGCGCCCCAGACGTCGATCAGAAGATCGAAGCCGCGTTCCACCTTGTCATAGTGATAGGCGATGTCGGGGGCGAAATAGGTCCAGCTTCCGTCCGACTTCTGCACCGGGCGGTCCTGGTCGTCGCCAAAGGCGGTCGAGCGGAACAGCGTCTGCTCACGCTCCTCCCAGTCGTCGGGCAGCTTGCCCTTCGGCGGCTCCAGCGTGCCCTGGTAGACCAGTCCCTGGGCCTTCAGCCGGTCCAGCGCCGCCTCGATCCGGCCGGTGCCATAGAAGGACTTTTCCGACGAATAGACATCCATCCTGACGCCGAGTGCCGCCAGATCCTCGCGGATCATCTGCATCATCCGGGCGCTGGCGAAATCGCGCACATCGGCCAGCCAGACCGATTCCGGCTGATCCAGCAGCCGCGCGCCATACTTGGCCTTCAGCGCCTCGCCAACCGGGATCAGATAGTCGCCGGGGTAAAGCCCTTCGCGGATCTCGGGCGACAGGCCGTTGGCCTCGCGGTAGCGTTCATAGGCCGAGCGCGCCAGCACGTCGACCTGCGCGCCGCCGTCGTTGATGTAGTACTCGCGCGTCACCTCGTGGCCGGCAAAGGCCAGAAGGCTGGCCAGCGCATCGCCGAAAACCGCGCCGCGGACATGGCCGACATGCATCGGGCCGGTCGGGTTGGCCGACACGAACTCGACGTTGACCTTGACCCCGGCGCCCAGCGACGACCGACCGTAGTCGCGCCCCGCCGCGAGGACGGCGCCCACCAGCTCCTGCCAGACCGGGGCCTTCAGCCGCAGGTTCAGGAAGCCCGGCCCCGCCACTTCGGCCAGCGCCACGCGCGGATCGGCGGCGAGCTTGGCGGCCAGCGCGTCGGCAATGGCGCGCGGCGCCAGCCCGGCTGGCTTGGCCAGCACCATCGCGGCATTGGTCGCCATGTCGCCATGGGCCGGATCGCGCGGCGGCTCGACCGCGACGGCGGCGAAATCCAGCCCCGCCGGCAGCGATCCTTCGGCCACCATGGCCTCGAGGCTGGTGACGACCAGGGCGCGCAGTTCGGAAAACAGGTTCATGTCGGTCCTCGTGTGATCTCCGGGGGATGCCAGAGGCGCGTGCGCGCGTCAATGGAGAGGAACGATCTGATCAAATCAGCAGCGAGGGGGCGCACCCGGCCCGGCCACGGGCCGGGCGTTCCGCGCGGCAAAGGTCCACCGGACCCTTGCCGATCGCGCTCCACCCCCCTCGGCTCCCCCGGGATATTTGGGCCAGGGAGAAAGAGGCGGGTTTCTCCCTGGTCAAATATCCCCGCCGGAGGCAGCTAGAGCGGAACCGCGCACAGCGCGGGCCGCGAGACAAAGGGCTTGGCCCCGCGCCCGCGGGGCCGCCGCCGGGTCGGTCAGATGTGAATCGCGCGCCCGTAGGCGTCGAGCACCGCCTCGTGCATCATCTCGGAAAGCGTCGGGTGCGGGAAGACGGTTTCCATCAGTTCCGCCTCGGTGGTTTCCAGCGTGCGGCCGACGACATAGCCCTGGATCAGTTCGGTGACTTCCGCCCCGACCATGTGGGCGCCCAGAAGTTCGCCGGTCTTCGCGTCGAAGACGGTCTTGACCAGCCCCTCCGGCTCGCCAAGCGCGATGGCCTTGCCATTGCCGATGAAGGGGAAGCGGCCGACCTTGACCTCGTAGCCCGCCTCTTTCGCCTTGGCCTCGGTCAGGCCCACCGACGCCACCTGCGGCTGGCAATAGGTGCAGCCGGCGATCGAGTTCGGCTTGATCGGATGCGGATGCTGGCCGGCGATCAGTTCGGCGACCATCACCCCTTCATGGCTGGCCTTGTGCGCCAGCCAGGGCGCGCCGGCGACGTCGCCGATGGCGTAAAGGCCGGGTACGCCGGTGCGGCAATATTCGTCGGTCACCACATGGGTGCGGTCGATCTTGACCCCCAGCGCCTCGAGCCCGAGGTTTTCCACGTTGCCGACGATGCCCACTGCCGAGATC
This sequence comes from Paracoccaceae bacterium, assembly GCA_046348855.1. GTDB lineage: Bacteria > Pseudomonadota > Alphaproteobacteria > Rhodobacterales > Rhodobacteraceae > TMP-24. Next base: position 114,522 of record JAXMDK010000009.1, on the reverse strand, counting down.
ACCGTATCGAAGTCCTGGGTCTCGACCTTGCCGTCCTTCTCGATATGGGCGGTCACGCCGACGCCCGGCTTGCGGTCGAGCTTCTTCACTGCCGCCTTTTCGAGGATCTTCATCCCCTGCTTGACGAACTGCTTTTTCGCGAAGGCCGAGATTTCGGCATCCTCGACCGGCAGGACGCGGTCCAGCACCTCGACCACGGTGGTGTCGGCGCCGAGCGTGTTGAAGAACGAGGCGAATTCGATGCCGATCGCGCCCGAGCCGATGACCAGCAGCTTCTTCGGCATCCGGCCGGCCACCAGCGCGTGCTTGTAGGCCCAGACGAGATCGCCGTCGGCCTCGAGCCCCGGCAGTTCGCGGGCCCGCGCGCCGGTGGCGAGGATGATCGCCTTGGCGGTCAGCTCCTCGGTGCCCTTGTCGGTCTTGACGCTGACTGTGCCGGCCTTGGGCAGGGTGGCGGCGCCCATGAAGACCGTGATCTTGTTCTTCTTCATCAGATGGCCGATGCCGCCCGACAGTTGCTTGGCCACCCCGCGCGACCGAGCGACCACGGCGGCCAGATCGAAGCCGATCCCGTCGGCCTTCAGCCCGAAGTCCTTGGCGCGGTGCATCAGGTGGAAGACTTCGGCCGAGCGCAACAGCGCCTTGGTCGGGATGCAGCCCCAGTTCAGGCAGATGCCGCCCAGATGTTCGCGTTCGACGATGGCGACCTTCTGGCCAAGCTGGGCGGCGCGGATGGCGGCGACATAGCCCCCCGGTCCGGCGCCGATCACGATCACGTCGAATGTCTGGGCCACTGGCATTTCCTCCCTCGGAAAAAGTAGTTTGCCATTAAACTAATTTTCGCCGCCAATCAACTTGCGCTTTGAACGGACCAGCCCTGCGCGGTGGGCATGGCTGGAATACCTAGCCCCCCATGTCGCGGACCAGCGCGCCATAGCCGCCCCGCGCCAGGAAGGCCCGCTCCTCGGGCGTCGACGGGCGGCCAAGAGCCTCGTTGCGATAGGGAAAGCGGCCAAAGCGGCGGATGATCTCGCGGTGGGCGCGGGCGTGGAGCGCGTGGCCCGGATCGGATGGCAGGCGCGCGGTCATCAGCGCCACCGACCAATCCTGGTCGGCCAGGTTCTCGGCATGTTCGAACGGCAGGTAGAAGAAGGCGCGTTCGGGTTCGGCAACCGCCAGGTCGAAGCCCCGGGCAATGGCGGTGCGGGCAGCATCGCGGGCGGCGGCGTCCGTGGCGAAGGACCGCGCGTCGCCGCGAAACATGTTGCGCGAAAACTGGTCGGCGACGATCAGATAGGCAAGGCAGCCGCGGGCATCGTCGCACCAGTGGGTCAACTCGCCCGCCGCCACCTCCTGCCACGCCCCTTGGAAGCGGCTGGATATGTGGCTGTCGACCTCGGGCGCGACGGCAAACCAGCCCTCCGGCCCGACCGTTTGAAGCCAATAGTCCAGAACCTCGCTCGTGCGGTGCATATGTCACCTCGTCCGGTCTGACGTTCCGATCCGTCGGTCCAAGCTTTGCAGGTTCGCGCGGTTTTGGCCAGCCTTCACGGGGCCGCCTTCACTCGGCCGGCGGATGGTCGGCCTGATCCTCGATCGCGGCTTCGACGGCGACCGCCGAGGCGGTGGGCGACAGGGCACGGAACCGGCTGCGCACGAACAGGCGCGCCTGCCGGCGGGTCATCCGCCACAGGGCATAGGCGGCGATGGCCCCGAACAGGAGCGCCATGAACAGGAAATAGCCCGCCGCCCCGAACTGGCCCATGAACCAGCCGGTCAGCAGCGGCCCGCCGATGGCGCCCAGCCCGTTGATGAACAGAAGCCCAGCCGAGGCGCCGGCCATCTCGGACCGGTCGAGATAGTCGTTCACATAGGCCACCAGCAGCGAATAGATCGGGTTAGACACGCCGCCCGAGAAGAAGCCGATGGCGACCAGCACCGTCAGGCTCCAGGGCAGGATCATCCCCGAAAACGTCACCAGCGCGCCGAATGCGGCCAGACCCATGATCAGGTGGCGGCGGTCGAACCGGTCGGACGCCCAGCCGATCGGATATTGCAGCACCAGACCGCCGACATAGATCGAGCCGACGAAGATCGACAGGTTCCTGACCGACAGCCCGACCTCGGACCCCCAGACCGAGGCCATGCCGAACTGCGCGGCAAAGACCCCGCCCATCAGGAACATGCCGACACAGCCCAGAGGCGAGGTGCGGAACAGTTTGGGGATCGACAGCGCCTGGGTCCGTTCGAACGAAGGCGCGGCACCGGCCGACAGGAGGATCGGGGTGAAGGCGACCGAGACCAGGATCGACGAGATGACGAAGAGGTCAAACCCGCCCGGATCGCGCAGGTTCAGCAGCGCCTGCGAGGCGATGACCCCGATCATCTGCATGATCATGTAGGCCGACAGCGCCTGCCCGCGCGTTTCGTTGGTCGAGGAGGAATTCAGCCAGCTTTCGGCGGTGATGTAGATGCCCGAAAAGCAGAAGCCGACGATCACACGGATGGCCGACCAGGCGATCCAGTCCAGCGTCACCGGATAAAGGATCAGTGCCGCCGAAACCATCGAGCCGAGCGCCGCGAACACCCGCACATGGCCGACCCGGCGGATCATTTCCGGCGTCAGGCGCGAACCGCCGAGGAAGCCCGCATAATAGGCCGACATCACCCACGACATCTCGAGCGGGCTGAACCCCTCGATCTTGCCGCGAATGCCCAGAAGCGTGCCCTGGATGCCGTTGCCCAGCATCAGAAGCATCACTCCCAGCAGAAGCGCCCAGGAATTGCGCAGAACAGTCAGCATTGCCCGATCCTTTTTCCCTGCGGTCTAGCCCGATGCCGTCTCCTCCGCCGCGCCTGCCCCGACAATCAATAAACGGAAACCGTCACGGAATCAGCAAGGACGCATCGCCGTAGGAAAAGAACCGGTATCGCTCGGCGATGGCGTGGGCGTAGATGCGGCGGATGCGGTCAGCGCCCATCAAGGCCGACACCAACATCAGCAGCGTCGATTTCGGCAGGTGGAAGTTGGTCATCAGCGCGTCGGTGACCTGGAAGCGGAAGCCCGGGTAGATGAAGATGTCGGTCGTCCCGCGCCAGGGTTCGACCCTGCCCGAACGTGCCGCACTTTCGATCAGGCGCAGCGCGGTAGTGCCGACCGGGATCACCCGACCGCCGGTCGCCCGGGTGGCGTTGATCTCGGCCGCTGCCTCGGCCGTGACCTCGCCCCATTCGGCATGCATCCGGTGGGTGGTCACGTCCTCGACCTTGACCGGCAGGAAGGTCCCGGCGCCGACATGCAGCGTTACATGGGTGAAGGCCACGCCGCGCGCCGCCAGCGCCGCCAACAGCTCGGCGTCGAAATGCAGCGAGGCGGTCGGCGCGGCCACTGCCCCGGCGTTCCTTGCCCAGACCGTCTGGTAATCCTCGCGGTCCTGCGCGTCGGGGGCGCGCAGCGCGGCGATGTAGGGCGGCAGCGGCATGTCGCCGGCCTCGGCCAGCGCGGCGTCGAAGTCGAGTCCGGCGAGATTGAAGGCCAGCTCCATCTGCCCCTCGGCGATCCGTTCGACCCGCGCCGTGAGGCGCGGCGAAAAGCCAATGTCCTCGCCTTCCTTCAGCTTGCGCAGCGGCTTGGCCAGCGCCGCCCAACGCCCGTCCGGCAGGGGTTCCAGCAGCGTGACCTCGACATGGGCCACCGCCTCGCCCTGCCCGGTCGCGCGGCGGCGAGTGCCCGACAGGCGGGCGGGAATGACGCGGGTGTCGTTCAGCACCAGCCGGTCGCCGGGGCGCAGGATGGCGGTCAGGTCGCGCACCGTTCGGTCGCTGATGGCATCGCGCTCGGCCAGCAGAAGCCGCGCCGCGCTGCGCGGGCGGGCGGGCCGCGTGGCGATCAGCGCCTCGGGCAGGTCGAAATCGAAGTCGGACAGTTTCATGGGGCGGGCGCCTCGGACGGGGTGCCGGCGATGGTCGGCGGCGCCTTGCGGAACAGGTCGCGGAACATGCCGGGGGTCAGGATCGACAGCGGGTTTACGGCAACGCGCGGCCCGTCCTTCGGCCCCTTCAGCGTGTAGTTGAAGCCGAACAGCCCGTCGCGCTGGTGCGAGAAGATCTGGCCGATGCCGTTGACCAGATAGACCGGGGAAATCACGCCCTGCAGGTCCAGCGTCTTGTCGGCGGTGCGGTAGACGCCGGCCGCCCACACGCCGAGCGAGGCGCCGACTGCCGATCCCTGCTGGATTTCGACCGCGTCGGGGGTCAAAAGGAACTGACCGCTGACATCGGAAAAGACGATCCCCTCGCCCTGAAGCTGCTGGATCAGGCCGACGACCGACACGGCATCCAGAAGCCCGGCCAGCACCGGGGCATGGACGACGCGGATGTTGCGGATCGACAGGGTGCCGTCGTAGGTGCCGGCGGCCTTGCGCGGCACCAGAAGCAGGTCCAGCCCGCCGCCCCGGCCGCTGGCGTAAAGGCCCGCTGCGGCCAGAACCTGGCCGGCATCCTCGGACCGGATGCGAAAGGCGGAATGGCCATTGGCCGCCGGCGCGAGCGCGCCGGTGATGGCGGCGTCGCCGTTCAGGAGCCCGGCGAATTCGCCCTGGAAGCCGCCGGTCGAGGTGAAGTTGCCGCGGAACTTCGACAGGGACAGCGTGTCGGTGATTGTCAGCTTGTCCAGCGCGATGCGGATCGGCGCGTCGGAGGCGTTGGCGGGGTTCGAGGGGCCGAAGCTGGCGCGGCGAATATCGGCGGTGCCGCCGGTGATGGTCAGAGCGACCGGCTTGCCCTTGCCCCGGCCGGTCAGGGTCAGGTCGCCCTTGAACCAGTCCTTCAGCGTGGCGCCGGCGAAATCGGCATGGTCAAGGCTGTTGTCGGCTTTCAGCACCACCTTGCCCTTGGCACTCAGCCCCTCGCCCGCCAGTTCCAGCCGGTCGACCGTTGCCGGAGCGCCGAGCGTGCCCTGAACCAGCAGGCTGCCCGGTTTTGCCGCATCCTTCTTCCAGCCGACCTCGGGGATCGACAGGGTCAGCCCGGTCAGGTCGCTTTCCAGCCGGAAGGCCGGCGGCTGGCCGCGCACCAGGTCGATCGCCATCCGGCCCCGGCCCTGGCCGGCGACCGCGCCTTGCGGCAGCGCGATGCCGAAGGTGGTCAGCGCCTGCGGCGACATCTGGACAGTCCCCTCGACCCGGCTGTGCCCGGCATTCTCGGGGCCGAACTTCTGCGACCAGGTGCCGTTGACCGGCACTCCGTCCAGCGTGGCGTCGCCGGTGATGGTCATCCCCGCCGGGGTCGCCTCCAGCGCCAGCCGGTCGGCGGCAAGGGTGCGGTTGTGGACCAGCTTCGTCGAACTGACCTGGCTCAGCATGGCAGTCGCCTGATAATCGACATCCTTGGGCAGAAGCCCCTTGACCAGTGGCAGCGCCAGGTGGGTGACGACCTCGGCCCGGCCTTCGGCCAGATCGGTAGGCTGGCCGGCCTTGGACAGAAGCCGCAGGGGCGGCTGGTCGAGAATCGACAGGCTGGCGGGCACCGGGCCATCGGTCCGCAGGTCGACCTCCAGCCGGGCGGGAAATTTGGTTATGTCAGGCACCCGGACGACGGTGCCGCCGACCGCCAGATCTCCGCCCTCGGGCGCGGTGACGGTGCCCTTTTCGGCAACCAGCGTGAAGCGGTTGCCGGCGATGGACCCATACCCCGCCCCGCCGGTGACGGGCGGCATCGACCGAAGGAACCGGACCTCGGCATCGGCAAAGCGGAAGTCAAGCCCGAAGCGCGGCTTTTCGCCGGGGGTGATGCGCAAGGCTGCGCGCACGTCGGACAAGGTGCCCGCCGTCACGTTCTGCGCCAGCCAGTCGCGGGTATGCGGCACTGCACCGACCGGCCACAGCGCCAGCACCCGGTCGGTGCCGATCCGGTCGGCGCCGGCGTCGAGCGCCACCGACCAGCCCTGTTCGCCGGCCGAGATCAGCGCCTTGCCGCGGATGCGGTTGCCCTGGTCGAGAAGCGCGAACTGGCCGATGTCCAGCCGGAACGGATCGAGGTCCAGCTGGAAGTCGAGTGTGCCGCGCCCGACCGATACCGCGCTGGCGAACAGCCCGCCGGCCCCGGCCCCCAGATCGTCCAGCGCCACCTGCCCGACCAGTTGGCGCGGCAGGCCGCTGGCGGTGTCGCGCAGCCAGGCCTTGCCGGCGACCGTCCCGTTCAGCGCCGCGCTGCGCACCGCCAGGCGCTTCAGCGCCAGCTCGGACCGGGCTGGGTCATAGGTCAGCTCCAGTTCCGCCCCGTCGAACGGCACCGGGCGGATGTCGCGGGTCGGGCGCACCGCCCCCTGCCCCAGCGCGATCCGTGCGGACATCGGCCCCAACGCGCCATCGGCGGCAAGGCTGCTGTCGAACCGGCCCGAAATCGGCGCATCGACGACCGCCAGCCAGGCGATTGCCGGCACTTGCAACGCCAGGTCGCGGGCCGGCATCCCGGCAACCTCCAGCGTCGCCTCGGCCGCCGAACTGGCCTTGTCGGTCACCAGATGCAGCGTCGCGTGCGCCATGCCGTCGCTGGCGGCGGCGCCCACCGGGGCGTCGGCCGCCCTGAGGTTCGCCGCCGTCTGTCCGCCCAAAGCAAAGCCCACGTCGGCGGTCAGCGACTGCGCGGTCTGCACCAGCTGCATCTGGCCATCGGCCAGCGTCCAGACCTGGTGCGACCGCCGGTCGTCGAGCAGGACCGACAGGCCCTCGACCGATATTTCGTGCAGGCTGCTCAACGCCGGCAGGCTGAAGGTGCGGTCGACGGCATCGAGGATCTGCGCCGGGCTTTGGGTGGTGCCGGAAAATCCCTTGGCCGCCGGGGCGACATCCAGGCTGCCATCGGTGGCGCGGCGCACGGCGATATGGGCGCCGCGGACGGTCAGGCGGGCGGGCAGGATCTGGCCGTGCATCAGCGCCTGGCCGTCGAGCGCGGTCCGCAGGTCCGACACCCGCGCCAGCTGGCGGCCTCCCGGCGCGGTCAGGATCACGTCGGCCAGCCGGATCTGCGGCACGAAGCCGGGGCTGACCACCAGATCGCCGCCGCCGATCAGCAGCCGCGCCCGCCCGTCCAGCGCCCGGTTGGCGCGGCTTTCGATCATCGACACCGCGAAGCCCGGCAGGGGAACGCTGCGCCCCGACAGGCCCAGCCCGACCAGCGCCACCACCACCGCCAGAATCGCCAGCCCGAGCGAGGCCCAGGCGCCGACATGGCCGGCCCGGCCGCCGGTGGGCGGATTTCCCGCGTTCTTGCTGTTTCCTGCCGCCGACATCGGTTCCCGTCGCCCTGGCGCGCCGGATTGGCGCCGCGGGCCGTTGTGATCCCTTTATCTTCGCGGAAAGCGGATTAAAACGGCAAGTCTGACCCCAAGCGAAGGATTGCCCAAGATGATTTCCGAAGGTTCGGCCGCACCCGACTTTACGCTCCCCCGCGACGGCGGCGGAACCATCAGCCTGTCGGGGCTGAGGCCGCAGAAGGTGGTGCTGTATTTCTACCCCAAGGACGACACGCCCGGCTGCACGATCGAGGCGATCGACTTCACCCGGATGGCCGCCGAATTCGCCGCCGCCGGCACCGTGGTGATCGGCCTGTCGAAGGACAGTGTAAAAGCCCACGACAAATTCTGCCGCAAGCATGGGCTGGGCATCATCCTCGCTTCTGACGAGGGGTCCGATACATCCGAACGCTACGGCGTCTGGGGCGAGAAAAGCATGTATGGCCGCACCTACATGGGGATCGAGCGCGCCACCTTCCTGATCGACGGCGCCGGCAAGATTGCGCGCGTCTGGCCCAAGGTGAAGGTTGAGGGTCACGCCGCCGAGGTCCTGGCCGCGGCACAGTCGCTTCCGGCATGAGTGTGGCCGGCCCGTCGCTGGCCGAACGCGCGGTCCAGGTGCTGACCACCGCCGATGGCCGCGCCAAGACGGCCCTGTCGCGCGCCCATGCGGCCGACTGGTTCGCGGCGCGGGCGGCGGGCCAGCCGCTGGAGATCGGCCGGGCGACGCCGCCCGACATGCCCGCCCGCCCGGCGCGGCCCGAACTGCTGCCGCCGCGCGACGTGCCGCGGCGGCGACCTTCGACCGGGCCGGGGCGGCTCGCGCTTCTGCATGCGGTGGCCCATATCGAACTGAACGCGGTCGACCTGCATTGGGACATCATCGCCCGCTTCGCCGATGTGCCGATGCCTTTGGGCTTTTACGACGACTGGGTGAAGGCGGCCGACGAAGAATCGAAGCATTTCAACCTGATGTGCGATTGTCTTGAGGCGCTTGGCAGCCACTACGGCGCCCTGCCCGCCCATGCCGGCATGTGGCGCGCGGCCGAGGATACGGCGGCCGACCTGCCCGGCCGGCTGGCGGTGGTGCCGATGGTTCTCGAGGCGCGCGGGCTGGACGTGACGCCCGGCATGATCGAGCTTTTCCGCAAGGTCGGCGACAGCCGCGCCGTCGCCGCGCTGGAACTGATCTACGCCGAGGAGGTCGGCCATGTCGCCTACGGCTCCAAATGGTTCAACTTCCTCTGCGGGCGCGACAATGCCGATCCGAAGGACCGCTTTCACGATCTGGTCCGGCGTTATTTCCACGGGTCGCTGAAGCCGCCGTTCAACGAGGAAAAGCGCGCCGAGGCCGGGCTGCCGCCCGATTTCTACTGGCCCTTGGCCGAGGATACGGCGGTTTCCGCCGATTCCTGAGCCGTTTTAGGCAAGATGCCGCCGATCTTTGGCCCGAAGCCCCGCCGCTGCCCGGCGACGGCGCGAAAGCGTTTGCGACAGGGGGCGGTCGTTGCTAACCCCTTCGCGTCACCTCGTTGGGGAACGGGGCGGCGCCTGTTGAAGCTGCCAGACAGACGGGGGCCTTTCCTTGCCACATCGATTGTTCCACCGCTTGGGCGTGGCGCTTGAAAGGCGCCTGCCCGAGCAGCGGCTGTTCCTGAAATCCGACAGCGGCACCCGGTTCGTGCGGCTCCGGCCCTGGACCCAGGCGCTGGTCCTTGGCGGGACCGCTCTGTTCGTCTCCTGGTCGCTGATCGCCACCGGCATCCTGATGATCGACGCCATCGGCTCGGGCGACGCGCGCGAACAGGCGCGCCAGTCGATGATCGCCTTCGAGGGCCGGCTCGACAGCCTGTCGAAGGAACGCGACCTGCGCGCCGCCGAGGCTGCCGCCGCCCAGACCCGCTTTTCGGTGGCGCTGCAACAGGTGTCGCAGATGCAGTCGGCGCTGCTGGCTTCGGAACAGCGGCGGCGTGAACTGGAAACCGGCATCGGCCTGATTCAGGAAACGCTGCACACCGCGATGAAGGAACGCGACGCCAGCCGCCTGCAACTGGCACAGCTTTCGGGCGGCGCCGCGCGTCCGGCGGGCCCGAATGTCAGCGACATGACCCAGACGCTGGCCCTGATGACCGACGAACTGGGCAAGACTGCCAAGGAACGCGACGGGATGCAGGGCGAGGTCGACAAGGCCCGCGCCGAGGCCGACGACACCGCCTTCCAGATGAAACTGCTGGAGCAGCGTCACGACCAGATCTTCAGCCAGCTTGAAGACGCGGTGACGATCTCGGTCGAGCCGCTCGACCAGGTCTTCACCTCGGTCGGCATCGACCCCAAGACGCTGCTGGCCCAGGTGCGGCGCGGCTATTCCGGCCAGGGCGGCCCGTGGGAACCGCTGGTTCCCGCCGCTTTGCCCGGCGGCGACACGCCCGAGGCGCAGGCCGACGCAGCGCGCGCCACCAAGATCATGGAGGGGCTCGACAACCTGAACCTCTACCGCATCGCCATCGACAAGACGCCGCTGTCTATGCCGCTCAAGACCTCGTTCCGCTTCACCAGCGGCTTCGGCTCGCGCTGGGGACGGCTGCATGCCGGGGTTGACCTGGCCGGCACCTACGGCTCGCCGGTCTATGCCACGGCGGACGGCGTCGTGACCCATGCGGGCTGGGAAAACGGCTATGGCAACATGATCGAAATCACCCATCCCTACGGCCTGAAGACGCGCTTCGGCCATTTGTCGGCGGTGCGGGTCAGCGTGGGCGAAAAGGTGTCGCGTGGGGACCGGATCGGTGATATGGGGAATTCTGGACACTCGACCGGCACGCATCTGCACTACGAAGTGCGCGTCGGTGACGAGCCGGTCAATCCCATGAGCTTTATCAAGGCAGCAACGAATGTTTTCTAGAAGCAAGATCAATGAACCCGGTCCCAAGACCCCCGAACCTGCGCCGGCCGTGGTGAGCGATCCGGTCCCCGCGCCGCGTCCGGCCGTCGACTATGCCGCCAGCGCGCCCAAGCCGAAGCCGTCGCCCTCGGTCCTGTCGTCCGACCTGACCATCACCGGCAACGTGCGCACCACCGGCGACGTGCAGATCGAAGGCGCCGTCGAAGGCGACATCCGTGCCCACATGCTGATCGTCGGCGAAAGCGCCACCATCAAGGGCGAGATCGTCGCCGATGACATCGTGGTTAACGGCCGCGTTGTCGGCCGGGTCCGTGGCCTGAAGGTGCGGCTGACCTCGTCGGCGCGGGTCGAGGGCGACATCATCCACAAGACCATCGCCATCGAATCCGGCGCCCATTTCGAAGGCTCGGTCCAGCGCCAGGAAGATCCGCTGGCCAATGGCGGCGCCCAGCCCCGCCAGATCGCGGCCCAGCCCGTCAAGTAAGACCCGAGATCGGGCGCGCGGCATCGTTGCGCGCCCCTTTCCCGTCCCCTACGGGGCCGGCTGGCCGCCGCAGTCGAGCGTCGCCAGCGCCTTCAGCGCCGCATCGCCATCAGCCTGCGCGATATAGCGCCCCCAGCCGATCTCATAGACCTTGCCGTTCGGGTTGCGGTTGATGAACTCGCCCAGCTTGCGGCCGTCCGGGGCGAAGATCAGCACCCGCCCGGAATTGTGATCCTCGACGATCAGGTTGCCGCCGGGCAGGATGGTGAACTGCCCCTCGTAGAGCGACTTCACCTGCGCGCCGGCCATGAGGTCATGATAGGGGCGGCTGATGGCGCCGGTGGCAAAATCGTAGACGTCGATGTCCGACGTGCCGATGATCATCCCGTCCTTGCGATGCTGGGCGCGGTTGTCGAAGACCGCGATGCGATGGTCGTCAAGGATGTCCACATCGTGCTGGCCCATCCACGGACCTTCCTTCATCCATACGATCTGGTCGGTCGAGGGGCGATAGAGCAGGATCGTCGAGCGCAAACGCAGGCTGATGAACAGGTCGCCCTTTTTCCAGTAGGGGCCATCGGACAGGACCGGCTGGATGTCGTTCAGGTGCAGCGGATCCTCGACATAGACGCCCGGCGGGAACAGGAAATAGGCCATGTCCTTGCGCAAGAGCAGCTCGGGCAGGGAAATCTGCGCCAGAATCCGGCCGTCGGCCGCCACATGGGTCAGGGCGTCGTCGAAGAAGTGGGCCGGCAGGCCGGACACGTGCGAGGGCTCGACGATCGAGGGGATCCAGAAGCCGCCTTCGCCATCGGATTCGGTGCTGTGGTGAAAGAGGGTCGCATCCTGCCGCCAGACCTTGCGGCTGCATCCGTCCAGGCGCAGGAGCGGGGTATGGTCGTCCTTCACGATCAGGTCGCCGTTCGGCATCAGCCACGGCTGATAGGGCTTGAACTTGGCGGTGCGCCAGTTGGCGAACTCGGCAACGGCCGAGGTCCGCGGCGCGTCGGCCAGCAGGTCGTCGATGTCCGGCGCCCAGCTGTGCATGACCTTGCCGTCCGACAGGCGCACCATGTCGATCAGGCTTCGTTGCTGCTCGACGTCGAAATGGCCCAGCATCCAGTAGCCCGGCAGCCCGGCGCCGCCGCCGTCCTGGCTCCAGCTCCAGCCTTTCAGGCCGGGATCGGCGCCCTGGCTGCGCACCATCATCGGATCCTTGCCGCGCAGCAGTTGCTCGATGTCGCCGGGAAGTTCGGCCACGTCGAGCGCGACCATCCCCAGTTTGCCCAGCCGCTTGTCGCCCTGCACCTGTTCGAGGATCAGGCCGCCATAGCCGATGTAGCCGAGCACGCCGACAAGAACGACGACCAGCAAGACCCAAAGCTCGATCTTACGGAAAAGCAGCTTTTCCAACGACAAGTCTCCCTCCGGTCTCCCCGACCGGCCCCGCGCGGGGCGACAGTGCCGCAATGTCGGAACGCAATCAAGACGCTAGCTGGCCGTCCCGTCGGGGCGGTAAACAGTCCTGACCGGAAGTCACCTGATTGGCCGCTGCGTCGACAATCGCGCCGGGGGTGCGCCCTCTCAGGGCAGCGCCACATCCTCGCCCTTCCAGGCGCGGTAGGCGGCGGTCAGCAGGTCGGTGTCGTGGTGGCGCGGCACCCAGCCCAGGTCGCGCTCGGCGGCGCTGATGTCGAGCGACACTTCCAGATCGGCGATCTCGTACTGTTCGGGGTCCATCGGCGCGATGCGCGCCAGGTTCAGCGTCCGCAGGATGCCCTTGACCAGCCAGGCGGGCGTGCGCACCACCCGCGACCGCGATCCGGTGCGGGCGATGAAATCGCTCATCAGTTCGTATTCGGTGGGCGATCCGGCCGAGCCGAGGTTGTAGACGCCGTTCGGGCAGCCCAGATCGGCGGCGGCCAGCGTGGCGCGGGCGCAGTCGGCGACCGACACGAACTGGAAGCGGTTGGTGCCCGGCCCGATCAGCGGCACCGGGCGGCCCTTGTCGATCAGGTCGAACAGCACCGCGAGGATGCCCAGCCGCCCCGGCCCGATGATGAGCCGCGGGCGGAAGATCGTGCAGGTCAGATCACCCGCCGCGACGGCGGGGGCGATGATGTCCTCGGCCGCGACCTTCGACCGGCCATAGGGTCCGAACGGCCGGCGCGGATGGCTTTCGGGGCGCGGGATCTGCACCGCCGGCCCATAGACCATGTCGGTCGACCAGAAGACCAGCCGCCGGTGCCCCTGCCCCTTCATCCACGCAAGGATCTCGCGGGTGCCATCGACCGCGCAATGGCGGAAATAGGCATCGCGGCCGAAGCGCGGCTTGTTGGGGGTGATGAGGCGGGTCGCCAGGTGATGCACCACATCGTCCGACGCCAGCCGCAGGGGCGCCAGCGCACCGGGCACGGCGACATCGGCGACATGATAGCTGACGCGCGGATCGGCCAGCCGCGGATGGGCGGCGAAGCTTTCGGCCAGGTCGACGACGACGATCTGCTCGTCTTTGCTGCGCGCCAGGATCTGGCGCACCGTTTCGCGGCCGAGAAAGCCGTTGCCGCCGATGAGGATGTGTTTCATGGGTCTTGCCTTTGCTGCACCCGTCTCAGCCGCGCGACAGGATCAGCGTGCCAAGCATGATGGTCCCGATTCCGAGGATGCGGGTCGGGCTCACGTTCTCTCCCAGGATGAAATAGCCGTAAAGCGCCACGATCACATAGGCGACCGACAGGAACGGAAAGGCGAAGCTGACGTCGAAGCGCGACAGCGACATCAGGTGCGTGCCCATGCTCAGCGTCATCGTCGTCAGGCCGAGGATGATGAACGGGTTGGTCGCCGCCCGGACCAGAAGGCCCGCCGCCTTGGTCGCCGACAGTTCCGCCTGCCCGACCTGCCCCATGCCGGTCTTCATCAGGAGTTGCGAGGTGGCGTTCAGGATGACCGTCACCACGATGAACACGAAGTATTTAGACATAGGGGGTCCTTTGGGCCGGATCGGGTCAGGGTTCAGGGAAAGCGCGGATCACGGGCGACCGTATGGTCCATCAGATATTGCAGGCCGGGAATGTCGATGAAGAACAGCGCCGCGACCAGCACCACCAGAAATCCGACATAGGCGAGGAACTTCGGTTCCAGATACAGCTTCTCGGGGTTCATCGCCGTCGACTGCGGGCGCAGTGCGATATGCTGGTACCAGGCGAACAGCAGCGCGAAGAACGGGAAGCTGATGATGAATTCGATCCGGTACTTGATAAGGAAGATCCCGAGGAAGAACACCGAGGTCAGCGCATAGAAGAAGGCCGACAGGAACAGCGAGGTTTCGGTATAGTGGCGGAAGGACTTGCGATAGAGCCCCGCTCGCTCGGGATCGCCGATCATCCGGTATTCGGCATAGCGCTTGATCGCCATCAGATATGCCCCACCCATCCAGTAGCTGAGGATTAGCGACGACGGCGGCAGCACGATGGTGGTGACCGCTGCCCAGCCGAGCGTCAGGCGGATCGGATTGTTGATGGATTCCGATAAAACATCCAGATAGATGCGATCCTTGGTGCGAATTGGTTCGACATTGTAAATAATGCCCATCACCAGCAGCGCCACGCTGGCATAGAAGAACACCGGGTTAAGCCGGCTGGCGAGCAAGAGGCCTATGCCGGCCAGCGCCAGGTACTGGATCAGCACGAAGTGCAGCTTGATGCGCCCCTGCGCGGTCGGGCGCGCCGACTTGGTCGGATGGAAGCGGTCGAACTGGCCATCGAGATATTCGTTGATCGTGTAGTTGGCCGAGGCGACGAGGCAGGTCGAGACGATGCCGAGGATCAGCGCCCAGACCGACCCGGCGTCGCGGTCGATCACGTAGGCCAGCGCCGCGCCGGGCAGCATGAAGGCATTCTTCAGCCAATGGTCAGGGCGCGCGATCGCCACATAATCGGACAATCCCCCCAAACCGCCTGACCGCTGAACCGTCTTCATCGGGTAATGCCTCCGCCGACCTTGTCTTGATACAATAGAAACCCGGGCCGAGGAAGCAAATCGGGCGGCTCGACAGGCGCCCGGGGCCGGTCTGGCGGGGGCTTCGCCCGCAACAATCGCGCCCGCTCCGCCACAGCTGTTTCGGAATTCCGCCGGTTTGCGAATCCTTTCCTTCAAAGCCGGCGATCTTCTGTAAGGTCGGGCCGAAACGGTTGCCCGCTGGCGGATGCCCAGGTCCGGGACGAGGCAGGAGGGCCGCGATGAACGACCGCCGGTTGAGGCTGTGGGGGTGGGCGATGCTGGCCCTTGTCGGCATCCTGATCGTCTGGGGACTGGCCCGCCCCTGGGGGATCGCGCTGGATTTCGCCAACTTCTACGACGCCGGCCAGAAGGCGCGCGTCGGCCAGTTCGCCGATCTCTACAACCCGACCGCCGAGATCGCCGGCCAGCCGCCCCTGGGCAACATGAGCTTCTTCTCGGCGCCCGTGACCAGTTACCTCTACGTGCCGCTGGCGCTGTTGTCGCCGCACGCCGCGCTCTTTGCCTTCAAGGTTGCCGACACGGTGGCGCTGATCGCGGGGCTGGTGCTGCTTTACCGCCTTGTCGCCCCGCTGGCAGGGCCGTCAGGGCGAGCGCAGGGGATGTTCTTCGCGCTCTTCTGCACGGCGGTGGCGCTGTTCCAGCCGTTCTGGACGATCTACCGCACCGGCGGGCAGACGACGCCCTTCGTGTTCCTGCTGCTGGTGGCGGGGCTGGCCGCCTATACCCGAGGCGGACTTGTCGCGGCGGCGGTCTGCTATGCGGCGGCGGTCCTCATCAAGCCGGTGCTGGCGCCGGGGGCGATCCTGCTGTTCTTCCTGTCGCCCGCCCCGTTCCGCTGGACGGCGCTGGCGCTCGGGCTGGTGGTGGCGGTCCTGTCGGTCGCGGGCTTCGGGCTGGAACTCCATCAGGCCTTCGCCCGCACCGTTCTGAACGAATCGAGCAGCCTTCTGCATCCGTCGATGAACAGCAATCCCTTTGCCTTCATCGAACCGCTGTTCGTGCCGGCCTCGGACTATTTCACCGGGGCGCGGCTGCCGGCCCTGCCAAGGCTGATCGGCACCGTTCTGCGGCTGGCGGCCATCGGGCTGCTGGTGGCCGAGGCGCTGGCCCTGCGCAAGGCGGGGCTGAGCGCGCCGGCCCGGCGCAGCGCCACCTACAACCTTTCGCTCCTTCTGTCGCTGGTCGCCTCGCCGGTGGTCTGGGCGCACTACCTGTCACTGGTCTTTCCGCTGCTGGCCGTCGCCATCGCGCTGGAACGCCACCTGCCCCGCGCGGCCACGCTGGTGCTGGCGGCGACCGTCGGGCTGGCGCTGTTTCAGCACCGCATCTTCATGTTGCAGTTCGAGCGGATCGTCGGCTTCGACAGCGTGGGGGCGAACCTGGCGGCCGGGCTCGTCAAGGGCGTGCCGCTGCTGCTGTTGCTGGCGCTGGTGCTGATCTGGCGGCGGTCGCTGCTGGCGGCCTTGCGCGATCCTCGCTGGGCCGGGTTGGGTAGCGGGGGTTAGAACGCAGTCGTATCAATAGGAACCTACAGCGGCGAATGAGCGCGAGGCCATCGCCTCGCGCGGCTGGTGGTCGACAAACACATGCCCGGCCGTGCTCCCAGAGCACGGCCAGCCCCCGCCCCCCGGGCGGCGGGGGCTTCGCCCCCACCGGGGCGGGCGCTGCCCGTGCCCAGAGGTTCGGGACTGCGGCCCCCCTGGCCTGCGCTTGCGCTTCGGCCAACGGACCGGGTGACGCGCCACCGGCGCGTCACCTGATCGGTCCGGGCAGCGAAGGCGGACCCGCGATCGCTGGGTCGGGTTGGGCAGCGGCGACTAGCCTCCGCCCCGCCCTACCTCCCCGTCGCCGGCCGGAAATCGGCGACCCGCTGGGCGATACGGTCGTAGAAGCTGGCAAGCCCCGGTTCGACCGCCACCGCCGCCGCGCGGCAGCTGGCCAGCGCCTCGGCTGAAATCCGGCCCTCCGTCGACAGGCCGGCCAACAGCCGTTCATGGTGCCGGCGCAGGTCGGCAAAGCCCGGCGTTGCCGCCAGCCCCTCGTCGCCGACCAGCAGGTGCAAGGGCAGCCGCCCCGACTTGCCTTTCAGCGCGATCGTGCCGGCCGCCAGCGTCGCCAGCCCGGACGCGGCGGCCATCGTCTCGTCCGAGATCACCAGATCGTAGTCGACATGCCGGCAGCTGGCCTCGATCCGGGCGGCGACGTTCACCGTGTCGCCGATCGCCGAATAGCTGAACCGCTGGAGCGAGCCGATGTTGCCGACGCAGGCCGGCCCCGAACAAAGCCCGACCGCCACCGCCAGCGGCGGCGCCCCGGATCGTTCGCGCGCGCGGTTGAAGCCGTCGAGCGCCCGCCGCATGGCCAGCGCCGCCTGACAGGCGCGGCCCTGATAGCCCGCGGTTTCCAGCGGCGCATTCCAGAAGGCCATGATCGAATCGCCGATGAACTTGTCGATGGTGCCGCTGTGCTGCAGGACGCAATCCGACAATGTGCTGAACAGGCCGTTCAGCATGGCGACCAGCGCCTGCGGCGACATGGTTTCGCTCAGCGGCGTGAAGTTCCGCAGGTCGCAGAACATCACCGTGACCGGGCGGATCTGGCCGCCAAGCTCGGTCCGGTGGCCGCTTTTCTCGATCTCGCGCAGGACCTGCGGGGCGACGTAATGCATGAAGGATTTGCGGATCAGCCGCTTTTCCCGGTCGGCGACGATGAACTGATAACCGGCCAGCAGCAGGAACACGCCAAGGCCGCCGAACATCGGGAAGGTCGCGTCGAAGAGGACCCCGTGGCGGAAGAAGCCCCAGCTGGAGGTCAGCACCAGGGCCGCCGCCGCCGCGCCGGCCAGCATCGACACTGCCGGCCCGGTCATCGACATGACCGACACCACCACCGCCGACAGGCAGGCGAAGGCGACGATCTCCAGCCCCGCCTGGAAGTCGCCGCGTTGCAGGTAGTCGCCGGCCAGGATCTGCTCCAACGCTTGGGCGTGGATCGAGACGCCGGGGACCGTCTGGCCCAGGGGCGTCGCCCGGATGTCCAGAAGCCCCGCCGCCGAGGTGCCGACCAGCACGATATGACCTTCGAGCCGCGCCTTCAGGGCCGGGTCGATGCCCGGCGCCAGCACGTCGGCGGCCGAGACATACAGCCGCCGGTCCTCGCGCCGGTAGTGCAGCCACATCTGGCCGTCGGCGGTGGTGGGTATCCGGTAGTCGCCCAGCCCGATGGCCGAAACCACCCCGTCGCTGCCCGGCGTGCCGATGATCTGGACCGTCGTTTCGCCAAGGGCCACGCGCAGGGCTTCCAGCGACAGGTTCGGCAAAGGCCCGGCGGCGGTCTGCCACAGCATCGGCATGGTGCGCACGACCTCGGAACTATCGGCCGGGCCGACGTTGATGCCGCCGACCCCCGCTGCCGCCTGTGCCAGCCCGTCCAGAAGCCCGGTCGTCGATTGCAGGCGGACAAGGCCCGATGCC
Source organism: Paracoccaceae bacterium (assembly GCA_046348855.1). Lineage (GTDB taxonomy): Bacteria > Pseudomonadota > Alphaproteobacteria > Rhodobacterales > Rhodobacteraceae > TMP-24. Next base: position 96,349 of record JAXMDK010000009.1, on the reverse strand, counting down.
GGCGCGGCGCCGATCTCGACGATCCCCGCCTTGCCGTAGGGCGGGGTCGGCCGGCCCGGCCCGGCCTCGGCCACCCCCAGGACGACCCGCCGGCCCTCCATCGCCCGGGCAAAGGCCAGGTCATTGTCGAGCGTCGCCAGCGCCGATGGCGGCGGCGGGGTCGGCAGCAGCGCGGCGACCGACGGCTGGGTCAGCAGGCGCGCCACCGACAACCGGTCGGGTTCGGGAAACAGCACGTCAAAGGCGATGGCCGCCGCGCCGTAATCGTCGCTCAGCCGCCGAACCAGTTCGGCCAGCCGGTCGCGCGGCCAGGGCCATTGGCCGAGTGCGGCCAGCGACGTTTCGTCGATGTCGACGATCCTGACCGGCAGGTCGGCATAGCTGCGCGGCCCGATCCGTTGCAGATAGTCGAAGTAGAACAGCCGCAGGCTACGGACCGGATAGGGGTCGGCGATCCTCAGAGCCGCCACCAGCAGCACGAGGACAAGGCCGACTGCGAGAAAGCCGAACTTGCGCATCACTCCCTTCCCCGGCCCGGCCGGCTGCAAGCCTGTCGTCGGCCCTTAACCGCTGGCCGTGTCAGATGACCGGATCGGGCGGGTCATCGGGCGGCGGGTCCGGCGGCCCCGGCGGTCCCGGAGGTCCGGGCGGCGATGGCGGGCTGGGCGCACGCGGCGCCGCGTCGCCCTTGCGCTGCGGCACCCGGGCGACCACGTCGCGCCCGCAGGATCGCAGCGCGGTGCGGAACTCGGGCCGAAGCTGGTTCTCGTCCGAGATGAAGAAGAAGCCGCGGGCGATCAGGTCGCGCTTGGCGTCCCGGCTGGTCAGAAGCCCGAGGGTGCCCTGCTGGTCCATCTGTACCGCATCGCAGATGCCGCCGACCTTGTAGCAACCCCCGGTCCGACCGCACATCCGCACCTGCCCGGAAAACAGGATCAGGTCAGTGCCCTCCCGGCGGCGGACGACGAAATCGAAGGCGGTGCCCCGAATGCCCATCGTCGCGGTCGGCGTGTCGATCGCATAGGCCGACTTGCGGCTTTTCCCGGTGATGAAGCGGAAGGTTCCGGCGACGGCGGCCACCGCGAAGGTCTTGGCGGTTCCGTGGGCGTTCAGCCGCACGTCGGTCACGTTGAATTGCGAATTGGGGCCGATGGCGACGCGGGTTTCATCGTCGAACAAGAGCTGCACCTGGCCGCGCCGGTCGGTGACGATCACGTCGCCGGATGCGACCCCCTGCCCCTGGCCGACCGTGGCCTGATGGCCTTGTCGGACGATCTCGGCCCCCGGACTGACCGCCACCACCCGCGCGATGTCCTGCGCCATAGCCGTTTCCGCGCCAAGCCATGCGGCGGCGGCCAACGCGACCCACACCCTGAACCCCATCCCTTCGCCCCCAAGGCGGCCGGGACGAACCGATGCGCTTGAACGACCACAGGCACATGAACCTGCGGCGGCCCCGCGCGAACGCCCGACGCCCTTACAGTTCCGCTGCCCGATCGGATTCGCGCGCCTCAGGGTCCGGCAGGCGGTCGCATGGGAGATCGGCCTTCTGGAGTATCCGGGCGATCGGTCCCGCCTAACGAAATGCCACTGGCAACCGACTGCATTCCGCCATGCCGCTGGCCGGAACTTCCGGCCGCCGCCAAGGATACCACGGCTGTTCCGGCAGGCAATGGCGTTCGCGGGCCTGCGGAATCTTCCCCGGTGCCGCGCCCGGCGGTGTAACCTGTGACGGCACCGGACAAGGGGAGAGATGAGAATGGAGCGAGTGACCGGCGGTTGCCTCTGCGGCCGGGTCCGCTTCGAGGCGGCGGGGCAGCCCTACAGGGTCGGCCTCTGCCATTGCCTGGACTGCCGCAAGCATCACGGCGCGCTGTTCCACGCCTCGGCGATCTTTCCCGCCGAGGCGGTGACGATCACCGGCGAGACCCGGTCCTATCGCGGCCGGTTCTTCTGCCCTGATTGCGGTTCGCCGGTGTTCGGGCGCAGTGGCGACGAGGTGGAGGTCAACCTCGGCTCGCTCGACGAGCCCGACCGGTTCCGGCCGACCTACGAACTCTGGACCATCCGGCGCGAGGCCTGGTTGCCGCCGTTTCCGGTCGCCCACCGATACGAGCGCAACCGCGAAGGCGGCGGCCGGCACGAGGATTGAGGCGCTGGCACTTGTCAGGATGCGTCGCGTGGCCACCGCCGCCTTCACAGGCGCATGGACCGGCCGATCTCGGACACCGGATCAGAGCGGATCGCGGATCAAGGGCGTCGTCGAACAATGGATGCCGCCGCCGTTCAGCTGCATCGCGCCATAGGGCAGAACGGTCCAGTTGATCCCGTGGGCGGCCAGCGCGTCGCAGGTCTGGTTCGACGCCCCCGGCGGCATCAACAACTCGCCCGGCGCGACGGCCAGCGAATTGACGATCCACTTGTCGTCGGCGGGCGAGATTTCGACGGTGCGCACCCCAAGCCCGGCCAGCCGTTCGATGAACGAATAGGGCAAGCCGGTCGGGTCGATCAGCGCCAGGTCGCGGTCGACCATCAGGAACGATCCGTCGATGTGGATGTCATAGCCGACCAGATCGACGACGATCAGTTCGACCCCTTGCCGCGCCAGAACCTCGCCGATCTGGGCCGCGCCTTCGCGGTTCACCCGGATGCCGCAGCCGATGACCGCGGACTTCGGGTTGATCCAGGCGAAGCTGCCGCCCTCCATCAGCGCGCTGCCCGACAGGGTGCGCAGGATCGGGAAGCCCAGTCGCGCCAGCGTGCGGGTGATCGCCAGTTCCTCGCCGCGCCGCACGCGAGTGCCCATCCGGCAGACGATGGCGCCGCCGTTGACCATGATCAGCGGATCGCGGGTGTAGCAGGACTTGAGCCGCCCGTCCGCGACACCGTCGACGTGATGGACCTCGATCCCGCGCGCGGTCAGGGCGGCGGTCAGCGCATCGTGCTGGGCCTGCATCCGTTCGACCGGCGGCACCTCGTCGCTCTGGAAATACCAGCCGACCTCGATATCGCCGAACGAACCGATGCTTTCGATCCGCTTCGCGGGATCGACGACGCCCATCTCGGCCCCCGGCCGGTGGACCAGGATTGACCGGATGCGGCCCACATCATTGTTGACGCCCCAGGTCCGACCCCAATAGGCCCGAAGCTGCCCTTCGTCTTCATGCGGCGGGTCGCCGGGCGTGGCGAACATCCTGACGGTCTGGTTGTAGACCCAGCAGGGCGACGGTTTCGTGGTCATGGTCCCTCCGCTTTTGCCGGCCGGCCCCGCAGCGAGCGGCGCGGCCCTCTCCTCATCCCCGAGAACAGCCCCATGTAAGGCCCGGCGCGTCCGGCCCGGCAATAACCCATCGGGGTGACTCAAACGGGGGGGCCGCCCGCCGCATAGTGACCAAAGCCCGTCCGGTGCGCCGGCACCCCGCCGAAAGTCACAAGGAACGCCCGAATGCCCTTCACGCTGCTTCAGCGACAACCCCTTTCCGCAACCGGCGCGGCGTCGGCCGAAAGCGCCGGCCAGCCGGGCATCGCCGCCGAGATCACCGACCTGCTGAAGGTCTACGGCGCCGAGCTAGGCGCGTTCGAGGCGCTGCGCGACATCAACCTGACGATCCGCGCCAACGAATTCTTCACGCTTCTCGGGCCGTCGGGCTGCGGCAAGACCACGCTCCTGCGCATCCTCGGCGGGTTCGAACAACTCAGCGCCGGGTCGTGCCGCATCTTCGGCCAGGACGTCAGCCGCCTGCCGCCGGAAGGCCGGCCGGTCAACACCGTCTTCCAGCAATATGCGCTGTTCCCGCACATGAGCGTGCGCCGCAACATCGCGTTCGGCCTGGAAATGCTGGGCCGCCACCGGTCTGAAATCGCCCGCACCACCGACGAGATGCTGGCGCTGGTCCACATGACCGACCATGCCGACCGCCGCCCCGACCAGCTGTCGGGCGGCCAGCGCCAGCGCGTCGCCCTGGCCCGCGCGCTGGCCCCCCGGCCGAAGCTGCTGCTGCTGGACGAACCGCTGTCGGCGCTCGACCTGAAGCTGCGCCAGAAGATGCGGCTGGAACTGAAGTCGCTGCAACGCGAGACCGGCATCACCTTCGTCTTCGTGACCCACGACCAGGAAGAGGCGCTGGCGATGAGCGACCGGGTCGCCGTCCTGAGCAAGGGCCGGCTGGAGCAGGTCGGAACGCCCGAGGAAATCTACGAATTCCCCAAAAGCTGTTTCGTGGCCGATTTCATCGGGGAATCGAATCTTCTTAAGGCGCGCGCAACTTCGGTCGCCGCCCGAGGGGCGCGGTTCGATGTGGCGGGGCTTGGCCAGATCGACCTTGCCGACTGCGCCCCCCGTCAGCGCCGGCCAGAACGTCACCCTTTCGGTCCGGCCCGAAAGGATCGCGCTGCACGCCGACTGCACCGGTAAGCTTGGCCCCGCGCGCGTATTCGACCGGACTTACATGGGCAATGCCATCGAATATCACCTGCGCTCCGGCGCGGTGACGCTGACCGTGCGGGCGCCGCGCGGCGGCCTGCGCGGGCGTCTGGACTTCGCGCCGGGCGACGAGGTAGGCCTGACCCTTGAAGCCGGCGCGCCGAAGGTGCTGGTCCAATAGACGGCTCCCCGGGGGGCCGCTTCCGATCTTTCCCGATGCGATGGAGTATCCGATGACCGCCGACGCCCTGCCCTCCCGATCCGGCAACCGCACCGCCTGGGCCAAGGACCGCGACCATGTCCTGCACCCCTACACCGACTTCACCAGCTTTGCCCGGACCGGCAGCCAGATCATCGAAAAGGCCCAGGGCATGTATGTGACAGACGACAGGGGCCGCCGGCTTCTGGACGGGATCGCCGGTCTCTGGTGCGTGAACATCGGCCACGGACGGCCGGAGATGGCCGAGGCGATCTCGCGCCAGGTGCTGGAAATGCAATACTACAACCCGTTCGGCGCCTCGTCGAACGTGCCGGCGGCCGAGTTGGGCGAACGGCTGGCCGACCTGGCGCCGGGGCCGCTGAACCATGTCTACTATTCCTGCGGCGGCTCGACCGCGAACGAATTCGCCGTGCGGATCGCGCACTACTACTTTGCGATGAAGGGCAGGCCTGCCAAGCGCAAGATCATCGCGCGCAACAACGGCTATCACGGCGGCACCTATGTCGCGGCCGCGCTGACCGGCATCCACGGCACCAAGTTCGGCTTCAACCAGGTGGGCGAGGATTTCATTTCCCACGTCTCGGCTGCGAACATGTATGCCAAGCCCGAACGGGCGACCGAGGCCGCCTATTGCGACTTCCTCGTCACCGAGTTCGAGAACCGGATCGAACAGTTGGGGGCGCAGAACGTCGCGGCCTTCATCGCCGAGCCGGTGATGGGCGCCGGCGGCGTGCTGGTCGCCCCGGCCGGCTATCACAGGCGGATGAAGGCGGTCTGCGAACGCAACGACATCCTCTACATCGCCGATGAGGTGGTGACGGCCTTCGGTCGCCTCGGGGCCTGGTTCGCCTCGAAAGAGGTGTTCGACTATCAGCCCGACATGATCGTCTGCGCCAAGGGCATCACCTCGGGCTATGTGCCCTTGGGCGCCACGCTGATATCGGACGAGATCTACGATGTGATCAGCCGGCCGCAGTGCGAAAGCGGGGTCTTTTCGATGGGACTGACCTACTTCGGCCATCCGGTCGCCTGCGCGGCCGCCCTGGAAAACATCGCCATCATGGAGCGCGAGGACCTGCTGGCCAATGCCGCCCGGTTGGGGGCGCACCTGCAACGGGCGGCGCGGGCGCTTCTGGCCCACGACATCGTCGGCGACGTGCGCGGGCACGGGCTGATGCTCGGCGTCGATCTGGTGTCCGACAAGAAGACCAAGGCGCCGATGCCGGTCGCCGAAAACGCCGCCGAACGGATCTTCCAGGGCTGCGTCGACCGCGGCGTCGTCGTGCGCCCGGTCGGCAGCCGGCTGATCGTCTCGCCGCCGCTGATCATCGACACCGCCCAATGCGACACGATCATCACGGCCATGTCCGAGGCGATTGCCGAATTCCAGGCCGGCCGCTGAGGGCCAACGGAGAGAATGACAATGCGCAAGGTGACTGTCGCGGCCACGCAGATGGCCTGCACCTGGGACATCGACGACAACATCCAGAAAGCGGAGGATCTGGTGCGGCTGGCCGCCGAGGACGGCGCGCAGATCATCCTGCTGCAGGAACTGTTCCAGACCCCCTATTTCTGCCTGGAGCAGAAGTTCGGTCACTTCGATCTGGCGCGGACCCTGTCCGACGACCGGGCGGTCGCGCATTTCCGGGTGATCGCCCGGCAACTGGGCGTCGTCCTGCCGGTTTCCTATTTCGAACGCGCCGGAACGGCCCATTACAACTCGCTCGCCATCATCGACGCCGATGGCGAGATCCTGTGGAACTACCGCAAAACCCATATCCCGCAGGCGCCGGGCTATGAGGAAAAGTTCTACTTCACGCCCGGCGACACCGGCTTTCGCGCCATCCGGACCCGCCATGCCACCATCGGCTGCGGTATCTGCTGGGACCAGTGGTTCCCGGAAACGGCGCGGTCGCTGGTCCTGAAGGGGGCCGAGGTGCTGTTCTTCCCGACCGCCATCGGCTCCGAGCCGCAGAACGCGGCCATCGACAGCGCCGGCCACTGGCAGCGCACGATGCAGGGCCATGCGGCCGCGAACCTGACGCCGCTGGTCGCCTCGAACCGGGTGGGCGTCGAGACCGACGGCAATACGACCGGCACCTTCTACGGCAGTTCCTTCATCGCCGACCATCTGGGCGCCAAGGTGGCCGAGGCCAACCGCACCGACGAAACCTACCTGGTCGCCAGCTTCGACCTGGACGAGGTGCAGGAATACCGCCGCGCCTGGGGTATCTTCCGGGACCGCCGGCCCGAGATGTACGGCACCCTGCGCACCCATGACGGCGAAACGCTGGCCGGTTGAGTGGCCGGGGTGTCGATGGCATCTTACATATGAAAATAACTGATGAAAGGCCGCAGTATTTCGCGTTTGTTCCGTCCGAGTTCTGCCAATAAAACAAGGGGTATGTCGACGCGGTTCGCAAGACCCGCAAGATGAACGACTTGGATAAAAGGCAGGACGATGACCAATCAGACCCCCAGGCAGGCTGGCTTCGCGATGCCTGCGGAATGGGCCCCGCACAAACGCACCTGGATGATGTGGCCCTGCCGCGACGAGGTCTGGGACGACATCGAGGCGACGCGGCGCGACTATGCTGCCGTTGCCCATGCGATCCGCGAATTCGAGCCGGTGACGGTTGCGGCGCGGCCCGAAGACTACGAACAGGCGCGCGCCATGCTCGACGCCGACGTCGAGGTCATCATGGCCGACATCAATGACAGCTGGGCGCGCGACGCCGGCCCCTGCTTCGTCACCCATGCCGACGGCAGCCGGGGCGGAGCGCAGTTCCGCTTCAACGCCTGGGGCGGGAAATATGCGCCCTTCGACGGCGACGCCGGCTTTTCGGGCCGCGTGACCGACAAGGCCGGGGTCCGCGCCTTCACCTCGCGGCTGATCGCCGAGGGTGGCGGGGTGTCGGTCGATGGCGAAGGCACGATCATCACCACCGACACCTGCTTTCCGAACCCCAACCGCAACCCGGACTGGACCAAGGAAGCGATCACCGCCGAGCTGATGGAAATGCTCGGCGGCGAAAAGGTCATCTGGCTGCCCGGAAACCCGCTGGAGGATGAAACCGACGGCCATGTCGACGGGATCGCCGTCTTCGTCGCCCCCGGCCTGGTGCTGATGGAGCGCCCGTCCGGCCCCGATGGCGAGTGGAACCGCCACCTTCAGGCCAACATCGACGCGATGCAGGGCCAGACCGACGCCCGGGGCCGCCCGATCCGCATCGTCACCGTGCCCGAGGCGGTCGCGGCCCCGTCGACCCATCCGAAATTCTGCCGGTCCTACATCAATTCCTATATCGTGAACGGCGGCATCGTCATGCCGGTCTATGGGATCGAGGCGGATACCGAAGTGCGCAACACCTTCCGCGAACTGTTTCCCGGCCGCCGCGTGCGCGAGGTGCGGATCGACAATATCGCCATCGGCGGCGGCGGCATCCACTGCATCACCCAGCAGGAGCCCGCATGACCGACCGGCCCCGATCCGATGCGCTGGACCACATCGCCAGGGCGGTGGCCGCCATCGGATCGGACGCCTTCGCGCCGGCGCTGGCCGAATTGTGCCAGCGCGTGCTGGGTCAGGACAGCCTGTTCATCTCGGTCTTTTCCGGCACGCTGCCGCCGCGCCAGCTTTATTCCAACCTCGACGCCGAGGCGACCGAACGGACCATCGGCCCCTATCTGAGCTACGCCTATCTTCTCGACCCGTTCTTCGAACTCTTCCGGCAAGGCGTCGGCACCTGCGTCGTCAGCCTGGACGAATGCGCGCCCGACGATTTCCGCTCGTCTGAATATTACCGGGTCTTCTATTCCGAGATCGGCCTGCGCAACGAGGTGACGTTCTTCGTCGATGCCGGGCACGGGGCCAGCATCGTCCTGTCGCTGGGCCAGCGGCGCGGCAACGCCGGGGCCGGGCTGCCGCCGAAAGCCGATCTGGAGGGCTACCTGCCGCTGATCGCCGCGCTGTGCCTGAAACACTGGCCGCATGCGGCGGCAACCGAAGGCGATGCCGACAGCGCGGTCACCCTGGCGTTCGAGCGGTTCCAGACCAGCAAGCTCAGCACCCGCGAGGCGGCGATCGTCCGGCTGATGCTGAAGGGCCATTCCACCAAAAGCATGGCGCGGCTTCTGGGCAACAGCCCCGAGACGGTGAAGGTCCATCGCAAGCGCATCTATGCGAAACTGCAGATTTCGTCGCAGGGCGAGCTCTTTTCGATGTTCCTCGGCGCGCTGGCGGGTGCGCACCCCGAAGCCGAACGCCCGCCTTTGCCCCCGGCAGCGCCGCCGCCCGGCGACGGGGCGCGGCGGTTTCTGAACTGACCGGATTGGCCGCGGCGTCCCCCCGATGGGGGACTGGCCCGACGGCCCCGCGCCTGTGCAGAAGGGGCAAACCCTGCCCAGCGACGGAGAGATCATGGCTGACCTTGCGGTGGACGGCGCGCGCCTGTGGGCGCGGCTGATGGCGATGGCCCGGATCGGGGCGATCCCCGGCGACGGCTCCTGCCGGCTGGCCTTGTCGGACGCGGACGAGGCCGGCCGCACCCTGTTTCGCAGCTGGTGCGCCGCGCGTGGCTACCCGGTGACCCACGACCGGATCGGCAACCTGTTCGTCCGCCGTGCCGGACAGGACGATACCGCCGCCCCGGTGGTCATGGGCAGCCATCTCGACACCCAGCCGACTGGCGGCCGGTTCGACGGGATCCTCGGCGTTCTGGCCGGGCTGGAGATTCTGGAAACGCTCGACGACGCCGGCCTGTCGACCCGGCGGCCGGTCGAGGTCGCGGTCTGGACCAACGAGGAAGGCGCGCGCTTTCGCCCGGCGATGATGGGGTCAGGCGTCCATTGTGGGTTGAGCGACCTTGCAGCCACCCTCGCCATCGCCGACCGCCACGGCATCACCGCCGGCGCGGAACTCGCCCGGCACGGCTATCGGGACGGCGCCGAGCCGGGCCGCCATCCGATCGCCGTCTATGTCGAGCTGCACATCGAACAGGGTCCGATCCTCGAAGCCGCCGGCAAGACCATCGGCATCGTCACCGGCGGCCAGGCGATCCGCTGGTATCAGGTGACCCTGACCGGCGCGGAAACCCATGCCGGGCCGGTGCCGATGGCGCTGCGCCGCGACCCGGTGCCGGTCCTCGCGCGGGTGCTGGATCTGGTTGCAGCGGTCGGCGCGACCGACACCGACGCCCGCGCCACTGTCGGGGTGATCGGGGCCGAGCCGGGTTCGATCAATGTCGTGCCGGGCCGGATCACCCTGACCGTCGACCTGCGCCATCCCGACGACGCGCAGCTTGACCGGATGCACGCGACTTTCATGGACGGGATCGCCGGCCTGTCGGGCGCGAAGGTGCGGGTGCAGGCCGAGAATACCTGGCATTCGCCGATGGTGCGGTTCGACCCCGATCTGGTGGCCCGCGTGCGCGCCAGCGCCGCGACGCGGGGCTACCCGGCCGCCGGGATCATCTCGGGCGCCGGGCATGACGCCTTTCATCTGTCGCGGATCGTGCCGACGACGATGGTTTTCGTGCCCTGTCGGGACGGGATCAGCCACAACCCCGCCGAATATGCCGCGCCCGATCATGTGGCGGCCGGGGCGAATGTGCTTCTCGACGTGGTGCGCGGACTGGCGGGCGGCTGACGGTCACGCCGCGCCAGTCTCTTGCGCGAACCAGTCCCAGACCTGTCCGACCGCCGGGCGCACGAAGTTCCGCCGCCAGGCGCAAAGATACAGCCGGTCGGTCGCCGCCATCGCCGTTCCGGCGACCCGCACGAGCGCGCCGGAGGCCAGCAGGTCGGCAGCCCAACGCTCGGACCCCAGGCAGACGCCCAGCCCGGCGGCGGCGGCGCGCAGCATCAGCCCGTGGTCGGAAAAGTTCATGCCCCGCGACAGGTCGCGCCGCGCCGATCCGGCCAGCGCGAACCATTTCAGCCAGTCGTTCGGCGTTTCGTCATGCAGGAGGTCGGCCTTGTCCAGCCGCTCCGGCTCCGGCAACCGGCCGAGGCTGTCGGCCAGCGCCGGCGAGGCCATCGGGCAGACCCGGTCGACCGGCAGCGGGCGGCATTCGGCGCCCTCTTCCGTCCAGGGCCGGTCGCTCAGCACGACGTCGATCTCGCTTTCCTCGGGAAAGGTGGTCTCGCCGGTCACATGCAGCCAGGGATCGACGTCCGGCAGATCGGCCCGGAACCGCGCCAGACGCGGCACCAGCCAGCAATCGGCCAGCCCCGGCGGCAGGGCGATGATGACCGAGCCGGGCTTGGTATAGGCGTTCAGCCGCCGGACCCCGTGGCGCACCCCTTCCAGCGCCGACTGCGCCGTCGCCTGCAGGTCGCGCCCCGCATCGGTCAGTTCGATCCCCCGGCCGATCCGGCGAAACAGCGGCGTGCCGAGGTGATCCTCGAGCGTGCGGATCTGGTGACTGATCGCCGACTGGGTGATGTTCAGTTCGGCGGCGGCGAGCGAAAAGCTGCCCAGCCGGGCCGCAGCCTCGAATCCGATCAGCGTCGACAGCGGCGGCAGGGAACGATAGACGTTTGACATGAGGGATACTTATCGAACATCCCAGAATTTTGCAATAATTCCCGAGATGTTTTCATAATAAGCTGCCTCCGACCGTTACAGGAGGAGAGAGCGGATGAGCAGGCTTGCAGTGGCGTCGATCCTTGCGCTTGGGATGGCGATGCCGGTTCGTGCCGATGAGATGCGGCTTTATTCGTGGGAATCCTATTTTGGCGCCGATTCCATCGCGCAGTTTCAGAAAGAAACCGGCACCACCGTGGTCTATGACGTGTTCGACAGCAACGACACCGTCGAGACGCGCATCCTGGCCGGCGATTCCGGCTATGACGTGGTGACGCCGAACCTGTCGCCCCACCTCGCCCGGCAGGTGCCGCTGGGGGTCTGGGCCAAGCTCGACAAGTCGAAGCTTCCCAACGCCGTCAACATGGATCCCGCCCTGATGGCCACCCTGGCCAAGGTCGACCCCGGCAACGAACATGCGATGCCCTGGATGTGGGGCACTACCGGCATCGGCTACAACGCGGCGATGATCAAGGCGATCATGCCCGACGCGCCGGTCGACAGCTGGGCCATGGTGTTCGACCCGAAGATCGCGGCAAAGTTCGCCGGTTGCGGCATCGCCATGCTGGACGACAGCGAACAGATTCTCGGGTCGGCGCTGATCTACCTGGGGCTCGATCCCGACACGAACAACGAGGCCGACATCGAGAAGGCCGCCGAGGTCATCAAGGCGGTGCGCCCCTATGTCCGCCAGTTCCACGGCTCGAACTACATCGCCGGTCTTGCCGCCGGCGACCTGTGCCTGGCGGTCGGCTATTCCGGCGACATGCTGGTGGCTACCAAGCGCGCGACCGAGGCCGGCAAGCCCCAGACCATCGAATACCGCCTGCCGAAAGAGGGCAACCTTGTCTGGTTCGACACGCTGGCCATTCCGGCCGACGCGCCCAACCCCGTGGCCGCCCACGCCTTCATCAACTTCGTCATGCGCCCCGACATCGCCGCGAAGGCCGCCAACGAGACCGGGTTTTCGACGGCGAACCTTGCCGCGCTGCCGATGGTCGACGAGGCGATCCGCGGCAATCCCAACTACTACCCGACCGCCGAGGCGGCGGCGAAGTTCCACCTGCCCAGCGTCAAGTCGGACAAGATGCTGAAGGTCTGGGACCGCGCCTGGAACCGCGCCAAGGGGATCGAGTAGACAGCATGCAGCGACCAGCGGCACGACGCGCCATCATCGGCATTCCCTTCCTGTGGCTGGTCGCCTTCTTCGCCCTGCCCTTCGCCTTCATCCTGAAGATCAGCCTGTCGGACCAGGCCCGCGCCCGCCCGCCCTACAGCCCGCAGTTCGACCCCTCGGGCGGGTGGCAGGGGATCGTCGGCTTCGTGCGGGGGCTCGACCTGGAAAACTTCACCACGCTGGTGACGGACCATTTCTATCTGCGCTCCTACCTCTATTCGATCCAGATGGCAGCGGTCGGTACGCTCCTGACCCTGCTGGTCGCCTATCCGATGGCCTACGGGCTGACGCGCGCGCCGCGCCGCTGGCAGCCGCCCCTGCTGACGCTGGTTGTCCTGCCCTTCTGGACCAGTTTTCTGGTGCGCATCTATGCCTGGATCACGCTTCTGAAGCCGAACGGGTTCATCGACCTGATCGGCCAGTTCTGGGGCCTAAAGCCCGGCGCGCTGGCGCTCCTGAACACCAGCTGGGCGGTGCAGATCGGGATCGTCTATTCCTACCTGCCGTTCATGGTGCTGCCGCTTTATGCGACGCTCGACAAGATCGACGACACGCTCCTGGAGGCCGCCCGCGACCTGGGGGCGAGCGCCCGGCGGGCCTTCTGGAAGGTGGTGGTGCCTCTGTCGATGCCGGGGGTGCTGGCGGGGTGCCTGCTGATCTTCATTCCGGTCATCGGCGAATTCGTCATCCCCGACCTGCTGGGTCCGTCCGACCGGGCGATGATCGGCAAGACCCTGTGGACCGAATTCTTCAACAACCAGGACTGGACCCTGTCGGCGGCAATCGCGGTGGGCATGCTGATCCTTCTGGCGGCGCCGATCCTGATGCTGCAACGTCTGCAGGCCCGCGACGCGGCGATGCAGGCGGCGGGCGCGGGCATGGGCGGCGACCGCCGGTTCAGCGCGGTGAACAAGGCAGCGGTCATCGGCGGGCTGGTATTTACCTATGTGCCGCTGATCCTCGTCGTGCTGTTCAGCTTCAACGAAAGCCGGCTGGTCACCGTCTGGGGCGGGTTCTCGCTGAAATGGTATGGCGTGCTGTTCGCCAATACCCAGCTTCTGAACTCGGCGTGGCTCTCGGTTGAACTGGCGGTGCTGTCGGCGACGGCGGCCTGCCTGCTGGGCGTTCCGGCGGCCTTCGCGACAGTCCGCTTCGGCGCCTGGCGCGGCAAGACCCTGTTCGGGTTCCTGCTTCTGGCGCCGGTCATCGTGCCGTCGATGATCATCGGGCTGTCGCTGCTGCTGCTGTTCGTGGCGTTCGGCCTGCCGCGCGGGTTCTTCACGCTGTTCCTGGCGCATACGACCTTCTGCATGTCCTATGTCGCCATCACCGTGCAGGCGCGGCTGGTGGGGTTCGACCAGACGCTCGAACAGGCGGGCGCCGATCTTTACGCCCGCCCCGGAACGATCTTCCGGCGGATCACCCTGCCGTTGATCCTGCCGTCGATCCTCAGCGCCTGGGCGCTGTCGTTCGTGCTGTCCTTCGACGATCTGGTCATTTCCAGCCTGACGACCGGCCCCGGCGCGACGACGCTGCCGATGCGGCTTTACTCGCAGGTCAGGCTGGGCGTCACGCCCGAGATCAATGCGGCCAGCACCATGTTGATCGGGGTTGTGGTGTTCGGCATGATGGCCGGCAGCCTGATAAAGGCTGCGCGGGCAAAGGCCCGGGCGGGCCTTCCGTCCACAGGAAAGGCACTCGGATGAATCGTCGGGATATCTTCAGGTTGGGGGCCGGCATGGCGGGTCTTGGATTGTTCGGCAGCGCCGCGCGCGCCGGTGGCTCGGCCGCGGCGGCGGGGTTCTTCATCCCCGACGAAAAGGTGCCGCACGAACGCACCTTCATGCAATGGCCGGTCAGCGCCGAGGTCTACGGCGGGTCGGGCCTTCTGAAACCCGCGCAGAAAACCATCGCGGCGATCGCCAACGCCATCACCGAATTCGAGCCGGTCGTGATGCTGATGGATCAGCGTTACCAGGCGGATGCGCGCAACCTTCTGGGCGCGAGCGTCGAAATCTGGGACATTCCGACCGACGATCTCTGGTGTCGCGACTCCGGCCCGGCCTTCGTCATCGACGGCCGGGGCGGGTTGGCGGTGACACAATTCAACTTCAACGGCTGGGGCAACAAGCAGCCCCATCCGAACGACGGCAAGATCGCCGAACGGGTGGCGGCCCGCCTCGGGCTTTCCGTGTTCGATGTCGGGCTGGTGGGCGAGGCAGGCGGGGTCGAATCCGACGGTGCCGGCACCCTGATCGCCCACGAAAGCAGCTGGATCAACCGCAACCGCAATCGCGGCGGCAGGGCCGACGTGGAACGGCGGTTGCTGGAAACCATGGGCGCCGAAAAGGTCATCTGGGCGCCGGGGCTGAAGGATCACGACATCACCGACTATCACATCGACGCGCTGGCGCGGTTCGTCGAGCCGGGGCGGGTGCTGATCCAGCTGGGCGACGCGGTCGACGAGAATGATCCCTGGTCGGTCGCATCCCATGAAACCTATGACCGCCTCGCCGCCGCCACCGACGCGCATGGCCGCAAGCTGGATCTGGTGGTGTTGTCCGATCCCCAGGACATCCGGGTGCAAAGCGATGATTTCGTTGCCTCCTACGTCAACTACTATGTCTGCAACGGCGGGGTGATCGCCGCCGAATTCGGCGACCGGGCGGCCGATGCCCGGGCCGCTTCGCTGCTGGGCGATCTCTATCCCGGCCGCGAGGTGGTGACGCTGAACGTGGATGCCCTTGGCAAGATCGGCGGGGGTATCCATTGTGCGACCCATGAACAACCCAGGGTCTGACGATGTGGGATTGGCTTGGCCGGAACTCGGAACGTCTTCAGGGGCTTGGCAGTCTCGTGACGGCGGTGGCGGCTTTGGCCGCGCTGATCCTCGTCCCGATCCAGATCGCCTCGGCCGACCGCATCCAGCGCGACCAGACCGCGCGCGAGATCTATCGTGAATTCCTCAATCTGACCGTCCAGAGGCCTGAACTGGCCAATGCCGACTATTGCGCGCTGAACGATCCCAAGGAAAAGATCGCCTATGAGGCCTACGTCGACTATCTGCTCTACACCTCCGAGCAGCTGATCGACTCGTCACCCGACTGGCGCGGCCCGATGTCGGGTTATCTGGCCGACCATCTGGCCTTCATCTGCTCCAAGACCGATTGGCAGGACTATTCCGCCGGCGTCAGGGACATCGTGACGATGCTGCGCGCCAGCTGCAAGCCGGCCGATACCTGCGGCCAGACCTGACCCTGCATCAGGTCGCCCCTGACCCTATCCGTCGATCCTGAGGCCGGTCGCGCTGTCGAACAGCACCGTTGCCGCCGGGTCGATGGTCAGGTGGCAGACGCTGCCCGGCTCAAGCCGGCTGAGCGGCGGCAGGCTTGCCAGCAGAAGGTGCGGCCCGAGCCGCAGGTGGGCCAGCTTTTCCGGTCCGGTCAGTTCGACCACCTCGACCGTGGCGGCGACGGCGCCGGGGGTGCCGGGCTCGGCGAGGACCAGGTTTTCCGGGCGGATACCCAGTGTCACCGCCCGCCCCTCGGCCAGCGCCGGACCGGCCGGCAGCGGCAGCCGTGCCCCACCCTCGGCCAGCCGCAGGAACCCGGCGTCAACCGCTCCGGGGATCAGGTTCATGCCCGGCGATCCGACGAAGGCGGCGACGAACAGGCTGGCCGGGCGGCGGTAGACTTCTTCCGGCGTGCCCAGCTGCTCGATGCGGCCGGCGTTCATCACCGCGATGCGGGTGGCCAGTGTCATCGCCTCGATCTGGTCGTGGGTGACATAGACCATCGTCTTGCCCAGCGACTGGTGCAGGCGCTTGATCTCGGCCCGTGTCTCCATCCTGAGCTTGGCGTCGAGGTTCGACAGCGGTTCGTCGAACAGGAAGATCTGGGGGTCGCGCACCAGCGCCCGGCCGATGGCGACGCGCTGGCGCTGGCCGCCCGACAGCTGGCCGGGCCGCCGGTCCAGCAGCGCCTCGATCCGCAGCATCTGCGCGACGCGGGCGACCGCCTGTTCGCGTTCCGGCTTGCCGACGCCCCGCATCTCGAGCCCGAAGCCGATGTTCGTGCCGCAGGTCCAGGTTGGGGTACAGCGCGTAGGACTGGAACACCATCGCGATGTCCGCGGTCCTTGGGATGGACGCCCCGGACCGACCGGCCGCCGATCCTGATGTCGCCCTCGGTCGGTTCCTGCAGGCCGGCGATCAGGTTGAGGATCGTCGACTTGCCGCAGCCGGAGGAGCCGAAGCACAAGGAATTCACCGGCTTCCAGGTCGAGGTTGATGTTATTCAGCGTCTGCACGGCGCCGCTGAGACTTGCCCAGGCCCATCGAGCAGGCCCCCATCAGGCCGCCCCCCCCCCCCCTCAGCACATCCGGCAGTTCGTAGCGCCGGGGATTGTCCGAAATCGCCCGGCTGGCCAGCGCGTGCCGGTGTCGAGCGCGGTTGCCAAGGCCCGCGCCGCGCGCCGACGGCGTAAAGATAGCCGGCGTTGAAGATGTCGCCGGCGCCGATCGTGTCGATGACGGCCACGGCGGGCGCGGCGCTGGCGGCGCGCTCCGGCCCCCCGCCGGGCCTGCGCCCCGCGCGCCGGACTTGATGACCGCCGTGGCGCCGGGCGGCATCATCGCCACCAGCGGCGCCAGCGCCTCGTCGGCCCGCATGGTGCCGGTCAGGGCCTGCCTCGGCCTCGTTCACCAGAAGATGGCGCGCGGCACCGGCCCAGTCTCTCAGGCGGGCCTTTTCGGCGGCCCCCAGTCCTCGGCGGCCAGCCGGGTCGAGCACAACCTCGATCCGCCGCTCGGCCGCCCAGGCGAAGATCGCGGATAGTCGGCCGCAGCCGATCGGTCAGAAACCCGCCGGACAGCAGCAACAGCCCGTCGGCCAGCCCGTCGAGTTGCGGGCGCAGGTCGGCCCAGGCCATGTCGGGCAGGTGGCCGCGCATGGTGAAGGTCCGCTCGCCGTCGGGGTGGGTCAGGCCGACCGACAGGCAGGTGGCCTGCGGCTGGCGCACCCAGCCCGCCGCCATCGGCCCGAAGGCATCCGCCAGCCACTGGCCGAGCAGGTCGTCGCCGACCGAGGCCGCGATCCGGCAAGGCAGACCCAGCCCGGCCCAGGCCAGCGCGGTGTTGCCCGCCGATCCCCCGGTCGCAGGTCGTCATGGTCGAGCATCACCTCGTCCCCGGCCAGCCGGGGGCGGCCGGCCCCATGATCAGGTCGACGTTGACGTTGCCCATGACGGCCAGCGCCGCATCTATTCGATCCTCGTGATCTTCGACGACCGGCGCGGGTTGCCGACGTCGGGCACCCGGGCGGCGGCGACGCCCAGCATCAGCGCTGCATCATCGGCAGGGTGGTCAGGATCGCCTCCATCCCCCGCCCGGCCGGCGGGGTGTTGCATTCCGCCCCAGCCACCGGTCCCGCACCGGATGCGTCGAACAGCACCACCCTGGCCCTGCCCCGGCGGCCGAGTCCGCCATGCTCGCCACCCGGCCGGCGTCGACCTCGGCGCAGCGGAACAACAGCGCCCAGGGTCCGGCCCCATCATCTCCATCGGCCCGTGGCGCAACTGCCCGCCCTCCAGCGCAAAGGCCGGCAGGCGCGCCAGTTCGCACAGGCCCAGGGCTGCCGCCTCGGCCACGCCCTGCAACCGGCGGCCCGAGGCGACGATGGCGCCCACCTCGGCCAGCCGCGCCACCGCCGCGGATACATCCGGTGCCGGATGGGACAAGGCCGCCAGCGCCGGGGCCGAGGTCGACGCCCAGCCGCGCCAGCACCGCCAGATGCAGCGCGAAGGTCCAGGTCAGCGACCGGGTGGCGGCAAAGGCTGTCTCCATGCCCGCCCGCCGCCACCAGCGTCGGCAGCGCCCTCGCCAGCGTCGAGTTCCCGTCCAGCGTCAGGCCGAACGGATCGCCGCCCACTTCGCCGTCTCGATCCAGCGCAGCACCTCGGCGCTTTCGCCCGACTGGCTGACGACCAGCACCGTCTTGCCGGCCAGCGGCACGCCCAGGCCCAGCTGTTCGGACAGGGCAGCGCCTGCGCGTCCAGCCCCAACTCGCGGTAAAGCGGCTCGGTCGCCCGGTTGACGGCGATGCGAGGCGCCCATGCCCAGCATCGTCAGCCGCCCGGTCCGCCGCAGGCTGGCCGCGACCTCGTCGGCCCGCGCCCCGGCTTGCGCAAAGCTCGCCCGCGCGTCGCCTGCTTGCCGCGCCATTTCCGCCTCGATGGCGATCAGTCCCGCCGGTCTGTCCATTCGCTGTTCCGCGCCCATCTTTCCGCCGCCGCCGGTCAGCCCGGCGACGATGGCCCGCTGCATCACCATGCCGATCAGCAGGGGCGGCAGCGCCGCCAGCACCCCTGCCGCCGCGATCAGTCCGTAATCGGCGATCTTGCCCCCGGCGATGTCGGCAATCGCCACCGTCACCGTCTTGGCGCGCTGGTCGGCAGTGAAAAGCAGCGCATGAAGAATTCGTCCCAGGCCAGAAGCAGCGCGAACAAAGCCGCCGTCGACAGGACCGGCGCGGCCAGCGGCAGGATGACGATGCGCAGCGTCTGGTCGAGCCGCGCCCCGTCGATGGCCGCCGCCGCCTCGAGATCGCGGGGGATCGCGTCGAACCCGGCCTTCAGGAGCCAGGTGGTGAAGGGCGCCAGATCGACAGGTAGATCAGCGCCAGCCCGACGACCGAGTTCAGAGGCCAAGCGCCGCCAGCCCCATGTAGAGCGGCACCGCCGCCACCGGCGGCAGCATGTAGGTCATGATCAGTAGATGCAGAGACCATTCGATCTCTGGCCGACGCGACACCGCCCAGGCCGCCGGGATCGCCACCAGCAGCGCCGCGCCCACCGCCATGCCCGCCACCATCAGGCTGTTGCGCAGCGCCGCCAGGAAATCCTGCCCGGTGGTGTTGGCCGCCCAGGTCAGCAGAAGACGGTAGCGCGACAGGTCCAGATGTTCGGGCCACCAGCGCAGGGGCTTTGCCGCCAGGTCGGATGCCGGCGACACGCTCATGACGAACAGCCAGAAGATCGGCAGCACCAGACGAACGCCCAGCAGCAGGGCGGCGGCGTAGACGAACAGGGTAAGGGCGGGGCTGCGGCGTTCCATGTCAGACCCTCCAGCGCGGTGCGGCGCATGATCGCCACATAGGCGACCGCCAGCAGCGTCACCACCAGCGTCACGATCAGCGCCGGGGACGCACCCGATCCGGCGCGCTGGAACGAGAAGGCCTCCTGATAGACGAGGATCGACAGCGACCAGGTCGAGTTCGCCGGCCCGCCGCGGGTCATCACCCAGATGATGTCGAAGACCTTGAAGGCCTCGATGGTGCGCAGGACGATGGCGATCATCAGCGGCCCGGCCAGATAGGGCAGGACCACATGGCGGAACCGCGACCAGGCCCCTGCCCCGTCGACGATGGCCGCCGCCAGCAGGTTCGCGCGGGACCGACTGCAAGGCGGCGAAGCTGATGAGCCCGACCAGCGGGAAGTTCTTCCACACGTCCGCCACCACCATCGCCATCATCGCCGGCGAAGGCGCGGCCAGCCACGACCGATAGGCCCTCGATCAGGCCAAGCTGGTAAAGCGCCGAGTTCAGCGCGCCGTATTCGGGTTGTAGATCAGCCGCCAGAGGATCGCGTTGACCACCGTGGGCAGCGCCCAGGGCAGGATCATCAGGGCGCGCAGGAACGTGCGGCCGTGGAATTCCTGGTTCAGCAAAAGCGCGGTCCAGCGCAGCACCAGTTCGGCCGAGATCGACACGGCGGTGAACCAGGCGGTGTTGACGAACGAACGCCGGCAGGCGCTGCTGCCGAGATTGCGGGTGAAATTGCCGAAGCCGATGAAATTACCGCTGCGTGTCGCCATGCCGGCATCGGTCAGCGACAGATGGACGGTGTTGATCAGCGGCCAGCTCACCACCCCCAGGATCACCACCAGAAGCGGCAGCATCAGGGCCCAGGCGCGCAGATCGGTCCGGGTGCTCGACATGTCAATCCTTCGCGCACGGAGCTGGATGCGGGCGGCGGTCGCCTGCCGACGCCTTCAGAGGCCGCTCTGGTCCTTGGCGTTGGTCAGCGCGTCGGCGGGCGAACTGGTGCCCAGAAGCGCCTCCTGGATCGCCACCTGGATCAGCGCCGACAGTTCGTTGTACTTCGGCGACGCATAGGACGCGGGAACATGGCCCCCAGCGCGACCTTGGCGGCGGCCATCAGCGCCTCCTGGCCCTTGGCGACCGCCGGGTCGTCATAGGACAAGCGAATCGGCAGGCTCAGCTTGGCATAGGCGTCCTGGGTCTTCTGGGACGTCATGTAGACCACGAAATCCCAGGCGGCGTCGGGGTTCTTCGACGTCGTGGTGACGCCCAGCCCCATCGAGCCGTTCATGGCCGAAACCTTGGATACACCTTCGACCCCCGGCGCGGGCTCGACCCCCACCTGGCCCTTGACCTTGCTGTCGTCGCCGGCATTGGCAAGGTTATACATGTAGGTCCAGTTCAGCGCGAAGGCCGCCTCGCCGTTCGAGAAGACCCGCCGCACGTCCTCTTCCAGATATTCCTTGGAGTTCGGGTTGGTCAGGCCTGCATCCATCGACGCCTTCATATACTCCAGCGCCTTCAGCCCGCCGCCCTCGTTGAAGACCGGTTTGCCCTGATCGTCCAGGAACTTGCCGCCATAGGCGCTGATCAGCGTGGCATAGTCGCAGATCACCGCCTCGGCCTGCGCCCAGGACCAGACGATCGGATACTCGGCGATCCCCTTGTCCTTGATGATCTTGGCCTGCGCGGTCAGTTCGTCCCAGGTCTTGGGCGGCTCGGCGATCCCGGCCTTTTCCAGCATCGCCTTGTTGTAGAACAGATATTTCGTATCGAGAATCCAGGGCATCCCGTAGGGGTGCCCCTGATAGTCCACCGTCGTCCAGGCGCCGGGCAGGACGCCGGCCTTCATCTCGGGCGTGATGCGGTCCGACACGTCCAGAAGGATCTTGTTGGTGGCATATTCCGCCGGCCAGATCACGTCGAACAGCACCACATCGTAGCCCTGCCCCGACCCCTGCGCCAGAAGCGTCTTGTCGCGCAGCCCCTCATAGGGAACGAACTCGAGGTTCAGCTTGATGTCGGGGTGCGCCTTCATGTAGCCGTCGGCCATCGCCCGCACGTCGGCCTCGCTGTAGGCCGACTGCGACATGAACAGCGCGTTGAGCGTCGTCTCGGCCCCGGCCGTGCCCGCGCCAAGGGCGAAGGTGCAGGCCAGCGTCGTCGTGACCAGAAATCTCATGACGTCCTCCCGAAGATGGTTCCGGCCTTGGCTCTGGCCGATTTCACTTGCAGTCTATTAATTCCATCATATGGATTATATCAGCATGAGTCTGAAAAGCGGTCAAGCGGCAAAAGGTGCGGCGTGCTGAGAACCAAGGCGGGAACCAACATCGGCGGAGCCGGCGAACACAACCGCCGGGTGGTCATGCACGGGCTGAGGGTGAACGGCGCGCTGACGCGGGCGCAGATCGCGCGCGGCACCGGGCTGGTGCCGCAGACCGTCAGCAACATCATTGAGGAGCTGGAGCGCGAAGGGCTGGTCCTGGCCGCCGATCCGGTCAAGGGCGGGCGCGGCCAACCCGCCACCCCCTATTCGCTGGCCCCGAACGGCGCCTTTTCCTATGGGCTTCAGCTTGACCAGCACCGGGCGCGGGCCGTTGCCGTCGACCTGATCGGCCGCATCGTCGCCATGACCGAAACGACGCTCGGCCCCGGCGGGCTGGAGGCAAATCTCGAACGGGTGCTGGGCGCGCTGGCCCGGATCGCCGGCGATCTGGCCCGTCATGCCGCGCAAGCCCAGCCCAGGGTTCTCGGTCTCGGGCTCGCCATGCCGGCGCCGACCGGGGTCCATGCCGGGCGCAACGATCCGTGGATGACCGGGCTTTCCGCCGAACATCCGCTGGTGCGGCGTCTGGCGCAGGAAACCGGCCTTGCCGTCAGCCTGCATCACGACGCCTCGGCCGCCGCCGTGGCCGAACGGCTGAACGGCAGCGCCAAGGGTATCGACAATTTCGTGCTGATCTTCCTCGGCTACGGCCTCGGCGCCGGCATCTATGTCAATGGAGAACCCTGCCGCGGCCAGCACCGGCTGGCCGGCGAGATCGGCCAGATCATGGTGCCGGGGGCCGATGGCGCGCGGCCGCTGGAACAGGATGCGGCGCTGATCGCGCTGATCGCGGCGCTGGGGCTGCAGCCCAACCAGCCGGACCTGTTCGCCCGGATCGAGGCCGCCATCGCCGCCGGCCGGCCCGAGGTCGACCTGTGGCTGGACAGGGCGGCGGCGCTGCTGGCCTGGGCGGTCGACCTGGTGGAATGCCTGATCGACCCTGAATGCGTGATCCTTGGCGGCCAGATGCCGGCGGCGCTGGTGCGGCGGCTGATGGACCGTCTGGCAGGCCTGCGCCCCGCGCAGTCCGGCCGTCCGGCCCTGATCGAGGGCAGCGTCAACCCCTATACCGTTGCCGCCGGCGCCGCCGCCGACCCGATCGCCCGCGCCTTCGACCTGAGCTTTTCGGCGATGATGAAGGTGCCGGACTAGCGCGCGCGGAACGCCCCCGCTCCTTTCAGATCCGGTAAAGCCGGCGGGCGTTCCGGTGGCCGATCCGCGCCCGCTCGTCCTCCGACAGGCCGGCAAGCAGTTCGCCGGTCAGCCCGATCCACTCCTTCAACCCGCTTCCCAGCAGCACCACCGGCCAGTCGGAGCCCCAGACGATGCGATCCGGCCCGAACCGGTCGAGGATGTGGTCGACCCACGGCTGCAGAGCCTCGCGGCTGATCCCGCCCGGCGGGCAATAGGCGCTGATTCCCGACAGCTTGACGTTCACCTGCGGCAGTTGCGCCAGGGCGTCGATTCCGTCGGCCCAGGCGGCAAAGGCATTGCCGGCGATGTCGGGCACGCCGCAATGGTCAAGGATGTAGGTCTGGTCCGGGCAGGCCCGCACCAGCTCTGCCGCGATGGGCAATTGCCGGGCCAGCACGCACAGGTCGAACGTCAGCCCGCGTCGGCCGATCTTGCGCAGGTTGGTGCGGAACGTCTCGCTGCGCGACAGGTCGTCCGGCATCACGTGCAGGATGCGGCGAAAGCCGTGGACCTTCAGGCCGGCGCATTCGTCCAGCCAGGCGTCGAAGCCCGCATCCTCCTCGGGCCGGCACGAGGCGATCTGGCCGATCAGCCCCTGTGTGCCGATCCGGGTCGCCACATGGCGCGCCTCGGCCTGGCAGTCGGCGTCATCGACGCCGGTTTCCATGAACAGCGCACCTGTCACCCCAAGGCCGTGCGTCTCGGCCCGGAAGGTTTCAGGCAGGAAGTCGCCTTCGGCCAGCGCCGGAATTCCCGCCGTCCAGCCATAGCCCAGCCGGTCCCGCCAGATCAGGTGCTGGTGTGTGTCGATCAGCTCCATCGCTCTGCCTCCCCTGCCTCAATCGGCGATCACGTCCTGGCGCTGGCGGCCAAGCCCCTCGATCCCCAGTTCCACCACCTCGCCGGGCTTCAGATAGCGCGGCGGCTTCATCCCCAGCCCGACGCCGGGCGGCGTGCCGGTCGAGATCACGTCGCCGGGATGCAGCGTCATGAACTGGCTGAGATAGCTGACCAGGTGCTTCACCCCGTAGACCATGGTCCGGGTCGATCCCTTCTGCATGGTCTGGCCATCGACCGTCAGCCACATTTCCAGCGCCTGCGGGTCGGCGACCTCGTCCCGCGTTACCAGCCAGGGGCCGATCTGGCCGAAATTGTCGCAGCTCTTGCCCTTGGTCCATTGCCCCGACCGTTCGGTCTGGAAGGCACGCTCAGAGACGTCATTCGTCACCGCATAGCCCGCGACATGGGACAGGGCCTCGGCCTCGGTCACATATTTCGCGGTCTTGCCGATGATGACGGCCAGTTCCACCTCCCAGTCGGTCTTGACGCTGCCGCGCGGGATGACGATCGGGTCGTTCGGCCCGCAGATGGCGCTGGTCGCCTTCATGAAGATGATCGGCTCGGGCGGAACCTTGGCCCCGGTCTCGGCGGCATGGTCGGAATAGTTCAGCCCGATGCAGATGAACTTGCCCGTCCCGGCGACGCAGGGGCCAAGCCGGGTGGCCGGGTCGACGATCGGCAGGCTGGCCGGGTCCACGGCGCGCAGCATGGCAAGGCCGGTGTCCGACAGCACCGCCCCGCTGATGTCGGGCACCAGCCCCGTCAGGTCGCGGATCGTGCCGTCGGCGGCCAGAAGGCCGGGTTTCTCGGCCCCGCGAGGCCCGTGGCGCAGCAGTTTCATCGTCAGTCCTTTCAGATATTGGCCCAGCCGCCGTCGATCACATGGGCGACACCGGTGGTATAGGCGGATTCGTCGCTGGCCAGATAGGTGACAAGCGCGGCAATTTCCTCGGGCCTGCCGATGCGGCCGATCGGCTGACGGGCGACGAAGGCTTTCTTGGCCGCCTCGTAGTCGCCGGTGTCGCGCAGCCGCTGGTCGAGCGATGGGCTTTCCACCGTGCCGGGGCAGATCGCGTTGGCGCGGATGCCCTTGCCGATGAAATCGGCGGCGATGGATTTCGTCAGCCCGATGACGCCCGCCTTGGTCGCGCCATAGACAAAGCGGTTGGGAGCGGCGATCACGCTCGACGCGACCGAGGCCATGTTGATGATCGAACCGTCGCCGCCCGCGATCATCGCCGGCAGGAAGGCCCTGCACATGCGAAACATCGCCGTCAGGTTCAGGTCGAGCGAGAAGGCCCACTGCTCCTCGTCGCAATCGAGGATCGTCCCCGCCGCCACGAAGCCCGCACAGTTGAACAGCACGTCGAGCGCCCCGATCTCGGCTGCCGCCGCCTCTACCGCCGCCTTGTCGCGCACGTTCAGGATGCGGGTGGCGATTCCCTCGGCGGCAAGACTTTCCAGCGCCGCGGCGTTGATGTCGGTGGCGATCACCTCGGCCCCCTCGCGCGCCATCATCAAGGCCGAAGCCCGCCCGATCCCCTGCCCCGCCGCCGTCACCAGCACACGCTTGTTCTGAAGTCTCTGCATCTGTGGTCCTTTCATGCGGGCAGGCAGGCCGGGCCGATGGGCTCGAAGCTCTTGTAGGTCAGGATGAATTCGGCGTGGCCCATGGCCTCCGAGCAGGTCTGCTGGCCGGCGGCCACCGCCAGCACCAGATCATGGATCTCCTGCCCGACCTCGTCGACGCTGGCGCCCCGGTCGATGATCCGCCCGGCATTCACGTCCATGTCGGCGGACAGCCTTTGATACATCTCCGGGTTGGCGGCGATCTTGATCACCGGGGCCAAAGCCGAGCCGACGACCGAGCCGCGCCCGGTCACGAACAGCGTCAGATGCGCGCCCGAGGCCATCATCTCGACGATCTCGGCATTGTCCGAGATGTTAGGGAAGCCGAAGCGCACCTCGCCGTCGGGCACCACGTCCATCAGGTAGAGACCACCACGCGGCGGGATGTCGCCGGGCTTGATCAGGCCGGAAATTCGCGACCGGCCGGACTTGGCATAGGCGCCCAGGGACTTTTCCTCGATGGTGGTCAGGCCGCCGTCGGCATTGCCGGCGGCAAAGCTGCCATAGCCGAGTGTCGCGTAATAGCGCGCGGCCTTGGCCACCGAGGCGCGCAGTTCTTCGGCCAGTTCGGGCGTCACGGCCCGTTCGGCCATGATGTCCTCGCAGCCGATCAGCTCGCCGGTCTCCTCGAAGATGCAGGCGGCGCCGGCGGCGACCAGCCGGTCGAAGGCGCGCCCGGCCGCCGGATTGCCCGACAGGCCCGAGGTGCCATCCGAGCCACCGCAAACGGTGCCGACCACCAGGTCCGACATCGCCATCGGCACCCGCTCCTGCCCGGAAAGCGCGGCCAGCGTTTCGGCGACCCACTGCTGGCCCTTGGCGATGGTCGCCGCGGTGCCGCCGGCGCGCTGGATCACCAAGGTCTCGACCGGGCGGCCGCTGTCGCGGATCACCTGTTCCAGCTGGAAGCGGTTGAAGCTTTCGCAGCCCAGCGACACCAGCAGCACCCCGCCGACATTGGGGTGGGTGCAGAGCCGCTCCATCATCTTCTGGGCGTAGTCGTTGGGGAAACAGCCGGGAAAGCCGATGACGTGGGCCTCGGTGCGGTTGGGCCAGGCGATCTCGCGGGCGACATGGTGGGCGCATTCCACCAGATAGGCCACGGCCACCCGGTTGCGGATGCCCTTGCGGCCGTCCTTGCGCAGATAGCCGGTCAGCTGGGTCATGGTCGGTCCCCTTTCGCCCCCGCATGGGCGGCGCGGGCCGCCTCCAGCGAATGGGTGGCGGTATAATTGCTTTTCAGGTTGTGCAGGTGGACATGGGTGCCGGGGGCAATGACCTCGGTCGCAGTGCCGATCACCGCGCCATACTTGACGACCGGCTCGCCCGCCCGGATCGGCCGCCGCGCCAGCTTGTGACCCAGCGCGACGCTGGTGGCCAGCGTCACCGCCCTGCCCTCCAGCACCACGGTTTCGCCTTCGGCAATCGGGGCGCGGGCAACCACGACGTTATCCTCGGGCGCCAGCAGCAGAAGCCTTTTGTCGGTGTCGGTCACAGCAGCTCCATCGTGTCGTTGTCGATCGTTTCCCAGTCCAGCCCGATCCCGAGGCCCGGCCCATCCGGCATCCGCGCCATGCCGTCGGCTATCGGCAGCGGTGCCGCCAGGCCAAAGCCGAATTGTTCGGTCGGCCACAGCAGTTCGAGATACCGCGAATTATGAATCGTGCCGTTCAGGTGCAGGTTCACCAGTTCCAGCGGGTGGAAGATCGTCGAATGCAGTTCGCAAGGCGCGTGGAAAGCCTCGGCCAGCCGGGCGGTCTTGATCGTGCCGGTGACGCCGCCCGACCACGACGGATCGGCGCGCACGCCATCGACCACGCGGGTCGCCAGGCATTCGGCGACCGAATACGGGTGTTTCGGCAAGACCTCGGTGCCGATCACCGGAATGTCGAGCGCCCGGGTCAACTCCCGCAGCGCGCCGAAGGCCTCGTCGGGCAAGGGCTCCTCCAGCCACAGGTAATCCAGCCGCTCCAATGCCCGGCCAAGCCGCAGCGCCTCGTCCAGTGAATAGGGCGCGACGGGATCGGAAATCAGCGGGAAATCCGGCCCCACGGCGTCGCGCACGGCGCGGTGGATCTCGATGTCCTCGTCCAGAGATTTTCCGGGCGGGTGGATCTTGTAGGCTTGCAGCCCGGCGGCCCGCACCGCCAGCGCCTCCCGCGCATAGGCTTCGGCATCCGCCAAGACCAGCGACGAGGCGTAGACCGGCACCTCGGCCCGCGCGCCGCCCAGATAGCGCCATAGCGGCTGGCCCGCGGCCTCGGCGGCGAGGATCCACAGGCAGCAATCCACCGGGCCATAGCTGTAGATCGGCAGGTGGTGCCACCAGCGGTCGGCGCGGCGCCAGTCGGTCCAGGCGGCCTCGCGGTCCAGCGCGTTGCGGCCCACGAAGAACGGGCGCAGCGAGGCGGCGGCGAGATGGCCCGCGCCACGCGCCGACCGCCCGGCGAAGCCGAACATCGAGGCCGTGCGTCCGCTTTCGGTGGTTACGGTATAGACCAGATAGTCCAGCCCGTCGCGCCCCTGACCATCGCGCAAGGCGCCCTGTTCCAGCGGCGAGGCCAGATGGCGGCAGGCGCGGATGTCCAGGGATTTGATGCGCATGGTCAGAACTTCCCGAAGTTCAGATAGGCCCGTTGCGGATCGACCCCTTGCAGGATCGCGCTGCGGACCTTGTTTTCGGCGCTCATCGCGGCAAGGGCGCGCTCGATCACTTCGTCCAGCCGGGCGGCGGGGATGACGACCATGCCGTCGCGGTCGCCATGCACCCAGTCGCCGGGGTTCACCGTCACATCCTCGATGCGGATCGTTTCACCTACCGCCGTCGGCAGCCACAGGCCCACCACGTCGCGGGGGGTGAAGAAGGTGCCCCAGCAGGGGAAGCCGAGCCGCAGGATGAAATTGGTGTCGCGCAAGGCGCCATCGGTGACGACGCCGAGGACGCCCTTGCGATGCAGGGTTTCCGCCGACAGTTCGCCCATCTGCGCGACCAGCTGGTTGTTGGGCTGCGCCACCCAGACATGGCCGCCCGGGCATTTAGACAGAAGCCCGGTCCATTGCAGCAGCGTCTCGTGCGCGTCCGCCCCCTCGACGATCCGGCCCTCGATGGTGAAGGCCGGGCCGGTCAGCACGCCTTCGGGGTTCAGGGGC
Source organism: Paracoccaceae bacterium (assembly GCA_046348855.1). Lineage (GTDB taxonomy): Bacteria > Pseudomonadota > Alphaproteobacteria > Rhodobacterales > Rhodobacteraceae > TMP-24. The sequence goes on along the minus strand of JAXMDK010000009.1, from coordinate 67,704 downwards.
CGCAGTCGCGGCGGCAGGGTGAAGTTGCGCAGGCCCATGGCCCGCATCACGTCATGCAGGACCGAGGTGTAGCAGGTCTTCAGCGCGTCGATCCGGGGGTCAGTCATGGTGGAACACCTCCTCCATCATCGCCCACCATTCGCCCTCTTTCCGGGTCGCCAGCGGTTCCTGGCAGGGCATGCAGAGCGTCCACCATTCCTGCGTGCGCGGATCGGCGGCCATGCGGGCGGCGTCGGCGGCGAAATCGTGGCCGGCATATTCCCAATAGCCGAACAGCAGGTTTTCCGGCTGTTTCAGGAAGATGGAGTAGTTGGTGATGTTGCAGTCGCTGATCCTGGCCAGGATATCCGGCCAGACCGCGGCATGCAGGCGCTTGTAGGCTTCCACCTTGTCGGGCCTGAGGCCGATGATCATTCCCATCCGCTGCATCGCAAGGCTCCTGCGCTCAAATCCTGTGTTCCGAATGGCTTGCCGCGACCGTGGCCCGGGCGATGGCAACTTCGTCCCAGACGATGCCCAGGCCGGGCGTCGCGGGCGGGTGGGCCTGGCCGTCGCGGATGTCGAGCCGGCTGGCGGTGATGCTGTCGAGCTGGGGGATGTATTCCAGCATCCATCCGTTCGGCACCGCGCAGACGAGGCTGACATGCAGTTCCATCAGGAAATGCGGACAGACGGCGATGTTCATCGCCTCGGCCATGTGCGCGACCTTCAGCCAGGGGGTGATCCCGCCGACCCGGCCGACATCGACCTGGACGATGGAACAGGCCCCGGCGCGCAGGTAATCGGCGAACTGGCCGGGGGAATAAAGGCTTTCGCCGACCGCGATCGGCACCGCTGAATGCTCCGCCAGCCGGGCGTGGCCCATCAGGTCGTCGGCCGGCATCGGTTCCTCGAACCAGATGATGCCGACCTCGGCCAGCATGCGGGCGCGCAACAGTGCCTCGTGGTAGTGGAAGGCCTGGTTGGCGTCGACCATCAGCCGGAAATCCGGCCCGACCGCTTCGCGCACCGCCTGAAGCCTTGCGCGGTCCTGCGCCAGCGACGGCTTGCCGACCTTGACCTTGCTGCCGGCAAAGCCCTGCGCCTTGACCGCCAGCGCGTCCTCGACCAGCGCCGGGGTCTCGATATGCAGCCAGCCGCCTTCGGTGGAATAAAGCGGGATTGCCGACTTGGCCCCGCCCGCCATCTGCCAGAGCGGCAGGCCGGCCTTGCGGCAGCGCATGTCCCAAAGCGCGGTGTCGATGGCCGCAAGCGCGATGGAGGTGATCGCCCCCACAGTGGTGGCATGGGTCACGAACAGGAGGTCGCGCCAGATCGCCTCGATCTCCTCGGCCTGGCGCCCCAGAAGTCGCGGCACCAGCGTTTCGCGCAGCAGGCTGACCACCGCCGGCCCGCCGGTGCCGATGGTATAGCCATAGCCGGTGCCGGTGGCGCCATCGGAATCGGTGATCGTCACCAGGGGCGTTTCCTGGCTGACGAAGGACTGGATCGCATCGGTCCGCTTTACCGGCGGGACCAGATCGACCATGCGGATTTCGACCCGGACGATGCGCGCCATCACTCGACCCCCACCGAAACGCCGCTGGCGGCGTCGAACAGGTGCGCGCGGTCGAGGGCCAGCCGGAAGGTCAGCTTCTCGCCCGGCTGGACGATCCGGGGCCCGTAGAGCTTGGCCAGCACCTCCTGCCCGGCAAGGTGGGTATAGATCAGGCTTTCCATGCCCAGGGGTTCGGAAAGATCGACGGTCAGCTCGACCTCGGCCCCCGGCCCGTCCTGGCTGAGTCCATGTCCGACCGGGCTGATGTCGTCGGGCCGGACGCCAAGCATCACCGCCTGGCCTTCGCGGGCATGGGCCTTCAGCCGGTCGGGCACCGGCACCTGGGTGCCGTCGGCCAGCTTGACCATGCCGCCCACCACCGTCCCCGGCAGAAGGTTCATCGGCGGCGAACCGATGAAAGTGGCGACGAAGGTGGTGCGCGGATGGTTGAACACCTCCATCGGCGTGCCAACCTGTTCGATCCGCCCGTCGCGCATCACCACGATGCGGTCGGCGAGCGTCATCGCCTCGACCTGGTCGTGGGTGACATAGACGACGGTGGTGCGGACCTTCTGGTGCAGCTTCTTGATCTCGGCCCGCATCTGGCCGCGCAGCTTGGCGTCGAGGTTCGACAGGGGCTCGTCGAACAGGAACACATCCGGGTGGCGCACGATGGCGCGGCCCATTGCCACGCGCTGGCGCTGGCCGCCCGACAGTTCGGCCGGCGTCCGCGCCAGCAGCGGCGTCAGGCCAAGGATCTCCGCCGCCTCGGCCACCCGCGCGTCGATGTTGGCCGCGGGTTCGCCCGCTATCTTCAGCCCGAAGCCCAGGTTTTCCCGCACGTTCATGTGCGGGTAGAGCGCGTAGTTCTGGAACACCATCGAGATGTTGCGCTTCCTCGGCGGCAGGTCGTTGACCACCCGGTCGCCGATGCGGATCAGCCCGCCGCTGATATCCTCCAGCCCCGCGATCATCCGCAGCGTCGTCGACTTGCCGCAGCCCGAAGGCCCGACCAGCACGACGAATTCCTGGTGCGCGATGGTCAGGTCGATGCCATGCACCACCTTGGCCGCGCCATAGGCCTTGACGACCTTTTCCAGCGTGATTTCCGCCATGTTCTATCCTTTCACGCCGCCGAAGGTCAGGCCGGCGATCAGATGTTTCTGCACGAGGAAGGTCAGGATCAGCGCCGGGATGATGATGATCACCGCCAGTGCGCACATGCCTGCCCAGTCGATGGTGAACTGCGCCGTGAAATCCAGAAGACCCACGGGCAGCGTCTTGGACGAGGTGGAGCGGGTCAGCTGGCTGGCCAGCGCGAATTCGTTCCACGAGGTGAGGAAGGCGAAGACCCCCGCCGCGGCGATGCCCGACCGCGCCAGCGGAAACTCGATCTTCCAGAAGGCCTGCCAGCGGGTGCAGCCATCGACCTGCGCGGCCTCCGACAGCGACAGCGGGATCTGGCGGAAGAAGCCGTCGATCAGCCAGATGGTGAAAGGCACGTTCAGGCTGACATAGACGATGATCAGCCCCAGACGGGTGTCGATCAGGCCCAGCCGGCTCCACAGGATGAAGACCGGCAGCGACAGCGCGATCCCCGGCACGGCGCGAAACAGCATCAGGCCCAGGAACACCGCCCCCTTGCCCCGGAAGGTGAAGCGGGCGAAGGCGTAGCCTCCCGCCATCCCCACGGCGAGCGCGATCACCGTCGAGGTCACGGCGATGATCAGCGAATTGGCGAAATAGGCCCCGACCGGGATCGCCACCTGATCGGTGCCGTAGCCGAAGATCTTGCCGAAGTTGTCGAGGCCCGGATGCTCCGGGATCCAGACCGGCGGCTTGGCGAGGATCTCGCCGTTGGGGCGAAAGGCCGCCAGCACCACCCACAGGCCCGGCACGCACATCGCCGCCATCAGAAGGAAGGTCAGCGCCGTCAGCCCGGCCCGTTTCAGCGCCTTGGCGCCCTGGCTTTCCACGCGGTCGGTCATTGCGCGCCTCCCATATAGCGGCGGGCCGCGACCAGCTTGCGGTAGAAATACCAGGTGAAAAGGATCGACAGGATGGTCGAGAAATAGGCCATCGCATTGGCCATCCCCATCCGCGAATTGTCGTAACCGGTGCGCCCGATCAGCGTCCACAACAGCTCGGTCCGCCCGGCCGGACCGCCGTCGGTCATCACCTTGACGATGTCATAGGCCCGCGCCACGTCCAGCGACCGGATCGCCATGGCGATGTAGCCGAAGGGCATCAGGAACGGCAGGGTGATGTGGCGAAAGGTCTGCCAGGCGTTGCAGCCATCGACCTTGGCTGCCTCCAGCGGATCGCGCGGCATGGCGAAGAGCCCGGCCAGCAGGAGGATCGCAAAGACCGAGGTCGACATCCATATCTCCGCCAGCGCGATCGAGAAGAAGGCAAGCTTGCCGTCGACCAGCCAGGGGATCGCCCCCGCCGACAGGCCCAGCGATTGCAGCGCGTTGTTGACCACGCCGATATTGTCGTTGAACAGGAACTTGAACTGGAAGCCGACGAGGATCGGCGAGAACATCATCGGGAACATCATGATGGTGCGCAGCGTCCGCTGCCCCCAGGTGACCCGGTTGATCAGAAGCGCGATGCCCAGGCCCAGGACGAATTCGACGTTCAGCGCCACGGTCAGGAACAGGACGGTGCGGCCGAACGGCACCCAGAAATCCCGGTCCTGCAGGATGCGCTGGTAGTTGCGCAGGCCCACCCAGTCATAAAGGCTTTCCGGCTTGACCAGCCGATAGCCGGTGAAGCTCGTGTAAAGCGAGAAGACCAGCGGCAGGACAACCACGAAGCTCATGGTCACAAAGGCCGGCATCAGCAATAGGAATGGCGTGGCGCTTTCGCGCCTCCAGGTGGCCATGGACAAACCCCGTTCATGTGGCAGGCAGGAAGGAGAAGCGGCCAAAGGCCGCCTCTCCGATGGTCTCAGTCCTTCAGGTAGCCTGCGTCTTCCATGATGGTCTTGGCCTTGGCCGCAGCATCGTCCAGCGCCGCCTGCGGGTCCATTTCGCCCAGGATGCCCTTTTGCAGGTCGGGCCAGATCACGTTGGACACTTCGATCCACGGCGCGATCAGCGGGGGCGTGAAGGCGTCCTCGGCCATCGACTGGGCGTAGGTCTCGAAGACATTGGCCATGAAGTCGTTGCCCTGCGCCTTGAACTCGGCCTCGACATCCTTCCAGACCTTCGTGCGGGTCGGCAGAAGCCCGGTGCGCGCCTCGATCATCTGGTTGTCGTGGTCGGTCAGGAAGGTGACGAACGATGCCGCCGCCGGCTGGTTGTCGCAGGCCTTGGTGATCGAGAAGCTGTGGCTGCCCGACCAGCCCGACCGCTTGCCGCCGTCGCCCTTGGGTGCGCGGACAAGGCCGACATCGCCCGCGATCTTCGAGTTCTTGGGATCGTTGAAGAAGGCCGCCCAGCCAGCCCAGTCGAGGTCCATCGCCACCGTGCCCGAGGCAAAGCCCATGCCGGTGTCGTCCCACAGATAGTTCAGCGACCCCGCCGGCACCGCCTTGGCGTCGTAGAGATCCTTGAACCACATCAGCGACTTGACGCCCGCCGCCGAATTGAAGGTCGGATTCCATTTGTCGTCGAACAGAGCGCCGCCGTTGGCGACCAGCATTTCATAGAAGCGGCCGGTGATCGCCTCGTCCTTGCCGACGAACTGGGTGCCGAAGAAGTCGGGCGCCTTGGCGAAGAAGATTGCCTGATCCTTGAACTGGTCGAAGGTTTCCGGCGGTGCGAGGTCATAGCCGTACTTGGCCTTGAAGGCGTCCTTGTTCTTCTGATCGGCGTAGAGCGACTTCTTGTAGAACAGGTTCGAGATGTCGGAATGGCGCGGCAGCTGCACCAGCTTGCCGTCGACGGTGGCGTTCTTCAGCGCCAGCGGGTCGAACTCGGCCAGGACGTCGGGTTTGATGACTCCGTTCAGGTCGATGTAGATGTCGCCATACTGCGGCGCGAAGGACGTGTGGTTCGAGGCCACGCAATAGTCGATCTTGCCGGCGGCGATGTCCTGCTTGATTTCCTTGTCCAGCTCGAAATGGTTCTTCGACGACACGATCTGCACCTTGGCGCCGGTCGCGGCTTCCCATTTCGGGATCTCGGCATAAAGCTTTTCGTATTGCGCCCCGCCGATCAGCTTCACGCGCAGCGTGTAGCCCTTGTAGTCGCCCCATTGGGCATCGGCGAAGGCCATGCCGGCGAAAGTCGTGATCGCCGTGCCAAGGGCCAGAGTGGCAAGTATTTTCATTCTTCTTCCTCCCGTTGTAGCGCCGATGTGCGCCGGTTTCCGTTACCCGGCCGGGTTCGGCGCGGGGTTCCTTCCCTGATGCGTGCTCTCCAGTCCCAGTTCGCGGATGATCCGGTCGCGCCCTTCCCCCAGCGCCGGGGCGGGCCGGCCGTTCAAGAGCGGTGCGCCATCCAGACGGATCGGCCCGCGCAGCGTGTCGAGCGAGACGCCCCCGCCGGCGATGTGCTGGACCATGCCCAACCTCTGGAACGCTTCCGAGGCGAAAAGCCGCGGCCAGTCCAGCACTTCCGAACACCAGATGTCGGCGGGTTGGAGCACCGACAGCCAGTCCGCCGTCGTCCGCTCCGCCACCGCCGCCGCGATCAGCCTCTTGATCTCGTCCCGCCGCGCCATGGCGGCGGACGGATCGGCGAAGAAGGGCCCGAGCCCCTCGATCGCCATCAGCCCGGCCAGACGTTCCAGAGAGGGCGTCATCGCCAGCGCCAGCCAGCCGTCGGCGGTGCGGTAGACGCCGTAGGGTGCACCGAGATAGGCATGGGCACCGTTGATGGCCGAGCGCACGGGCTGGCGCTGGCCGTCGTTCAGGTGCGTCGTCAGCACCTCGAACTGGAAATCCAGCAGCGCCTCCAACAGCGAGGTCTCGACCCGCGCCCCTGCCCGGTCCGCGCCTTGCGAACCAGCGCGGCGAGGATCCCTTGGGCCAGCGCATTACCGGCCAGCATGTCGGCCACCGCCAGCCCCATCGGCATCGGCGGATCGTCGCGGCTTCCGGTCAGCCACAGCAGGCCCGAGCGCGATTGCGCCAGCAGATCCTGCCCCGGCAGGTCGACCCAGGGCCCGGCCTCGCCATAGCCCGAGATCGAGCCGTAGACGACTCCGGGGTTCAGCGCGCGGACGTCCTCGTAGCCGAAACCCTGCCGCTCGATCACGCCGGGGCGGAAGTTCTGCATGACCACGTCGGCCTTCGCCACCAGCCCACGCAGAAGCGCGCGGTCGTGTTCGTCGCGCAGGTCGGCGGTGAAGCTTTCCTTGTTGCGGTTGATGGCGTGGAATAGGCTGTTGGTGCCGCCGATCTCGGTGTCGGACAGGTAGAGCGTCCGGCAGAGGTCGCCCTGCCCCGGCCGTTCGATCTTGATCACCCGCGCGCCCAGATCGGCCAGTTTCAGCGCGCACAGCGGGCCGGACAGGAACTGGCTGAAATCGACCACCAGCACACCATCGAGCGGCAGCGTCATCGCCGGCTCTCCCGATAGGCGGCTTGCAGCGCCGTGACGGTGGCGGCGATGGTCGCCTCGCCGGTCAGGCAGCGATGAACCAGCGTGCCGGCCACGTCCTGAAAGCCCATGTAGCCATCATACCGCGGCCGCAGCCAGGCGGTTTCCAGCGTCCGCCGCGTGTTGGCGAAGAAGTTGCCGGTCAGCGCGTTGCAGGCCGGATCGTCCCAGGCGGCGGCATGGGCGGGCTGGCCGCCGCTGGCGGTGTAAAGGCCCTTCTGGCACTCGGCCCCGGCGATCCAGAAGGCATAGTCTACCGCCACGTCGGGATGCTTGGTGAAGGCCGAAACCGCGATGCCGGTGCCGCCCAGCACGGTCCCGGTCGGGTCGGGGCGTTCGACACCCGGCGCATCGTGGAAAGCCAGCGGGAACTGGCAGAACCCGGACCGCGAATAGTTGGTATAGCCATAGCCGAAAGGCGAATAGGCTGGCCCGTCGGCGTGTCGGCCCATCCATTCATAGATGCCAATCGGGTCAAGCGTTAGGCAGCGCCGGTCCATCAGCCCGGCGACCTCGACCATCAGCTCCAGCACCTGCGTCGCCTCTTGCGGTGCCATCAACTCGTCGGGGCATTCGGCCACCGCGTGCCCGAGGTTGCGGGCCATGCCGAAGAAGGTCATCAGCGCGTTGATCGGGATCAGGGCAAAGCCCACCTGACCCTCACGGGCAAGCTCCAGCACCTCGGACCACAGCCGCGGCGGCGCGTCCAGCCGGTCGGGACGCAGGCAGGCGACCGGCGTCGCGGTGTCGATCGCCAGCGCCCATTGCCGCCCGGCGAATTCATAGGAGCGATGCGACAGCCCGACCGACCCCGCCGCCAGCGCCGCCATCTCGCCGTCGCGCAGGCCATCCAGCGCCAGAAGGTTTCCCTGCCGCGCCACCTCGCCCACATGCGGATGGTCGATCACCATCAGGTCGTAGGTTTCGGCCATTTCCGAAATCGGCCGGTCGGCGAAAGCCTGAAGAGACCGCTTTTCCCAGGTGATCGTCACGCCGGGATGGCGGGCCGCATAGGCGGCGGAGGTCGCCACCATCGGGTCGTATCCCCGCGGGTGGTCCCAGGTCATGCCGCGCAGGATCACGTCAGCCACGGGCGGCCTCCTTCGCGGCCATCTTCGCCCGCGCTTCATCGGCAAAGGCTGACGGATCGCGGTACAGCGCGGTCAGCAGGTGTTCGGCATAAAGCACCAGTTCGCCCGGCGCCTTGAAGACCGAATAGCTGACCCGCAGCTTGCCCATCGTCTCGTTGTGGACCTCTTTGCCCAGGTTCTCGCGGATCGTGTAGATCGTGTCGCCGATGAAGACCGGCTTGATGAAGCGCAGCCGGTCATAGCCGTAGGAAAACGAGTTCAGGCAATTCGTCGCCGCCAGCCCCAGCCCCAGCGAAAAGACGAAGGCGCCGGCCACCAGGCGCCGGCCAAACAGGCCCTCCTCGGTCGCAAACACCTCGTCGCTGACATAGGGATGGTGGTCCATCACCAGGCTGTTGAACTGCATCGACTCGCCTTCCGAAATGGTGCGGCGGATCGAGCGGATGCGGTCGCCGACCACGAAATCCTCGAAATACCAGTCCTCGGAGTTCCAGACCGGGATCGCGGCATGATCGGCCGGCAGCCGGGGCAGTCCCCTCGCATGAACCCCGATCTCTGCCATAAGCCCCCCCCGCCAATGACCCGCGCCTCGTCGATGAGGAAATCTAGGAGCCAGCTTTTCACTTGTCAAAAGATTTTTTATTTGCGAAATTTTATGAGGGAGGCGGTCATGGAACACGAACAATTCTACTAGGATTATGAGCTCGGCGCGACCCGGCAGACCCTGGGGCGCACGATCACCGAGGCCGACATCGTCTTTCACGCCGGCCATTCGGGCGACTTCTTTCCCCATCACATGGACGCCGAATTCTGCCGCGGCCAACCCTTCGGCCAGCGGATCGCCCACGGCACGATGACCTTCGCCATCGGCATCGGGCTGACGGCGACCCAGATCAACCCCAGGGCGATGACCTATGGCTACGAACGGCTGCGCTTCCCGAATCCGGTCTTTGCCGGCGACACGATCCGAACCCGCGTCACCATCGGGCGCAAGGCCGGGGATCCCAAGCGCCCCGGCTTCGGCCAGGTGGTCGAGGTTTGTGAAACCACCAACCAGCATGGCAAGACGGTGATGTATTGCGAACATATCCTGCTGGTCCAGAAACGGGAGGCCGCGCCATGATCGAAACCTTTGCACAGCATTGGCCGGCGCCCTCGGTCCCGCGCCCGATCGTCATCGTCGGAGCCGGCGGCATCGTGCGTGACGCCCACCTGCCGGCCTATGCCAAGGCCGGGCTGGCCGTCGCCGCCGTCGCCGACATCGACGCAACCCGCCGCCAAAGTGTCGCCCGCGATTTCGCCATTCCCCGCACGCACGCCAGCGTCGCCAAGGCGGTCGCGGCGCACGGCAACGCCGTCGTCTACGACCTTGCCGTGCCGCCGCAGGCCATCGCCGCGATCCTGCCGGACCTGCCCGAGGGCGCCGCGGTGCTGATCCAGAAGCCGATGGGCGCCGATCTCGACCAGGCCCGCACGATCCGCGCCCTCTGCCGCGAGCGCAAGCTGGTCGCCGCGATGAATTTCCAGCTGCGCTTCTCGCCGATGATGATGGTGGCGCGCCAGGCGATCGAGGCCGGGCTGATCGGCGATCCGCTCGAGCTGGAAGTGCACCTGAACATCTTCACGCCCTGGACGCTGTTCCCGTTCCTCTTGCCGATGAAGCGGGTGGAGCTGCTGGTTCATTCCATCCACTACCTCGATTCGATCCGCGCGCTGTTCGGCACGCCCAAGGGCGTCTTCGCCCGGTCCCTGCCCGATCCGCGCGCCCCGGGCTTTGCCCAGACCCGCACCTCGGTGATCCTCGACTGGGGCGACCTCCGGCGCGGGGTAATGAGCATCAACCACAACCACGCCGGTGGCCGGAAGTTCCAGTCGGCCTGGTTCCGCATCGAGGGCACCGAGGGCGCGATGATGGTCAAGCTCGGCGTCTGCTTCGACTATCCGCGCGGCGAGGCGGACGAGCTGTGGTTCTGCCGCAACGGTGGCGACTGGGCGCAGGTTCCGCTGACCGGCAGCTGGTTCGTCGACAGTTTCATGGGGCCGATGCGCAACCTGCAACGCAAGGCCGCTGGCGAGGACGACCGCCTGTTCAGCGGGGTCGAGGACGCCTTCCACACGATGGCGCTGGTCGAGGCGTGCTTCACCGCGATGCAGACCCCGGCAGTTCCGCTGGTCGGGGATTAGGTCCCAGCCCCGCCACCCAGGCTGCGGGTCAGTTGCGCGGCCGTGGCGATCGTTGCCTTGCAGCAGTCGGGAAGGCCGATCGCGGCGCCGAACCGTTCGATATGCGGCACGGTCAGGGCGGCGACGGCGATGCCGGTGTGGTCGATGATCGGCGCGGAAATGTTGACGACGCCCTTCACCACGAAACTGTCGACCATCTCGTGCCCCCGGGCGCGAATGTCCACCAGTTCGCGCCTGAGCCGCGACTCGTCCATTCCCGCCGGCAGGGGCGCGCGGCGCAGCATGTCGGCCAGTTCGTCGGCGGTCTGGTAGGCCATCATCACCCGCCCCGACGACGCCTGCCAGATGTCGACACGTGTTCCCAGCCGGACGCTCATCACATGCCGGGCCGGCGGGTCCACCTGCCCGACGATCAGCACCGCATCATCGGCGATGATCCCGAGATGCACCGACTGGTTGATGGCATGGGCGAGGTCGCGCATCAGCGGCGCCGCCGCCGTGGTCAGCCGCTGGATTAGCGGCGTGCGGTGGGCGACCTCGAACAAGAGCGTCGTCAGCATGTACTTGTCCGACAATGGGCTCTGGGCGATGTAGCCGCGCTGCTGGAGGACGACCAGCATGCGGAAGATTTCCGAAACCGACCGCCCGAGATCGCGGGCAATCTCGCTCAGCGACAGGCCGGCCTCGGACAGCGACAGCCGTTCGAGGATGTCCAGCCCCTTTTCAAGGGCCGGCGCGGTGTATTTCTGGGGTCTGTCTTCTGCCATCGGTCCGTTTCGCCTGCCGCCGGCGCACGGTGTGCCGGCTGGTCCGCCCAAGCTAGCCAGCCCGGGCGGGACAACTCAAGCGGATTCCCTGCCTGCCGCACCGATGGGCGCCGACCGGCGGCCGAGATCACGCCGGATGCGGATGGCCCCAGGCGCCGGGCCAGCTGCAGGCCCGCGCCGCCGTTACTGCCCCGTGGTGCAGCGCGTCGCGCGGGGGGGCGCCGCCGATGGTGGCGGCCAGATAGCCGGCGATGAAGGCGTCGCCCGCCCCCATCGTGTCGCGGATCTCGGCCGGGACGATCCCCTGCTCGATTTCCTGCGCGCCGTCGAACCAGACTGCGCCTTCCTCGCCGCGCGTTATGCAGACCGCCCCTGCCCCCATCTCCAGCACCCGGCGCGCGAGGCCGCGCAGATCGGCCAGCGAAAGGCCCGCCCCCGACAGGAAGGCCAGGCTGAGGTGCGGCGCGATCCGGGCCAGGTAGGCGGCATCCGCCAGCGTCGAGAAATCGTAGGACAAGGCCCGGGCGGCGGCGCGAATTCGCGGCAGTTCGGGCTCGATATAGCTGAAGCAGCTGGTATGGACCCAGGCCGCGGCGGCGATCGCCTCCAGATCGTCGGCATCCATCCGCAGCATCAGCTTGCGCCGGATGCCGCCGCGGTTCGATCCAAGGAACACCCGGTCGCCCCAAGCGTCATGGGTGACGCGGGCCAACCCGTTCTCGCCTTCGGCGCGGCGCAAGAGGTGGGTCGAAAGCCCCTCGGCCCGCATCGCCGCCTCGACATGGGCCGCCGCCGCGTCACTGCCGAGAATGCCCATGTAGTCGGTGCGCTCAAGGCCTGCGCGGCGCGCCAGCACCGCCACGTTCAGCGCATTGCCGCCGGGGTAATAGACCCCCTCGTCACAATAGAGATCGACGACATTGTCGCCGATACACAGAAGTCCGTCCGTCATCGCGCCATCCTCGGGCGTCGGAGGGCGGCGGGGCCGCCCTCCGCCTGCCTCAGTAGTCCATCTTCCACATGTAGCGACGCACGGTCAGCGGATGGCCGCGGCTGTCGGCCAGCTTGTCGGCATAGACCCGCAGGATGGTGCCGAAGGCCATGTGCTCGACGTGCTCCACCACATCGGCGTCGATGGCGCCCAGGCCCATTTCCTCGGCGCAGAGCGTGGTGGTGCGCTGGCTGAACTTCGACGCAAAGGCGATGGCGCGGTCGTCCATCGCGCGCGAGGGGCCCATGCCGCGCAGGATGATGAAAGGCACATCGAAATCGGTGACTTCGAACGGCCCGTGGAAATATTCGCCGGTGTGGATGCCGGCGGAATGGATCCACTGCATCTCCTGGAAGATGCAGATCGCATAGGAGTAGGCGGTCGCGTAGTTGGTCCCCGCCCCCATCATGTAGATCACCGGTTCGCGCTTGTGGCTTTCGGCGAAGGCGGCGATGCGGGCGTCATGGGCGGCGATGGCCTTGTCGACGATGGCCGGCAGCTGGTGCAGGGCCTTGTCGAGTTTCGCCGCCAGCTTGTTGCCGTCGCGCGCGGCAAGGATGCCGAAGGTCAGCCGGGCCAGTACGGCCGGCGAATGGTCGGGGGCAAAGGTCTTGGGGGCGTGGCGGTAATAGACCGGGAATTCCGCCGCCTGATCCAGCGGGCTGCCGGCGATGGTGGTCAGGGCGATGGTCAGCGCGCCCTTCGCGCGGGCAAAGCGCGCGGCCTCGACCGTTTCCGGCGTGGTGCCGGAATGCGAGCACAGGATGACGACCGAGGTCGCCCCCAGTCGCGCAGGGTTGCGCGCCACGAATTCGGCCGCGTTCAGCGCATGGCCGGCGATGGTCTTGCCGTGGCGGTCCACCGCATACTGCACCGGCAGCATGATGGAATAGGAGCCGCCGCAGGCGACGAAATAGATCTCGGTCACGTTGGGGCGCGCGGCCGCGGCGGCCAGCGCCGCGGCGATCTGGGCGTCGGTGGGAAGGGTCTGGTCGGTCATGTCATCCTCTTTCTTCAGGCAAGGGGGAACCGGTCCCGGAAACTTCTCCGGGTGCGGCAGGGAAAAGGCGGGGGTGTCTCAGAGCACTTCGGCCAGGAACTTCTGCAGGCGCGGGCTTTGCGGTTTGTCGAAGATCGCTTCGGGCGGGCCGGACTCGACGATGCGGCCTTCGTCCATGAACACGACCTGGTCGGCGACGCTGCGGGCAAAGCCCATCTCGTGGGTGACGACGACCATGGTCATGCCGCGCCGGCCCAGATCGCCCATCAGCGTCAGCACACCCTTGACGAGTTCGGGGTCGAGCGCGCTGGTCACTTCGTCGAACAGGATCACCTCGGGCGCCATCGCCAGGGCGCGGGCGATGGCCACGCGCTGCTGCTGGCCGCCCGACAGGCCCGAGGGCCGGTGGTCAGCACGGGCGGCAAGGCCCACCTCGGCCAGCCGGGCGCGGGCGATGCGCAGCGCCTCGGCGCGCGGCAGGCCCTTGATCCGGGTCAGCGACAGCGCGACGTTTTCCAGCGCCGTGTGATCGGGAAACAGGTTGAAGTGCTGGAACACCATGCCGACCCGTGCGCGCAGGGTTTCGGGCCGCAGGGCAAAGATGCTGGCACCGTCCAGCAGGATGTCGCCCGCCGAAGGTTCGACCAGCCGGTTCAGGCAGCGCAGAAGCGTCGACTTGCCTGAACCCGACGGGCCGATGATGCAGGTGACGCTGCCCGGCGCGATGGTCAGGTCGATGCCCTTCAGCACCTCGATCTCGCCGTAGGTCATGCGCAGGCCGCGCAGGTCCATCCCGCGTCCCTGGAAACTTTCCGTCTCGGCCGGATGGGCGGCGGCCAGTTCGCCCACTTCGACCAGGCCGCTTTGCGGGACGGGCCGGCGGCCGCGCCGAAGCCGCGCGTCGATGGCATTGACCAGGTGGGTCAGCGGCACCGTGATGACCAGATAGAACACCCCGGCCAGCAAGAGCGGCGACAGGTTGCCCGTCACCACCGCCTGATCCTGGCCGACGCGGAAAATCTCGCGCTCGCTCGCCAGAAGGCCGAGGAAGTAGACAAGGCTCGAATCCTTGACGTTGCCGATGAACTGGTTGACCAGCGCCGGCAGCACCCGGCGCACGCCCTGCGGAATGACGATCAGCCGCATGCCCTGCGAATAGCTCATCGACAGCGCCCGGCAGGCTTCCAGCTGCCCACGATCGACTGCCTGGATGCCGGCGCGGAAGATCTCGCCGATATAGGCCGCAGCGATCAGGCCAAGGGCGAGTATCCCCAGCGGATAGGGCGAGGGACCGAAGATTTCGCGGCCGATCCGGGCGAAGCCCTGCCCGATCAGAAGGATGGTGACGATCGCCGGCAGGCCGCGGAAGATGTCGGTGTAGACCCGCGCCGGTAGCCGCAGCCAGGCCGCACGCGAAATTCCCATAACCGCCAGCACCATGCCCAGGACGACGCCCAGAACCGTCGAGGCGGCTGCCAGGATCAGCGTATTGCGCAGCCCGACCATCAGCATCGTCGGCAGGATTTCGGCCATGGCGCCGAAATCCAGGAAGCTGCGTCGCAAGTTGTCGATCCAGTCCATTGATCTTCCCTCGAAAAAGGCCCGGCGGGGAGCGCGCCGGGCCCGCCGTGCCTTACTTCGGCAGATAGGCGGCCGGCATCGGCGAGCCGGGGAACCACTTTTCGTAAAGCGTCTTCCAGGTGCCGTCCTGCATCGCGTCGTGCAGGCCCTTGTTCAGCGCCTCGCGCAGCGCGTCATTGCCCTTGCGGACCACGAAGCCGGCGGGGGCGTCGAAGCTCGGGATGTTGGCGGCGAGCTTGAGGTCGGCGTAACGGCCAGCATAGTCCTTGGCGGCTTCGTAATCGAGGAAATGCGCGTCGATCGAGCCGTTGTTCAGCGCGACTACGGCCGAGTTGTTGTCGGGGAATTTTACCAGTTCGGCCTTGGGGAAGTTCTTGGCGGCATAGATTTCCTGCAAGGTGCCCTGCACCACGCCAAGCCGCTTGCCCTCGAGCGCCGCCGCGTCCTTGAGGTTGGCGTCGGGGGTGAGGATGGTCAGGAAGCCCGCCAGATAGCCGTCCGAGAAATCCACCGTCTCCTTGCGCTTGTCGGTGGTGCCGATGGCGGCGGCGGCGACGTCGAAGCGGCCGTTGGCAACTGAGGGCATCAGCGCGGCGAAGTCCTGGCCGGTGAAGATCACCTGGTCCTTCTTGTAGCCGATCCGCTCGGCCACGTTCAGGAAGAGTTCGATGTCGAAACCCGAGAACGAGCCGTCCGACTGGGTGAAGGCATAGGGCTTGGCGTCGCCCATCGTGCCGACGCTGATCACCTTGGGGTCGATCAGGTTCAGCGGGTTGTCGGCGGCCAGCGCGGGCAGCGCGGCGCAGAGCCCGAAGGCGGCGACGGCGGCCTTCAGGGCGAAGCGGCGGGAAAGGATAGGGGAAGTCATCAAGGCATCTCCTGTTGCGTGGGCGCAGCCTTCCGCCCCGGCAAGGCGGACCTCCAGGCGCGCGCCCAGAATGGCGGTTTTTGACGATTGCGACCGGTCTCTCGTCGTGTGATACCGGTCTCAATCCGGGAATCACTGTTAGGCGCGTATTGACCCGCCGTCAAGAACTCTTGTAGGTTCGCCGCAATGAACGAAGGAATTTCCAGACAGGCATCGGTCGCCGATGTCGCCCGCGCGGCGGGCGTGGCAAAGGCAACTGCGGCCCGTGTCCTGGGGGGCTATGGCATCGTCAGCGCCAAGACGCGGGCGGCGGTCGAGGCGGCTGCGGATCGCTTGGGCTACCGGCCGAACGAACTGGCGCGGTCGATGACCACCGGGCGGACAGGCACCGTCGGCGTCGTCGTGGGCGATATCGGCAACCCCTTCTTCAGCCTGGCGGTGCGCGGGATTTCCGACCGGCTGAAAGAGGCGGGCTTCGGCGTGATCCTGGCCAATTCCGGCGAGAATGTCGACGAGGAGCGCGCCGCGATCCGAAGGCTGCTCGCCTGGCGGGTGGACGGAATCATCGTTTCGCCCGCGTCAGTCATCGACGTCGATCATATCGCCGAGGCGATTGCGACGGGCGTGGCGGTCACGCTTCTGGATCGCCGGGCCGACGGTCTGGCGGCCGACAGCGCCACCACCGACGACACTGCCGCCGCCGCCGGGCTGACCGAGGCGCTGATCCGCCGCGGCCACCGCAGGCTGGCCTATGTCACCAGCAGCGAGCCCGAGGGTGGCCGGTTCCTTGGCCCGCAGTCGATCGGCACCGGCGCCGTGCGCAAGCGGATCGAGGCGTTCCTGGCGACCGCGGCGCGGCTCCTGCCTGACCCGGGCGCAGCGCAGGTCATCACCGGCGCGAAGGACCAGGCGGCCACCGCCGCCCTGATACGAGCCGCGATGGAAGGCCCCTGCCCGCCCGACGCGATCATCGCCTCTGACAGTCTGGTCGGGATCTTCATCTTCCGCATCCTGCGCGACCTTGGGCTGGCCGTCGGGCGGGATGTCTCGCTTGTCACTTTCTATGACGCCGACTGGGCCGAGGTCACCGATCCCCCCGTCACCGTTGTCCGCCAGCCGGCGCTGGACATGGGATCGGCCGCCGCGCAACTGCTGGTCGAACGGCTGGTGTCGCCCGCCCTGCCCCCACGCCACGTCGCCATCCCCACCGAACTGATCTGGCGCGCCTCGGTCGGCGACCGGCCATAACCGGCCCAACCGCCCGCCCCCACATTTCCTTCACCGTTGAAAGCCGGCTGAAAGCTTGCAGGTCTATCACCATGACTGATCCCGGCTGGAGAAGCGCGAAGGCAAAGCGCGCGCCAGAGGATCGTGGAGGAGAAAAGACCCATGCAACATACACGTACCCTATTTCTGTCGGCACTGTCGGCGACGGCGCTTCTGACGTTCGGCGCCGGGGCGCAGGCGGCCGACAAGATCACGATCATGGTCGGCGGCTATGAAAAGCAGATCTATCTGCCCGCGAAACTGGCCGAAGGCCTGGGCTATTTCAAGGACGAGGGGCTGGATGTCGAGCTGCTGAACGAGGCGGCGGGCGTGGACGCCGAGAACCAGCTTCTGGCCGGCGCGGTGCAGGGCGTCGTCGGCTTCTATGACCATTGCGTCGACCTTCAGGCCAAGGGCAAGTTCGTCGAATCCGTCGTGCAGTTCAGCCGCGCCCCCGGCGAGGTCGAGCTGGCGTCGAACAAATACCCCGACATCAAGTCCTTCGCGGACCTGAAGGGCAAGCAGGCCGGCGTGACCGGGCTTGGCTCCTCGACTAACTTCCTGACCCAGTACATGGCCGTGAAGGCCGGCCTGCAGCCGGGCGAGCTTGTCTCGGTGCCGGTCGGCGCCGGCGGCACCTTCATTGCCGCCATGCAGCAGGACCAGATCCAGGTCGGCATGACCACCGAGCCGACCATCTCGCGGCTGCTCAAGACCAACGAGGCGCGCGTTCTGGTCGACCTGCGCACCGTCGACACCACCCGCGCCGCCCTGGGCGGCACTTACCCCGCCGCCTCACTTTACATGGAAACCGCCTGGGTCGACGCCCACAAGGATGAAGTGCAGAAGCTGGCCAACGCCTTCGTCAAGACGCTGCACTACATCGACACCCATTCGGCCGAGGACATCGCATCGCACATGCCGGCCGATTTCTACGTCGGCGACAAGGATGGCTACGTCAAGGCGCTGGCCGATGGCAAGGCGATGTTCACCCCCGACGGCGTGATGCCCGAGGATGGCCCGCCGACGGTTCTGGCGGTGCTGTCGGCGTTTTCGAAGAACGTGAAGGGCAAGCAGATCGACCTGTCCAAGACCTACACGACCGAATTCGTCAAGGCCGCCAAGACCGAGTGACCCGCGACGGCCGCCGCCCGGTTCGGGGCGGCGGCCTTTGCCGGTGCGGCCCGAGCGGCCGGGAAGGAGACACCATGACCCCCGATCAGGGCCGCGCGCCGGCCATCGAGCTTATCAACGCGACCCGGCGGTTCGTTTCGCCCACCGGCAAGACGCTGACTGCGCTCCGCGATTTCACCATGACCGTCGAACGCGGCGAATTCGTCGCCGTCGTCGGGCCGACCGGCTGCGGCAAGTCGACGACGTTGAACCTGATCACCGGGCTGAACCGGCCAAGCGGCGGCGAGGTCCGGCTGATGGGCGCGCCGGTCAAGGGGATCGACCCCCGCGTCGGCTTCGTCTTCCAGAAGGACGCGCTGTTTCCGTGGAAGAATGTCATCGATAACGTGATGGCGGGGCCGCTTTTCCGCGGCGTGCCGCAGGCCACCGCCGAGGCCAAGGCCAAGGACTGGCTGGCGCGCGTCGGCCTGTCGAAGTTCCTGCATCACTATCCGCACCAGTTGTCGGGTGGGATGCGCAAGCGCGCCGCTCTGGCCCAGACCTTCATCAACGAGCCGGAAATCCTTCTGATGGACGAACCGTTCTCGGCGCTCGACGTGCAGACCCGCACGGTCATGCACGAGGAACTGCTGAAGCTCTGGGCCGAGCGTCAGGCCTCGGTGGTGTTCGTCACCCATGACCTCGAGGAGGCGGTGGCGCTGGCTGACAAGGTCTATGTGCTGACCGCGGGGCCGGCCACCGTCAAGTCGGTCTACAACATCGGGCTGCCACGCCCGCGTGTCGTGTCGGAAATCCGCTATGACGCCGACTTCATCCACTATTGCAAGACCATCTGGGACGATCTTCGCGAAGAGGTCGAAACCAGCTACCGCCGCGCCGCGGATGCCGCCTGAAAGGATGGAACCCATGACCGACATTACCGCCGACAACCCGGTGTTCCGCCCCGGCACCTCGGACAAGGAGATCGAGGCCGCCGCCCTGCGCCGAATCCGCCTCCGCAAGATCACGGTCCGCGCCTGGCAGATCGGCATCCTGGTCGCCACGCTGGGCCTGTGGGAAATTGCCTCGCGGATGAACTGGATCGACCCGTTCTTCTACGCGAGCCCGAGCGAGATCTACGGCAGGCTGGCGGACTGGGCGACGAACGGCACCAGCGAAGGATCGCTGTGGTACAACCTTGGCGTCACGCTCGAAGAGGCGCTGATCGGCTTCTTCACCGGCTCGATTGCCGGGGTGGTGGTCGGCATCCTGCTGGGCCAGAACCAGATGCTGTCCGACATCCTGTCGGTCTACATCAAGGCGATCAACTCGATCCCCCGGGTGGTGCTGGCGCCGATCTTCATCATGATCCTCGGCCTCGGGCTGGCCTCGAAGGTGGCGCTGGCCTTCATCATGGTGTTCTTCGTGGTCTTCGCCAACGCCTTCCAGGGCGTGCGCGAGGTCGACCGCGACATGGTGGCCAATGCCCGCATTCTCGGCGCCTCGGACTGGCAGATGACCCGGGCGGTGGTGGTCCCTTCGGCGATGAGCTGGATCTTCGCCTCGCTCCATGTCTCGTTCGGCTTTGCCATCATCGGCGCAATCGTCGGCGAGTTCGTGGGCGCGCGCTTCGGCATCGGGCAGCTCATCTCGATCGCCAAGGGCACGTTCGACGCGGCGGGCATGTTCGCGGCCATCGTTCTGGTCATGGTGGTGACGCTGGCCGCCGAGGCGGTGATGACCGTGATCGAGAACCGGCTGGCGAAATGGCGGCCGCAGCAAAGCCACGACATCCAGTAAGCCGCGAACAGGACGGTGAGAAAAGGGGGCCATCAGGCCCCCTTTGCCGTTTCTGCGGCTCAGTCTTGCGTGGCTGGCAGGGTGACGGTGACGACAAGCCCCCCGCCCGGCGCGCCGCCCAGATCGACGGTCCCGCCCGCCCCCGAGACGACTTCGCGCACGATGGCAAGGCCCAGGCCGCTGCCTTCGGCCTGGGTGCCGATGATCCGGTAGAACCGCTCGAACACCTGCTCGCGCTCGGCCTCGGGGATGCCCGGCCCGCTGTCGGCGACCGTCAGCGTGACCCGCCTGCCCGCCCGCGCCACCCCGACCACGATCTCGCCCGGTGCCGGGGTATAGCGCAGCGCATTGTCGACAAGGTTCACCAGCATTTCGCGCAGCATGGTGCCGTCGCCGCTGACGACGGCCGGCCCCTCGACCTCCAGCGCCAGGTCGAGGCCCCGGCGCAGCGCATCTTCCGCATGGGCGCCCAACACGTCGCGCGCCACCTCGGTCATGTCGACCTCGGCCTGCCGGGGCCGGCGGCTGCCCGGCTCGGCGCGGGTCAGGGCCAGCAACTGCCCCGCCAGCCGCGAAATCTGCCGTGTCGAGCGCAGCAGCGCCTGAAGCGCGTCGCCCCGGCGGGCGGGGTCGCCCTCGCGCGCGGCGAATGCGGCCTGCGTCGACATCAGAGCGAGCGGCGTCCGCAACTGATGGGCGGCGTTCGAGACAAACCGCCGCTGTGCCGCCATCTGGGCCTGCACCCGTCCCATGTAGGTGTTCAGCGCGTGGACCAGCGGGCGCAGTTCGCTCTGCACCAGCGCCGGATCGAACGGATCGAGCCGTTCGCCGCCGCTGGCCACCACCGCCTCGCGCAGCCGCAGAAGTGGCGCGAGCCCCCGGCGCAGGCCGATCAGCGTCATCACCCCGGCCACCAGCACCAGCAGCGCCTGGTTGCGCAGGTCGGAAAACCACAGGTGCCACTGCATCGCAGTCAGGCCGTTGCGGGTGATGGCCACCGTGACCGTGGCGCTTTCGTCCGGGCGCAGGCTGACGACCGGGTGGCTGAGCGTCAGCGCACGCAGATATCCGTCGCGAAAGGCGATCATGCTCCCGGTGTTCGCCGCCGGCGGGGCCGGCAGGTCGGAATAGCCCGCCAGCAGGTTGCCCCAGGTGCTTGTCACCTTGTAGTAGACCCGGTCCGCATAGCCGGTGTCGAAGATTTCCAGCGCCGCCGGCGGGATATCGACCGAGGTGTTGCCCTGCATGTCGACGTGGATCGCCTCGGCGATCATCCGGGCCGAGCCGCGCAGCATGTTGTCGGTGATGAGCCGCGCCGTTGCTCGCGCCTGAAGGAAGCTGAAGGTGGCGTTCAGGCACAGTGTGCCGATCAGCGTCAGCAGAATCCACGCCAGCAGTTGCACCCGCAGGCTCTGGCGCAGGCCGCGCAGCCGGGCGAGCCACATCAGGGTGCGCCGGCCCATGTCCTAGACCGCCCGCAGCATGTAGCCGAGGCCGCGCAGGGTGGCGATCTGGACCGTGCCGTCGCCGATCTTCTTGCGTAGCCGGTGGACATAGATTTCGATCGCGCTCGGGTCGGTCTCGGCGCCGGTTCCAAAGAGGTTGTCCGACAGGACCGTCTTGGTCACGGTATGACCGGCCTTCAGCATCAGATATTCCAGCACCGCATGTTCGCGCGGGGTCAGCTGCAGGGGCCGCCCGCCCAGGGTGAACTGCCGCGTCGTGGTGTCCAGCACCAGATCGCCCACCGCGACCTCGGGCGCGGCCAGCGCGTGCCCGCGGCGGATCACCGCCCGGAGCCGCGCTTCCAACTCGGCCAGCTCGAAGGGCTTCGGCAGATAGTCGTCGGCCCCCGCATCCAGCCCGCCGACCCGGCCTTCGAGCGAGGCATTGGCGGTCAGGATGATCACCGGCACCCGCTTGCCGGCCCGCCGCAGACCGCGCAATACGGTCATGCCATCGGCCTTGGGCAACGACAGATCGAGGATCACCGCGTCGAAATCGGTCAGAGCCACCAGGTCCAGCGCCTCTTCGCCGTCCGCCGCCAGATCGACCTCATACTGCGCCTGCGTCAGCGCGCGGGCGAGCCATTCCGCCAGTTCCCGGTTATCCTCGACGATCAGCAACCGCACCGGCGCCGCTCTCCCCTGCTCACCGGGGCCAGAGTGCGCCGAAGGCGGACCACTGTCCACCGCCCCGGTGGCGGCATCGAGCGGCTGGAGCGGCGAAACCGGCGGGCCGTGCGGCTGCAAGGGCGCGAATTCTGGACCGGCGCGGCGTTCTGGCTTATCATCTTGCCCGCACCCGCGAACGGGGCAAACCATGCAGGAACCGGGCCACCGCAGAGACATCGACGGACTTCGGATGGTCGCGGTCATCCCGGTCGTGCTTTACCATGCGGGCGTGCCGGGGTTCAGCGGCGGCTTTGTCGGCGTGGACGTGTTCTTCGTCATCTCGGGCTTCCTCATCACCGGCATCCTGCGGCGCGAGATCGAGGCGGGCCGCTTCTCGATCGCCGGATTCTACGAACGCCGGGTGCGGCGCATCCTGCCGGCGCTTCTGTTCCTGATGTCCGTCTGTCTCGTCGTCGGCTGTCTGTTGCTTCTGCCGCGGCTGTTCTCCAGCCTTGCGCACAGCGTGCTCTGGACGCTGGCCTTCGCCTCGAACGTCTGGTTCTACCACGAGACCTTGGACTATTTCGCCCCGGCGGCCGATCACGAATTTCTGCTGCACACCTGGTCGCTGGCCGTCGAGGAACAGTTCTACATCGGCTATCCGCTGGTCCTGTGGTTCCTGATGTCGAAGGGCCGGCACACGCCGGCGATCATCGTGGTCCTGTGCGCCCTGTCCTTCGGCCTGTCGGTCTATCTGAGCGACCACGATGAGTCGGCCAACTTCTATCTGGCGCCGACCCGCATGTGGGAACTCGGCGTCGGCGCCTGCCTCGCGCTGTTGCCGCCGATGCGCCCCGCCCCCGCCGCCCTGGCCGAGGCCGGGGCACTGGCGGGGGCCGCGGCACTGGCCCTGTCGGTGGCAATCTACACGCGCGAGACGCCTTTTCCCGGCGCGGCGGCGGCCCTGCCCTGTTTCGGCGCGGGGCTGATCCTCTGGGCGGGCGGACAGCGAGCCACTCTTGTCGGCCGCGGCCTGTCCCTGCCCCTGCCGGTCGGGATCGGCCTGATCTCCTATTCGCTCTATCTCTGGCACTGGCCGATCCTGGTGCTGGCCCGGTTCCGCTTTGGCACGGACGAACTGCCGGCACCAATCGTCGCCGGGGCGCTGGCGCTGTCGGCGCTGATGGCGTGGATCAGCTGGCGTTTCGTCGAACGCCCGTTCCGCAGCGGGCGAGTCCGGCGGACGCCGCGCACCCGGGTCTTCGCGGTGGCGGCGGTCGCCGTTGCGGCGGTCGCGATTCCGTCCGTGGCGATCGTCGCCTCCTCCGGCCTTCCCGCCCGCCTGCCCACCAACGTCCGCCAGGTCATGGCGGTGATGGACGAGGGTCTGCCGGACCCGGCGATCTGCGCGGCGGAAAATCCGTCCGGCGGGTTCTGCCCGCTGGGGCTGGCCGACGCCGGGGGCGCATCGGTGCTTCTGTGGGGCGACTCCCACGCCGGCTCGATGGCGCACGGGCTGGACCTGACCCTGCGCCAATTGGGGCTGAGCGGCGCTCTGGCCTACAAGTTGGCCTGCCCGCCGATCCTGGGGGTCGAGCGCATCGACAACGGCATCCCAAAGGGATGTGCCGCATTCTCCGACCAGGTGATGGCGGCGCTGAGGCAACGCAGCGATCTTGGCACGGTGATCCTTTACAGCCGCTGGACGCTCAATTCCGAAGGCCGCGGCAGCTGGCCACGCGCCCTGCTGCGGGCGGCGGGCAGCGGAGCTGCCGCCGGTGGCGAGGCGGCGAACTTCGCCGTCTTCCGCGATCACTTCGCCCCGACGATCCGGGCGATCCTGGCAACCGGACGGCGGGTGATCGTCGTCAAGGGCACGCCGGAACTTGGCTTCGACCTGCCAGTCGGCGTGGCCAGGGCCCGGATGATCGGCACGCCCGTTCCGCCCGCCCCGGATGCGGACGCCGTCCGCAGGCGCAACGCCCGCACCAACGCGGTGATCGCCGCCGCGGTGCGCCTCGGCGACGTGACCGTGGTCGATCCGGTGCCGATCCTCTGCACCCCGCGCTGCGCCACCCTGCACGACGGCCGCCTGCTCTACCGCGACAGCGACCACCTGAGCTTTGCCGGATCGGACTACCTGGCGCCGCGCCTGCTCGGCCCCGAGCTTGACCTGGTCAGACGAGTCCGGCTGGATGTGAGGGATGCGGCGCGGTAGGTCCGGTGTCGGCGTGTGTCAACTCATCGGTCCGTCAGGCCCGTTTACCAGCAAGCCATCAATCAGGTTGGCAATCATGCGCCGATCAGCTTCGTCATCCGTTTCCGTATGCTGCTCGGGGTTACGATTGGCCTTCGCAAACACCGCTCGCCAGCCACTCGCGTCCTGCAGGAAGCACACCTGGTGGCGCTGTCGAGGACCAACCAAGGGAATGAGCCACCCACCTGCGGACTACAGCATCGGCGCCGAACCGTCATAAGCCTGCCCCATCGCCATGGCGATATTGGTCATCCGCGGTCCCGAGTTGATGAAGCAAACCCCGGGGCGGCCACTGGCGCGGGCATAGCCGTCGGCTATGAAGTCCGCACCTTGTTCGTGACGCGGCGTGACATGACGGATGCCGCTGCCCGCCAACCGCCGCTAGAGCTCGATGGTGTGGACGCCGGGCGTGCCGAAGACCATGTCCACGTCATAGGTGCGCAAAAGCTGCGTGAGATAGACGCCCGTGCTGACGCCTGTCAGGTCTCAGGCCCTTTCCTGCCGCCGGGCGCGGGTGCGCTCGATGACGGTCTTGGCCAGGATGACCGTGACCACGATGGCGATCAGCACCACCGAAATCGCGGCGATGGCCGGGTCGATGTTGTCGCGCAGCCCCATCCACATCAGCCGGGGCAGTGTCACCGCGTTGACCGAGGTGATGAACAGCGTCACGCCGATTTCGTCCCACGACAGGACGAAGGTCAGGAACAATGCGGTGATCAGGGTAAAGCGGATGTTGGGCAGGATCACCCGGAACACCCGCGTCGCCACGCCGGCGCCCATCGAGCGCGCCGCGAGGTCGATCCTGCGGTCCAGTTGCGACAGCGCGACCGAGACCAGCACGACCGCGAAGGGCGCGATCATCACCGAATGGGCCAGCGCCACCCCGGCCCAGGTGTCATAGGCGATAAAGTTGTTCACCTTGGACAGGGTGATGAGAAAGAAATAGAGCGTCAGCGCCGACACCACCGGCGGCGCCACCATCGGCAGAAGCGCCAGCCCCATCAGCAGCCCGGCAAAGCGCGGCTGGATCATCCAGATCCCAAGCGCGAAGGCCGTGGCCAGCGCCGTCGCCAGGGCCGAGGCCACCACGCCCACGCGGATCGACAGCCAGAAGCCCTGCGCCCAGATCGGGTTCTCGATCAGGGCCTGGTAGTGGCGCAGCGACCATTCGCCCTCGGGCACCGACAGATAGCGGTTGGGGGTGAAGCTGACCGGGATCACCGAAATCAGCGGCATCAGCAGGAACACCGCGATCAGGGCGGCAAGGGTCATGGCCAGGGGACCGGGGCGCAGCTGGATCATTTCGTGGCCCCCTTGACCTGTCGCATCATCAGGGCCAGCAACAGGCCGACCGCCACCATCAGGATGACGCTGATCGCCGCGCCCAGGCCCCAGTCCGGGCTCTGGAAGATGCGCAGGTAGATGAGTTCGGCCACCATCACGCTGCGCCCGCCACCGAGGATCGCGGGGGTGATGAAGAAGCCAAGCCCGAAGACGAAAACCAGAAGCGCCGCGCCCAGGATGCCGCCGCGGGTCATCGGGACGAACACGCTCCAGAAGATGCGGGTGCGGGTGGCGCCCATGCCGCGCGCCGCCATCAGCACCCGCTCGTCGACCGCGCGCATCGAGGAGGCCAGCGGAAAGACCGCGAAGGGGATCAGGAAATGCACCATGCCGACCACGACGCCGAATTCGTTGCGCACAAGGGTCAGCGGCTCGGAAATGAAGCCGAGATGTTCAAGCCAGGTGTTCAGGATGCCTTTGTTCGACAGAAGCGCCAGCCAGCCGAAGGCGCGGGTCAGGACGGAAATCCAGAAGGGGATCAGGATGCAGAGCTCGGCCACCAGCCGCGCCCCCGGCCCGCCGCGCACCCAGATCAGCGACAGGACGTAGCCGGCCGCCACCGCCAGGACGGTGACCAGAAGGCAGATGCGGAAGGTCCGCCAGATCACGCCCAGGACCAGCGGATCGGTCAGTGCGACGACATACTGGCCAAGGCCCGGCTGGGGCAGGGTCACGCTCCAGCGCAGGACGCCGAGGAACGGCAACAGATAAGCCGCGCCCAGCAAGGCCAGCAGCGGCCCGAGCAGGAAGAGGTGGCGGGTGGTCATCGCGTCTCCGGCATGGCGCTGCGGGGTGGAGGCCGCCCCCCGCGACCGGGGGGCGGCGCCTTGTCAGGCCGAGACGATCTTGAGGTATTCGTCGAGCGCCGGCCCGTAGTTCTGTTCGTACCACGGCATGTCGAGCGGGATCTGCAGCACGAAGTTCTTCGGATCCACCGGGTTGTAGCGGGCGTCCTCGGGCGGCAGCATCGTATCGGCGGCCGGGTTCGCAGGGCCCTGGCCCAGCATCTGGAACATTACGACCTGCTTGGCGGGGTCTTGCGCCGAGGCGATGAACTTCATCGCATTGTCCTTGCCGCCGGGGTTGTTCTTCAGCACCCCCATCGCGCCCGGCGCGATCAGGCCCTGATCCCAAATGAAGGACACATCGCCGCCCGAGTCCTTCTCGATCAGCTTGGCGCGGGTCGACCAGATCAGCGCCATCGACGCCTCGCCGTTCAGAAGGATCGACTGGCTTTCCGAGCCGCCGCCCCAGAAGGCCACGACATTCTCCTTGAACTTGGCGATCTTGTCGTGCGCCCGCTTGAGGTCGAGCGGGTAGAGCTTGTCCGGCGCCACGCCGTCGGCCAGGAGCGCGGCCTCCCACATGCCGGTGCCCCATTTGTACATGCTGCGCTTGCCGGGGAACTTCTCGACATCGAAGAAGTCGGCCATCGACTTCGGCGGGTTGTCTTTGAACTTCTTGGCGTCGTAGGCGATGATGTAGCTGTAGAAATAGGTCGAGGCGGAATAGTCCCAGCCGAAGCCGGGGCGGAACTTGGTCTTGTCGACCACGGCGTAGTCGATCGGCTCCATGATGCCCTTCTTGCCCAGCGACTCGGCCGAGAAGGGATCGACGTCCACGATGTCCCATGCCGGCTTGCCGCTTTCCTCCTGCGCGGCGATGGCGCCCTCGGTTGGGCCCGAGCCGTCCTGCTTCACGGTGATCCCGGTATCGGCGAGGAAGGCCTTGCCATAGGCCGCGTCATAGGCCGCGCCCGCGTCGCCGCCCCAGTTGACGAAGACCAGCTCCTTCGTTTCGGCGAACGCCCCCGTGCCGCGCAGGCCAAGGGCCGTGGTGCCCAGAAGGGCGGCCGCCAGCTGCCCGAAGCCGCGGCGGGAAATCTCGCCGCGCCGCATGCGCAGTTCAAGGATTTCGGCCTGATCTTTCAGAAAGTGGTCGTGCATCTTGATCTCCCCTGGTTGTCGTTATGAAAGCGCCCGAACCACCGGGCGACGGAAATTCAAAGCAGAAAACCGCGCGTCTCCGGCCAGCCCGCCCAGACGGTCGCGCCGGACTCCAGCCCCGCCGGAAGTTCCGCCGTGGGCAAGAGTAGGGTCAGATCGGTGCCGCCGGGCGTGCGCAGCGCAAGCCGGGTCTCGGCCCCGAGGTAGGTCATGTGATCGAGGCGCGCCGTGACCGCGTTGCCGGTTTCCGGCGGTGCGAGGTGCAGCCGCATGTATTCGGGCCTGACCGCGAGATTGGTGGCCCCAGACGCGCCGGACGACGAGGCCCGCAGCCTTTGCCCTTCGAACTGGCCGCCGCGGCCGCCGGCATCCGATGACGCCCCCGTCAGCGGCAGGATGTTGATCTCGCCCAGGAATTCGGCGGTAAAGCGGTTGGCGGGCCGTTCGTAGACGTCGCGCGGCGCGCCAAGCTGCTGAAGCCGTCCCTTCTCGAAAATCGCGATCCGGGTCGACAGGGCCAGCGCCTCGGACTGATCGTGGGTGACGAAGACGAAGGTCGTGCCGGTCTCGCGGTGAAGCCGGCGCATCTCCTCCTGCATCTGGCCGCGCAGGTTCTTGTCCAGGGCCGAGAAGGGTTCGTCCAGAAGCAGGACCGGCGGTTCGTAGACCAGCGCGCGCGCCAAGGCGACGCGCTGCTGCTGCCCGCCCGACAGCCCTGACGGGCGCTTGTGGCCGTGATCCCCCAGGCCCACCATCTCGACGATTTCGGCCACGCGGCGCCGGACCTCGTCCGCTGGGCGTTTCTGGACCTTCAACGGGAAGGCGATGTTTTCCTCGACCGTCATGTGCGGAAACAGGGCGTAGCCCTGGAAAACCATGCCGAAGGCCCGGGCCTCGGCCGGGGTGGTGGTCATGTCGCGCCCGTCCAGCGTCAGCCGCCCGCGCGTTGCAGCCTCAAAGCCCGACAGGATCATCAGGAAGGTCGTCTTGCCCGAGCCCGACGGCCCGAGCAGGGTCAGGAACTCGCCCCGCCCGATCTGCAAGGTGACATCTGAAAGCGCGGTGAACGCCCCGAAATCCTTGCCGATCCCGGTCGCTCCGATCTCGGCAGCCTTGATTTTTGCAACCATGCACCCCTCCGCTTGGGAACAATGCTAGGGGTTTGTTCCCCGGCACGGCAAACGAATTGTTTTCGCCACATCGGAAAATGAAATTGGCCGATTGCCGAAGGGCTCAAATCCCCACGGTCCGCAGTTCCTCCAATATCCAACCGCGAAAGGCGGCGACCGCCGGATTGCGTGCCCGTGCGACCGGCACGGCAAGATAGTAGGCGCGCGGCGAGCGGATGGCCTGCTCGAACGGCCGCACCAGAAGCCCGTCGCTCATCGCCTCCGCGCACAGAATCACATCGCCCATCGCAACGCCCTGGCCGGCAAGCGCCGCCGAATAGACCAAGTGCATGTCGGAAAAAACCACGCCGGCGGTGGCCTTGGCCTCGTCGATCCCCATCAGGCGCAACCAGCCGATCCAATCGCCATAATTCGACAGATGCAGCAGCCCCAGCCGCAGCACATCCGCGGGTTCGGGCATCCCCCCCAGGCGATTGACCATTGCCGGGCTGCAGACCGGTGTCGAGACCACATCCAGCACATGATCCACCTGCATGTCCGGAAGGTCGCCGGTCCCATAGGTAATGAAGAGGTCCGCGTCGGGATTGCTGACTTCGCCGAGGTGCCGGGGCGTAACGATCGACAGCGACACATCCGGAAACGCGGCGGCGAACCGGCCTATCCGGTTGCACAAGTAACCTGCGGCAAAGCCCGGGGCGCAGCTGACGGTCAGCGCCCCGGCAGCCTCGCGCGCCACCTGGCGCGAGGCCGACCCGACGATGGCGCTAAGCGCGCGGCGCACGTCCTCGGCATAGGCTTGGCCCTGGGGCGTCAGTTCGGCCCGCGTGCCGACGCGGTTCATCAGCCGGAACCCCAGATCACGCTCCAGAAGGCGAAGCTGGTGGCTGACCGCACTGCGGGTCAGGTTCAGTTCGTCGGCCGCCTGCCAGACGGTGCCGTAGCGGGCGAAGCTTTCCAGCGCGCGCAACGCTTGAGTCGAGGGGATGCGGGTCATGACTTCTCCGGTGCCGATATCCGATTCTTAGCTTCCGGCCCGCCGTGGCGCCAGCATTGGTGAAAACAATTTGCCGAAACCGGGAAAAGGTTTCACTTTCGCAAAACCGGACCGGCCGTGTAGCCATGTCTGGCAGGCGCCGGGTTCGCGTATGGCATGCGTATGGCATCCGTCCCGACAGCCACCCGCCACCCGAGCCGAGGAGGGCATCTTGTCCGCATCGTCCCTGTCCGCCGCCCAGACCAGCGCGCTTGCCGCCGTCGAAGCGCGCGTCGCCGACCTTTCGGCCTGGTGCGCGACGATCTTCGATTTCGGCGAAACCGCCTGGCGGGAATACCGTTCGGCGGCCTGGTATGTCGAACGGCTGCGAGCCGAGGGCTTCGCCGTCGAGGAAGGCTCGGGCGGCATGCCTACGGCCTTCTGCGCCGAATGGCACAATGGTGATGGCCCGGTGATCGGCATGTATGCCGAATATGACGGCATCCCCGGCAACTGCCAGGCGGCCTCGACCCGGCGCGCGCCGCGGGTGGGCCTCGGCTATCAGGCCGGCGGCCACACCGACCCGCATTCGGGGCTGGGCATGGGCGCCCTGGGCGGGCTGCTGGCCACCAAGGCGGCGATGGAGAAGCATGGGCTGAAAGGCGGCCTGCGTTTCACCGGCGAGCCGGCGGAAAAGGTGCGCGGATCGAAGCCGATCCACGCCGCCAAGGGCTATTACGACGGGCTGGCGGCGATCCTGTCCTTCCATCCCTTCTACATGCTGCCCATGTGCAACACGGTGCGGTGGGACACGCATTGCGGCGCCGGCTGGTCGATGATCTACCGCTTCATCTGCGACGCGCCGGAAAGCTGGGGCCGCCACGACGGCGCGCCGATCCCGCAGGCGCACAGTGCGGTCAGGGCGCCGGGCGCGAACGATGCGCTGAACCTGATGTTCCTGACCTCGAAATCCCTGCGCGATTCCATGCTGCCGCACCAGGGTGGCTGGTCGATTTCCGAGGCGATCCTGACGGCGGGGCAAGCGACGGCCGACAACCTGCCGGCGGGGTTGGCCGAAATCCAGTACATGATGCGGGTGCCGACGATCGCCATGGCCGAACAGGTCACGGCGGTGCTGGACCGCAATGCCGAGGCGGCGGCGGCGCTGACCGGCTGCCGCTGGGAACGCCATTGGGTGTGCAAGTCGCGCCCCGGCCTTGCCAACCACGCCATTGCCCGCACGGTCTGGGAGGCGATGCAGGCGGTCGGCGCGCCGGCCTGGGGCGAGGCTGCGAAGAAGGTCGC
Source organism: Paracoccaceae bacterium (assembly GCA_046348855.1). Lineage (GTDB taxonomy): Bacteria > Pseudomonadota > Alphaproteobacteria > Rhodobacterales > Rhodobacteraceae > TMP-24. Next base: position 36,882 of record JAXMDK010000009.1, on the reverse strand, counting down.
GCGCGAGATTCAGGGCAACCTCGGGCTTGATCCGATGGCCGATCCCTTCATCCCCGAAATGTCGCGCCTGATCGCCCCGGAAGCGGCCGAGGCGATCCTGCGCCGCGACCTGCCGCCCAGCCAGACCCATTCCACCTCGGACGACTATACCGACATGTGCTGGCACGCGCCGACCGCGCGGTTCTACGTCGCCCGCCCGGCGCTGCGCGGGCCGAATGGCCATGCCTATCCGGCCTGGGTCATGAACGCGCTTGGCGGGATTCCCGCGACCATCGACCCGATGGTGCAGACGGCGGCAAAGATCCTGGCGCTGTCGGCGCTGCGGCTTCTGGAAGACCCCGCCGCGCGCGATGCGGCGATGGCCGAGTTCCGCGACAGGACCGGCGGCGGCATCGGCGGCAGCGCCTGGCTGGCCCCGCAATGCGATTACGACCCGCCGATCCATTTCCGCTGGCCCGAATATGTCACGACGGCGCGCGGCCATGACTGGTGGATTCCCTCTGCCATGCCCGGCGCATGAACCCTGAAAGGAGACCCCGATGAACGCACCTGCCCGCAACGAACCCTTCAGCCTGCGCCGCCGCAATCCTGACGGCGGAACCAAGCCGCTGGCGAACTGGGGATTTCGCAACGAGACCGACCGGCTGACCGACGTGCTGCTGGGCAGCCCCGCGCATCTGCGGCACCTGTCCACCAGCTCGCTGTCGCGCAAGCACCTGCGCGAAGCCCCCTGCAACATCCAGGTGGCGCAGGCCCAGCATGCCGAACTGGTGGCCGCCTATCAGCATTTCGGCGTCAAGGTGCACATGCACCAGCCCACGCCCGAACTGCCGATGCAGGTCTATGCGCGCGATTCCAGCGTGATGACCCCCTACGGCGCCTTCATCACCGCGATGGCCAACTGGTGGCGGCGCGGCGAGAATTATGCGGCGATCCGCACCTATGAACAGCTCGGCATTCCGATCTACGACATGGTGACGGCCGGCACCTTCGAGGGCGGCGACTTCAACGTGATCGAGGAAGGCTGCGTGCTGATCGGCTGCGGCGGCGCCCGCACCCAGGAGGAAGGCGCGCGGCAGGTCCAGAGCTGGTTCGAGAAGGAAGGCTGGGAAACCCGGCTGGCCTTCATCGACGAATACTATGTCCACATCGACCTGATGGTGGTGCCGATCGCGCCCAAGCTGACCGCCGTCTGCCTGGCTTGCACCGAGCCGGGGATCGTCGACTGGCTGAAGGCCAAGGGGCACGAGATCATCGACGTGCCGTTCCAGGACACGATGGCGCTGGGGTGCAACTTCATGTCGCTCGGTGGCGACCGGGTGATTGCCCCCACCGCGTCGAAGAGCCTGATCGCGCAGTTGCGCGCCCGGGGCTTCGAGGTCGCGGCGGTCGACATGTCGGAAATCTCGAAGACCGGCGGCGGCATCCACTGCATGGCACAGGCGCTGAAGCGCGAGCCGTGACCGACGCGCGGCTGGACCGGCGGTTCCCGGACGCGGCGGCGATGGAGGCCGCCGCGCTCCGGCGTCTGCCCGGATTCATCCGCGATTACGTCGAAGGCGGCATCGGTCCCGAGGACGGGCTTGCCCGCAACGTCGCCGAACTGCGGGCGGTGCGGCTGATGCCGCGCTATCTGGCGGCGGATGCCATGCCCGACATGCGGGTGAGCGTGGCCGGCGCTGTCTGGTCGGCCCCGCTCGCGGTGGCGCCGCTGGGGCTCGGCGGGTTGCTCTGGCCGGGCTGCGAGCCGGTCATCGCCCGCGCGGCGGCCCAGGCGGGCGTCGGCCATGTGTTGTCGACCTATGCGACCAGCGGGGTCGAAAAGATCGCGCCGCTGGCAGGGCCGAACGGCTGGTTCCAGCTCTACCCGCCGTCCGATCCGGGGATGGAGGCCGACATGATCGCCCGCGCCCGTGATGCGGGCTATTCCGGCATCATGGTCACCATCGACATTCCCGGCCCGACCCGCCGGCAACGCGACATGCGCAGCGGCCTTGTGGTGCCGCCGCGGATCGGGCCGAAGATGCTGGCGCAGATCGCATGCCGCCCGGCCTGGGCGCTGGGAACGGCGCGGCGGGGCATTCCGGTCTTCGAGAACTTCGCGCCCTATTACCCGAAAGGCGGCGGGCCGGACGCGGCGGCCGAGTTCATCGGGCGGATGATGATCGGCCACATCACCCCCGACCGGCTGGCGCGCATCCGCGCGGCCTGGCCGGGAAAGCTGATCGTCAAGGGCGTGCTATCGCTGGCCGATGCCGAACTGGCGCTGTCGCTTGGCGCGGACGGGATCGTCGTGTCGAACCACGGCGCGCGCCAGCTTGACGCCGCGCCAACCGCGCCCGAGGTGCTGCCGGGCATCCGCGCACGCCTGGGCGACGGGGCGCTGATCCTTGCCGACGGCGGCGTGCGTTCGGGGCTCGACATGGCGCGGATGCTCGCCCTTGGCGCCGATGCGGTTCTGGTGGGGCGGCCGTTCCTGTATTCCGCCGCGGCGCTCGGCGCGGGCGGGCCGGCGCATCTGATCGGGGTGTTCAAGGCCGAACTGGAAACCGCGATGGTGCAGCTGGGCTGCGCACGGCTGGCCGACCTGCGCGGCTGCCTGTGGCAAGAGGGAAAATGATGGCGCTTCTCGACGATCTCGCGGCGCTTCTCGGCCCGCAGGGCTGCCTGAGCGGCGACCGCGTGGCCGAGGCCGCGCGTAGCGACGCAAGCCGCAGCGGGCGCAACCTGCCTCTGGCGCTCTTGCGCCCGGCTTCGGTCGACGAGGTGTCGCGCGCCCTGGCGCTCTGCCATGCGGCGGGGCAGCCGGTGGTGCCGCAGGGTGGTGACCGGGCCTGCAGGCGGGGCCAACCGCGTTGCCATTACTGCGCTTGCCCAGCGACTGACCGGGATCGAGGAGATCGACCGCGATTCCGCCACCATGACGCTGAAGGCCGGCACGGTGCTTCAGACGGCGCAAGAGGCGGCGGCGGAAGCGGGGTTCCTGTTCCCCGTGGACCTTGGCGCACGGGGAAGCTGCACGGTGGGCGGCAACATCGCCACCAATGCCGGCGGGCTGCGCGTGATCCGCGACGGCATGACGCGCGCAAAGCTGCTGGGGATCGAGGCGGTTCTGGCCGACGGCACCGTGCTGACGAACCTTGGCAAGATGGTGAAGAACAACACCGGCTACGACCTGCGCCACCTTTTCGCCGGATCGGAGGGGACCCTGGGCGTCATCACCCGCGCCGTATTCCGGCTGCGCCCGCTGCCGCGCGCCCGCGCCACCGCGCTCTGCGCGCTGGAAACCTGTGGCGATGTGCTGGCGCTTCTGGCGCTGGCGCGCACCGACCTGCCGGGGCTTTCCGCCTACGAGGCGATGTGGCGCGACTATTTCGCGCTGAACCAGTCGCTCGCCGGGTTGCGGCTCTTTGCCGAGGCGCCGGCCATTGCGGTGATCATCGAGGCACAGGCCGACACCTCGGCGCTGGAAACGTTCCTCGAGCGCGCTTACGAGGCGGGGCTGATCGCCGACGCGCTGGTCGCCCAGACCGAGGCCGAGGCGCAGGATTTCTGGACGGTGCGCGAGGGCCACGCGATGGATGGCCACCTGCCGGGCCTGATCAACCTTGACGTCTCGATGCCCGTCGGGCGGCTCGATGACTTCGCGCGGGCCTGCCGCGAAGCGGTGCTGGCACGGTTCCCCGGCGCCCATGTGTCATTCTTCGGCCATGTCGGCGACAGCAACCTGCATGTCGCGGTCTCCCTGCCCGGTGGGGCCGAGGACACCGGCCATGCGGTCGATGAAATCGCCTATGGGCTGGTGCGCGACCTTGGCGGGTCGGTATCGGCCGAACACGGCATCGGCACGCTCAAGCGCGACTGGCTCGGCCATTCGCGCAGCCCCGCCGAGATCGCCGCGATGCGCGCCATCAAGTCAGCGCTGGATCCACGGGGCATACTCAATCCCGGCAAGATTCTTTGAGCCGATCCGGCGAGGCCAGCCCCTGACCCCCGGGCCACACCCCCGGCGGATGAGTGGCCCCGACGACGATGAACATGTGACCGTGCATCGACGGGCTGAGCCACCGCGAGATGGAAGCGATCCTTCCCGAATGGGCCGCCGCCGGGCTTATGGATACGACGACAGGACCGTAACCCGGCACCGGAGGATTTCGGCCCGAGCCGAGCGTGCCGCGCGCAGTCATGGTGTCAGAACCGCAAATTGCGATATTTCCATTACAAATTTCTGTGCCCCGGCCGGTCGCGGATAAGCTGACTTGCAGCGGATGCGATCACATGAAAGGCCATCAGATGTCCGAAATGCTCCACGTGATGGAATGGCACAACGGCGAAAAGGATTATTCGCCGTTCTCCGATGCCGAGATGAAGCGCCGGCAGGACGATGTCCGCCGCTGGATGGCGGACAACAACGTCGATGCCGCGCTTTTCACGTCGTATCACTGCATCAACTACTATTCCGGCTGGCTCTATTGCTACTTCGGCCGGAAGTACGGAATGGTCATCACTCAGAACACGGCCACGACGATTTCCGCCGGCATCGACGGCGGCCAGCCCTGGCGGCGCAGTTTCGGTGGCAATATCACCTACACCGACTGGCGGCGCGACAACTTCTATCGTGCCGTCCGGCAGTTGACCCCGGGCGTCAAGCGGCTGGGGATCGAGTTCGACCACGTCTCGCTCGACTATCGCCGTCAACTGGAGGCGGCGCTGCCGGGGGTCGAATTCGTCGATATCGCGCAGCCCTCGATGTGGATGCGCTCGATCAAGTCGGCCGAGGAGCACAAGCTGATCCGCGAGGGTGCGCGCATCTGCGACGTGGGCGGCTGGGCCGTGGCCGGTGCGGTCAAGGCGGGCGTGCCCGAGCACGAGGTCGCCATCGCCTCGACCAACGCGATGATCCGCGAGATCGCCAAATCCTTCCCCTTCGTCGAGCTGATGGACACCTGGACCTGGTTCCAGTCCGGGATCAACACCGACGGCGCCCACAACCCGGTGACCAACAAGAAGATCCAGTCCGGTGAGATCCTGTCGCTGAACACCTTCCCGATGATCTTCGGCTATTACACTGCGCTTGAACGCACGCTCTTCTGCGACAGCGTCGATGATGCCAGCCTCGACATCTGGGAGAAGAACGTGGCCGTGCACCGGCGCGGGCTCGATCTCATCAAGCCCGGCGCCAAGTGCAACGAGATCGCGCTGGAATTGAACGCCATGTACAGCCAGTGGGATTTGCTGAAATATCGCTCGTTCGGCTATGGCCATTCTTTCGGCGTGCTCAGCCACTACTACGGTCGCGAGGCGGGGGTGGAATTGCGCGAGGACATCGAGACCGAACTGAAGCCCGGCATGGTCGTGTCGATGGAGCCGATGGTCATGCTGCCCGAAGGAATGCCCGGCGCTGGCGGCTATCGCGAGCATGACATTCTGATCGTGACCGAGACGGGAGCCGAAAACATCACTGGCTTCCCCTTCGGCCCGGAGCACAACATCATCCGCAACTGATCCTCGCCGGAGCTTTTCACGGGGGTCCGGTGGTTCGGGCCCCTTTTTCTTGCCCCGACATTTCAATTGCACGGCAAAAAGGGGGCCATCTGGCCCCCCGGATCGTGCCGCATCCGCGACGGTTCAGCCGAACTCGCGCCTCAGGGCCTCAACGATGCCTCTGGTGCAGACATCCAGGAGGATATGACCCTTGTCGACCGACGCCTCCCTTGGCGACGACAGGGTGCCCGAGGCGGGTGTCCATTCCGGCTTGACCGGATAGACGTCGTAGGGCGGAAAGGTCGCCGGCGGGTGATCGACGGCTCGGTCAAGATGCACCATCTGCGGATACAGCGCGAGCATCAGCGAGGTTTCCAAGACACCGCCATGTTCGACGTCCCAACCCGGGAAGCCCCCCGGATAGAGCTGTGCGATCGCCTCCTTGTGCACAAAATCCCAGTAGGAGAGCACGACGACCTTGAGGTCGGTGATCCCGTCCCAGTGCAGCTCGCGCAGGGCAAGGTCGATGGCCTCGACGATGAACCAGGAGTTTTCAAAATGTCCGTTCACCAGACAGATCTTGCGGGCGCCGTGCCGTGAAAATCCCTTCACCACGTCTTTCAGCGCGGAAACCAGCGTCGCCCCGTCCAGGCTTGTCGTGCCGGGCAGATGGTTTCCACCACCCGATTTCTGGTGCGACTTGTAGCCGTAGGTGAACGGCGGGGCGACCAGGGCGCCGATCTCCAGCGCCACCCGGCGGGCGAACTCGGTCGGCAGAAGCACGTCGACGTGCAGCGGCATATGATGGCCGTGTTGCTCCATCGATCCGATGGGAATGAGGATCGGCGCTTGGCCGTCTTTGACCGCTGCGTGGTAGTCGGGCCAGGTCAGTTCGGAGGCGAACGCGCTGCTGTGTTGCATGGTGCCCTCTAGGTTGGGTCTGACCCAGAATCTAGCTTGCCCCACGAGGATAAGAAAAATAGATTGTCCCAATCGTTCGATTTCGGATGCAAATCCATGGGCGTTATCACCAACCTGCCGACAGACCTGCTCAGGACCTTCATCGCGGTCGTGGAACTCGGTGGGCATTCCAAAGCCGGCGCGCTGCTCGGGCGCAGCCAGCCGGCGATATCGCTGCAGATCCGACGGCTTGAGGAGTTGGTGCGCGCGCCGCTCCTCCACCAGGAGGGCCGCACGATCCAACCGACACCGGCGGGAGAGTCGCTGCTGAGCTACGCGCGCGAGATGATCCGCATAAACGATGAGGCGATTGGCTACTTTCACCGCTCGGACGTGACCGGCGTTCTCCGAATCGGCCTTCCGACCGACTACGCCGTCGCGTTTCTGCAAAGGGCGATCACCGGCTTCATTCGGCAGCACAGCGAAGTCGAACTGGAAATCCATTGCGATCTGAGCCGCGAATTGCATCAGCATTTGCGGGCGGACGATCTGGACATCATTGTCGCGATGATGCCTACGGCGCGAATGCCGTACCTTTCCCGGGCATGGGTGGAACAGCCGATCTGGGCGGCTGCCGAGTCCTTCCGTGCGCCAGCCCATCAGCCAATACCGCTGGGGGCGCATCCTGAAGGCTGCGACTACAGGGCGCGGATGATTCAGGCACTGGATGCTGTCGAGAAGCGATGGCGGATCGTCTACACCGGCCCGGGCATTTCGGGCCTGCAGAATGCCGTGCTCAACGGGCTTTGCGTCACGGCCCTGACGAAGGCAACCATGCTTCCCGGCATGCGCGTTCTGGAGGAAGCCGAGGGATTCCCGTCGCTCGAACCGCTACGAGTGGGGCTTTTCTACAAGCACCCGCGGCTTTCAGTGGCGGGATTGCAGCTTGTCAGCGAACTCGTGGCCAGTCTCGACAGTGTCGGACTGGGGGCGAAACACTGGCATGTCTGATCGGTCGGCCTTCGCTATAAGGGGCGCAAATTGACCGATTTCAATAACCGATTTTGTGGAAGGGAGCCGTTCTCTTAGCGTGTTGGTGAGGGCGAGGGTTCGCCATTCGTGCGGGGAGAAGAAATGTCATCTGTTCAGGATACGACCAAAGGATTGACGCGGCGCGCAGTCCTTGCCACCGGTGCGGCTGTGCTGGCCACACCCATGCTGTCGCGGCGCGCATTCGCCGCGCCGACGGAACTGACCATGCTGGCCTGGTACGGCCATGCCGAGCCCGATGTCGTGTCCGAGTTCGAGGCCGAGAACAACGTGAAGTTCGTGCCGAAATACTACAGCGGCGGCGACAACATGATGGGCCTGATCTCCCAGTCGCCGCCGGGCACCTTCGATGTGATCCTGTCGGACGCCGAATATGTCCAGGGCCTGAATGACGCCGGCTATGTCGAGGAACTGGACCCGAAGGACTATTCCTTCGACGATTATTTCCCCGAATTCCAGAAATTCCCCGGCAACTGGAAGGGCGACAAGCTGTTTTCGGTCGTGACCCGGTTCGGGTTCCTGGGCGTGGCCTACAACACCGACGCGCTGAGCGACAAGGACGTTGACAGCTACAATGTCTACTGGGACGAAAAGCTGAAGGGCAAGGTCGGGCACTACGACTGGCACCTGCCGAACCTCGGGCAGATGAGCCTGCTGACGGGCAACGCCAAACCCTACGACATCGACGAGGCCGCCTGGAAGGCGGTCAAGGACAAGACGATGAGCCTGCGCCCGAACGTCGGCGGCTTCTTCGACTATGGCGGCACATTCGCCTCGCTGAAGAACGGCCAGATGCTGGCGATGGCCGGGATCGGCGACTGGATCACCGGCGTGCTGCAGAAGAACGGCGCCAAGGTCGCCAGCCACATCCCGCAGGAAGGCGGGCTTCAGTGGTCGGAATGCTTCTGCATCGGCAAGGGATCGCAGAAGGCCGATCTGGCCAAGAAGTGGATCCAGTACATCACCTCGGCCAAGGGCCAGGTGAAATCGGCCGAAATGGCCGCCTATCCGGCGCTGATCCCCAACCAGAAGGGCTGGGATCTGCTGAACCAGGTCGATCCGGCCGAGGCCAAGCGCCAGGGCATGACCAAGGATCCCGGCAACGCCATCGACATGATCCGCTCCGGGCGCATCAAGTTCCGCGAATGGCCGGTCCAGCAGACGCTCGACGTCTGGAACGATTTCTGGTCGGAATACAAGGGCGCCTGACCGCGTCCAGAGGCTGGCCGGCGCTCCCCCGGCCGCCTCCTTTTGATACCCACGCCGCCGCTAGACCGGATTGCCTTCACCCATGCGCCGCTCCCTGTCCCTCTATGGTCTGACCTTCTCGTTGCCGCTTCTGGTCTGGCAGCTCATGTTCTTTGTCTTTCCGCTGGTGTTTCTGGTCGCGCTGAGCTTCTGGACGGTGAAGAACTTCGCCATGCACCCGGATTTCGACAGCGTGAACTGGGTGACGATGTATGGCCGGGCGGTGTTCTGGCAGGCCTATGGCACCACCTTCGCGCTGGCCTTGGCGGCGTCGGTCCTGACCAGCCTGCTGGCCTTTCCCTGCTCCTACGCGATCGCCTTCAAGCTGTCGGAAGGCGCACGCCGCTGGGCTGTGTTCCTGATGGTGATCCCGTTCTTCACCAGCTACCTGGTGCGGGTCTATTCCTGGCAGATCTTCCTGTCGGACGCCGGGATCGTCAACGTCCTTCTCGGCAAGGTCGGGCTTGGGCCCTACCCGCTGCTGAACACGGTCGGCGCGACGATGGTCGGCTACCTCACGCTGAATTTCCCGCTGGTCGTGCTGTTGCAGTTGTTCAGCCTGGTCTTCATCGACCGTACCCTGGTCGAGGCCGCGCACAACCTGCGTTGCGGCCGGGTGCGCACCGTCTTTGCGGTCATCGTGCCCTCGGCGCGGGTCGGGTTGGTGATCGCGGCGCTTTTCGCCTTCATCCTCAGCTTCGGCGATTTTGTCAGCCCGATCTATCTCGGCGGCGGCAAGGCGACGACCTTGTCGATCCTCATCACCGACACCACGAAGTCCGGGCAGCAATGGCCGCGCGCGGCGGTCATCGCCCTGACGATGATCGGCACGCTTCTGGTCGTGGCCTTCCTTGCCGTCCGCTTCGCCTACAAGGGACGCAGCAAATGAGCGGCAACACCTCGCAGGACATCAACCGCAATGCCGCCGTCGACTGGGGGCTGAAGGTCTATGTCATCCTCGGCTATGCCTTCGTCTTCGCCCCGATCGCGGCCAGCTTCGTCTTTTCCTTCAACTCGGACCGTTTCCCCTCGATCCCGCTCGGGCATTTCTCGCTGGACTGGTATCGCGCGGTGGCCACCGACCCGCTGGTCTGGGAGGGGCTGCGCAACACGCTGTTCGTCGGCGTCATCGTCGGCGTGCTGGCCACGGCGTTCGGCTTCGGCGCGGCCTATACCGACTACCGCTACAACTTCTTCGGCAAGCAGGTCTACCTGGCCCTCGCGCTTCTGCCGCCGACGATCCCGGTCGTCATCCTCGGCCTGGCGATGCTGGCCTACCTGTCGCGGATCGGCCTTTCCGGCAATGCGCTGTCGGTCATCATCGCCCATGTAGTGATCTGCGCCCCGTTTGCGATGGCCATCGTCCGGCTGCGCCTGTCGCAGATGGACCCCGACCTCGAAGCCGCAGCTTGGAATCTCGGCGCGTCGGAATGGGCGGCGATGCGCCATGTGATCGTGCCTTTCGCCATGCCGGCGATCCTTGGCGCGCTGTTCATCACGATGGCGGTTTCCTTTGACGAGTTCGCCATTGCCTGGTTCGTCTCGGGCCTGAATGAGACCCTTCCCGTCAAGGTGCTGGGCTTCCTGCAAGGGCAGGTCAGCCCGCGGATCAACGCCATCGGCACCTTCGTTTTCGTCACATCCATGACGCTCGTGATCCTGGCGCAGCTTCTGCTGACCGGACGCGGGCCGAAAGCCCGCCCCTCGGCGGACGAATAGGAGCAGCACATGCAACGCGATACGCTGGTGGCATTCGAGGGCGTCGAAAAACGCTTCGGCGCCTTCGTCGCGGTCCAGAAGATGGACTTCGACATCCGCAAGGGCGAGTTCCTTGCCATCATGGGCTCGTCGGGATGCGGCAAGACCACGACGCTTCGGATGCTCGCCGGGCTCGAGGCGCCGACGGCCGGGGTGATCCGCCTGTCCGGCCAGCCGATCAACCATCTGCCGACCTGGAGCCGTGATACGCCGATGGTCTGGCAAAGCCTCGCGCTGTTCCCGTTCCTCAACGTCATCGAAAACGTCGAGTTCGCCTTGAAAATGCGGGGGATCGGCAAGGCGGAACGCCGCCGCCGCGCCGAGCAATGGCTCGACAGGATGCAGATCAGCGAATTTGCCGGGCGCAACATCTCGCAACTGTCGGGCGGCCAGCGCCAGCGTGTCGCCCTGGCCCGTTCGCTGGTGGTCGAGCCGGAGATCCTCCTGCTGGACGAGCCCCTGTCGGCGCTCGATGCCGCGCTGAAGGTGCGGATGCAGTCGGTCCTGAAGAACCTCCAGCGCGAGACCGGGATCACCTTCGTCTACGTCACCCACAGCCAGTCCGAGGCCTTCTCGATGGCCGACCGGGTGGTGATCATGAGCCGCGGCAAGATCGAGCAGATCGGCACCCCGCAGGAAATCTACCGGTCGCCGCGCACGCGGTTCGTGGCGGACTTTCTCGGCTCGTCGAATATCTTCCCGGGCAAGGTGATCCGTTCGGAAAAAGGCGCGATCGCGCTGGAGACGGCTTCCGGCACTCTGCGGTTGGCAACCCCGGGGCAGTCCGTGACGCCCGCAGTCGGCCAGCCGGTAACACTGACCGTTCTCGACACCAAGATGGGCCTGTCCGTTGAAGCGCCCAAGGGCACATACAACGTTGTTCAAGCCCGCATGATCGGCGAGCAATTCGTGGGAGCGACCGCGACCATCTATCTCGAGACAGACGACGGCAAGGAAATCCGGGTCCAGAAAGGACACGACGAGCTTGGCGGCCTGCCACTGCACAGCGGGCAGAGGTTCCACGCCTACTGGGCCGAGGAGGATGGCCATCTTGTCCACGAAGGATGATGCACAGCCTGGACAAGCTGCGCGCGCGAAGGCCGCAATCACCGAAGGGCAAGCGCCGTTCACCGGCTACTGCGGCGCCCGCCTGATGCCGCTGGCATTTGCCAATCTGAAGGAAAAGCTGGATGCGACCGCCTATTCAGTTTCGACAGGCGGCCTGTCCCAGACCCAGATGGACGAGTTCATGCCCGATCTTGGCATCGGCGCGCTCCTACTGGCGTTTGCGGCGCTGGCCTTGATCGTGGTCACGGTTGTTCTTTTGGCGACATGAGGTCGGGTTCCAATAGTAGCCGGTGCATTTGGCGATAGCACATGATGCGAACGGCTGCCGTCGGAGCAATCGCCGTGTCGCTTCCGTTCGGGCCGTGCGTGGAGTCCAGGGCAGCAAACTGATCTGCAAGGGGAATCTCCTTCAAAAGCGGCAAGGAGACAAATGGACTTTCCCGACTTTTGTGGAGAGCGTTTATCTCACTTCGCGGGGCTTTCGCTCGAAGGTGATAGGGCTTTGGAAGTCCAGCGATGAATGCCGCCTGTCCGGGCACACGGCAGGAGAACCGTACCGAGATTTGGAACTTTTCACAGAAGTGCTCGACATAGGCACCGTGGCGGGCAACCGAGCCCCACAGACAGGTCCCGGGGATGGGGCTCCGAGACCAGGTCTCCCCGATGCGCCCTCCCCCGCGGGTCAGAACCGCATCCGGTCTTCGCGGCGCGGCCGCTCCGGGCGGTAGTTGCCATTGCGCCGCCCGGTGTCGGGATCGGTGTCGAGATAGGCCCCCTGTTGGCGTCGGAGCCAGTGGATCAGCTGGACAAGGGCATCGACCTGGTCATCATGGCGATCGTTCGGAAAGGCCAGGAGTTCGGCGATGAACTCCGGGAACCAGGGGGCCGAGCGGGGAATGGCCAGATGGCCCGCCTTCAGCCAATCGGTCTGGGTGATGAACCGCTCGACCTTGGTGTCGGTGGGCGTGATCCCCAAGTAGACGCTGCGGGCGGTCTTTCGGAGGACCTGCACAAGCGGGGCGCCGAGAGCGGTGGCCTCGATCAGCACCTTGTCAGCCCGCCAGCGTTTCCGCTCCGCCAGCACCCGGTCTTTCAATCGGTCATAGTCGGCGCGGATGCGCACCACATCGAGAAGATGCCATGTCTCGGTCTGCGCGTGCCAGCCGAGGGTGATCCCGGCAGAATAGTCGCTGCGCGGACCATCTTTGACCGCCATGTCCCAGCTTTGCACCCGGCGGGTGAAGCCGCTCAGCTCGGGAAGCGCCTCGATGAGGTTCATATCTTCGATCCGCAGATAGCAACTCTCGCCGGGGCGCGGGTTCTGGAGATATTGTGCGTGGAACGCATAGGCACCGATCGTCTCGCGGATATCGTCGAGCACCTCCTGCGGCTGGCGGGTCGGGTTGAGGATTTCGCCGATGGCGCGCCGGTAGATGCGCCCGCCATAGAGCGGAAAGGCCGCCGGCGCCTGGGCGATCGAGTCCAGGACCAGGTGGCGGAAGCCAGCGCACTGAGGACGGCCGGCCTGCCGCGCTTCTCGCCGGCCGCTTCCGCGACGAGACCGGCGACCGGCTGACCCCGAGCCACAGCCGGAAGGCCGGACGACGGCATGCCTATTATGTCTCGCACCGGCTGATCGCCAAAGGCGCCGACCCGACCGGCTGGCGGTTGCCGGCCCGCGCCTTCGAGACGCTGGTCGCCGACAGTCTCGCCCAGCATCTCGAGGAGGCCGCCGAACGCCATGCGCTTCTCGCCGCACCCGATCCCGCCAGCGCCCCGGCGGTGGCGGCGGCGGCCAAAGCCCTCATCGCCCGGATCCGCGCCGCCCGGCACCGGCCCCTCGCCGGTCTGATCCAGGACGGCCGCATCAGTCGCGATCATCTCGCGATCCGCCTCGACCCCACCGCGCTTGCCGCCGACCTGTCGGTCGCGCCCGACGCGCTCGACCCAGAGCTGCTGACCCTCGCGGTGCCCTTCTCCCTCCGCCGCCGCGGCGTCGAGACACGGCTCGTCGCCGGCACGCTTCGCCCGGCGCCGGACCCCACCCTCATCGCCCTCGTCCGGATCCCCGTGGTCCTCATCGCCCCTCATGTCGTTCCCCGGCGCGGCCAGCGGATCCGATCGGGCTCGGCGGTACAGCGGCCGATCTCGGCCCGATCGTGATCGGTCAGGGCCTGTCCGCCGCGGCGCCGGGAGAGGGCCAGCTGCACCGCCCAGGCCCGCAGGAGGAGATGGGGACCCGGATCATGGTCGCTCTCGCGGGCCGGATCGCGCTTGGCGATCCCGAGGATGAGGAGGGCGGCATCGGCATTGCGCGGGTCCTGTCATGAGGCGTCCCGCGGCCTGTTCCGCGCCTCTTGATGCCTGTTCTGCGCAATAACAGGAACCTGCCATTGATGGCCACCAACCCACTGGAAAGGTTCACAGTCTCGGCGGCGCCAACTGCTGTATCACTTGAAATTGCCTGTTTTGCGGCCGGTTTTGCGAAAAATTCCCTGTTATTGCGAAACTCACCCTCGAAAGGGCACCGCGGAGACAGCCACTCCCAAAAGGCCCGAAAGTAGCCCTGAACCGGCCCGCAGACGGCGCGACAGGCACGAACGTCCTCGCAAAAACCACCCTGTTACCGGGGCTTGCGCGCCGCCGTGCCCGGGCAAGCCTGTAAGGCTGGGGTGGGTGGCGGAGGGGATGGGTCTGACGTCCAACCTTCTCCACCTTAAGGGATTGATTTCATTATACAAGATCCCAACAGCTCTCGCTTCAGATCACGAACACCGGCGCGAACCCACCCCCTAGCGTCCTGAAATTTGTGGTCTGGCCTTGATAAAGGCGCGCGGCCACCAGAAGCACCTGCCCATCATAGGTATACAGTCGCACGTCCATTTTGCGCCTCTGGGGTGTCTCGTCGATCTTGATCATGCGCTCGCTGGGGCGGACCAGCGTCTGGGCAACGTATCCGCCTCCCGCGATCTCCGCCCAGACTCCTTTCGTCAGCTTGTCGCCACGATATACCGCCTTGCCACCATGTCCTCCTGTCGGCTTGAAGAACAGGTCCTTGCGGGATTTCCAAAGTGCATCAGCGTTGTCGGGATTGACCAGAACGGTGCGTGGAACGGCAGCAAGCCCGGCCCGAATCCCCGGGTCGACTCCCCATGCCTCAAGTGTCGCGGAATTCGAAAGAAGCGAAAGGTTGCGCTTGTCGGCAAGGAGCGCGTGGTTGTGCGGATTCGGCGTTACGACAACCGCGCCATCACGGTAGGATTCCTGCAATGCCTTGTGCTCGGGCTGATCAAAGGCGAAATCGGTGACCCGGTTGTAAACGAGATCGATCGTCTTTCCGTCGACGCTGAGCTGACCATCGTCGTAGCTAAGGTGACCGGCGTCGGCGATGACCGCGTCTACCCCTCGTGCCGCCAAAACTTGCCGCGCGAGCACGAATTCGGGATAAAGATACTGTTCCGGCGGATTGTCGTCGACGATGGCGATGCGTTCTGGCGCGCCCGTTCCACGCTGCCGAATCCATTCGTTCTGGAACATGCGGAACGCCGCGTCCTCAAAGGATAGCAGCGTCGGGGGGATGTCCATTTCGGCACAACACGCGCGCTGCGCCCTTGCAAGAAAGGCATTGAGAAATGCCCCGCCGGCGTTGGTATTGATCTCGATCAGCCGGGGGCCGTCTTCGCCAAGATGAAAGTCGTAGCCCATCAATGCCCCGATCGGACCGTGATCCGCCCGCGCGATTTCCGGCGCCCAGGAAAGGACCGCGGCTTTGTATGCCGCGAGTTGGGCGGTGGTCTCCACAGCCGCTGCGATGGCGCGCATCTCATCCACGGTGGTGGCCGAAAGGAACACCGGTACGTGCGAGAACAGATGGGCCTTGGGGCGGATGAACGTCTCGAAGAATGCCGGCTCACCGGCCTCGCGCTCCATCGCTTCGCGCAGCGATGGAAGGTCCAGTGTAACGCAGAAGCAGTTCTTGTTGAGTCGGTCCGTGCGGTCCTGAACCCGCTTCGATGAACTGGAGCCGGGATTGTTCATCGAGGGAAAACCCGAGGCGGCGCCAAGATCGAGCGCGCTTCAAATGCCAAGTAAGCCATGAATAATCCCACGAACATCCCTCCCAAAGGTTTCGCCATCAGGTCGATCCAAACATGCCGCTTCTGTTCGGCGGCATCAACTGTGACCGGTGGGCCTCGGGAAATTGCACTGCCGGTCGCAGGGGCAGCTCCATCCCGAAGGTGCCATCAGTGTGGTTGCGACACATTCTCCTGGTAGGTCCGCTCGCGCTCTGGCCAGGTGCTCTTGATATAGGCGAGGACAGCCCGGATCTCGGCGTCGCTGAGAAGATCGGCAAACCCCGGCATGTCGCTCTCATAGCCGCCCCCGACGATGGCGGCCGTGCCTTCCCTGACGATGCGGAACAGGATGTCATCGGGATGGTGCCACGTGTGGCCGCCGGCATCGTGCGGTGGCGCCGGGAGACGCCCGGACGGAAGGGGCGTCTTCCAGTCCGGCTGCCCCTCGAGCTGCGCACCGTGGCAGGACGCACATTGGTCCGCATAGATCTGCCGGCCCTGTTCGATGACTTCTGCAGATGACGCGGCGTTGGATGCGGTCTGGGCATAGTGCCTGCCAGCGAAGACCGCCATGACCAGGCCTCCGACGAGCAACCCGGGCCACAAGATATTACGGAGTTCTTTTCGCATGAGTTGCATGATTGGTGGCGAGGAATTTCTATTGGCTATATGCCGAGGATGAATTTCTGCCAGAGGCGCGACGCCGGAGGCAATGGACATTCCCGTGACCAGCGCCTATCTTTCCGGCATGTTCTCGCGCCTCGTCACCATGCTTGCCGTACTCGCGATCGCCGTCATGACGACGGTGACCTCCGCGCATGCGGCGCGCTTGAGCGCAGAGCCGGATCACTCGGTGCATGTCGGCGAGATGATGCAGGTTGCGGCCGGCAGCGACCGTTCCTGTGACGGCGAACAGCACTGCGGATCGATGGATGCTGGAAGCTGTGAGTTGCTTTGTTCAGGTCTTTTGGTCTTTCTGACATTTCCGAGGGAAGACTCGCCCAGCGTTTACGCGCCTGCCAGCCATGACCTGCCCACCGGTGCAGTGCTTGCCGGTCGGGCACCTGGACTGAACGAACGACCTCCCAAGCACCGTCTCCTCTGATCGCGCGTCCGGGCCGAGGCCCGCGGCGTCCTGTCGGTTTTGATGAACGGGACGAGCTGTCCCGAGGAGACGACCATGAATACCCTTTCACGACGCGGCTTTCTTGCCGCTGGCGCCGCCATGCTGGCCTATGCGCATCTGCCCCGGATCGCGGCAGCGCAGGGCGCCGCCCCGCTGTCGCTGCACGCCGCCACCCGGACGCTCGACATCGACGGTCGCGCCGCCACCGTCTGGGGTCTTGCCGGGCCAGCCGGACAGGGGCTGACACTCGATCCCGGCGCGCGGTTCCGGGTGGATCTGCGCAACGATCTCGATACTGACACGCTGATCCACTGGCACGGCCAGATCCCGCCCAACGCACAGGATGGCGTGCCCGACATGCCTTTGCCGATGCTCGCCCCCGGCGAGACTCGCGCCTATGACTTCGCGCCGCTGCCCGGCACCTACTGGATGCACGCGCATGTGCCGCTGCACGAGATGCGCCTTCTGGCCGCGCCGCTGATCGTGCGCAGCGCCGAGGATGTCGCCGCCGACCGGCAGGAGGTGGTGCTGTTCCTGCATGATTTCTCGTTCAAGGCACCCGAGGAGGTGATGGCCGAGATCCTTGGCGGCCACGGGACCGCCGGCGGTCATGGAGGCGGCCACGGCGCGGTCATGGGCGGCATGGCGGCCATGGACCACGGCGCGATGGGGAACATGCCGATGGGTGGCATGGATCACGGCGCCATGGGTGGCATGACGGGAATGGGCGCCATGGACGGCATGGCGATGGACCTCAACGACTACGACTGGGACGCCTATCTCGCCAACGACCGCACGCTTTCGGATCCCGAGGTGGTGCAGGTCGAGCGCGGCGGGCGCATCCGCCTGCGGGTGATCAACGCCGCCGCGGCAACGGTGTTCTGGATCGAGACTGGCGAAGCGCAGGCCCGGCTCGTCGCGGTCGATGGCCATGCCGTTCAGCCCGTCCCCGGCACGCGGTTCGGCTTGGCCATGGGCCAACGGCTCGACCTCGAGATCGACCTGCCGCAGGAGGGCGGCGCCTGGCCGATCCTCGCGCTGCGGGAAGGCGCGCGAGAGCGGACCGGGCTGATCCTTACCACGCAGGGCGCCGAAATACGGCGCATCGACACCATGGCGGAGGCCGAAGCGCCTGCCTTCGACAGCGACCTTGCGCAGGAGACGCGTCTGATCGCCGCGGGCGCTTTGCCGGATCGGCCGGTGGACCGCAGCCACATGGTGATGCTGGGCGGCTCGATGCAGCCCTATGTGTGGACGATCAACGGGGCCGTCTGGGGCCAGCATCGCCCGCTTGCCGCACAGAGCGGCGAGCGGGTCGTGCTGTCCTTCCACAACATGTCGATGATGGGCCACCCGATGCATCTGCACGGACATGTGTTCCAAGTCGTCGGGTTGAACGGGCGTGCGGTCCGAGGCGCGCTGCGCGACACGGTATACGTGCCGCCGATGTCGATGGTCGATATCGCGCTCGACGCCGGCGAGGTCGCGCGCTGGATGCTGCATTGCCACCACATGCCGCATCTCGAGACCGGCATGATGACCGAATTCGCAGTCAACGCATGATCGGGCAAACCGCCAAGGAGGCGTGAGAAATGGCCAGCAAGACAGATCACCATCACCACAACCACGGCCATGTGCACGATCACGCGCATGACCACGCCGCCGTCGCGCGGGACGACACGCACAAGGTCAAGGACCCTGTCTGCGGCATGATGGTCGACCCGCACACGACCGAGCACAAGGCCGAGCATGCCGGCCGGCCGTATTACTTCTGCTCCGCCGGCTGCCGGGCCAAGTTCCTGGCAGAGCCGGAACGTTACCTCGATCCGGCGACCGCGGCGGCCACGGCAGAGCCGGTGCCCGAGGGGACGATCTATACCTGCCCGATGCACCCGGAGATCCGGCAGGTCGGCCCCGGCTCCTGCCCGATCTGCGGCATGGCGCTGGAGCCGGTGCTGGTCAGTCTCGAGGCCGGACCCAACGAGGAACTGATCGACATGACACGTCGGTTCTGGATCGGACTGGCGCTGACGATACCAGTGGTCGTCCTCGAAATGGGCGGCCATTTTCTTGGCTTGAGCCATTATGTCGGCCAGCTGACCTCGAACTGGCTGCAACTGATCCTCGCAACGCCGGTCGTTCTCTGGGCCGGCTGGCCATTCTTTCAGCGCGGCTGGCAGTCGCTGGTCAACCGCAGCCTCAACATGTTCACCCTGATCGCCATGGGCACCGGGACCGCCTGGATCTACAGCGTCGTCGCCACAGTTGCGCCCGGTATCTTTCCCGATGCGTTTCGCCAGCATGACGGTTCCGTCGCGGTCTATTTCGAGGCGGCGGCGGTCATCACCGTGCTGGTGCTGCTCGGGCAGGTGTTGGAACTGCGGGCGCGAGAGAGCACCAGCGGCGCCATCCGCGCGCTGCTCGACCTCGCCCCCAAGACCGCCCGGATCATTCGCGACGATGGCATGGAGGAGGAGGTTCCGCTCGACAGCGTGCATGTCGGCGACCGCCTGCGTGTGCGTCCCGGCGAGAAGGTGCCGGTCGATGGCGAAGTGCTGGAAGGCCGCAGCGCCGTCGATGAATCGATGGTGACGGGTGAATCGATGCCTGTGACCAAGGAGGCCGGTGCATCGGCCATCGGCGGCACCATGAACCAGTCCGGCGCGCTGGTGATCGAGGCGCGGAAAGTTGGCCGCGACACCATGTTGTCGCAGATCGTCCAGCTTGTCGCCGAGGCGCAGCGGAGCCGCGCGCCGATCCAGCGCCTCGCCGACCAAGTGTCGGGCTGGTTCGTGCCGGCGGTGATCGTGATCGCGATCCTTGCCTTCATCGCCTGGTCGATCTGGGGCCCGGAGCCGCGTTTCTCCTTCGGTCTGATCGCTGCCGTGTCGGTGCTGATCATCGCCTGTCCCTGCGCGTTGGGGTTGGCGACGCCGATGTCGATCATGGTCGGCGTCGGCCGTGGCGCGCAGGCGGGCGTGCTGATCAAGAACGCCGAGGCGCTGGAGAATATGGAGAAGGTCAACACCATCATCGTCGACAAGACCGGCACTCTGACCGAGGGCCGGCCCGCTGTGACCGCCATCGTTCCGGCTGCTGGCTTCAGCGAGGACGAGGCGCTGCGGCTTGCCGCCAGTGTGGAGCGGGCCAGCGAGCATCCGCTGGCGCTGGCCATCGTCCGCGCCGCCGAGGAGCGCGGGATCGCGACGGCGCCGGTTGCGGATTTCGACTCGCCGACCGGGAAGGGCGCGCTCGGGGTGGTCGAAGGCAAGCGCATTCCGCTTGGCAATGCGAAGTTCCTCGCCGAGCAAGGCGTCGATGTCGCTCCGCTCGCCGATGAGGCCGACCGGCTGCGCGAGGACGGGGCGACCGCGATCTTCATGGGGGTGGATGGCCGCGTCGCCGCGATCTTCGCCATTGCCGATCCGGTCAAGCCATCGACGCCGGAGGCGCTGGCCGCGCTCAAGGAACAAGGCATCCGCGTGGTCATGCTCACCGGCGACAACTGGACCACAGCGAAGGCCGTCGCGCGCCATCTCGGCATCGACGAGGTCGAGGCCGAGGTTCTGCCCGATCAGAAAAGCGCGGTGGTGCAGCGGCACAAGGCGGCGGGCGAAGTTGTGGCGATGGCGGGCGATGGGGTGAACGACGCGCCGGCGCTGGCGGCCGCCGATGTCGGCATCGCCATGGGCACAGGCACCGATGTGGCGATGGAAAGCGCCGGTGTCACGCTGCTGAAGGGCGATCTGAACGGCATCGTCCGCGCCCGCCGGCTGTCGCAGGCGGTGATGGGCAACATCCGCCAGAACCTGTTCTTCGCTTTCATCTACAACGCGCTCGGCGTGCCGGTCGCAGCCGGAGTCCTCTATCCGTTCTTCGGCATCCTGCTGTCGCCGATCATTGCGGCCGCCGCCATGGCGCTCTCATCGGTCAGCGTCATCACCAATGCCGCTCGGCTGCGGAGGGTGAAGCTATGACGATGCCGGTGCCAAGGCCCTCGGTTTGCCCATCACTCCCTTGTGAGCCGGATGCGGACCGTGACGGCGAGACAATGAATCCATGGAAAAAGGTGTGACTATGAGAAACGACAACAACATCAGCCGGCGCGCCATCCTGGCCGCTGCCGGCGCGCTGCCCCTGCTGATGTCCACGGCCGGCTGGGGACATGCCGAAACGCTGCCGCTGGTGAGCGTTACCAAGGATCCGTCCTGCGGCTGCTGCGATGGCTGGATCGCGCACATCGAGGATGCGGGATTCCCGGTGCGGGTGGTGGAATCCACCGACATGGACAGCTTCAAGCAGCGCCTCGGCGTGCCGGCCGAACTGGCATCGTGCCACACTGCCGAGGTGGACGGCTATGTGATCGAGGGTCATGTGCCTGCCGCAGCGATCCGCCGCCTGCTGGCCGAGCGGCCTGACGTGACGGGGCTGGCCGTTCCCGGCATGCCTGCCGGCTCGCCCGGCATGGATTTCCCGGGCGTCGATCCCGAGCCGTATGAAGCGTTCCTGTTCGGCCCGACCACCCGGAGCTTCGGGCGCTTCCTCGGTTCGCGGGAAATCTGAAAGGCGCCGCCGACATGAACGCCAGGCTCGCGGATGATCTCAAACAGCACCTCGCTGTGGCGGCCTGCCTCCGTCCGCGGGGCTGGCGCCCCACGTCGGGTGGCGCGCGACATGAACGCGACATCGCGCAGGGCCGGCGTGCCGCCGGCAAGGAAGGTGGCGCATGACCAAACGGGCCGGGGTCAAATTTCGGGCGAGTTGCGGCCGACTGCGCCGGTTTGCGATCTGCATCCTGCTGCTTGCCATCGGCGCACTGGTTCTGCAGGTCCCAGTCCATGCGAGCCCGACTGGACACGCCATCCACCAGCAACAGGCCGCTGCCCAGGCAAGCCACTGCACCCAGCATCACGCGTCGGACGACCATGGCGCCAATCAATCGCCAAGCTGCGTGAACACGGACGGTAGCCCAAACCTTGCGGATTGCTGTCAGACCTGCCTGACCGCCGCAGTTCCCGTCGCGCCGCCGGAGTTCGGCCCGCCCACGAGCGGTGAGGCTTTCACGGTTGTGCGCCCTGATCCGCACGACCGTTTCCCCGAAGGCATCCTGAGGCCACCACGTCCTATCGCTGCGTGATGCGCAGGGGATGGCCGCGAGAACGAATGTTGTCTCCGGCCGCTCCTGTGCAAACCCGAAAGACCAGCGAACAGAACGGAGAACCGCGACCCGAAACCCCGGGTCAGCGCTCTGGATCCAAAGGATGAAATCAATGAACCGAACCACAATAGCCCTTTCCCTCGGCGTCCTGGCAGGCCTGCCTGGCGCTGCCCTCGCTCAGGCCGGGCATGACGCCCACCACCCGGGAACCCCGCCCGCGCAAGTGCAGCAGGCTCCCGTGCCGACGCCTCCCTCAGGCCAGATGGCTGGTATGCAAGGGATGATGCCAGAGCAGTGCCAAGCCATGATGCAGGCGATGGCCCCGGAATGCATGAGCGCGATGCACCAGATGATGCAGGGCGGAATGATGCAGGGGATGATGGGCGCGCCGAACGAGGGTGCCGCCCCGGCCAACGAAAGCCTTCCGGAGTTCACCCGGGCCTACGTCGAAGCGATGAATGAAATGCACGGGCCGATGATGGACGGCGTCATGGCGGATGATCCGGATGTCGCCTTCGTCCGGGGCATGATCCCCCATCATCAGGGCGCGATCGACATGGCCCGGATCGTCCAGCAATACGGAAACGACCCGCAGACCAGGGCATGGGCGGACCAGATCATCGCGGCGCAGGAAGCCGAGATCGCCGAGATGCAGGCATGGCTGGAGGCGAAGGCCGGCGACGCGCCGTCGCCCTTTGCTCAGACCGGCGGAACGGTCTACTCCGCCAACGAGGGCGGCAATTCCATCAGCGCCTTCGATCTCGGCACGGGGGCGGTCGACACGGTTACGATCCCGGTCGCGCCTCACAACGTCGATCTGACGCCGGATGGCAAGCTTCTGCTGGCGGTCGGAGATCCTGCCGCCGAGGGGGATCACGGCTCGGACGGCCATGGGCATGGCGCGGAGGGCGCGGCCGAGGGTCTGCTGGTCATTCTCGATCCGCGGAACCTCTCGGCGCCCACGGCGACCGTGACGGTAGGCTCGCATCCGGCCCATGTGGTCGCTGACCGGCAGGGGCGCGCATTTGTCTCGCTGGCCGGCGGCGACGAGATCGCCGTGGTCGACCTCGCAAAGGGAGAGGTCATCGGGCGCATCGCGACGGGGGATTATCCGCACGGCCTTCGCCTCAGCCCCGATGAGAGCCAACTCTATGTGGCTAATGTCGAGGATGGCTCGGTTTCCGTCATCGACACGCAGGATCTGACGGAAGTTGCGCGCATTCCGGTGGGCGCAGCGCCCGTTCAGGTCGGGTTTACCCCGTCTGGCGATCAGGTCTACGTCTCTCTCCGGGACGAGAACCGGATGGCCGTCATCGACACCGCCTCCCGCGAGGTGATGAACAGGATCGACGTCGGGCCGAACCCGATCCAGATGGTTGCGACCCCCGATGGAGCCTACGTCTATGTGGCAAACCAGGGCACCGACGCGGAGCCTAACAACACCGTGTCCGTGATCGACACCGCGACCGGTCAGGTCGTGAAGACCCTCGCCACCGGCGGCGGCGCCCATGGGGTCTCGGTATCGACCGACGGGGCATTCGTGTTCGTGACCAACATCGCCGACGATACCGTGTCGATCATCGAAGTGGGGAGCCAGCACGTCGTCAAGACCCTACCGGTTGGTGATCGCCCGAACGGCATCGTCTACGGCGGATCGAGCCGGTAGGTAGTGAATGGCGCCGGAGGCAGTTCCGGCGCCGCTCTTATTCGTGGCACAGAAACATTTACACGATTCTGGAGATATGGAAAAAATGGGCACCATAGCGGCCTTGGCCGCGCTCGCGCAGGAGACCCGTCTCGATATCTTTCGGATGCTGGTGCAGGCCGGGAGCGAAGGGCGCGCTGTCGGGCATATCGGCGAGAGGCTCGGCCTGCACTCGACCACCCTCTCGTTTCATCTGAGCCAACTGAAGCATGCCGGCCTGGTGACGTTCCGCCGCGAGGGGCGATCCTTTGATCTACACCGCCAACTGTGCGGCGATGAACGGGCTGATGGCCTATCTCACAGAGAACTGCTGCGGCGGCGATACCAGCGACTGCGCGGTCGGCACAGCGGTCTGCGACCCGGGCGACCGGTGTCGGGAAAGCGTAGATTTCAAGTAGAAAACCGTCCGGCATCACAATTCCAAAGCGCCGAAAACAGCCCTGACAGGGGGGCAGAATTGTTCCCATTGCCTGACACGACATGCCGGGCCACTGTGTTATCTCCAACCTGCAGCGAATCCCCTTCCGCTTTCTGAAACGTGAATAGGTGAACCGGGCCGGGCGTATTGCTCCGGTCGAGGCATTCGGCGGTTGCCTCGATGGTGTTGCCCGGCCCGGCATGCACACGGCAGTCCATATCTACAGATCAGAAATCCGTCTCGACATAGACCCCCGCGCAGTCGTAGGCGACGGCGGCGGCGGTCGCGCCGGTGTTGAGGAAGAGGCGCGGTGACAGGAACTGCGTGGCCGCTGGCAGGTCGGCGGTGACCTCCTGCTCGAACACCGCGCCGGAAACCTCGTCGACCACCCGCGCCCAGACCGAGCTGCCATTGGGCGGTGCCGCGATGAACAGCGTCAGCACGCCCCCCGTTGCGACGGCGAAACTCGCGCCCACGTCGGTCAGCGTCGGCGCGCCCGTGCCGTCGTTGGCCACGAGTTGCCAGCGTGTGTGGGTGCCGCGCTGGAAGCCGATACCGATGCAGTTGATGGCGGCGGCCAGAGTCAGGGTGGTGGCCAACGCAGCGGTAGAGCCGTAGAGGCCGAAGAAGCCCATGCCGGTCGCCTGCAGCGTCGTCAGCGAAATCCGCGTGACGAAAGTCCAGCCGCCCAGCCCCGCCGCATTGCCGCGCCAGCAGGCCCAGCCTGCTGATCGCTGGTCGGCGGCCGAATCCACCACCGCCGCCGAAGTCAGGCGCCAGCGGCGCATCGAGGCGGCGAGGTTCGTGGCGGCCAGCGTCGGGTGCGAGACGGTGCCGACGGACGTGATGGGCAGGCCCTCGCTGTTGATCGTGGTGCCGGTCGAGGGTGACCAGTTGGCGATCCGGTTCACCCCGAAATGCGGCTGCAGCGCGAAGTCGCGGCCGGACGGACGCATGACATCGATCCACGGCGCTCCGGCCCGGTTGCGGGCATAGATCGCCGCCTTGCCTGCGGAAGGTGGGGTCGGCGCTGCATTGAGGCCGGGCAGGACCGTGGGCTGCGGCAGTTCCACTTGGCCGCTGCTGCGGTCGACGCGGATGGCGTCATAGAAGGCCGAGCCATCGGGGCTGACCTTGAAGCTGAAGTCGTCATTGCCGAGGAGACCGATCAACGCTCGGGCCGAAAACCCGGTCTTGAAGGCGAAGGCGGCGTCGTTCGCCGGGGCGGCCTTGTTCACTGTCGCCTCGATACCCGCGCCGGCGTTGTTCAGAAGCACTGCGGGGGTGTTCACGGACAGCCGGTTATAGCTGTCGGCCGTCGCCCCGCCGAGGCCCAGCAGCTGCGCGCTGAGGTTGGCCTGGGGCATGCCGACCTGCGTCACGGCATTGGCGAAGGTCACGGTCGGCGTATTGATGACCGTCGTACCGTTTGCGCCCGAGGTGGCCGAGCCGATGTTGACGACGGTGGTCGATCCGGACGCGCCGCCGACTCCGATGTTCACGGTCTTTGTGACCCCGGTCGTCGTCGCGCCGGTGCCCAGCCCATAGGTCACGGTGCCCGTCGCCGTGCCGATGGTTGCGGTCGCGGCGGCGACCGTGACCGTGCCTGAGGCGGTCAGTGAGCCCGAGAAGGTCTTGTTGCCGGTGAAGGTCTGGGTGCCCGCCAGGATCGCCAGCTCCGAGGAGGTGTTCGGCAGGGTGAAGCTGCGGGTGGTCCCTGCGCTGATCCCTGCCAGCGAGAAGGTGGCCTTCTTCGTGGGATCCGCATCGTTCACCAGGCTGAACACCGCATCGGACACGTCGCGGGGCTCGCCCACCACCTCCCAGGCCGCGCCGGTCCAGACGAGGAACAGCCCCTCGGCCGCGATCCAAGTGATCCAACCGGGGCGCGGCACGAGGCGGATCCACGCGCCATCGATCCAGAAGGCGATGTTCAGGTCCCAACCGGCCCAGAGGCCGGTGGCTCCCGAGGCCACCAGATGCCGGTCCCCATCGGCGGGGCTCGCTGGCGGCGCGGTGCGCGTGCGGTCGAGCACCGACAGCTGCACCATGGCGTCCAAGAGGCGCAGGGCCTCATTGTGGGTGACATGCTTCTGCGCCTGAGCCGCCAGCAGATACGGCAGTCCCAGATGGGTCGTGGTGTCGGACATGGGTCGTCCCTTCAGAACAAGAGGGTCACAGTCGCGGGCGTGCCGCGGCCGAGGCGGTTCGAGAGCTGGTAGATGCGGATCGCCAGCGTCTGACCGGGGCCAAGCGGCGTGCCCCAATCGGCGGTCTGCTGGGCGGCGGTGTAGAGGACGGAGGTCGTGATGCTGGTGAGCGTCCTCTTGACCAAGGCCCCGTCGATGATCTGGATGTCGTAGCTCTCAGAATCCTCAGCCAGCGGCACCTCGACCTGTTCCCAGGCATCGGCCACCAGCGCGCGCGACCGCCGCGTCCAGCGGAGGATCAGATCGCCCGGGTTGCGCGCCGCGCGCCATGGTTGTTCGACATGAACCGGGGCAAAGGGCACAAGGCCGCGCCCGGTCGGCGTGAAGCTCTGCGCCACATAGGTCTCGTCGCTGACCGGGCGGCTCGCCGGGCCGATGCGCCAGTTCCAGGGGAGCCCGAGATCGGCCTCGGCGATCGGCAGTGGTGCCAACGAGGCGTCCAGCACCACGACGCGGGCACCGGCGGGCGCCGGGTTGCCGATGGCGGCCTCGGTCCCGCGCTGGCCGCGCAGGAGCCGGGTCAGGCGATAGCGACCGGGGGCCAGCAGTTCGGCCACGCCCGCCTGCACGATCTCCCAGACACTCGGTGCGCTCTCGATGGCGAGCGCGTTGGCGCCGCCGAACAGCGCCAGATCCGTGACGCTCTCCAGCGTGCCGGTCAGCAAGTCGACCACCAGCGCGTTGCCGAGGTCGAAGCGCGAGGTGGGCCCGGCGTAGAAATCCGAGATCAGCGTGCCGATCCGGGCGCGCGCGCCGAACGTGGCCAGCAGCTCGAAGCCGTCGGTCGAGGGGCTGCGGAACACCGCCATCTCGCCGGGCCATGGCACGGCATGGGCGGCGATGAGCGGCCGATGCGCGGGCTGGTTCTCGGAGAGCTGCGGCAGGTCCAGCAGCAGCGCCTCCGGCGCGCCGAATACTACTGCTCGCGTCAGAGAGGCCGCTCGGGGATCGCCGGGCGGCAGGTCGTAGGCGGCGCGGTCCTGGCGGACAGCCTCGATCCCGCGCGCCTCGGCATCGGCGACCGAGACGAGGCGGAATTCGACCTCACGTCCGTCATGCGCCAGCCGGATCACGTCGGCGGGATCAAGGGCGAGACACGAGGGCGGCAGGCGAAAGGTGGCGCTTTCCCGACCGATCCATGCCTCCATCAGCGCCCGGCGGCAGCGGCGTTCGACCTCCTCGGGCGGGATCGCCATCGGGAAGCTCTCGGAGGCGATGCGCGTCGTGTCGACCGTGATGCGCCGCGCCTCGACGAGGGCGGCGTCGTAGTCCTCGTCGGCGCGGGCGACCTGCCACTTCAGGGCTTGCGGCAGTTCGGTCTCCTGGCCGCGGGTCAGTTCCAGCGCCTCGCCCTCGCGGCTGGCGACAAGATTGTCGATGGCCAGTATGGCGACGGAGGCCCGGCCGCGCATCACGAAGCGGATCACGCCCTCGGTCTCCGCCGCGTCGAAGCCGAAATGCCGCGCCAGCGTGGAAATCGAGGCGCGCGGGCTTTCCAGCGCGCCGATCACATAGCCCTCGACCGCGCCCCAGAGGCCAGAGACGTCGATCAACGCCTCATCAAGCCCAGCGCGCAGGCAGAGGTGGCGCACGAGGGCCGCCAGCGACACCGCCCCAAGCCGCCCGGTCAGCCAGTGCCCGAGCCGCCAGTTCGCGCCGTCGGTCCAGACGTCGGTCAGCGCCGGAAAGAACGGATAAGGCCGCGCGTCCCAGGTCCAGGCGGCGCATTCGGGGACATGCACCATCCGGCCGCCGTAGACCGAAGACAGCGGGTTGTTCGCGGCTTCGCCCCACCAGAGCCAGGTGGCTTCCAGATAGGCGCGCTGGATCGCGTCGTCCCGCCAGCCGCGCGAGAAATGCGGCGTGAAGCTCTCGGACGATTTCGGGTCGAAGAAGACATTGGGCTGGTTGGTGCCGCGGTCGATGGCCGGGCAGCCAAGCTCGGTGAACCAGATCGGTTTCGACTGCGGCACCCATGCCGTCGGCGTGCCGCTTTCGACCCCGCCCGGGCGGTTGAAATGCGGGTTCGACCACCAGGCGCGCAGATCCTTGTAACGGAAGACCCAAGGCTTGCCTGCTGCGCCGTCGGTGATGGGCGTGCGGATTTGCGCAGAGCGGTCGGCGGCCGAGGCGTAGAACCACTCAAACCCTTCGCCGCCGGCGATGTTCGCCTGCAGATAGGCCCGGTCGTAGATCGCGGGCCAACCCTCGGCGGCATCCGCATGGTCGAACCCGTCGCGCCAGTCGGAGAGCGGCATGTAGTTGTCGATGCCGACGAAGTCGATCTCGGGATCGGCCCAGAGCGGGTCGAGGTGGAAGAAGACGTCGCCGCTGGCATCATTCGGATGGTGCCCGAAATATTCCGACCAGTCGGCGGCGTAGCCGAGCTTGGTGCCTCCCCCGAGGATGGACCGGACATCGGTGGCCAGATCCCGATAGGCCTGCACCGCCGGATAGCTGCTGGCGCCCGAGCGGATGGTGGTCAGCCCCGGCATTTCGGAACCGATCAGGAAGGCATCGACGCCCCCGGCCGCTTTGCACAGATGCGCGTAGTGCAGGATCATCCGGCGCAACGACCATTCCCCGACCGGCCCGGTCCAGTTGATATTGGTGCCTGACACGCTGAAGTTCGCGGGTGTCGCCGTGCCGAACAGTGCCGACACCTGCGTGGCAGCGGGGGCGGTCTTGTCCACCGACCCTGCAAAACCCGCAGCCGGGGAACAGGTGATCCGCCCCCGCCAGGGGAATGTCGGCTGGCCCAAGGCCGCGGCATTGGCGCTGTAGGGATTGGGCTTCATGTTGCCGGGTGGGACGTCCAGCAGCAGGAAGGGATAGAAGGTCACCCGCAACCCGCGTGCCTTCATCTCCTGGATCGCCTGCACCACCGCGAAATCCGAAGGGGTGCCGCCGTAGACCGGACGATCCTCGGCATCTCGGCTGACCAGAAACGCGTCAGCACGGCTGACGCCGTTCACGACCCATGCCGACGGTGTCGTGGTCTTGGCCGCAACCTCGACGCCCGGCCGCACCTTGCAGTTTCCGGCGCGCAGATCATCGCCAAACCAGGCCACGACGAGGCTGACGCTTTCGACAGCCGGGGCCATGGCCTGCAGCCGATCAAGGGCCACGACGATGTCAGCGGTGTCGGTGATCGCGTTCAGGTTCTCGGCCACAGTCGCGCCGCCAGCGCCGGTGGTCTTCTTGACAGGCGCGGTGGCATAGCTGAATTCGCCCGAGGCCGGGATCATCGTCACCGCCTTGACCAACCCCTCGGCGGTGTCCGGGTCAGCGAGCGGCCGGAATACCTCGAACGACAGCTGCGGCAGGCGGTTGCCGTAGGTCGCAAGCGGCAGCTCCTCGAAGACGACATAGGCGGTCCCGCGATAGGCCGGGGTGTTGGCCGCGCCCATCTTCGCGGCGATGAACGGATCGGCCGCCTGCGCCTCGTCGCCGGGATACCAGCGCCAGGTGACGCCCGAGAGGTCCATCGGCTTGCCGTCGGCCCAGATACGCCCGATCCCGGTGATTCCCCGCCCTGCCGGGCCTGCTCCGCCTCCATTCTCTCCACCGGAGAGAATGGTCCCTGCGGGACCGGCTTCGGAGCCTTCGCACAGCGCCACGGCAAAGCTTGCATAGTACAGATACTCGGTGGTCTTGACCTTGCCGCCCCCGCCACCCTTGCCGCCGCCCTGCGTGGTGGTCTTCGTCTCCTCGCGGAAATCCGTCGCCCAGATGATGTTGCCGCCCATCCGCATCCGACCATAGAGCCGCGGGATGACCGCGCCTTCGGTGGCCGAAGTGATGCGCAGCGTGTCGAGCCGCGCGCCCTCGATGCGCTGCGTCGGCGCCAGCGACGAGATGATCCAGCTGTCCACGACCGAGCCTATGGTCGAGCCGATGAAGCCGCCGATGGTCGCGGCGCTGACGCCGAGGATCGCGCCGCCGATCGACCCGCCAATGGCGGCGCCGGCCGCGCCGAGAACGAGGGTGGCCATGTCGGGGTCTCAGCGTTGCGGGAACAGGAAGGCGAAGGCGATGCGCCGCCGCCAGGATGGGGTGAGCGGTTCCTCAATCACGCCGAGCCGCTCGTAGGCGTGGAGGAAGGAGCCGGGCCCGGTGAGGATCCCGACATGCTTGGCAATGGCGCGCGACGTCATCCGGAACAGCACCAGCGCGCCGGGACCGGCATCGGCTGGGGCGATCTCCGGCATCATGCGGCGCGCGCCCTCGGCCAGCACCTCGCGCGGGCCGGTCTCGCCCCAGTCCCGGCTGTAGGGCGGGATCGGGAACGGCTCGGGGCCGACGACATCGCGCCAGACGCCGCGGGCGAGCCCGAGGCAATCACAGCCGACGCCCTTGAGGCTCGCCTGATCATGGTACGGCGTCCCGAGCCAGGACCGTGCCGCCGCGATGACTTTGTCGGGATCGGCGGTGTTCACAGCACGCCCCCATCATGGCCACCATCCTTCGTCGCATAGCGCAGGACGGCGTCCTGGCCGGGGATATGCGGAAAGCCTCGGAAACTGGTGGTATTGGCGAACTTCGCCCCGCAGGTCTCGATCCGCTTGTCGCAACCCGCACGGATGGTGAAGGCGTCGCCCTCGTTGATGGCCCGCACCGGCGCTTCGAGCAAGGTCAGCACAGCGATGCCGTCCGTGACGTCATGACCCAGCACCTCGGTGCGCCTCCCAGCATTCGCGCCGCCGGTCCATTCGATGGTCCCAAAGGTGAACCAGCCAGAGGCGAAGCCGTCGAGGCTCGAGGCAGTGAAGGCGCGGTCGCGCAGAAGATCGATGACGGCGCCGGTTCCCTTGAAGGCCGGTTCCGCCAGATCGACGCCGCAGCGCGCATCGCCGAGCGCGGCATCGCAGGTCGCTTGGAAAGTCCGCCCCACCGTCTGGCCGAGGACATGGGCGAGCGAGCGCACCTCGGCGACGAAGGCCAGCCGCCCGCGCCGGATCTGACCGATGGCTCCGCGCCGCATCAGCACGCGCTGTCCGGTGTCGGCCCAGTTCACGCGCCAGACCTCGACCGCCGCGTTGTCCCAGCGGCCATCGAGGATGTCGGTCTCGGTGATGCGGTCCGAGGTCAGCACGCCTTCCGCGTCCTGCGCATCGACCGACAGGTCCGAGCCCGAACGCACCTCGGACGCCGTCAGCCCGCTCTCGGGTTCGAAGTCCGTGCCATCGAAGCTGAGCGTGCGGTCGTGATCGGTGAAGCCGAAGGTGACGCCATCGGCCCGGGTGATCCGCCAGCACCAGGCGAGCGTCGTCGTGCCCTCGTCGAGATGGGCCTGAAGCTCGGGCGAGAGGGATTTCACTTCCGCCCCCAGCCGCGAAGCAACGCCAGAGAGGCCAGTGCGGACGAGACGACACCGCCGCCAGCGCCGGTCAGCGCGTAGATGTTGAAGGGCCTCAAGTCGAAGGTGCCGGTCGCCAGATCGAAATCCGCCAGCCCGGCCATCGCCAGACCAGAGGCCGCCAGACAGGCAAGGTAGATCAGCCCACGCGCAAGGTTCCAGTTCATGATGTTGCCTTTCCTTTGAAGTGGTCCAACAGCCTCCGCCACCACGGCGGAGCGACAACGGATTGCGTCGGCACCGACGCAGTCGACGGCCGAAGTAGCGCCAGCGCCTCGTCCTCGGTCAGACGCCGGATCGGTCGCGAGAAATTGACCCGGCCGTTTCCGTCGACCGACCAGACCGGGATCGTGCCATTCGGATAGCGGCCCGTGGCGAAGAGGTCGCGCTCGGCCTCGCGGCGCGGGCGGATCGCGGCGGGCTTGAGCCAGCCCATGAAGGCTGCTGCGGCTGCGGCCCGGTCGCCCGCGTTCAGGTGCCGGGTCAGCACCGCCTTGGCGATTCCACCTGTGTTGTAGTGGAAGGAAACCAGTGCATCGAACTCATGTGGCTCGAGCGGGACCTTCACGACGCCCAGAACGGCGGCCTCGTAACGCGCGAGGTCGGCTCGGAAGACCCGGAACGCCCCGCGGATCCCGGCATCGAGATCGGCGGACATGCCGCGCGGCATCGTGGCGGGATCGGGTGCCCCGGCGGCAGCCGTGTGGCCGATGCCGAAGGTCCAGACCTGCTTCACATCCGTGTAGGGGCCGGGCACGATGCCTTCGTGCCGGACAAGGGCCAACAGGCCCCGGTCAGTCATCTGCATGGAAATCACCCCAGAAGCGAGAGGATCAGGATCAGCGCGGCGACGGCGATGCCGACGCCCAGGCGGTGGCGGAAGGCCTGGCCGGGGTCGGCCGGGTCGCAGCGCAGGGAGCGCGCGAGGCGGAGAAGGTCATGCATCGCCATCGCCTTTCCCGGCATGGCGCAGACGGGCGAGCAGCACCTCGATGAAGGCCGGTCCGAAGACGCCGACGAGATAGGCGGCCGATCCGGCCGCGCCCCCGGCCGGGATCGCTTCGGGCGGCAGGCCGAGCCAGCGGGTGATGATCGCCATCGACAGGCTCCCCATCCCGGCCGCGATCAGACCGCCGAGCAGGATGTGGCGCAGCGCGTCGCGCAGCCGCATTTTTGTCGTCAGCGCGTTGGTCGCGCCCCCGAGCGCGCCCCAGGCAGCGAGGATCACGGCGGTGGAGGCGATCAGTTCCTTCAGCGCCGCCGCCAGAAATCCGGTTTCGTCATTCATCGTCGGATCTCCAGAAGCGGGATGGAGGTGATCGAGCCCAGCCGCTCGAGGTCGATCGTCACGTCGAGCGCGTCCGTGTCGAAGCGGACCGGGACATCGAAATCGAAGCCAGCGGTGATCGCGACGCCGGAACCCGGCGCCGCGCTGAAGGTGATGACGCCGGTCGTAGTATCGACGGACCAGCCGGAGGCTTGGGGCGCGCCATTCAGGGCGACGGTGCGGGCCAGCAGGTCTTCGGCCGAGCCGTAATCGACTGACTTGCCGTCATAGCTGACCCGGGTCGTGCCGCTGGCATAGGCCCGGCGCAGCGCCGAAAGCTCGGTTTCCGTCCAGTCCGTCATCAAAACCATCCTTCGCGCCGCCCGAGCCAGTCGGAGCGGCGCTTGCCCTGTGGGGCCTGTCCGGGCCGGTGAATTTGACCGGCGGGATCGGTGTCACCGTAAGGCGCAGCCCCGAGCTGATCCTCGAGGTCGCGCCATTTCTCATCAGGCCAGCGGTCCGCGCCCGCGATCCAGGCGGCGGCGCGGGCATAGACCCTGCAATCCAGAGCCTCGTTGCGTTCACGGAGTTTCTGCCATTCGAGTTTCGCGAAGCCGCGCTTGGTGCGGACGGTCACCAGCTGTTCGGCCACGACCTGCTTCAGCCACTCGCTTTCGACCCATGTCGGCAGGTGGATCGTGCCGGCCGGAAAGGCCGCGCCCTCGGCGCGTTCTTCCTCAGTCGGCCGTCCCAGCCGCAGAAAGCGGTAGGTCTCGGCTTTGAAGGTTGAGACAGCCACGGTCCAGAGTCGAGCTCCGCGCCGCAGACGTTTGCCTCCCTCGGTCGCATCGACAAACGTCGGCCCCGCCACCGGGCTCGAGCGGTTGAACCCCTCAACGCCCTTCACGGGTGCGACCTGTGCGAAGCCTTGCGCCCGCGACCAGGAATAGACCGCCGGGGCCTCGTAGCCCGTATCGATGGCGAGCCGGGCGATGCGCAGATGCGCGCCGCGTTCATGTGGCCAAGACTTGTCCAGCAGCGCGGTCAGCTCCGACCATGCGTCATGCCGGTCCGGCCCGCCCTCGATCACGACGTGATCGACGAGCCAGCTTTCCAACCCGCGGCCCCAAGCCCAGACATCGACCTCGATCCGGTCCTTCTGCACATCGGCCCCGGCGGTCAGGAACAGCCCGCCTGCTGGCACCGTGCCGGATTTCCAGCCTCGCGCCGGTCGTAGAGCCGCTGCCAGTCCGGCGCTTCGCCGGTCTCGACCCAGGTCTCGCCGAGGATCGTGTTGCGGAACGCCTTGATCGCCTCGTCCGACCCCTGTGCCGCGTCCCATGCCCGCACGATCCGCTCCCAGCTCAGCCAGCCGATCGGCGAATAGAGCGCCGAGAGGTGATACCCGACCGTGGTCGGATCGGCGGCCGTGGCGGTCGCCCGCCATTCGCCGCCCTCCAGCATCGCCGTCTTGTGGTGTTCCGCGATTGGCGCGTCGCAGCCCTCGCAGTGATACTCCGCCGTCTCCGGGCGGCCCTTCTGCCAGCGCAGCCGGTCGAACTTCAGCCACTGCATCGCGCCGCAATGCGGGCACGGCACGAAGAACCGGCGCTGGTCGCTGGCCTCGTATTCACGCTCGATCCGGCTCAGACCACGGATGGTGGGCGTCGAGACCAGCAGCACCTTGCGCCGGTGGGCGAAGGTCCACTTCGCGAATGCCACCGGCATCGAAGTATCCAGCCGGCTTTCCAAGAAAATCATCTCATTTCAGACACCTAGGAGCTAAGCACCAAATCCGCGCAGTCATCAGGTCCGGAGAATATCGGCCCGGAGAGACCGCTTTCTGGCCTCTTGGCGCCGGCACCAGTGCTCAGCCCCACCCGCATAACCCTCGAAAACAACGAAAAAATCCGGCCGCAGCCGGATGGGGAGAACGCTTTCGCGAGGGCAAGTGGCGGAGCGGATGGGCCTGATATCCAACCTTCTCCACCTCGGTTGGACTTCCTGCGGTTCGGCTTCTGATCTGTCTTTCCATTTCCTAACAATGACTTATACAAAGTCGTCCTTGAACCGGTCGATCTGGTGCATCCGCTCGTGCAGGATGGTGACGATGCCGATGTCGCCATTGCCGAGCCGTCTCCAGTACACGAAATGCCGCTCGTAGCGGAAGAAGTATCCGTCTACTCCGAACTCGGCCGGCACCGGCCTCGATATCACCCCGCGGGTTTCGACCTTCTCGAAGGCGTCGAAGAGCCCGGTGATGTATGTCTCGGCCTGCGCTTCGCCCCACTGGTCGCGGGTGTAGCGGTAGATCTCGTCGAGACGCACCGAGGCCGCTTCCAGGACCCGGATCGCCATGGGCTCAGGCCCGCCGGTTTCGAGCGATCACCTCGGCGGCGGTCATGGGCGTGTAGCTCTCCTCGGGCGCAGCGAAGGCCCGGTTCAGTTCCGCCTTCAGGCGATCGAAGGCTTCGCGTTCCGCGCGCTCCTTGTCACGGCGGATCAGGTCGCGGATGTATTCACTGACGTTCTCATAGGCGCCGCCCTCGCCAACGTTCGTTGCGACGAACTCGCTGAGAGCGCCGCTCACGCGAACGGTCATCGTTGTGGTGCGCGTCATGGCGGCCGTCCTCCTCATGCTGTCTTCAAGATAACCAAAAACGAAGACAGGACAAGAGGCGGCGTGACCCGGGGGGTAGCGCACGGTCCTAATCGTCGTCCTTGATCCACCGCTCCGCCAGCGCCAGGAGCACCAACACGATGGCGTCGGAATGCCGAGCGAGGGAAATCAGGTGCTCGCCGCTCGGTCCGCGCTCACCCGCGAACCAGTATTTCACGGTTCGCTCGCTGGCATCCGTCCACCGCATCGCGGTCTTGATCGCCCGATGAGTCGAGCCGAGCTCTGCATGCAATGCCAAAGCTATCGCAGCACGATAATTGCCGGGAATGCCGTCCAGTTGCAAAACTGTGCCCATCTTCGGCACAACTGTGCCCATCTTCACCCGCATCTCCATGTTGCTCTCCGCTAAATCTTTGGAGAGCCATGAAAACGGGAGAATCTGCCTTGCGCCCGAGACGACCCCCCGACTTCGTCTGGCCAAGCAGGTCTCTATGGGACGGTGACGACCATGTTTTTCAAATCTGCACCTCGCGCCACCCAACGGTTGCAACGGCTGAATGGCGGGCTGGGAAAGGACCTGCCCTTATCGGAGATCGCATTTTCGAACGCTCGAGTGTCCCCCGTGTCCGACGATATTGGCGAGTACCCCGCACAGCGGTGCTGGCGTCGTTGGCGGTGATGGGGAGATGCACGTGTGAGAGGCGGTCAGGCGAACAGCGGGGACGGTAGCGCGGCGGCAGAACAGGACGTTCCGGCAGTCGCCTATGTCCGGATGTCGACCGATCACCAGAAATACTCCACCGAGAACCAGCTCGACGTCATCCGCAGCTATGCCGCCGCCCGCGGCCTGCAGATCCTGCGCGTATTCGAGGACTCAGGGCGTTCCGGGCTGCGGCTCGACGGCCGGGAGGCATTGCAGAACCTGATAGCCGAGGTCCAATCCGGCCAAGCCGACTTCAAGGCAATCCTCGTCTATGACGTCAGCCGCTGGGGGCGCTTTGCGGCGTCGCTCGCCGGGGTGTGGGTCTTGTCCGTCATCGGGGATGTTCCTTGCGGTGTGGGGGCGTCCCGGCGGTGAAGGACGCAGTCGTGAAGGGGATGCTGGGCCCGGAAACCGGCGGCGGGGTCGGCGCCGACGGCGACCGCGGAGACCTCGAACGGCGTCCAGTCCACCGCGCGCCAGAGTTCGCGGGCGAGCTCGGGCTTCGAGACCTCGAAGCGGTGGACCTGGTAGCCGATGGAGACCGCGC
This sequence comes from Paracoccaceae bacterium, assembly GCA_046348855.1. Taxonomy (GTDB): domain Bacteria; phylum Pseudomonadota; class Alphaproteobacteria; order Rhodobacterales; family Rhodobacteraceae; genus TMP-24. The sequence continues at coordinate 185 of JAXMDK010000009.1, read as the reverse complement.
GGATGTGGCCTGCCTGAATGTCGCGCCAGATCGGCTCGACATCGGCGCGCTCCGATATCCGCACCAGCGCGATGCCCCGGCCGTTTTCGATCCGGGCGGAACCGGGGACGACAGAGCCGATCGGGTCGCAGCCCGTTGCCCCAGGCGCGCAGGATCTCGCCCGCGCCGTCGAAGTCGGTCAGGCC
>JAXMDK010000008.1:0-148647 GCA_046348855.1 Paracoccaceae bacterium | reverse complement strand
ACGCGCACGGCCAGCCCCCGCCCTGCGGGTGGCGGGGGCTTCGCCCCCACCGGGCGGGCGCCGTCCGTGCACGAACGTCCGGTTCGGCGGCACCCCCCTTGGCCCTTCCTCGCGTCAGGGCCAACGGACCGGGTGACGCGCCACTGGCGCGTCCCCTTATCGGTCCGTGTATAGGGAAGGCCGACCCGCGATGCTTCAGTGCGATCTGGCCCTATAGATACCGCGCCAGCACCGGCTCGAGCGCCGCGGCGATTTCCTGATGGATGCGCGGGCCGGGCAGTTGCGCGGCGGCGGGTGCGTCCAGTTCGGGGTAGAACATGCCCATCGTCCCGGCCGCCCGCGCTGCGGCGCTGGGTTCGACCTCGACATAATCGGTGGCGAAGGGGCGGATCGCATCGACCATCGCGCGGTCGAGAAGCAACGGTTCCGGCCCCAGCCGGTCGCGGGCGACGCCCCCGACATGGGGATCGCCCACCCACAAAAGCACGCTGCGCCCGACGACCTTTTGCAGCAGGAGCCGCATCCGCGCCACCCAGGCCTGTTTCAGCTCGGTTTCCACCAGCGCATATTTTTCCGGCGCCCGCGCCAACAGCGCCAGCAGCATGTGACGGGTGAAGTGAAACTCGGTGAAGTCCACCTCGCGGAAAATGGTCTTCATCAGTTGCGAGGCGCGCAGGAAGCGGTCGTTGCGGCGCGGATGCACGGCGTAGAAGCGGTTCGACATGTTGTGCGCGCCAAGAAGCTGGATCACCGTCACCCGCGCCTGGTTGCAGGCGTCGATGATCGGCGGTTCGTTCAGGAACACGTCGGCCCCGGCGTTCATGTAGCCGAAGTTGACCATCGGCAGCCCGAGCCGCCGTTCGATCAGCGCCGGAAAAGGGTCGGCGACGAACTTGCCATAGGTCTCCGACCCGCCGAGAAAGGCGCAGAACCCGCCTTCGAGCCGTCGCCGTGGCCCGCGGAACAGGAGTTTGGAATGACCGTAACGGCATGGAAAATAGTCCAGCGCCCCGGCGCCGGGATGTTCGTAAGCCATGATTCCCACCTTTGATTTAGCTTCACCCGCCCCGAAGGTGCACCCCAGTCATTTCCAAATGCCTAAGAGGCGCGGCCCCGCGGCTGCTTGCCGCTTGCAGGGATGCGAAAGGCGCGCATAAGGTCACGCCCAGCAAGTCAGGAAAGGACGGGCCATGAATATCCAGTCGGTCGGGATTGTCGGCGCCGGACAGATGGGCAACGGCATCGCCCATGTCTTCGCCCAGGCGGGTTTCGACGTCCTGATGACCGACATTTCGCAAGAGGCGCTGGACAAGGCGGTTGCGCTGATCGCCAGGAACCTTGACCGCCAGGTGTCGAAGGGCCGCATCGCCCAGGCCGACCGCGACGCCGCGATGGGCCGGATCCGCACCACGCTGAAGCTGGCCGACCTGGGCCAGACCGACCTGGTGATCGAGGCGGCGACCGAACGCGAAACAGTCAAGCAGGCGATCTTCGAGGATCTGCTGCCGCATTTGAAGCCGACCACGATCCTGACCTCGAACACCTCGTCGATCTCGATCACGCGGCTGGCCTCGCGCACCGACCGGCCGGAAAAGTTCATGGGCTTCCATTTCATGAACCCGGTGCCGGTGATGGAACTGGTCGAACTGATCCGCGGCATCGCCACCGACGACGCGACCTATCAAACCCTGCTGGCCGTGGTCGAACGGCTGGGCAAGAAAGCCGCCAGCGCCGAGGATTTCCCGGCCTTCATCGTCAACCGCATCCTGATGCCGATGATCAACGAGGCGGTCTACACGCTTTATGAAGGCGTGGGGTCGGTCAAGTCGATCGACGAAAGCCTGAAGCTGGGCGCGCACCACCCGATGGGGCCGCTGGAACTGGCCGATTTCATCGGGCTGGACACCTGCCTTGCCATCATGAACGTGCTGCACGAAGGGCTGGCGGATACCAAGTACCGCCCTTGCCCGCTGCTGACCAAATATGTCGAGGCCGGCTGGCTTGGTCGCAAGACCCAGCGCGGTTTTTACGACTATCGCGGCGACGTGCCGATGCCGACGCGCTGACAGGCCCGGTCAGGCCCCGCGCAGCGCCGCGGCCAGCAAAGCCAGCCCCGCGGCGACCAGCGCCAGGCCGAAGGGCCGGGCCAGGCGCGGGCCCCAGGGTGCCAGCTTTTCGGCGGCGACATAGAGCGTCAGGCCGACGATCCACCACAGGTTCATCACGCCGCCGACGAACAGAAGCGCCATCAGCGCCCAGCAGCAGCCCAGACAGGTCGCCCCGTGTCCGGCGCCGGTGCGGAAGGCCGCCGCCGCCCCGGCGCCCCGGTGGCGGGTCAGCACATCGACCGGGCCGCGACAGCTGGCCAGGCAGGCGGCCTTGGCCGGGGTCAGCTGGAAGCCCGGCGCCCACCAGCAGCGCCGCCCCGAGGAACGGTGTCGCCAGGGTCATGTACATGGGCGAAATCAGCCCGGCGGCCGCCAGCCCGCCCTGCAACAGGGTGGCCACCGCGCTGAACCCGCCCCAGGCGGCCAGATAGCCGGCCAGAAAGGCCAGCGACGTCCGCACCCCCGTCGCCGGAAACAGCGCCCCGTGCAGCAGGATCACCGGCGCGGCGCTGGGCAGCATCATCGCCACCATCATCATCCACCACATGAAGAAGATGATGGCGGCATATCCCATGCTCCAGGCCGCGGGGCGGATGGTTTCCTGCAGGCCCGACAGAAGCACGCCCAAGGGGCCGCCGTCATCGGTCATCTGCAGGGTGGACATGCCGGTTCCGCCGCCGCGCAGGATGAATGCCGCCGCAAGGACAACGGCCACCGCCAGCACGCCCGCGACGATCCGCCGGTCGTGATCCAATAGCGAAAGCGTGGTCGGCCGGCGCGGCATCGCCGGCTCAGGCGGCGTGGTCGATGACGCCCTGGCCGTTCATGTAGATGCGGGCGATGTGGGCATGGGTGCCCTTGTTCTTCGTCAGCTCGATTGCACCCATCGAGCGGGTCGTGCCGCTGGCGACTTCGGCCTGCCGGTATTCGAACCCGTGCGGCAGGTTGATCCGCGCCCGGTGCGGCGCCCCCGTCACCGGATTGCGGATCGGCTCGGCCGAAAGTTCGAACAGATCCTTGACGCGGACATGGCCGGTGCGGCCCTCGGCGTCGACGGCGATGTCGATGGGCTTGAACAGGGTTTCCAGCCGGTTCGGCGCCATCTTGTCGAAGATCCACAGGAAGGTGGCCATGTCCTTGGTGTCGCCGCCGCGGAAGATGGTCTCGACCGCCTTGCGCTGCGCGGGCGTGGCGGTGGCGTCGACTACCAGCTGGATGGTGCCGTTGCCCTGATGGATCGCGCCCGGCCATTTGGCCATGAAGGCGACCTTCACCCCGTCAAGTTTCACGTCGCCATGATGGCCCTTGCGGATCACATAGCCGGCGGCGGCCTCGCAGGTGCCGGTCGTTGGCAGGGAATTGAACTGGCAGGGACAGCCGTAGGCGCAGTTGCAATTGACAAGCTCTGTCGCGTCGATTTCCCAAGGTGTCATGCTGATCTCCCTTCTCGGGGCCGGCTCTCCCGGTCGGCCCGCGCGCAGGATAGCACGGATGGCCGAGTCGCGCCCGAGCAAAGCCGGAGCGGGGGCGGGCCGGTCAGGGGCGCCCGTCGCTGCCCAGCGCCAGCGTATGGTCGCGCAGCCAGGCCAGGAAACCGCGGGGATTTCCTTCCCAGTCCTTCAGCGCCGACGCCGGGATCGGCGCGCCGATGTGGGGGCGCTGCGGCCGGAACAGGGCCCGGCGGATTTCGTGCAGCAGCAGGCCCTGCCGCAGCGTCGCGGAAACATGGTTGGCGATCTGATAGGCGCGCGAATTCTGGCCGGTGAAATGCATGGGCAGGATGGTCGCGCCGCTCTTGTGGATCATCTTGTGGGTGAAGAGGTTCCACTCGCCTTCGATAGCAGGGCCGAACCAGCCGTCGGAACAGGCGACCCGGCCGGCCGGGAACAGGATTACCGCGCCGCCCTTCTTCAGATGTGTCATGGTGTCTTCCCGCATCTTCAGGCCCAGTTCGCGGGCGTTTTCCTCGTGCGGGAAGGGCACGGGGATCATGAATTCCTCGACCTCGGGGATGCCCGTCAGAAGCGAGCGGGTGAGGATCTTGAAATCCGACCGCACCCGGTTGACGATTTCGGCCATCACCATTCCGTCGACCAGCCCGTGCGGGTGATTGGCGACGACGACCAGCGGCCCGGTCGGAGGGATGCGCGCCACCTCCTCGGCCGGGGTCTGGATGTCGATCCCCATCTGGCGGATCGCCTTCGGCCAGAAAGGCGAACCGAACGGCGCGCCGCTGCGTTCGAACTGCCGGATCAGCCGCAGAAGCGTCAGCTTGCCGGTCAGCCATTCGACGGTGCGGATGGTCCCGGCCTTGAACGGATTGCTGAAGGTGCCCGCGTAGGACAGGCGGCGCATTTCGTAGGGCCGCAGGGGGGCGGCCGCGTCGTCGCTGCTGGGGACGGGAACGATCTTTTCGGCGGCGCGGCGGTTCAACTGTCTTCGCCGAACCGATTGCCGACCAGCGCCTTCAGCGCTTCGGCAAGTTGCAGGGCCTGAGGCCCGTCGGTGCTGACCGCGATCTTGGTGCCGTGCGACGCGGCCAGCATCAGAAGCCCCATGATCGAATCTCCCGAAACGCTCATCCCGTCCTTTTCCACCGTCGCCGAGGCGTCGTGCGCCTCGACCACCTCGACGAACTTGGCCGAGGCGCGCGCATGCAGGCCCTTGACGTTGATGATGTCCAGAATCATTGCGGTCATTGGCTGCCCTGTCCCGAACCGACGTAACTGTTGATGTACTTGCGCCCGGCGTCGAGCGCCGAGGCGACCGCTTCGCGCACAGGCAGATTGCGCGACTTGGCCAGTTTGATGAGCATGGGCAGGTTGGCGCCGTAGATGATCTGCCGGTCGTCGTTGACGCAGGCCTTCAGCGACAGGTTCGACGGCGATCCGCCGAACATGTCGGTCACCACCACCACGCCGTCGCCGGTATCGACCGCATCGGCCGCCGCCAGGATCTCGTCCTGCTTGGCGGCGCGGTCATGGTCTTCCTCGATGGCGATGGCCTGGATGCCGGTCTGCTTGCCCACGACATGCTCGACCGCCGAGAGATATTCCCTCGCCAGCCCGCCATGCGCGACGATCACGATACCGATCAAGCCTCGCCATCCTGCAAGATTCTGGATGCCCCAACCATCCGCCGTTCCAGTTCCCGATGCCTTATAGACACCTGCCAGCCGTTTGCCGCAAGCGCTTTGGCCATCATTTCCGCCACCACCACCGACCGATGCTGCCCACCGGTGCAGCCGAATCCGATGGCGACGTGGCTCTTGCCCTCATCTACCTGCGCTGGCAACAGGAAAAGCAGCAGATCGCGGGTCTTTTCCAGAAACGTGGCGTATCTCGGATCGGATTCGACATGCGCGGCCACCGCCGGATCGCGCCCGTCGAGGCTGCGCAGCACCGCATTCCAGTAGGGGTTGGCCAGGAACCGGCAGTCGAACATCAGGTCCAGCCCGCGCGGAATGCCGCGCTTGTAGGAAAAGGAATGGACCGATACCGCCAGCCGGTCGGTGGCCCCGGCCTCGGTCCAGCGGGCGATTTCGGCCTTCAGGTCGTGGGGCGACAGGTCGCTCGTGTCGATCAGCACGTCGGCCCGCGCCCGGATCGGTGCGAGCAGGTCGATCTCGCCCTCGACCGCATCCTCGGGCGTGGTGGCGGTGGCGAACGGATGGCGGCGGCGGGTTTCACCATAGCGGCGCAGAAGCTCGGCCGGCTGGCAATCGAGAAACAGCACCTCGGCCTCGACATCGGGGCGCCGGGTCAGGCCGTCGATCAGTTCGATCAGGCTCGCGACCGAAAAGTCGCGGTTGCGCACGTCGATTCCAAGCGCCACCCGCCGCGCGATCGGCGGGCCGTCGAACAGTCGCGGCACCAGGCTGAGCGGCAGGTTGTCGATCGGTTCATGGCCCAGATCCTCCAGCGCGCGGATGGCCGTCGCCCGGCCGGCGCCGGACGGGCCGGTGACCAGGATGATCCGGTGGACGGCCTCGCCGCCCTTGGCGTTCTGTGCGGGTGGCATGGAACCTTTGGCCAAGCTTCAGGCGATCCGCCCGGTTTTCAGGCACAGAAGGATCGCCGCGGGAAAATGTGCGCTGTCGACCCGGCGAAGGCAAGGGACGGTCACGCCGAAATGTTCCGCCGTCCGTTCCGGCGGCAGGCGGTCGGTTTCGGGCTGCGACAAGTCGACCGCCAGAACGACCCGCGCCGAGGCGACATGGGGCGCGACCAGCAGCCCCACGCCCCGCGCCTCGATCCGGCCGGCCAGCGCGGCGGGGGGCGAGGCCCAGAGCGCGCCGTCGCGCCGGTGCAGGCAGGTCTGGTCGTCGCTGACCAGCTGCGCCCCGAGCCCGATCAGCTGCAGCGCCAGGGACGACTTGCCCGACCCGGACGGCCCGAGGATCAGCACCGCGCACCCGTCGGCGGCCACGGCGGTGGCGTGCACCAGCCCCGCGTCTGGGGCCGGGCCGGTCACACCGGCAGGCCGACGACGAAGCGCGCGCCCAGGGGTTCGGACGTCACGTCTGCGTCGGTCGGGCGGATATTCTCGGCCCAGATGACGCCGCCATGCGCCTCGACGATCTGCTTGGAGATGGCAAGGCCAAGGCCGGAATGTTCGCCGAACTGGCCGGGCGGGCGTTCCGAATAGAAGCGCTTGAAGATCTTGGTCAGCGCCTGGTCGGGGATGCCCGGCCCGGTATCCTCGACCACCACCAGCACCCGGCTTTCGCGCTTGCGCGCCCAGACCCGCACCGCGTCGCCTTCGTTGCAGAAGGAAATGGCATTGGTGATGAGGTTGACGAACACCTGCGCCAGCCGCGCTTCGAGCCCCTGGATGACGATGGGATCGGGTGGCAGGTCCGAGATGAATTCGACGCCTTTCGACCGGGCTTCCTGCCCCAGATACTCTGCAAGATTGCCCAGCATCTTCAGCAGGTTGAAGCTTTCTTCCTCTTCCTTGACCAGTTCGCTGTCCAGCCGCGAGGCGTTGGAAATGTCGCTGACCAGCCGGTCGAGCCGGCGCACGTCATGGTCGATCACGTCCAGAAGCTTGTCGCGCTGGTCCTCGCGCTTGGCGACCCGCATGGTGCCGACCGCCGACCGCAGCGAGGCGAGCGGGTTCTTGATTTCGTGCGCCACGTCGGCGGCGAACTGTTCATTGGATTCGATGCGTTCGTAAAGCGCCGCCACCATGCCGCGCATGGCGCCCGACAGGCGGCCGATCTCGTCGGGCCGCGCGGTCAGGTCGGGGATGCGGACCCGCGACGGCGACATCTTGCGCGCGTTCTTGTCGCGGCCAAGCTCGGCGGCGGCGGCGAGGTCGGAAAGCGGGTTGGCGATGGTCGAGGCCAGCACGAGGCTGAGGCCGATCGAGACGATGATCGCCACCACGAACATCTGCAGCACCTGTTCGCGTTCGACGCGCACCAGCTGGTTGATCTCGCCGGCGAAGGAGGTCACGGCGGCGACCGCCACCACCTTGCCATCCTGGCGGATTGGCGAGGCGACGGTAAAGGTCGCCTCGCCCTTGGCGTCATGGCCGGTGCGCACCTGCGTCGAGCCACCCAGCGCCGCGGCGATCAGGTCCTTGGCCATATCCTCGGGCCGCAGCGCCACGTTCGGCCGGTTGACCGGGGCGAGGATGGCGGCGATGCCTTCCCAGACCGAATTCAGGAGGTCGGTGATGATGGTCGACCGGCCGTCGCGCTGAAGCCCGGCTGCCACGTCCTTTGGCGGCTTTTCCATGCCCACGGTCGAGGTCAGCAATTGCCCGCCCTTGCCGAACACGAAAAGCTCCACCCCTTCGGGCAGGGTAAGGCCGGCGGCGGTTGCGCGCACATCGACGGCGTTCAGGCCGGTCTGCGCGGGCTGGCCGTCCAGGCGCGCCTCGAACACCGCGGCGATCAGCTGCGCTTCGCTGACAAGGCCACCCTCGCGCTGCAGGACCAGACTGTCGCGGAACGGGTTCAGGTACAGCACCCCCGCCACCAGCACGATCATCGCCATGAGGTTGAAGGTGATGATCTTGCGCGCCAATGGCGAGCGGTTCAGCGAGATGAACCCCCGCCGTTCGCGCCCCGCCCTGAGTTCGGAATCGACGATGCCCTCGGGCGCGACCCAATCTTCGCCAAGGACGACGTCAGCTTTTTCCGCAGATTTGCCGCGCAACTTTATCCCCGAGGCGAGGCTCATTCTTCGTTGTATCTGTAACCGATACCATAAAGGGTTTCGATTGCGCCAAAATCGTCATCGACCATCCGCATCTTCTTGCGAAGCCGCTTGATGTGGCTGTCGATGGTGCGGTCGTCCACATAGACCTGGTCGTCATAGGCCACGTCCATCAGCTGGTCGCGGCTTTTCACGAAGCCGGGCCGCTGGGCCAGGGCCTGCAACAGCAGGAATTCGGTGACGGTCAGGGCGACGTCCTTGCCCTTCCAGCTGACCGAATGGCGCAGCGGGTCCATCGTGAGATGGCCGCGCGTCATGATCTTGGTTTCCTCGGTCGTGGCGACCTCGCCGGTGGCGATCGCGTCCTGGCGGCGCAGAAGCGCGCGGATGCGTTCGACCAGCAGGCGCTGCGAGAAGGGCTTCTTGACGTAATCGTCGGCGCCCATGCGCAGGCCGAGCACCTCGTCGATCTCGTCGTCCTTCGAGGTCAGGAAGATCACCGGCATCGAGGTCTTCTGCCGCAGCCGCTGCAACAGGTCCATCCCGTCCATGCGCGGCATCTTGATGTCGAGAACCGCCATGTCGGGCAGGCGCTTGTTGAAGGCATCCAGCGCCGACTGGCCGTCGTTGTAGGTCTCGACCTCGAACCCTTCGGCTTCGAGAGTCATGGAAACGGAGGTCAGGATGTTCCTGTCGTCGTCAACCAGCGCGATCCGCGACATGTTTCGCTTCCTATTCTGCTCTGCCTTGTTTTCGCGGCAGTTTCGGTATTTTGACCCCCGGAATCAACTGAGAAGTGCGAATCAGGCCTGTACGGGCCGGCCGGCGTGCCGGAAATTTCCGCGGACTGGCCGATTTGCCGCAGTTTGTTGCGCTTTGTTTCCATCCGTGAGCGGCTTTATACCCTGATTGCGCTAAACTTGCGGTGGTGGCGCTAACGGCATGAAACCGTTCTGGTTCAATGTGATAGCGTCATGTATAGCGCGGCTGTGGCCCCCTCCGCGGGCCGCCTGTCCCATGGCCCGGGGCATTGGAACGAACATCAACCCTATTGTGCCGGATTGCGGCAACGGGAGCTGACCTATGAACATTGGACGCGTAAACCCCGCAAATCCTGTCGAGGAACAAGGCATTCAGGGGCTTGGGCGTATCTACTACAACCTTCAGGAGCCGGGGCTGGTCGAAGAGGCGCTGAAGCGCGGCGAAGGCACGCTGGGCAAGGGCGGTTCGTTCCTGGTGACCACCGGCAAGCACACCGGCCGCTCGCCCAAGGACAAGTTCGTGGTGCGTACTCCTTCGGTCGAAGATACGATCTGGTGGGAAAACAACGCCCCGATGACGCCCGAGGCGTTCGACCGGCTTTATGCCGACATGCTGGCCCACATGAAGGGCCGCGACTATTTCGTGCAGGACCTGTTCGCCGGCGCCGACCCCGAACACCGGCTGGACGTGCGGCTGGTGACCGAACTGGCCTGGCATGGCCTGTTCATCCGCCATCTGCTGCGCCGCCCGACGGCGGCCGAGCTGGACGAATTCGCGCCGGAATTCACCATCATCAACTGCCCTTCGTTCAAGGCCGATCCGGCCCGCCACGGTTGCCGCAGCGAAACCGTGATCGCGCTGAACTTCGACAAGAAGCTGATCCTGATCGGCAACACCGCCTATGCCGGCGAAAACAAGAAATCGGTCTTCACGCTGTTGAATTACATCCTGCCGGGCAAGGGCGTGATGGCCATGCATTGTTCGGCCAATCACGCGATCGGCAAGCCGGAAGATACCGCCGTCTTCTTCGGCCTGTCGGGCACCGGCAAGACCACGCTGTCGGCCGATCCGTCGCGCACGCTGATCGGCGACGACGAACATGGCTGGTCGGGCAAGGGCACCTTCAACTTCGAAGGCGGCTGCTATGCCAAGACCATCAACCTCAGCCGCGAGGCCGAGCCCGAGATCTACGCGACTACCGAGAAGTTCGCCACGGTGATCGAGAACATGGTCTTCGACCCCGAAACCCGCGAGCTGGATTTCGAGGACAATTCGATCACCGACAACATGCGCTGCGCCTATCCGCTCGACTATATCTCGAACGCATCGGCGACCTCGCTTGGCGGCCATCCGAAGAACGTGATCATGCTGACCTGCGATGCCTACGGCGTCCTGCCGCCGATCGCGCGTCTGACGCCGGCGCAGGCGATGTATCACTTCCTGTCGGGCTTCACCTCGAAGACGCCGGGCACCGAAGTGGGGGTGACCGAGCCGATCCCGACCTTCTCGACCTGCTTCGGCGCGCCGTTCATGCCGCGCCGGCCGGAAGTCTATGGCAAGCTGTTGCAGGACAAGATCGCCCGCCACGGCGCGACCTGCTGGCTGGTCAACACCGGCTGGACCGGTGGCGCCCACGGCACCGGGCGGCGCATGCCGATCCGGGCGACACGGGCCTTGCTGACCGCGGCGCTGGACGGGTCGCTGGCCAAGGTGAAGTTCCGCAAGGATCCGAACTTCGGCTTCGAGGTGCCGGTGTCGGTGCCGGGGGTCGAGGAGGGGCTGCTCGATCCGCGCAGCACCTGGGCCGACAAGGCCGCCTATGACGCGCAGGCGCGCAAGCTGGTGACCATGTTCGCCGACAACTTCGCCCAGTATGTCCCGTTCATCGACGCCGACGTGAAGGCCGCCGCCATCGGCTGACGGCCTGCTGCTGGGGGCGGCGGCGCATCGGGGGGGGGCACCCCCCGAACCCCCGCGGGATATTTGAACCAGGGTGAAAGCAACGCTCTCCGCGCAGCCGGTTGACGGCGCGCGCCCGCCGCGCAGAATGGCGGCGCGGGAGGGGTTGATGCTGGCGCCACAAAGCGAAGCGGAACTGGCCGGGATGATCGCCGGGGCGGCCGGGCCGCTGGCGATCCGTGGCGGCGGGACGCGCGGGGCCGATCCCGTGGGCGTGCCGCTGAGCCTGGCCGGGCTGGGCGGCATCCGGCTTTACGAGCCCGAGGCGCTGACTCTGGTTGCCGGCGCCGGCACCCCCCTGGCCGAGGTTGAAACGCTGCTGGCCGCGCATGGTCAGCGTCTGGCGTTCGAGCCTGCCGACTGGCGCGGTCTGCTGGGCAGCGGCGGCGCGCCGACCATCGGCGGGGTGGTGGCGGCCAACATCTCGGGTCCGCGCCGCATTCAGGCGGGGGCGGCGCGCGATGCCTGCCTGGGCCTGCGGTTCATCGACGGCACCGGCATGATCGCCCATGCAGGCGGCCGGGTGATGAAGAACGTGACCGGCTATGATCTGGTGAAGCTGCTGGCCGGGAGCTGGGGCACGCTTGGCGTCCTGACCGAAGTGGCGCTGAAAGTCCTGCCGGTGCCCGAGGCCGAGGCGACGCTGGTCGTTTCTGGGCTCGACCCCGCCGGGGCGGTGGCGGCGATGACGGCGGCGCTGGGCTCGCCTTTCGAGGCCACCGGCGCGGCGCGGCTGCCGGACGGGCGGGTGCTGGTGCGGGTCGAAGGTTTTGCGGCGGCGGTCGCCTACCGTGCCGGGCGGATGGCGGCGTTGCTGGAACCATTCGGCGCGGTCAAAACCGTCGAAGGGCAGGGGTCGGCCGGCCTGTGGCGACAGGTCCGCGAGGTGGCGCCGTTTCAGGGACGGGCGGGCGATGTGTGGCGTCTGGTCCTGCCCCCGTCGGCGGCTGCGGGCGTGGCGGCGCGGCTCGGTGATGAGGTGCTGCTTGACTGGGGCGGCGGGCTGATCTGGGCGCTGCTGCCCGAGGGCAGCGATGCGCGCGCCTTGGCCGCGCCGTTTGCCGGGCATGCGACGCTGGTCCGCGCCTCGGCCGCGACGCGGGTGCGCCTGCCGCGTTTCGACCCCGAACCGCCGGCGGTGGCGGCGCTGGCGGCGGGGCTTCGCGCCCGGTTCGATCCGCGCGGCATCCTCAATCCGGGGCTGATGGGCTGAGCCATGCAGACGAATTTCACGCCCGACCAGTTGCAAGACCCCGCCATCGCCCGCGCCGACGCCATCCTGCGGGCCTGCGTTCATTGCGGGTTCTGCAACGCCACCTGCCCGACCTACCAGATCCTCGGCGACGAGCTCGACGGGCCGCGCGGGCGCATCTACCTGATCAAGGACATGCTGGAAAACGGCCGGGCCGCCGATGAACGCACCGTGCGCCATGTCGACCGCTGCCTGTCGTGCCTGGCCTGCATGACCACCTGCCCCTCGGGCGTCGACTACATGCATCTGGTCGACCATGCCCGTGCCCATATCGAGGCGACCTGGCGCAGGCCCTGGCGCGACCGGCTGCTGCGCGGGCTTCTGGCGCGGGTCCTGCCCTATCCTGGCCGGTTCCGGCTGGCCTTGCGGGCGGCAAGGCTCGTCCGGCCGCTGGCGCGCTGGTTGCCGGACGCGCGGTTGCGGGCGATGGTGGCGCTGGCGCCGGACCGTTTGCCGAAGGCCGGCCCCGGCGATGCGGCGCAGGTCTTTCCCGCGACCGGCGCGCGGCGGCTGCGGGTCGCCCTGCTGGCCGGCTGCGCGCAACAGGCGCTGAATGCCGACATCAACGCCGCAACCATCCGGCTTCTGACCCGGCTGGGCTGCGAGGTGGTGGTGGCCGGGGGCGCGGGCTGCTGCGGGGCGCTCGATCACCACATGGGCCGCAGCGCCGCCGCGCACCGACTGGCCGCCGCCAATATCCGAGCCTGGACGGCCGAACGGGCGGGCGCCGGGCTGGATGCGGTGGTCATCAACACCTCGGGCTGCGGCACGGTGGTCAAGGACTATGGCCGCCTGTTCGCCGATACCGGCCTGGCCGAAGACGCCGCCGCCATTGCCGCCATCGCCTGCGATGTGACCGAACTTCTGGCGCGGCTCGCCCCGGTGGCCCGCGCGCCCGAGCGGTTGCGGGTAGCCTATCACGCAGCCTGTTCGCTTCAGCACGGCCAGCGGGTGCGCGCCGCCCCGAAGGATCTGCTGCGCAGCGCCGGGTTCGAGGTGGTGGAGCCCGCCGACAGCCATCTGTGCTGCGGATCGGCCGGCACCTACAACCTGTTGCAGCCCGATCTGGCGGCCGAACTCGGCCGGCGCAAGGTTGCCGCGATCGCGGCCACCGCCCCCGAGGTGATCGCCGCCGGCAACCTGGGCTGCATGATCCAGATCGGGCAGGGCAGCGCCGTTCCGGTGGTTCATACCGTCGAACTGCTGGACTGGGCCACGGGCGGGCCGCGCCCACCGGCGCTGCGTGGCAGGCCATAATCCTGCCGTAGAGAAAGGCTATGCCGGGCCGCGCGTCACGGAGAGGCGGATGAAGGCGGTTCTGGTAGGTATCCTGTTGGCGTTCCCCGGGCTTGCCGATGCCCAGCAGTTCGGGCTTGATTCCGGGCTGAAGCCGCTGGAGACGGCCGACGAAACCAAGGGCTGGGAAGCGGTCGGGCGCATCGACATCGGGTCGAATTCCTTCTGCACCGGGGCGCTGATCGCGCCGGATCTGGTGCTGACCGCTGCGCATTGCCTGTATGACCGCGACAGCCACGCCCGGTTCCAGCCGGCGGACTTCACCTTCATGGCCGGGCTGAGGAACGGGCGGGCGGTGGCGACGCGCCATGTCCGGCGGGTCATGGCCCATCCGGCCTATGTCTATCGCGGGCCCGAGAATGTCGATGCGACCGCCTATGACCTGGCGCTTCTGCAACTGGACCAGCCGGTCAGGCTGCCGCAGGTCGCGCCCTACCGGACGGGCGGCGATCCGGCACCCGGCGACAAGGTCGAGGTGGTTTCCTATGCCATCGACCGCTCCGAGGCCCCGTCGCTGCAACAGGCCTGCCATGTGCTGGACCCGCAGGCGGGGATGGACCTGTTTTCCTGCTCGGTCGATTTCGGTTCGTCCGGCGCGCCGATCTTTGCGATGAGAGGGACGACGCCCGAGATCGTTTCGGTCGTGTCGGCCAAGGCGGTGCTGGACGGCAAGCCGGTGTCGCTGGGTGCCCGCATGGCCCAGCCGCTGGCAGAACTGCTGGCCGCCTTCGCCGCGCCCGAGCCCGCGCCCACCGTCGCGCCGCCCGCGCCGGCGCCGGTGCAGGTCCAGGCCACCGCCCCCAGGCGGCTGCCGCAGATCGGCGGGACGGGGGCTGGTGGCGGCGGGGCCAAATTCCTGACGCCCTGAACCCTTGAAATGGCGCGGCCGCGCTCCAGATTTCCTTTTGCAGGAACGCCACAACGGGTTCCGCGCAGAAGATCGCCGTGCCCTTTGCGGGACGGCCCCAACCATCGCTCTCGAAGGAGGATGACATGCGTACCTATGATTTCGCGCCGCTTTACCGCGCGACCGTCGGCTTTGACCGGATCGCCGACCTGATGGACCGGGTGCTCAGCACCGATGTGGCCCAGCCCGCCTATCCCCCCTACAACATCGAAAAGACCGCCGAGAATGCCTATCGCATTTCCCTGGCCGTCGCCGGCTTTTCCGCCGATGACCTGTCGGTCGAGGTGAAGGAGGGCGCGCTGACCGTCGCCGCCCGCAAGACGGCCGAGGAAGATCCGCGGACCTACCTGCACCGCGGCATCGCTACCCGCGCGTTCGAACGGCGCTTTGCGCTGGCCGACCATGTGCGCGTGACCGGCGCGACCCATGCCGACGGGATGCTGCACATCGACCTGGTGCGCGAGGTGCCCGAGGCGCTGAAACCGCGCCGGATCGAGATCGCCAGCGCCGACACCGTCGAGACCAAGGCCGTCGAGAAGCTTGACGCCTGAGCATCGGCAAGCAAGGCTTCGGGGGCGCGCCGCAGGGCGCGCCCTTTTCCTTTCGCGGAGAAGCCCATGACCCGTTCATCCCGTCCCGACTGCATCGCCCATTGGCGCGACATCGAAGGGCCCGACGACAGCCACTATGACGGCGACGACGAAAGGATGTCGATCGGCGCGCCGTTCGGCCGGCACTTCGGCCTGACGCGGCTGGGCATCCATCACGAACGGCTGTTGCCGGGTCGGCGGACCTCCTACCCCCACGCCGAAAGCGCCGAGGAGGAATTCGTCCATGTGATCGAGGGCACGCCCGATCTGTGGCTGGACGGCGACCTGCACCGGCTGGGCCCCGGCGACGCGGTGGGCTTTCCCGCCGGCACCGGCCAGTGCCATACGTTCATCAACAATACCGACGGCGAGGTGCGCCTGCTGGTGGTCGGCGAACGCTCCAAGCCCGAAAACCGGGTGTTCTATCCGCTGAACCCCGAACAGAAGTCCAGCCGCGAGGATTTGTGGGCCGATGCCCCGCCCCGCCCGATGGGCGATCACGACGGGCTGAGCGACCGGGTGCGGGACTGGCGGGCCGGCAGGCGGCCCGCCCAGGACTAGATCACCGCGACAGGCTCTGGCCCAGCCGCATCAGCTGCACCGCTTCGGCGCGATAGCCGAACCGATCCGGCCCGCGCGCGCCTTCGGCCAGCGCGATGGCGTCGGCCCAGCTCCACTGGCCCAGATATTTGCCGCCCGTGAGCAACTGGCCGAACCCGGCGACGGCGGCGGCAAAGCGGGCATCCTCGTCCGGCGCGGCAGGGGTCGGCGGGATCGGCGTTTCGATCAGCTGCGAGTTCGGCGCGCCGGGGGCCTTGTAGCGCAGCTTCAGGAACCCGAGTTCGGACGCATCGCCTTTCGCCGGGGCCGCGCCATAGCGCAACGGGTCCGAAAGCTGCGCCTTGCTGCCCACCGGCGTCACCTCGTAAAGCGCCGTCACCTGGCGGCCCGCGCCGATCTCGCCCGCATCCACGCGGTCGTTGTTGAAATCCTCGCGGTTCAGGGCGCGGGTTTCATAGCCGATCAGCCGGTATTCCGAGACGGCGGCGGGGTTGAACTCGACCTGGATCTTCACGTCGTCGGCAATCGGGAACAGCGCGCCGGTCAGCTGGTCGGCCAGCACCTTCTGTGCCTCGGCCAGCGTGTCGATGTAGGCCGCGGTGCCGTTGCCGTTCTGCGCCAGCGCCTGCATCGTCGCGTCGTCGAGATTGCCGCGCCCGAACCCGAGGACCGACAGGTAGATGCCGGTTTCGCGCTTGCGGGCGATGAAATCCTTCAGCGCCTCGGGATCGCTGAGACCGACGTTGAAGTCACCGTCGGTGGCCAGAAGGATGCGCCCGACGCGGCCCTTGGCGGCCATCCCCTCGGCGACCTGATAGGCCTGTTGCAGGCCCTCCTGCCCGGCGGTCGATCCGCCGGCCGACAGCCGGTCGAGCGCGCCAAGGATCGCCGCCCGGTCGCTGGCGGGCGTCGGTTCCAGCACCAGACCCGCCGATCCGGCATAGGTCACGATCGCCACCTTATCCTCGGGGCGCAGCTGGCCCAGCATCAGCCGGAACGACTGTTGCAGAAGCGGCAGCTTGTCGGGGTCCTCCATCGAACCGGAAGTGTCGATCAGGAACACCAGGTTCAGCGGCGGGCGGTCGTCGATGGCCGGCAGAGCGCCCTGCAGGCCGATGCGCAGAAGCTCGGTATCCTTGTTCCAGGGGGTCTGGAACAGGCTGACCGAGGCCTTGAACGGCGCTTCACCGGCCTTTGGCGCCGGATAGTCGTAGGGGAAATAGTTCACCATTTCCTCGACCCGGACCGCCTCGGGCGGCGGCAGGGCGCCGGCGGTCAGCGACGACCGGACCACCGCGTAGGAGGCCGTGTCGACGTCGATCGAAAAGGTCGAGACCGGATCTTCGGCCACGATCTTGACGGGATTGGCGTCGGCATGGGCAAAGGCTTCGGTGTCGGGCGTGGGTGCGGCCCTTGCCAGATCGGCTGGCAGCGGCGGGGCGGGCTCAAAGACCACGCCGGCCTGGGCGTCAGACAGCGCCTGGGCGGCGCCGGCCGGGGCAGCGCCGCCTGTTACTTGCGTCGCCATGTTTTCGGCTGCGGGTGCAGCGGTCTTTGCCCTGGCCTGTTCGGCCATCGCGCCCGGCTGGCTATCGGACTTGGCAGGGGCGGGCGCGCTGGCCGCTTCCGGCGACGCGGTGGGCGCCGGGGTCGATTGTTCCAGCTTGTCGGCCTCGGCCAGCGGGGCGACCGGCGTTGCAGGCGGGGCTTCGGCCGGCTTGGCCGCCGCCTTGCCCTGCAACTCGGGTGTGGGCGCCGGGGCAACGATCGCCGGCCGTTTCAGCAGCGCCGGCTGAAGGACCACGATCCCCACGGCCAGCGCGGCGGCCGAGGCGGTGGCGACAAGGGCAGGGCGGGCGGTCAGTCTGGACAACATGGTGCGAACTCCTGTCAGGAACCCCGCCCGTTCGGGGCGGTCCGACATGGGACGCGGATCCTCGGCGGTTCCTTGGGCCGCGCCGGAATGGCTGTCGAATTTTTCCATCGCCCGCGCCAGCATCGCCGCCCGGACCGCCGGATCGGCCGGCGGCGGGGCCGCTTTCAGTGCTGCGCGAAGCTTGTCGAGTTCGTCCATCACAGCATCCCTTCGGCCCGCGCCAGCGCGCGCAGCCGCTTTTTCACTTCGCTCATCCGCCAGGCGACAGTGCCTTCCGACACCCCCAGAACTTCGGCGGCTTCGGCCTGCGACAGATCCTCGCCCAGCGTCAGGGCGACCGTGTCGCGCAGTTCAGGGGCCAATTGCCCCATCGCCGCGTCCAGCCAGTCCCGCGCCTCGGCGGCCTCGGCCAGTTCTGCCTGGCGGGCCAGTTCCCAGTCTCCCCAGCCGTCGCCCGCCCGGACCTGTGTCGCCGTGCGCCGGCGGCGGTCGTGGGCGGCATTCACGGTCACGCGGTAAAGCCAGGTGGTGAACCGTGCCTGCTGCCGGTAGCTGGCCAGCTTGTCGGGCAGGGCAAGGCACACGTCCTGCGTCAGATCCTCGGCCTCGGCGCGCGATCCGGTCAGGCGGAAGGCCAGCCCGAAGATCCGGTCGTAATGCCGCGCCAGCAGCGCCGCGAACGCATCGCGGTCACGGGCGGCCGCGGCGGCCGCAAGGGTTTCGTCGGGCGTATCCATCAGCATGACGATAGGTTTGACGCGGGCCGATGCGCAATCCTTGGCGGGCCGCGCCGAAAAAATCCGCGTCAGCGCGGCACTTGCGAAACGGGCGGCGACCGGACAATCTGTCGTTGAATTTCAAGACGGACAGTCCGATGCGTCTTTTCACAGCGCTGATCTTCTGGTGCCTCGCCGCGGCCACCGCCCAGGCCGGCGACTTCACCCGGCAGGACGCGCCGGACTGGGTCGAGATGCTGGCGATCCCCGACATGCGGGCCGAACTGAAGGCTGAAAGCTACGATGGCCTGGCCTATGTCCTGGATGATACCCAGGTCAGCTTTGACGGCGAGACCAAGCAGACCTTCCACCGCGATGTGACCGAAGTGACCAGCCGCGACGGGCTGGAGCAGGCGGCGACCATCCAGCAGGACTATGACCCGGAACTCGAGGAGGTTGTCCTGACACACCTCGACCTGATCCGCGCCGGCCAGGTCACGCATCTGCGCGACCGGCTGAAAGAGGACGTCTTCCGCCGCGAGACCGATCTGGAGGACGGGATTATCGACGGAACCCTGACCGTGCATCTGCAGGTTCCCGATGTCCGGGTCGGCGACCGGGTGGACTACGGTTTCCTGGTGCGCCGCAAGCCGCCGGTGCCGGGCGCCGACCGGGGCGATCGGGTGCGGCTGGAGTTCAGCGTGCCGGTGGCGCTGACCCGCTATGTCCTGCACTGGCCGAAGGGCTGGGGCCTGACCGTCCAGCCACTGCCGGATCGGGTCCTGCACAGCCAGACACCGGAACCCGCCGCCGTTCGCCACGAATGGCGGCGCGTCGATCATCTGCCTTTTCCCGACGAGGATGACACGCCGTACGGCTATCGACGCGAAGCCATCCTCGACTATGGCCCGTGGGACAGCTGGCAACCGCTGGTCGCGGCGCTGTCACCCTACTACACGGCCGACTATCCGCTGCCGCACGCATGGCAGGCCAAGCTGGACGCGATCCGCGCGCGCGAGCCGTGGGCCAGCGGTCGCGCCATCGCTGCTTTGCGGCTGGTGCAGGACGACATTCGCTATGTCGGCCTGGAGATGGGCGTAGGCGGCTACTACGCGCGCACCCCGGCAGAGGTCGCCGAAAGCGGCTATGGCGACTGCAAGGACAAGGCGCTGCTGCTGGTCGCCACCCTGAAGGCGCTGGGCATCACCGGCCATGTGGCGCTGGCGAACCTGGATCATGGCCTAGCGCTCCCACGCCAGACGCCGGCGATCGGAGCCTTCGACCATATGATCGTGCGGGTCGAAATGGCCGGCCGTCGCTACTGGATGGACCCCACCGCGATCCACGAGGCCGGCACGCTGGAAACCGCGACGACGCCCGATTTCGGCTATGCGCTGGCGCTGGACGGATCGGCTGCGGGCGACCTTGAGCCGCTGGAGCCGACCGATGCCATGCGCTGGACGGTCGACACCGACGAGTCGTTCGATTTCGGCCAGCTCGGGCTTTACCTGACGGTGCTGACCCGCTTCGACGGCGAGGCCGCGAACGCGCAGCGCCGGCACTGGGCCTCGACCCCGGTGCAGGGGATCGCGCGCGCCTACCTGTCCTATTATGCCCGGTCCTATCCCGGCCTGATCCAGGCGCTGAACCCGACGATGCAGGACGATCCGGCGGCCAATCAGGTCGAGGTGCGGGAATATTACTTCCTGCCCCGCTTCGCGCTCGACCAGGGTGGATTGCGGACCGACTTCACCTTTGCCGCCGACCTCGGGCACCTGATCGACGTGACGGTTGTGGGCCGGCGCGAAACGCCGCTGGACATCGGCGCGCCGAAGCTTCTGCGCCATCATGTCAAGGTCAGGAACGCCCCGATCGACTTCCGGCCGCCGGACCCCGCCACCATCGACAACGATGCCTTTTTCTATGATTTCTCGGGCAATGCGCCCAAGTCCGGCGACATGAACCTGGACTGGGTCTATCGCACCAAGGAGCGCGTCCTGCCCGCCGACCGGGTCGTTCCGGTCGTGGCGGATTCGCGGCGCGTCGGCGATACCAGCAGCTGGACCTGGGATCTGACGCCCGACGCGGCCCCGACCAACAACTGACCGAAGGGCCGCGATGTGGGCGGCGCCGGCCCGGCGCCGGCGCCCGTCCGGGGGCTTACTTCACCCGGAAATCGAAGTGCTTGCGCACATATTCCTCGATCTTCCAGGTGCCCTTGAAGTCATGTTCGACGACGAAGGCGTCACCCGCCTTGACCGTGACCGGCGTGCCGCCGTCGGGGGTGATGACGATCCGGCCTTCGATCAGCACCACATATTCATAGGCGGTATAGGTCGCATGATAGCTGCCGGGGCTGCATTCCCAGATCCCCGACACCATCGCCCCGTCCTTCGACGTATGAAGCACCCAGGTCTTCATCGAGGGGTTGCCCTCGGTCTTGACCCAGCCGTCGAGATCGGCGGTCGAGGGTTCGGAGCCGGTGGTGGCCGGCAGTTTGGTGATGCTTTGCATGAAGTTTCTCCCTTTGTCGGGGGCGGACGATAGGCAGGCGACCCGCTGGTGTCACGCCGTCCCGCGACGGCGGTTGCGACGATTGCGACTTCGCCGCCGGGGCCGGAAAGCGAAACGGGGGCCGCGTGGCCCCCGTTAGCCGTCTCGAAGGACTGGCCGTCACACGCTGAGGCAGACGTACTTCAGTTCCATGTAATCCTCGATCCCGTGGTGGCTGCCCTCGCGGCCGAGGCCCGATTGCTTGACCCCGCCGAAGGGCGCGACCTCGGTCGAGATCAGGCCGGTGTTGACGCCGACCATGCCATATTCCAGCGCCTCCTGGACGCGGGTGATGCGGCCGATGTCGCGGGCGTAGAAATAGCTCGCCAGGCCGAAGATCGTGTCGTTGGCGCGGCGGACGACCTCTTCCTCGGTGTCGAACTTGAAGAGCGGCGCCAGCGGGCCGAAGGTTTCCTCGGTCGCGACCTTCATGTCGGGGGTGACGCCGGTCACGACGGTCGGTTCGAAGAAGGTGCCGCCCAAAGCGTGACGTTTGCCGCCGGTCACCACCTTGCCGCCGCCCGACAGCACGTCGGCGATATGCTCCTCGACCTTTTCGACCGCGGCTTCGTTGATGAGCGGCCCGGTGGTCACGCCCTCTTTCAGCCCGTCGCCGATCGCCAGCTTCTTCACCGCCTCGGACAGTTTGGCGGCAAAGGCGTCATAGACGCCGGCCTGCACGTAGATGCGGTTGGCGCAGACGCAGGTCTGGCCGTTGTTGCGGAACTTGGAAATCATCGCCCCTTCGACCGCCTTGTCCAGATCGGCGTCGTCGAAGACGATGAAGGGCGCGTTGCCGCCCAGCTCCATCGAGCATTTCAGCACCTGGTCGGCCGCCTGGCGCAGCAGGATGCGGCCCACTTCGGTCGAGCCGGTGAAGGTCAGCTTGCGGATCGCCGGGTTTTCGCAGAATTCCTTGCCGATCTCGGACGAACGCGACGAGGTGATGACCGAGAAGACGCCCTTGGGAACGCCGGCCCGCTCGGCCAGCACCGCCAGCGACAGGGCCGACAGCGGGGTTTCCGCGGCCGGGCGCGCGACGAAGCCGCAGCCGGCGGCCAGCGCCGGGGCGACCTTGCGGGCGATCATGCCGTTCGGGAAGTTCCACGGCGTGATCGAGGCGGCGACCCCGATCGGTTGCTTCAGCACGGTGATGCGCTTGTCGCGCTGATGGCCGGGGATGGTTTCGCCGTAGATGCGCTTGGCTTCCTCGCCGAACCATTCGATGTAGGCGGCGCCATAGGCGATCTCGCCCTTGGCCTCGGCCAGCGGCTTGCCCATCTCGGCGGTCAGGATCGCCGCAAGGTCGTCCTGGTTGGCCATGCAAAGCTCGTACCATTTGCGCAGGACGGCGGCGCGTTCCTTGCCGGTGCGTGCGGCCCATTCGTGGCGGGCCTTGTCGGCGGCGGCGATGGCGTGGGTGGCGTCGGCGCGGCTCATGTCGGCGACATGGGCGATGACATCGCCGCGCGCCGGGTTGGTGACCGGGAAGGTCTTGCCATCCTTCGCATCGACCCATTCGCCGGCAATATAGGCCTTGGTTGCCAGAAGCGACGGGTCTTTCAGGATCGAGCGCAGGTCTGTGACGGAATCAAGCATGGCGGGCCCCTTGTGGATTGCCCCGTTTCAGGGCAGGCAATGGAACAGGCCCGGACTCGGCCGGGCGACGGGGAACTATATGCGCTTCGATGACGCATTTGCCAATTCAAAATATTTAGCGGATGGCAAATATTTTCCATCACGCTGGGCCAAGAAGGCAGCGGACTTCCGGGTCTCTGTTGCCGGTCGGGGGCGGCTCGGGGTGGCCTACGGGGCGGGCGAACGGCAATGGTTCGACCTGTTCCTGCCCGAGGGCCAGCCCGAAGGACTGATGGTCTTCATTCACGGCGGCTACTGGCTGGCCTTCGGGCCGCGCGACTTTTCGCACCTGGCGGCGGGCGCGCTGGCGCGGGGCTGGGCCTGTGCGCTGCCCGCCTACACGCTGGCCCCGGCGGCGCGCATCGCCGCCATGACCGCCGAGATCGCCGCCGCCTTGCCGGCGATGGCGGCCGAGGTGGCGGGGCCGATCATGCTGGCCGGTCATTCGGCGGGCGGGCATCTGGCGGCGCGGATGGCCTGTGTCGAAGGGCTGGCCGACGCGGCCACCATCGCCCGGCTGCGCCGGGTGGTGCCGATCTCGCCACTCAGCGACCTGCGGCCGTTGATCGAAACTGGTATGCAGGCCGAATTGCACCTCGATACGGCCGAGGCACGGGCCGAAAGCCCGGCCCTGCTGCCCCGGCGGCCGGGCGCCGCGGTTCACGTCTGGGTCGGCGGTGACGAACGGCCCCGGTTCCTGGATCAGGCGCGCCGGCTGGGCAATGCCTGGTCCTGTCCGGTGACGGTCGAACCGGGCCGCCACCATTTCAACGTGATCGAAGGGCTGGAACGCCCCGACGGCGCGCTGCTGGAAACGCTTTTGTCCTGAGAGCCCGGCGTCAGGCCAGCTCTGACTGCCGTTGCCCGACGGTCGCCGGTCCCGGAAAGTGGCAGGCGGTCGCGTGGTTCGCCCCGGTCAGCACCGGCACCTCGGCGGCGCAGCGGGCCTGGGCGCGCGGGCAGCGGGTGCGGAACACGCAGCCCGACGGCGGCGCCAGCGGCGAGGGCAGGTCGCCCTCCAGCGGGATTGTCACCTTGGCCCGTTCCGCCACCGGATCGGGGATCGGCACCGACGACAGCAGCGCTTGCGTATAGGGATGTTGGGGCGCGGCATACAGATCGTGACTGGAAGCCAACTCCATCACCTTGCCGAGATAAAGGACCATTACCCGGTCGGAAATGTGCTTCACCACGCTCAGGTCGTGGGCGATGAAGATCATCGCCAGCCCCAGGTCGCGCTGCAACTCCATGAGCAGGTTGATGACCTGCGCCTGGATCGACACGTCCAGCGCCGATACCGGCTCGTCGCAGACCAGAAGCTTCGGCTCGACGATCAGCGCGCGGGCGATGCCGATGCGCTGGCACTGGCCGCCGGAAAATTCGTGCGGGTAGCGGTTGATCTGGTTGGGCAGCAGGCCGACCTTTTCGAGCATCGCCTGGACGCGGCGCTTGACCTCGTCGCGCGACAGGCCGGGGCGGTGGGTCCGCAAGGGTTCGGCGATGATCTGGCCCACGGTCATGCGCGGGTTCAGGCTGGCCAGCGGGTCCTGGAACACCATCTGGATGTCGGCGCGGTATTTCAGCATGGCGCGCGGCGCCAACGACAAAAGGTCGGTGCCATCCTGCCAGATCGCCTGCCCGGTGGCCGGCACCATCTGGATCAGCGCGCGGGCGAGCGTCGACTTGCCACAGCCGCTTTCGCCGACGATGCCCAGCGTTTCGCCGGGGTTCAGGGTGAAGTCCACGCCCCCCACCGCCCGCAAGAGCCGCGGTGCGGTCCAGGGCAGGTCGCCTTCGCGGCGCAGCTTGAAGGTGACGCGCAGATCGCGGACGGTCAGCAGCGGGGCGCTCATGCCAGTTCCTCCACCGCGCGGTTGCAGGCACGCGCCCGGCCGGGCGCGAACTCGGTCAGCGGCGACAGATACTCGGTGCAGCTTTCGATCTCGTAGGGGCAGCGGGGCGCGAAGGGGCAACCCTGCGGCGCGCGCATCATGTTGGGGGGCGAGCCGGGGATCGACTGAAGCTCGGCATCGTCACGGTCCACCCGCGGGATCGCCTGCAACAGGCCGCGGGTATAGGGATGGGTCGGGTTGGCGAACAGCGGGCCGACCGGGCTTTGCTCCATCACCTGGCCGCCATACATCACGATGACCCTTTCGCAGAAACCCGCCACCACCCCGAGGTCGTGGGTGATGAGGATGGTGGCCATGCCGAAGTCGCGCTGAAGATCGCCCAGAAGCTTCATCATCTGGGCCTGCACCGTCACGTCGAGCGCGGTGGTCGGCTCGTCGGCGATCAGCAGGTCGGGCCGGCACAGCAGCGACATGGCGATCATCACCCGCTGACGCATGCCGCCGGAGAATTCATGCGGGTAAAGGCGGATGCGCCCGGCCGCGTCGGGGATCTTCACCGCGTCCAGCATGCGCACGCATTCGCGCTGCGCCGCGTCCTTGGCCATGCCCTTGTGATGGACCAGCACTTCGGCCATCTGGTCGGAAACCCGCATGTAGGGATTGAGCGAGGTCATCGGGTCCTGGAAGACCATGGCGATCCGGTTGGCGCGCACCTGGTTCAGCGTGGTGGCCGGGGCATTCAGAATTTCCT
This sequence comes from Paracoccaceae bacterium, assembly GCA_046348855.1. Classification (GTDB taxonomy): domain Bacteria; phylum Pseudomonadota; class Alphaproteobacteria; order Rhodobacterales; family Rhodobacteraceae; genus TMP-24. The sequence goes on along the minus strand of JAXMDK010000008.1, from coordinate 123,658 downwards.
GTCCGTCGAAGCGGACCGATCCGCTGGCCCGGCCGTTCCTGGCCAGCAGGCCCATGACCGCGAAGGCGAGCTGGCTTTTGCCCGAGCCGCTTTCGCCGACGATGCCCAGGGTCTGGCCACGGTCCAGCGACAGCGAAATGCCGTTCACCGCGTTGACGGTGCCGTCGTTGGTTCGGAAGCTGACCCGCAGGTCGGTGATGTCCAGCAGGGCCATGTCAGCGGTCCTTCGGATCAAGCGCGTCGCGCAGCCCGTCGCCGACGAAGAAGAAGGCGAACATGGTGGTGACGAAGAAGACTAGCGGCACGAACAGCGACCAGAGCGTGTGATACTGCATCGTCTTGGCCCCGTCGGAAATCAGCGCGCCGAGGCTGGTCATCGGCGACTGCACCCCAAGGCCGAGAAAGCTGATGAAGCTTTCAGTCAGGATCATGTCGGGGATCAGGAGCGTCGCATAGACCGCGACGATGCCCAGAAGGTTCGGGGTGACATGGCGCAGGATGATCTTCCAGGCCGGAACGCCGGTGGCGCGCGCCGCCTCGATATATTCCTTGTTCTTCAGGCTCAGCGTCTGGCCGCGCACGATGCGGGCCATGTTCAGCCAGGACAGAAGCCCGATCCCGGCGAACAGCATCACCAGCGACCGGCCGAACATCACCAGAAGCAGGATGATGACGAACATGAACGGGATCGACAGAAGGATGTCGACGATCCGCATCATTATGCTGTCGGTGCGGCCCCCGGCATAGCCCGACACCGCCCCGTAGATGGTGCCGACGATCACCGAGATCACCGCGCCGACGATCCCGACCATCAGCGAGATCCGCGTGCCCTGCGCCGTCACCGCGAACATGTCACGCCCGTCGTTGTCGACGCCGAAATAATGGCCGTTGGCCAGCGACGGCTGCCCGGTCTGGGCGGCGTGGCCCATGATCGTGAAGTCCTTGTAGTCGAACGTGTAGGCTGCGATCCATTCGCCGCAAAAGGCGTAAAGCGCGACGAGGATCAGCAGGATCACCCCCGCCACCGCCGCCTTGTTGCGCACGAAGCGCTTGCGCGCGTCGGCCCACAGCGACCGGCCCCGGACCTCGCCCGCCGCCAGGCTTTCGCTCAGCCGCTTCATCTTCAGCGCGTCTATGGTCATGGCTCAGTACCGGATTTTCGGGTCGATCCAGGCGTACAGGATGTCGACCACCAGATTGAAAAGGATCGTCAGCGCACCGACCAGGATCGTCACCCCCATCATCACCGAATAGTCCCGGTTCAGCGCCGCGTCGACGAACGACCGGCCGATGCCGCCGGTCGAGAAATACATGTCGACCACCACCGAGCCGGTGATCATCGTTACGAAGGCCGGCCCCAGGTAGGAAATGACCGGCAAGAGCGCCGGGCGCAGCGCATGACGCAGGATGACCTTGCGTTCCGGCAGGCCCTTGGCGCGGGCGGTGCGGATGTGGTTCGAGGTCAGGATTTCCAGCATGGACGAACGGGTGATCCGCGCGATGGACGCCATGTACGAGGTCGACAGCGCGATCACCGGCATGACGACGTATTTCAGCTGCCCGTGTTCCCAGCCGCCGCCTGGCAGCCAGCCCAGCCACAGAGTGAAGACCAGCACCAGCAAGGGCGCCACCACGAAGTTGGGCAGAACCTGCGCGCCGATGGAAATGCCGACCGCCAGATAGTCGACCCAGCTGTTCTGCCGGATTGCCGCCGCACAGCCAAGCGCGATCCCGACCACCGTAGCGACGACAAAGGCGACGGAGCCGTAGATCAGCGTCACCGGAAAGCCTTGGGCGATCACCTCGTTGACGGTGCGGTCCTTGTAGACGAACGACGGGCCGAAATCGAACCGCGTGACGATGTTCCAGACATAGGTCGCCACCTGCCTCCACAGCGGCTGGTCAAGCCCGTACCTGGCGTTCAGGTTGGCCAGAACCGCGGCCGAGGCCTTCTTTTCCTGGGTGAAGGGGCCGCCCGGCGCCGCGTGCATCAGCAGGAACGACAGGATGATCAGGATCAGAAGCGTCGGTATGGCGATGGCCACGCGCTTGGCGACATAGGTCAGCATGGGTCCCCCAGAGCAATAACCGAAGGCCCCCGGTCCGCATCGGCCGGGGGCTCAGTATAGGGTCGGTTACTGCTTCACGCGATAGAGGTTCTTCGCGTACCAGCTTTGCATCACGTTCTTGTCGGGCAAGCCGCGGATGTCGGGCTGGATCATGTCGACCTTGGCATAGTGGTAGATCGGGATGATCGGCATGTCGTTGGCCAGGATCGCCTCGGCCTTCGTGTACATGACGTTCGGGTCGTCGGCGGTCTTGGCGTCCTTCAGCAGCTTGTCGTATTCGGGGTTGGAATACTTGCCGTTGTTGTTGCCCGAATAGCCGGCCAGCACGTCGAGGAAGGTCGAAGCTTCGTTATAGTCGGCGCACCAGGCATAGCGGGCCATCTCGAAATCCTGGCTCTGCATCCGGTCGGTGTGGACCTTCCATTCCAGGTTGTTCAGCACCAGGTCGACCCCCAGCGTCTGCTTCCACATCTGGGCGATGGCCGAGGCGACCTTCTGGTGGGCTTCGCTGGTGTTGTAGTTGAACTGGATGGTCAGCGGCTTGTCGGGGCCATAGCCGGCTTCGGCCATCAGTTCCTTGGCCTTGGCGTTGCGCTCTTCCTGGGTCCAGTGCGAATAGTCGATGTCGGGCATCTTGAAGCCGTTCATCGCCCAGTGGGTCCAGTTGTAGGCCGGCTTCTGGCCGCCCTGCAGGACGTTGTTCACGATGATGTCGCGGTCGACCGCGTAGGACAGCGCCTTGCGCACCCGCACGTCCTGAAGCGCCGGGTTGCCCTTGGGCGTCAGGTTGATCACATAATCATACGAGCAGGAATAAGGCGTCGACACCGCCATGTCGGGGTGGTCCTGCTTCAACTGCGGATACTGGCCTGCCGGAACGTCGGTGCGGTCGACCTCGCCGGCCAGGAACCGGGTCAGGCCGGCGTTTTCGTCGTTGATGGTCAGGCCGGTGACGGTGGTCATCACCGTGTGCGCATCATCCCAGTAGTTCTTGTTGCGCTCCATCACCACCTTTTCGCCGAGGATATGCTCCTTCAGCACATAGGCGCCGTTCGAGACCATGTTTTCCGGCTTGGTCCAGTCGGCGCCGAATTTCTCGATGGTGGCCTTGTGCACCGGGAACAGCGAGGCGTTGGTGGTCATCTTGGGGAAATAGGGCAGGGGCGCGATCAGCTTGACCTCGAACGTGTGGTCGTCCACCGCCTTCACGCCCAGATCGGTCGGCGGCACCTTGCCGGCGGTCACTTCGGCGGCGTTCACCACCTGGCCCAGCTCCAGATACCAGGCATATTCGGATGCGGTCTTGGGGTCGGCCAGCCGCTGCCAGGCATAGACGAAATCCTGCGCCGTCACCGGATCGCCGTTCGACCATTTGGCCTCGGGGCGCAGGTGGAAGGTGTAGGTGGTCTTGTCCGCCGACAGGTCGTAGCCGGTGGCGACGCCCGGCTCCAGGCTGCCGTCCGACGTTTCGTTGTACAGCCCTTCGAACAGGGCGCGCAGCACGTCCGAGCCTTCGACATCGGCGTTCAGGCCGGGGTCCATCGTCTTGATCGCGTCCAGCAGGCGGAACGTATAGGTCTGGTTGTCGGCCAGCACCTCGCCCGGTTGCGGGTTGGCGGCGATCGCCGGAAGGGCCAGCGCCAGGCTGAGAACCGTGGACAGAAGCAGCTGCTTTTTCATGAGGGACTCCCTGAAGGGGTGGATCGCCCGATCCGTGCGGACCAGCGAAAACTGGCGAAAGAGTAGTCGCGCGCGACCGACAGACAAGACCGAATGTCCCGGAAATGCCGGGGGGTTCATGACAGAATGACGACGCGAACCGGCAGTTTGCCGGCTCCGGCGCGGCATTACCCTGCGTCAACAGCTGCGAATCGCCGGGCGGCCGAACCGGAGGATTTTCAGAAAATCGTCCCGGTCATGCCATCTTTCGGTCACGCGGCCGGGGGATTCTAGCGTGGGGACAGACAGGAGATGGTGATGAAATCTCTGGTTGCACGTATCGGACAGTTCGTCCGCCGCTCTGCGGAAAAAGAAGACGATCAGTTCGATGCGCGGCTGAAATCGCTGGCCGCGCCGGCGCCTTCGCGCCGCTCCGTCCCGGTCCAGCCCAGCCCGGTGCTGTTCCGCAGGAATATCGCCGCCGCCTGACAGCTCAGAAGTCGACGGTCACGCCGGGCAGGTCGAGCGCCTTCATCAGATCGCGCACTTCCTGCCGGGCGGCGACGTTCGACAGGTTCAGGTGTTCGACTCCCACGTCGCGCAGGTCCAAGAGCGTGAGCCCGCGGGGAAAAAGCTCGCGGAAGATCACCCGTTCGGAAAAGCCGGGCGCCACGCGGAAGCCGATGCGCCGCGACAGTTGTTCCAGCGCCTCGCCGACCTTTTTCTTGTTGTGCATCTGCTGCGCGCCAAGCCGGTTGCGCAGCACGATCCAGTCGATCGGCTTCAGCCCGGCGCGGGCCCGTAACTGCCGCGCCGACCAGACCATTTCCGAATAGATCGACGGCCCGGTGACGCGGTTGGTGTCATGGTCGATCCGCGCCAGCAGGTCGAAATCGATGAAACTGTCGTTCAAGGGCGTGATCAGCGTGTCGGCCAGCGAATGCGCGACCTGGCTCAGCCGCGTGTGGCTGCCGGGGCAGTCGATGACGATGAAGTCGGCATCCTTTTCCAGCGCGGCGACGGCGGCCGACAGCCGCCGGTCATAGGCGTTCTCGCCCGGCTCCAGCGCCGACTGGTCGATTTCCGGCAGGTCGCGGTAATCGGGCGCGGGCAGGCTCAGCCCTTCCTTCTTCAGATAGGCGAGGCGATTCTCGATATAGCGGCCAAAGCTTTTCTGGCGCAGGTCCAGATCCAGCGCGCCGACCTTGTGGCCCGACCGGCAAAGTGCGGTCGCCACATGCATGCAGGTCGTCGACTTGCCCGACCCGCCCTTTTCGTTGCCCACGACGATGATGTGCGCCACGTCTGTTCCTTGCCCGCTGAGACTCAAAAGGCGCGCCGTTTCTGGCGCGCCTTTGACTATATGTTGTATGCGCCTCTGTGAAAAGCGCTAGATGCTCAGAAACCGAGGCCAGCGTATTTGTTCTTGAACTTCGACACGCGGCCGCCGGTATCCAGCAGCTTGGCCGAACCGCCGGTCCAGGCCGGGTGCACCGTCGGGTCGATGTCGAGCGACAGCGTGTCGCCTTCCTTGCCCCAGGTCGAACGGGTCTGGTAGGTGGTGCCGTCGGTCATCTTCACGGTGATGAAGTGATAGTTCGGGTGGATGGCGTCTTTCATCGTCCCGCTCCTTACTCAGCTTTTTCTTTGTAGTTCGACACTTCGGCGATCCGGGCCGATTTGCCGCGGCGGTCACGCAGGTAGTAGAGCTTGGCGCGGCGGACGCGGCCACGGCGGACCACTTCGATGGTCTCGATGTTGGTCGAGTAGAGCGGGAACACCCGTTCCACGCCTTCGCCGAACGAGATCTTGCGCACGGTGAACGAGGCCGAGATCGTCGCGCCGCCCTTGCGGCCGATGACCACGCCTTCGTAGTTCTGCACGCGGGTGCGGGTGCCTTCGGTCACCTTGTAGCCGACGCGCACGGTGTCGCCCGATTTGAAATCCGGGATCTTCTTGGCAAGGCCGGCGATCTGCTCGGCCTCAAGCTGTGCGATAATGTCCATCGCTTGTCCTCATCTTGCTCGCGGTTGATCCGCGAAGGTCTGCCACGATCCCAGAGCTCTCGGTCTTCCACCGGGTCCGCTAAAGCGCCCGCCAGAGGTAGGGTCATTCTGTTGCGCCTTGTTGCCCGGCCCGGTTCCTGCCGAAGAAGGCAGGCGCATCGGCCAAACACCAAGGGTCCGCACGACTCATGGGAGCCCCGGACAGAGGGCGTATAGGGGCAAGGGGGGCAGGGGTCAAGGGTGAGTGCGGGCTACTTACTTGCCAAGCGCAGCTCGTGCCGAGACGAGTTCCGTCAGCGCTTCGCTCCATACCTCGTCGTTGTCTCGCATCGCATGGCTTTGGGCCTCTACGATGTCCGGTTCGACGAAGATAGCGCTCGTCAGAGCGCTGAAAGCTTCTACTCCACCAGGCCAGTTGAGGTCGCGAAGCCAACCCAGTAAAGCCGCAGCGCAACGTCTATCGCCTCGCTGCAGTCGCGTTGCCAGAACCCGGGACGCATTCTGAAACTGCGACTTGTCGAGGTTTTCGACCGCTAGCCACTGCGGCTGCAGAGAGGAAAGATCAGCTAGCTGGTCAACCGCTAACCTCTGTTCGGCTTCTGGAGTTGCCCACGATAGGTGTCTGATTAGACGGGCGGATTTGTCGTCTGGAGGGCTGATTGTATGCGCTTTTTCCCACAAATCCGGCCGCCGCTCCCGCGTGATCCGCTCCGCCTCTGCCTTCCGCCACTTGGCGATCTCGCCGTGGTGACCCGACATCAGCACCGGCGGAATCTCGCGGCCCTCCCACACCTGCGGCCGGGTATATTGCGGATATTCCAGCAGCCCGGTGGAAAAGCTCTCCTCCTCCGCCGAGGCGGCGTTGCCGAGGACGCCGGGCAGCAGCCGCACGGTCGCGTCCAGCATCGCCTGCGCGGCAATCTCGCCGCCGGTCAGGACGAAATCGCCGAGGCTGACCTCCTCGATGGCGTAGTGATCCAGGAGCCGCTGGTCGACGCCTTCGAACCGGCCGCACAGAAGGGTGATCCCCACCGCCGCCGCCCAGCGGCGGGCGGTCGGCTGGTCGAAGCGCGGCCCGCGCGGCGACAGGTAGACGACCGGCCAGCGGGCGCGATCCATCGGCGTGCCGACGGCGGCGCGGTCAAGGGCGCGGGCCACGACATCGGCGCGCAGCACCATCCCGGCGCCGCCGCCGGCCGGCGTGTCGTCGACGTTGCGGTGCCGGCCCTCGCCGAAGGGGCGCAGGTCGATCGTTTCCAGCTGCCAAAGCCCCTCGGCCAGCGCCTTGCCGGTCAGCGACAGGCCGAGCGTGCCGGGAAAGGCCTCGGGGAACAGCGTGATGATCCGCGCCCGCCAGGCGCCGGCCAGGTCGGGGGCGTCGGTCATCAGTTCGCGCGGCGCGAGGCCGGGGCGCGCCGCCAGCCGGCCGTGCGAGCGGGGTTTGGCCTCACTCACCTTCGGTTTCCTCCGGCGGGTCGGCGATGATGCGGCCCGCCTTCAAGTCGACCGTCGGCACCGCCTGGCGGGTGAAGGGGATCAGAAGGGTGGTCTTGCGGCCGGGTCCGTAGATTTCCAGAATGTCGCCCGCGCCGTGGTTGTGGACGGCGCGGACCCGGCCCAAGAGCGCGCCGCCGGTGTCCAGCACCTCGAGCCCGATCAGGTCGGTGTGGTAGAATTCGTCGTCCGGCAGGTTCGGCAGCCGGTCGCGGTCGGCGAACAGCTCGACGCCCTTCAGCGCGTCGGCCTCTTCCTTGGTGGTGACGCCCGACAGCCGCGCGGTCAGGCCGCTGCCCGAGCCGCGGGTGAGTTTCAGGGTAAAGCTGCGGCTGCCGTCCTCGGTCCACAAGGGGGCATAGGCGACGATGGCTTCGGGCTGGGCGCAGAAGCTTTTCAGCCGCACCTCGCCCTTCACCCCGAAGGCTCCGGCGATGGCGCCGACACAGATCCGGTCAGTTGCCATTTTTCACCGCCGTGCAGTCGCCCCCGGCGATCCCGCCGCCGGAGGCAAAGAAGTTGTCGGTCTTCGCGCCCGCCCAGAATGCGGCGGCGCAGAGCGCGACCGTCACGATCCTGCGCAGGAAGAAACCAACGAACATCGTGGTTTACTCGGCGGAGGCCGCGGCCTTCTTGGCCTTTTCCTCGACGCGCTTCTTGGCCTTGTCGCCCGGTTCGGCCTTCTGCATGTTGGCGCGGGCGGCCTTGGGGCGGGCGCCGGCGGCTTCCAGGAAGCGGGCGATGCGGTCGGTGGGCTGGGCGCCCTGGCTCAGCCAGTACTGGACGCGCTCCATGTTGATCTTGACGCGATCCTCGCTGTCCTTGGCCAGCAGCGGGTTGTAGGTGCCGAGCTTCTCGATGAAGCGGCCGTCGCGCGGCATGCGCGAGTCGGACGCGACGATGGCGTAGTGGGGGCGCTTCTTGGAACCGCCGCGCGCCAGACGGATTTTCATAGCCATTTGGGTTACTCCTTTGTGATGGCTGTTGAACCGGGGCAAGCCCCTGTTATTTCTGCAGTGTCTCGTGGTGCCTGATGACTTCGGATATGATGAAGGTCAGGAATTTCTTGGCGAATTCGGGGTCGAGGTTGGCGGTGCGCGCCAATTCCTCCAGCCGGGCGATCTGGGCCGCCTCGCGCGCGGGGTCGGATGGCGGCAGGTCATGGGCGGCCTTCAGCCGGCCCACCGCCTGGGTGTGCATGAACCGCTCGGCCAGCGTGTAGACAAGGATCGCGTCCAGCCGGTCGATCGAGGCGCGGTGTTCGTGCAGCAGTTCGGCCGCACGGGTGCTGACATCATTCATCTCGGCCTCTCCGCAGGGCAAGGGCGACAGGGGTGAAGGGGGCGGCGGGCGTCATGCGAGCCCCCGCAGGTCATGGCGGATGACCACGTCGCCGGGGTCGACGCCGGGCAGGGTGGGGTCGATGACGCCGCCGATCCTGAGCGCGGTGGCGATCGAGCGCTGGTTCGCCGGCTCGATGATGCTGACAAGACGGGTCCAGCCGAAGGTGTCGCGCGCCCAGCGTTTCACCGCGTCGGCGGCTTCGGCGGCATAGCCCTGGCCTTCGGCTGCGGGCAGGACGAACCAGCCAAGCTCGGGTTCGGGGAAATTCTCGCCATGATAGATACCGACCTCGCCGACATAGGCGCCGGTGCGGCGGTCGTCGACGCCGAAGGGGCCGTAGCCTTTCAGCAGCCAGAGCGCCACGTCGGCGGCCCAGAGACGCCAGGCGTCAAGCCGGGTCAGCGGCCCGCCTTCGTGGACCGAGCGGCCCGAGGCGAAGAACGCCGCCCAATGCTCGAAGTCCGAAAGCTTCGGCGTGCGGAGCGTCAGCCGCTCGGTATGAAGGGTGGGGGCGATCACTTCTTCTTCCCGAAGCCGCCGAGGCCCGACAGGCCGCCCGGCAGCTTCAGCCCGCCCAGCCCGCCGCCGAGGCCGCCCAGCCCGCCCGGCAGACCCTTGGCGCCCATGCCCATCTTCATCGCCTTCGCGGCTTCTTCCATCTGGGCCGGGTCCATGTTGGCGAAGTCGGCGGGCACGTCTCCGCCCTTGCCGAACATGCCCTTCATCGCCTGCTTCAGCATGGCGCCCTTGCCCATCTTGCCCATCTTCTTCATCACGTCGGCCATCTGCCGGTGCATCTTCAGAAGCTTGTTCAGTTCGGCCACGTCCAGCCCGGCGCCGGCGGCCACCCGCCGCTTGCGGCTGGCCTGCATCATGTCGGGGTTGGCGCGTTCCTTGCGGGTCATCGACTGGATCAGCGCGATCTGGCGGCGCAGCATCCGGTCGTCGAAACCCGCGTCCTCGACCTGCTTGGCCATCTTGCCCATGCCGGGCATCATGCCCATCAGCCCCTGCATGCCGCCCATCTTCAGCATCTGTTCAAGCTGCGAACGCAGGTCGTTCATGTTGAAAAGGCCCTTCTGGAACCTTTTCATCATCCGCTCGGCCTCGGCCAGCTCGATCGTCTCGCGCGCCTTTTCGACCAGCGCCACGATGTCGCCCATGCCGAGGATGCGCCCGGCGATCCGTTCGGCCTCGAACGCATCGAGCGCGTCCATCTTTTCGCCAAGCCCGACGAAACGGATCGGCTTGCCGGTAACGGCGCGCATGGAAAGGGCCGCGCCGCCGCGGCCGTCGCCGTCCATCCGCGTCAGCACCACGCCGGAAATCCCGACCTTGGCGTTGAATTCGGTGGCGACGTTCACCGCGTCCTGCCCCGTGAGGCCGTCGACGACCAGCAGCGTCTCGCGCGGGCTGACGGTGTCGCGCACCGCCTGGACCTCGTCCATCAGGACTTCGTCGATATGCAGCCGCCCCGCGGTGTCGAGCATGTAGACGTCGTAGCCGCCGAGGCTCGCCTGGGTCTTGGCGCGCTTGGCGATCTGCACCGCGGTTTCGCCCTTGACGATCGGCAGGGTGTCGACGCCGATCTGCGCGCCAAGGATCTGCAACTGTTCCATCGCCGCCGGGCGGTTGGTGTCAAGCGAGGCCATCAGCACCCGCTTGCCGTTCTTTTCGGTCAGGCGCTTGGCAAGTTTTGCGGTGGTGGTGGTCTTGCCCGAGCCCTGCAGGCCGACCATCAGAAGCGCCGAGGGCGGGTTGTCGATCTTCAGCGCCTCGGGCTCACCGTCGCCGGCCAGCACCTTGATAAGCTCGTCATGGACGATCTTGACGACCTGCTGGCCGGGGGTGACCGATTTCAGGATCGCCTGCCCGGTGGCCTTGGCCTCGACCGATTTCACGAAGGACTGGGCGACCGGCAAGGAAACGTCGGCCTCGAGAAGCGCCACCCGCACCTCGCGCAGGGCGGTCTTGACGTCGGCCTCGCTCAGCGCGCCCTGCTTGGTCAGGCGGTCGAAGACACCGCCAAGGCGTTCCGACAGGTTCTCGAACATGTAGCCGGCCCTCCTTGGCCATTCCGTTTCCCCCGAAAAGATAGGCCGGGGGCGCCCAAACACCAACGGCGCCCGTGGGCGCAACGCGCTGACGGACGGCGATCCCCGAAAGGCCGGGGACCGGAAGCTTGGCGACTTCCGGGCTATTCAGGGGCGGGCGATAGGGGAAAAGGCGGGCGGAGTCAAGGTCGCGTGCCGGCGGGGTAGTGGGTCAGTTTGAATTGACTTTCTTGCGGGGCTTGTAAGGGCCGCGCTTTTTCGGTGCCGGTTGAGCCGCTTCCACCAGGGCAACAAGGTCTTCGATTTCCCACGGGCTGGACACAAGGCCAGCAGCCATCGCAGGCGTCATGCGAAGCGTCTTGTGGGTGCGGCAGAAGTTGTAGTGCATGAAGTGCAACGCAACCGCGTATGCGTGGTTCTCTGCCTTCTTGGAAAAAGCGTTGGTCAGGCGGGTGAAGCGGCGCATTCCCATGCGCATGGTCAAGTTCTGCCGCTCGACATGCGACGTGCTGACCTGTTCCATGTCGGGCTTGCCGAAGATCGGCTCCTTGATTGCGCCCGTGCATTCGGCTGGGCTGTATTTGCGCTCGTGGCCCTTGGTGCCGGTCGGATCGCCGTATTGCTTGACCAGCATCGCATAGTCCACATCGCCCGAGAAAGCATCGGTCACCGCCTTGAGGTAAGCCCCGTGACCGTCCGTCGTGAGTTGGATGCGCGTCGAAACGCGGTAAGCCAAATCAAACATGAACTCGCGGGCGGTTGCCTGCGAACGGTCGCCCACGGTGTAGGAGATCATCAGCTTGCTGTCCCGATCCATCGCCGTCCATGTCCAGATATCGCCGGCCTCAGCCGGGGCCGCTTTGGCATCCGCAACGTTCCGCTCCTTCGCGTAGCAGAACGACCAGATTTCATCTGCCTGGACGTGCGAGGCTTTGACGTTGCGGACATGTTCGTCATGGTATGCGGCGCAGGCCTTCCCGGCATCTTCCAGTAGTTTCGTGACGGTGTTCTTCGACACGTCCGCGATGCGCGTGGTTGCGCGGATAGAGTTGCCTTCCACCAGAAGACGAATGATCAGGGCGCGGGTTTTGGTGTCAAGCGTGTTCATAAGGCGACCTTAATTCAAAATGACCGTTATGCAAGCATAAAATTACGGTTTGCGTTTTTTCGCAACTTGCCTATAGTGCCTGAATCAGAAGGGGAGGTATGGATGCCGGACTACAAGACGCCCGGACAGCTCATCGAGGCGCTACTGGAGCAGAAGGGTTGGACGCAGCGGACGCTGGGGGTGGTGCTGGACAAAGCCGACACGACGATCAACCGACTCATCAGTGGCAAGGCGTCCGTGGACGCGGAAACCGCCCTGATGCTGGAAGAGGTTTTCTCCGTTCCGGCAGAGGACTTTCTTCGGTTGCAAAAAGGCTACGATCTCGCTCAGGCCAGAATTGTGATGCGGCCCGATCCGTCCCGTGCTGTCAGGGCAACGCTCTATGGGGATTTGCCTCTAGCCGAGATGATCAAGCGTGGCTGGATTTCGGCCGAAAGCATTCGTGACACTGAGAACGTAGACAAAGGCCTTATGCGTTTCTTCGGTGTCAATCGCGCGGAAGACATAGAAGTTCTGCCGCACGCGGCAAAGAAGACTGCCGTCAACACTGAGGCCACTCCCGCTCAAATCGCTTGGCTCTATCGTGTCAAGCAGATGGCTACCGGCATATTTACAAAGCCCTATTCCAAGCAGGCACTCATCGCGGCCCTTCCAAAGCTTAAGGCTTTGGCCGTATCGCCAGAAGGCGTGGCGCAGGTGCCCCGCATCCTTGCTGAATGCGGAATCCGCTTTGTTGTCGTGGAGACACTTCCTGCCGCTAAAATTGACGGCGTTTGCTTTTGGTTGAATCCGAATGCCCCCGTCATTGGGCTTACGTTGCGCTTCGACCGCATTGACAATTTCTGGTTTGTTCTCAGGCATGAGATTGAGCATGTCCTTCAGGGACATGGCATGTCTTCTGTAGTCTTGGATGCCGGCCTGGAGGGCGAACGGGCTGGCACCGGGCCGGACGTCAATGACGAAGAGCGCCAGGCCAACCAGGCAGCGCAGGACTTTCTTGTTCCAGCGCATCAGATGGATGCCTTTATTGCCCGAAAGGCCCCCTTCTTCTCCGAGCGTGACTTGGTGGGTTTTGCCAAGATCATGAGGGTGCATCCCGGGATCGTCGCAGGACAGCTTCAACGACAGACAAATAGGTATGACCGCTTCCGCGAACACCTAGCCAAGATCAGGGGAAACATTCTGCCCAACGCTTTCAAGGATGGATGGGGCGATGTCGCTCCCGTAGAACAATGAAAGGCATGAGCAAGTGAGCAAACGGCAAGAGCGTCAGCGGTTTATCCGCTTCTACAAAGAAAAAACCGGCGAGTCCGAAATTAGCATGCGCAAGGTGGCTGAGTTTGCCAAAGAGAACGGCTGGGATATGCCGAAGCCTCCGTCCGACGTTGACATGCTAGCAAAGTTGTTCGCTGATGATGCTCAGGCGGAGCGTCGGTATGATGCAAAGACCAAGCGACCATACAAAGCATATCAAGCACTCCCCGCCAGCCCGGTGATTATGGACTTGTTTGTCTATGTTGACACCGACGAGGCTACGCGTGCCCAGATGCTCACCTCAAGCGTCCTTCGCCGCGAACAGATTATCAGTGACGTGTATAACCTTGAACTGGACTTAGATCACTGGAACAGCATCCACCCGGACGAAGAGCCCATCGGGCTGCCGAAGGATTTTGAAATGGATGTTGAAATTCGTAAAGCGACTGACGGCTACGACGAGGAGGAGGACGCAGCCTAGTTCTTCTTCCACCGAGCATCGGCGGCGATACGAGCAATTTCCTTGCGCTGTTCCTTTGTCAGCGATTCAGCCCTTGCCTTGCCGCCTTGCTCGCCGCCGGGCCGCTTTTCGCTGTCCGACAGAACGATAGGGTTCTTTTCCCCGGTCGCTACGTCCACGATGAACTTGGCGAGCTGGTTAGCGTCGCGGGGGCGTTTGGGTTTGTCTGTCATGTCTGGAATGTAGGGCGGCAGCGGCCACCATGCAAACCCTGCCTTACGTGCGTGGGAACTTTGTGATTTCAAACTGACCCACTACCGCCGGCGGCGGTGGGGAGGGGTTTGCGGGAAGCCGCTGAAAATGCTATGTAAGGAGCAAGGCCGGCCCGCGCCGGGTGCCATTTCATGCGCGGCCTGCCGGATTTCGATATGTCGATCGGGCTTTGCGGGTGGGCTGGCAAAGTGCGCTATCGGACTGAAGTTGACGGAATGCGTGCGGTTGCCGTGGTGCCGGTCGTTCTCTGGCACGCGGGGTTTTCGGCCGTTCCGGGCGGGTTCGTCGGGGTCGACGTCTTTTTCGTGATCAGCGGCTTCCTGATCGCCGGCATCCTTTACGCCGAGATCACCAATGGCCGTTTCTCGATCCTGCGCTTCTACGAGAGGCGGGCGCGGCGCATCCTGCCGGCGCTCTTTCTGGTGATCGCCGCGACCTATCCCTTTGCCTGGGCCTGGATGCTGCCCGGCGCCTTCGCCGACTATTCGCGCAGCATCCTGGCGGCGACCTTCTTCGTGTCGAATATCTTCTTCTGGGTGACGTCCAACTATTTCGGTCCCGGCGACGGCGAGATGCCGCTGGTCCACACCTGGAGCCTGTCGGTCGAGGAGCAGTTCTACATAGTCTTTCCGATCCTGCTGTTCTTCCTATGGCGGCTGGCGCCGCGCCGGGTGCAGCCGGTGCTGGTCGCGGCGGGGCTGGTGAGTCTGGGGCTGAGCGAGTGGCTGGCCGATAGGGCGTCCGAGGCGAACTTCTTCCTGGCGCCCACCCGCGCGTTCGAGCTTCTGGCCGGGGCGGTGGCCGCCATCTGGTGCCACGGCCACCCCTCTGCGCCGGTGACGGCGAAGGGGCAGGCCCTGTCGGCGGCAGGGCTCGCGATGATGCTGGCCGCGATATTCCTTTACAGCAGCGCGACGCCCATCCCGTCGGTCTATGCGCTCTTGCCGGTGATGGGCGCGGTCCTGATGCTGGTCTGGGGGCGGAAGGGGACATGGGCGGCGGCGGTCCTGTCCTGGCCGCCGGTCGTCGGGATCGGGCTGGTCAGCTACAGCCTGTATCTGTGGCACCAGCCGGTGTTCGCGCTGGCTCGGACCCGGCTTCTCGACCCGCCGACCGGATGGCAGATGGCGGCGCTCTGCCTTCTGTCGCTGCTGCTCGCCATCCTCAGCTGGCGCTATGTCGAGCGTCCCTTCCGCCAGCGCGGGGCCGGTGCGCCGGTTCCGGTCGTGCGGCTGTGGCAGTCGGCCGCGGCGGGAATGGTCGGGCTGATGCTCTTGTCGTCGGTCGGGATTGCCACGAACGGCGCACGCTTCCGTTTTCCGCCGGCGTTGAACGCGCTGTCCGACCGCTTTGCCAGCGATCTTGACGAACGCCTGCGTGTCGAGCGGGTCGGCCTGTGCGAACTGAACACCTCGGTCCTCAACATACGGATCGAGGAGTTCGAGCGGAAATGGAACTGCGTGCCGCCGGCCGGTGCGCCGACGACCGTTGGTCATCTGGCGATCTACGGCGACAGCCATGCGACCGACATTGCCTCGGCGCTGCGCTTCAACGGGGCGGATGTCCTTTACATGGCCGAGGCCGGCTGTTCGCTCAGCCCGCTGGCGATGAAGCCGAAATGCCGGCGCGTGGCCGATTTCATGAAGAGGCAGATCGCCGCGCACCAGATCACCGACCTGTGGCTGGTGAACTATTACGAGCCCTACGAACTGACGCCCGCGGCGGTCGGCAGCATGATCGATTACTGGAAGGCCGCCGGGGTCAGGTTGTCGGTCTTTTCGCCGACGCCGGAGTTCCTGGACCTGAAGAACCGGATGCTGCGGACGGTTGGTCTGGGGCGGCCCCTGTCGCTGGTTCGCCGCACCGAGCCTGAGGAGGAATTCTTCCGGCCCGAGATCCAGTCGATGCTGACGGCCGCCGGCGTCCGGGTGATCGACAGCGGCGCGATCTTCTGCAAGGTCATGCCGGACTGCCTGCCGCTGGATGGTGGGGCCCCCCTGATGATCGACGATCACCACCTGACCATCGAGGGTGCGCGCCGGTTCGGGGCGGTTCTGGTGGCCGAAGAACTTGCCCCCGAGGTCGGGGGTGGCCAGCCGTCGCTTCTGCTGTCGGGCGCAGCGGATGAGGTTTCCCCGGCGCACCGGGCATCGGACAGTGCGGTGCGAATATCTGGCGGTCCGGCGCGGGTTCGGTGATAGACTCGCCGCTGGCCGGGGGCTGCCGCCAAAGGGGGGAAGTGCCATGCCGTCGATCGACCGCGCCTTTCTGCTGAACGCCCTGGCCTGGCTGATGATCGGTACGATCTTCGGCTTCTGGATGGGGGCGAGCGACCAGCTTCAATATATTTCGGTGCATGTCGCCATGATGCTGCCGGGGTTCGTGACCCTGGCGATCTACGGGTTCATCTACCGGCTGTGGCCCGAACTGAAGCGGCAGGGCCTGGCCGCCGCCCAGTTCTGGTTGGCGGTGCTGGCCCAGCCGCTTCTGGTGCTGGGCAGCCTGTGGATGGTGCTGGACGGCTCGATCGGGCTGGTGGCGGTGGCGTCGGCCGGGGTCATCGTCGCGGCGGGGCTGCTGGGCTGGATGTTCCTGACGGGAGCGGCGCGCAGCTGACGCAAAGGCAACGGTCCCGAAGAGGTCTCCGGGGCCGCATTCGCATCGGTTTCGGGCGGGCTCAGGCGGCCAGCGCCTCGATCTGGCCTTTGGCGCGGGCGATGGCCTCGGCTTCGTTCGCGGCCACGCCTTCGGCGGCGACGAACTGCACGTTGGTCAGGCCGATGAAGCCCAGCACCTGCTTGAGATAGGCCGAGGAGAAGTCATAGGCCGAACCCATCGGCACACCGCCCGAGGCATAGGCGACATAGACCGGCTTATCGGCCAGCAGGCCCTTCGGCCCGGTTTCGGTGTAGGCGAAGGTTTCGCCGACCCGGCAGACCTGGTCGATCCAGGCCTTCAGCGGGCCGGTGACGCCGAAGTTGTAGACCGGCGCGCCGATGACGATGGCGTCGGCGGCCTTGAGTTCGGCGATCAGCTCGTCGGACAGCGCCAGAAGCGCGGCCTGATCGGCGGTGCGGGCATCGGCCGGTGTATAGGCGGCACCCACCCAGTTCCCGTCGATCAGCGGAATGCCCTGGGCATTGCGTTCGGTGACTTTGGCGCCACCGAGTTTCGCCACCAGTCCGTCGGTCAGCTTGCGGGTGACCGAGGCGCCGCCCTTGATCGAACTGTCGATGCGCAGAATTTTGGTCATGTCGTTCAAATCCCTGATAAGCCGTTTGCTTGTGCGGCATATGTGTTGATTGCAATTTTGAACACAACATGCGAAATCGCACCTTGTCTGTTGATCGGTGCACAGAAATGGCTTTTGACAGCTGGGACGAAATCCGCACTGCCTACCAGGTGGCGCGGATGGGCACGGTATCGGGGGCGGCCGAAGTGCTGGGCGTCCATCATGCGACCGTCATCCGCCACATCGACGCGCTCGAGGCGCGGCTGGGGGCGCGGCTCTTTCAGCGCCACGCCCGCGGCTACACGCCGACCGAGGCCGGGCGCGCGCTTCTGGACGTGGCCCAGACGGCGAGCGAGCATTTTTCCCAGCTGGCCAGCCGCATCAAGGGCCAGGGCGAAACCATGTCGGGCGAGATCATCGTGACCTCGGTGTCGGGCATCGCCCGCATCCTGACGCCGGCGATCGCCAGCTTCCAGGCCGAACATCCGGCGCTGACCGTGCGGTTCCTGACCGACCTCAGGCTGTTCCGGCTGAGCAGCGGCGAGGCGCATGTGGCGATCCGCGCCGGCAAGCGGCCGGACGATCCCGATTTCGTGGTGCAGAAATATGTCTCGGTGCGTAACGGGCTTTACGCTGCGCGCAGCTATGCCGACCGCCACGGCCTGCCGAAGTCCGAGGCCGAACTGGCCCAGCACCGGTTCGTTGGCAGCGACGACCCCGAGTCGCGGGCGCCCTTCTACGCCTGGCTGCGCGGCGCGATCCCGCCCGAGGCGGTCAGCTACCGCACATCGGAACCGGCGGCGGCCGAGGCCGCGGTTCGCTGGGGGGTGGGCCTGGGCTTCCTGCCGATCTGCGAGGCCGAGAAAAGCCCCGACCTTGTCGAGGTCCTGCCGCCGCGCCCGGAGTGGGAAGTGGCCCTGTGGCTTGTCACCCACGTCGACCTGCACCGGACGCTGAAGGTGCAGAAGCTTCTCGCCCACCTCAAGGCGTCGACGAAGGGCTGGTAGCGGGCGCGGCGCCGTCGGCGGCGTCCTCGTCATCCATTTCGTCTTGCAGGAACCGCTCGAACGCGTCGAGGTCCAGTTCCTCGAACAGGCCGAAGCCCGCGATCCACACCGTCGCCGCCCGCATCGCCGCGGGTTCCAGCTTGCACCAGATCACTCGCCCGCGCCGTTCCTGCGAAATCAGGCCGGCGTCGGCCAGCGTCCGCAGGTGCTTGGACACCGCCGCCAGCGACATGGCGAAAGGTTCGGCCACGTCGGTCACCGCCATGTCATCCTCAAGCAGCATGGTCAGGATCGCCCGCCGCGTCGGGTCGGCGAGCGCGGCGAAGATCAAGTCGAGGCGTCGGTCGGCGGGCGCGGTCATGCCTGCTTGTCGCCCCGGCGCCGCTGATCGTCAACCGGAAGGTTGAATATACCCCGAACCCGGTTTCGCGTCGCGCGGCCGCTGCCGCCACGGCCGGGGGGCGCAAGGCCATTAAGTTAAGTCATTATGATTCAACTGGTTATCTGATAATTTCCAACGGCAATCGCTTGTTGACTCATGCCCGCTGCGCCACTAGTTCTGCCGCGACCGTACAAGCTGAGGCCCGTCATGCAGGAAGGCCCCGATCCCGCCCGTCTGAAAGACCTGGAGCAGCGGATCGCGGCGCTGAAGAAGACGGCGGTGCCAGAGCCGGTGGCGGTCAAGGATTTCGGCGCCGCCGACAAGGGCTGGCGCATGGTGATCGAGCTGGTTTCGGGCCTCGGGATCGGTGCGGCTGTGGGTTATGGGCTGGATGTCCTGTTCGGGACTTTGCCGGTCTTTCTGGTGGGGCTGACATTGCTGGGCTTTGTCGCGGGGGTGCGGGTGATGCTGCGGACCGCGAAAGAGTTGCAGGACAAGAACGCGGCGGCCATGGCCGCCAGGAACGAAGGGGACAAAGATGGCGGGCGAAGCTGAGGGTCAGGGACTGACGTTCCATCCGATGGAACAGTTCACCGTCAAGCCGCTGTTCGGCGACGTGCTGCACATGACCTCGGTGTCCAACGTGGCGCTGTGGATGGGCGTCGCGGTCCTGTGCGTGATCGTGCTGTTCGTCCTTGGCACGTCGAAGCGCGCGGTGGTGCCGGGCCGGCTTCAGTCGGTGGCCGAACTGGCCTACGGATTCGTCCACAAGATGGTCGAGGACGTGGCCGGCCATGACGGGGTGAAATACTTCCCCTACATCTTCACGCTGTTCTGCTTCATCGTCTTCTCGAACTTCCTCGGCCTGATCCCCGGCGCCTTCACCGCCACCTCGCACATCGCGGTGACGGCGGTCATGGCGGTTCTGGTGTTCCTGTTCGTGACGATCCTGGGGTTCGTCAAGAACGGCACCCACTTCCTCGGGCTCTTCTGGGTCTCGTCCGCGCCGCTGGCGCTGCGGCCGATCCTGGCGGTGATCGAGCTGATTTCCTACTTCGTGCGGCCCGTCAGCCACTCTGTCCGACTTGCGGGCAACATGATGGCCGGCCACGCGGTGATCAAGGTGTTCGCGGCCTTCGCGCCGCTGATCCTGATGTCGGGCATCGGCTATGCGGTCACGCCGCTGTCGGTTCTGGCGATCACGGCGATGTATGCGCTGGAACTGCTCGTGGCCTTCATCCAGGCCTACGTCTTCACCATCCTGACCTGCGTGTACCTGAAGGATGCGCTGCATCCGGGTCACTGAGGCCGGACCTTCGATCCAACCGAAACACCACAATTCCATCTCAAGGAGAGACGACAATGCAAGGTGATATCGCTGCAATGGGTGCTTACATCGGCGCTGGCCTGGCCTGCATGGGCATGGGCGGCTCGGCCATCGGTGTGGGCAACGTTGCCGGCAACTTCCTGGCGGGCGCCCTGCGCAACCCGTCGGCCGCCGGCGGCCAGACCGCGACGCTGTTCATCGGCATCGCCTTCGCCGAAGCGCTGGGGATCTTCTCGTTCCTCGTCGCGCTGCTGCTGATGTTCGCAAAAGGCTTCTGAGGCTTTTTCGAACCATCCTTACGGCCGGGCGGGGCATGACCCCGTCCGGCGTGTAATCCGGGTTTGAGAGAGGCCGAGATGTCAAATACCACCACAACGCTCAGCACGGCGACCGACATGGCCCAGGGCCAGGTCACCGAGGCGGCGGGCCACGCGGCCGGCACGCCGGGGATGCCGCAGCTCGATTTTTCGACCTTCCCCAACCAGATCTTCTGGCTGGTGATGTCGCTGGTCGTGATCTATCTCGTGCTGTCCAGGATCGCGCTGCCGCGCATCGGCGGTATCCTTGCCGACCGGCAGGGGCGCATCACCGGCGATCTGGAAATGGCCGACAAGCTGAAGGCCAAGGCGGTCGAGGCGGAAGCGGCCTATCAGCAGGCGCTGGTCGATGCCCGCGCCGAGGCGGCAAAGATCGTCGCCGCCGCCCGCGCCGACATCCAGGCCGACCTGGACAAGGCGACCGCCAAGGCCGACGCCGAGATCGGCGCCCGCGCCGCGGAATCGGCCAAGCGGATCGACGAAATCCGCGCCGGTGCGGTTGCTTCGGTTTCCGAGGTTGCCAAGGATACCGCGCAGGCTATCGTTTCGGCCCTGGGCGGAACCACGGATGCCAAGACGGTTGCGGCTGCGGTCGCGGCCCGGATGAAAGGCTGAGACGATGAAGAGACTTTCCATCGCCCTGATGCTGGCCGCCGGTCCCGCGTTCGCCGCCGAAGAGGCCGAGCCCTTCTTCTCGCTGCATTCGACCGAGTTCGTCGTCTCCATCGCCTTCCTGCTGTTCCTGGCGGTCCTGCTGAAGTTCCGGGTGCCGGGCCTTCTGGGCGGGGTTCTGGACAAGCGGGCCGACGGCATCCGCAGCGACCTGGCGGCAGCCAAGGCCCTGCACGACGAGGCCAAGGCGCTGCTCGCGTCCTACGAGCAGAAGCAGAAAGAGGTGCAGGCCCAGTCGGCGGCGATCGTCGACGGGGCCAGGCGCGAAGCGACGGCGGCGGCCGAGCAGGCCAAGGTCGATCTGAAGGCGGCGATCGCGCGGCGGCTGAAGGCCGCCGAGGACCAGATCGCCTCGGCCGAGGCGTCGGCGGTGCGCGAAGTGCGCGACCGCGCGGTCACCGTGGCCGTGGCGGCGGCCGGCGACCTGATCGCCAAGCAGATGACCGCGGTCGAGCGTGGAAAGCTGGTCGACGCGGCCATCGGCGAGGTCGCGGCCAAGCTGCACTGATCGCGCCCCAAAGGCACCAAAGCGAAACGCCCGGTCGCGAGACCGGGCGTTCTGCATTCGTGGCGGGCGGCGGGGCCGGGCGGCCCCGCTTTCCGGCCGTCAGTTCGGGATGATGACGATTTCCACCCGGCGGTTCTGGGCCTTGCCGGCGGCCGTCAGGTTCGACGCGACAGGCTGGCTTTCGCCGCGCCCGTAGGCCGAGATGCGCGCGCCGTCCACGCCGCCGGCCCGCAGCACCGCGGCCACCGCCGACGCGCGGCGTTCCGACAGGTCCTGGTTGTACGAGGCGCTGCCGGTATTGTCGGTGTGACCCACGACCTGGACATGGGTGTTGGGATAGCGGTTCAGGCTGTCGGCGACCGTGTAGAGGTCGTTCATGATGCCGGGCTGGACGGCGGCGCTGTCGACCGGGAACAGGATGCCCTCGGGCATCACCACCCGCAGGCGGTTGCCGTCGTTGATGATCTGGACGCCATTGGTGCGGATGTCCTGCTGCAACTCCGACGCCTGCTGGTCGAGCATGTTGCCGACGCCCGCCCCCAGCATCCCGCCGATCAACGCCCCGCCGATCACCCGGTCCGAGGTCTTGTCGTTGCTGTCGCCGGTGGCCGCGCCAAGCGCCGCGCCGGCCATCGCCCCCATGAGTGCACCGTTCCGGGCACGCTTGTTGGGGTCGTTGGGATCGTAGGGGCCGGGCTGGACGCAGGCCGACAGCGCGAAGCTGCTGGCCAGGCCGGCGAGAAGGATCTTGTTGAAGCGCATGGGGTAACTCCGGTCAGATGATGCGAGTTACCTGCGGTTCGCGGCCCTGATAGGCAATAACGATCTTGGGGCGAGGGGTCGGTCGGCGGGTTTTTGCCACCGGATCAGGCCGCCTTGCCGTCGCGGCGCGCCGATTCCCAGGCCAGCATCGCCCGCTTGATCGGCAGGCCCCAGTGATAGCCGCCAAGGCCGCCCGATTTTCGCAACGCCCTATGACACGGGATCAGCCAGGATATCGGGTTGCGCCCCACCGCCGTGCCGACGGCGCGCACCGCCTGCGGATGGCCGGTGACACGCGCCAGTTCCGAATAAGTGGTGACCTGCCCGGACGGGATGCGCAACAGCGCCTCCCACACCTTGATCTGGAAGGGCGCACCGATCATCAGAAGCCGCGCCTCGCCGCCGGCGCCGAAGGCGGCGTCCACCCAGGGCGCGATCATCTCGGACGCCTCGCCGTAGGTGGCCTCGGGCCAGCGCCCGGTCAGGTCGGCCAGGGCGGCCGCGCGCCCGCAGTCGCTGGCAAAGGCCATGCCGCACAGGCCGCGCGTCGTGCCCATCGCCAGAACCTCGCCGAAGGGCGAGTCGAACCAGCCGTAGCCGATTTCCAGCCCGGCGCCGCCCCTGGCATAATCGCCGGGACTCATCGCCTCCCACCTGAGGAACAGATCGTGCAGGCGGCCGGTGCCCGACAGGCCGGTTTCCAGTGCGGTATCCAGAACGGTGAAGCGGTCGGCCAGAAGCCGGCGGGCATGGTCGAGCGTCAGATACTGCTGGTAGCGTTTGGGCGACACCCCGACCCAGGCCGAAAAGACCCGCTGGAAATGGGCGGGGCTCATCTTCAGCCGCGCCGCCAGATCGTCCAGCGACAGGGCCTGCCCGCCGGCGGCGTCGATCTCGGCCAAGGCGCGGGCGATGACCTGGTAGTGATAGTCCTGCGACAGCGTGTCCATCTGCATGGCGATCTCCTTTGCCCGCACTTTAGGCCCGCCGCCGCACGGCATCGACC
This sequence comes from Paracoccaceae bacterium, assembly GCA_046348855.1. Lineage (GTDB taxonomy): Bacteria > Pseudomonadota > Alphaproteobacteria > Rhodobacterales > Rhodobacteraceae > TMP-24. Next base: position 100,724 of record JAXMDK010000008.1, on the reverse strand, counting down.
CGGAATCTGCGCTTTCCTTTTTGCTTGCCCGTGCCGAGACGGCGGGGCAAGAGGGGCGCATGGCGCGCCAACTCGACTATCACACGATCCGCGAGATATTCACCCGCTTCCAGGCGGCCGAGGCCCATCCCAAGGGCGAGCTGGAGCATCTGAACGCCTTCACCCTGCTGGTCGCGGTGGCGCTGTCGGCGCAGGCGACCGACGCGGGCGTCAACCGCGCGACCCGCAACCTGTTCGCAGTGGCCGACAGCCCGGCGAAGATGCTGGCGCTGGGCGAAGAGGGGCTGATCGAGCATATCAAGACCATCGGCCTTTACCGGCAGAAGGCCAAGAACGTCATCCGGCTGTCACAGATACTGGTGGACGAATACGGCGGTGAGGTGCCGTCGTCGCGCGCGGCGCTGCAATCCCTGCCGGGCGTCGGGCGCAAGACGGCCAACGTCGTTCTGAACATGTGGTTCCACCATCCGGCGCAGGCGGTCGACACCCACATCTTCCGCGTCGGCAACCGGACCGGCATCGCGCCGGGCAAGGATGTGGAAACCGTCGAGCGCGCCATCGAGGACCATGTGCCCGCCGAATTCCAGGCCCACGCTCACCATTGGCTGATCCTGCATGGCCGTTATGTCTGCACCGCGCGCAAGCCCCTCTGCCGGGCCTGCCTGATCCGCGATCTCTGCCCCTACGAGGAGAAGAACCTTGACTGACCGCTTTCAGGTTGTCGGCATCGGCAATGCGATGGTCGATGTGCTGACCCAGTGCGACGACGAATTCCTCGACTGGATGGGGATCGAGAAGGGGATCATGCAGCTGGTCGACCGCGAACGCGGCGAAACCCTTTACGCGGCGATGAAGGACCGGACCCAGGCCCCCGGCGGATCGGTCGGAAACACGCTCGCGGGGCTGGGAAACCTGGGGCTGAAGACCGCCTTCATCGGCAAGGTCAAGGATGACGCGCTGGGCCGCTTCTATGCCCGGTCGCTGGAGGGCGAGGGCACCGCCTTTCCGAACCCGCCCGCCGCCGGCGCCGACCATCCAACCTCGCGGTCGATGATCTTTGTCACCCCCGACGGCGAACGGTCGATGAACACCTACCTGGGCGCCGGCGCCGACTTCGGGCCGGCGGATCTGGACGAACGGGTGGTCGAGGCCAGCGAATACCTGTTCCTCGAAGGCTACCTGTTCGACAAGGACGAGGGCAAGGCCGCCTTCCGCGCCGCGGCCGCCGCCTGCCACCGGGGCGGCGGCAAGGCTGGGATCGCCCTGTCGGACCCGTTCTGCGTCGACCGCCATCGCCCTGACTTCCGCCGGCTGGTCCGGGACGAGATGGACTATGTGATCGGCAACCGCCACGAATGGTGCGCGCTTTACCAGACCGAGGATCTGGAGGCGGCGCTGGCGCAGGCGCGGGCAGATTGCGGGCTGGTGGTCTGCACCCGCTCGGGCGAGGACGTGATCCTGCTGCGCGGCGACGAACGGGCCGAAGTGCCGGTGCGCCGGGTGGTGCCGGTGGATGCGACCGGCGCGGGCGACCAGTTCGCCGCCGGCTTCCTGTATGGGCTGGCGACGGGGCAGGGGCTGAAAGCGGCCGGGCGCATGGGCTGCATCGCGGCGGCCGAGGTCATCGGCCATTTCGGCGCCCGCCCCGACTGCGACGTCAAGGGCCTGTTCCGCGCCGAAGGGCTGATCTGAGGCCGCACCGCCAGCGGCGACTGCCGGAGCCTCCGGCGGGAGTATTTGCCGCAGGGAAAAGCTGCGAAGGCTCAATCGCCCAGCTTGGCATGCACTTCGGCAAGATCGACCTCGCCCAGCGGCATCTTGTTGTCGGGGTCGTCGAAGTCGTAGCGGAACAGCTGGAAATCCTTCTTGTAGATTTCCCAGACCAGATGGCGCGACAGGTCGTCGAAATAGGCGCTGACCGGATGGGCGCGCTTCGGCCCGTGTCCTTCGCTTTCGTTGAACTTCGGCACGTCCTTCAGCGCGATCGGCACCGGCGTCGCCACCCGGTCCAGCACCGACTGCATGCCTTCGTCGAACTTTTCGGTGAAGAAGATGCGGTCGTAGCGGCCGCCGTTGACGATGAAGGTCGAGATATGGCCAGACATGGCCGACCAGTGGATGTCGGGCTCCATCGGCCGGCGCCAGCGGATCGTGTCGCGCGCAAACAGCAGGAAGCGGCGGAAACTGGCGATCTGGTCGAACTCGAAGCCGTTGGCCTGGGTGCCGACGTCGATCCCGTATTTCTGGATCAGCATCGGCACCAGGTTGCCGCGATAGCGTTTCCCGTTGCGCTGCACGCCGCAGATCTTGTCGAAGAACGACGACAGGATGCGGGCGTAGGGATTGCGCACGCAGGTGAAGGCAAAACTCTTGTGGCCCTTCACGTTGGCCTCGATCAGCCGCTGGCTGGGTTCCAGCGCCCACTTGTGCAGGCCCGTGGTCGCATCATGGATGTCGCCGTCGAAGAACCGGCCGTGGTCGGAATAGAACATGATCTGCCCGATGGTCGAGCAGGCGCATTTCGGCACCACCCGGTAGACCAGGCTCTGGCTTTCGGTCATCCAGGTTCCGGGAAACCCCATCACAATCGTCCTTTGGTAGCTGACACAATCTAGGCAACAAATATCGGCTGCGGAAAAAAGAAACACTGTCATTGCAACGGCGCTTGCAGTTATCAACGCCAAAAGACCGTTGCAGGCCGAATGCGCAACCTATGGCTGAAATTGCATATATCCTGCTGTGCCACAAGGACCCGGCCGGCATCGTCCGCCAGGCCGAGCGGCTGACCGCGGCGGGGGATTTCGTCGCCATCCACTTCGACCGCCGGGCGGCGGGGGCCGATTATCGCGCGATCCGGGCGGCGCTGGACGGCAATCCGCGCGTGACCTTCGCCCGCCGGCGCCTGCGCTGCGGCTGGGGGGAATGGAGTCTGGTGGCGGCCTCGCTGGAGGGGGTGCGGGCGGCGGTGGCGGCCTTTCCGCAGGCGACGCATTTCTACATGATGTCGGGCGACTGCATGCCGATCAAGTCGGCCCGCTTTGCCCATGACTACCTCGACCGCGAGGATTGCGACTATATCGAAAGCTTCGATTTCTTCGACAGCGACTGGATCCGCACCGGTATCAAGGAAGAGCGCCTGATCTACCGGCATTTCTTCAACGAGCGCGGCCGCAAGTGGCTGTTCTATGGCGGCTTGTCGCTGCAGCGCCGGCTGGGCCTGGCCCGCCAGATCCCTGCCGACCTGCAGATCATGATCGGCAGCCAGTGGTGGTGTCTGCGCCGCCGGACCATCGAAAAGGTGCTGGCCTTCTGCAAGGCGCGGCCCGACGTGATGCGGTTCTTCCGCACCACCTGGATTCCCGACGAAACCTTTTTCCAGACCGTCGTCCGCCACCTGGTTCCGGGGCGCGAGATCCGGTCGCGGACGCTGACCTTCCTGCTGTTCACCGACTACGGGATGCCGCAGACCTTCTACAACGACCATTACGACTACCTGCTGTCGCAGGACTATCTGTTCGCCCGCAAGATCAGCGCCCAGGCGGCCGACCTGAAGGAAAGGCTGGGCCGGCTTTACGGCGAGGCCGAGGCCCGGTTCGAGATCGCCGGCGACGGGCGCCGGCTTCTGGGGTTCCTGACCGGGCGCGGCCGGGTCGGGCGCCGCTTTGCCCCCCGCTTCTGGGAGGCGGAGGCGACGATGGGCCATGACCGCACGCTCTACATCGTCGCCTGCAAGAAATGGCACGTGGCCAAGCGCCTGGTCGCCGCGATCCGCCGGCAGACCGATATTCCGGCGGTCGAGTATCTGTTCAACGAGGAAGGGACCGACCTGCCCGACCTCGGCGGCATCCAGTCGACACTGGCCAAGCGCACCCGCCATCGCCGGTCGCTGCTCAGGATGCTGTTCGAACATTTCGGCTCGAACCGGCTGGTGATCTGCCTCGATACGTCCGATTTCGACCTGATCCGCGATTTCTACGCCGACCGCGCCGAGGTGCGGCTGCTGGAAGTGACCTGCGACTTTTCCGACGACTACCTGACCGGCCACGCGCGGCGGGTCGGGCTGGCGGGCGGCAGCCTCGCCGAAGGCACGATGGAACAGCTCCTGCCCACCATCCGCTTCGACGTGCGCTTTGAAAGCGACCGCATCCGCGACGCCGGCCTGCCCGGCGTCTTCCGCATCCGCCAACAGGCGCCGGCCGACGAGAATGCCGGGACGATGGCCCGGTTCCTGTCGGTCCGGTCCGATGCGGCCCAGGCCATTGTGACGGCCGATCATCTTTATTCCGACTGAGGTGTCCCATGAGCTACGTCTATGACCCCGACAACATCTTCGCCCGCATCCTGCGCGGCGAAATCCCCAACAAGACGGTGCTGGAGACCGCCCATACGCTGGCCTTCCACGACATCCGTCCGCATGCGCCGGTGCATGTGCTGGTGGTGCCGAAGGGCGCCTATGTGAACTTCGACCATTTCGCCGCCGAGGCCCCGGCCGAGGAGATCGCCGATTTCCACCGCGCCTGCGCCGAGGTCTGCCGGATCGTCGGGGTCGGGCCGGGCGACGGCGGGCAGGGCTACCGCACGATTTCCAACGCCGGCGCCCACGGCCTGCAGGAAGTGCCGCATTACCACCTGCACATCCTCGGCGGCCGGGTGCTGGGGCCGCTCCTCGCCCGTTAGGGCCGGCGCGGACTTGCCCCGGCCGGCGTCATCTCTATGATGCCCGCCGACGCCCGACCGGGCCACCAAGACAGAACGGAGCCTGACATGCCGATCCCCGCGCCCGAAACCGAAGTCATCAACGTCTGGAAGATCGCCTGCGACGGCGGCGAGGGTGCCTTGGGCCATCCGCGGGTCTGGCTGGCGGTGCCGCATGAAACCGGCGTGGTCGAATGCGGCTATTGCGACAAGAAATATGTCCACGAGAACTTCATCGAAAAGCTGAAGGGCTAAGGGAAGGGGGCTGTCTGCCCCCTCTTGCCCCCTGAGGGGGCAATTCACCCCCGAGGATGTTTTCCGACAGAAAGTGGCGCCCATCACTTTCTGTCCCGAAATATCCCGGGGGCGCGGGGGCAGCGCCCCCGCCGGCACGGACGAAGCGGGAGGCGCGTCACATGACATTCGGCAAGGGCTGCCACCTGCACCTGATCGACGGGTCGGCCTTCATCTTCCGCGCCTACCATGCCTTGCCGCCCCTGACCCGCAAGTCGGACGGATTGCCGGTCGGCGCGGTGGCGGGCTTCTGCAACATGCTCTGGGGGCAATTGCAGGCCAACCGCGGCAAGGACGGGCCGACGCACCTCGCGGTGATCTTCGATTATTCCTCGAAGACCTTCCGCGACGACATCTATGACAAGTACAAGGCCAACCGGCCGGAGCTGCCCGAAGACCTGCGCCCGCAGTTTCCCCTGACCCGCGAGGCAACGCGCGCCTTCAACGTCGCCTGCCTGGAGATGGAAGGCTACGAGGCCGACGACATCATCGCCACCCTCGCCCGCCGCGCGACCGAGGCCGGGGGTGACGTGACGATCATTTCCTCGGACAAGGACCTGATGCAGCTGGTGGGCGGCGGCGTCACCATGTTCGACGCGATGAAGAACCGCAGCATCGGCCGCGACGAGGTGGTCGAGAAGTTCGGGGTGCCGCCGGAAAAGGTGGTCGATGTCCAGTCGCTGGCCGGGGATTCGGTCGACAACGTGCCCGGTGCGCCGGGGATCGGGATGAAGACCGCGGCGCTCCTCATCAACGAATATGGCGATCTCGACACGCTTCTGGCGCGGGCCGGCGAGATCAAGCAGGAAAAGCGCCGCCAGGCGCTGGTCGAGAACGCCGACCTGATCCGCATTTCCCGGCGGCTGGTGACGCTGGACGCCCATGCGCCGGTCGAGGCCGCGCTGGAGGATCTGGAGGTTCAGGCCCCGGACGCCGGGCCGGTGATGGACTTCCTGACCCGGATGGAGTTCCGCACCCTGACCAAGCGCGTCGCCGATGCGCTGAAAGTGGAGATGCCGGCCCAGCCCGATGCGCCCGCCGCCAAGACCGCGCCAGAGGCGGCACCGACCGCCGCCCTGCCCGCCGCCGCGCCCTTCGACCATGCGGCCTACGAATGCGTCCGCGACCTTGCCGCCCTTGACCGCTGGATCGCGCTGGCGCGCGAGCGGGGCTATGTGGCGATCGACACCGAAACCACCAGCCTTGACGAGATGCGCGCCGAACTGGTGGGGATTTCCCTGTCGGTGGTGCCGGGGCAGGCCTGTTATATCCCGCTGGGTCACCGCCAGGGCGGTGGCGACCTGTTCGGCTCGTCGGCGCTGGTCGAAGGGCAGATGCCGCTCGACGCGGTGCTGGCGGCGCTGAAGCCGCTGCTTCAGGACGATGCGGTGCTGAAGATCGGCCAGAACGTGAAATACGACTGGAAGATCCTTGCGCGCCACGGCATCCGCATGGCACCCATCGACGACACGATGCTGATGTCCTACGCGATGTATTCGGGCCTGCACAATCACGGGATGGACGGGCTGTCGGACCGCTATCTCGGCCACCGGCCCATTGAAATCAAATCGCTGCTGGGCACGGGCAAGGCGCAGCGCACCTTTGATCAGGTGCCGGTCGACGAGGCGGTGAAATATGCCGCCGAAGACGCCGACGTAACCCTGCGCCTGTGGCAGGCCTTCAAGCCCGACTTGCACCGCGCCCAGGTGACCACCGTCTATGAAACGCTGGAACGGCCGCTGGTGCCGGTGCTGGCCGACATGGAGATGGCCGGCATCCGGGTGGACAAGGCGGTGCTGTCGCGCATGTCGAACGCCTTCGCCCAGAAGCTGGCCGGGCTCGAGGCCGACATCCAGGACCTGGCCGGCCAGCCCTTCAACGTGGGGTCGCCCAAGCAGCTGGGCGAGATCCTGTTCGACAAGTTCCAGGTGCCGGGCGGCGAAAAGGGCAAGACCGGCGCCTATGCCACCGGCGCCGATGTGCTGGAGGACATTGCCGGCAATGTCGAGCTGGGCGTGGCCTCGGATCTGGCGGCTCGGGTGCTGGACTGGCGGCAGATCTCCAAGCTGAAATCCACCTATACGGATGCGCTGCAGGACCATGTCCATCCCGATACCGGGCGGGTCCATACCTCCTATTCCATCGCCGGGGCCAACACCGGGCGGCTGGCCTCGACCGACCCGAACCTGCAGAACATCCCGGTGCGCAGCGACGAGGGCCGCAAGATCCGCGAGGCTTTCGTGGCCGGGCCGGGAATGCGGCTGGTCAGCCTCGACTACAGCCAGATCGAACTGCGCATCCTTGCCCATGTCGCCGACATACCGGCGCTGAAACAGGCGTTCCGCGACGGGATCGACATTCACGCGATGACCGCCAGCCAGATGTTCGGCGTCCCGGTCGAGGGGATGGACCCGATGGTCCGGCGGCGGGCCAAGGCGATCAATTTCGGGGTGATCTACGGGATTTCCGGCTTTGGGCTGGCGCGGAACCTGCGCATCCCGCGCGCCGAGGCACAGGCCTTCATCGACACCTATTTCGAACGGTTCCCCGGCATCCGCGAATACATGGACGCCACCATCGCCTTCGCCAAGGCCAACGGCCATGTGCAGACGCTGTTCGGCCGCAAGATCCACACGCCCGAAATCAACGCCAAGGGCCCGGCGGCCGGTTTCGCCCGGCGCGCGGCGATCAACGCCCCGATCCAGGGGGCGGCGGCCGACGTGATCCGCCGCGCGATGATCCGCATGCCGAAGGCTTTGGCGGGCCTGCCGGCGACCATGCTGTTGCAGGTGCATGACGAACTGCTGTTCGAGGTCGAGGAAGGCGCCGTCGACCGCCTTATCGCCACCGCCAGGGAGGTTATGGAGGGCGCCGCCCATCCGGCGGTGCATCTCGACGTGCCGTTGACGGTGGACGCGGGGCAGGGCGCCAACTGGGCCGAGGCGCACTGACGGCGGCGTCGGTTGGCCGCAAGGACGAAAAGACAGCGATGACGCAGCATGACCACGATCACCACCACGACCACCCGCATGATCACGGGCATAGCGCGGGCCATGCCCATCACGGCCACAGCCACGGGATCGAAGGCAAGGGCGACTGGCAGGTTGCCGGGGCGGTCCTGACCAACCTGGTGCTGACCGCGGCGCAGATCGTCGGGGGCGTGATCGCCGGGTCGGTCGCGCTGATCGCCGACGCCATGCACAACCTGTCGGACGCGCTGGCGCTGATCATCGCCTTCGCCGCCCGGCGGATCGCACGGCGGCCGGCGACCCCGGCCATGTCCTTCGGCTATGCGCGCGCCGAGGTCGTCGCCGCGCTGGTGAACTACACGACGCTGATCGTCATCTGCATCTGGCTGGGATACGCTGCCATCGAACGGATGATCGACCCACCGCCGGTCCAGGGCGGCATCGTGGTGGTGCTGGCAACCCTGGCGCTGGTCATCAACGGGCTGACCGCGCTTTTGACCTACCGCCTGTCGAAGGACAGCGTGAACATCCGCGCGGCCTTCCTGCACAACCTGTCGGACGCGGGAACCTCGCTTGCCGTCATCGTCAGCGGGCTGCTGGTCATGCGCTTCGGCTGGCGGCTGGCCGATCCGGCGATCACGCTGCTGATCTCGGTCTGGATCCTGTGGCACTGCTTTCAGGAAATCGGCCCGGTGATCCGCATCCTGATGCTGGGCGCGCCGGTGCACATCGACGAGAGCGCGGTGCAGGCGGTGATCCGCGCCGAGGCCGGGATCGAAGGCGTGCATCACGTCCATCTCTGGCAGATCGACGAACGGCGCACCTCGCTCGAGGCGCATCTGGTGCTGGGAGCCGGCGCCGACGCCGCCGAGGTGCTGGCCCGGGTCAAGGCGCGGCTGGAGGCGGCCTTCGGCCTGGCCCACACGACCTTTGAGGTCGAGCGGGCGGGCGCCGGCTGCGCCGGTCAGGTCTGCTGATTCATCCAGCCCGGCCCGTCGGCCATGCCGGCGGCGGGGTCGTACTCCGCCGAAACCCGGCCGCGATAGTCGTCGGCGTCCAGCTGTGCGAAAAAGGCCGGATAGCCGATGGCCCCGTCCAAAGGCTCGCGCCGGCCCGGATAGCCCGCGATCTGCACATGGGCGGCGCGGTGACCGTGCCGACCCCATGCGGCCAGCGCGTCGCCGGTGATGCGGTGCGCATGGTAGGCGTCGAACTGAAGCGACAGGTTTGGCACCTCGACCCCGTCGAACCCCGCCGCTTTGGCCGCGGCGAAACGGTCCATCAGAGGCAGTTCAGTAAAGAGAACGTCCGGTTGGCGGCGAAGCGCGGCATCAGGGCAGGTCCGCCGACGGGATCACCGGAAAGAATCGGCCCGACGACCACAGGCCGAACCAGCTTTCGCCATCGACCGGCTCGTGGCAGCACAGGTCGACCAGCCGGTAAAAGGTCTTGCGGTCGATCAGCGCCTCGAGGTTGGCGCGGATGTGGACATAGGGCGAAGGCTCGCCGGTCGCGGGGTCGCGCACGACGCGGATCGGATGGTCGGGGCCGGCCACGGCTTCGTCATCGACATGGGTGGTGAAGGTCAGGACCTGGTCGCGGCCCTGGCCTTCGGCGCGGAAATCGGTGGCGACGAACGGCGCATCCACCACGCGGATGCCGCATTTCTCGACCGGGGTGACAAGGAAATAATCCTCGCCATCCTTGCGCAGAATCGACGAAAACAGCTTGACCAGCCCCATCCGGCCCATCGGTGTGCCCAGATACCACCAGGTGCCGTCGCGGCGGATTTCCATGTCGAGATCGCCGCAGAAGGGCGGGTTCCACAGATGGACGGGCGGTGGCCCCTTCTTGCCCGCCGCCTTTGCCGCCGCCGCGAGATTTTCCGCCGAAACTGTCACAAGGAATTGTCCTTCTGGGATTTGCCGGTTGGTGTCGGCACCATATTCTGCCTTTATGCTGCCTGGTAGCAAGGCGAAGGAACAGGATCATGGCCGACAACGCCGATCTGGTCGGGGAAATCGAGGTGCTGGGTGCGCGGATCGCGCAGGCCAGGGCAATGATCGGGCGGCAGTTCCTGGGCCAGCCGCAGGTTGTCGACCTGGCGCTCAGCGCGCTTCTGTGCGGCGGCCACGGGCTGCTGGTCGGCGTGCCGGGGCTGGGCAAGACCATGCTGGTCGACACGCTGTCGCAGGTCATGGGGCTGAAGGCGGGGCGGGTGCAGTTCACCCCCGACCTGATGCCCGCCGACATCCTGGGCTCCGAGGTGCTGGAGACGACCGCCGCCGGCGCCCGCAGTTTCCGCTTCATCGAAGGGCCGGTCTTCTGCCAGCTTCTGATGGCGGACGAGATCAACCGCGCCAGCCCGCGCACCCAGTCGGCGCTGTTGCAGGCCATGCAGGAGCGGCGGGTGACGGTGGCGGGCCAGCACCGGCCGCTGGGCGCGCCCTTTCATGTGCTCGCCACCCAGAACCCGATCGAGCAGGAAGGCACCTATCCGCTGCCCGAGGCGCAGCTTGACCGCTTTCTGGTGCAGATCGATGTGGGCTATCCCGACCGCGCCACCGAACGCGACATCCTTCTGGCCACGACCGGGGCCGAAACATCCGAGGTGACGCCGGTGTTCGACGCGGGCGGGCTGATCGCGGCGCAGGCTCTGGTCCGGCGGATGCCGGTCGGCGAGCGGGTGGTCGAGGTGATCCTCGATCTGGTGCGCGCCTTCCGGCCGGACGATCCCTCGGCCTCGGACCGGGTGCGGCAGTCGGTGGTCTGGGGGCCTGGGCCGCGCGCGGCGCAGGCGCTGATGCTGGCGGTCCGGGCGGCGGCGTTGCTGGGCGGGCGGCTGGCGCCCTCGGTCGAGGATGTGGCGGCCTTGGCGCAGCCGGTGCTGATCCACCGCATGGCGCTGTCCTACGCGGCGCGGGCGCGCGGCGAGACGCTGGGCGAGCTGATCCAGGAACGGACGGCGGCCCTGACCCGCGCGGCGGCGGCGTGACGCCTGCCGCCCATCTGGCGGCGCCCGACGCGCTGCGCCACCAGGCCGAACTGCTGGCCGGACCCCTGCCCGCACTTCTGGCGGCGGCGCGCCATCTGGCGGCGGCGGTCCAGACCGGCGGGCACGGGCGGCGGCGGACCGGGCCAGGGGCGGAGTTCTGGCAATACCGCGCCGCCCTGCCCGGCGACGAGGCCCGCCAGATCGACTGGCGGCGCTCGGCACGGTCGGACCAGGCCTTTCTGCGCGAAAGGGAATGGCAGGCCGTGCAGTCGGTGCAGATCTGGGCCGACGACGGGGCGTCGATGACCTATCGCTCGCCGGGCCAGCCGCAGTCCAAGGCCGACCGCGCCCGGCTTCTCGCGCTGGCGGCGGCGATCCTGCTGGAACGTGGCGGCGAACGCATCGGGCTGGCCGACGGCAGCCTACCGCCACGCGCCGGCGGCGCGCAGATCACCCGGCTGGCCGAGATCCTTTCCGCCACCGCACCGGCCGAGGATTTCGCCGCCCCGAAGGCGCAGGCGCTTTTGTCGGGGGCGCGGGCGCTGTTCCTGTCGGACTTCTTCGCCGGGTGGGAGACGATCGAACGGACCGTCCTGGCCGCCGCGGACCGTGGGGTCGGGGGCGTGCTTATGCAGGTTCTGGACCCGGCGGAAGAGGATTTTCCCTTCGCCGGGCGGGCGATCTTTGAAAGCATGGGCGGGGTGCTGAGCCATGAGACCAAGGAGGCCGCGAGCCTGAGGGCGCGCTACCTGAACCGTCTGGCCGGGCGGCGCGACCAGCTGGAACATCTGGCGCGGATCACCGGCTGGGTCTTCGGCACCCACCGGACCGACCGGCCGGCTCAGGCGGCGCTCTTGTGGCTCTGTCAGGCGCTGGAGCAGGGGTGGTGAGCGGTCTCTTGCCCCCATTCCTGTCCGCCGTCGGTTTTTCGACGCCGTGGCTTTTGTGGGCGCTGCTGCTGTTGCCCCTGATCTGGCTTCTGCTGCGGCTCTTGCCGCCGGCCCCGGTCGTGCGCCGTTTTCCCGGCGTGGCGCTGCTTCTGGGGCTGACCGACGAGGATGCGGCCAGCGCCCGCACGCCACCCTGGCTCTTGCTGCTGCGCATGGCGGCGCTGGCGCTGGCGATCCTGGGTTTCGCCGGTCCGGTCCGCAACCCCGCTGGCCCATCGGCAGCCGGGCAGGGGCCGCTGCTGATCCTGGCCGACGCCGATTGGGCCAATGCCGACCAATGGCCGCGCCTGCGCGAACGGCTTTTGTCCGAGGCCAGCGCAGCCGATGCGGCGGGCCGCCCGCTGGCGCTCGTCAGCCTGTCCGACGCTTCCGCCGCGCCGGCCCCGACCTTCGGCCCGGCGGGTCCGGTTCTGAATCGGCTGAGCGCGCTTGAACCCGCGGCGTGGGAGCCGCCGGCAGCGCGGATGGCGGCCCTGGCGGCCGCGCTTCCGGCCGGGCGGTTCGAAACGCTCTGGCTCTCGGACGGGCTGGCGCGCGACGGGCGCGCGGGGCTTCTGGCGGCGCTGATGGCGCATGGCCCGGTCCGGGTGCTGGAGGGTCCGGCCGGCCCCCTGGCGCTGACGACGCCCGTGATGGCCGCCGACGGGGTGGCGACCACGCTTCTGCGTCCGGCCGGTGGTCCGGCGCAAGAGGCGACGCTGGTTGCCTATGGGCCGGACCCGGCCGGGGTCGAACGCGAATTTGCCCGGCAGCCGGCAACCTTGGCGGCAGGGGCGAATTCGGTTCCGGTGACGCTGGCCCTGCCGCAGGAACTGCGCAACCGCCTGACCCGGATCGAGATCGCGGGGCACGCCTCGGCCGGGGCAGTGGTGCTGGCCGACGATGCGCTGAAGCGGCGCAAGGTCGGCATCGCCGAAGCCGCCGCCCCGCGCGAGGGGCTGGAGCTGCTGTCGCCCATCCACTACCTGCGCCAGGCGCTGCGGCCGGGGGCCGATCTGGTCGAGGGCACGCTGGCCGACCTGCTGCCCGCCGCGCCGCAGGTCATCATCCTTGCCGATGTCGCCCACCTGCCCGAGGATCAGGCGCAGGCGCTGGCCGGCTGGGTGGAAAAGGGCGGCCTTCTGGTGCGGTTCGCCGGGCCGCGGCTGGCGGCGGCGGTCGGGCCGGACGCGCCTGCCGACCCGCTGTTGCCGGTGGCGCTGCGCCCCGGCGACCGGGCTACCGGCGGCAGCATGAGCTGGGACCATCCTCACCAGCTCGGGCCCTTTGCCGATGGCTCGCCCTTCGCCGGTCTGCCGATCCCCGCCGATGTCACCGTGCGCACCCAGGTGCTGGCCGAACCCGGCCCCGACCTTGCCGACCATACCATCGCCTCGCTTGAGGACGGCACGCCGCTGGTGACCGAAGCCAGCCTGGGCAAGGGGCGGATCGTGCTCTTTCACGTCACTGCCAGCGCCGACTGGTCGAATCTGCCGCTGTCGGGCCTGTTCGTGCGCATGCTCGACCGGCTGGCGATTTCCAGCCTGCCGGGCCGCGAACGCGCTGCCGACCTGAAGGGCACGGTCTGGACCGCCGAACGCCAGCTTGACGGCTATGGCCGCCTGAAACCGGCCGATGGGCTGGCGGGCGTGGCGGGCGAACGGCTCGGGCAGGCGCCGGTCGGCCCCGACATGCCGCCCGGCCTCTACCGGGCGGGCGAACGGCGGGCCAGCGTGAACGTGCTTCGGGCCGGGGCGACGCTGGCGCCGATGCGCTGGCCCGCCTCGGTGACCCTGCTGTCGAGCGAGGGCGGCCAGGAACAATCGCTGAAAGGCCCGGCGCTGGGGCTGGCGCTGCTGCTGCTGGCGGCCGAAGGGCTGGCGACGCTGATCGCCGGCGGGCGGATCGCGCCGCCGCGCCGGCGGGCGGCGCTGGCGCTTGCCGGTCTGGCCGCCGCCCTTGCGCTGGCCCTGACAGCGCCGCGACCGACGTTGGCGCAGGACGCCACGGCAACCGACGACCAAAGGCTGATCGCCTCGGCCGGCGGCATGATCCTGGCCCATGTGCTGACCGGCGACCCGGCGCTGGACGGCGAGGCGCAGGCGGGGCTGGCCGGCCTGTCGATGGTCCTGACCCAGCGCACCTCGGTCGAGCCCGGCGCGCCGGTCGGCGTCGATCCCGAAAAGGACGACCTGTCGGTCTACACCTTCCTTTATTGGCCGGTCAGTGCGAATGAGCCGCTGCCCTCCGCTACCGCCTACCGGCGGCTGAACCTGTTTCTGCACACCGGCGGGCTGATCCTGTTCGACACCCGCGATGCCGACGGCGCGACGCCCCCCGGCAGCAGCCCCGAAGCCCGGCGGTTGCAGGAACTGGCGGCGGCGCTGGACATTCCGCCGCTGGCGCCGATCCCGCATGACCATGTGCTGACCCGCGCCTTCTACCTGCTTGACGATTTCCCCGGACGCTACGCCGGAAACCCGGTCTGGGCCGAGGCTCCGCCGCCCGATGCCGAACAGGCGGCGGGAATGCCGTTCCGCAACCTGAACGACGGGGTGACGCCGGTGGTGATCGGCGGCAATGATTGGGCGGCGGCCTGGGCCATCGATGCGGATGGCAACCCGCTGATGCCGGTCGGGCGCGGGGTCGCGGGCGAACGGCAGCGCGAACTGGCCTATCGGTTCGGCGTCAATCTGGTGATGCATGTGCTGACCGGCAACTACAAGTCCGACCAGGTCCATGTGCCGGCCCTGCTGGAAAGGCTGGGCCAATGACCGGGGCGGCCACCACGCTGGCCTTCGTGCCGCTTCTGTCCTGGCCGCTGGTTGGCTTTCTGGGTGGGCTGGCGCTGGCGATCGTGGCGCTCGCCGCCTGGCGCGGGCTGGGCAGCTGGTGGCTGCGGCTGCTGGCGGGGGCCGCGCTGGTGCTGGCGCTGGCAGGGCCGGTCCTGCGCACCGAAACCCGCATTCCGCTGAAGGATGTGGTGGTGATGCTGACCGACACCAGCGCCTCGAACCGGATCGGCGACAGGGCCGAGACGACGAAGGCGGCGGCGGACGCGCTGGCCGCGCGTATCGCCGCCCTTCCCAACGTCGAACTGCGGCGGGTCGGCGTGGCCGATGCTACCGACGATGGCGGGACCCTGGCGGTGGGCGCGCTGGCGCGGGCGCTGGCCGAGGTGCCCGAGAACCGGCTGGCTGGCGCCATCATCCTGTCGGACGGGCAGGTGGCCGACGCCGATCTGAAGCTGCCTCCGTCCGCGCCTCTGACGCAGCTGGTCACCGGCCACCGCGCCGACTGGGACCGGCGGCTGCACATCACCCGCGCCCCGGCCTTCGGCATCATCGGCCAGGAAACCAAGATCGGGCTGAGGATCGACGAGCTGGGCGGCCTGCCCGCCGGCGAAAAAGGCCGGCCCGTGGCGGTCAGCGTCTCGATCGACGGCGCCCCGGCGGTGACCACCGATGTCATCCCCGGCCAGGACATGGAACTGCCGCTGACGCTGGCCCATGCCGGGGCGAACGTCGTCCAGATCTCGATCCCCGAGACGGCGGACGAGCTGACCGGGCGCAACAACGTGGCGGTGGTTCAGGTTGGCGGCGTGCGCGACCGGCTGAAGGTGCTGCTGGTGTCGGGCGAGCCCTATGCCGGCGAACGCACCTGGCGCAACCTGCTGAAGTCGGACGCCGCCGTCGATCTGGTCCACTTCACCATCCTGCGTCCGCCGGACAAGGAAGACGGGGTGCCGGTCAGCGAGCTGTCGCTGATCGCCTTTCCGACACGCGAATTGTTCGTTGAAAAGATCGACCAGTTCGACCTGATCATCTTTGATCGCTATGCGCAGCGCGGAATCCTTCAACCCGAATATCTGGACAATATCCGCGCCTACGTCGAAGGCGGGGGCGCGGTCCTGGTGGCGGCGGGGCCGGAATTCGCCTCGGCGGAAAGCCTTTACTATTCCGGGCTTGGCCAGGCGCTGCCGGCGGAACCGACCAGCCGGGTGGTCGAGGGCGGCTTTACGCCAAAGGTGTCCGAGCTTGGCCACCGCCATCCGGTGACGGCGGGGCTTGAGACGCTGATGGGCAGCGCAGGGGCCGGCGGCATCGCCGACAGGCCGGCATCGGCGCCGCCCTGGGGCCGGTGGCTGCGCTATATCGAGCTGGCGCGCCCGCGCGGGCAGGTGGTGATGGAAGGCCCCGAAGGGCGGCCGCTGCTGATCCTCAACCGCGAAGGCAAGGGGCGGGTGGCGCTTCTGGCCTCGGATCAGGCCTGGCTCTGGTCGCGCGGATTCGAGGGCGGCGGGCCGCAGCAGGAACTGCTGCGCCGGCTGGCCCACTGGATGATGAAGGAGCCCGATCTGGAGGAGGAGGCGCTGAGCGCCACCATCAAGGGCGACCGGGTGACGATCACCCGCCGGTCGCTGACCGACAAGCCGCGCGAGGTCACAATCACCGGCCCGGATGGCGCAGTCAGCCGTCTGCCGCTGGCCGAACGCTCGCCCGGCCGCTACAGCGCCGATTGGCAGGCGCCGGGGCCGGGGCTTTACCACATGCAGCAGGATGACCTGCAGGGCGTCTTCGCGCTGGGAAGCGCCAGCCCGCGCGAATATGCCGATGCCACGCCGACGACCGCGCTGCTGGAGCCGCTGACCGCCGCGGCGAACGGCGGGGCGCTATGGCTTGAGGATGGTGTGCCCGACGTCCGGCTGGTGCGCCCCGGTCGCCCCGCCGTCGGGCGCGGCTGGCTGGGGATCACGCCGCGCGGCGCCTACCGCACACCCGACCTGCACCAGTCGCCGCTGTTGCCGGAATGGCTGATGCTGGCGCTGGCGGCCGGGCTGATGCTGGGCGCCTGGCTGGCCGAAGGCCGCCGGCCGCGCCGGCCCGTTACTCCACCAGATCCCGGCGCGCGATGAGCACCCGGCGGGAATGCGAAGCGAACTCGCGCCGCCAGGTGACGTAAAGCGTGGCCAGCGTCGCCACCGCCAGCGCCAGTGGACCCAGCAGCCACACCAGCGCCGCCAGCGAAAAATGCACCGACCGCAGCCCGTGGTTGAAGTTCTTCGCCGCGTGGATGTTGATTTCCGCCGCCTGCATCGCCCTGGGCAGGCAGTCGGGCGCGTCATGGTCGTTCGGCACCGCCGCCATCAGCACCGCGCAGTAGCCGAACAGCCGGTGCGACCAGACGAATTTCAGCATGGCGTTGGTCAGGAACAGCAAGACCAGGATGAACTTCAGCTGCCACAGCGCCGGGCCGCCCTGCAAGAGCGGCAGATCGCCGTGCAGGCCGCTCAGCTTTTGCGGGTCGCCCAGAAACGCCACGCCGCCGCCGATGGCGATCATGCAGGCCGAGGCATAGAAGCTGGTGCCCTGCCGCAAACTGTCCATGATCGAGGCGTCGAAGATGCGCGGCTGGCGGGTGACGAACTGGCGCATCCAGTCGCGGCGATAGTCCTTCATCAGGACGCTGACCGACGGGTGGCGGGCCGGCGGATATTCGGTGGCATGGCCGATCCCCCACCAGGCCAGTAGCAACAGCGCCAGCGCCGCAAGGTCGGCCGGGTTGAGGGCGCGGAAAGGTTCGGTCAGGGTCATGGGCCGATCCTGCCTTGCCAGCCGGCCCCCGGCAATCCAGAATTCCGCCGGTCGGGCGTCAATCGGGGGCGATCATGGACATGCCGGTTCCAGACAGCTCGGTGCTGGCCCGCCGCGCGGCGATCGTCGCGGGGTTGGCGGCGCGGCTGCCTGCCGACGCGGTCATCGCCGATCCGCGCGAACTGCTGGCCTATGAATGCGACGCGCTGGCCGCCTATCGCTGCCCGCCGCTGGCGGTGATCCTGCCCCGCACCACCGCCGAGGTTGCGGCGGCGCTGGCCTTTCTTCATGGCGAACGGGTGCCGGTCATTCCGCGCGGCGCCGGCACCTCGCTGGCCGGCGGATGCCTGCCCACCGCCGACGGGGTGGTGATCTCGCTCGCCCGGATGAACCGGGTGCTGGAGGTCAGCCTGGCCGATCGGTTCATCCGGGTCGAGGCCGGGCGCACCAACCTGTCGGTGACGGCGGCGGTCGAAGGGCAGGGGTTCTTCTACGCGCCCGACCCCTCCAGCCAGCTGGCCTGCGCCATCGGCGGCAACATCGCCATGAACGCCGGTGGGGCGCATTGCCTGAAATACGGCGTCACCTCGAACAACCTGCTGGGCGTGACGCTGGTGCTGATGGATGGCACGGTGGTCGAACTGGGCGGGGTGGCGGCCGAGGCGCGCGGGCTGGATCTTCTGGGTCTGGTCTGCGGATCGGAAGGTCAGCTGGGCATCGTGACCGAGGCCACCTTGCGCATCCTGCCCCGCCCGGAAGGGGCGCGCCCGGTGCTGATCGGGTTCGGCGCGAACGAGGATGCCGGGGCCTGCGTGGCCGGGATCATCCGCGCCGGGGTGCTGCCGGTGGCCATCGAATTCATGGACCGTCCCTGCATCCGCGCCTGTGAGGCCTTCGCCCAGGCCGGCTACCCGGATTGCGAGGCGCTGCTGATCGTCGAGGTCGAGGGTAGCCCCGCCGAGATCGAGGCGCAGATGGCGCTGATCCGCAGGATCGCCGAAGGGCACGATCCGGTCGAACTGCGCGAAAGCCGGACCGAGGCGGAAAGTGCCCGCATCTGGCTGGGCCGCAAGGCCGCCTTCGGGGCGATGGGGCAACTCGGCGACTACATGTGCCTCGATGGCGTGATCCCGGTATCGGCCCTGCCCGAGGTGCTGGCCCGGATCGGCGCCATGAGCCGGGATTTCGGCCTGCGGGTCGCCAATGTCTTTCACGCCGGCGACGGCAACCTGCATCCGTTGATCCTTTACGATGCCAACAAGCCGGGTGACCTGGAAACCTGCGAAGCCTTCGGCGCGGCGATCCTGAAACTGTGCGTCGAGGCCGGCGGCTGCCTGACCGGCGAACATGGGGTGGGGGTCGAAAAGCGCGACCTGATGGCGGTGCAGTTCTCGGCGGCCGATCTCGAGGCGCAGATGCGGGTCAAGGACGTGTTCGATCCGCGCTGGCTGCTCAATCCGGCCAAGGTCTTTCCCTTGGCCGCCAGCGCGGCGCGGCGCTCCGGGGCCTGACGGCGGGGGAAGCGCGCCGGTCATAAACGAACGAAAATCATGGCGACTGCGAATTAATATTGCGCTGCGACTGCAAAATGCCTAGGACAGTGCAGATGCAGAAACGGAGCCGATTCATGGCGCACGACGGGGTTGAAATGCCGAAGACCGCCCTATTTCCCGATCTTCTGGACCTGACAGCGGCAACGCTGCCCGAGATCGAGGCGCTGATGGAACGGGCGCGGGCGGCGGTCAGGGCACGCACCAGCCGCGATGGCAAGCCGTCGGCGGCGCTGCTTGAGGAACATCAGTTCGCCGCGCACGGGCTGTCGTGGCTGGCAACCTATGTCGAGGCGTTGCGCCAGTTGCGGGCCTGGGCGGGCCGCGTCTCCGAGACCGGTGCCTTTGGCGAAATGGAAGCCCTGATCCTGCAACTGGGCTTTGGCGAATATCTGGCGCAGATCGCCGGCGGCATCCCGATGAGCCAGAACGAGGTGGCGCGGCTTGCCGATCTGGACACCGCCTGGACGCCGGGGCCCGAGGCTGCGCGGCTGATCGCGGCGGGCAACAGCCCGGCGGCGCGGGCGCGGCTGGTGCGGCTGATGCGCGACAACCACGGCCGGGCGACCTTTGGCGCCTCTGGGCTGGGCGACGAACTGGAAATGATCCGCGACCAGTTCCGCCGCTTTGCCGACGACCGGGTGGTGCCCCATGCCCACGACTGGCACCTGAAGGACGAACTGATCCCGATGGAGATCATCCGCGAGCTTGCCGATCTGGGCGTGTTCGGCCTGACCATCCCCGAGGAATTCGGCGGCCTCGGCCTGTCGAAAGCCTCGATGGTGGTGGTCAGCGAGGAATTGTCGCGCGGCTATATCGGGGTGGGCAGCCTTGGCACCCGCAGCGAGATCGCCGCCGAACTGATCCTGTGCGGCGGCACGGCGGAACAGAAGGCGCACTGGCTGCCGAAGCTCGCCAGCGGGGAAATCCTGCCCACCGCGGTCTTCACCGAGCCGAACACCGGGTCGGACCTGGGCAGCCTGCGCACCCGCGCGGTCCGCGACGGCGACGACTGGCTGGTGACTGGCAACAAGACCTGGATCACCCATGCGGCGCGCACCCATGTGATGACGCTTCTGGCCCGCACCGACCCAGATACGACCGACTATCGCGGCCTGAGCATGTTCCTGGCCGAAAAGACACCGGGCACCGACGAACAGCCCTTCCCGACCCCCGGCATGACCGGCGGCGAAATCGGGGTGCTGGGCTATCGCGGCATGAAGGAATACGAGCTCGGCTTCGACGGGTTCAGGGTCAGGGGCGAAAACCTTCTCGGCGGGGTGCCGGGGCAGGGGTTCAAGCAGCTGATGCAGACCTTCGAGTCCGCCCGCATCCAGACCGCCGCCCGCGCCATCGGCGTGGCGCAGGCGGCGCTGGAAACCGGCATGGCCTATGCCGAGGACCGCAAGCAGTTCGGCAAGGCGCTGATCGAGTTTCCGCGCGTGTCAGGCAAGCTGGCGATGATGGCGGTCGAGGTGATGATCGCCCGGCAGCTGACCTATTTCAGCGCCTGGCAGAAGGATCACGACAAACGTTGCGATCTCGAGGCCGGGATGGCCAAGCTTCTGGGCGCGCGCGTGGCCTGGGCGGCGGCCGACAATGCCCTGCAGATCCACGGCGGCAACGGCTTCGCGCTGGAATACCGGATCAGCCGCATCCTGTGCGATGCGCGCATCCTGAACATCTTCGAGGGCGCGGCCGAAATCCAGGCGCAGGTGATCGCGCGCCGGCTTCTGGACTGACCTATTCGGCCGGCACGCCCCCGCGCGAGGGCCGCGCCGCGCCAAGACGCGGATGCAGGCTGTTGGACACCAGGAACGCCGCCCCCATCGCCGCGCCGCAGGCGGCGAAGATCGCCGCCGTCGGCGCCACGGCGAGAACCGCCCAGGCGACCCCCGGTGTCAGGATCGACGAGACGTCGCGGAAGCTGGAATAGACCGCCGACATCTCGGTCCGTTCCGACGGCTTGACCGACATCAGGAACGGCAGCCCCCCAACTACGTCCAGAAGCACCAGGCAGACCGAGGCCGCCATCATCGCCAGAACGGTGATCCACGGCAGCGGCGCGCCCAAGGCCGAGATCAGGAACAACGTCGCACAAAGGCCGAAGGCGGCGCGCACCAACAGGCGGACCGAGGCGCGGCGGGCATAGCGCAGCATCAACGGCGCGATGAACAGCAGCGCGTTCGACAGCGACAGCGCCATGCCACCGACCTTGTTGCCCAGGCCCTGTTCGATGCAGAAATAGGGCAGGTAGACCACATAGACCCACCAGCCGCAGGACCGGATCACCGCGAAGGACCAGCCGGCGATCAGCCGCGGCTGCGCGAAGAACCGCCCCAGATAGGCCAGCGGATTGACCGCCGGCCGCCGGGCCCGGCTGATCTGTTTGCCGTTGCCAAGCCGCAGCACCCAGAAGGCGGTCAGGAGGCACAGGGCGAACATCGCCGCCATCAGGAACGGCGCCGGCCGCCAGAAATCATGCAGCCACACGCCAAGCACCGGCCCGACGGCCCAGGGCGTCGCGGCATAGAGCATCTGCAGCGACTGGCCACGGCCGAGGTCGGCGCGCTCGATATAGTCGAGCACATAGGCATTGAAGCAGACGAAGCAGGTCACGGTGGCCATCGCGGTGCAGACCAGCGCCAGGGCGATCGAGTGCGGCGTGCCGACCAGCGCCAGCGACATACCGACCAGATAGAGCCCGCAGCCGGCGGTATACATCCAGCGCCGCGGCAGATGCCGGGTGGCCCAGGGCACCATCAGCCCCCAGACCAGCGAGATCAGTCCGGCGATGAAATAGGCCCGCGACGAGGCCACTGTCGAACCCAGCGCCTCGCGCACCGCCAGCGGCATGGCCGAGATCAGCGATCCGCGCACCGCAGCTTCGAGCCCCGCCAGCAGGGCGAAATGTTCGATGCGGGGCGGGCGGGGGTTCTTCAGTTCGAATGGAATGTAGCGGAAGCCCATGATGGCGGCAGTTGACCGCGACAAATGGTCGCCGTCTGCGCCGGGTGCGACAGGACTGGCACATCCGCGACGGATACCTGCCGCAAAATGCTAACTGCCCGCCCGCGCCAGCAGGTCGACCAGCCGCCGCCGCGCGGCCGGAAAGGGCTTGGGCGCAAGGTCGGCGGCAAGCCGGTGCTCGAGGAAGTGGCCGGTGGTGGCCAGCCCGGACAGAAGGTCGGCCAGCCCGCCGGCCGCGCCGCTGCGCAGGCAGGCCGGCATCGGCAGCAGCCGGTCGGCCCATTCACCCGCAGCCCCGCGCGATACGGCGCGGCCGGATTTCGGGCTGACGAAGGCCAGGTCCTCGGTCGTGCCGGTGACGGCGCAGGCGCCGAGGTCGAGCCCGTAGCCCAGTTCGTCGAGCAGCAGCAGTTCCCACTCCAGATAGCTCGCGGCCCAGTCGCCGCCGGGGGCCATCCGGTCCAGCAGGTCCTGCGTCGCCTGGTAGAGGCCCGGATGGGGGTCGCGCTCGGGCAGGGCGAAATGCAGAAGCCCGCACACCGCGTTCAGCCCCGCCAGCGTCAGCCGGTCCTCCCACAGCCCGCTGCGGGCCCGGCGCAGTTCGACGGTGAAATGGCCGAGGTGATCTTCGAGCCGGGCCTGCCAGACGAGGTCAAGCTGGTTGCCGGCCTGCAAGGCGCCCGCCAGCCGCCGGCCGGCACCGCCGCGCACCACCCCGGCATGGCGGCCGTGCCCGGCGGTGAAGGTCTCGATGATCGCCGCATTCTCGCCATGCGGGCGCAGGGTCAGCAACAGTCCGTCGTCGCGCCAGTCCATCGCGGTCCTTCAGCAAGGGCGGGGGCGCTGCCCCCCAGCCCAAAAAGGTTTTTTTGGGCGTTCTTCGGGAAAACGGTCCACCGGACCGTTTTCTTACCCTCATCACCCCGGAGTTCTTGGGCAAGGAAAAGCCGGATCAGGAGGAAAGTCCATCCTCGTCCAAAAGCGTCCGCCCGCTGCGGCTTTCCAGTTCGATCACCCACAGGTCGGGGTCGTTCCGGCGCTGGCGGGCGATGGCGGCGTCGATCTCGGGCTCGGGGCCTTCGGCGAGCGTCACCCAGGCACGCGCGCCGCTGGCCAGGTCGAACGACCGCTGGAAGGCGCGCGCCCTTCCGTCGAGCGTCGCCAGCTTGACCAGCACCGCGCCGGCGGTGGCGTCGCCGCGGGCGGTGACATAGGCCGGGATGTTGGCCAGTTCCAGCCGCCTGAGATAGGCCCGCACCCAGAAATCGGCGGTCAGCCGGGCGTCAGTCGCCATCGGACCAGTCGAGCCCCATTTCCGAGAACCGTTCCTTTTCCTCAAGCCAGTTCGGGCGGACCTTGACCTGCAGGAACAGATGCACCGGCCTTTCGAGGAATTCCATCAGGTCGGCGCGCGCCTGGCTGCCGACCGCCTTGATCGTTTCGCCCCGGTTGCCGAGCACGATCCCCTTGTGCCCCTCGCGGGCCACATAGACCACCTGGTCGATCCGCACCGACCCGTCGGGCCGGTCTTCCCAGCGTTCGGTCTCGACCGTCAGCTGGTAGGGCAGTTCCTCGTGCAGCCGCAGCGTCAGCTTTTCGCGGGTGACTTCGGCGGCGATCATCCGCAGGGGCAGGTCGGCGATCTGGTCCTCGGGGTAGAGCCACGGCCCTTCGGGCAGTTCGCCGGCCAGCCATTCCTTCAGGTCGTCGCAGCCATAGCCCTTTTCGGCCGAGATCATGAAGGTGCGTTCGAACGGGAAGGCGGCGTTCAGGTCCTGCGACAGGGCCAGCAGGGCCTCGGCCTTCACCCGGTCGATCTTGTTGATCGCCAGCGCCACGCGGCCGGTGCGGTCCTTCAGCGCGTCGATGATCGACTGCACCCCGTCGGTCAGGCCGCGATGGGCCTCGACCAGCAGGACGGTGATGTCGGCGTCGGCGGCGCCACCCCAGGCGGCAGCCACCATTGCCCGGTCAAGCCGGCGGCGCGGACGGAAGAGGCCCGGCGTATCGACGAAGACGATCTGCGCCGCGCCCTCCATGGCAATGCCGCGGATGCGGGCGCGCGTCGTCTGCACCTTGTGGGTGACGATCGAGACCTTCGCCCCGACCATGCGGTTCAGAAGCGTCGACTTGCCGGCGTTCGGCTCTCCGATCAGGGCGACGAAGCCCGCACGGGTCTTTTCCGGGACCTCAGTCATTGGTTTTCTCCATCCTGGCCAGCAGGGCCTTTGCCGCTGCCTGTTCGGCCTGCCGTTTCGCCCCGGCGCGGGCCTTTTCCGCCTCGCCGGTGGCCATGCGCGCCTCGACCGTGAACATCGGTTCGTGGTCGGGGCCGTCGCGGGCCACTTCGGTATAGGTCGGGGGCGCGAGGCCGCGCGCCTGGGCCCATTCCTGCAGCGCGGTCTTGGGGTCGCGGGCGTCGGCGTCGACGGCGCGGATGCGCGGGCCCCAGAGCCGCAGGATCAGCGCGCGCGCCGCCTCGAAGCCGGCATCCTGATAGACGGCGGCGATCACCGCCTCCATCGCGTCGCCCAGAAGCGCCTCCTTGCGCCGCCCGCCGGTCATCATCTCGGACCGGCCGAGCTTCAGCACCGCGCCCAGGTCGATCGCGCGGGCCACCTCGGCGCAGGTTTCCTTGCGCACCAGTGCGTTGAACCGGGGGGCCAACTGGCCTTCGCTCGCCTCGGGGTCGGCCTGAAGCAGGGCCTCGGCCATCACGAGGCCCAGCACCCGGTCGCCGAGGAATTCCTGCCGCTGGTTGTCGGGCCGGGTGGGTGCCGAGATCGAGGCGTGGGTCAGCGCCCGCACCAGCAGGCCGGGCTGGGCGAAAGAATGGCCAAGCCGGCCCGCGAAGGCCTGAAGGTCCGCCGACAGCCTCACCGCACCGCCCTCAGCATCCGGTCGGGCCGCCAGGACCAGACCGCCAGCGGCGACGCGCCGGCCGGCGACCACAGCACCCGGCGGGCGGTGCCGACGACATCGCCCAGGGCAACGAAGCCCAGGCCCACGCTGCTGGCGGCAAAGCGGCTGTCCTGGCTGTTGTCGCGGTTGTCGCCCATGACGAAGATGTGTCCTTCAGGAACGGTGAATTCGGCGGTGGTGTCAGCGGCGGTGTCGCCGGTGTTCAGGATAGCATAGCTGCGCCCGTCCGGCAGGGTCTCGATCAGCCGCTGGTTCCGGCAGAGGGCGCCGAAGCCGACCGGGCCGTTGGCGCAGCCGGGCAGCGCCTGGCCGGGCGGCGGCGCAGTGAAGGGGGTCTCAAACATGCCGTCGGCGGCTTGCGGCAGGGGCGCGCCGTTCAGGATGACCGCGCCCCGGTCCATACGGATGCGGTCGCCGGCGACGGCTAGCACCCGGCTGGCCAGCACCTGGCCCCGCGCCGCCGACCGGAACGCGACCACATCGCCGCGCGCCGGGGCGGGGTGCAGGCTGCGCCGCACCAGCAGCCGGTCGCCAGCCAGGAGCGCCGGCTCCATCCCGGTGGCGGTGATGGTCATCGGCATGTAGAACGCCCTGGCCAGGGTTGCGACGGCGAACAGGAAGACGGCGCAGCGCCCCGCGAGCCACAGGGCGGGCGAGCGTTCGCGGCGGCGGTGCCGGCCCCGGCCGGGCAGCGCCAGGATCACGGCAATCGCCAGGAGCCCGGCATAGGGCAGCGCACAGGCCAGAAGCCACAGGCCCGAATGGCCGCTGTCGCGCAACCGCCGGATCACGACCGCCGAGGTCGGAATGACCAGTGGTCCGGCGACGATCCAGAACAGCCACAGCGATTCCGGCGCCTCCGGCCGCAGGCGAATTTCCACCACCGAGACCAGCGCCAGCACCGCGGCGGCCGCCAGCATGAAGCGCGCGGCCGTCCGGCGGGAGGTCCGGCCATGCCAGTCGAGGCAGAATTCAAGAATGCTGATGAGCATGCGTGCCGGCCGAGCCTGGATTACCGGCCCGACCGTTTTGCCGGGCCGGACCGCGAAAGCGCCCGCCCGGTCAATTGACCGCCTTGAAGAACCGGTCGGGCCGCCAGGTCCAGAAGAAGAACAGCGACTTGCCCGCCGACGAGAACATGATGCGGTCGGCGCGGCCGATCAGATATTCGGCCGGCAGCATGCCGACGCCCGACGGCGGATCGAAGCGGCTGTCCTCGCTGTTGTCGCGGTTGTCGCCCATGAAGAAGTAATGCCCCGGCGGCACGGTGAAGATCTTGGTGTCGTCCTGCGGCGTCATGCCGATGTTCAGCACGTCGTGCGCGACGCCGTTGGGCAGGGTCTCGATCTTGCGCTCGCTCTTGCAGATGCCGCCAAGGTCGACCGGCATGTTGGCGCAGGACGGCGGGCGACCCTCGCCGCCCTGGGGCTCGTAGGTTTCCTCGAAGGTCCCGGCGTCGGTCTGCGGCGCGGCGATGCCGTTGATATAGACAACGCCGGCCTTCAGCTGGACGGTGTCGCCCGGCATGCCGATCAGGCGCTTGATGAAATCGTTGCCCGAACCGGGATGGCGGAACACCACCACGTCGCCGCGCTGGGGTTCCGAGCCGAGGATGCGGCCCGAGATCGGGCAGAGCGCCCAGGGGCAGGAATAGCGCGAATAGCCGTAGGCCATCTTGTTGACGAAGATGAAGTCGCCGATCAGCAGCGTGTCCTTCATCGAGCCCGACGGGATGTAGAAGGGCTGGAAGAACAGGGTGCGGAACACGCCTGCGATCAGAAGCGCATAGACGATGGTCTTGAAGGTTTCGGCAATGCCGTCCTTTGCCGTTTCGCTGCTGGTCATGGTTCTGTCCGATCCTGCCTGTCGCGGGCTACATGATCGGCGGGGGCGGCGCTGTCAAGCAAACCCTGCGCGAGCGGGCGCGCCTCGATCACCACGAAAGCCTGTGCCCAGGGGTGGTCGTCGGTCAGCGTCACATGAACGATTGCCTCGTGGCCGGGCGGGGTCATCGCGCCCAGCCGGTCGGCGGCCCAGCCGGTCAGGTGCATGACCGGCTGGCCCGAGCGCAGGTTCGAAACGCCCATGTCGCGCCAGGCGATGCCCATGCGCAGCCCGGTCCCCAGCGCCTTTGAACAGGCCTCTTTCGCGGCCCAGCGTTTGGCGTAGGTGGCGGCGACCTCGCGGCGGCCCTCGGCCTTGCGCTGTTCCAGCGCGGTGAAGACCCGGTTGCGGAAGCGGTCGCCGAACCGGGCGAGCGTCGCCTCGATCCGTTCGATGTTGGCCAGGTCGGTGCCGATGCCGAGGATCATGGCCGCCGTCTTTCCTTCCGTCTGCGCACGGCGACCCTAGTGAGCCGTTTCCCCCCTGTCCAGCAGCGGTGCCGCAGGTTGATCCAGGCCAAGGACAGGGCCGGCGGCGCGCGGCAGGCTTGGGCCACAAGCATGGAGGAAGTGATGACCGTGAAAGTTGGAGGCTGGACGGCGGGGCTTGCCCTGGGCCTGCTGTCGGTTGTGTCGGGTGCCTTGGCCGCGGAATCGACGGTGAAGGTCACGCTATGGGACAAGGGGCCGCAATCGGTGATGATGGATCAGGCCCACATGCAGATGATGGGCCGGATGCAGATGGCCGGCGGCATGACGATGATGGGGATCGACGTGGACAAGGCCACGGTTCCGGCCGGGTGGGTGACGTTCGACGTGACGAATGCGTCGAAGGACATCATCCACGAGATGATCCTGGCGCCCTTGACGGCGGACGAGACCGAACTGCCCTATGTGGCTGACGAGAACCGCATCGACGAGGAAAAGGCCGGCTATCTGGGCGAGGTGTCGGAACTGGACGCCGGCAAGGGCGGCAGCCTGAAGGTCGAGCTGAAGCCGGGCAAATACATTCTTTTCTGCAACATCCCCGGCCATTTCATCAGCGGCATGTGGACGGTGCTGACGGTCGGCAGTTGAGCGCCCTTTGGGGCGGCGCGGGTCTCAGGCCCGCGCCGCGTCCATCGCCTGGCGCATTTCGGCAATCGTTGCGCCAAGGCCCTTGAAGATCGCCTCGCCGATCAGGAAGTGGCCGATGTTCAGTTCGCGCACCTCGGGCAGCGCCGCGATCGGGCCGACGGTGTCGAAGGTCAGCCCGTGGCCGGCGTGAACCTCCAGTCCGAAGGCATGCGCCAGTTGCGCACCTTCGGTCAGCGCGGCCAGTTCGGCGTCCCGCTCCGCGAAACGGCCTTCGTGATGCAGGTCGCAGTAATGGCCGGTGTGCAGTTCCACCACCGCCGCCCCGATCCGGGCCGAGGCTTCGATCTGTTTGGGGTCGTGGCCGATGAACATCGACACCCGGATGCCCGCCTCACGCAGGGGGGCGATGAAATCGGTCAGCCGGTTCTGGTCACCGGCCACGTCGAGCCCGCCCTCGGTGGTCCGTTCCTGCCGTTTTTCCGGCACCAGGCAGACGGCATGGGGTCGGTGGTGCAGCGCGATGGCCTGCATTTCCGCCGTCGCCGCGCATTCGAAGTTCAGCGGTTTGGTCAGCCGGTCCACCAGTGCGGCGATGTCGGCGTCAAGGATGTGGCGGCGGTCTTCGCGCAGGTGGGCGGTGATCCCGTCTGCGCCGGCGGCCTCGGCCAGCAGGGCGGCGCGCACCGGATCGGGGTAGGCCGAGCCGCGGGCGTTGCGCACGGTCGCCACATGGTCGATGTTGACCCCCAGCCGCAGCTTGCCGCCGTCCGTCAGCCTTGTCATGTCACTCTCCGCTTGTGGTCGGGGCAAGTCTAGCCGGGCTTTCGGCCAGCCTCCAGAGCCAAGCGTCAACCGGCCTCGGGTCCGCCGCCAGCCCCGCCGCGCAGCTTTTCCACCCGTTCACGCAACTTGCGCGTGCGCCGTTTCTTGTAAGCGTCGACCAGGGGCAAGGTCAGGTAGTGCGCCGCGATCCCGGCGATCAGCCCCAGGGGGATGCTGCCGATAAGGTCGGGCAGGAACAGCGTATTGAAAAAGCTTTTCATTCCGCCCCATTGCGTCGGAGCCGTGGTGAAGATCGCCTTGATATTGTCCCAGAATTCGACCGAGGCCAGTTTGAACGTGTCGATGATTTCGGCCATGCCGAGGCCGGTGTGGATGCCCAGGATCCAGTGGCCGAGCAGCACCGCCGCATAGGCGAAGATCGGATAGGTGACCGGATTGCCGACGAAGGTGGCCAGAAGCGCCGCGACGATGTTGCCGCGGATCGCCCAGGCGATCAGCGACGCGCCGATCAGGTGAAAGCCGAACAGCGGCGAGAACGAGATGAACACTCCTGCCGCCACGCCCCGGCCGATCCGGTGCGGCGGATCGGGAAGCCGGCGCAGCCGGTGCACCACGTAAAGCACCGCCCGCCACCAGCCACCGCGCGGATAGACGGTTTCGCCGAGTGCGACATGCCAAGGCCGCGGATTGCGCCGCTTGAACACCATGATTTCCCCCGCGCCGCCGTGGGCTAAGGCTTGCGTGACAGATCGCGGATACGTTCGGCCTGGGCCACGTCGCTTTCCGCCTCCAATGCCTTCAGCACCGTATGCAAATGTTCTGCGTCACGCAGTTCGAGTTCCACGATCAGCCGATAGAAATCTGGTTTGCGGTCGACAAAGGTCAAGTCCGAGATGTTGGCTTTCTGCTCGCCGATCACCGTGCATACCCGGCCCAGCACTCCGGCGCCGTTGGCGATGGTCAGGTTGATGCTGACCGTGTTGGTGGCGGCATGGCGGCCGGAATGCCAATGCAGGTCAACCCAGCGCTGGGGCTGTTCCTCGAATTCGGCCAGCGCCGGGCAGTCGATGGCATGGATGACGACGCCCTGCCCGCGATAGGTGATGCCGACGATCCGTTCGCCCGGCACCGGCTGGCAGCAGTTGGCGCGGCGGAAGGACTGGTCGGCCGCCAGCCCGATCACCGAACGATGGCCGTCGATTTCCTCGCTGGGCTGGGCGGCGAGGTCGGGATAGATCGCCTCGATCACTTCGCGCGCGGTCAGTTCGGCACTGCCAAGGCGGGCCAGAACCTCGGATTCGTCGGCCAGCCCCAGGGTCTTGGCGGCGGTGCGCAGCGCCTTGTCGGTGGCCTTCTTGCCGACATGCTCGAATGCCACCCGCGCCAGCTCGTGGCCCAGCTTGATGAAGCGTTCGCGGTTTTCCTCGCGCAACGACCGGCGGATCGCCGCCTTGGCGCGGCCGGTGGCGACGATGTCGATCCAGGTCGCCTGAGGGCGCTGGCCGGCGGCGGTGATGATCTCGACCGACTGGCCGTTCTTGAGCCGCGTCCACAGGGGCACGCGGATGCCGTCGACCTTGGCGCCGACGCAGGCGTTGCCGATGCGGGTGTGGATCGCATAGGCGAAGTCGATGGGCGTTGCGCCCTTGGGGAGCTGCACCACCTCGCCCTTGGGGGTGAAGCAGAAGACCTGATCGGAATACATCTCGAGCTTGACGTTCTCGAGAAACTCGTCGTGGTCGTCGCCGGCCTCGAAGCGCTCGGTCAGCGTGGTGACCCAGCGCGCCGGATCGACTGCGAACGGGTTCTGGGCCCTGACCCCGTCGCGGTAGGACCAGTGGGCGGCAACGCCGGCCTCGGCGACTTCGTGCATCTGGCGCGACCGGATCTGCACCTCGACCCGCTTGCCGTCACGGCCCGACACCGTGGTGTGGATCGAACGGTAACCGTTCGACTTGGGTTGGCTTATATAGTCCTTGAACCGCCCTGGCACCGCATACCAGCGTTGATGGATCACGCCCAGGATGCGGTAGCAGTCGGCCTGGTTCAGGCAGATGATGCGGAACCCGTAGATGTCCGACAGGCGCGAGAAGGCAAGCTGCTTTTCCTGCATCTTGCGCCAGATCGAATAGGGTTTCTTGGCGCGGCCGAACACGTCGGCCTCGATCCCGGCCTTTTCCAGTTCGTTGCGGATGTCGGCGGTGATCTTGTGCACCACATCGCCGGTTTCGCGCTGCAGCGCGATGAAGCGGCGGATGATCGACGACCGCGCCTCGGGGTTCAGGACCTTGAACGACAGATCCTCGAGTTCCTCGCGCATCCACTGCATCCCCATGCGGCCGGCAAGGGGGGCGAAGATGTCCATCGTCTCGCGCGCCTTGCGCGCCTGCTTGGCGGCGGGCAGCGACTTGATGGTGCGCATGTTGTGCAGCCGGTCGGCCAGCTTGACCAGGATCACCCGCAGATCCTTGGACATGGCCATGAACAGCTTGCGGAAGTTTTCCGACTGCTTGGTTTCCGACGACGAGAGCTGAAGGTTGGTCAGCTTCGTCACCCCGTCGACCAGTTCGGCGATCTCTTCGCCGAACTGGCGCGAGATTTCGGCGTAGGTGGACTTGGTATCCTCGATCGTGTCGTGGAGAAGCGCGGTGACGATGGTGGCATCGTCCAGCCGCTGTTCGGTCAGGATCGCCGCGACGGCGACCGGATGGGTGAAATAATCCTCGCCCGAATGGCGCTTCTGGCCTTCGTGCATCCGCAGGCCATAATCATAGGCCCGCCGGATCAGATCGGCGTTGGTCTTCGGGTTGTAGTTGCGGACAAGCGCGATCAGGTCTTCGACGTCGATCATTGCGCTCGCCCCCGGCCTTCAGGCTGTCTGTCAGCCTTGCCCCTGTGCTTCCATCAGGGCGCGCAGCATCTTTTCCTCGGACATGTCGTCCTGCTGCGGGCGGTCCATCTCGGCGCTCATGAGCAGCGCCATGTCGTCGTCCTCGGCCTCGTCGACCTCGATCTGGGTCTGATGGCTTTCGATCATCCGTTCGCGCAGTTCGCCCGCCGTCTGGGTCTCGTCGGCGATCTCGCGCAGCGCCACGACCGGGTTCTTGTCGTTGTCGCGGTCCACGGTCGGTGCGGAGCCGGACGCGATTTCGCGCGCCCGGTGGGACGCGAGCATGACCAGTTCAAACCGGTTCGGAACCTTGTCAACGCAATCTTCGACCGTCACGCGGGCCATGGGCAACTCCAATGCGCCAGGGAAAGCTGGAAAAGCCTATTTAGGCGCTGGGCCGGGAGATGGCAAGCGCAGAAAAGCCGTCAAAACGGCCGGACTCCTGCCGTCAGGGCCCCGGGCAGCGCCGCCAGCATCCGGGCGACGGTGCGGCCTGTCAAGGGATGGTGCCAGAGTGGCGCGATGTCGGCCCAGGGAATCAGCACGAAAGCGCGGTCCTGAAGGCGCGGGTGCGGCAGGATCAGCCGGTCGGGTGTGGCGGCAAGCTGCTCTTCGGCGCCAAGTCCGATCCAGTGCGCCAGCGTGTCCCGGTCCGGCAGGATCTGGTCGCCGAACGCCAGCAGATCGAGGTCGAGCGTACGGGCGCCCCAGCGGCGATGGCGCATCCGGCCGCATTCGGACTCGACCGCATGCAGCCGCGCCAGCAGCGCCTCGGCATCCAGCGGACTCGAAAGCTCGGCAACCAGATTCACATAGTCGGGGCCTGATCCGGCGGGAAAGGCGGCAGACCGGAAAAACCGGCTGATCGCCCGGATTCGGACGCCGGCGCCGCCAAGTGACGCAAGGGCATGTGCGATTGTCCGCTCAGGCGGGCCGAAATCCGACGTTTCGTTCCCTCCGATCGCAATGAATGCGCGCCTGTCCTTTTGGTTACGTTCCATTTGGAGTATAATTTCGTTTACAGATTGCGTTCTGGGTATCGAGTTGACTTTGTGCTACCGGACTCTCCGCGCTCACGGAAGCTTCTATTCGGAATTTTGAAAGGAACGTTATGTTCTACAAGGACGAACGGCTTGCGCTGTTCATCGATGGGTCCAACCTCTATGCCGCGGCCAAGGCATTGGGGTTTGATATCGACT
Organism: Paracoccaceae bacterium; assembly: GCA_046348855.1. Classification (GTDB taxonomy): domain Bacteria; phylum Pseudomonadota; class Alphaproteobacteria; order Rhodobacterales; family Rhodobacteraceae; genus TMP-24. The sequence continues at coordinate 67,974 of JAXMDK010000008.1, read as the reverse complement.
ACAAGCTGCTCCGGCAGGAGTTCGAGCGACGCTCCAAGCTGCTGCGCGCCTTCTACTATACCGCGCTGCTCGACAATGACGATTATTCGCCGATCCGGCCGCTCGTTGACTGGCTGAATTACAATGGCTTTACCATGGTGACCAAGCCGGCGCGCGAATATACCGACAGCCAGGGCCGCCGGAAGGTGAAGGGCAACATGGAGGTCGAACTGACTGTCGACGCCATGCAACTGGCCCCTCGCGTCGACCATATCGTGCTGTTTTCCGGCGACGGCGATTTCCGCGCGCTGGTCGAAAGCCTGCAACGGCAGGGCGTCCGGGTTTCGGTCGTCTCGACCATCCGGTCGCAGCCGCCGATGATCGCCGACGAACTGCGCCGGCAGGCCGACAATTTCATCGAGCTCGATGCGCTGCGCGACGTGATCGGCCGGCCGCCGCGCGAACCGCGCGCCGAAGCGCCGGCAGTCGCATCGGCCGAGGAATAGGCGCGCGGCGGCTGTCGGTCCGGCATGGGGATGCGAAGGCTTGACAGCGCCGCCCGCCAGGGTGCCTAACCCCGCCGTCACCCAGCGGGAAGGTTCGATATGGCCAAATCGCCCCTGAAACTCTATCTCGCCGCGCCGCGCGGTTTCTGCGCCGGCGTTGACCGCGCGATCAAGATCGTCGAAATGGCGATCGAGAAATGGGGGGCGCCGGTCTATGTCCGCCACGAGATCGTCCACAACCGCTATGTCGTGGACGGGCTGCGTGCCAAGGGTGCGGTCTTCGTCGAGGAACTGTCCGACTGCCCGGTCGACCGGCCGGTGATCTTTTCCGCTCACGGCGTGCCGAAATCCGTGCCCGCCGAGGCGCGGGCGCGGCGGATGGTCTTTGTCGACGCCACCTGCCCGCTGGTGTCCAAGGTCCATATCGAGGCCGAACGCCACTACGAGAACGGCCTGCAGATGGTGATGATCGGCCATGCCGGCCACCCCGAGACGCTGGGAACCATGGGGCAGTTGCCCGAGGGCGAGGTGATCCTGGTGGAAACCGTGGCCGACGTGGCGACGATCACGCCGCGCGATCCGGCCCGACTGGCCTTCATCACCCAGACGACGCTCTCGGTCGACGATACCGCTGATATCGTCGCGGCGCTGAAGGCGCGGTTCCCGGCGATCATCGGGCCGCACAAGGAAGACATCTGCTATGCCACCACCAACCGCCAGGAGGCAGTCAAGGCGATCGCGCCCCGGATCGGCGCGCTTCTGGTGATCGGCGCGCCCAATTCGTCGAACTCCAAGCGGCTGGTCGAGGTCGGGCGGGCGGCGGGCTGTGCCTATGCCCAGCTGGTCCAGCGCGCCGAGGACATTGACTGGCCGGCGCTGGCGGGTGTTGCGGCCGTCGGCGTGACCGCCGGGGCCAGCGCGCCGGAAGTGCTGGTCAACGAGGTGCTGGACGCTTTCCGCGACCGGTTCGATGTGACGGTCGAACTGGTCGAGACCGCGCAGGAGCGGGTGGAGTTCAAGGTGCCGCGGGTCTTGCGCGAACCGGCTTGACGGTGGGGGCTGTCTGCCCCCACACCCCCGAGGATATTTGGATCAAAGTGAAGGGGCGCCGGGTGCCTGAGTTCTTTGCCTTTACGGATGGCGCCTGTTCCGGGAACCCCGGTCCGGGCGGCTGGGGCGTGCTGTTGCAGGCCCGCGATGGCGGCCAGGTGGTGAAGGAGCGCGAGCTTCAGGGCGGCGAGGCCGATACCACCAACAACCGGATGGAACTTCTGGCGGCGATCTCGGCGCTCGAGGCGCTGGGCCGGGCGACGCCGATCACGCTGGTCACCGACAGCGCCTATGTGAAGAACGGCGTCAGCCAGTGGATTCACGGCTGGAAGCGCAACGGCTGGAAGACGGCGGACGGCAAGCCGGTGAAGAATGTCGACCTGTGGCAGCGGCTGGAGGCTGCCCAAGCCCGCCACAAGGTGACCTGGACTTGGATCAAGGGCCACGCCGGTCACGCCGAAAACGAACGCGCCGATGCGCTGGCGCGGGCGGGGATGGCGCCCTTCAAGCCGAAGCGGGCGGCGGGCGCGGGCCAGATGTGAAGTCTCGGGAGGTTGTTCACCTCCTGCGCGAATGAGTCTGCGGGCTTGTCCACCCGTCATCGCAGGCCCGCAACGCCGATCTGCCGCGTCGGCCTGGCTGGTTCAATACCTCAAGGCCACATCCCGCCCTCAACGGCCTGCCACCCGCACAGCAGGCGGACAACCTGATGAGACTTCACACCTAGCGGTCCCGAAAGACCGGCCGGCGCTTTTCAAGAAAGGCGCGCATGCCCTCCTTCTGGTCGTCGGTCGCGAACAGCGACTGGAACAGGCGGCGTTCGAAGAGGACGCCTTCGGCCAGGGTCAGCTCGTCGGCGCGGTGCACGGCCTCCTTGGCGGCGATCACCGCGATCTGCGATTTTTCGGCAATCGTCGTGGCGGCGGCCAGGGCCTCGGACACAAGGTCGGCGGCGGGCACGATCCGCGCCACCAGGCCGGCGCGCTCGGCCTCATCGGCGCCCATCATCCGGCCGGTCAGGTGCAGGTCCATCGACTTCGCCCGCCCGATCAGCCGGGTCAGCCGCTGGGTGCCGCCGATGCCGGGGATCACGGCAAGGTTCACCTCGGGCTGGCCGAAGCGGGCGGTGTCGGCGGCGATGATGAAATCGCACAGCATCGCCAATTCGCAGCCGCCGCCCAGGCAGAAGCCGGCGACCGCGGCGATGATCGGCTTGCGGGTGGCGCGGATGCGGTCGGCCTCGTCCGCGAACAGGTTTTCGCGGAAGATCTGCGCAAACCCCTTGTCCGACATCTCGCGCACGTCGGCGCCGGCGGCAAAAGCCTTTTCCGACCCGGTCAGCACGATGGCACGGACGCCGTCATCGCGGTCCATCGCCGACAACGCGGCGGCCAGTTCGCCCATCAGTTGCGAGTTCAGCGCGTTTAGGGCGGCGGGGCGGTTCAGGCGGATCAGCGCGACCGGGCCGTGCCGTTCGACAAGCAATGTCTGGTAGGTCATGGATGCGGGCCTTTCGAGGGTTTGCCCATCGCTAGAAGGCGCGGGCGCGCGGCGCAAGTCACCTTTGGCAGCGCGGACAGAAGAAGGTCGACCGGCCGGACTGGACGATCCTCTCGATCGAGCCGTCGCAGCCCGGCGTCGGGCAGGGCTGGCCCGCGCGGTCATAGACCCGGAAGGAATGCTGGAAATAGCCAAGTTCGCCGTCTGCCTGGCGATAGTCCTTCAGCGAGGAGCCGCCGGCGGCGATGGCCTCAGTCAGCACATCGCGGATCGCCGGGACCAGAAGGGCGATCTCATCCGGCGACAGGTCGCCGGCTGGGCGGCGCGGGTCGATCCCGGCGCGGTGCAAGGCTTCGGCAACATAGATGTTGCCAAGCCCGGCGATGATGCGCTGGTCGAGAAGCGCGGCCTTGACCGGCATTGCCCGGCCGCCAAGCCTGCCCGCCAGATAGTCGGCATGAAACCCGTTGCCCAACGGTTCAGGCCCCAGATCCCGCAGCAGTGGATGGGCCGGCCAGTCGGCGGTGGCCATCAGGTCCATCGCGCCGAACCGGCGGGCATCGTTGAAGGTGACGCGTGCGCCGCCGTCCATGTCGATGACGACATGGTCGTGTTTCTGTGCAGCGGGATGGGCGTGGTGAAACTGGCCGAGTGCCGCCCCGGAAATCAGAAGCCGGCCCGACATGCCCAGGTGGATCAGCAGCGTTTCGCCCGTCGACAGGTCGGCCAGAAGATATTTCGACCGCCGCCTGAGGCCAAGGACGCGCGCGCCCTCCAGCCGTTCGGCCATGCGTTCGGGCAGGGGAAAGCGCAGGTCGGGGCGGTTCACCTGCACCCGTTCAATCCGCTGTCCCTCCATCACCGGGGCAAGGCCGGCGCGCACGGTTTCGACTTCGGGCAGTTCGGGCATGGGCACCTCGGTTCTTTGCGCCGCATTGTCTATCAGGCCCGCCCCCGTGTAAGGAAGGCAAGATCAGTGCAGGCAGCGTCATGACCCAGGACCGACCCGAGACCACCCACTTCGGCTTTCAGACCGTGCCCGAGCGCGAGAAGGCCGGGCTGGTGCATGGCGTCTTTACCCGCGTCGCCAACCGTTATGACGTGATGAACGACCTGATGAGTGTCGGCGTCCACCGCCTGTGGAAGGACGCGATGATGGACTGGCTGGCGCCCCGGCCGGGCCAGCGGCTGCTGGACGTGGCGGGCGGCACCGGCGACATCGCCTTCCGCTTCCTCGGGCGGGCGAAGACCGGCCGTGCCACGGTTTGCGACATGACCGAATCGATGCTGGTCGAGGGGCGCAAGCGGGCCGAGGCCGGCAACCTGGCGGCGCAGCTCGACTGGGTGGTCGGCGATGCGATGGCGCTGCCCTTCGCCAGCGGAAGTTTCGACGTCTATACGATCAGCTTCGGCATCCGCAACGTGACCCGCATCGCCGACGCGCTGGTGGAGGCCTACCGGGTGCTGCGACCCGGCGGGAGGCTGATGGTGCTCGAATTCAGCCAGTTGCCGAACCCGGCGCTGCAATGGGCCTACGACCGCTATTCCTTCAACGTCATCCCGCTGATGGGCCAGATCGTCGCCAACGACCGCGCGAGTTACCAGTATCTGGTGGAATCGATCCGGCGGTTCCCCGATCAGGAGGCATTCGCGGCGATGATCCGGCAGGCGGGCTTCGGGCAGGTGAGCTACCGCAACCTGTCGATGGGTATCGCCGCGCTGCATTCGGGCTGGAAGATCTAGGATGCGCGGACCGCACAACCTGTGGCGACTGATCCGCACCGGCGCGACCTTCGAGCGGACGGGCGCGATGAAGGTGGCGCTGGAGGCGATGGACGTGCCGCCGCGCCTGCGGCTTCTGGCGCGGGTTCTCGGCCGGCCGTTCCGCTGGCTGGGCTATCGCGGTGACCCGGCGCTGCCGCCGGTGACGCGGGCGATCACCGCGCTGGGACCGGCCTACATCAAGTTCGGCCAGGTACTGTCGACCCGGCCCGACGTGGTGGGCGAGGAACTGTCGAACCAGCTGCGCGTCTTGCAGGACAAGCTGCCGCCCTTCGACATCGACACCGCCAAGGCCACGGTCGCGGCGGAACTGGGCCGCCCGCCTGCAGAGCTGTTCAGCGCCTTTTCCGAGCCGGTGGCGGCGGCATCCATCGCGCAGGTGCACCGCGCCAGCCTGGCCGACAGCGGCGCCGACGTCGCGGTCAAGATCCTGCGCCCCGGCATCGAACGCGCCTTCCGCCGCGACATCGACGCCTTCTATTTCGCCGCGAGCCTGATCGAGGCGCTATCGCCCGCGTCGCGCCGGCTGCGGCCAACCCAGGTCATCGCCCATTTCGAAGGCGTGGTGATGAGCGAGCTCGACCTGCGGCTGGAAAGCGCGGCTGCCTCGGAATTCGCCGCCAATACCGCCGGCGACAAGGGCTTTCGCGTGCCGCAACCCTATTGGCAGTTCTCGTCGCGGCGGGTGATGACGCTGGGCTGGGCCGAAGGCATCCCCCTGGGCGATGTCGAGGCCTTGCGGGCGGCGGGCCACGATTGCCCGGCGCTGGCGGCGCGGGTGCTGGGGCTGTTTCTCAGCCATGCGCTGCGCGACGGCTTCTTTCACGCCGACATGCACCAGGGCAACCTGAAGGTCGCCGCCGATGGCGCGATCATCGCCTATGATTTCGGCATCATGGGCCAGATCGACGCCTACACCCGGCGCGTCTATGCCGAGATTCTGCTGGGCTTCATTCGTCGCGACTATGTGCGGGTGGCCGAGGTGCATTTCGAGGCGGGCTATGTGCCGCGCGACCGCGACATCCATGATTTTGCCCGGGCGCTGCGGGCAGTGGGCGAGCCGATCTTCGGCATGGAGGCCAACCAGATCTCGATGGCGCGGCTTCTGGCCTATCTGTTCGAGGTGACGGAACGGTTCGGAATGCAGACGCGGACCGAACTGATCCTCCTGCAGCGGACGATGGTGGTGGTCGAGGGCGTGGCCCGCTCGCTCGATGCGCACATCAACATCTGGCAGGTGGCCAAGCCGATCGTCGAGGATTACGTGCGCCGCAACGTCGGGCCGCAGGCGCTGTTGCGCGATCTGGGCAAGACGATGCTGGTGCTCAGCCGGTTCGGGCCGAAACTGCCGCAGCTGGCCGAGATCCTGATGACCCGGCAGATGGACCGCGACCCGGCCGCGCCCGCGCCCGAGCGCCGCCGCTGGATGGTTCAGGCGGCGGCTGGACTGGGGCTGCTGGCGCTGGGGGCGGCGCTGGCGCGGCTGTTCTAGGGCCTGACCGATCGGGATCGGGCTTCGGCGGGCGCCGGGCTCCTTGCCGCCGCCTTGGTTTACACTCGTCGGACGGGTTCCGGGCGGTCAAGGGCACAGCGCCTTGATGTCGGCGGGGGCGACCGTATCGCCGCCCTCGGTCAGAAGGACGGCGCCATCGGTGCCCAGCCGCGCCTCCTTGATGCGGCTGTAGACATCGACCTTGTCGGTCGAGACGAGCTTGCCCGCCGTATAGCTTTCCAGCCTGAACGAATAGGTGCCCGGCAGGACCTGCCCGCCGGCGGCCGTGGTGCCCGTCCAGTTCACGGGATCGGACGAAACCGGGATCTCTTCGCGCGAAACCTCGTGGCCCTGGCTGTCGGTGGCCACCAGAAACGTTCGGTCGGCACCGGTGGCCGGGGTCGGGTAAAGGGTGACGGGCTGACCCAGATAGGGGACGGCCACCGCCGCCCGCGCCTTCATCCCCACCCAGGAGGCCAACTGGCCCATGCCCGAGACGCCGAGTTGCCCGGTCAGCGACGTCAGCAGGTCATTGGTCTTGACCTGCTGTTCGACCCCCGAAAACGTGGCGAGTTGCGTCGCATAATCGGTCGAATCGATCGGGTTGAGCGGGTCCTGGTTTTTCATCTGCGCGGTCAGCATTTTCAGAAACATCTGGTAGTCGGTGGAAATCTTCGTGCCATCGGTCTTTGTGGAGCTGCCGGCGGCGGCCTGCGAGGACTGGAAGGTCGAGCGGGTTTCGGTGGCGATCTGAACGGTCATGACAATCCTCAGAGGCGGAGATCGAGCCCGTCCTGGCGGGCGGATGGCGGGGTGGCCGGCGAAGGTTCGGGCGGGCTGGCGGCGATTGGCACTGAATTGTGCCCCGTTGTTGCCGGCTGGTCGTCGGCGCCGGGGTGGCCCTGCCGGTCCTGGCTGAAGCTGAAGTTCAGGTGGCAGAAACCGAGGTCGCGGAAATCCTGGGCCAGCTGGTCGATGTGGCGGCGCAGAAGGTCGAGCGTGTCGCCCCGTTCGACCGAAAGCGCGAGTGTCAGCGTTCCGTCCTGCGCCGAGACGTTCATCGTGACCTTGCCCAGTTCATCGGGGCTGAGCGTCACGACGACCGAATGGCCCGGCCGGTGGGAAATGTTCACGGCAAGCTGATGGGCGATGGCGGCGGGCAGCGGCCGGTGCGGCGGGGTGCTTGCGGCCTCGGTGTGACTGGCCGGGCCATCGGCGGATGCCGGGGCGTCGGCCGCCGCTACGGTGGGTGGGCCGTCCTGGGCTGGCGCCGCGAACGGTTTCAGCCCATCGGGCTCGGCGGCAGACCTGGCTGTGGCATCGGTCCCCGCGGCCGCCTGATCCGCAGTGGGTGAGGCCGGTTGGTCGACGACGAGACCCGCCCCTTCGCGCCCCACTCGGCCGGCACGCTGCGCCCCGGAGTACGGTGTTCCAAAGTGCACAGCCTTTCCGGCCGTGGGCTTTGGTCGCGCCGGGACCGGCCGGCCTGATACTTGGGCCGGTGGTTCTGGCCGCGATTCGGCGAATGGCGCGCTGTCGACAGGCTCATCGGGGGTCGTCTGTGGGGCCGCCGCCGCTGGTGGGCCTGCGGCGACCGAAAAGACGCTGGCGGCCGCGCCGGCTTGATCGGCTGGTGGCGGTGCGATCGTGCTGCCCTTCCACGGTGGATCAGGTTGATCGGCGCCGCTGCCGCGCTGTGACACAGGTGGCGATAGGGCTGGGCGCGGAGGATCGCCCGTGCCGCCGGCATCGAACTGAACGGGCGCTTGCACAGGGTCCGAGGCCGGACTGCCCAACGCCGAAGCGCCGGTAAGTGCGACACCCAAGCCCAAAGCCAGGATCGGCTTGCCGTCCCCGGTTGTTGCGGAACGGCTGCTGCCGGCCGCGCCGGCCGGCATCGTGGATGCGGTCGACGGGGGTGGACCGCCCGGTGGCGGCGCTGTCGCCAGAAGGCCGACGAGCCATGACAGCCCGTTGGCCCCAGCCGGGCCGGCATCTTCCGCCGTGCCATCGCCGGGCTTGCCACCCCCGGGGTCTTCGGACCTGTAGCCGGTCGCCGCCGATGGTGCCTGCGCATCCGCCGGTTCGGCCTGCAGGGCCAGAAGTGCCACGACAAACCCGTCGCCACCCGCGTCGGCAGGGTCGCCCCGATCTTCTGTGCCGCCGGCCCTGCGCAGTGGCAGATCGTGAAAACCTTCGATGTCCATTCTGGCCCGCATCCCTGCCGCTGTCGGCGCAACATTGGCAAAGCCGGGTTACCGCTTCTTTACCGCCGTCTGGTTTGTTGCAGAGAATTGCAACGAACGGAGAAAACCATGGAGCTTCAGCCGAGTCGGCCCATGCCGGCGGCGCAGCCCGCTACGGCGGCGCGCGGGATGCATCAGGCGGCCGAGGATCTGGAGGCGACCTTCTTGGCCGAGATGCTCAAGCCGATGGGCGCCGCCGCCCCGCGCGAAGAATTCGGCGGCGGTACTGGCGAGGACCAGTTTTCCTCCTTCCTGGTCGAACAGGAAGCCAGGGCGATGGCCCGCCACGGCGGAATCGGGCTGGGCGAAGCGATCTACAGGTCGCTTGCCGCACGCACCGGGGTGGAGCCATGAGCGGCCTGCGCGACATTCTCCGCCTTCAGGACCAACTGCGACAATGCCTCCTGGCGGGCCGGATCGACGGGCTGGCGCCGCTGGTCGCGCAACTGGAGGATGCGGCCACCGCCGCACTGGATGGGGCGCGGATCGAACCGGCCGGCCTGGCCGAACTGCGCCGCCAGGCCCGCGCCAACGAAGTGCTAATCGGCGCGGCGATGAAGGGGGTCAGGGCCGCGGCCGAACGGCTGAGGGCCCTGCGCGAGGCCGGCAAGGGACTGTCGGTCTATACCGCCGAAGGCCGCACGGTCCGTCACGGCGCGTCCGCGCAAGGCGTCGAACGGCGGGCCTGAGCCGGATGGTTCGACTTTTTCCTATTTGGTCCCGGCTTTTAGCACTTCCTTAGAGTATCCCGGCCAAGGTCGGCCTTGCGCCCCGGTCGGGGTGGCGCGGACAGGGCGAACCCGGCAGTCCGTTTCGGTCAGAACACCGCCACGGCCATCGACGATGGCACCTCAACGGGCGCAAAGCGCCCCTTTGCGAAGGAATATCGGATGTCGAGCATTCTGACGAACAGCAGCTCCATGGTGGCGCTGCAGACCCTGCGCGGAATCAACACCAGCCTCAACAAGACCCAGGACGAGATTTCGACCGGCAAGTCGGTCGCCTCGGCCCGCGACAATTCGGCGGTCTGGGCGATCTCGAAAGTGATGGAGGCGGACGTCAAGGGCTTCAAGGGCATTTCCGACAGCCTGTCCCTTGGTCAGTCGACGGTCGGGGTCGCCCGTCAGGCGTCGGAAACCGTCACCGACCTTCTGACCGAGATCAAGGGCAAGATCGTCGCCGCCCAGCAAGACAACGTCGACCGCGCGAAGATCCAAACCGACATCGGCGTGCTGCGCTCGCAGATCAACACCGTGGTCGGGGCGGCCCAGTTCAACGGCCTCAATCTGGTCAACGGGTCGCAGACGACGGTCAATGTGCTGGCCTCGCTCGACCGGCAGTCGAACGGCTCGGTCACCACCTCCTCGATCGCGGTCAATGCCCAGGACCTTTCCACCGGGGCCTATGCCGCCAAGGCGGTGCTTTCCGGCTCGGACAATGCCTCGACCAACGGCGACACCGCCGGGTTCCAGCTCGACAACGCCAGCGGCACCGGAAAGATCGTCATCGACGATTCGTCTACCAGCTTCGCCGCGGGCGACAGCGTGACCATCTCGATCGGCGGCAAGACCGCGACCTACACGGTCAGCGCCAGCGATGTTGCGGCGACGACCACCTCGGACCTTGTGGCCGTGGGGCTGAAGAACGCGATCGACAAGTTGGGGATCGCCGGGCTGACCGTGGACTATGACAGCGGCAACCCCGGTGAGCTGGATTTCAGCAACGCTGGCACCAAGGACCAGACCGTGTCGGCCCAGTTCAAGAATGCCGGTTCCGGCGGTCTGGCGGCCCTGTCGGCCATCGACGTCTCGACGGCGGCTGGTGCCCAGGCGGCGCTCGGCAACATCGAGACGCTGATCCAGACGGGCATCGACGCGGCTGCTGAATTCGGCTCGGCGCAAAGCCGCATCGACATCCAGAACAAGTTTGTCACCCAGCTGTCGGATTCACTGAAGGCGGGGATCGGTTCGCTTGTCGACGCTGACATGGAGGAGGCGTCGGCCCGGTTGCAGGCGCTGCAGGTCCAGCAGCAGCTGGGCATCCAGTCGCTGTCGATCGCCAACCAGGCGCCGCAGCACATCCTGTCGCTGTTCCGCGGCTGACCGGGACGGCCGGGGGGGCCCGGGCCGCGCCCCCCCGCCCCGCCGCGCGCCCGCCACTGACATCGAAGGGAAGGCTCCGAAGTGACCGCACAACTGATGGCGCTCGCGACCTATGCCGGATCGGCAAGCGCGGCGCGCACCCCTCGCGACATCGAACATGAGGCTTTTGCCACTGCCACCCGCAGGCTGAACGCGGCGGTGTCCGCGACCGGGGCGGATTTTCCGGCGCTGGCGGCGGCGCTGCACGACAACCTCAGGCTCTGGACGCTGATCGCCGCCGATGTCGCCGAGCCGACCAACGGCCTGCCGGCCCCGCTCCGGGGGCGGCTGTTCTACCTGGCCGAATTCACCCGCCAGCACACGTCGAAGGTTTTGGCCGGCGGCGCCGATCCGCGCGCGCTCATCGACATCAACGTCGCGGTCATGCGGGGCCTGCGCGGCGGGGATGACCGGATATGAGCGGGTTGGTCCTGAAACTCGGCCCGCACGAACGGGTGCTGATCAACGGCGCGGTCATCGAGAATGGCGACAAACGCTCGCGGTTGGCGATTCTGACGCCCAACGCCAACATCCTCCGCCTGCGCGACGCGATCCATCCGGGCGAAGTGAACACGCCTGTCCGGCGGCTCTGCTACATCGCCCAGTTGGTCCTGTCGGGCGATGCCGCCCCGGCCGAGGCCAAGCAGCAACTGATCCGCGGTGTCGAACAGCTGAGCCTGGCCCTGACCGACCATGACAGCCGCAACCAGCTTGCGGCGGCGACCGAGGCACTGCTCGACGATCAGTTCTACCAGGCGCTGAAGTCGCTGCGGGCCTTGTTGCCGCGCGAGGCCCGGCTCCTGGCGGCGGTCCGGGCGTGAGCTTCACGCCCTTCGTCCCGTCCGGGGGACTGGTCGGCTGGTCGTTCCTGTCCCGGACGCTGGCCGCGCAGAAGAAGGCCTTCGTGGCGACTGCGGCGCTGCAACGTGACGAGGCCTATTTTCGCGACAGGATCGGCTCGATCAGCAGCGCCGACGAACTGCTGGCCGACCGGCGGCTCCTGTCTGTCGCCCTGTCCGCCTACGGACTCGACGCGGACATCAACAACCGGGCCTTCCTGAAGAGGGTACTCGAAGGCGGAACCCTGCAGGACGGCGCATTGGCAAACCGCTTGGCGGACAAGCGCTATCTGGAGTTTTCCAGGGCCTTCGGCTTTGGTGACTTTCCGGTTGCGAATACCAGGATGTCGGATTTCGCTGACAAGGTGCTGGGCGCCTACGAGACCCAGAAGTTCGAGGCGGCGGTCGGCACTGTGAATGAGGACATGCGGCTGGCGCTCGATGCCCGCCGCGAACTGGCCACCATCGCCACCCGGTCGCTGTCCGCTGACGGCAAATGGTATGCTGTGCTCGGCTCTCCGCCCTTGCGGAAGGTCCTGCAGCAGGCGTTCGGCCTGCCGTCGAGTTTCGTGTCGGTCGATATCGACAAACAGCTGACGATCATGAAATCGCGGGCCTCGACGGCTCTGGGGGACAGCCGGATCGAGCAATTCACCGATCCGGCAAAGGTCGAAAAGGTGGTGCGACTCTTTCTGGCGCGATCGGCGGCCTCCACGGGCCAGTCGTCGACGGTGCTGTCCCTGTTGCAGTCGTCGGGTAGCAGCGGCGGGACGCTGTCGCGCTATGCGTGAACGGCGAGGATGAGCGGAATTGCCGGCGCAGCGGCCCTGCCGGCAGCGGCCGGGTCGGGCGGCCGGGCTGCGGTGCCGACTTTGTCCGGCCGGGCGGGCTTTGCCGTCAATCCTCAGCACTCCCGACAGGGCGAGGGGCGGCAACAGGTGGGCGCGGCCGGGCGCAGGAGGCGACCCCGGATCACGATCCCGCGTCGCCACCAATCGTCAGGGGCACAGCCTTTGGCAGCGTTCCGTCAGGCTAGGGCGAGTGCGACTCAGCACTTGCACCGAGGCGCGCCCTGCGCATCCACCTTGACCGGGACCGTCAGGTCGCCCGCTCGCGCGGTGCGTTTCTGCACGAGCGGGAGGTCCCCCGGCGGCCTGTCGGCGTCGCCCTATGCGTGCTGGCGCGACTGCCGGGCCGGCCCGGCACTTGTCGTCCGGCGGTGCGTCAGCAGGCGGCCTTTTGGTGATGCCGGCCGGTGCTATCTGGTTAGCTGTGTCCGACTTTGGGAGCTGAGCCCGGGCCAGGCTACAGGTTCTGCGGGCATCTTTGTTGGCGCGGCGTATCGGTTCGGCCGGATCGGTGGGCGACGCGCGATCCTCGGACGCCGGCCATGGGCATGTCGTTCGGTAAGCTCGCCTTGCCGACGCACCTGCGATGGCCAAGCGGGTCGGTCGAACGGGTTTCACTGCGCGGATCGGGTGGCGGACCCCGGGAAGCCGGTCGCTCCAACGGGTTTGCAACGGCGGCATGGGGACGGCAGGCGCCGGTCATGCCGCAGGGATGGCGTCGACCCGACTGCCCCGGCCAACCCGACCGCCCCTGACCGTGCCGCCCGGTAGAAGGCGGATCAACCGTGGCCGGGCCGGTCTGCCCGGTCGAGAATGTCCGCGAGGCGCGAGAAGCTTTGCGCCGCGCCCTGCGGCTCATCCTCGGCCATGAAGGCATCGAGTTCCGGCCAGGCGCGGATGGCGGCATCGATCAGCGGGTCGCTGCCCGAGGCGTAGAGGCCGGCGCGGATCATCATTTCGGCCCGCGCATAGGCGCCCAGCAGCTGCCTTGCCCGCGCGATCAGCCGGTTTTCCGTCGCGTCCGCCGCATGGGGCAGCGAACGCGACACCGACCGCAGCAGGTCGACCGCCGGATAGCGGCCGCGTTCGGCGATGGCGCGGTCCAGAACGACATGGCCGTCGAGGGTTCCGCGCAGGATATCGGCGATCGGTTCATCCATGTCGGACCCGGCGACCAGCACCGAAAAGACCGCGGTGATGTCGCCGCCCCCGGCGCCCGCCGGCCGATGCCCGGGCCCGGCGCGTTCGGCCAGCGACATGACCAGGGGCGCGGTCGAGGGAGGGTAGCCGCGCAGGCTCGCGGCCTCGCCGGCGCTGAGGGCGATTTCGCGGTGCGCCTCGGCCAGCCGGGTCACCGAATCGGCCAGAAACAGCACGTGCCGGCCAAGGTCGCGGTAATGTTCGGCCACCGCCATCGCCGCCCAGGCGCAGCGCCGCCGGACGAGCGCCGACTGGTCCGAGGTGGCGGCGATGATGATGCTGCGCGCGCGATCCTCGGGCCCGAGAACATCCTCGGCGAACTCGCGCAGTTCGCGCCCACGTTCGCCGATCAGGGCGACGACGGTCAGGTCGGCCTCCAGGTGGCGGGCGAAGGCGGCGAGCAGCGATGATTTTCCGACCCCCGATCCGGCAAAAAGACCGATCCGCTGGCCGCGCACCAGGGGCAGCAAGGTGTTGAAGAGCCGCATCCCGGTTTCCAGCCGCTTGCCGAGCCGGCCGCGGGCGGCGGCGGGTGGCGGCGCGGCCTTGAGCGGCCGGCAGACCGGGCCCGGAGAGAGCGGCGCGCCGTCGAGCGGCTGGCCGAACGGGTCGATGATCCGGCCGATCCAGCCATCGTGCGGGCGAATGCCGGTGTCGCCGACCAGCAGGGCGGGATCGCCGAGGCGGATGCCGTCGGTCGTGCGGTCGGCTAGGACAGCAGCGCCGGCCGCATCGAGAAGGACGATCTCGCCGGCGAGCGGCGGCCCGGCGGCCGGCTCGATCAAGACCCGGTCGCCCATCGACCATTCGCTGCCGGCGCCGGAAATGCGCAGGAGCCCGCCGCCGATCCCGGCGACGCGCGCCAGCGGCCGCGCGGCCCGGATAGCGGAAATCTGGTCCTTCAGACTTTGAATAGCGGCCCCGGACATTCTGATCCCTCGCTCTCGGCTCCTTACCGTTTCTAAAGGAATCGCAGTTAAGGCTTGATTGAAAGTTCGGAGGAGAAACCCCGATGTTCGAGATGCCCGGGATCATGACGATGGCGGCCGCCAGCCTGTCCAACGCCTCGGTGCGGCTGTCGGCGATTGCCCAGAACGTGGCCAATGCCGACACGCCCGGCTACCGCGCCAAGGACGGGCCGGACTTCGCGCAGGCCTATCTGCAGGATGGCGGGTTCGGCCTTCGCCAGACCCGGCCCGGCCATCGGGGCGCCAGCACCGATACCGGCGCCCCGGCGCTGTCGGAACGGGCGGGCGGGCACATGTCGCCCAACGGCAACAATGTCTCGCTCGAGGACGAGATGATGCGCGCAGCACAGATCCGGCAGGACAGCGATCTGGCGCTCGGCATCTACAAGAGCTCGCTCAACATCCTGCGCGCCAGCCTGGGCCGCAGGTAAGGGGGGGCGGCAATGGTCGACAGCGTCAATACCCAGTCGGTCGCCGCTTCGGGGATGGAGGCGCAGGCGATGCGGCTGCGGCTGATTTCGGAAAACATCGCCAATGCCGACACGCCCGGCTATCGGCGCAAGACGGTGGCGTTCGAGCCCGGTCTGGATGGCGGGCGCGAGACCGGACAGGTGGCGCTGGGGCAGGTCGAACTGGACCGCGCCGACCTGCAGAAGATCTACGATCCCGGCAATCCGCTGGCCGGCGCCAACGGATATTACGACGGATCGAACGTCGACATGGTCGTGGAGATCGCCGACGCGCGGGAAGCACAGCGCAGCTACGAGGCAAACCTCAAGCTGTTCGATCAGGCGCGGCAGATGTCGCAAAGCCTGCTTGAACTGCTGCGCCGGTAGGGGGTGATCCGAAATGGATGTGCGAAGCACACTCGCCTCTCTGACCTACGCCCAGTCGCGGCCGGCGACCACGGCGGCGCCCGCCGGCGGAACCACCGCGCCCCAGGGATTCGCCACCGTGCTGAACGGACTGGCCGGATCGCTGGCCAATGGCGAACAGGCGGCGCGCGCGGCGATGACCGGCGGCGCCGACCCGCATGCGCTGGTCCAGGCGCTGGCCTCGTCCGAACTGGCGGTCGAGACGGCGGTGACGCTGCGCGACAAGGTGGTCGAAGCCTATCAGGAAATCCTCAGGATGCAGGTCTGACATGAACGAGGCCCTCTTCTTCGACACGCTGCGCCAGGCGATCTGGACCTCGGTCATCATTTCGGCGCCGCTGCTGGGCACGGCGCTGGCGGTGGGCCTGGCGATCGGCCTCTTGCAGGCGCTGACCTCGGTGCAGGAGGCGACGCTGACCTTCGTGCCCAAGGTCGGCGCGATGCTGATCGTCTTCTGGGTATCGATGACGTTCATGACCAGCGCGCTGATTTCCTTCCTGACCGGGCAGATCATCCCGCTGATCGCGGGCAGCTGAATCATGGATAACGGTCTTTACACCACGCTCAACCGCCAGTCTGGCCTGATGCAGGAAATGCAGGTCGTCGCCAACAACATCGCCAACATGTCGACAACCGGCTTTCGCCGCGAAGGGGTGATCTTCGCCGAACATGTGGCCGACCTGAAGGGCGAGGAGCCGTCGCTGTCGATGGCGACCGCCGAGGGCCGGGCGGTGAACCTGTCGCAAGGGGTGCTGCAGCAGACCAGCGGGCGGTTCGACCTGGCCATCGAGGGCGAGGGGTTCTTTCAGGTCCAGACGCCGGACGGCAACCAGTTGACCCGGGCCGGGGCGTTCACGCCCTCGCCCGAGGGGGTTCTGGTCACTGCCGAGGGGTTTCCGGTCCTCGATTCCGGAGGATCGCCCGTCGCGGTGCCGCCTGGCGCGGCGCAACTGACCATCGCCCGCGACGGCACGATCTCCGCCGACGGCCAGCCGGTCGGCCAGATCGGCCTGTTCCTGCCCGCCAGTCCCACCGACCTGATCGAGGCTGGCGGAACCCGATTCAAGACCACGTCGGCGCCCGAGCCGACGGAGGGCGGGTCGATCTTTCAGGGATTTCTGGAAGGATCGAACGTCAATCCGGTTGCCGAAATCACCCGGATGATCGCGGTCCAGCGGGCTTACGAGATGGGGCAGGGCTTCCTCGACGCCGAGGACGGACGCATCCGCTCGGTCGTGCAGACCATTGGCCGATAGGAGAGACGAATGCGCGCCCTTCAGATTGCCGCCACCGGAATGACCGCCCAGCAGACGCGGGTCGAGGTCATTTCCAACAACCTGGCCAACATGTCGACCACCGGCTACAACGCCCGGCGCGCCGAATTCGCCGACCTGCACTACCAGCAGGTGACGCCGCCCGGCGCGATCAATGCCAGCGACGGAACCGTGGTTCCGACCGGCATCCAGATCGGCCTCGGTGTGCGGTCGACGGCGGTATCGGTCAACCTGCAGCAGGGGTCGCTGTCGCAGACCGGGGGCGATCTCGACCTCGCCATCGAAGGGTCGGGCTATATCGAGGTGACGCTGCCCTCGGGCGGTTCGGCCTATACGCGCGACGGGGCGCTGAAACGGTCGGGCGACGGTCAGATCGTCACCTCGGACGGCTATCCGGTCGCGCCCGGCATCACCATTCCGGCCGACACCAAGTCGCTGACCATCAATGCCTCGGGCGAGGTCTACGCCTATTTCACCAACCAGACCGACCCGCAGCTTCTGGGCCAGATCACGCTGGCGGGCTTTACCAACGAAAAGGGGCTGCAGGCGACCGGATCGAACCTGTTTCTGGAAAGCGCCGCCTCCGGCCCGCCGACCGTCGCCGCGCCGGGCCAGGGCGGGCTTGGCACCGTTCGGCAAGGCTATCTGGAGGAAAGCTCGGTCGACGCGGTGCGCGAGATCACCGACCTGATCGAGGCGCAGCGCGGCTATGAGCTGAACGCCAAGGTCATCACCGCCGCCGACCAGATGCTCGGCGCCACGGTCCAGGTGCGCTGATGCGCTGGCTGATGATCTGGGCCGCGCTTCTGCCGGCGGTGGCGCAGGCCGATGTGCTGGTCGCCACCCATACGCTGCCGGCTCGCGCGGTGCTGACGGCCGGAGATGTCGCGCTGTCGGGCAAGACCGTGGACGGGGCCGCCGAAAGCCTGGCGCAGGTCCAGGGGCTGGAACTGCGGACCGCGCTTTACCGCGGGCAGCCGGTGCTTTTGGCCAATCTCGGCCCCGCCGCGGCGGTCGAGCGCAACCAGTCGGTCATCATCCTTTACGGCGCCGGCACGGTGACGATTTCGGCCGAGGGGCGGGCGCTGGACCGCGGCGGGATCGGCGACCGCATCCGGGTGATGAACAGCGATTCACGGGCAACGGTCGCGGGTGTGGTGGCGCCGGGCGGCATCGTCCGCGTCGGCCCGGACAACTGACAGGAGAGAAAGATGCGGATGTTCCTTTTGGCCCTGTGCCTGGCCGTGGCGGCCTGCGGCCGGCTGAGCGAGGTCGGCAAGGCGCCGGCCTTCTCGCCGGTCGAGACCGGCAACGAATATTTCGCCATGACCAGCGGCGGCCTGCCCGGCGCGCCGGTGCCCAGCGGACCGACGGCACAGGCCTCGCTCTGGTCGGGCGCGCGCGCTTCGCTTCTGGGCGACCAGCGGGCGCGCCAGCGCGGCGACATCCTGACCGTCGTCGTCGAGATCAACGACAAGGCCGAGATGACCGACACGTCGGGGCGCAGCCGAACCTCGTCGGAAAAGATGGGGATTCCGTCGATGTTCGGCATTCCCCAGCGGCTCGACGGCGCCTTGGCCGAGGGATCGAGCATGGCCGACGCAGTCAACACCAGAGGCGCGTCGAGCTATCAGGGAACCGGCAACGTCCAGCGCAAGGAGAAACTGACCCTGCGGGTGGCGGCGACCATCATCCAGGTGCTGCCCAACGGGGTCCTGCAGATCCAGGGTTCGCAGGAAGTGCGGGTCAACTACGAGATCCGCGAACTGGTGGTCACCGGGTTCGTCCGGCCCGAGGACATCTCGCGCCAGAATGAAATCACCTACGACAAGATCGCCGGCGCGCGGATCTCTTACGGCGGGCGCGGAATGATCAGCGATGTCCAGCAGCCCCGCTATGGCCAGCAGATCGCTGACAAGCTGCTGCCTTTCTGAGGAAGCCGGCCATGCGCAAGCTGATCCTGCCGATCCTCCTGGGAACGGTCGGCCTGGCCGGCGGCGGCGGCGCGGGCTATTTCCTGCGCCCCGCCGCAGACCCGGCCGCGGGTGCCAGGGTCGAGGTCAATCCCTGCGGCCCCCCGGGGCAGGGCGAGGCCAAGACCGACGCACCCGAAGGTGGTGATGCGCCGGCCAGGGAATATGTGAAGCTGAACAACCAGTTCATCGTTCCGGTCGTTGAAACCGGCAAGGTCCAGGCGCTGGTGATCCTGTCGGTCAGCCTCGAGGTCAGGTTCGGCACCAGCCAGGCGGTCTATGCCATCGAGCCCAAGCTGCGCGACGCCCTCCTGCAGGTGCTGTTCGATCATGCCAATTCGGGCGGTTTCGACGGCGCCTTCACCGATGCCACGACCATGGACGACCTGCGCGCCGCACTGCTGGAAACGGCGCGGAAATCGCTGGGATCGGAGGTGACCGATGTTCTTATTACCGACATCGTCCGCCAGGACAGCTGAACCGGGGGCTGGGGCTGCGGACCTTCGATGCCGATGACGGCCGGTTACGCGGCCCTGCCGGAGCCGGGGGGAAACCGCCCAGATCGCGCGCCGGGCTAGCTTTTCGCCGCCATTGCGTCCATATGAGGCAAAACCCGTGGCGCGTGAGACTGGTGTTCAACAAACTTCTGTCCAGACTGGCCGGCCCGCAGATCGCCCGCCTCTTGTCGGAGAATCTGCGCGCGCAACTGCCGCTTTACGCCACCGCCGTGGCGGCGATGATCCTCGTTTCGGCGATGACCTCGGCCACCGCCTGGGTCATGCGCGACATCGTCGATTCCATGACCAACCCCGACAACCATGCGCGCGTGTTCATGGTCGCGGGCCTGGTGGCGGCGATCTTCTTCCTGAAGGGGGTCGGCAGCTATGTGCAGGACGTGGCGCTGACCCGCGCCGGCAACCGGATCGTGGCGACCCAGCAGAAGAGCCTTTATGCCAAGCTGCTGCGCCAGGGCGTGGCCTTCTTCAATCTGAACGAATCGTCCGACCTCCTGACCCGGGTGACCCAGTCGGCGCAGTCGGCGCGCGCCATCATCGACATCCTGGTGACAAGCTTTGTCCGCGACTGCCTGACGCTGACCGGGCTGGTGGCGGTGATGCTTTACCAGCAGCCGGCGCTGACCCTGATCTCGCTGATGATCGGCCCGCTGGCGCTTCTCGGGGTGCGGCTGATCCTGAAGAAGGTCCGCGCCATCATGGAGATGGAGATGGCCTCGCTCGCCGAGATCATCAAGGTCATCCAGGAAACCTCGGCCGGCATCCTGGTCGTCAAGGCCTTTTCGCTGGAAGACCGCATGTCGGCGCGGATGAACGCCGCGGTCGGCCAGGTCGAGAAACGGTCGAACGCGATCGCCCGGCTCGAGGCGGTGACCAGTCCGATGATGGACACGCTGTCGGGCTTTGCCATCGCCGCGGTGGTGGCCCTGAGCGCGGTCAACCTGTTCGGCCAGCGGTCGACGACGGCGGGGCAACTGATTTCCTTCGTGACGGCACTGTTGATGGCCTACGAACCGGCCAAGCGCCTGTCGCGGCTGCGGGTGTCGATCGAGACCGGCCTTGTCGGGGTGCGGATGATGTTCAACCTGCTCGATACCCCCGAATCGATGGTCGAGGCGCCTGACGCTGTCGACGTGGGCGGCGGCCCCGGCGCGGTCAGCTTCGACAAGGTCAGCTTTTCCTACAAGGGCAGCCGGCCGGTCCTGCGCGAACTGTCGATGGTCTGCGCCGCCGGCAAGACCACGGCGCTGGTCGGCCCCTCGGGCGGCGGCAAGTCGACGATCCTGAACCTGATCCTGCGCCTTTACGATCCGACCTCGGGGCAGGTCCGCATGGACGGTATCGACCTGAAGCAGGCGACCTTCCGGTCGCTTCGGGACCAGATTTCCTTCGTCGGGCAGGGCACCTTCCTGTTTTCGGCCAGTGTGCTGGACAATATCCGCTTTGGCCGGCCCGACGCGACCGAGGAAGAGGTCATCGCCGCGGCGCAGGCCGCCAATGCCCATGAATTCATTGCCGAATTGCCGCAGGGCTACCACACGCCGGTGGGCGAGAACGGCGCATTCCTGTCGGGCGGGCAGAAGCAGCGTCTGGCCATCGCGCGGGCGATCCTCAAGGACAGCCCGATCCTTCTGCTGGACGAGGCGACCAGCGCGCTTGACGCCCGGTCCGAGGCGCTGGTGCAGGAGGCCATCCGCCACCTGACCAAGGGGCGCACCACCATCGTCATCGCCCACCGCCTGTCGACGGTGCTCGAGGCCGACACGATCTGCGTCATCAACGAAGGCAAGCTGCTGGAGCAAGGCACCACCGCCGAGCTTCTGGCCAAGAACGGGATGTTCCGTCGGCTTTACGACCAGCAGTTCCGGGCCGTCGGCTAGGGGCGGGCGGGGCCTGTTCCATTTTGCCCGCGCCGGGCCTATATACGGCGCCTTGGCTGCCACGAGAGATCCCGATGGAAAACCCGCCCGCCCCGGCCCCGCTTGTGCCCGACGTGCAGATCCTGCCCCGCAAGGTGGCGGCGGGCCGCGCCAACCTGGTCGGCCTGACGCGCGAGGCGATGCGCGCAGCGCTGGTCGCCGCCGGCACGCCGGAAAAGCAGGCCCGGATGCGGGTCGGCCAGGTCTGGCAGTGGATCTACCATTGGGGCGTGCGCGACTTTCAGCAGATGACCAATCTGGCGAAGGACTACCGCACCTTCCTGGCCGAGCATTTCTCGATCGACCTGCCGGAAGTGACCCAGCGCCAGGTCTCGGCCGACGGCACCCGCAAGTATCTGGTCCGCATCGCCGGCGGCCACGAGGTCGAGGTGGTCTACATCCCCGA
The DNA here is from genome assembly GCA_046348855.1 of Paracoccaceae bacterium. Classification (GTDB taxonomy): domain Bacteria; phylum Pseudomonadota; class Alphaproteobacteria; order Rhodobacterales; family Rhodobacteraceae; genus TMP-24. Next base: position 46,461 of record JAXMDK010000008.1, on the reverse strand, counting down.
GGAAGGCCGCGGGACGCTGTGCATTTCCTCGCAGGTGGGCTGCACGCTGACCTGTTCCTTCTGCCATACCGGCACCCAGAAGCTGGTGCGCAACCTGACCGCGGCCGAGATCGTCGGGCAGGTCATGCTGGCCCGCGACGATCTGGGCGAATGGCCGGTGCAGGGCGCGCCCAAGGACGAAACCCGCTTGGTGTCCAACATCGTGCTGATGGGCATGGGCGAGCCGCTCTACAATTTCGAAAACGTCCGCGACGCGATGAAGGTGGTGATGGACAACGAGGGCATCGCCCTCGGCCGCCGCCGCATCACGCTCTCGACCTCGGGCGTGGTGCCGGAGATCGCCCGGACGGCGACCGAAATCGGCTGCCTGCTGGCGGTCAGCTTCCACGCCACCACCGACGCGGTGCGCGACCAATTGGTGCCGATCAACAAGAGGTGGAACATCGCCACGCTGCTGGACGCCTTGCGCGCCTATCCGGGGCTGTCGAACTCCGAACGGATCACCTTTGAATATGTGATGCTGGAAGGCGTCAATGACACCAAGGAAGACGCCTACCGGCTGGTCGAGTTGCTGAGGGGCATTCCGGCCAAGGTGAACCTGATCCCGTTCAACGAATGGCCCGGCGCGCCCTACAAGCGGTCGTCGGGCAACCGGATCCACACGTTCGCCGACATCATCCACAAGGCCGGCTATGCCAGCCCGATCCGCACCCCGCGCGGCGAGGACATCATGGCCGCCTGCGGCCAGTTGAAATCGGCGACCGAGCGGGCGCGCAAGAGCCGGGCCGAGATCCAGGCCGAGATCCAGGCCGAAACCGGGCTGGACTGATCCGGCCTACTGGCCGTCGCCGCTCTGGTCGCGGTCCTCGCCGTAGAAGGCGAGGATATGGGCCACGGCCTCTTCGGCGGTTTCGACGAAGTGAAACAGGTCGAGATCCGCCTGGGCGATGGTGCCGGCGTCGGCCAGCGCCTGCCAGTTGATGATCCGGTGCCAGAAGTCGCGCCCGAACAGCAGGAACGGCACCTTCGACATGCGTCCGGTCTGGATCAGGGTCAGGGCCTCGAACATCTCGTCCAGTGTGCCGAAGCCACCGGGAAAGATGCAGACGGCGCGGGCGCGCATCAGGAAGTGCATCTTGCGGATGGCGAAATAGTGGAAGTTGAAGCACAGGTCGGGCGTCACATAGGCGTTCGGGGCCTGTTCATGCGGCAGCACGATGTTCAGCCCGATCGAATAGCCGCCCGCCTCGTGGGCGCCGCGGTTGCCGGCCTCCATCACCCCCGGCCCGCCGCCGGTGCAGATCACGTTTTCCCGCCCGTAGCTTTCCAGGCTGCGCGCCGTCATCTTGGCGGCAAAGCGGCGGGCCTCTTCATAATAGCGCGACAGTTCGGCCAGGACCGGGGTGCGGGCCTGGTCCTTGTGGGCCGGGTCGGGGATGCGCGCGCCGCCGAACAGCACGATGGTCGACCTTATGCCGCGCTCGTCCAGCATCATCTGCGGTTTCAGCAGTTCCAGTTGCAGCCGGACGGGGCGCAGCTCCTCGCGGCACATGAAATCATGGTCGGTAAAGGCCAGCCGATAGGCGGGCGCGCGGGTCTGCACCGTATCGGGAATGCGGTCGGCGGCCTCGACATCCTGATGGCTGTCGCGGAACGGATGGCGGCGGGGGTCTTCCTTCATGGTGCGCGTCCTTGTTCGGGCCTGCCCGAAGACCTATAGATTCGCGGGCGCTTCGGCTAGGAGGCTATTCTGGACTGGAAATTCGCCATAACCGAGGCTGCGGCGCGCATCGCGCCCCATGCCCGGCGCACCCCGGTGACCGAGGCGGGGCTGGCCGGCCTGCCCATCATCGCCTTCAAGCTGGAACATCTTCAGCATACCGGCAGTTTCAAGGTGCGGGGGGCGTTCAATTCGCTCTTGTCGGCGCCGGTGCCCGCCGCCGGGGTGGTTGCGGCCTCGGGCGGCAATCACGGTGCGGCGGTGGCCTATGCCGCCCGGGCGCTGGGCCATCCCGCCAAGGTCTTCGTTCCCGAATTCGCCGGACCTGCGAAAATCGGGCTGATCCGCCGGTCGGGTGCCGACCTGACCATCGTTGAAGGCGTCTATGACAATGCGCTGGCCGCCGCCCGCGCCTACGAGGCAGAAACCGGCGCGATGCAGGTTCACGCCTACGACGCGCCCGCCACCGTGGCTGGGCAGGGCACGCTCTTCGCCGAATGGGAGGCGCAGGGGCTGGAGGCCGACACGGTTCTGGTGGCGGTCGGCGGCGGCGGCCTGATCGGTGGCGCGCTGGGCTGGTTCGCGGGCCGCCGGCATGTCGTCGCGGTCGAGCCCGAGAATGCCCGGACCATGCACGCGGCCTTGGCTCATGGGCCGGATACTGTCGTCGAAGTGTCGGGCGTCGCCGCCAACGCGCTCGGCTCGAAGACGATCGGGCGCATCGGCTACGATCTGGCGCGGACCCACGGCGTGACATCGGTGCTGGTCAGCGACGCCGACATCCTGGCGGCGCAGGCGCTCTTGTGGCGCGAGCTTCGGCAGTGGGTCGAACCCGGCGGCGCGACGGCCTTGGCGGCGCTTCTGTCCGGTGCCTACCGGCCCCAGGCGGGCGAACGGGTGGCGGTCCTGGTCTGCGGGGCCAATCCCGCGCCGGATCCGGTGCCGGAAACGCCGCATTGAATCCGGCAGGACCGGCCACTATAGGCCAGACTGCCGCCAATCACCTTGCAGGGAGAAGATGATGTCCAATGCTGCGCTGGAAACCGCGATCGAAGCCGCCTGGGAGGCCCGCGACGGGATTTCGCCGGCAACCAAGGGCGAGGCGCGCGACGCGATCGAAGCGACGCTGACGGCGCTGGACGGCGGGAAACTGCGGGTGGCCGAACGCCAGGCGGACGGCAAGTGGCAGGTGAACCAGTGGGCCAAGAAGGCGGTGCTGCTGTCGTTCCGGCTGACCGACATGTATCCGATTTCCGGCGGCAACGGCGGCACGACCTGGTGGGACAAGGTGCCGTCGAAGTTCGACGGCTGGGGCGAAGCGGAATGGCGCGCCGCCGGGTTCCGCGCGGTGCCGGGCTCGATCGTCCGGCGGTCGGCTTATATCGCCAAGGGCGTGGTGCTGATGCCGTCGTTCGTCAACATCGGCGCCTATGTCGACGAAGGCACGATGGTCGACGGCTGGGCGACGGTCGGCTCTTGCGCCCAGATCGGCAAGAACGTGCATCTGTCCGGCGGCGTCGGCATCGGCGGGGTGCTGGAACCGATGCAGGCCGGCCCGACGATCATCGAGGACAACTGCTTCATCGGCGCGCGGTCGGAAGTGGTCGAGGGCTGCATCGTCCGCGAAGGCTCGGTCTTGGGCATGGGCGTCTTCATCGGCCAGTCGACCAAGATCGTCGACCGCGAAACCGGCGCGGTCATGTATGGCGAGGTGCCGGCCGGATCGGTGGTGGTGGCGGGGTCCATGCCCTCGAAGGGCGGGATCAGCCTTTACTGCGCGGTGATCGTCAAGAAGGTTGACGCCAAGACCCGCTCCAAGACCTCGATCAACGAGCTTTTGCGAGACTGACGGCCGTCAGTTCTTCTTTGTCGCGCTGAGGAAGGTCAGGCCGGTCAGCCGGCCTGCGGCCTTTGCGCTGCCGCAGCCGATGGTGCCGGCGATCGTGTCGATCGTATCGGCGGCGCATCGGGCGGCGCTGTCGGACGACAGGGCGATCATGCCCGGCCCCGACTTGCCGGCGATGAGGTCATTCAGGCTTTGGCCGAACAGTCCGGCTGCGGCGACGCTGGCAAGAAGGGCCGCAGCCAAGGTCAAATGGATAAAACCACCGCGTTCGGCGCGAAATTGTTTTTTCATAATGGCAGTCTCCAAAATCTCGTGCTTTCAAGCTAGCGGACGAATCGGGTCGGGAAGCGGCGCGATGGTGCAGAAAATTTGACCTTTCCGCCGGAAGCGGCCACAGAGGCCAGGCCCGCTGGCGGCTGGACGGACGGAAGGACGAGCATGAAATTCACCCTCTCCTGGCTGAAGGATCACCTGGAAACCGAGGCGACGCTCGGTGACATCCTCTATGCGCTGACCGATCTCGGGCTCGAGGTCGAGGAGGTCGCCGACCCGGTGGCGCGGCTGGGCGCGTTCCGCATCTGCAAGGTCATCGAGGCGGTCCAGCATCCGAATGCCGACAAGCTGCGGCTCTGCCGGGTGGCGACCTGGCCCGAGGGCGAAGGCGGCCGGATGGAAGAGGTGCAGGTGGTCTGCGGTGCCCCCAACGCCCGCACCGGTCTGGTGGGGGTCTTCGCGCCGGTCGGCACCCATGTGCCGGGCACCGGGGTCGACCTGAAGCCCGGCGTGATCCGCGGCGTCGAATCGAACGGGATGCTCTGCTCCGAACGGGAACTGGAACTGAGCGACGACCATCAGGGGATCATCGATCTGCCCGAGGACGCGCCGCTCGGCGCGCGCTTCATCGACTATCGCGGGCTGAACGACCCGATGATCCATGTGAAGGTCACGCCCAACCGGCCCGATGCGCTGGGCGTGCGTGGCATCGCCCGCGATCTGGCGGCGCGCGGGCTCGGCAAGCTGAAACCCCTGGCGGCCGCGCCGGTGGCCGGCGCCTTCGACAGCCCGATCGGCGTCAGGATCGCGCCCGAACTGAAGGCGAAGGGCTGCCCCCTGTTCACCGGGCGCCTGATCCGCGGGGTCAGGAACGGCGCCTCCCCAGTCTGGCTGCAGGCCCGGCTGAAGGCCATCGGCCTGCGGCCGATCTCGGCCCTGGTCGATGTGACCAACTTCTTCACCTACGACCTGAACCGCCCGCTGCATGTCTTCGACGCCGCCAAGGTCCGGGGCGATCTGCGCATCCACCCGGCCAAGGGCGGCGAGGAACTGCTGGCGCTTGATGGCAAGACCTATCGGCTGGCCGCAGGCATGATGGTGATTTCCGACGACCAGGGCCCGGAAAGTCTGGCCGGGATCATGGGTGGCGAGCCGTCGGGCTGCACCGAGGCGACGACCGAAGTGTTCCTGGAAAGCGCCTACTGGGACCCGATCACCGTCGCCACCACCGGCCGGGCCCTGCGGGTCAATTCCGATGCCCGCTACCGGTTCGAGCGCGGGGTCGATCCGGCCTTCACCGAGCCGGGGCTGGAACTGGCGACGCGGATGATCCTTGACCTGTGCGGCGGCTCCGCCAGCCATGTGGTCCGCGACGGGGCGGTGCCGGACACGGCGCGCGCCTACCGGCTGGACCCGGCGCGGGTCGTTTCGCTGGTCGGGATGGATATTGCCGAAACCGATCAGCGCGCGACGCTGGCGGCGCTGGGCTTCACGCTGGACGGCAACATGGCCAGCCCGCCGACCTGGCGGCCCGACATCCTGGGCGAGGCCGACCTGGTCGAGGAGGTGGCGCGCGTCGCCTCGCTGACCAAGCTGCGCGGCAGGCCGCTGAACCGCGCGGTCGCGGGCGTCGCCAAGACGATCCTGACGCCGATGCAGGTGCGCGAAGCCACGGCCCGCCGGACGCTGGCGGCGCTGGGCTACAACGAATGCGTGACCTATTCGTTCATCGATTCCGCTTCGGCCAGCCTCTTCGGCGGTGGCGCGGAGCCGACGCGCATCGACAATCCGATCTCGTCGGAAATGACCCACATGCGGCCGGATCTTCTGCCCGGCCTCTTGCAGGCCGCCGCCCGCAACCAGGCCCGCGGCTTCATGGATCTGGCGCTGTTCGAGATCGGCCCCGCCTTCAGCGGCGGCGAGCCCGGCGACCAGCAGCTGCAGGCCACCGCGCTTCTGACCGGGGCCTCGGCGGCACGCGATCCGTTCGGGTCGCGCCGGGCGGTCGACGTGTTCGACGCCAAGGCCGATGCCGAGGCGCTCCTGGCCGCTATTGGCGCGCCGGCGCGGGTGCAGATCGGCCGCAAGGTCGCGTCCTGGTGGCATCCCGGCCGGTCGGGGACCGTCGCGCTGGGGCCGACCGTGCTTGCGACCTTCGGCGAAGTGCATCCCAGGGTGCTGCGGGCGATGGATGTCAAGGGCCCGGCGGTCGCGCTGACGCTGCAACTGGCCAACGTGCCCTTCCCGAAGGTGCGCACCGCGACGCGGCCGGCGCTGGCCATGTCCGGCCTTCAGGCGGTCGAGCGGGACTTCGCCTTTGTGGTCGACCGCTCGGTCGAGGCGCTGACGCTGGTCAACGCCGCGCTGGGCGCCGACAAGGCGCTGATCGAGCAGGTATCGGTCTTCGACCAGTTCGCCGGCGACAAGGCCGAGGCGCAGATGGGGGCGGGCAAGAAGTCGCTGGCCATCAGCGTGCGCCTGCAACCGCGCGACAAGACCCTGACCGACGAGGAGATCGAGGCGGTTTCCGCCCGGATCGTCGAAAAGGTGGCGAAGGCCACCGGCGGCGTCCTGCGCGCCTGATGCGCGGCGCCGGTCCGCAACCGGCGCCGCAAACCCGGGCCCGCGACCCGGCGTCAGGGGAAGGTGGCGCGGGAATTACCCGTTCCGATTTGCAACAGCTGTGCTAGGCTCATGCGCGTATCCGGTTGGCAGGGAAACGCGCCGGGTGAGTAGCGTGAGCATTGGGGGACAGAAATGCTGAAAGAGTTCAAGGACTTCATCGCCAAGGGCAATGTCATGGACATGGCGGTGGGTATCATCATCGGGGCGGCGTTCACCGCCATCGTCAGTTCGCTGGTGGCCGACCTCATCAACCCGATCATCGGCCTGATCACCGGCGGGATCGACTTTTCGAACCTGTTCATCAACCTTGGCGGCGGCGACTATGCCTCGCTGAAGGCGGCACGGGATGCGGGCGCGCCGGTCTTTGCCTATGGCTCGTTCATCACCGCGGTCATCAACTTCCTGATCATCGCCTTCGTGGTGTTCCTGCTGGTCAAGATGGTCAACCGGGTCAAGGACGCCACCACCAAGAAGGAAGCCGCACCGGCGGCGCCGGCCGGCCCGTCCGAACTGGACGTGCTGTTGCAGATCCGCGACGCGCTGAAGAAGTAATCCGCTCAGCCTTGAAAGCGCCGGCGCAGATGGCGCCGGCGCTGATCATTCCTGCATCTCGACATTCGTGGTGTCCGCGAGGTTCAAATGAAGGCCAGGCTGTTCGGAACTGCGCTTATCTTTCTTGCCAGCCTTTCAGGGTGCCAGCCGGCGTCGCCGCCAGCCACAGTGCCTGCGGGTGACAGCAGCCGGACTTCGCTGGATTGGGCTGGAACCTATGCCGGAACCCTTCCGTGCGCTGATTGCGAAGGGATCAGGACGACGCTCACCCTGACGCAGGCGGGAAGCTACACGCTGACCGAAACCTACCAGGGCAAGGATGGCAAGCCGTTCGTGACGCGGGGCAAGTTTGTGTGGGACGATGCCGGGGCGATGATCCGGCTTGGCCCCGAGGCCCATGACGCCAAATTCAAGGTGGGCGAAGGCCGCCTCTGGCATCTCGACAGGGATGGGAAGGTGATCGTGGGCGCCTTGGCGGATTACTACATCCTGACCCGGCAGCCCTGAAGGGAAAGGGGCGCTGAGTGTTCTCAGCGCCCGCTCATCATCATTTCAGGACATCGGCCGCCGCCACGGTCGGCAGGTTCAGCGCCTTGCCGACGGCTTCGTAGGTCAGCTTGCCGGCATGAACGTTCAGGCCGTTCAGCAGGTGCACGTCGTCGGCGCAGGCCTTCTTCCAGCCCTTGTCGGCGAGCGCCAGCATGAACGGCATGGTCGCATTGCCAAGCGCCAGCGTCGAGGTGCGGGCCACCGCGCCAGGCATGTTGGCCACGCAATAGTGCATGATCCCGTCGACGGCGTAGATCGGGTCCTGGTGGGTGGTGGGACGCGAGGTTTCGAAGCAGCCGCCCTGGTCGATGGCCACGTCGACCAGCGCCGCGCCGGGCTTCAGTTCCTTCAGCTGAGCCTTCGAGATCAGCTTCGGGGCCGCCGCGCCGGGGATCAGCACCGCGCCGATGATCATGTCGGCCTGGCGGGCGAGGTCGATGGTGTTGCCTTCGTTGGCATAGGCATTCTTGAACTTGCCGCCGAAGACATCGTCGAGATAGCGCAGGCGCGGGATCGACCGGTCAAGCACCGTCACGTCGGCGCCCATGCCGGCGGCGATCTTGGCGGCATGCGTGCCGACCACGCCGCCGCCGATCACCAGCACGCGGGCCGGCGACACGCCGGGAACGCCGCCCAGCAGCACGCCACGGCCGCCATTGGCCTTTTGCAGCGTCCAGGCGCCGACCTGCGGCGCAAGCCGCCCGGCGACTTCCGACATCGGCGCCAGCAGCGGCAGGCCGCCGCTGCGGTCGGTCACGGTTTCATAGGCGATGCAGGTCGCGCCGGATTTCAGCAGGTCGTGGGTCTGCTCCGGGTCGGGCGCCAGGTGCAGGTAGGTGAACAGGATCTGGCCTTCGCGCAGCATCTTGCGTTCGCCGGCCTGCGGTTCCTTGACCTTCACGATCATGTCGGCCTTGGCAAAGACTTCCGCCGCGGTGTCGAGGATCTTGGCGCCCACGGCGGTATAATCCGCGTCCGAAAAGCCGGCGCCGGTGCCGGCGTTCTTTTCGATGTAGACGTCATGGCCGTGGCTGACGGCTTCGCGCGCCGCGTTCGGCGTCATGCCGACGCGGAATTCCTGCGGCTTGATTTCCTTGGGGCAGCCGATTTTCATTTGGGGGGGTCCTCCGAATTAGATTGGCGGCAGGATGCGCCTTTTCGCCCGCAATTGCTTTGCAAAGATCGGTGGTGTATCTGGATGAGAGAGGGAATATCTTCGACAAACTTGCAGTTTTTGCGAAGGATCGTGCGCAACAATGGACTTGGACGCAACAGATCGCCGGCTTCTTTCTGCATTGCAGAAAGAAGGGCGGCTGACGAATGCCGAACTGTCCGAGCGGGTGAACCTGTCGCCGTCGGCCTGTCACCGCCGGGTGCAGCGGCTTGAAACCGAAGGGCTGATCGACGCCTATGTGGCGCTGCTGAACGCCCGCAAGCTGGGCCGGCCGACCACCGTTTTCGTCGAAATCACCCTGTCCGGGCAGGCCGACGAGGTGCTTGAGGCCTTCGAGCGCGAGGTCAGGCGGGTGCCGGACGTGCTGGAATGCCACCTGATGGCGGGGACGGCCGACTATCTGCTGAAGGTGGTGGCCGAGGATACCGACGATTTCGCCCGCATCCACCGCCAGTATCTGGCCCGCCTGCCGGGGGTGGCGCAGATGCATTCGTCCTTTGCGCTCAGGACCGTGTTCAAGACGACGGCGATCCCCGTCTGACCCTTGTCAGTGGGCCGGTGTCTCATGCGTGGTGCGCCGCTGGCGGATCGCGTCGGCTATCCAAAGGCGGGCCAGCGCGTGATAGAGCGGCACCGGCGAGATATAGCGCGACACGGCGAAGCCGATCATCGCGGCGGCCATGATGGGTGTGACGCTGGTGTGGCTTCCCGTCATCTCCAGCACGATGACGATGGTGGTGAAGGGCGCCTGGACGACGCCCGCGAAATAGGCGGCCATGCCGATCAGCGCGGCAAAGCCGATGCTTGCCCCGAAGGACGAGCCGATCGCCCCGCCGAGCCCGGCCCCCACCGACAGCGAGGGCGCGAAAAGGCCGCCCGGAATGCCCGAGACGGTCGAGGCGAGCGTCGCGAGGAATTTCAGCACGAAATAGCTCCAGGGCTCGGCCGTGCCGCCGATGATGCCGCGGGCCTCTTCGTAGCCGGTGCCGAAGGTCGCGCCGCCGGACAGAAGGCCCGCACAGGCCACGACCAGACCGCAGCCAAGCCCGACAAGTGCGATCCGGGTCCGGCGCGTCAGCCTGCGGACGCGCCGGATGCGGGTTGTCAGCGACAGGGTGGCTAGGCTGAAAAGGCCGCCGAGCGTGCCGCCCGCGATGCCGATGGCGATGACCAGCCCCCAGTCGCGCGGGAAGGTGCCGGTGGCGTGGCTTTGGCCGAAGTAGGTGTAGCTGCCCAGTAGCGACAGCGAGGCGATGCCCGCGATGATGACGGCCGACAGAACCAGGCCGTTGGTGCGGACCTGATAGGAGCGGCTCATCTCTTCTATGGCGAAGACGATCCCAGCCAGGGGCGTGTTGAAGGCCGCCGCGATGCCGGCGGCCGAGCCCGCCAGAATAAGGCCCCGCACCCGGCCTAGGCCGCCGACGCGGGCGGCGAAGACCATGATCGCCGCGCCGATCTGCACCGTCGGCCCCTCGCGCCCGATCGAGGCACCGGCACAAAGCGCGGCGACCGTCATCAGGATCTTTCCGGCGGCGATGCGCAGCGTCAGGTAGCCGCCCCGGCGCGGGTCATCCTGAAGATGGCGCGCGGCGATCGCCTGGGGGATGCCGCTGCCTTGCGAGCCGGGGAAATAGCGGTCGGCGATCAGGGCAAGGGCGGCGAAGGTCAGCGGCGTGACCAGAAGCGGCAACCAGTGCCAAAGCCCCGGTCCGCCGAAGGTCTGGCGGAAGAGCATCTGCGCCCGGTCGGACATCTGCGCGAAAAGGACGCTGACCACGCCGATCGCCAGCGCGCCCAGAAAGAAGACCAGCCGCGCGCGCCAGCGGTTCGGCGACACCACCATGAGCCGAGAGCGGCGCAGCATCTGCCGCCGCGCGGCTGAAAGTCCGGTCATCCCGTCCTGCCTTTCCGTCCGCCGTCAGGGTGGGCGGCCAAGCGCAGGCGGTCAAGGCGAAAGGCGGTCAGCCCGAAAGGCCATCAGCCCGAAAGACCGGCCTTTTGCAGCAGGCCCAGGCGCTTGGCCTCGTAGTAATAGCCCCTGGAATACCACATGACCGCGCGGTCCTCGCTGCCCTGCGCCACCAGCCAGGCGCCGCGCAGGTATTTCCCGGCATATTTCAGGTTGGTCTCGGCATCGAGCAGGCCCGAGGGCGCGCCGGTGTAGCCCATCGTGCGGGCGGTGCGCGGGTCGATCTGCATCAGGCCATAGTAGTTGCCGTTGCGGGCCGAAGGGTTGTAGCCGCTTTCGCGCCGCACGACGCGGTGGACCAGCGATTCCGGCATGTCGTAATAGTCGGCATAGCGGTTGATGAGCCGGGTCACCTGCGGTGAAGCCCCGGTGCCGGCCGCCTGGGCGACCCGCGGCGGCGCCCCGCAGGCGGCCACGGCCAGCACTGCGCCCAAGCCAAGGAACGATCGTCGGGAAAGGTCGGTCATCGTCTGTCCCTCGGTTTTTTGCCTGTTTGGTGCCGCTTTTCTAGTCAGGCGCACAATTCCGGGAAAGCCTCTGCCGCGCCGGGGCCGGAATCGCGGCGGGATTCCGCCGACGGTGGTGGTCCGGTTCGGCATATGTGTGCTCACGGGTTCGTGATAATGTGGCCCCTGCGCGACACCGCGAGTCGCGGTGTCGCGCCGCAGTTGGGGGCGCACATGGATCATGTGGAGGGGGAAATCCGGCGTCAGCAGCGCGGGGTGGCTTCGCGGTGACGGCGGGCGACAGGAACGTGTTGACCGAACGCCTGGTGCGGCGCGAACAGGCGCTGGAAGTCATTGCCGTGGCGGTCGTGACGCTTGCGGCCTGGGCTTGGCTGCTGGCCGGGGCCGGGCTGGGAATGAACATCGCCGACATGACGCGCGCGGCCCTGTTTCCGCACCGGATGCCGGTCATGACCATGCCGGGGATGGATGCGCCCGCGGCGGTCGACTGGACCTGTTTCGGCGTGATCGCCCTCATGTGGTGGGTGATGATGGCGGCGATGATGGTGCCGGCGTCGGCGCCCCTGATCCTGCTTTATGCGCGCACCATCCGGCGCGGCCAGCGGCTGGGGCAGATCACCGCCGGGCGGGTGCCGGCGGCCTGGATGCTGGGCGGTTATCTGGCGGTCTGGCTGGGGTTTTCGCTGGCGGCGTCGGCGCTTCAGGTCGTCCTGGCGGCCGAGGGGCTGATTTCGCAGATGATGATGTGGTCGCAAAGCCGCTGGCTCAGCGCCGGCCTGCTGGCGTTGGCCGCGGGCTTTCAATTGTCGCCGCTGAAACGCACCTGCCTGGCGGCCTGCCGCGCGCCGGTCGCCTTCCTGTCGCGCCACTGGCAGGCCGGCCGGTGGGGTGCTTTGCGGATGGGGCTCCGGCATGGTGCGGAATGCCTGGGCTGCTGCTGGGCGCTGATGCTGCTGTTGTTTGTCGGCGGCGCGATGAACCTGTTCTGGATCGCGGCGCTGGGCGGCCTGGTCCTGATCGAGCGTCTGGCGCCCTTCGGCCCGCGGACGCTGGCGGTGACGGCCGGCATTCTCGGCGTCTGGTCGCTGGCGACGCTTCTGGTCTGAGGCGGCGGCCTCAGGCAACGAAAAACCCCTGTGGCCGGGCCGCAGGGGTTGATCGTGGCGCGGGGTTGCCCCCGCCAACGTTCCGAGCTTTCGGGACGCTCAGAGAGCGCCTTCGCGCTGGGCCTTCTTGCGTGCCAGTTTACGGGCACGGCGGACGGCCTCGGCTTGCTCGCGGGCTTTCTTCACGGACGGTTTCTCGAAATGTTGCTTGAGCTTCATTTCGCGGAAAACGCCTTCGCGCTGAAGTTTCTTCTTGAGCGCACGAAGAGCCTGTTCGACATTGTTGTCGCGAACGCTGACCTGCATGTGGTGTCACCACCTTCCTAAGTTAGAGTTGCAAAAGTCGCAGGAAGCGCCCCCTTAGCAGGGGTTTGGGCTTTTGTCCACCGCCCGCGCGCGGTATCAAGGGGCATGACCACCGACAAGGCCACCGGACCCGACGACCGTGCCCGCCTCCTGGCGGCGGCCCTGTCCCATGTGGCCTTCGACGGCTGGACCGAGGCGACTTTTCGCGCCGCCGCGGCCGATGCGGGGATCGCCCTCGACCTGGCCCGCGTCCTCTGCCCGCGCGGCGCCCTCGACCTGGCGGTCGACTATCACCGGGCCGGCGACCGCGCGATGGTGGCGCAGCTTGCGGCGTCCGACCTCGGCAGCCTGCGGTTCAGCCAGCGGGTCGCCCTGGCGGTGCGGCTGCGGCTTCAGGATGCCGACCGCGACGCGGTGCGGCGCGGCGCGGCGCTCTTTGCGCTGCCGGCCAACATGGCGGCGGGCAGCGGGCTTGTCTGGGGCACGGCCGACGCGATCTGGCGGGCGCTGGGCGACAATTCGGCCGACCTGAACTGGTACACCAAGCGCATGACCCTGTCGGCGGTCTATTCGGCGACGGTCCTCTACTGGCTTGGCGACGACAGCCCCGGCCACGAAGCCACCTGGGCCTTTCTCGACCGGCGGATCGAGGATGTGATGCGCTTTGAAAAGACCAAGGCCGACTTCCGCGCCTCGGGTCTGGGCAAGGCGCTGGCCGGCCCGCTGAAGATCATCGACCGGGTGCGTGCGCCCGCGCCCATCCCCTCGGACCTGCCCGGTCGGAAAGGCTGAACATGACCCTGCCCGCGACGATGCGCGCCGTGGAAATCACCCGGCCCGGCGGCCCCGAGGTTCTGGCTCTGTGCGAACGGCCGGTGCCGCAGCCGGCGGCCGGACAGATCCTGATCGAGGTCGCGTGGGCGGGCGTGAACCGGCCCGACGCGCTGCAACGCGCCGGGGCCTATGCGCCGCCGCCCTCGGCCTCGCCCCTGCCGGGGCTCGAGGCCGCCGGGCGCGTGGTGGCCGTGGGCTCCGGGGTCGGCGGCTGGCAGGTCGGCGACGAATGCTGCGCGCTTTTGCCGGGCGGGGGCTATGCCGAATATGTGGTCACGCCCGCCGCCCATGCGCTGCCGGTGCCGAAGGGCCTTGGTCTGCGCGAGGCCGCCTGCCTGCCCGAAACCTTCTTCACCGTCTGGACCAACGTGTTCCTGCGCGGCGGACTGCGGGCCGGCGAACGCTTTCTGGTTCACGGCGGCACGTCGGGGATCGGCACGACCGCGATCCAGCTGGCGCGGGCCTTCGGCGCAAGGGTCTTTGCCACCGCCGGGTCGGACGAGAAATGCGCCGTCTGCCGCGATCTGGGCGCCGAGCGGGCGATCAACTACCGCACCGAGGATTTCGTCGACGTGCTGAAGGCCGAAGGCGGCGCCGACGTGATCCTCGACATGGTCGGCGGGGACTATCTGCCGCGCAACGTGCAGGCCCTGGCCGACGACGGGCGGCTGGTGCAGATCGCCTTCCTGCAGGGGCCGAAGGTCGAACTGAACTTTGCCCAGGTGATGATGCGGCGGCTGACGATCACCGGCTCGACCCTGCGCCCGCAATCCGACGCCGCCAAGGCGCGGATCGCCGACGGGCTGCGCGATCAGGTCTGGCCGCTGCTGGCGGCGGGCCGCGTCGCGCCGGTGATGGATTCGGAGTTCCCGCTCGCCAACGCCGCCGCGGCGCACCGCCGGATCGAGGGCGCGGATCATGTCGGCAAGATCGTGCTGAAGGTGCGGTGAACCGGCCGGCGCCACCCGGCGGTCAGCGCGACTGTTCCATCAGCATCGACGACAGCGGGCAATCCCGGGCCGTGTCGGCAGCGCAGGCGCGCGGCTGAAGATCCTTGTCCAGGCAGATGCGCACCTCGCCGATCCGGCCGCTTTCGCAGGTCACGGTTATCGCGTCGGGCCGCAGGTCGGGGTTGGCTTCGATGAAGGCCTGTTCCACGACATCGGGCGGCACCTGCAGGTCGCGGTGCAGCGGCGAAAGATAGGCCGGGACATGCGTGTTCCGGTAAGCCCGCCGCGCCAGCGCGAAATAGTCCGCAGCGCCCAGGCCGCTGCAACTGCCGTGCTTCTGCCATTCGTGCCAGGCCAGCCCGGACGAGCCCATGATGTCGGCCATCGCCGCCGTGTCGCGGCGCGAGGGGGGGCGCTCGGCGGTCTGGCAGTCGCTGGGCCAGCCGCTTTCATACTGCGGCCAGAGCCCGTGCAGGATGAAGCCCCGGTCCTCTCCGGCGTCGCATTGCGGATCGTGCCGGGCATCCCCGGTCAGCGCGCACCAGCTGGGCTGCCAGCCCAGCGACAGGACGTAATAATCGAACGACCCGGCCCGGCCGCGTCCGGCGGCGGGGCAGGCGCACAGCAGGCAGAGCAGAACGGGCAGGAAACGCATTTTCTCTTTCCTTGGACGGGCAGGGCGACTATATAGCGCGCCAACTTCCCCGAAAACGTGGAAAGGCGGCCGAAAGACCGCAGCCGTTTTCCCGGCACGGGAAAGATTTGTCCGGCCCCTGGACGGGGCAATGCGAAGGAGTGATCCGATGACCAAACCGCTGATGGCCAAGGCGACCGCCGTGTGGCTGGTGGACAATACGACGCTGAGCTTCAGGCAGATCGCCGACTTCTGCGGGATGCACGAGCTTGAGGTGCAGGGCATCGCCGACGGCGACGTCGCGCAGGGGGTGAAGGGCTTCGACCCGATCGCCAACAACCAGCTCGACGCAAGCGAGATCGAAAAGGGCCAGAAGGACCCGCTGCACAAGCTGAAGCTGAAGTTCAACGCCGCCGCCCTGGGCGAGGAAAAGCGCCGCGGCCCGCGCTATACGCCCTTGTCCAAGCGCCAAGACCGGCCGGCGGCGATCCTGTGGCTGGTGAAGTTCCACCCCGAACTGGCCGACGCGCAGATCGGCAAGCTGGTCGGCACCACCAAGCCCACCATCGCCGCGATCCGCGAACGCACCCACTGGAACATCGGCAACATCACCCCGGTCGATCCGGTGGCGCTGGGCCTGTGCAAGCAGTCGGAGCTGGACGCGGCCGTGCAGAAGGCGGTGCGCAAGAAGGCCAGCGAAGGCGGGGTGATGAACGACGACGAGCGGCGCAAGCTGGTGTCGACCGAACAGTCGCTCGGCATGTCGTCCGAGCCGCGGCAGGGAACCGGCCTCGACGGGCTGGCGCGCTTCACGCCCGAGAACCGCGAGGACGAGGAAAAATCGCCGCAGGACTTCTCGAACGCCGACAGTTTCTTCAACCTGCCGGATGCCGACGACGAGGATGACGAGGACAATCACCACTGACCGCCAGAACCCCGGCCCCGCGCCGGGGTTTTTGTTGGGTCGGGCGTGACCGTTGGGGCACGCTGGGGCAGAAATCGCCTCAATCAGGATCTGCAACGGCGAATGAGCGCGAGGCCATCGCCTCGCGCGCCGCGCCCGGGTTCCACCTGCCCCGGCCGTGCGCCCGGCGCACGGCCAGCCCCCACCTCCCGGGCGGCGGGGGCTTCACCCCCACCGGGGCGGGCGCCGTCCGTGCCCAGAGGTTCGGGATTGCGGCACCCCCGTTGGCCCTTCCTCGCGTCAGGGCCAACGGACCGGGCCTGACGCGCCACCGGCGCGTCCTGATCGGTCCAGGCACGGTGAAGACCTACCTGCGATGCTTTCGAATTGATGTGATCCGGCTCTAGCTAGCCGGCGCGCCGCAGCCCGTGAGCTTGGTGATGCGGGTCGAATAACTTGGACGACTGCGAGGAATCACCAGCCCGAAGAGGCCAAGCCGGAAAGTTTCGGTGGGATAGGCCGCGCCGCCGCGGCAGCACGGCTGGTGAAGCTCTTGCCGCTGCGGGCCACGGTGCTGTCGATGACCAGATTGTCGCCCTTGCCGTTGCGATAGGTAAAGCTGCAGGACCCGGGAACCGCGAAGCAACTGTGCGGCTCGAAGGTTTCCCAGCGGCCATCGGCCCAGGTGCGGCGAATCATCAGGCCCTGATCGTCATAGTCGATGGCACTGATCCGGCGGCCGCTGGCGGCATCGCGGGCCTCTGTCCGGTAGTGACCCCGGACCCTGCCCAGAAATGTCTCGACTTCCGGCGACCGATCGGAAAATTCGCCGCGCCAGCTGCAACCCACGGGAAGCGCGGAAAAATCGATGCCTCCGGCCGCGACGGCCTGCGTCGCGGTCGCGGTGCAAAGGGCAATCAGAATACGCTTCATGGAACCTCCCGACTTCAGAACTGCCGCCGCGCCTCAGCGCCGCCTGGATCGTGCCGTCGTCCAGATAGTCGAGCTCCCCCCGACCGGAACGCCGCGCGCCAGCGTCGTGACCTGAACGCCCGTGCCTTCCAGCGCGTCGGCGATGTAATGGGCGGTGGTCTGGCCGTCGACGGTGGCGTTCAGCGCCAGGATCACCTCGCGCGTGGCTTCCTCGGCCACCCGGCGGGCCAGGCGGGGAATGCCCAGCTCCTCGGGGCCGACGGCATCCAGTGCCGACAGCGTGCCGCCCAGCACATGATAGCGGCCCTTGTAGGCCTGGCCGCGTTCCATCGCCCACAGGTCGGCCACATCCTCGACCACGCAGATCTCGCCGGTGTTGCGGCGCTCGTCGGCGCAGATGTCGCACAGGTCCGAGGTGCCGAGATTGCCGCAGACCGCACATTCCCGCGCGCTGGCCGCCACCCCGGCCATCGCCGCGGCCAAGGGCGCCATCACCTGCCCGCGCTTCTTGATGAGATGCAGCACCGCCCGCCGCGCCGACCGCGGCCCGAGACCCGGCAGGCGGGCCATCAGCTCGATCAGCGCTTCGATGTCGCGGGTGGCGTCTGACATTGTCTCTCCGGGTCTTCGGGTCCAAGTCTATGACTGGTAGCGCTCGCTCCGGCAAGGGCAGTCTCCGGCAGCAGCAGTGGCAGATATCGGCCCTGTGCAAATTCACGACGTCACTGAGCCAACAGACGCTCGGCTTCCTCGGCCTCCTTGCGCGATCCTGCGCTGTCGCCGAGTTGATCAAGGACGTCCGAGAGACCGATATGGCCGACGGGCATTGTCGGCGCCAGGGCGATGACATGCTCGAACATCGCTCTTGCGCGCAGGAGTTCTCCGCTCTCCTCCAGAATGCGCGCGTGATCCGCCAAGAGCGCTGGCTCCTCCGGGATGCGTTTTTCAGCCTCCAGAAACCAGCGTTCCGCAACCGCCAGGCTATCGCCGCGCAGATGCGTTGCAAGTGCGAACCCCCAGTAGGCTTCGCCGCGATCTGGATCTATCAGGGTTGCCTGATTGAAACGTTTGATGGCCGTTTCCTGGTCCCCTGCAAGGAATGCATCCCACCCTTTCCGCACGATTCGTTGATAGCCCGCAGCCATGTCGCCGCCGGTGGCCTCCTTGACAGCAGCAAGAAACGCCTGATCGGCCGCCAACATGTCGGGCGTCTTGGTCAGCCCCTCCCAAAGGGGAATGACCCTGGCGTTGGCTGTAGCCCCGAGCAGAAAAATTCCCACGAGGGCCGCAGCAAGGATGTGAATCCGCATGACGCTCCCTGGAAGCATGTTGTCGAGCCCCAGGCTGGCGAAAGCCCGCCGAATTGGCAAGCGTCGCGCGAGGGGAAGTTGGTCGGGGTGAACGCTGCTCAGTTCGGCGGCAAGGAACCGCACCCACCCTGAACGCCAGTCAGAACGGCAGCTTCAGATCCGCCGGCAGGCCAAGGCTTTCGGTCAGCCGCTTCATTTCCGCCTGCGCCCGGTCGGCGGCCTTTTTCTGGGCGTCCTTGATCGCGGCAAGGATCAGGTCCTCGACCACTTCCTTCTGGGTCGGGTCGAAGATCGTCGGGTTGATGTCGAGCGCCTTCAACTCGCCCTTGACCGAGCAGGTCGCCGTCACCAGCCCGGCGCCGCTTTCGCCGACCACGTTCATCTGGGCGAAGCTGTCCTGCAGTTCGGCGATCTTGCCCTGCATCTCCTGGGCGGCCTTCATCATCTTGGCCATGTCGCCCAGGCCGCCGAGGCCGCCCAATCCTTTCAGCATCGTGAAGTTCTCCTATTCCTCAAAGGGGTCCCATTCGTCCTCGACCTCGGGCAGGGCGGTGACGGCGGCTTCGCTCTGGCTGTCCTCGCGGGTGCGGACGGCGGTGATCTTCGCGCCGGGGAAGGCGGCGAAGACCGCCTGGACGACCGGGTTCAGTGCGGCCTCGGCCTCGGCCGACAGGCGGGCGGCGTCGCGGGCCTCGGCGATGGTGGGCTGGCCGCCCTCGGACACCACCGAAACGCCCCAGCGGGCGCCGGTCCAGGCCTGCAGCCGCGCGGCCAGCGTCGCCGCCAGGTCGCGCGGCGCGCCGGCGGCGGGCTCGAACTCGATGCGGCCGGGGGCGTAATGCACCAGCCGCAGATGGGTCTCGACCTCGATCATAAGCTTCACGTCGCGGTTGGCGCGGATCAGTTCGACCACCGCCGGGAAGGTGGCATAGCGGGACAGGGCCAGGTCGGGGGCCATCGCCAAGGCGGCCTGCGGGCCGCCGCCTGTCGGGACGGATGCCATACGCACGCCCGACGCCTGCGGGACGGAGGCTGGCGCCGCAGCGGCCGGCGCCGGTCCCCGGCCGACGGTCGGCGGCGGCGCTTCGGACAGGCGGCGCAGCAGCTGTTCGGGATCGGGCAGGTCGGCGACATGGGTCAGGCGGATCACGGCCATTTCGGCGGCCATCATCGCGTTCGGCGCGGCGGAAACTTCCTCGATCGCCTTCAGCAGCATCTGCCACATCCGGGTCAGCGCCCGCATCGGCAGGGCGGCCGCCATCGCCAGCCCGCGCGCCCGTTCGTCGGGCGGCACCGTCGGGTCGTCCGCCGCTTCGGGTGTGATCTTTATGACGGAAATCCAGTGGGTTACCTCGGCCAGGTCGCGCAAGACCGCCATCGGGTCGGCGCCGGCGGCATATTGGGCCGACAGTTCCGCCAGCGCCTCGGCGGCGCGGCCCTTCAGGATCAGGTCGAACAGGTCGAGCGTGCGGCCCCGGTCGGCAAGGCCCAGCATGGCCCGCACCTGGTCGGCGGTGGTTTCGCCGGCGCCGTGCGAAATGGCCTGATCGAGCAGCGAGGTCGCGTCCCGCGCCGACCCTTCCGCCGCCCGGGTGATGAGCGCCAGCGCCTCGTCGCTGATCGCCGCGCCTTCGGCGGTGGCGATCCGGTGCAGGAGGGCGATCATCACCTCGGGCTCGATCCGCCGCAGGTCGAACCGCTGGCAGCGCGACAGGACGGTGACCGGCACCTTGCGGATTTCCGTGGTGGCGAAGATGAACTTCACATGCGCCGGCGGTTCCTCGAGCGTCTTGAGAAGCGCGTTGAAGGCGTTCGTCGACAGCATGTGCACTTCGTCGATGATATAGACCTTGTAGCGCGCCGATGCCGCCCGATAGTGAACGGAATCAATGATTTCGCGGATGTCGCCCACGCCGGTGCGGCTGGCCGCGTCCATTTCCAGCACGTCGACATGGCGGCCTTCCATGATCGCCACGCAATGTTCGCAGACCCCGCAGGGGTCGGTCGTCGGGCCGCCCTGGCCGTCGGGACCGACGCAGTTCAGCCCCTTGGCGATGATCCGCGCCGTGGTCGTCTTGCCGGTGCCGCGGATGCCGGTCATGATGAAGGCTTGGGCGATGCGGCTGGCGGCGAAGGCGTTTTTCAGCGTACGCACCATCGCCTCCTGGCCGACCAGATCGGCGAAGGTTTCGGGGCGATATTTGCGGGCGAGAACCTGGTAGCGGGTCTCGGGCTGGTCGGACATGGGGGCCTCGGGGCGGGTGGTGCGGGGCACTGTAGAGGCTTGGGCGGGCGGCGTAAACCGGCCAGCCCTTCGTGGCGACGATGCCCTCCGGGGAAGGCCGGATTTGCCGGGCAGTTTTCCGCCGGGGGCTCGACGGGCGCCGGTGGCGCGGGCTAGCCTTGGCCGGCAGGCAGGGGAGGGGGCGAGCATGGCGGGGCGGGTGATCGAAATCGACTGGCCCGACCTTGGCGCGCCCGAGGTGCCGGCGCCCCTGTCGCTGGCCGAGCTGGACCTGCGGCTGGGTGCGGTCAGGACGGCGATGGACGCGACCGGGCTTGACCGGCTGGTCATCTATGGCGACCGCGAACATGCCGCCAACCTGCACTGGGTCACTGGCTTCGATCCGCGCTTCGAGGAGGCGCTGTTGATCGTCGGGCCGGGCGAGGCGCTGCTGCTGGCCGGAAACGAATGCCTGCCCTATGCGCAGATTTCGCCGCTGGTGCAGGCGGGGGCCATCGCGGTCGGCCATTGTTCCAGCCTGTCGCTGCCCAGCCAGCCGCGCGGCGGCCGGCGGCTGGCCGACTGGCTGGCGGGCGCGGTGCCGTCCGGCGTCACCGTGGGGGTCGCCGGCTGGAAATGGTTCGGCGCCGACGAGGTGGACCAGCCGGACACCGCGTTGGATGTTCCGGCCTTTGTCGCCGATCCGCTGCGGCGGATCGCCGGGCGGGTGGTCAATGCGACCGCGCTTTTCCAGCATCCGGCGACCGGGCTGCGGACCACCGCGACCGCCGACGAGATCGCGCGGCTGGAGTTCGCCAACCACATGGCGGCGGGCGCGCTGAAGCGGATGGCCTTCGCGCTGCGCGAAGGGATGAGCGATTTCGAGGCTTTCGAGGCGGCTAGGGTCGGCGGGCTGCCACTTGGGTGTCACGCGACCTTCGCCACCGGGGCGCGGGCCTTTCAGGGTCTGTCGGGACCGACCGGCGAGAGGTTGCGCCGCGGCCAGCCCCTGTCGTTCAACATCTGCCACTGGGGGGCGAACATCTGCCGAGCCGGGTGGCTGGCCGAAGGGCCGGACGACCTGCCCGAACCGGCGCGGGACTATCTGGAGGCTTTCGCGCTGCCCTACCTGCGGGCGATGTCGGACTGGACGGCGCTGATGCGGCCGGGTGTGACTGGCGGCGCGGTCTGGTCGGCGATGCAGGCGGCGCTGCCCTTCGCGCGCTTCGGGGTGGCGCTGAACCCCGGCCACCTGATCGGGCTGGAGGAATGGATGTCTTCGCCGATTTCCGAAGGCTCGGCGGTCGAGTTGCGGTCGGGCATGGCCATGCAGATGGACGTGATCCCCGGCCATCCGACCTATGGCTCGACCCGGATGGAGGATGGCTATGCGATTGCCGACGCAGCGTTGGCGGCGGAGCTGGCGGCGCGGTTTCCAGCAGTGGCGGACCGGGTGCGGCGGCGGCGGGCCTTCATGCGCGGGGTGATCGGCATGGAGGTGCCGGATACGCTTTTGCCCTTGGCCGACACCTGCGGGATCATCGCCCCCTGGCTCCTGGCGCCGCGGCGGGTGCTGGCGCTATAGGGGACGGTCGCAGGTCGCCGCCCTACCCGCCGATCAGCCCGGCCATGCGCGCGCCCTCGATCAGGCTGGCGGCCAGGTGATGGGCATGGGGGCCGGTGGTTTCGGCCATGTCCGGCACCTGCACCACGGTCATGCCGGCGGCGTGGGCGGCTGCGGCTCCGGGGTCGCTGTCCTCGAAGGCGATGCAGCGGCCGGGGGCGATGCCCAGCCGGCGGGCGGCTTCCAGATAGGGGTCGGGCGCGGGCTTGGGGCTGGCGATGCAGTCGAAGGTGACGACCGTGGCGAAATGCGGGGCGAGCCCGGTCAGGTCGAGCTTGCGCAGCGCGCTGGCGCGGCGGCTGGAGGTGGCGACGGCGCAGGGCAGGCCCTGGCGGGCCAACTGGCCGAGGAGCGTGTCGGCGCCGGGGCGCAGGGGAATGCCGCTGTCGAGCCGGGCCTGGAACAGAAGGCTCCAGCGCTGCGAAAAGTCGGCGAAGGGGAAGGCGTCGCCGTAGCGGGCGGCGACGAGCCGGGCGCCGGTCGCATCATCCTTGCCGACCAGGCTTTCGAACAGGCCCGCGACGTGCGGCTGGCCCATCTGGTCAAGCGCCTCGTACCCGGCGGCGATGGCCAGGCGTTCGGTGTCGATCAGAAGCCCGTCGAGGTCGAAGATCGCGGCATCGTAGGGGCGCATGGCAAGATTCCCAAAGGCGGCGCGGCGGGGACACGGCCCGGCGGGCGGCAGCGGGCCTCGATATCGGCGCAAACGTGGTGGCCGTCAAGCCGGATCGACCGGGCGGTAAGCCCCCCCCGTCAGTCGGCCTGAAAGCGGTAGCCGATGCCGGTTTCGGTGCGGATCAGGCTGGGGCGGGCGGGGTCGGCGTCGATCTTGGCGCGCAGTTGGCCGATGAAGACCCTGAGATACTGGGTATCGTCCTGATGGGCCGGCCCCCAGACGGCGGCGAGGATCTGGCGATGGGTCAGGACCTTGCCGGCGTGGCGGGCCAGGATGCTCAGGAGGTCGTATTCCTTGGGCGTCAGCTGCACCTCGGCGCCGGCGACGGTCACCTGCCGCGCGGCAAAGTCGATGCGCAGGTCGCCGGACACGATTTCGGCGATTTCCCGGCTGCGGTTGTCGGCATGGCGCAGGGCGGCGCGCAGGCGGGCGAGAAGTTCGCCGATGCCGAAGGGCTTTTCGACATAGTCGTCGGCCCCGAGATCGAGCGCCGCGATCTTTTCGGCCTCCTGGTCGCGGGCTGACAGGACGATGACCGGCACCGGCGAAAAGGCGCGGATGTCAGCCAGTGCGGCCTTGCCGTCGCGGTCGGGCAGGCCGAGATCGAGGATGACCGCCTCGGGCGCGGCGCTGGCCGCCAGCCGCACCGCCTGCGCCGCAGTTTCGGCCGGCAGGACCTGGTAGCCGACCGCCTCGAGCGCGACCTTGAGGAATCGCTGGATCTGGGCTTCGTCGTCGACGACGAGGATGCGGCGGGCGACAGTCATGACGCGGCGTCCGGCTTGGGCGCAGCGGGGCGGTCGGTGGCCGGCAGGCGGATCACGAACCGGGTGCCGCGGCGGCGGACGGCGGGGCTTTCGGCGGTGATCTGGCCGCCCATCGCAGTGACCAGCCCCCGGCAGATCGACAGGCCGAGGCCGGTGCCGGGCTTGCGCCCATCGTTGCCGCCGACGCGGAAGAATTTTTCAAACACCCGTTCGATGTCGCGGGGCTTGATGCCGGGGCCTTCGTCGGTGACGCTTATCAGCAATTCGCCCTCTTCGCGCCGGACATGGACGCTGACCGGCGAGTCCTGGCCGTATTTCTGCGCATTTTCCAGAAGGTTCAGCAAGACCTGTTCCAGCAGCCGGGCATCGCCGCGGATCAGCGGCAGGTCGGCGGCAAGGCTGAGCCGCAGGGTCAGGCCGGGAAAGGACTGGCGGGTCTTTTCGGCGGCGTGGCGGACGACATCGGCCACGTCCACCCAGTCGTGGCGGATGGCCAGCGCCCCGGATTCAAGCCGCGACATGTCGAGAAGGTTGGTCACGAACCGGGTCAGGCGGGCGGTTTCCTGTTCGATGCCGGTCAGCAGCGCCTCGCGGCCCTCGGCGGTCAGGCTGGCGTCCATCTGGCGGAGCGTGGTGACCGCGCCGGTGATCGTCGCGAGTGGCGTGCGCAGGTCGTGCGAGAGCGAGGCCAGAAGCGCGTCGCGCAGCCGTTCGTTTTCGTCCAGCGCCGCCGCCCTGACTGCCTCGCCCGCCAGCCGCACGCGGTCGATGGCGATGGCGGTCTGGTCGGCCAGCGCCATCAGGTCGCGTTCCCGCCCGACGCCCGGCGATCCGTCGGTGCCGGGCGCCGCCAGCCCAAGGACCGCGACCACCCGTTCCGGTGTCGCCAGCGGCTGGAAGCGGAAACGCACGTTAGGCAGGGTCTGGGTCCGCCAGCCGGCGGGTTCGGCCTTTTCCAAGGCCCAGAGCGCGGCGCTGTGTTCGGCCGGGTCGGTCAGGTCCGCCGGCGGCCAGGCGGCGCGCAGGACCAGATCGCCATCCTCGGGCAGCAGGATCACGGCGTCGGCGTTCAGGAGCTTGTGGAAATGGCCGACCGAGACCTGCAGGATGTCGTCGAGCGAGGTGGTGGCCGACAGCTTGCGGGCGAAGTCGGACAGCGCCTCGGCCGCGGCGGCATGCTTCAGCGCGCTGGCGGCCTGGCTGCGCGCCCGTCCGGCCAGCGATCCGGCAAAGCCCGCCACCGCCAGAAAGACGACCAGCGCGAAAAGTTCGTAAGGACGCGCCACCGAAAAGGTCATGCGCGGGTCGATGAAGAAGAAATTGTAGGCCAGGAACGACAGGAACGCCGCCAGAATGGCGGCGCGGGTGCCGCGCAGCATCGCCGAGGCGAGGACAGCCGCCAGGAAGATCATCGACAGGTTGGGCAGCCGGACCAGCGCCTCGAGCCCGTGGCCGATGGCCGTCGCCGCCGCGACGGTCGCCGCCGCGATGGCTGCGTCGGCGCCGAAGCCCGCCCGTTCGCCCAGCCAGTCGGCGGCCCTGACCGGGCGCGGCGCGTCGGACTGGGTGATGACCAGGACGCCGACATCGACGGCGCGGCGCACCAGATGGTCGGCCAGCGTCCGGCGGAAGGGCCGGCGCCAGCGCGGCAGGGGCGACTTGCCGACCAAAATCTGGGTGACGTTTTCGCGCCGCGCCAGCGCCAGAAGATCGGCGGGGAAATCGCTGCTTTGGATGCGCGCGGTTTCGGCGCCCAGCGACTGGGCCAGCCGCAGCACCTCCGACAGACGCCGTTCGCGTTCCGGGTCGGATCGGTCGTCGGCGATGTTGTCGGCGTGAACGGCGATCCAGGTCGCGTTCAGCGCGGTGGCCAGCCGGCTGGCGGTGCGCAGCATCAGTTCGGCGCCCGGACCGATGCAGACCAGCAGCCGGTCGCTGGTGGGCCAGGGGGCGTCGATCGCCTTGGTGCGGCGGTAGTCGGCGATTTCATCGTCCACCCGGTCGGCGGTCCGCCGCAGCGCAAGTTCGCGCAGCGCCGTCAGGTTCGTCACCGAAAAGAAGTTGTCCCGCGCCCGCCGGGCGGTTTCGGGCAGGTAGACCTTGCCGGCCTTCAGCCGTTCGATCAGTTCGTCGGGGGTGATGTCGACCACCACCACCTCGTCGGCGTCGCGCAGGATGCTG
The DNA here is from genome assembly GCA_046348855.1 of Paracoccaceae bacterium. GTDB lineage: Bacteria > Pseudomonadota > Alphaproteobacteria > Rhodobacterales > Rhodobacteraceae > TMP-24. The sequence goes on along the minus strand of JAXMDK010000008.1, from coordinate 20,834 downwards.
TCGGGCACCCGTTCGCGCACCGCGACGCCGGTGATGCGCGACACGATGTCGGCCAGGCTTTCCAGATGCTGGATGTTCAGCGCCGTCCAGACGTCGATCCCGGCGTCGAGCAGCTCCTCGACATCCTGCCAGCGTTTCGGATGGCGGCTGTCGCTGGCGTTGGTGTGGGCCAGTTCGTCGACGATCAGCAGGCGCGGGCGGCGGGCCAGCGCCGCGTCGATGTCGAACTCATCGACGGTACGGGCGCCGTCCTGCATCTGGCGGCGCGGCAGCAGTTCCAGCCCTTCGGTCAGCGCGGCGGTATCGCCCCGGCCGTGGGTTTCGACCAGGCCGACGACAACGTCGGCGCCGGCCTCCTTCAGCCGGCGCGCGCCTTGCAGCATCGCATAGGACTTGCCGACCCCCGGCGCGGCGCCCAGGAAGACCTTCAGCCGGCCCCGGGGACCCCGGTCGAGGGCCAGAAGTGCCTCGGGATCGGGTCGCTGGTCCTGCGGCTGTCGCGGATCGGGCATGGGGCGATTAGGTCACTGGAGCCCAGGCTTGTCGAGCGCGAGATTGAGCGCGAGCACGTTGACATGGGGTTCGCCGATGAAGCCGAAGGTGGGCGGGACGGTCATGCGGGCGACCAGCGCCGCGACCGTGTCAGGGTTCATCGCACGCGTCGCAGCCACCCGCGCGACCTGCCGCAGGGCATTCTGTGGCGAAATGTCGGGGTCGAGCCCCGAGGCCGAGGCCATGACCGCGTCGGCCGGCACCGGGCCGCCCGCGCCCTCGGCGGCCATCGCCCCGGCCAGCCGCGCCTTTAGCGCTGCCGAAGTCGGCCCGAGGTTCGAGCCACCCGAGCCCGCCGCGTCGTAGGGAGTGGCGGTGGCCGAGGGGCGGGGGTGGAAGTAGCGGGGCGCGGTGAACATCTGGCCGATCAGCCGCGAGCCGACGACATGGCCGTCAACCCGCACCAGGCTGCCTTCCGCGGCGGCCGGAAAAGCCAGGCGGGCGATGCCGGTCAGGGCCAGCGGATAGGCAAGTCCGAGGATCAGGGTGAAGGCCAGCACGGTGGCAAGTGCGGGGCGAAGCTGGGTCAGCATGGTGCGGCTCCTTCAGGCCAGGTGCAGGGCGGACACGGCGAGGTCGATCAGCTTGATCCCGGCGAAGGGCACGACCAGCCCGCCGAGGCCGTAGAGGACAAGGTTGCGACGCAGAAGCGCGGCCGCGCCGACCGGCCGGTAGGGCACGCCCTTCAGTGCCAGCGGGATCAGGGCGATGATGACGAGCGCGTTGAAGATCACCGCCGACAGGATCGCCGATTGCGGGGTGGCCAGCCGCATCACGTTCAGCGCGCCAAGGGCCGGGTAGGTGCCGACGAACAGCGCGGGCAGGATGGCGAAATACTTGGCCACGTCGTTGGCGATCGAGAAGGTGGTCAGCGAGCCGCGCGTCATCAGCAGTTGCTTGCCGATGCCGACGATCTCGATCAGCTTCGTCGGGTCGCTGTCGAGGTCGACCATGTTGCCGGCCTCGCGCGCGGCCTGGGTGCCGGTCTGCATCGCCACGCCGACATCGGCCTGGGCCAGCGCCGGGGCGTCGTTGGTGCCGTCGCCGCACATGGCGATCAGCCGCCCGCCGGTCTGTTCGCGGCGGATGTAGGCCAGCTTGTCCTCGGGCGTGGCCTCGGCGATGAAGTCGTCGACGCCGGCCTCCGACGCGATGGCGGCGGCGGTGATCGGGTTGTCGCCGGTGACCATCACCGTCTTGATGCCCATCGCGCGCAGCGCGGCGAAACGCTCCCGGATGTTCGGCTTGATGACATCCTTCAGGTGGACGACGCCGACCAGCGCGCCGTTCAGGGTGACGCCCAAGGGGGTGCCGCCCGAGCGGGCGATGCGTTCGACCGCCTGACGGAAGTCGGCGGGGGCGAGCGTCATGGTCAGGCCGGCCTCGCGCAGGATCGCGTCGACCGCGCCCTTGCGGATGATGCGGCCGGGAAGGTCGACCCCGGAAAGCCGGGTCTGGGCGGAAAAGGCGACGATGGTGGTTTCGCCTGCCGGCAGGTCGGGGTCGGAAAGTCCGTGTTCTGCCTTGGCGAAGGCGACGATCGAGCGGCCTTCGGGCGTGTCGTCGGCGAGGCTGGCCAGCAGCACGGTTTCGGCCAGCGCGCGGGCCGAAACTCCGGCCAGCGGCACCAGTTCGCTGGCCATGCGGTTGCCGAAGGTCACGGTGCCGGTCTTGTCGAGCAGAAGCGTGTTCACGTCGCCCGCCGCCTCGACCGCGCGGCCCGAGGTCGCCATCACGTTGAAGCGGATCAGCCGGTCCATGCCGGCGATGCCGATCGCCGACAGAAGCCCGCCGATGGTGGTGGGGATCAGCGTCACGAACAGCGCCGAAAGGACCGGCACCGACAGGACCGACCCCGAATAGCCGGCGATGCCCCAGAGCGTTACGACCGCGATCAGGAACACCAGCGTCATGCCCGACAGAAGCACCGACAGCGCCAGTTCGTTCGGGGTCTTCTGGCGCTGGGCGCCCTCGACCAGCGCGATCATCCGGTCGATGAAGGTTTCGCCCGGCGCGGCGGTGATCCTGACCCGGATCGCGTCCGACAGGACGGTGGTGCCGCCGGTCACGGCAGAACGGTCGCCGCCGGCCTCGCGGGTCACCGGGGCGCTTTCGCCGGTGATGGCGGCTTCGTTGACCGCTGCCCCACCTTCGATGATCTCGCCGTCCAGGGGGATGATGCCGCCGGCCTCGACCAGCACGATGTCGCCGGGGACAAGGTCGGAGGCGCCGACATTCTCGGTCAGCCCGTCCATCATGTCGCGGGTCAGGAAGCGGTGGGCGACGACGTCGCTGCGGCTTTGGCGCAGGCTGGCGGTCTGGGCCTTGCCGCGGCCTTCGGCGATGGCCTCGGCGAAAGTGGCGAACAGCACGGTAAAGACCAGCCAGGCGGCGATCTGGCCGGTGAAGAGCGCCTGGCCGCTGCCCGCCCGCAGATCGCCGATCCACAGGACGGCGACCAGCAGCGCCACGACCTCGGTAACGAAGATGACCGGGTTGCGCATCAGCTGGCGCGGGTCGAGCTTGCGCAGGCTGTCGGCGGCGGCCCGGGCCAGAAGGCCGTCGTGCAGCAGCGCGGGGCTGGTTGGGGTGTGGCGTGACATGGATGCCTCCTCAGAAGGTCTGGCCGGCCAGCATCAGGAAATGTTCGACCACCGGCCCCAGCGCCAGAGCCGGAAAGAACTGGAGCCCGCCGAGGATCAGGATCACCCCGATCAGCAGGCCCACGAACAGCGGGCTGTCGGTCGGCAGCGTCCCCGCCGAGGGCTCGGCGCGGACCTTGGCGGCGACCGAGCCGGCCAGGGCCAGTACCGGGATGGCATAGGTGAAGCGGCCGAGCATCATGGCGATGGCCAGGGTCACGTTGAACCAGGGGGTATTGGCGCCAAGCCCGGCGAAGGCCGAGCCGTTGTTGCCGGCGGCGGAAGAATAGGCATAGAGCAGTTCCGAAAGCCCGTGCGGCCCGCCGTTGGCCAGGCTTTTCAGCGCCACCGGCGACAGGGCGGCAAAGGCGGTGAAGCCGAGGATCGCCAAGGGCAGGATCAGGACGGCAAGGATCGCCAGCCGCACCTCGGCCGCCTCGATCTTCTTGCCGAGGAATTCCGGGGTGCGCCCGACCATCAGGCCGGCGACGAACACCGATAGAAGCGCAAAGACCACCATGCCGTAAAGGCCCGAGCCGACGCCGCCGGGCAGGATCTCGCCCAGCTGGATCAGGAACATCGGGACGAGGCCGCCAAGCGGGGTCAGCGAATCGTGCATGGCATTGACCGCGCCGCAGGAAAGGCCGGTCGTCGCCACCACGTAAAGTGCGCTGAGCGCCTGGCCGAAGCGCAGTTCCTTGCCCTCCATGTTGCCGAGCGCGGGGTCGATTCCGAGGGCGGCCATCATCTGGGTGCCGCCGCTTTCGGCCTGGTAGACCACGGCGACGCCGGCAATCATCAGCACGGCCATCGCCGTCAGCAGGGCGCGCCCCTGACCCGGGCGGCCGACCATGTGGCCGAAGGTCAGCGGGAGCGCCGCCGAGATCAGCAGCATCGACCAGATCGACAGGATGTTGGCGAAGGCGCCGGGGTTTTCAAACGGGTGGGCGGAGTTGGCGTTGAAGAAGCCGCCGCCGTTGGTGCCGAGCTGCTTGATCGCCTCCTGGCTGGCGACCGGGCCGAGCGCGATCTTCTGCGCCGCGCCCTCCAGCGTCGTGGCATCGACCGACCCGGCCAGTGTCTGCGGCACGCCGGAGGCCAGGAACAGGCAGGCGACGACGACCGACAGCGGCAAAAGCACATAAAGGACCGTCCGGGTCATGTCGACCCAGAAGTTGCCCACCGTCGCGCTGCCCGAACGGGCGAAGGCGCGGGTGGCCGCCACCGCCAGCGCGATGCCCGTCGCCGCCGACAGGAAGTTCTGCACTGCCAGCCCGGCCATCTGAGAAAGGTTGCTGATCGCGGCCTCGCCGCTGTAGGCCTGCCAGTTGGTGTTGGTCACGAAACTGACGGCGGTGTTGAAGGCGAGATCGGGGGGCAGGCCGGCAAAGCCCTGCGGGTTCAGCGGCAGCCAGCCCTGAAGGCGCAGGCACAGATACAGCGCCAGCCACCCCACGGCGCTGAAGGCCAGCATGGCGCGGACATAGCCGAGCCAGCCGGTTTCGCGCGCCGGGTCGATGCCCGACAGCCGGTAGATCGCGGTTTCGACCGGGCCGAGAACCCGCGCGAGCGCCACCTGCTGCCCCGTGTAGAGCCGCGCCATGTAGCGCCCGAGCGGCAGCGCCGCCAGAAGGACAAGCGCCAGCACCAGCGCGATCTGAAGCCATCCGATGACAGTCATGATCCGGGCCTTTCGTTCAGAACCAGTCGGGCCGGACCAGCGTCACGACCAGGTAGACACCGAGCGCCAGCGCCACGATCAGGCCGATGAATGCGGCTGTCACGGCGCGCCTCAGGCCTTGCGCAGAAGCGCGGCATAGGCCCGGAGCAGGGCGAACAGCCCCAGGCCGAGCGTTGTGAACAGGATGTCGGGCATGATGCGTCCTTCCGTTTTCATGGCGGAAGAATGCGCCGGAGGGCGATCAGGTCTCCATTCCGAAGAAGGCGGCCGGGCATAAGGGCGGCATAAGGATCGCCGGTGGCGGGGTGCGCCGGCATGGGCGGTCATGTGGGGAAAGGGTGAGAGGCTGACAACGACCCAAGCGGGGCTCGTTACGGCTGCTTCCTTCCGGACCTGACCGGGTTGGCGAGGCGCCTGCCCGCGCCAACCTCTCGCGGCCGGACATAGGCGGTCTGGCGGAGAAATGCAAGGCGGACAAATGTAGGGAGGGCCTCAGCCGCCGAGCCGGCAGCGCAGGAACCCGTCGCCGGTCAGGCCCAGGGGGGTGACAGGCCCCTTGGCGAGGCCGGACAGGTGGGCGGCGGCGACCGGGCCGGTGTCAAACCAGGCGGCGGTGCCGACCGGCAGCGGCAGAAGCCGCCAGAAGGGCGCGGGCGGGGCCGAATTGCCGCCGCCGCCCGCCGCGACATGGGCGCGCAGGATGTCGCGCAGGCTGTCGGCGCTGTCGAGCACGGTTGCGGCCGGGCCGAGGCCGGCGAAGTTGCCGCCGCCGGCGGCGCGGAAATTGTTGGTGGCGACCAGGAAGCGCGCGCCGTCGTCCAGCGGCCGGCCCTGGAACATAAGATCCCGGATGCGGCCTGGTGCCCCGGCGACGGGGGCGCCGTCGGACGCAAAGCGCGGCGCGGCCATCGGGTCGATCGCATAGCTCAGCCCGGCGATGGTGTCGAAGTTGTAGGCCGGCATGTCGGGGTCGAATAGCGGCTGGTCGGTGCGGCCGGGCGCCAGCCGGGCGAACTGGGCGGCGGCGCGCTCCAGCCAGTCGCGCAGCATGGCGCCGGTGGCGATGACCGCCGCGGCGGTGTTCGGGAAGGCGTAAAGGTCGCTGATGTGGCGCAGCGCGATCTGGCCGGCGGGAACGTCGGTGAAGTGCGCCGGCCCGCCGAGCCCGCCGCATTTCATCGGGCTGGCCGCCGACAGGCGCGGCAGGTGGCCAAGGCCCAGCCCGTCGGCCACGCTGTCCAGCCACGACAGTTGCGCCCGGTGGACGAGATCGAGCGCGGCGGAAGGCTCGATCCGGGCGAAGTAGCTGTGCAGCGGGCGGGCCGACAGGCCGACCGGCTGGCGGATCGCCTTCAGCGCCGCGCGGTGGCTGGCCCGCATCAGGCTGCCGAGGCCGGGGTCGGTGGCGACCAGGGGGCGGACGCCGCCACGACGGCCGTGGGCAGCGATGGGGCGCAGGGCGGTGGCGAAGTCGGCCACTCGCCAGCCCGCCACCGTGCGGTCCAGCACCAGGTCGATGAGCCCGAGGTGGGAGCCCCAGAAACCGGGCATGACCGCGGGCTTGCCGCACAGGCTACCGCGAACCGGGTCCGCGCCGGGAAGGGGCGGCGTGGCCTCGGGGCCGGGAAAGAGCCGGTGGGTATGGCCGGCGACAATCGCGTCGATCCCGTCCAGCGCCGACAGCGCGAGCGCGGCGTTTTCCTGGCCGGGGCGGTCCTCGCCGTCGCCGAGGCCGGAATGGCAGAGCGCCACCACCAGATCGGCGCCCATGGACCTGAGTTGCGGCACCCAGTGGCGGGCGGTCTCGAGCAGGTCGCGTGTGGCGATGCGGCCTTCTGTCGCCCGGCCCTCCCACCGGGCGACAGCGGCGGCCAAAAGCCCGATGACGCCGACGGCAATCGGGGCGCGGTCGCCGTCGCGGTTGTGCAGGGTGCGGCACAGCAGCGTGACCGGCGGCAGGAACGGCTGGTCGTCGAGCGGGCTGCGGCCGAGCGCGCGGGCGCTGTTGGCCGACACCACCGGGAAGGCCGCCCCGGCCAGTGCGCGTTCGAGAAACGGAACACCGTGGCTGAAATCGTGGTTGCCGATGGTGGCGGCGTCATAGCCGACATGGTTCATCGCCGCGATCACCGGATGACGGTCGGCCTGCGGGCTACGACCACCCAGCCGTGCCTGTTCGCCCAGCAACGCGCCTTCGAGGAAATCGCCGTTGTCGAACAGCATCGCATTGTCGGCCTCGGCCCGCGCGGCGCGGATCAGGGTGGCGGTGCGCGCCAGCCCGACGGTGGGCAGCGGCCGGTCGGCGGCGTAGCTGTAGGGCATGATGTGGGCATGCAGGTCCGCGGTTGCCATCAGCCGGAGCGTGAACCGCCCGCCGCTGCCGACCTTTGCCTTGTCCGAAACCGGTTGCACGTCACTTGTATCCCCAGGCCCGGCGCGTCGTTGCCGGCGGTGGCCTCGGCGCACGGATTACCATCTTCGCGCGGCGAAATTAAGAGTCTTTTTCTCCTAAAGGTTGTGTTGGCAGGCCCTTGGGCCGGCAGGTCGACATCGGCTATGGTGCCGGCGAACAGGCGCGGCAGGTGAATGATGAACGGCGATCCAGAGGTGACTTTCGCGGCCAGCGGGCTCGACCGTGCGGCGGCGCTGCGCGGCGATGTCGAAGGACTGGCGGCGCTGTGGGGCCGGCAGGATGCGCTGTGCTTGCCCCTGTGGCGCGAACGGCCGTTGTTTCGCGGGGCGCGGGCCGGGTTGCTGCCGGCCGCGCATCCGGCCCTTGGCGCGGCGGGGGAAAGGATGTTCCTGGGCCTGAAGGACAATGTGCCGCATTTCTGCACGGTCCTGCCCGACTGGGCGCCGGACGAGGGCGAGGCTGGCCCGCCGCGCGACCGCCCCGGCTTTGCCGACGACCGGGAGTGGGTCCACCCCGTCATCGGCGGCGACTATGCCTTTGCCGAAGTCCGGGCGCGGCTGGGCGCGCTCGACCCGTTCGACGCCGAACTTCTGGCGACAGCCAAGGCGTTGACCGCCTGGCATGCGAGCCACGGCCATTGCGCCCGCTGCGGCAGCCCCAGCCGGATGGTGGCCGGCGGCTGGCAGCGGACCTGCCCGGCCTGCGGTGCCCAGCATTTCCCCAGCACCGACCCGGTGGTCATCATGCTGGTGACGAAGGGAAACCGGGTGCTGGTCGGGCGCTCGCGCGGCTGGCCCGAGGGGATGTATTCTCTGCTGGCGGGGTTCATGGAGCCCGGCGAGACCATCGAGGCAGCGGTGCGCCGCGAGGTGGCCGAGGAAACCGGGGTGGCCATCGGGCGGGTGCGTTACCTGGCCAGCCAGCCCTGGCCATTCCCGGCCTCGCTGATGATCGGCTGTGCGGCCGAGGCGGTGTCGGATGAGATCAGGCTCGATCCGGTGGAACTGGAACAGGCACTGTGGCTGACGCGCGAGGAACTGGCGCTGGCCTTCGCCGGGCGCCATCCGCTGATGCGCGCGCCGCGCCGGGGCGCCATCGCCGGCTTCCTGATGAAAAGCTGGCTTGCGGACCGGGCCGGTTAGCGCCATGACCGCGGTGGACAGCGACCGGGGGTGCCATGCGGCTGGTTGAAAGTGCCGATATCGAGGCTTCGGTGGCCGAAGTGTTCGGCGCCCTGACCGATATCGGCCATTTCGAGCGGCTGGCACTGCGCCACGGGGTGATCCTGCAGCGGCTGGACGGGGCCAGGGGGATGCGGCCGGGGGCGGAATGGCAACTGGAGTTTCCCTTTCGCGGGCGGCTGAGGGCGATGACCGGGCGGGTCGACCAGATGGACGACCCGCGGCAGATGGTGCTGGGCGGGCGCTCCAGCGGCTTTGAATACCGCGCGACGCTCAGCCTGACGGCACTGTCGCGGAGCAGCACGCGGCTGTGGGCCGATCTCGACGTCCGGCCGAAAAGCCTGACGGCGCGCATCCTGTTGCAGACGCTGAGGCTGGGGCGGAACCGGCTGCGCAGCCGCTTTGCCGCGCGTCTGGGCGCCTTTGCCGAATTGTTGCACAACCGCATCAGATCGCGGCACTGACCCCCCGGATTGTGCCCAAACCGGCGGCAGAGGGCAGATGTCGCGGTACCGTTACAACTCGGCCCTTGCTTTGGGGGGCTGTGACAGGCACCATCTTTCCTAGGACCTCTGCACAGGAGAGTTTGTTGGGCATCAGCGCCTTGACCCCCCCGCCGCATCCCGAAGACCACCACGAGACTCTTCTGGAATTTTCCAACAACCGGCTGTTGATCGACCTGTGTGGTGAGTTCGACCGCAATCTGGCGCAGATCGAGCATCAGTTGGGAATCCACATCCTCAGGCGGGGCAATCATCTGGCGCTGGTGGGGCCTGCCGCCTCGCGCGGGCAGGCGGCCGCGGTATTGCAGCAGCTTTACGCGCGGCTGGAAACCGGCCGGCCGATCGACGCGGGCGAGATCGACGGGGCGATCAGGATGATGGGCGATGCCGGGGTTCCGGCGCCTTTGGGCCTGGACGAGCAACTGGAGATGTTTGCCGCCGGCCGGGTCGAGATCCGCACCCGCAAGAAGCAGGTCGAACCGCGCACCGAGGCGCAGAAGGCCTATGTCAAGAACCTGTTCCAGCACGAACTGGCCTTCGGGATCGGTCCGGCGGGCACCGGCAAGACCTATCTGGCGGTTGCTGTGGGCGTGACCATGCTGATCGGCGGGCATGTCGACCGCATCGTCCTCAGCCGCCCGGCGGTCGAGGCCGGCGAAAGGCTGGGCTTCCTGCCCGGCGACATGAAGGAGAAGGTCGATCCCTACATGCAGCCGCTTTACGACGCGCTGAACGATTTCCTGCCGGCCAAGCAGGTCGAAAAGCTGATCGCCGAAAAGCGGATCGAGATCGCGCCCCTGGCCTTCATGCGCGGACGGACGCTGGCCAACGCCTTCGTGGTTCTGGATGAGGCGCAGAATGCCACGACCATGCAGATGAAGATGTTCCTGACCCGCCTGGGCGAGGGCAGCCGCATGGTGGTCACCGGCGACCGCAGCCAGGTCGACCTGCCGCGCGGCACCACCTCGGGGCTGATCGACGCCGAACGCATCCTCGACGGGATCAAGGGTGTCAGCTTCAACTATTTCACCGCCAAGGACGTGGTGCGCCATCCCCTTGTCGCGCGCATCATCGAGGCCTATGACCGCGACGATGGAGCCGTTGGTTGACACATTGATCGAGGACCCGCGCTGGCAGGCGCTGGATCTCGGGGAACTGGCCGAACGGGCGGCGCGGGCGGCGCTGGCCGGGGTGGGCCTGCCGGCTGACGGGTTCGAGATCAGCCTGCTGGGCTGCGACGACCGCCGGATCGCCGAACTGAACGAGGATTTCCGCGGCAAGCCGCAGCCGACCAACGTGCTGTCCTGGCCGTCGGACGAGCGGGGGGCGGAGGCCGACGGCGGCCGGCCGGCGCGGCCGCGCCCGGGGCCGGAGGGAATGCCCGACGAACTGGGCGACATCGCGCTGGCCTGGGAAACCTGCGAGCGCGAGGCGGCCGAGCAGGGCAAGCCACTGGCCGACCATGTGACGCATCTCCTGGTCCACGGCACGCTGCATCTTCTGGGTTACGATCATGTGCGCGACGGCGACGCGGCGCTGATGGAAGGGCTGGAGACGGAAATTCTTGCGGCGATGGGTCTTGCAAATCCCTATGAATGACGGCCAGCTAACGGCAATGACGGTGACAGGCGGACCCCATGGGTGAAAAGTCAGACGAAGGCGCGGCCGACACGGACACGGCCGAGCCTGGTGACAGTAGCAGCCAGCAGCGCGGGCTGCTGGGGCGGATCATCAGCGCCTTCACGCCGGCCGGCACCGCCGAGGGCAAGCCCGACGATCCGGCCCCGGCCGGGACTGCCGGCGCGGCGGGACTGCCGGGCATGGTCAACCTGCGGCGGATGCGGGTCGACGACGTGGCGATCCCGCGGGTCGAGATCACCGCCGTCCCGGTGACGATCAAGATGGATGATCTGGTGGCGGTCTTCCGCCAGAGCGGTTATTCGCGGCTGCCGGTGTTCAAGGGCACGCTCGATAGTCCGCTGGGGCTCGTGCACCTGAAGGACCTGGCGCTTCAGCACGCCTTCGCCGAGACCAAGCCGCGCTTCAACCTTCGCAAGATGCTGCGGCCCCTGCTTTATGCGCCGCCGTCGATGCCGATCGGGGTGCTGCTGCAGAAGATGCAGAGCGATCACATCCACATGGCGCTGGTCATCGACGAATATGGCGGGGTCGACGGGCTGGTGACGATCGAGGACCTGATCGAACAGGTCATCGGCGAGATCGCCGACGAACATGACGAGGCCGAGGACCGGCTGTGGGTGCAGGAAAAGCCGGGCCAGTACCTGGTGCAGGCCCGCGCGCCGCTGGAAGAGTTCGAGGCCGAGATCGGCATGAAGCTCGCCGCGCCCGAGGAGGACAGCGAGATCGACACGCTGGGCGGGCTGGTGTCGATGCTGTGCGGCCGGGTGCCGGCGCGCGGCGAGGTGATCCGCCATGACGGCGGCCCCGAGTTCGAGATCGTCGACGCCGACCCGCGCCGCATCAAGCGGCTGAGGGTGCGACTGCCGCAGCCCGAAGCCTGATGCGGCGGCTGGCCGGTCTGGCCCGTTCGGGCCTGGCGCCCGCCGCGCTGGGCGCGCTGGTCGCCGCCGGGCAGGCGCCCTTGGGCGCCTGGTGGCTGGCGCTGCCGGCGCTGGCGCTGCTGACCGCGTGCGTCGCGCGGGTCGACGACTGGCGCGGGCGACTCTGGCAGGGCTGGTGCGCCGGGGTCGGTCATTTCGCTGCGAGCCTCTTCTGGATCGTCGAGCCCTTCATGGTCGATGCGGCGCACGACGGCTGGATGGCGCCGTTCGCGCTGGTCTTCATGGCCGGGGGGATGGCGCTCTTCTGGATGCTGGCCGCAGCGGCGGCTGGGCTGGGCCGGACCGAGGCCGGGCGGGCCGCAGGCTTTGCCCTGGGGCTGGCGGCCACCGATTTGCTGCGCGGCTATGTGCTGACCGGCTTTCCCTGGGCGCTGGTCGGCCATGTCTGGATCGCCACGCCGGTGGCGCAGGCTGCCGCCTGGGTCGGGCCGGTGGGCCTGTCGCTGCTGACGGTTCTGCTGGCGCTGGGGCTGGCGCTGGCCCGCCCCGGACGTCTGGCCCCGGCGCTGGCGGCGGTGGCGGTTCTGGCTGCGGTCTGGGCGGGCGGCGCCTGGCGGCTGGCCCAGCCCGAGCCGCCGCGCAACCCGTCGATCCGGGTCCGGCTGGTGCAGCCCAATGCCACCCAGGCGCTGAAATGGCAGCCTGGCATGTGGGAGGAATTCATCGGCCGGATGATGCGCGCCGACGCCGCGCCGCAACCGAAGCCGCTGAACCTGATCGTCTGGCCGGAAACCGCGATCCCCTATCTTCTGGGCGATGCCGACGGGCTGATCGGCGAGGCGGTGGCGGAATCGGGCGGGGTGCCGCTGGCGCTGGGCGTCCAGCGCGGCGAGGGCGGGCGCTACTATAACTCGCTGGCGGCAACCGATGCCGACGGCCGGCTGGTGGCGATCTATGACAAGCACCATCTGGTGCCGTTCGGCGAATATGTGCCTCTGGGCGACCTGGCGATGGCCTTCGGGATCAAGGCCTTTGCCGCGCAGGCGGGCAACGGCTACAGCGCCGGGCCGGGGGCGGCGGTTCTGGATCTGGGGCGGGCGGGCAAGGTCCTGCCGCTGATCTGCTACGAGGCGGTCTTTCCCCAGGACCTGCGCGCCGCGCCCGAGCGGGCCGACTGGATCCTGCAGGTGACGAACGACAGCTGGTTCGGCAACCTGGCGGGGCCGTGGCAGCATCTGGCGCAGGCGCGGCTCAGGGCGATCGAGCAGGGCCTGCCGCTCCTGCGCGCCGCCAACACCGGTGTCACCGCCGGGTTCGACGCCAAGGGCCGGCCGTTGGGCCAGATCGGGCTGAACCGCGAGGGCTGGATCGACCTCGATGTGCCGGCGGCGCTGGCGCCCACGCCCTATGCGCGCTGGGGCGACTGGCCGGTGGCCGCGGCGCTGGCGCTGGGGCTGGCGGCGGTCGGGCTGGGCGGCCGGCGCAGGGCCGGTTGACCTTGGCCGGATTGCACTGTACCGACACGCTGAACCGCCACAACGGCTTCCTGGCGTGGCGGGGGTAACCCCAATGGAGCATTTTCATGTCCCGCCAGAACTACATCTTCACCTCTGAGTCCGTATCAGAGGGGCACCCCGACAAGGTGTGCGACCGCATTTCCGATGCAGTGCTCGACGCCTTCCTAGCCGAGGAGCCGAATGCGCGCGTCGCCTGCGAGACCTTCGCCACCACCAACCGGGTGGTCGTCGGCGGCGAGGTCGGCCTGTCCAACCCTGACAAGCTGAAGGAATACATGGGCCGGATCGACGGCATCGTGCGCGAGTGCGTCCGCGACATCGGCTATGAGCAGGACAAGTTCCACTGGAAGACGCTGGAGGTGACGAACCTGCTGCACGCCCAGTCCGCCCATATCGCCCAGGGGGTCGACAAGGACGGGGCCGGCGACCAGGGGATCATGTTCGGCTATGCCACCGACGAGACGCCCGACCTGATGCCGGCGCCGATCCAGTATGCCCACGCAATCCTGCGGCGGCTGGCCGAGGCGCGCAAGACGGGGCAGGAGCCGACGCTGAGGCCCGACGCCAAGTCGCAGCTGAGCCTGCGCTATGAAGGCGGCAAGCCGGTCGAGGTCATGTCGCTGGTCCTGTCGACCCAGCATGCCCACGAAAGCCAGTCGAGCGCCGACATCCGCGCCATCGTCGAACCCTATATCCGCGAGGTCCTGCCCGACGGCTGGCTGACGGCGCGCACCGAATGGTGGGTGAACCCGACCGGCACCTTCGTGATTGGCGGGCCGGACGGCGACGCCGGCCTTACGGGACGCAAGATCATCGTCGACACCTATGGCGGCGCGGCCCCGCACGGCGGCGGCGCCTTCAGCGGCAAGGACCCGACCAAGGTCGACCGTTCGGCCGCCTATGCCGCGCGCTACCTGGCCAAGAACGTGGTGGCAGCGGGGCTGGCGCGGCGCTGCTGCATCCAGGTCGCCTATGCGATCGGCGTCGCCAAGCCGCTCGCCATCTATGCCGACACCTACGGCACCGGCGCGGCACCCGAGGCCGAGATCGAACAGGCCATTGCCAAGGCGATGGACCTGACCCCGCGCGGCATCCGCACCCACCTCGGGTTGAACCGGCCGATCTACCAGCGCACCGCCGCCTACGGCCATTTCGGCCGCGCGCCGGACGCCGACGGCGGCTTCAGTTGGGAACGGACCGACCTGGTCGAGACGCTGAAGAAGGCGGTGTGAGCCTGTCGGGCCGCGCGTGGACGAAGGGGCGCTCCGGCGTCCCTTCTTTTTTGGGTCGGGCACGAAGAGTCTGACACTCCGGCAGTGGCGGCCGGAGAGGCGCGGCATTCGTATTGGGAGAGTTTCTATTTCTCTTGTTCTTCTGGTTCAGAGATAGCACCGCGCATATTCCGCTTTCGCCATTTCGCCTGGTAGGCCCTGCGTTGCTTCGTGACTTCATACATCACGATCCCCGAGGTTGTGCCGAGGTTGAGGCTTTCGATCATTCCGAACATGGGGATGCTGACGCACAACTCGGCATTCTCGACCGCTTCGTCACTGATGCCCCGGGCCTCGTTGCCGAACCACACGGCAAGCTTGGTATAGGCCGTGTAGTCCACATCCTCGAGAACAGCGTTCTTCTTGCCCTTCACATGGGGAGAAGTCACAACCGAGACGAAATTGTTCTTCCTCAGGTGGGCAATGCAGTCTGCCGTGCTGTCGAACCGCTTCACGAAACTCCACTTTATGGCGGACACGGATGTTTTTGAGAGAGAGTGGTTTTCTCTCATCTCCTGCCAGTCGTCGGGCAGCGACTTCCTTGGATCGACCACATAGGTCTTTTCGGCGCCCAAAGCATTGACGTTCCTGATGACGGTTCCGATGTTTCGCATATCGGTCGGGCATTCGATGACCGCGATAAGGTTCTTGCACCGATAGTCCTTGATCGCGTCGGCGCGCAGACGTTTCGTCGACTTTTCGATTTCGGGGACGGTATCGGTCATGCTTTGGCCCTGCGCTACAATTGGCGCGCGCCAGTATTGGATCAACGCCTTTGAAGTGCAACGCCGATGCGCCGTCTGGATTCTCCGTGGAATCATGGTAGATCGCTCGGAAAATGCAGGAGTCGGCAGATGACGAAAACCGACATATCCGGCCTGACCCAACTGGGGACGGCCACCGAGGCGCCGAAATCCCCCGAGGAAGCGGTGCTGGAAAAAGTGCCGGCCGGCCATGCGGGCACGCTTTACGTCGTGCGCTTCACCGCGCCCGAGTTCACCTCGATCTGTCCGATGACCGGGCAGCCGGATTTTGCCCATATCGTCATCGACTATGTGCCGAAGGACTGGCTGGTGGAAAGCAAGAGCCTGAAGCTGTACCTGCATTCCTTCCGCAACCACGGGGCCTTCCACGAGGATTGTTCGATCGACATCGCCAAGCGGCTGGTCGCGCTGCTCGACCCGGTGTGGCTGCGGATCGGCGCCTACTGGTATCCGCGCGGCGGCATTCCGATCGACGTCTTCTGGCAAACCGGCGCAGCGCCGGAAGGGGTGTGGATTCCCGACCAGGGGGTGGCGCCCTATCGCGGGCGGGGGTAGCCTCGCCCGCTGGCGCGGGCGATCCGCCGGGGGGTGCTGCCCCCCGGAGCCCCCCGGGATATTTGTAGACAGAAAGTGGAGAGGGCCGGCGGCCCTGGCACGCATGGCGGAAGAACGGCGGAATTTTTACGGGCGTGTGCATGGCAAGACCCTGCGCGCCAGCCAGAAGACCTATCTGGCCGAGGACCTGGCGGCGCTGAGCCTGGCGGGGATCACCCGGGCCGACAATCCGGCGCGGGCGGCGATCGGCCTTGACGCGGTCTTCGGGGGCGGGCGGCCCCTGTGGCTGGAGATCGGGTTCGGCGGCGGCGAGCATCTGGTGCATATGGCGGCGCGCTATCCCGGGGTGGGGATCGTCGGCTGCGAGCCGTTCGTGAACGGGATCGCCATGCTTCTGGGCAAGATCCGCGCGGCGGGGGTGACGAACCTGCGGCTGCATCCGGGCGACGTGCGCGACCTCTTTGACGTGGCCCCCGACGCGGCCTTTGCCAAGGCGTTCCTCAACTATCCCGACCCCTGGCCCAAGGCGCGCCATCACCGCCGCCGCTTCGTGACGCCGGACTATCTGGCGGGCCTTCGCCGAGTGCTGGCGCCGGGGGCGGAGTTCCGGGTGGCGACCGACATTCCCGACTATGTGCGCCAGACGCTGGAAGAGGTGCCGAAGGCCGGGTTTCGGCTGGTGGCCGAGGGCGGCGTTCCGTGGGACGACTGGCTTTCGACCCGCTACGAGCAGAAGGCGCTGCGCGAGGGGCGGGTGCCCCACTACCTGACCTTCGAGCGGGTCTGAGCCGCGCCGGCGCGGCGGCCGGAAAGGCATGGACCGCCCCGGATGGCTGCGCTATCAGGCGGGGCCAGTCGAGAGGAGCAGCCAGATGTCCGGCCACGGTGAACCGATCCCCATGACCGCCCGCAAGTCCGGGCCGCTGACGGGCCGCGCCGAGGTGCCGGGTGACAAGTCGATCAGCCACCGGGCGCTGATCCTTGGCGCGATGGCGGTGGGCGAGACGAAGGTGACGGGGCTTCTGGAAGGGCAGGACGTCCTTGATACCGCCAAGGCGATGCGCGCGTTCGGGGCCGAGGTGGTGCGCCACGGACCCGGTGCCTGGTCGGTGTTCGGCGTCGGCGTCGGCGGCTTTCGCGAGCCGGCCGAGGTGATCGACTGCGGCAATTCCGGCACCGGCGTGCGGCTGATCATGGGGGCGATGGCGACCACCGCGATGACCGCTACTTTCACCGGCGACGCGAGCTTGCGCAAGCGGCCGATGGGGCGGGTGACCGACCCGCTGGCGCTGTTCGGGGCGCGCGCCTGGGGGCGGCAGGGCGGCCGGCTGCCCATGACGGTAGTCGGCGCCGCCGATCCGGTGGCGGTGCGCTACACGGTGCCGATGCCGTCGGCGCAGGTGAAATCGGCGGTGCTTCTGGCCGGGCTGAACGCGCCGGGCCAGACCGTGGTGATCGAGAAGGAGCCGACCCGCGACCATACCGAGCGGATGCTGCGGGGCTTCGGTGCCGAGGTTTCGGTCGAGGACGGGCCGGAGGGGCGGGTCATCACCCTGACCGGGCGGCCGGAACTCAGGCCGCAGGCGGTGGCGGTGCCGCGCGATCCGTCCTCGGCGGCCTTCCCGGTCTGCGCGGCGCTGATCGTCGAAGGCTCCGACATCCTGGTGCCGGGGGTCAGCCAGAACCCGACGCGCAACGGGCTTTACCTGACGCTGGTCGAGATGGGCGCCGACATCGAATTCCAGAACCCGCGCGAGGAAGGCGGCGAGCCGGTCGCGGACCTGCGGGTGCGGTTTTCGGCGCTGAGGGGGATCGAGGTGCCCGAGGCGCGCGCGGCCAGCATGATCGACGAATATCCGGTCCTGTCGGTGGTCGCGGCCTGCGCCCAAGGTGTGACGGTGATGCGCGGGGTGAAGGAGCTGCGCGTCAAGGAAAGCGACCGGATCGACGCGATGGCGCGCGGGCTTGAGGCGATGGGGGTGCGCGTCGAGGAGGACGAGGATACGCTGATCGTCCACGGAATGGGCGCGGGCGGCGTGCCGGGCGGCGGCATCGCCAAGACCCACATCGACCACCGCATCGCGATGGCGTTCCTGGTGCTGGGCCTTGCCGCGCAAAAGCCGGTCAGCGTTGATGACGGCTCGCCCATCGCCACCTCGTTCCCGGTGTTCGAGGATCTGATGCGCGGCCTCGGCGCCGACATCCGCCGCGATCAGGGCTGAGTTAAGGGCCGTTCGCCGATGCGCTGGGCGACCATCACCAGATAGCCGTCCGGGTCCTGGACCAGGAATTCGCGCTGACCACCCAGCCGGTCGCCCCAGTCGCGCCATTTCTCGCGCGGGGGGACGAAGAAGGGCAGGCCGGCGGCTTGGACGGTGGCGGCTATGCTGTCGACGTCGGCGACGAACAACTGGATGATGGTGCCGCGGCCGAAGGGCGGCTCCATCGGCCCTGTTTCCCAGTCGCCGTCGCGCTCGTAGAACATAACCTGCGCGCCTTCGGGTCGGCAAAGGCAGGCGAGCCGCTGGGCCGGCCGGCTGAAGGCCACCGCGAACCCCAGGGGGCCGGTCCAGAAGGCAAGGGTCCGGTCGTAGTTGCTGACCATGAATTCGGCAATGAGGTTGGCCCAGGGGGCGGGCGGGGCACCGTCGCGCATCGTTTGACTTTCCCTTTGACTGGGTGCGAGCCTAGGGGCAGAAGCCGGACAACGGCAAGGGGGGGCAGGGATGATCTTCACGGTCGCCATCGACGGGCCGGCGGCGGCGGGCAAGGGCACGATCAGCCGGGCGGTGGCGGCGCGGTTCGGGTTCGCGCATCTGGATACCGGGCTTCTTTATCGGGCGGTGGGGGCGAAGGGGGGCGATCCGGTCGCGGCAGCGCGCGGACTGGTAGAGGCGGATCTGGCGCGCGGCGATCTCCGTACGCTCGAGGCCGGGCAGGCGGCCAGCCGGGTGGCGGCGATTCCCGAGGTGCGGGCAGCGCTGGTCGCTTTCCAGCGCGCCTTTGCCCGGCGCGAAGGCGGCGCGGTGCTGGACGGGCGCGACATCGGCACGGTGATCTGCCCCGAGGCCGAGGTGAAGCTTTACGTCACCGCCAGCCCCGAGGTCCGGGCGCACCGGCGCTGGCTGGAACTGGGCGGCGCCGGCGGGGCAAAAGCCTATGAGACGGTGCTGGCCGAGGTGCGCGAGCGCGACGAGCGCGACATGGGCCGGGCCGACGCACCCTTGCGGCCGGCGGGCGATGCGGTGGTGATCGACACGACCGGGCTGGAGATCGCCGAGGCGGTGGCGCGGGCCTGCGCGCCGGTCGCGGCGCGGTGGCCCAAGGGTGCGGGGCCTGTGCCGGGATGAGCCGGCACGACGGAAGGCGGGAACCATGCCGGCGCGGGTGATCCTGCATGTCGCCGAGCGGTTTCATGCGGATTTCCGCAGCCGCGGCCATCTGGCGCTGCACGGGCGCATCGCGGCGATGATCGAGCGGCGGGGTGGTGCGGTTCTTGTGGCCGAGCGCGGCGAGGGGACGATGAGCGGGGCCACGATGGCCGGCGACGGCGATCTGCATGTGGTCGAAAGCGGCTGGTGCCAGGGGCCGGGCTGGCTGAATGGGGCCGTCGCCTATCTGCCGGACTTCTGGCACCTGGACCCTCGGGGGGTGCTGGCCGACAGTTCTTGGGCGGAGCAGCAGTTCGATCCGGCGGGGCTGGACCCGGCGGCCTCGGCGGTCTTTGCCGAAGGGCTGCGCGACCGCTACGCCCGCCCGCGCCGGTCGCGCTATCGCCAGAAGGCATTGGCGACGGCGATCCCCGAAGGCGCGATCGCGGTGTTCCTGCAGGGGCGGATGTCGGAATGGCGCGGCCAGGCTTATTGCGGGACGGCCGAGATGCTGCGGGCGGTGGTCGCGGGGGCAGGCGGGCGGCCGGTTCTGGTGAAACCCCACCCTCTGAACCCCGAGCGCGGGCTGCGCCAGATCCTGGCGGCGCAGGCCGAAGGGCTGGCGATCCGGGCGACGGACGCCAATGTGCACGATCTCCTGGCGGGGTCGGCGGTGAACGTGTCGATCAACTCGGCGGTGGCCTTGGAAGGGCTTCTGCACCGCAAGCCGGCGATCCTGTTCGGGCGGTCGGACTTTGCCAGCCTGGTCGAGACCTGCCGGACGGCGACGGATTTCGCCCCGGCGCTGGCGCGGGCGCTGGCGGCGCGGCCGGACCATGACGCGATGCTGGCCTGGTATTTCCGCGACCGCTGCCTGGACCTGATGGCGCCGGACCTTGAGGACCGGGTGCTGGCGATCTTCGCCCGGGCCGGGTTTCTGCCCGAGCGTCTGGGGCTGGGCGCGGGCTGACGGGCCGCATTGGCCCTTGCCGCCGGGGCGAAACAGACCTATACGGTCGCGGTCCGACGGGTCCGGCTGTGCCGAGGCCCCCTATGGCGTTTGGACCAAAGACCGGCGGAGACAACCGCATGGCCAGCAACAACACGATGAAAAGGAACTGAACACGCATGTGCGCTAAAGCTACCATGGACGAATTCGAAGCCCTGCTGAAGGAAAGCTTCGAGATCGACACGCCCGAAGAGGGCTCGGTTGTCAAAGGCAAGGTCATCGCCATCGAGGCGGGCCAGGCCATCATCGATGTCGGCTACAAGATGGAAGGCCGCATCGACCTGAAAGAATTCGCAAACCCCGGCGAACAGCCCTCGATCAAGGTGGGCGACGAGGTCGAGGTCTATCTGGACCGCGTGGAAAATGCCCGCGGCGAAGCGGTCATCAGCCGCGAGAAAGCCCGCCGCGAAGAGGCCTGGGACCGTCTGGAGCGGGCCTATGCCAATGAAGAGCGCGTCGATGGCGCCATCTTCGGCCGCGTCAAGGGCGGGTTCACCGTCGATCTGGGCGGCGCTGTCGCCTTCCTGCCGGGTTCGCAGGTCGACGTGCGCCCGGTGCGCGATGCCGGCCCGCTGATGGGCATGAAGCAGCCCTTCCAGATCCTGAAGATGGACCGCCGCCGTGGCAACATCGTTGTGTCGCGCCGCGCCATCCTGGAAGAAAGCCGTGCCGAACAGCGCGCCGAAGTCATCGGCAACCTGACCGAAGGCCAGACCGTCGACGGCGTGGTCAAGAACATCACCGAATATGGTGCGTTCGTTGATCTGGGCGGCGTGGACGGCCTGCTGCATGTCACCGACAT
The DNA here is from genome assembly GCA_046348855.1 of Paracoccaceae bacterium. GTDB lineage: Bacteria > Pseudomonadota > Alphaproteobacteria > Rhodobacterales > Rhodobacteraceae > TMP-24. The sequence continues at coordinate 51 of JAXMDK010000008.1, read as the reverse complement.
GGCCTGGCGCCGCGTCAACCATCCGTCGGAAATCCTGTCGATCGGCGAGAC
>JAXMDK010000007.1:0-152109 GCA_046348855.1 Paracoccaceae bacterium | reverse complement strand
AACCGGTAGATCCGTTCCTCAAGCGATGCAGACTTCAGGATGTCCTCAAGCCCGTACTTGCCTGGCTTGTCGACCAGCCCGCCGATCTCGACCGACCAGGGGCTGACGGTCAGCGCCCCAGCGTAGGCTGCCGGGTCATCCTTGCCGGTGCCGAATTCGTAATAGTTGTTGTAGCTGGTGATGTCGGCCAGGCTGTTCGGCGCAGCGTCTGTCGAATAGCGCGAGGCCTTGGCGGCGATTTTCGCCGCCGCCGGCCCGGCCAGCGCCATCGCCGCCGCGCCGCCCAAGACCTGCCGGCGGTTCAGGAACATCGCCTTCGGCGTGACGTCCGACCATTTCAGACCGCAATCATAGCGCCCGGCCATCGCCATCTCTCCCCTGACCTTTCCGGGGAATCTAGCGCGCCTCCCGCCCGCCGCCTAATAAAGTCGGATAACGTGTGCGTTCACGCCGGTAACAATCGCCCCAGCGGCAAGGGGGCGGGTTTCCCCGCCCCCGCCCGGTCATTGCAGCGGCACGCCTTCCGGCCGTTCGCGGTTGGTGCGGCTGATCCGTTCGCCGACGACCAGCCCCTCGACCCCGGCGCTGACCCGAACCGTCTCGCCGTCCCGGACGTCGCCTGCCAGGATCATCTCGGCCAGCGGGTCCTGCAGGCTGCGCTGGATCACCCGCTTCAGCGGCCGCGCGCCAAAGACCGGGTCGTAGCCTTCGTCGGCCAGCCACTTCTTCGCGGCTTCGTCCAGGTCCAGCGCGATCTTGCGCTGCGCCAGCCGCTGTTCCAGCCGACGAAGCTGGATGGTCACGATCCCGTCCATGTCGCCGCGCGTCAGCCGGTGGAAGATGATCTGGTCATCCAGCCTGTTCAGGAACTCGGGGCGGAAATGGGCGCGCACCGCTTCCATCACCTGCCGCCGGGCCGAGGACGAGTCGGTCCCTTCCGGCAACTGGCTCAGCGCCTGGCTGCCAAGGTTCGAGGTCAGGATGATCAGCGTCTGCTTGAAATCGACCGTCCGGCCCTGGCCGTCGGTCAGCACACCATCATCCAGCACCTGCAACAGCACGTTGAACACGTCCGGGTGCGCCTTTTCCACCTCGTCGAACAGCACAACCTGATAGGGCCGCCGCCGAACGGCCTCGGTCAGCGCGCCGCCCTCGTCATACCCCACATAACCCGGAGGCGCGCCGATCAGACGGGCGACCGAATGCTTCTCCATGTACTCCGACATGTCGATGCGGACCATCGCATGCTCATCGTCGAAGAGGTATTCGGCCAGAGCCTTGGTCAGTTCGGTCTTGCCGACGCCGGTCGGACCCAGGAACAGGAACGAGCCCAAGGGCCGGTTCTCGTCGTTCAGCCCCGCCCGCGCCCGGCGCACGGCGTTCGACACCGCCACCACCGCCTCGTGCTGGCCGATGACCCGGCGACCCAGCTCCTCTTCCATCTTGAGAAGCTTCTCGCGCTCGCCCTCCAGCATCTTGCTGGTGGGAATGCCGGTCCAGCGTTCCACCACCTCGGCAATCTGCTCGGGGCGCACGGCTTCCTCGACCATCAGCCCGTCGCCGCCGGTCTCGGCCTCGGCCAGCTTGCGCTCCAGCCCAGGAATGACGCCGTAGGACAGCTCCCCGGCCCTGGCCAGATTGCTTTCGCGCTTGGCCTGCTCCAGGTCGGCGCGCGCCTTGTCCAGCTGCTCCTTCAGCCCGCGCGAGGCTTCAAGCTTGTCGCGCTCGGCCTGCCATTTGGCGGTCATCGCCGCGGACTGCTGCTGCAACTCGGCCAGTTCCTTTTCCAGCCGCTCCAGCCGGTCCTTGCTGGCGGCGTCGTCTTCCTTCTTCAGCGCCTCGGCCTCGATCTGGCCCTGCAGGATCTGCCGGTCCAGCGCATCCAGTTCCTCGGGCTTGGAATCGACCTCCATCCGCAGCCGGCTGGCCGCCTCGTCCACCAGGTCGATGGCCTTGTCGGGCAGGAAACGGTCGGTGATGTAGCGGTGCGACAGGGTCGCCGCCGCCACCAGCGCGCTATCGGAAATCCGCACCCCGTGGTGCAGTTCGTACTTTTCCTTGATGCCGCGCAGGATCGAGATCGTATCCTCGACCGTCGGCTCCTCGACCATCACCGGCTGGAACCGGCGGGCCAGCGCCGCATCCTTCTCGATATACTTGCGGTATTCGTCCAGCGTCGTGGCGCCGACGCAGTGCAACTCACCGCGCGACAGCGCCGGCTTGATCAGGTTCGCCGCATCCATCGCGCCATCGGTCTTGCCGGCGCCGACCAGCGTGTGCAGTTCGTCGATGAACAGGACGATTTCGCCCGCCGCCGCCTCGATCTCCTTCAGGATCGCCTTCAGCCGCTCCTCGAACTCGCCGCGGTATTTCGACCCGGCGATCAGCGCCCCCATGTCCAGCGCCATCAGCCGCTTGTTCTTCAGGCTTTCCGGCACGTCGCCGTTGACGATGCGCAGCGCCAGACCCTCGGCGATGGCGGTCTTGCCGACGCCGGGCTCGCCGATCAGCACCGGGTTGTTCTTGGTGCGCCGCGACAGCACCTGCATGGTGCGGCGAATCTCCTCGTCGCGCCCGATGATCGGGTCGATCTTGCCAGCCTCGGCCATCTCGGTCAGGTCGCGGGCATATTTCTTCAGCGCGTCATAGCCTTCCTCGGCGCTGGCGGTGTCAGCGGTGCGGCCCTTGCGGATGTCGTTGATCGCCGTGTTCAGCGCCTGCGGCGTGACCGCACCGGCATCCAGCGCATCCTTGGCCTTGGTGTTGACCAAGGCCAGCGCCATCAGCATCCGTTCGACCGGCACGAAACTGTCGCCTGCCTTCTTGGCGATCTTCTCGGCCTCGTCCAGCACCCTGACCAGCGAGGTGTCGACATAGACCTGCCCGTCGCCGCCCGACACTTTCGGGGTGCGCGAGATGGTCAGGTTCACCGCCTCGGCCACCCGTTCGGGGGCGCCGCCGGCCTTGCGGATCAGGTTGGAACTCAGGCCCTGTTCGTCATCCATCAGGGCTTTCAGAAGATGCTCGGGCATCACCCGCTGGTGTCCCTCGCGCATCGCGATCGTCTGGGCCGCCTGCAGGAACCCGCGCGACCTTTCCGTGAACTTTTCCATGTTCATCGGTCAACTCCTTGCATGAAGCACCCGCCTGAAGCGCCCGCACGCGGCACGCCTCTTCGGGCCTTGAGCCATACTTGGTGACGGAAAGCCGCTTCTCAAGGGCCGGGGCGAAACCTTTTCCCGCCGCGCCGCCCTGCCACGGGGTTAGGGCTGCGCCGCGCCTTCCACGTCGATGCGGGTCACCGTCAGATAGGCGACAGTCGCCGCGATGATCGCCAGGAACAGCCCGCTGGTGACGATGGTTCCCAGCCCCATGCCGCCATATTCCGCCGGTTGCGACAGCAGGTCGCCGAACGACGCGCCCAGCGGACGGGTAAAGATATAGGCCAGCCAGAAGGCGACGATCGGATCGAGCCCCAGCGTGAAGTAGCCCAGCGTGACCGAGGCGATGATCATGCCGAACAGGATGCCGGTCGCCAGGTATCCCAGCCCGAACCGCTCGGCTACCAGATCGCCCGCCGCCGTGCCCAGCGCAAAGGTGAACAGGATGGCCAGCCAATAGAAGCCCTCGCGCCGGGCGGTAAAGATCGAATGGATCGACAGGGTCCCTTCGGACCGGAACCAGAACCAGAAGGTCAGCACCAGCGCCACGGTGAACAGCGCCGTCGTGGTGGTCAGCGCCACGCCGAAATTGTCGACCAGATTGTCGGTGACCAGCGTGCCGACGATGCTGATCAGCACGACCGCCAGCCAATAGGCCCAGGCCACATAGCGCCGCTGCGAAAACTGGATCAGCAGGGCGACCACAAGGACGGCGCCCATGATGAGCGAGGTCGCCGTCAGCCCCATGCCCAGATTGACCGCCAGATAGTCGGCCGCCGTTTCCCCCATCGTCACCGCCATCAGCTTGATAAGCCAGAAGGCCGCCGTCACGGCGGGGACGCGGTTGACCGGCGCGGTGCCGGTTCCCTGGTTGGCTTGCATAATTCGTCTCCCCTGATTGCGCCGCCCGGGCCTACCGGCCCAGCAGGCCCAAACCCTGTGCCGAAAAGGCGTCGGCCCGCTGATCGTCGTCGGCATTGCAGCGCTCCGTTGCCTTCTGCTGGAAATCGGTCGCGGCCGACCTGTCGGCGGCACTGGCCTGGCTCGCGCCCAGCGCCACCGCCAACTGCTTCAGCAGCCCCTCGCAGGGCAGCGGCCGGCCGCCGGCATCCGTCACCGCCACATTCCCGACCTTCTGAACACCGCCGGCCCCGGAGGCCGCGCCAACTGCCGGGTTTTCCAGCGCGGCGGCCAGCCCGGCCAGAGCCGGCCCGACCTCGGCCGCCACCGGCTGCGCGGTCCTGAGCGACTTGATTGCCCTGTCCGCCGCCTCGTCTATGACGCCCCATTGTTCGGGATTCTTCGGCTGCAGCCGGGGCTGCGCATCGTCCCAAGCCGTTTCGAAGTCGGTGATCCGTTTTTGCGCGGCGGACAGATCGCCCTTCGCCGCAATCGCCTGGGTGTCGGCGACAATCGCGCCCAGATCGCCAAGGTCGCCCAGCCCCTGCGCCTGCGCCGCCGCGACGGGCTGACTGGCTCCGGCCAAGGCCCGGTAGCCGACCGCGAACACCCCGACCGGCGCTGCAACCAACGCCACCGACAACAGCAACTGCCGCATCTTCGCCTCTGTCAGATTCGACGCCTGTTCGCGCCTTCCAGCCGGGGACTAGGCCAGGGCATCCGGTCCTGTCACACGAATTCGCATGAACATTTTGTCTAGGCGCAAAGTTGTATGCGGCAGGCGCAGGTTCGCCGCGCCGCCGCTACCAGGTCGGATGGAACTTTCCGGCGGGCGACAGGGTGAACAGCTCGCACCCGTCGGCGGTCACGCCGACCGAATGTTCAAACTGCGCCGACAGGCTCTTGTCGCGGGTCACCGCCGTCCAGTCGTCGGCCAGCACCTTGGTCTCGGGCCGGCCGAGGTTCACCATCGGCTCGATGGTGAAGAACATGCCTTCCTCCAGCCGCGGCCCGGTGCCGGGGCGCCCGTAATGCAGCACGTTCGGCGGCGCATGGAACACGCGCCCCAGCCCGTGGCCGCAGAAATCGCGCACGACCGACATTCGGTTCATCTCGACATAGGTCTGGATCGCATGGCCGATGTCGCCGAAGGTCTTGCCGGGGCGCACCGCCTCGATTCCCTTGAACAGCGCGTCGTGCGTCACCTGGATCAGCCGCTCGGCCTTGCGCGGCAGGTCGCCGGCCACGTACATGCGGCTGGTGTCGCCATACCAGCCATCGACGATGACGGTCACGTCGATGTTCAGCACATCGCCGTCCTTCAGCACCTTGGGTCCCGGAATCCCGTGGCAGACCACATGGTTGACGCTGATGCAGGACGCATGCTGATAGCCGCGATAGCCGATCGTGGCCGAAATGACGCCCCGCCGGCCGATTTCCTCGCGGATGAAATCATCCAGCATCTCGGTGGTGACGCCCGGCGCGACCAGCGGCCCCACCAGATCGAGAATCTCCGCCGCCACCCGGCCAGCCCGGCGCATCCCGGCAAAATCGGCAGGTTCGTGTATGCGGATTCCGTCCTTCGTCACACGGCCGTACGGATCGTCCAAGCTCTTCATCGCGTCTCCTCACGGCTGCCTAGATAGTCAAGAAAACCCGTGTTGGCCAGAGCCGGGGCTTTCCCGTCCCCGTGACCCGCCCTATAGCTTGGGAAAACCCACGCGAAGGGCCGCCCATGCCGAACCCCACCGCCGCAATCCTGATCATTGGCGACGAGATCCTGTCGGGGCGCACCCGCGACTCCAACATGCATTTCCTGGCGGGCGAACTGACGCGCATCGGCATCGACCTGTGCGAGGCGCGCATGGTCGCCGACCGGCCGGAGGCGATCGTCGCAGCGATGAACGACCTGCGCGCCCGCTATGACCATGTGTTCACCTCGGGCGGCATCGGCCCCACCCACGACGACATCACCGCCGACGCGGTGGCCGCTGCCTTCGGCCTGCCGCTGGCGGTGCGCGCCGACGCGCGGGCGGTCCTGAAGGCCCATTACGACCGCATGGGGGTCGAACTGAACGAGGCCCGCCTGCGCATGGCCCGCGTACCCGAAGGCGCAACGCTCATCGACAATCCGATCTCGGCGGCGCCGGGCTTTTCGCTTGGCAATGTGCATGTCATGGCCGGGGTGCCCGCGATCTTCCAGGCGATGGTGGCCGGGCTCTTGCCGCGCCTTGCCGGGGGCACGCCGGTGCTGTCGCAGACCCTGACCGTGATGCGCGGCGAAGGCACCATCGCCCGGCCGCTCGCCGACCTGGCCGCCGAGTTTTCCGACCTCACCTTCGGCTCCTACCCCTTCACCCGCGATGGCGCCTATGGCACCAACCTGGTGGTGCGCGGCCAGAACGCCCGGCGGCTCGATCAGGCGATGCTGCGTCTGGCCGCCCTGTTCGGCGCGGGGGCAGCATGACCGGCCTTTTCGCCGCGCTGGATGCGACATGGCCCGCAGCCGCCACCCACCGCGCCGGCGGCTGGCTGGTGCGTGAAGGCCGGGGCGGCGGCAAGCGCGTATCGTCCGCTGTCGTCGCGGCGGCCGACGCCGCCGCCACCATCGCCGCCGCCGAAGCCACCCATTCCGCCATCGGCCAGCCGCCGCTGTTCTGCCTGCGCCCCGACGAAAGCCCGGCCGAGGCCGACGCAGACCTTGCGCTGGCCGGGCTGGGCTACCGCATCGCCGATCCGGTCCTTCTGTTCACCGCCCCGGTGGCGCGGATCGCCGCCGAACCCCCGGCGCGGATGACCACCTTCCCGATCTGGCCGCCCCTGGCGATCACCGCCGAACTTTGGGCCGAAGGCGGCATCGGTCCCGAACGGCTCCAGGTGATGGAGCGTGCGCCCGGACCCAAGACCGCGATCCTCGGGCGCGAGGCCGACCGCGCCGCCGGGGCGGCCTTTGCCGCGCTCTGCGGCGACATCGCCATGATCCATGCGCTGCATGTCGCGCCCGACCAGCGCCGGCGGGGACTGGGGCGCAACCTGATGCGCGCCGCTGCTGCTGGCCTGGGCGGCCGAGGCCGGCACCGCCGCGCAGATCGCGCTGGCCGTGACCGAAGTAACCCGCGCAGCCTGCTGCGCTCTACCGCGCGCTGGGCATGACCGTCGCCGCCCCGCTATCACTACCGGACCCGATGACCGGACGCCTCGCCGCTTTCGCCCTTGCCGGACTGGTGGCGCTGGCCGGCGTACGTCGCCGCCCCCGCCAGCCTGGCCCTGCCGCCCGGCGCTACCGAGACGGCGCATGCCGGTCCAGTTCGCGCTGCCTGCCGGTCGGTCGCTGGGATGGCAGCCGCCTGCCGCTTCTGGACCTGCGCGGGCAGGTGGACGACCAGCCTGGCGGCTGGAAAGCCATCCGGCCAACCATCGCGCTGATCGCCGGGCTGGCGGGCCAACTGGCCGCCGAAGGGGTTCCAGCCGGTCTTTGCCTGCGCCACCGACGATTGCGGCGGCTTCGATTTCCGCTATGCCGCGCCGATCACCGAGCCAGAGATGCACGTCGATCTCGGCGATTTCCAGTATCAGCTGATGATCCGCGGCCGGGCGATCAGGCGGATTACGCGGCGCTTATCACCAGCCGGTCGGGCGACACCGCCTTTGCCCAGCTGACCGCCATCGGTCAGGCCCAGCCGCTGCCCCTGCCGGCACCGGCGCCGGCCATCATCGCCGCACCGCCGCCCGAGGCCCCGCCGCCCTTGGCCGACCGGCTTCAGGCAGATGGCCATGTGGTGCTGGATGACCTGTCCTTCGCCTCCGGCTCGGCCGATCTCGCGCCCGGCAGCAGCGCCAGCCTTGCCGCCATCGCCGCCTATCTTGCCGCACACCCGGACGCCCGCATCACCATCGTCGGCCATACTGACGCCTCGGGCGCGCAATCGGCCAACCTCGACCTGTCGCGGGCGCGGGCGGCATCGGTGGTGGCCCGGCTGATCGCCGACTATGGCGTCGCCCCGGCGCAGCTGTCGTCGGACGGGATCGGCGCGCTGTCGCCGCTGACCACCAACCTGACCGACGCGGGCCGCCAGAAAAACAGACGGGTCGAGGCGGTGCTGACCTCGACCCGCTGAGGGGTTCCGTTGGCAGCCGCCCTTACCAGGCGTCCGGCCCCTTGTCGGCAAAGGTTTCGGCCAGGAAGTCGATGAAGGCCCTGACCTTGGGCTGGGTGAAGCGGCCCGGCGGATAGACCGCATAGATGCCCAGCGTCTCGACCGGCAGTTCGGGAATGGCTTCCTCGACCAGCCCCTGCTTCAGCGCGTCGGCATAAAGATAAGACGGCAGATAGGCGATCCCCAGACCCGAGATCGCCGCATTCAGGAGCGACTGGCCGTCGTTCACCGTCAGCCAGCCGGCAGTGCGCACCTGGCGCTTCTCGCCCGACGGCGCGGTGATCTTCCACACGTTGCCCGAGGCCTGGTTGGAATAATGCAGAAGCTTGTGTTCGTTCAGATCGTCGATCTTCTGCGGGCGGCCGTATTTGGCGAAATAGCCCGGCGCGCCGATCATGCGCTTGGCCGTGTCGGTCAGCTTGCGGGCACGCAGCGTACTGTCCTCAAGCTCACCGACCCGGATCGCCATGTCGAACCCTTCGGAAATCAGTTCGACGTAGCGGTTGTTCAGAACCATGTTCACCGTGATCTCGGGATATTCGAGCAGGAAATCCCCGAGAATCGGCGAAAGCAGATTCACACCAAAGTCGGTGGCCACCGAAATCCGCAACAGGCCCGAAGGTGCGGATTGCATCGAGGTGACCAGCGCATCGGCTTCGCCCGCGTCGTTCAGCACCCGGCGGGCGCGGTCGTAGTAGGCCAGTCCGATCTCGGTCGGCGACACCCGGCGGGTCGTCCGGTTCAGAAGCCGCGCCCCCAGACGCGCCTCCAGCGCCGAGACATGCTTCGACACGGCGGACTTGGAAATTCCCATCTTTTTCGCCGCGTCCGTGAACCCCCCCTGGTCCACGACAGTGGCGAATGCCTCCATTTCGGTTAGTCGGTCCATTGTGCACCCTGAATAGACATTTGCCCGCCAAGGACGGGTATCGGTCCCAATTCGGGCAAGAATGCGGAAAGGCGCGGTCAAGACTTTGGTATTGTGACGAACCTATATGGCGGAATAGCCAGCCAAGGTTCCCGATCCGTGGACATTCGCCTCAGCCGAAGCGGTTGCGCCCCGGCGTCGGTCCCGTGCACAAAAAGACCAGAAGCACGATCCAGCCGATCAGCGGCACCAGCATGATCAGCAGCCACCAGCCCGAACGGTCGGTGTCATGCAGTCGCCGAACCCCGACCGCCAGCTGCGGCAGGAACAGCACCAGGCTGACAACCCCGCCGATCGCGTCACCGCCGCCGCCGCGCCCGACCATAACGCCGATCAGGATCGAGCACAGGGCGCCGAACAGCTGGAAATACCAGTATTCCGACCGGCTGGACCGGCCCGAGAACTGCACATACTTGTTCAGGCAGGATATGACCGCGTCGACCATACCCATCGGCGCGCCCGGTCCGCCTTCGCCCGTCGGCAACGGCGGCGCCGACGACGTGGCGAAGGTGGCCGAGGCCAGCCCGGCCAGCGGCGACAGACGCAAGGGCTGCCAGTCCATCATCCCGTCGCGCCAGACCAGAGTGTCGGCCGTCACCTGGCCCCGGGCCGCCAGCGCGCGCAGGTCGTCTTCGCCGACCGGGCCGACCCGCTGGCCATCCGCCGCGTAATACCACTGCCGATCGTCCGCCATCTGCCTGCCTCGCCCGCTGGTTCCACTCGCCCTTTGCGATAGTGCTACCGCCTTGCCGCGGCTCCGTCCAGCAACCCTTAGAGCCGCGCCGCCAGCCGCGTGCCCTGGTCGATGGCGCGCTTGGCGTCCAACTCGGCGGCCAGGTCCGCACCGCCGATCAGATGCACCGCCCGCCCCTCGGCCAAGAGCGCCTGCGCCAGCCGGGTTTCGCTTTCCTGCCCGGTGCAGAAGACCACCGTGTCGGCGGCGATCAGGCGCGGGCTTTCGCGCCCCGGGCCGAAGCTGACCCGCACCCCTGCCGCCTCGATCCTTTCGTAGTTCACGCCGCCGATCATCTCGACGCCCTTGGCCAGCAGCGTGGCCCGGTGAATCCAGCCGGTGGTCCGGCCCAGGCCCCGCCCCGGCCGTTCGGGCTTGCGCTGCATCAGCGTCACCTGGCGCGCGGGCCTTTCGGGCACCGGGCTGCGCAGTCCGCCCCGCCAGGCGGAGGGATCGCCTACGCCCCATTCCGCCCGCCAATGGTCGGGAACAAGCGTCGGCCCCGGCTTGGCCTGCACCAGGAATTCGGCGACGTCAAAGCCGATGCCCCCCGCCCCGATCACCGCCACCCGGGCTCCGGCCTGAACCTCGCCCGACAGAAGCTCGGCATAGCTGACCACCGTCGTGGTCGGCGCGGTCTCGATCTCGGGGATGCGCGGGCGGACGCCGGTGGCGATCACCACCTCGTCGAACCCTTCCAGCATCCCGGGGTCGGCCTTGCAGTTCAGCCGCATCTCGATCCCACTTTTCCCGAGCATGGTCGAAAACCAGGCCACCAGCCCGTCGAATTCCTCCTTGCCCGGCACCTGCCGCGCCAGGTTCAACTGGCCGCCGATCTGGTGAGCCTTTTCGAACAGCGTCACCCGGTGCCCGCGCCGGTCCAGCGCCAGCGCCGCCGCCAGGCCGGCCGGACCCGCCCCCACCACCGCCACCCGCTTCGGCTCGGCCGCCGCGGTCAGGACCAGTTCTGTCTCATGGCAGGCCTGCGGATTGACGAGGCAGCTCGACAGCTTGCCGGCAAACGTGTGGTCGAGGCAGGCCTGGTTGCAGGCGATGCAGGGCGCGATTTCGCCCGCCCGCCCCGATGCCGCCTTGCGGACAAACGCCGGATCAGCCAGCAGCGGCCGCGCCATGCTGACCATGTCGGCGCAGCCCTCGGCCAGGGCCGCCTCGGCCACTTCGGGCATGTTGATCCGGTTCGAGGTGATGAGCGGCACCCCCACCTGTCCCATCAGCTTTTTCGTCACCCAGGTGAAGGCGCGGCGCGGCACGCTGGTGGCAATGGTCGGCACACGCGCCTCGTGCCAGCCGATGCCGGTGTTGATCGCGTCCGCCCCCGCCGCCTCGACCGCGCGGGCCAGCGTCAGCACCTCGTCCCAGGTCGAGCCTTCGGGAATCAGGTCGATCATCGACAGCCGGTAGATCAGGACGAAATCGGCCCCCGCCGCCGCCCGGACCCGCCGCACCACCTCGACCGGCAGGCGCATCCGGTTTTCATAGGGCCCGCCCCAGCAGTCGGTGCGCTTGTTGGTGCGGGTAACCAGGAACTGGTTCAGGAAATAGCCTTCCGACCCCATGACCTCGACCCCGTCATAGCCCGCCTCGCGGGCGCGGGCGGCAGCGGTGGCGATGTCGGCGATCTGCTTTTCGATGCCCGCCTCGTCCAGTTCGCGCGGCGCGAAGGGCGAGATCGGCGACTTGATCGCTGAGGGGGCGACGCAATCCGGCCCATAGGCATAGCGTCCGGCATGAAGGATCTGCATGGCAATCCGCCCGCCCGCCGCATGGACCCGGTCGGTCACCAGCCGGTGATTGGCGATGTCCTGCGCCGTGAACAGCCCCGCCGCGCCGGGAAAGACACCGCCTTCGTGGTTGGGCGCCATCCCCCCCGTCACCATCAGCGCCACGCCCCCACGCGCCCGCTCGGCATAGAATTCCGCGACCCGGTTCCAGTCGCCGGTTTCCTCGAGATTTGTGTGCATCGAGCCCATCAGCACCCGGTTGGGCAGGGTCAGCTGCCCCAGTCGGATCGGCGACAGAAGATGCGGATATTGGCTCATGTATCCCTCCGGCGGCTACGTCCACCTTGCGCGGGCCGGGCCGGCCCTGTCACGCCCGACGCTACGTCACCCGCCGTCTCAGCCGCCGGTCGCGGCGCAGTGCCGGCGGAACGCCGCCTTAAGAAGATCGAGCTCGGCCCGGATCAGCGCGATTTCCGCCGCCGCATCGCCTTCGACCGCCGCGCCCGCGAACAGGACAAACCGGCCCAGCACCTCGGCCCGACCGGCGGCGGTCAGCAGGAAGGCCTGCAACCCCTCGCCGATCACCGTCGCCGGCAGGTCCAGCACCAGCCGCACCAGCGCGTCGCCGGCCGGCTCTTCGCGCAGGCCAGCCAGCGCCCGGTCGCCCAGCGTGACCGCAAAACCCGGCGATGGCCCGTCCAGCCGCACCAGCCCCGTCCACCTGCCCGCCTGTATCCGGCTTTCGACCAGCTCCATCCCCGCGCCTCCGATCACAATTCCGCCCGCGGCCGCCGGCTGAAGGTCAGGTCGCGCAGCACCACCCGGTTCATGCGCGGATCATCGAAAAACACATCGACCCACATCTTGCCGACTCGCCGTTCGTCGAAGGCGACATGGGCCAGGTCGAACTCGGCCATCCGTTCGCCGCTGTCCAGCCGCAGCTCGAAGGCCGCCCGGTCGGTATTCGGCCCATGCTCGATGTTCAGCCAGACCAGCGCCTTCTGCGGCCGCTCGCAATCGGCGTTCAGGTCGACCCTAATCAGGTGGCGATGGCCCAGGCCCGCCACCGCCTCGGCCGGCAGCCGCACCGACAGCGACAGGAAGCCGCCGTCGAAACCCAGCGCCTCGATCATCAGCCCGAAGGCCGCCAGGTCGCTTTCCTGCCGGTTGCGCAGCTGCCGCACGATGATTTCGCTGTCATGGCAGTCATGGAACACCGCGGCCTCGCCATCCAGCGCAGTGCGCGCCGGCGCCGGCGCGTGGCCGGGCGGCGACAGTGGCAGCCGCCACAGATGCGGCCGCCAGCTCCAGTCGGTCATCGGCGGCCGATGCATCGCCTGTGAGCCCATCAGCGGCAGCGCCAGCCGGCTGTCGGCCAGTTCCAGCACCTGATCGACCGCGCGGCGCACCGCCCGCGCGTCGGCGCGCAACTGCCGCACCTCGGCCAGCCCCATGTCCGGGCTGCGCGCCGCCACCGCCCGCCAGTGCGCCAGCCGTGCCCGCTGCTTCAGCCGCTCAAACCAGCGCAACGCCATCGCGGCCCCCGATTGCAGCCGCCGCCGTCACGGCGCGTTGGCCGCCACGACGCGCGCCACGAGCCGCTCCAGCAGCGCGCGCTTGGCCTCGGTCGACAGGGGATGGGCCTTCAGTCCCAGGACCGAAAGCGAAACGATGCTGCTTTTCACCGACAGGATCGCGCGCCAGTACTCCGGCTCGACCTCCTGGCCCGGCGCCGGGGCGCTGTCGGAGGCGCGGATGTACATCACCCCGCCCTCGGTGCCGATCGCCCCGATCGTCACGCTGGCCGCCTTGCCGCTGCGGCTCAGCGCCGCCCGACCGGCGGGCGACGCCAGAAATGTCGCCATCCCCGGCAGCGCCGCCGCGAAGTTCGCGCCGCCGCCGGGATAGACTGACGCGGTCAGGATCGCCGGGTCCCTCGGCCGCGACGCCGTGAACGAGCCGGTCAGCGAGGCGCAGCTGCCCATCAGCACGAACGTGCCCTTGGCGCTGTCGCGGCTGGCGGCCTTGTCGACGCAGAACCCCTGCGGCGCGGCGATCGTCACCATCCGCCCGGCGACCAGCACCGATTTGGGCGCGTCCGCCGTCGAGCTTTCGACGCAGCCGCCCAGCAGGACCGCAAGGCCCAGCGCCAGCCGCCACCGCCCGCCCCGCCCGTCAGTCGATCTGTTGCCTGTTGCCATCAAGGGACGACCCGCCGCTTTGCATCCGCAAGGGATAGATAACCGGCCCGGACCTGACAAGCGGATTGCAAGGCCTGGTTGCCGCCGCTAGCCTTCCATTCATGATCCTGCTTCCGCCGTCCTACCGGCCGCTGATTGCCTTTGCCGAACCGGCCCGCGCGCGGTCGGAATGGTGGCGGACCCTTCTTGGCGCCGGGATGATCCTCTTGATCTATCTGGCCTTCATGGCCGGATTCGCCCAGTTCCTGGCTTATCGCTATGGTCCGGTCCTGGCCCAGGTCATCCAGTCGGCGATGTTCGAGGCCGCCAGCCCCGGCATGGCAATGCTGCTGCTGGCCTCGTTCCTGGGCGCGGCTGGCGGGGTCTTTGCCACCGTCCGGCTCTTGCACCAGCGCCGCGCCGGAACCCTGTTCGGCCCGGCGGCGCAGGTGGTCCGCGATTTCCGCGCCGCGGCGCTGGCGGTCCTGGCCTTCAACGCGCTCTTCATCCCCTTTGCCCTGGCCGACGACAGCCTGACGCAGGGCCAAAGCCCCGGCGCGTTCCTGCGCCACCTGCCGCTGGCGCTCGTCTGCCTGCTGATCCAGACCGGGGCCGAGGAACTGGTGTTCCGCGCCTATTTCCTGCAACAGTTCGCCGCGCGCTTCCGCTCGCCGCTGGTGTGGCTACTGGTTCCCGCGATCCTGTTCGCCGCCGGCCACTATGCCCCCCACACGTTCGGGGCCAGCGCCGTCTATGTTCTACTGTGGGTCATGCTGTTCGGCATCCTGACCGCCGACCTGACTGCCCGCACCGGCGCCATCGGCGCCTCGTGGGGCTTTCACTTCGCCAACAACGCCGTGGCCTTCCTGCTGATCGGGTCGGGCCCCAGCATGAGCGGGCTGGCGCTCTGGGTCCAGCCCGAGGGGCTGGCCGAGGCCGCCAGCCCGTTGCCGCAGATCCTCGTCCAGTGCGTCAGCCTCACTTGCGCCTGGCTGGCTGCCCGCATCGCGCTGCGCCGCTAGCCCCCCCCGGCGCCCGCAGCCTCGCCCGATTGCATTTCCGCCGCGTCCGGCTTATTTCGGTGGCCTGTCCCGGCAGGAAGGCACGACGACCATGAACTGGATCACCAACTATGTCCGGCCCAAGATCAATTCGCTGTTCTCGCGCCGGGAAGTGCCCGAGAACCTGTGGACCAAGTGCCCCGAATGCGGGACGATGCTGTTTCACCGCGAACTGGCCGACAACCTGAACGTCTGCACCAACTGCGACCACCACATGGCCATCACCCCGGCCGAACGGCTGGCGGCCCTGTTCGACAATGGCGTCTTCACCGAGGTGAAGGTGCCCGAACCCGTCACTGACCCGCTGCATTTCCGCGACCAGAAGAAATACACCGACCGGCTGAAGGCCGCGCAAAAGACCGGCGGCGCCCGCGATGCGATGCTGGTGGCCGAAGGCGAAATCGCCCGCACCCCGGTCGTCGCCGTCGCCCAGGACTTCACCTTCATGGCCGGCTCGATGGGCATGTATGTCGGCAACGCCATCATCGCCGCCGCCGAACGCGCGACCAAGCGGCGGCTGCCGCTGATCCTGTTTGCCGCCTCGGGCGGCGCGCGCATGCAGGAAGGCATCCTGTCGCTGATGCAGATGCCGCGCACCACCGTCGCCGTGCAGATGCTGCGCGAGGCCGGCCTGCCCTACATCACCGTCCTCACCCATCCGACGACCGGCGGCGTCACCGCCTCCTATGCCATGCTCGGCGACGTACAGATCGCCGAACCGAACGCGCTGATCTGCTTCGCCGGCCCGCGCGTCATCGAACAGACCATCCGCGAAAAGCTGCCCGAAGGCTTCCAGCGCGCCGAATACCTCCTGGATCACGGCATGCTCGACCGGGTGGTGCACCGCAAGAAACTGCGCGACGAACTGGTCACCATCATCCGCATGCTGACCCGCCAGGCGCCCGCCGTCAAAGGCGACCTGCCCGCGCCGCGTCCCGAACCGGCGGCCGCCACCGGCGCCTGATTCCTTCTTCCGTTTGCAAATATCCTCGGGGGGCGCGGGGGGCAGACAGCCCCCCGCCGCGCCGCCGGGGGCCCAGCGCCGAGGCAGCCATGGCCCAGACCCCCGCCCAGACCTCCGACCTCATCCTCGCCCGGATGATGTCCTTCCACCCCAAGATCATCGACCTGACGCTCGACCGCGTGCACCGGCTGCTGGCCGCGCTCGGCCATCCCGAACGCCAGGTGCCGCCGGTCATCCACATCGCCGGCACCAACGGCAAGGGCTCGACCCAGGCGATGATCCGCGCCGGGCTCGAATCGCGCGGCGACAAGGTCCATGCCTACACCTCGCCGCATCTCGCGCGGTTCCACGAACGCATCCGCCTGGCGGGCGACCTGATCTCCGAACAATATCTGACCGAGATCCTCGATGAATGCGTCCACGCCAACGGCGGCGAGGAGATCACCTTCTTCGAGATCACCACGTGCGCCGCCTTCCTGGCCTTCGCCCGCACGCCCGCGGACTGGACGCTGCTGGAAGTGGGCCTTGGCGGGCGGCTGGACGCCACAAATGTCGTCGACCGCCCGCGCCTGACGATCCTCACCCCGATCTCGATCGACCACCAGCAATATCTGGGCGAGACGCTGGGCGAAATCGCCGGCGAAAAAGCCGGCATCCTCAAGCGCGGCGTGCCCTGCGTGGTTGGCCCGCAGGAGGAGGCGGCACTCGCGGTAATCGAGGCCAAGGCCGCCCGGCTCGGCGCGCCGCTTCTGGTCCGCGGCCAGCACTGGCACGCCTGGGAAGAACGCGGGCGCCTGATCTTCCAGGACGAGAACGGCCTTCTCGACCTGCCGCTGCCGAACCTGCCCGGCCCCCACCAGATCGACAACGCCGGCGCCGCGCTTGCGGCGCTGCGCCACCTCGGCGCCGACGCCGCCGCCTGCGAGGCGGCGGTGACCCGTGCCTTCTGGCCGGCGCGGATGCAGCGCCTGAAGTCCGGGCCGCTGGTCGAGGCGGCGGGCACTTGCGAACTATGGCTCGACGGCGGCCACAACCCCGCCGGAGGCGCTGCGGTCGCGGCCACGCTGGCGCGCATGGCCCCGAAGCCCACCCACCTGATCTGCGGCATGCTGAACACCAAGGACGTAACCGGCTACATGCGGCCCCTGGCCGGACAGGTGCAAAGCCTTGCCGCCGTCTCGATCCCGAACGAACCCAACACCCTTCCCGCCGAGACCACCCGCGACGCCGCCCGCACCGCCGGGATCGCCGCCACCGCTGCCGACAGCGTCCTTTCCGCCGTCCAAGCGATTGCCGCAGCTGCCCCCGGCGCGCGCATCCTCATCTGCGGATCGCTTTATCTGGCCGGAACGGTCCTGCGCGAAAACGCCTGAAGCCGGCCCGACCGAGGCCGCGCCCCTTGGGGCGGTCCGACATAGGTTCCTGTTCCGCGCGGCGCCTGACCGGACCTGTGCGCCCATGCACTTTTCCCCAAGCTGGCGAGCCACTACTTCTGGGCCGTCCTAAAGGAGCGCGCCATGCCCGGAACCCTCGAACTGGCCCTTGATACGTTCGGCGACGTGACCGTCGGCGCCGACGGCAACCGCCTGCCGCACGACCAGGTGATCCGCAACGTGATCGACCAGGCGGTGCTGGCCGATCAGGTGGGCGTCGACTACATCGGCCTTGGCGAGCACCACCGCGACGACTTCGCCATTTCCGCACCCGAGCCGATTCTCGGCGCCATCGCCGCGCGCACCTTGCGCATCCGCATGGGCACCGCGGTCACGGTCCTGTCGTCCGACGACCCGATCCGGCTGTTCCAGCGGTTCTCGACGCTTGACGCGCTGTCGAACGGCCGGGCCGAAGTGATCCTTGGCCGCGGTTCGTTCACCGAAAGCTTTCCGCTGTTCGGCTTCGATCTTTCCGACTACGAACTGCTGTTCAACGAAAAGCTGGACCTGTTCGTCCGGCTGATCCGCGAGACCTCGGTCACCTGGTCGGGCCAGACCCGGCCGCCCCTGAAGGGCCAGAAGGTCTTTCCGCCGCTTGGCCCGCAGGGACTGAAGGTCTGGATCGGCATGGGCGGCAGCCCCGAATCGGTGATCCGCGCCGTCAGCCACGGCCTGCCGATGATGATGGCGATCATCGGCGGCGCGCCCGCCCGCTTCCGGCCCTTCGTCGATCTCTTCCTGCGCGCTCAGGAACAGATCGGCGCCACGCCCCAGCCGCTCGGCGTCCATTCGCCCGGCCATGTCGCCCCCACCGACCAACAGGCCCGCGACGAGCTTTGGCCCGGCTACAAGGCGCTGCACGATCGCATCGGCCGCGAGCGCGGCTGGCCGCCGACCACCCGCGACAGTTTCGAACGCGAGGCCGACCACGGCTCGCTGTACGTCGGCGCGCCGGAAACCGTGGCGCGCAAGATCGCCGGGACGGTGCGCGACCTGGGCCTGGCGCGGTTCGAGATGAAATATTCCTCGGGCACGCTCGCCCACGACAAGCTCATGCGCTCGATCGAGCTCTACGGCACCCGCGTCGCGCCCCTGGTTCGCGACATGCTGGCCTGACGCCGGGCGAAGCCTAGGTTCCCCAGTCCGCCGCCTGCATTTCGCGCAGGCGGCTGGCGGTGCGCTCGAACTCGAACGAGCCGGCGCCTTCCAGATAAAGCCGCTCGGGTTCGTCGGCGGCCGAGCAGATCAGCCGTACCCTCGCCTCGTAAAGCGCGTCCACCAGCGTCACGAACCGCTTGGCCTCGTTGTAGTTCGAGGCCGACAGATGCGGGATATCCTCGAGGATCAGCACCCGGACCGCCGCGGCCAGCGCCAGATAGTCGGCCGGACCCAGCGGCTTGCCGCACAGGTCCCAGAATCCGGCCCGCGCCACCCCGGACCAGTGGTCGGGTATCTCGACCTCGCGCCCGTTCACGACCAGCCGCAACGGCGACCCGCCGGCCCCGCCGGTCAGTTCCTGCCACAGCGCCTGGATCGCGTCCTTGGCGGCGCGGCCGGCCGGGGTGAAATAGACCTGCGCCCCGGTCAGGCGGTGCTGGCGATAGTCGGTGGGGCCGTCCAGCGCAACGATCTGCAACCGGGCCTTCAGCAGCTCGATGAAGGGCAGGAACAGCGGCCGGTTCAGCCCGTCCTTGTACAGATCGTCCGGCCTCCGGTTCGAGGTGGTCACCAGCGCCACCCCCCGGTCGAGCAGCGACTGGAACAGCCGCCCGACGATCATCGCGTCGGCTATGTCGGTGATCTGCATTTCGTCAAAGCACAGAAGCCGAAGCCCGGCCGACATTTCGGCCGCCACCGGCCGGATCGCATCGTCGACGCCGGTCTTGCGCGCCGCATGCAGGGCCGCCTGGACCTCCTGCATGAAGGCGTGGAAATGCACGCGCCGCTTGCCGGCGATGGCCACGTTGGCGTGGAACAGGTCCATCAGCATCGACTTGCCGCGCCCGACCCCGCCCCACAGGTAAAGCCCGCGCGGCGCGACCGGCGGCTTGCCGAAGATGCCGCCGAGAAAGCCCTTGCGCGCCGCGCCGGCGGCCTCGAGTTCGCTGCGGATGCGCTCCAGTTCGGGCAGGACGGCGCGCTGGGCCGGATCGGCCCGCGTCAGCCCCGCCTGCACCTGGCGGTCGTAGAGTTCGGTCAGGGTCGCGCGTTCGTCCGCCATGTCCGCCGGGATAGCGCGACGGCGGGGGGCCTGTCACCCCGTCTTACCGGATCAGCCCCCGGAATTGTGGCAATCACAATTCTTGGTTTGACCTTGCTACATTCCGGCGCAAGGGTGCCCGCCAGCAGGAGACACAGATGCAGCAGCGCGCACCCCTTGTTACCCCGGTTCTCATCGCCGGGTGTATCATCATCCTTGTCGGATTCTCGATCCGCGCCAGCTTCGGCGTGTTCCAGATTCCGATCGCCAAGGAATTCGGCTGGCCGCGCAGCGACTTCTCGCTGGCCATCGCCATCCAGAACCTGGCCTGGGGCTTCGGCCAGCCGATCTTCGGCGCGCTGGCCGAAAAGTTCGGCGACCGCCGGGCGATCACCGCCGGGGCGATTTCCTATGCGGCGGGGCTCTTGCTGTCATCGCTGGCGGTCACGCCGCTGCAACACCAGCTGCTGGAAATCCTGGTGGGCTTCGGCATCGCCGGGACCGGCTTCGGCGTGATCCTGGCGGTCGTCGGCCGGGCCTCCAGCGCCGAGAACCGGTCGCTGGCGCTGGGCATCGCCACCGCCGCCGGCTCGGCTGGGCAGGTCGTCGGCGCGCCGGTGGCGGCGGCGCTGCTCGACCATTACCCCTGGCAGACGGTGTTCGTGGTCTTCGCGGTGGCCATCCTCTGCGTGCTGGTGGTGCTGCCGATGATTCGCACGCCGCAACTCGCCAGCCGTGCCGAACTGCACGAAAGCATGGGCACGGTCCTGCGGCGGGCCCTGCGCGATCCGTCCTACACGATGATCTTCCTCGGCTTCTTTTCCTGCGGCTACCAGCTGGCCTTCATCACCGCCCATTTCCCGGCCTTCGTCACCGAAATGTGCGGCGCCATCGACCCGCATGGCACCCTGGCGACGCTGGGCATCACCTCGACCTCGCGGCTGGGCGCGGTGGCCATTTCGGTGATCGGCCTGGCCAACATTGCCGGTTCGATCACCTCGGGCTGGCTGGGCAAGCGTTACACCAAGAAATACCTGCTGTCGGCGATCTATACCGGCCGCACCATCATTTCGGCCTGGTTCATCATGACGCCGATGACGCCGCCGACGGTGATGGTGTTCGCCGTCAGCATGGGCGCGCTGTGGCTGGCGACGGTGCCGCTGACCTCGGGACTGGTCGCCCATATCTTCGGGCTGCGCTACATGGGGACGCTTTACGGGATCGTCTTCCTGTCGCACCAGCTGGGCAGCTTTCTGGGCGTCTGGCTGGGCGGGCGGATGTATGACGCCTATGGCAGCTATACCGCCGTCTGGTGGATCGGGGTCGGCGTCGGCGCCTTTTCGGCCATCGTCCACCTGCCGATCCGCGAGGATCGCGGGTTGGCGGCAGTGCCGGCGGAATAGGGCGAGGGGGGCTGTCCGCCCCCCGCCGTCCATTGGTGCAGGCACCAATGGACGCCCCCCCCCGAGAGTATTTGGCCAGGGAAAAACCGGTCAGGTCCGGGCGGCCTCAAGGATGTAGCGCGCCGTCATCAGGTCGAGATGCGCCCCGCCGCCGTTCTTGCAAAGCGTGATCTCGTCGGCTGTCCGGCGGACGAAGCGGCCCGAGGGCAGGTCGTAGAAATCGGCGATGACGTCGGCCTCGGTGATCGCGCCCTCGGCCAGCGGCATCATCAGTTCGCCGATGTGATGCAGCGTGGTGGCGCGCGAATCGACGAACACCCGGGCGCGGCGGAAACAGTCGCTGTCGGCCTCGCGCATGTCGGGACGATAGGCGCCGATCAGGTCCAGGTGGGTGCCCGGCGCCAGCCAGCCGCCGTGGATCAGCGGCTTGGTGGTCATGGTGCTGGTGGCAATGATCGCGGCCTTGCCGACCGCGGCCTCGAGGTCGGGCTCGGGCGTGGCGCCGGTGGCCGCGGCGTAGGCGCGAGCCGCGTCGGAGTTGCGGGCCCAGACATGCAGGGCGGCCTTGGGGAAGGCGGCGGCATAAGCCTCGGCCAACGACAGCGCCACGGTGCCGGCGCCGACGATCAGGATGCGCTCGGCGTCCGGGCGGGCCAGCCGGCGGGCGGCCAGCAGCGAATCGCCCGCGGTCTTCCATTTGGTGACCAGCGCGAAGTCGACCAGCGCCTCAAGCCGGCCGTCGCGGTCCGACATGAGGTTGACCGCACCGCCGATCGCCGGAAGCCCCATCGCGCTGTTGCCGGGAAAGATCGTGGCGCCCTTGACCGCGATCCCCATCCCGTCGATCCAGGCCGACCGGGTGAGAAGCGTGTCCGCGCCACGGCGCAGAAGCGTGTCGGCAACCTCGGCGCGGGGCAGCGCATGGCCGGCCGCCAGCGCATCGGTCAGCGCCAGCCAGTCGAGTTTCGCTTCGGCTTCGGGGCCGATGATGGTCAGGCTCATGGCCGGGTCTCCGCTTCGCTCAGCAATCCTTCGGCCACCAGACGGGCGGCCAGCCCTTCGGGGCCGGTGAAATGGTGGGTGTTCCAGCCGCGCACGGCGGCAGCGGCGATATTGTCGGCCCGGTCGTCGGTGAAGAGGAGTGACGCGGGCGGCAGGCCGCAATCTTCCTCGACCATCTGGTAGATGCGCGGATCGGGCTTCGTCACCCCCATCCGCCCCGAGACATAATGGCGGTCGAAATCCGACAGGAATGGAAACAGCGGTTCGGCAAAGGCGAACGAATGCTTGCCGAAGTTGGTCAGGGCAAAGACCGGCACGCCCTTGGCCCTGAGCTGGCGCTGAAGATGGATCGAGCCGTCGATCAGCGGGCTGGCGATGTCGGTCCAGCGGTCGTACCAGAGCCGGATCTGGCTGGCCCAGCGCGGATGGCGGTCGGCCCAGTCGTAGATGGTTTCGCGGAACAGCGCGCCGCGGTCGATCAGTTCGTTCATGCCATGCAGGTCGACCTCGGCGAACAGCGCCCGGCGGGCCTCGGCGCCGATCACGCCGTCGTAGAACTGTTCCGGCCGCCAGCCGACCAGCACGTTGCCGATGTCAAAGATCACCGCTTGGGGCCGCAAGATCGCCTACCTTCTTCTTCACCGTTTCGCGCCAGAGCGTATAAAGCCCTGCCCCGATGATAAGCGCAATCCCCGCCCAGGCGGTCCGGTCGGGCCAGGTGCCGAAAATGGTCGCGCCCCAGAAGATCGCCATCGGCATTCCGGCATATTCGAAGGGCGCGACCAGCGCGGCCTCGGTGGTGCGGTAGGCCTGGCTCATCATCAGCCCGCCGATGCCGACGGCCAGGCCGGTGGCGAGAAAGGCCGGCCAGTCCGATACCGGCGGCACCACCCACTGCCGGAACAGGAAGGCGACCGAGGGATCGGACGAGCCCGACAGATGACCGTCGCCCACCCACAGCCCCATCGAGCCGCTGACCAGGATGAACCCGCACTGGACGAAGAAATTCAGCGTCATCGCGCTTTCGGTGTCGCGCATGCGCCGGGTCATCATGTGCGACGAGGCGTAGCAGAAGGCCGAGATCAGCACCAGAAGCGCCGCCGGGTGGATCACCCCGGCCCCCGGCCGCAGCATCACCACCACCCCCAGCATCCCGACGCCCACCGCCGCCCAGCGCCGCGGCCCGACATGTTCGTGCAGGATCACGCTCGACAAGAGCGTCACGAAGATGGGCGCGATGAAGGCGGTCGCCACCGCGTCGGCCAGCGGCATCGCCGCCAGCCCGAGGAAGTAGGTGACGTTCGACACCATCACGATCGACACGCGGAGCAGGTGCGCCCGGCGCCGGCGAGTCAGAAGCTGGCGGAACCCGCTGCCCGACCAGGCGATCACCAGAAGGACGAGGATGATCGAAATGAAGGCGCGGGTCAGGATCACCTGATGCAGCGCATACTTGCCCGACAGCGACTTGATCGAGACATCGTTGACCGACAGGACCAACGCACCGCCCAGCGCGAAGAAGACGCCTTTCAGCGAGGATCGGGGGGGAACGGCGGCGGCGGCGGTCATGGCTCACCTGAACCCGGCCCACGCGGCAAATCTGTCGCGGGCGCGACATCAAGGTCGGAACGAGGATCGTCAGCCACGTTGCGACGCCCGCAGCACCCGGTCCAGCGTGTCGAGGAACCGCGACCGGTCGGCGCGGGCAAAGCCCTTGCCACCGCCGGGGCGGAACGGGTCGGCGGCGCGCAGGTCGGCCATCAGGTCGCGGGTCGCCAGCGCCATACCGATGTTGGCCGGTCCCAATGTCTCGCCATTGTGCTTGACCACCTGAGCGCCGGCGGCGACGCAGCGGGCGGCGAGCGGAATGTCGGCCGTCACCACCACGTCGCCCGCGCCCGCGCGGTCGGCGATCCACTTGTCGGCGGCGTCCGGTCCTTCGGCGACATAGACGGTTTCGACCAGCGGGTGGGATACCGGGCGGATACCGCCGTTGCAGACCACGAAGACCTTCGCGCCCAGCCGTTCGGCGACGCGCAGGCATTCGTCCTTTACCGGGCAGGCGTCGGCGTCGACGTAAAGGCTCACTGTTTCGCGGCTCCGGGTCGCCGGACCTTGTATTCCTCGGGGATCGGCATGCGGTTGAACGCATCGAGCCCGGCGACCTTGTAGGCTTCGGCCAGGGTAGGATAGTTGAAGGTATTCTCAACGAAATAGTCGACCGTGCCCTTCAGGTTCAGCACCGCCTGGGCGATGTGGATCAGTTCGGTCGCGCCTTCGCCGACGATCTGCACCCCCAGAAGCCGGCGGGTCTTGAGGCTGACCAGCATCTTCAAAAGGCCCTGTTCCAGCCCCATGATCTGCCCGCGCGAGGTTTCGCGGAACCGGGCGATGCCGACCTCGTAGGGAATGCCGCGGTCCCGCGCCTCTTCCTCGGACATACCGCAGGTGGAGATTTCGGGCACGGAATAGATACCGTAGGGATACCAGGGGCTTTCCGGCAGGGTCGGCGTGTCGAGCGCATGGCAGGCCGCCACCCTCCCCTGCTGCAGCGAAGTCGAGGCCAGCGACGGGTGGCCGATCACATCGCCCGCGGCATAGATGTGCGGAACCTTGGTCTGATAGGTCTTGCGGTCCACCTCCAGCCGGTCGCGCTGATCCACCGTCAGCCCAGCCGCCTCCAGGTTCAGGAACCGCGTCGCCCCCATGCGCCCGGCGGCATACAGCAGCATCTCGGTGCGCACATGGCGGCCGTTGGCAAGGCTGACCTCGACATGGGTGCCCTCGTCCTCGATCTTCTCGATTTTGGACCCCAGCCGCAGGTCGAGGCCGTTTTCGCGGATCTGGTGGGTGAATTCGCTGATCGTGTGGCGATCGACGAAATCGAGGAAACTGTCGCGCGGCTCGATCAGCGTGACCCGAACATCCAGCGCGGTGAACATGGTGGCATACTCGACCCCGATCACCCCGGCACCCACCACCACCAGGCTGCGCGGAATCCGCGCCAGCTCCAGGAATTCGTCGCTGTCGACCACCGTCCTGCCGTTGAACGGCACTTCCGGCGGCCGGTGGGTGCGGGTGCCGGTGGCGATCAGGAACTTGTCGGCGGTCAGCTGCACCGTTTCGCCGGCATGGGTGGCAACCTCGACCCGGTGGGGGTCGAGAAACCGGGCGCTGCCCATCAGCGTCGTCACATGGTTGCGGTTGAACTGATGTTCCAGGATGTCGACCTCGTGGTCGAGCGTCTTGTGCAGCCGCGCCTTCAGGTCGCCAGCGTCGATGTCACTTTTCACCCGGTAGGACCGGCCATAGAAGGACCGTTCCCGCCAGCCCGACAGGTTCAGCACCGTTTCCCGCAGGGTCTTGGACGGGATCGTGCCGGTATGAACCGACACTCCGCCCAGCCGGTCCTTCCGGTCGATCACCAGCACCTTGCGCTTCAGCTTGCCGGCCTGGATGGCGGCGGCGCGTCCGGCCGGGCCGCTGCCGATGATGATCAGGTCGTAGTGGTTCATGCGTCAGTCCCGGTAGAGCGCTTCGGAATGGAAGGCGACATGATCGGCAATGAAGGTCGAAACGAAGAAATAGCTGTGGTCATAGCCCGGCTGCATGCGGACCTGTCCGTTCTGCCGGCGCTCCATCATCGCGTGCGCCAGCGATTCGGGTTTCAGCAGGTCCAGGAACTGGTCTTTCGACCCCTGGTCCACCAGCACCGGCCCGTCAAACCCCAGCCGCCGCATCAGCAGCGACGCATCATGCGCGGCCCAGGCGGCTTCGTCCTTGCCCAGATAGGCGGCGAACTGCTTGCGCCCCCAGTCCGAGGCGGTCGGGTTGGCGATCGGCGCAAAGGCCGAGACCGAGCGGAATCGGCCGGGCAGGCGCATCGCCAGGGTCAGCGCGCCGTGGCCGCCCATCGAATGGCCGGTGATCGACTGGCGATCCTCGTCGATGGCGAAGGTCGCGGTGACCAGCGCCGGCAGCTCCTCGGCAATATAGTCCCACATGCGGAAGTTCGGGGCCCAGGGCTTTTCGGTCGCGTTGACGTAAAAGCCCGCGCCCTGGCCAAGGTCGTAGGCCGCGTCGTCGGCAATCCCTTCGCCACGCGGCGAGGTGTCGGGAAAGACCAGCGCAATCGCATGGTCCGCCGCCCAGGCCTGCGCGCCGGCCTTGATCATCGCGTTTTCGTGGGTGCAGGTCAGGCCCGACAAGTACCAAAGCACCGGAACCGGCTCCTCGGCGGCTTCGCGGGGCAGGAACAGCCCGAAGGTCATGTCGCAGCCGCAGGCTTCGGAGGTGTGCGAATATACGCCTTGCACCCCGCCGAAACACTTGTTTTCCGAGATTGTTTTCATGGCCGCGTCTCCGTCATTGCGGCGCGCACCCTGCCCCAAGCGCGGCCGGTCGGCAATGGCAGATCAGCCGGCCCGCACCGTCATGATCTCGGCCAGCGGCTTCTTCAGCTTGGCCACCGCCGGAACCGTCGCGTCGGCTGCCGGATGCCCCACCGCCAGGATCATCACCGGCTTTTCGCTGTCCGGCCGGCCGCAGAGCGCATTCAGGAACTTCATCGGATTGGGCGTGTGGGTCAGCGCCGTCAGCCCGGCGTGATGCAGCGCCGCGATCAGGAAGCCGGTGGCGATGCCGACGCTTTCGGGGACATAGTAGTTCTTGTAGCGTTGCCCGTCCCTTGTGGTGCCATAACGCTGAGCAAAGATCGCCACCAGCCAGGGCGCCACCTCCAGGTGCGGCTTCGACACGCCGGTTCCGATCGGCTCCAGCGCCTTCAGCCATTCGTCGCCCGCCCCGCCGGCGTAGAAGTCCGCTTCCTCGGCCTCGGCCGCCGCGCGGATCTGCGCCTTCATCGCCGGATCGCCGATCGCCACGAAATGCCAGGGCTGGTGGTTCGCCCCCGATGGCGCTGTCCCGGCGGCGGCAACACAGGCCTCGATGACCGACAGGGGCACCGGGTCGGGGGCGAAGTCGCGCACGCTGTGGCGACGGGCCATATAGTCACGGAAGGCTTCCGCTGCCGCCAATGCCTCGGCGTCCGGCAGACGCACCCGGTCGGGCAAAGGCAGCGGCTCGTAGGCAACCTTGTCGCGGAAATACATCGGCTCTCCCTTTGCTCTTGGCGGCCGCGATCCTAGCCGCCACCGATCAGAACGCCAGAGGCAAAGACCAGCGCGCCGCCCAGCACCACCTGGAAGGCGGCGCGCACGAACGGCGTTTCCATGAAGCGGTTCTGGATCCAGGCGATGGCCCAAAGCTCGACGAAGACCACCGCCATCGCCACCGCCGTCGCCGTCCAGAAATCGCCGATCAGGTAGGGCAGCGCATGGCCCAGCCCACCGGCGGCGGTCATCACCCCCGAGGCCAGCCCCCGCTTGACCGGCGAACCGCGTCCCGACAGCACACCGTCGTCATGCGCGGCCTCGGTGAAGCCCATCGAAATGCCGGCCCCGACCGAGGCCGCAAGCCCCACCAGCAGCGTGGTGCGCGGATCGTGGGTGGCAAAGGCGGTGGCGAAGATCGGCGCCAGCGTCGATACCGACCCGTCCATCAGCCCCGCCAGCCCCGGCTGCACCCAGGTCAGGATGAACTGCCGCCGCGCCGCCCGATCTTCCTCGCCGCGAGCCTCGGCGCCCAGATGGACCTCGGTCAGGTCGCCCGCCGTCGCTTCGTGCCGGGCTTCGGCGGCCGCCAGATCGCCAAGAAGCTTGCGGGTTTCGGCATCCTTGGTCTGCGCCGCCGCCCGCGCGTAGAATTCGGCCGCGCCATGCTCCATCGCCTCGGCCTCGGCGCGCATCCGGTCCAGCCCCAGGTTCTGCATCAGCCACACCGGCTTGCGCGCATAGAAGCCCGCCACATGTTCGCGCCGGATCAGCGGGATCACCTCGCCGAACCGGGCCCGGTGCCGTTCGATCAGCCAGCGGCGATGGGTATCTTCCTCGACGGCCATCGCCTCGAACAGCGCGGCCGAGGCCGGATAGGACTGCTTCAGCTGATCGGCATAGGTCCGGTAGATGCGCGCGTCGTCTTCTTCGGACGAAATCGCCAATGCCAGAATTTCCTGTTCGCTCAGGTCGGAAAAGCGCCTGCGCGATGCAATGCCGGGGATCATTCCTGCCTCCAGTTTGGAATCATTCCAAACTACCCGGCCCGACGCAAAGCACAAGCCCACGAAAAAAGTAAACCGGTCGGTTCATTTCATTCTTGCAATTATGAACTGAACAGTTTAGATCACTTTCATGCCACGAAGGAGGCTGACATGACCAAACTCAACACCCTCATCCTTGCCGCCATCATCGGATTTTCGGCCCTGCCGGCCCTGGCCGACACCGGCAGCTTCAGCCTGCCGCGCCTGGATTTCCCGAACAGGCCCGCAGCAACCCGCGCCATCGGCGGCGACCCCGCGCCGGTCGCAATGCCGGTCGCCCGCTAGGCGGCGCGCGCTTGCGGCGGCCCGGCTTGCCCGAACAGAAGGCGGCGGTCTATCATGACCAAATGCAAGGAATGCCGATGACCAAGGCCGAGACGCCGCAGCGCAAGGGCCGCAAGCTGGAACAGGTGCTGGACGGCGCGCGGGAAATCTTCCTGCGCGACGGGTTCGAAGGCGCATCGGTCGACGACATCGCCCGCGCCGCCGGCGTCTCCAAGGCCACGCTTTACAGCTATTTCCCCGAAAAACGCCTGCTGTTCGTCGAGGTCGCCCGCCGCGAATGCCTGCGCCAGGCCGACGCGGCGCTGGAACTGGTGCAGCTGTCGGCCCCGCCCGAGGTGATCCTGCCGCTGGCGGCAGAGCGGATCATCGACTTTTTCCTGTCGGAGTTCGGCCGCCGGGTCTTTCGCATCTGCGTCGCAGAATCCGACCGCTTTCCCGAACTCGGCCAGCAATTCTACGAAAGCGGCCCGGTCCTGGTCCGCAACCGCATCGCCGCCTACCTGACCTGCGCGGTCAGCCGGGGCGAGCTTGTCATCGACGACATCGACCTGGCCGCCGACCAGTTTGCCGAACTGTGCAAGGCCGACATCTTTTCGGCGGTGATCTTCGGCGTCCGCCGCACCTTCACCGAGGCCGACCGCAACCGGGTCATCACCGGCGCGGTCGAGATGTTCCTGGCCCGCTACCGCACGGGGGCCAGCTAGTCGACCCGCCGCACCAGAAGCGAATTGCCCTCGCGCCGGGTCTCGAACCGTTTCAGCTCGGCAAACAGGTCGCTCAGCTTGCGCTTGCCATAGGTGCGGCTGTCGAAGTCGGGGTATTCGGCGGTCAGCCCCTGGCCGATCTGACCGAGCGAGAACCATTCGTCCTCCTGCGGGAACTTGTCCATCACCTTCAGGATCAGCGGCAAAGCATCGCGCGGCGTCTTGCGGGCATGAACAGTCGCACCCCGTTCCTGCGGCTGGTCGTCGGCGATGATGTTCTCGATCAGGATGAAGCGATTGCAGACCTTGCGCAGGCTTTCCGGGGTCTTGTCCTCGCCGATGCCGATCACGTCCAGCCCCTGTTCGCGGATGCGGTTGGCCAGCGCGGTGAAATCGCTGTCGGACGACACCAGCACGAACCCGTCGAACCGGCCGGTATGCAGGATGTCCATCGCATCGATCACCAGCCCGATGTCGCTGGCGTTCTTGCCGGTGGTGTTGGCGGTTTCCTGGTGCGCGACCAGACCCAGGTCGCGCACCTCTTTCGCCCAGTTGCCCAGCCGGCCCGACGACCAGTCGCCATAGACCCGCCGCAGCGCCGGCTCGCCCAGCGCCGTGATCTCCTTCAGGATGGCGCTGGCGAACTTGGCGGCGATGTTGTCGGCGTCGATCAGGACGGCGTAAAGCGGCCGGGCCCCGCGCACCATCAATAGACGACCACCGAGCGGATCGATTCCCCCGAGTGCATGAGATCGAAGCCCCTGTTGATCTCCTCGAGCTTCAGCTGGTGGGTGATCATCGGGTCGATCTGGATCTTGCCGTCCATGTACCAGTCGACGATCTTCGGCACGTCGGTGCGGCCGCGCGCGCCGCCGAAGGCCGTGCCCTTCCACACCCGCCCGGTCACCAGCTGGAAGGGCCGCGTCTCGATCACCGCGCCCGCCGGGGCCACGCCGATGATGATGGACTGGCCCCAGCCCCGGTGGGTGCATTCCAAGGCGTCGCGCATCACCTTGACGTTGCCGGTGCAGTCGAACGAATAGTCGGCGCCCCCGATCCTGTCGAACGGCGTCTTGGTCATCTCGACGATATGCTGGACGACGGACCCCTCGATTTCCTTCGGGTTGACGAAATGGGTCATGCCGAACCGCTCGCCCCATTCCTTCTTGTCGTTGTTCAGGTCGACGCCGATGATCATGTCGGCGCCCGCCAGCCGCAGGCCCTGGATCACATTGAGCCCGATGCCGCCCAGCCCGAAGACCACCGCCTTCGCCCCGATCTCGACCTTGGCGGTGTTGATCACCGCGCCGATCCCGGTCGTGACCCCGCAGCCGATGTAGCAGATCTTGTCGAAGGGCGCGTCCTCGCGGACCTTGGCCAGCGCGATCTCCGGCAGGACCGTGTAGTTCGAGAAGGTCGAGCAGCCCATGTAATGCAGGATCGGCGTGCCATCGAGCATCGAGAAGCGCGAGGTGCCGTCCGGCATCAGCCCCTGGCCCTGGGTGGCGCGGATCGAGGTGCAGAGGTTGGTCTTCTGCGACAGGCACGACGGGCAGGCCCGGCATTCCGGCGTATAGAGCGGGATGACATGGTCGCCCTTCTTCAGGCTGGTCACGCCGGGGCCGACCTCGACCACCACGCCCGCGCCCTCATGGCCGAGGATCGCCGGAAACAGCCCCTCGGGATCGGCCCCCGACAGGGTGAATTCGTCGGTATGGCAGATCCCGGTCGCCTTGATCTCGACCATCACCTCACCGGCCTTCGGCCCCTCGAGGTTCACCTCCATGATCTCCAACGGCTTTCCGGCGGCGACTGCGACTGCGGCGCGGGTTCTCATCGACGTTCTCCCTGCTATTCTGGCCGGCAGACATTCCGCCAAAGTGGCGGCTTGCGCAAGAAACAGGTGCCACCGTGAAACAGATTTTCCTCTTGACTGCCTTTCTGCCGCTGGCCGGCTGCATGACCGGAGGCGTCGGCTCGGGCAGTTGCCACGCGGGCTCCTTCGCGCGCTACATCGGCCAGCCGGCCAGTTCGATGATCGCGGTCGGCGCCGATGGGCCGGTGCGCTTCCTGCGCCCGAACCAGCCCGCCACGATGGATCTGGAGCCCACGCGCTTGAACGTCCATGTCGGCGACGACGGGATCATCAAGCGCCTGACTTGCGGCTGAGGCCCGGAAAAACAAAGCCCCGCCGGGGCGGGGCTTCAGGCGAGAGACGGTTCCGGCGGAACGAACTGGGTGGGGGCTGTTGGCCGCTCCGCCGGAACCTAGCGTTTCTCGCTGACATTGAAGATCACGGCTGATCGGGGCGATTCGCGGGACAGAAAGCGGAAGGCGCGCGGTCATTTTGCGACATTTTCGGGGCAGCTTGATTTGCCGCGAAACCGGCGTAAGATTCCGTCATGACGGTTCAGACGCCGACCCCCTTTCCCTTTCCACCCCCCGTGCCCGAGCAGGTTTCCTTCGACCGCGCCGAACTGGGCGTGATCCTTGGCCTTTACGGGCGCATGGTGGCGGCCGGCGAATGGCGGGACTACGCCCTGTCGTTCCTGCGCGACATGGCGATCTTTTCGGTCTTTCGCCGGGCGGCGGAAACCCCGGTTTACCGGATCGAGAAGCATCCCCGGCTGCGGTTGCGGCAGGGGATTTACGCCTTGGTCGGCATGGATGGCCAGGTTCTGCGCCGCGGCCATGACCTGCGCCAGGTGTTGCAGATCCTCGAACGCAAGCTCATTCGCCCGATCGACTGACGACCGGCCCGGCCGCTGGTGGCGGGCACAGCGCCAGGATCGGCGCGGCGATTTCGGCCTTCTTCAGCGGTTTGGTCAGATAGAGATTCGCCCCGGCGGCAAGGATGCTGTCGCCGTCGCCCTCGATCGCGTGGGCTGTCATGGCGATGACCGGCACGCGCGCGCCCTTGCCCTCGGCCGCCTCGCGGGCGCGGATCGCGGCGGTGGCCTGTCGTCCGTCCATCTCCGGCATGGAAATGTCCATGTAGATCAGGTCGGGCCGGAGTCTGTCCCAAAGCTCCACCGCCTCGCGCCCGTTGCCGGCAAAGTGAAGGTCGATGTCGAACTCCTGCACCATCTTGGCGAAGACCAGCCGGTTGGTGCGGTTGTCCTCGGCGGCGAGGACCCGGATGCGGCGCGCGGCAGAACTGGCGGGCGGGCCGGACAACGCCTCTGGCGCGGCATCTGGCGCCGACAGATCCTGAAGCCGGGCGAACAGATCGCTGCGCAAGACCGGCTTTTGCAGGAAACCGTCGACCAGCCCCTCGGGCAGGCGGGAGGACAGAGGCCCGGTCCCCGTCACCAGCACCGCCGCTCCCGGGCAATGGATGCGCACCGTCTCGGCCAGCGCCGGCGCGCTATCGTCGGGGGCATCGCCGTCAAGAATCGCCAAGTCACACCCCTGCCCCTCGGCCAACGCCACTGCCACCTCCGCCGCGCCCCGAAAGGCCCGCACCGTCAGCCCGAGCGTTTCCAGCTGGCGCGTCAGGATCGCCCGGTTGATCGTCGCGTCATCGACCACGATCGCGCTTTTCTGCGTCACCGCCCGCTGGGGCCGGTCGGCAGGCACCGCCTCGGCCACCGGAACCGGGATGCGGAACCCGAAGCATGACCCCTTGCCGGGCTCGCTGTCCACCCAGATGTCGCCGCCCATCAGCCCGACCAGTTGACGGGTGATCGCCAGTCCCAGCCCGGTGCCTTCGAACTTGCGGTTGCTCTGTTCCTCGATCTGGCTGAATTCCGCGAAAATATGGTCCAGGTGTTCGGGCGCCATGCCGATGCCGGTATCCTCGATACTGAAATGCAGGTCGAACATGCCGTTGCCGCGATCCAGCCCGACGACGCGGGCCAGCACATGGCCCCGGTCGGTGAACTTGACGGCGTTGCCCAGAAGATTGGTCAGGATCTGCCGCATCCGGCCGGGGTCGGCGACAAAGCGGGTGGGCAGGAACAGGTCGAAGTCGACCGCCAGGCTGACCCCTTTTTCGCGTGCCGTGGGCTGAAGTAGAAGCATCACCTCGTGCAGGCAGCGTTCCAGGTCGAACGGTTCGGGACACAGGCGCAGCTTTTCAGCCTCGGCCTTGGAATAGTCGAGCACGTCGTTGATGATGGTCAGAAGCGCCTCGCCCGAGGTTCGGATCGTTTCGGCAAACAGGCGCTGTTCCTCGCCAAGCTCGGTTTCGCATAGAAGCTCGGCCATGCCGACGACGCCGTTCATCGGCGTGCGGATCTCGTGGCTCATGTTGGCCAGGAAGGCCGACTTGGCGCGGCTGGCGGCTTCGGCGCGGGCGCGGGCTTCGTCAAGCTCGGCCTCGCGGCGCATGTTTTCGCTGATGTCGACGGTCAGGCAGACCAGATCGCCGGCCGCGCCGCGCCGGTCGATCAGCTTCAGGAACCGCCCGTCGGTCAGCCGCACCGTGCGGGGCGCGATGTCCGGCTTCATCAGCCGGGCGATCATCTCGTGGTGCCAGTCGTCTTCGTCGCGCCCGTCAAGATCGACGATACCTTCGCGGGCAAGGCAGCGGACCACCTCGTCGTAGGTCCGTCCCGGCTGCAGGTCGCCGCGCCCCTGAAACAGCGCCACGAAGGCGCCGTTGGCGATGATCAGCCGGTGGTCGGCGTCAAAGACCGCGAACCCGTCGCGCATGGTTTCCAGCGCCTGCCACAGCCGGCGCTGCGCCAGCCGCGCCGCGGCCAGCGCCCGTTCGAGATCCGATTCGATTTCGCTGTTGCGGCTGTGCGCCGCCTGCAGGTTCTGCCGCTGCCCCGCCACGGTATCCGACAGGCTGTTGGCATGCTGGGCCAGCCGTTCGTTGGCCGCCACCAGTTCCCGGCTTTTCAGGTCGAGCAGACGTTCGGCCGCCAGCCGCGCCCGGCGTTCCCTGACCAGCTTGTCGGCAATGTTCACCCTGTCCCCCGGATCGTCGACGCCGCCCCGAATCTGACCGACCAAGGTGAAGATCGGCTGAACGCGGCCTCGCCGCCGCGCCGACGACTCCTTGATCTTGCGGCGCGGTCCGTGGCAGCCTGCCCGCGTTTTCGACGGAGTTTCAGATGTCCATTTTCCGCCTTGCGCTCGCCCTTGCCCTGCTCGGGCTTGCCTGCCCCGCCGGTGCCGACGAACAGGCCTATGTCCCCGCCAAGCGCTTCGCGCTGACCGAGGATACCGACCTCGGCGGAACCGACATCCAGTCGATCTTCGACACATCCATCGAAACCTGCGAACAATCCTGCCTGGCCGACGACCGCTGCGTGGCCATGACCTTCAATTCCCGGGCCAGCTCGTGCTTTCTCAAGTCGGCGGTCAGCGGCGAAAAGCCCTATCGCGGCGCCTATTCCGGCTGGGTGAAAGCCACCGACGCCGCGGTTCTGGCCGCCGCCCCGGCGCGGGCGGGCGAGTTGAGCTTCCTGTCGCCCGACGATCTGTCCGCCGCGCTGGCCCAGGCCCAGACCCTTGCCAACGACTATATCGCCGGCGACCGCAGCGCCGAGGAACTGCTAGCCCAGGCGCGCGATGCCCGTGGCGCCGGCAATCTGGCCGACGCCGCCCGCTATGTCGCCGCCGCCGTCAGCCTGACCGACGCGCCCGACCAATGGGCCGACTATGCGCAACTGTTGCTGGATACGCCGGCCGAGCAGTCCGGGGACAAGTCAGGTGACGCGGCCCGCGCCCTGAACGGCACGGTCAACGCCTATCTGCGCGCCGGGTCCAAGGGCGCACAGGCCAGCGCCCTTCTGGTCATGGCCAGGGCGCTCGAGGCCAGCGGCCGCGGGCACGACATGATCCCGGCGCTGAAGCTGGCGCAAAGCCTTCAGCCGCGTGACGAAGCCGACAAGCTTCTGACCGAGGCGATGGGCAAGTATGGATTCAACATCGCCGACAACAGCGTTGAAAGCGACAGCGCCAACCCGCGCCTGTGCGCGACCTTCAACGGCCCGCTGGCCGCGTCCGGCGTCGACTACGCGACCTTCGTGCAACTGCCCGAAAGCGGCCTGTCGGTCGACGCCTCGGACAACCAGATCTGCGTCAGCGGCGTCCAGCACGGCAAGCGTTACAGCCTGACCTTCCGCAAGGGCCTGCCCGCCGCCGATGGCGAGACGCTGGCCAAGGATACCGTCCTGTCGCTCTATGTCCGCGACCGTTCGCCCCAGGTACTGTTCCCCGGCCGCGCCTACATCCTGCCGCGCGCCGGCCAGGCGGGGATTCCGGTGCAGACGGTCAACGCGGCGAAACTCGACCTGAAGCTCGTGCGGATTTCCGACCGCAATCTGGTGCGCACCATCGAACAGGACTATTTCGCCCGCCCGCTCGATACCTGGTCGCTTGAGGATTTCAACGCCACCTACGCCGAACAGGTCTGGAAGGGCAGCGCCGACCTGGCCAAGGGCGACACCAATCAGGATGTCACCACCAACCTGCCGCTGGACCCGGCGATGAAGCACCTTGGCCCCGGCATCTACGCGCTTCAGGCCACGATCCCCGGCACCGACGGTTCGCAGATCGCGCCCGCCCAGCAATGGTTCGTGATCTCGGACCTCGGGCTGACCACCATGACCGGAACCGATGGACTGCATGTCTTCGTCCGCTCGCTGGCCGACGCCTCGGCCCGCGAAGGGGTGGAGGTCACGCTTCTGTCGCGCGCCAATGCGATCATCGCCACCGCGAAGACCGACGCGCAGGGCTATGCGCGCTTCGACGCGCCGCTGACCGCAGGCGCCGGCAGTTCCGCCCCGGCGATGGTCACCGTGGCGGCGGGCGACGACTTTTCGTTCCTGTCGCTGACCGAACCCGAATTCGACCTGTCCGACCGTGGCGTCACCGGCCGCGAACCGGCGCCGGCGGTCGATGTGTTCCTGGCCACCGATCGCGGCGCCTACCGCGCCGGCGAAGCCCTGAACGCCACCATCCTGGCGCGCGACGCCGAAATGAAGGGGATCGAGGGCCTGCCGCTGACCGTCCGCCTGATCCGCCCCGATGGCGTCGAATACAGCCGCCAGCTGGCCCCAGACGCCGGCGGCGGCGGTCGCGCGATCAGCCTGCCCATCGGCGGCGGCGCGCCGCGCGGCACCTGGCGGATCGAGGTCTTTGCCGACGACGAGAATACGCCGCTCGCCTCGGCCCCCTTCCTGGTCGAGGATTTCCTGCCCGAACGCATCGACTTCGCGCTGAGCCTGCCGGACGGCCCCCTGCCGATCGACGCCGGCGGCGACATCGCGGTTTCCGCCCGCTATCTCTTCGGCGCGCCCGGCGCCGGCCTGGCGATGGAGGGCGACTACCGCATCAGCGCCGCCAGCAGCCTCGACGCCTTCCCCGGCTATTCCTTCGGCCGCTATGACCAGGCCCCCGACCCGGTGGGCGACAGTTTCTATGACCTCGGCACCACCGACGACCAGGGCAACGGCACGATCCCGCTGCCCGCGCCGGCTTTCGACCCCGCGCCCACCCAGCCGCTTCTGGCCCGCTACGCCATTCGCCTGGCCGAAGGATCGGGCCGTCCGGTGGAACGCACCATCGAACGCACGCTGCTGCCCAAGGTGCCGGTGATCGGCATCAAGCCCGCCTTCGACACCGCCGGGCCGGCCGCCAATTCGGACGCGGCCTTCGCCCTGATTGCGGTCGGGCCGGACGGCGCGCGCACCATGCTGAACGTCCACTGGAAACTGAACCGGGTGCAGACCGACTATCAATGGTACGCGGTCGGCGGCCAATGGAACTGGGAACCAACCACCACCCGCCAGCGGATCGCCGAAGGCGACACCGCTGTGGGTGCCGACGCGCCTGCCCAGGTCATGGCTCATGTCGAATGGGGCGAATATGAACTGGTCGCCGAAACCAGCGACAGGGGCGCCAGCGCCAGCTCGGTCCGCTTCTACGCCGGCGGCTATGTTTCGGCCGATGCCTCGCAGACGCCCGACACGCTGGACCTGACGCTCGACAAGCCCGCCTACCGGCCGGGCGACACGGCGCAGATCCGGCTGGTGCCGCGCGCCGCCGGCGTGGCGCTGGTCACCGTCATCTCGAACCACCTGATCGACATGAAGGCCGTCGAGGTGAAGGAAGGCGAGAACATCGTCACCCTGCCCGTCACCGACGCCTGGGGGGCGGGCGCCTATGTCACCGCCACCGCGCTGAAGCCCGGCAATGCCGACGCCAAGGGCCACAAGCCCGCCCGCGCCATCGGCCTGTCCTATGCCGCGGTCGATCCCGGCACCCGCAAGCTTGCCGCCACCGTCGAAGTCGCCGACCGCGCCGATCCGCGCGGCCCCCTGCCGGTGGCGGTCAAGGTGGCGGGCGTCGCCCCCGGCGAAACCGCTTGGGTCACCGTCGCCGCCGTCGACCAGGGCATCCTGAACCTGACCGCCTATCAGCCGCCCGACCCCGAAGGCCACTACCTTGGCCAGCAGCGGCTGGGCATGGCGATCCGCGACGTCTATGGCCGGCTGATCGACAGCGCCAACGGCGCGCCCGGAACCGTCCGGTCGGGCGGCGACGCCGGCGGGGTCAAGCTGAAGGCCCCGCCGCCGACCGAGGAACTGGTCGCCTATTTCTCCGGCCCGCTGCCGGTCGGCGCCGACGGCTATGCCCGCACCGAATTCACCCTGCCCAGCTTCAACGGCACCGTGAAGGTAATGGCGGTCGCCTGGTCGAAATCCGCCGTCGGCGAGGCCAGCAAGGATGTGCTGGTCCATGATCCGGTGGTGGTGACGGCGTCGGTCCCGCGTTTCCTGCAACCGGGCGACAAGACCACGCTTCGGCTCGAACTGGTGCATGCCGAAGGCCCGTCCGGCAAGATGGGCCTGGCCCTGCAGGCCCAGGGGCTGACCGCCGGCCAGATGCCGGCGTCGGTCGATCTGGCCGACAAGGGCAAGGCCACTTTGTCGGTGCCGTTGCAGGCGCCACCCGGCGAAACCGGCGAGGCGAAGCTGACCGTCACCCTGACCACGCCAGACGGCAAGACGCTGGCCAAAACCCTGACCATCCCGGTCCAGGCCAACGATCCGCTGATCTCGCGCCAAAGCCAACTGACGCTGGCGGCGGGCGACAGGTTCACGCTGGACGCCAACGTCTTTGCCGGGCTGCAACCGGGCACCGCGCATGCGACCGTGGCGCTGGGCGCGGCGGCGCGGTTCAACGCGCCCGCGATCCTGGCCACGCTGGACCGCTATCCCTATGGTTGCACCGAACAGCTGACCTCGAAGGCGCTGCCGCTTCTCTACTTCGACCAGATGGCGCAGGCGATGGAGGCAGCGGGCGCCCAGGATGTGCGTGACCGGGTGCAGCAGGCCATCGGCCAGATCCTTCTGAACCAGGATACGAACGGCGCCTTCGGCCTGTGGTATCCCGAATCGGGCGACCTGTGGCTGGATGCCTATGTCACCGACTTCCTCAGCCGCGCCCGTGCCCAAGGCTATGCGGTACCCGACACCGCCTTCCGCCAGGCGCTCGACAACCTGCACAACCAGATCAACTACAGCCAGGATTTCGACAAGGATGGCGGGCCGGTGGCCTATGCGCTGATGGTGCTGGCACGCGAAGGCGCGGCGGCGATCGGCGACCTGCGCTATTATGCCGACGTGAAGGCAGAGGCCTTCGATACGCCCATCGCCGCCGCCCAGCTGGGCGCGGCGCTGGCGGCCTACGGCGACCAGACCCGCGCCGATCAGATGTTCCGGCAAGCGGCAACGCTGGTGGCGCAGAACACCGGCACCGCGGCCCGGCCCGAAGCCCAGGTCTGGCGCGCCGACTATGGCACCAACCTGCGCGACGCGACCGCGCTTCTGGCGCTGGCCAGCGAAGCGGGGTCGAAAGCCTTCAAGACCGAGGATCTGGGCCAGATGATCGCCGGCCAGATCTCCGGGCGCAGCCTGTCGACGCAGGAAGCCACCTGGGCGCTGATGGCGACCCATGCGCTGACGGGGTCGACCGCGCCGGGCAGCTTCACGCTGGACGGCGCGCCGATGGCCGGGCCCTGGGCGAAGGTCAGCGATGGCGAACTGTCGGGCGGCACGGCCAGGGTCATCGCCAATACCGGCAGCAGCCCCACCTCGCTGACCCTGACCACCTTCGGCGTTCCGTCCGAACCCGAACCTGCGAGCGGCAAGGGCTACAAGATCGACCGCCGCTGGTACACGCTGGAGGGGCAGGAGATCGACCCGACATCGGTCAAGCAGGGCACCCGCATGGTCGCGGTGCTGGAGATCACCCCCCTTGGTCCCTCCGCCGGCCGGCTGATGGTCAGCGACCCCCTGCCCGCCGGGTTCGAGATCGACAATCCCAACCTGATCCGTGGCGGCGATCTGGCCGCGCTCGACTGGCTGACCACAGTCGAGGACACCCGCACCGCCGAATTCCGCCAGGACCGCTTCCTTGCGGCGGTGGACTGGACCTCGGCCGACTCGTTCCGGCTGGCCTACATCGTGCGGGCCATATCACCGGGCACCTACCACCTGCCCGCCGCCTCGGTCGAAGACATGTACCGCCCCGACTACCAGGCCCGCACCGGCACGGGCACCGTCACCGTGACCGACTGAGATGCGCGCCCATCGCCTGGGCTTCCTTCTGGCCGCCGCCCTGTTCGGGGCGGCCCTCACGCGCGACCTGTTCGACGGCTGGATCGCCCGCACCGACCTGCCGCCGCTGGCCGTCGCGACCTCGGCCGAGGTGCTGGACCGCAACGGCGTGCTCTTGCGGGCCTTCACCGTCGCCGACGGTCGCTGGCGGCTGGACCCCGGCCCGGTCGACCCGCTGTTCACCGCGATGCTCCTGTCCTACGAGGACCGGCGCTTTTACCGGCATGGCGGCGTCGATCCCCTGGCGCTGGCCCGGGCCGCGGCGCAGGCGCTGTGGCATGGTCATGTCGTCTCGGGCGGCTCGACCCTGACCATGCAGGTCGCCCGCCTGCTCGAAGACAGCGGCACCGGCCGCTGGACCGGAAAGCTGCGCCAGATCCGGCTGGCGCTGGCGCTGGAGCGGCGGCTGAGCAAGGATCAGATCCTCGGCCTCTACCTGCGCCTCGCCCCCTATGGCGGCAATGTCGAAGGCGTGCGCGCCGCAGCGCTGACCTGGTTCGGCAAGGAGCCTCGCCACCTGACCGCCGCCGAGGCCGCGCTGCTGGTCGCCCTGCCGCAATCGCCGGAAACCCGTCGCCCCGACCGCCTCCGCGACGCGGCCTATGACGCCCGCAGCCGGGTCCTGGCACGCGCCGCCGCCGGGGGGCTTCTGACCGGTGAAAAACTGGCGGCCGCGGAAACCGAGCCGGTACCCGACCGCCGCCGCGATTTCCCGCAGCTTGCCGCACTGGTCGCCGAAACCCTGCACCGCGCCGACCCCGCCGCCAGCCCGATCCGCACCACCCTCGACGCCGGCATCCAGGCGGCGCTGGAACGTCTGGCCGCCGACGCCGCCAACCGCGCCGGCGACAAACTGTCGGTCGCCATCCTTGTCGCCGACCATCGCACCGGGCGGATCGTCGCCTCGGTCGGTGCCGCCGACTGGGCCGACGACCGCCGCACCGGCTTCATCGACATGACCGCCGCGCTGCGCTCGCCCGGATCGACGCTGAAACCCTTCGTCTACGGCCTGGCCTTCGACCAGGGCCTGGCCAATCCCGAAACCCTGATCGACGACCGGCTCACCGCCTTCGGTTCTTACGTCCCGCAGAACTTCGACCGCACCTTCCGGGGGACCCTGACGCTGCGCGCCGCCCTTCAGCAGTCGCTGAACATCCCGGCGGTCAGCCTGACCGACGCGCTTGGCCCGGCCAAGCTGCTGACCGCGCTGAACCGCGCCGGCGCGCGGCCGGTGGTGCCCGGCGGCCAGCCCGGCCTGGCGGTGGCGCTGGGCGGGCTGGGGATCAGCCTGCGCGATCTGGTGCAGGCCTATGCCGCGCTGGCCCGGCTGGGCGCGCCGGTCCGCCTGTCGGTCCTGCCCGACGAGGCCCAGCCCCTGCCCGGCCGCATCCTGTCGCCAGAGGCCGCCTGGCAGGTGACCGACATCCTTGCCGGCCTGCCGCCGCCGCCCGGCGCCGCGCCGGGGCGGCTGGCCTACAAGACCGGCACCAGCTACGGCCACCGCGACGCGCTGGCGGTGGGCTTCGACGGCGGCCATGTCGCCGGGGTGTGGATCGGCCGCGCCGATGGCTCGCCGGTTCCCGGTGCCTTCGGCGGCGAACTGGCCGCGCCGGTCCTGTTCGAGGCCTTTGGCCGGCTGAAGCCCGCTTTCGACCCGCTTCCCGCCCCGCCGCCCGCCACGCTGATCCTGCCCACCGGGCGGTTGCCGCCCCCCTTGCAGCACTTCCGTTCACGCGCCGACGCGCTGACCGTGCAGGCCGACGACGCGCCCAAGGTCGCCTTTCCCCCCGACGGGGCCGAGGTCGACACCGGCGGCGCGCCGCTGGTCGTCAAAGTCCGCGACGGGGTGGCGCCCTTTGTCTGGATGGCCAACGGCCAGCCGATGGCCACCGATGCGCAGGACCGGCAAAGCGTCTTGCCGTTGCCGGGGCCAGGCTTCTTCCGCCTGTCGGTGATCGACGCCCGGGGGCGCAGCGCCGCCGTCAGCATCAGCCTGCGCTGAGCGCCGCTCACAAGGCCGTGACACTGTTGACATAATTGTTGACAATAATGGCGCCCTACAGCGAATAGGCCGATGCCATCAGGCCGCCTCCGGCCTGTCCCGATCCATCGCCCCCTGCGGGCCACCCGAAGCAAAGGAAACCGCCATGAAACCTGCCTTGATGATCCTGTGCGCCGCGCTGTTCGCCCCGGCCGCCGCCATCGCCGAAACCACCTTGCCGACCGCGCCCTACCTGCCGCTCGATCTGGCGGAAAAGGCCGCGAGCGCCGCGATTGCGGCCTGCGTCGCCGAAGGCAACAACGTCTCGGTCGCCATCGTCGACCGGGGCGGCAACACCAAGGTGCTGCTCAAGGCCGACAATTCCGGCCCCCATACCGGCAGCAGCGCAACGGGCAAGGCCTTCGCCTCGGCCGCGCTTGGCCGCGACACCGCCGGCCTTGCCGATTTCATCGCCAAGAACCCCCAGAACGAAGGCCTGCGCGACATGGACCCGCGGCTGGTCATCCAGGCGGGTGGCCTGCCGATCAAGTTCGGCAAGGCGCTGGTCGGCGGAATCGGCGTCGGCGGCGCGCCGTCGGGCGATCTCGATCAGGCCTGCGCCCGCAAGGGACTGGACGCGATCGGCGCCGAATGATGCCCCACCGGCCCGCTTCGCGCGGGCCGGAAACCGCCGCCGATGCGTCCTGCAGAAATTTGCTCAAAATATTGTAGACAATCTTGACA
The DNA here is from genome assembly GCA_046348855.1 of Paracoccaceae bacterium. Taxonomy (GTDB): domain Bacteria; phylum Pseudomonadota; class Alphaproteobacteria; order Rhodobacterales; family Rhodobacteraceae; genus TMP-24. Next base: position 109,794 of record JAXMDK010000007.1, on the reverse strand, counting down.
GCAATTTTTCCCGTGTCAGACTTGGCCCTGTTCATTGGGGGGAATGAGCTGTGGCCGACCAGACATCCAGTGCCGTATCCATCCGGCAGGTTTCCAAGTCCTTCGGCCGGGGCGCCAGCGCCGTGCGCGTGCTTGACGGGGTTTCCGCCGAAATCGGCCAGCGTGAGTTCTTTACACTCCTCGGCCCGTCCGGCTGCGGCAAGACCACGCTTCTGCGGCTGATCGCCGGGTTCGAGGAGATCGTCGACGGCGAAATCCTCATCGACGACCAGCGGGTCAACGACCTGCCGCCCTTCCGCCGGCCGGTCAACACCGTCTTTCAGAACTATGCGCTGTTCCCGCACCTGACCGTCGCCCAGAACGTCGCCTTCGCCTTGGAAATGCAGGGCCTGCCCCGCGCCGAAACCGACCGCCGCACCGGCGAGGTGCTGGAGATGGTGCGCATGGGCCAATATGCGCGGCGCCGGCCGGCCGAACTGTCGGGCGGCCAGCAGCAGCGCGTCGCCCTGGCCCGCGCCCTTGCGCCCCGACCGCGGGTCCTTCTGCTCGACGAACCCTTGTCGGCGCTCGACCTGAAGCTCCGCAAGGAAATGCAGATCGAACTGAAGCAATTGCAGCACGAGGCGGGGATCACCTTCATCTTCGTCACCCACGACCAGGATGAGGCGCTGACCCTGTCGGACCGGGTCGCGGTCATGCAGGGCGGACGCATCCTGCAACTCGGCAGCCCGCGCGACATCTACGAACGCCCCGCCCACCGATTCGTCGCCGACTTCATCGGCGACATCAACCTGATGGACGGGCGCGCGGAAGCCTCGGGCACGGTCCGGCTGGGCTGCGGGGCGGTCCTGTCCTGCGGCGCCAGCCACGCCAGCGGCACCGCCGTCACCGTGGCGATTCGCCCCGAACATGCGACGTTGGCCGCGCCGGGCACCGGCGCGCTGGATGCCGAAGTGGTGCATTCCGCCTATCTCGGCACCGCGATCCTGCACCAGTTGCGGCTGGCCGACGGCAGCCATTTCCTGATGCGCGACAGCCGCTCGACCGAAGCCCCGCCCAACCCCGGCACCCGCGTCGGCATCCACCTGCCCGCCCAGGCGCTCCAGGTCTTCGCGGCATGACCGGCAGCCCCGCCCTGCGCCGCGCCGCATTGCTCGCCCCGGCGCTGGTGACGATCCTTTTGTTGATCGGCATTCCGCTGGCAATCGTCACCTATGTATCCTTCCTTGGCCGCGGCGACAGCGCCGGGGTGGACTGGCATGCCCCGCCCACCGGCGCCAACTACCTCAAGCTGTTCATGGAGGAGGATTTCGACGGCAGCCTGATCCTCAATCCCGGCTATGCGCTGATCTTCCTGCGCTCGGTCGCGCAGGCCGGGGTGACGACGCTGATCTGCATCCTTCTCGGCCTGCCGGTCGCCCTGTGGATGGCGGGCCTGTCGCGCTTTGGCCGCGACCTGATGGTGCTGCTCATCACCATCCCCTTCTGGACGAACCTTCTGGTCAGGAACTACGCCTGGCTCATCATCCTGCGCGAGGACGGCTGGGTCACCCAGATCGCCCGCCGCATCTTCGGCCCGAATGTCGAACTGCTCTACAACGACGCGGCGGTGGCGATCGGCTTGGCCTATTCCTTCCTGCCCTTCATGATCCTGCCGCTTTATGCGGTGTTCGAGAAATTCGACTGGCGCCTGCTGGAAGCCGCCTATGACCTGGGGGCCGACCGCAAGCGCGCCTTCCTGCGGGTGATCCTGCCCTTCGCCCGGCCCGGCATCGTCGCCGGCTCGATGCTGGTCTTCATCCCCTGCCTCGGCGCCTTCGTCACGCCTGCACTGCTTGGCGGCGGCAAGACCCTGATGATGGGCAACGTCATCCAGATGCAGTTCGGCGCCGCCCGCAACTGGCCCTTCGGCGCGGCCCTGTCGGTCGTCCTGCTGGCGGCGATGCTGGTCGCGCTGATGGCCTCTGCTCTCTGGCGCAGCAGGAGGCGCGCATGAACCTTCGCCGCTTCCCCGCCACCCGCGAAATCAGCATGGGGGTGCTGTTCTACCTCTACCTGCCGGTGCTGGTCCTCATCGTCTACAGCTTCAACGGCAACCGCACCGCGACCATCTGGACCGAGGCGTCGCTGCACTGGTATGGCCGCATCCTCGTCAATCCCTCGATCCAGGCGGCAACCTGGAATTCGCTGGTGCTGGCCTTTGCCGCCGGCATCGGCGCGACGCTGATCGCGCTTCTGGCGGCGCTGGCCACCAAATCGCCGTTCCGCGGTCTGGGCCCGACCGAGGCGGCGATCAACGCGCCGCTGATCCTGCCCGAGGTGGTGGTGGCGGTGGCGACGCTGATCCTGTTCGTCACCGTCGGGGTCACACTCGGGCTGGCGGCGATGATCCCCGCCCACATCGCCTTCTGCACGCCCTTCGCCTACCTGCCGATCCGCGCCCGGCTGGAAGGCATGAACAAAAGCTACGAGGAAGCCGCACAGGATCTCTATGCCAACCGCTTCGCCACCTTCCGCCGGGTGACGCTGCCGCTTCTGTGGCCGGGCATCCTCGCCGGCTTCACGCTCGCCTTCGTCACCAGCCTCGACGACTTCCTCACCTCGTTCTTCCTGTCGGGGCCGGGCTCGACCACCCTGCCGGTCTATATCTTCTCGGCCATCCGCTCCGGCATCTCGCCGGAAATCAACGCGATCTCGACGGTCATGCTGGTCATTTCCGTGGCGCTGGTCGTTCTGTCCTTCATCCTCGGCCGCATCCGCCGCTGAGCCACAACCAAGGGAGAATATGATGTCCTGGACCACCCGCCTTGCCGCGCCGATCCTGGCGCTGGCACTCGCCACCGGCGCGCAGGCCGAAGAGGAAAAGGTTCTCTATTTCTACAACTGGACCGACTACTATCCGGTCGAGCTTCTGGCGAAGTTCGAGAAGGAGACCGGCATCAAGGTCACGCTCGACGGCTATGACAGCAACGAAACGCTGATCTCCAAGCTCCAGTCGGGCGGCGCGAACTATGACGTGATCGTGCCGTCGGACTATATCGTGCCCGGTTTGGTCAAGGACGGGCTGATCCAGAAGATCGACGTGTCGCAGATGTCGAACTTCCAGTTCATGAAGGACAACTTCAAGAACCCCGACTTCGACCCGAACCGCGAATACACCGCCCCCTATCTCTGGGGCACCACCGGCATCGCCTATGACAGCGCCCAGGTGCCGGGCGGCAAGCTCGAGGATTCGTGGAAGGTCTACTTCGACCCGCCCAAGGAACTGGAAGGCAAGATCGCGGCGCTCGACACCGCCAGCGACGAAATCCTCGCCGCCTCTCTCTACCTCGGCATCCCGCAATGCACCGAAAGCAACGATGACGCCAAGAAAATTCTTGACCTTCTGGAAGCACAGAAACCAAAGCTGAAGCTCTATTCCTCGGACACGACCGTCGACCGCATGGCCGGCGGCGAGGTGGCGATGCATCATCTGTGGAACGGCGCCACCGCCCGTGCCCACGCGCAGCGCGACACGATCCGCTTCATCTACCCCAAGGAAGGCATCCCGATGTTCCGCGACAATTTCGCGGTTCCGACCAACGCCCCGCACCCGGAAAACGCCAAGATCTTCATCAACTGGATGATGGCGCCCGAAAATGCCGCCGCCGTGTCGAACGCCATCGCCTATGCCAACTCGATGAAGAGCGACGAGTTCATGGACAAGAAATGGATGTCGACCGAGGCGATCAACATGCCCGAGGAATATGCCTCGCGGCTGGTGCCGACCAAGGATTGCGGCCCCAAGGCCCGCGAACTGCAGGACAAGATCTGGACCCGCCTGAAAGGCTGACCCTGCCGCGCGCGCCCCGCTCCCGGGCGCGCGCCCAACCCCGGAAAGACCGATGACCGACACGCTTTTCACCAACCTGCGCGCCGCCGACCAGACGCCGGTATCGGTCCTGTGCCGCGACGGCCGGATTGCCGCCACCGGCCCCGGCCCGGCCACCGCCATTGCCGCCGGGGCGCCGGTGCAAAACGTGATCGACGGCGGCGGGCGCCTGCTGATGCCGGCCTTCGTCGAACCCCATGTCCACCTCGACAAGACGCTGTGGGGCGAACCCTGGCGGGCGGGCTTCTCGGCCGCGCGGCTGATGGACTACATCCAGAACGAACGCAGCGTGCTGAGCGCCTGCGAAACCCCGATTTCCGTCCGCGCCGGCCGGCTTTTGGAACGGATGCTATGCCTGGGCACCACCGCGATCCGCTCGCACATCGACGTGGCCCCCGACATGGGCCTGTCGCATGTCGCCGCGATGCTGGCGCTGCGCACCGACTGGTCCGACCGGATCGACCTGCAATTCGTCGCCTTCCCGCAACAGGGCCTGCTGATCCGCCCCGGTACCCTCGATCTTCTGGCCGAGGCGGTCGGCATGGGCGTCGAATGCGTGGGCGGCCTCGACCCCGCCGGCATCGACGGCGGCCCCGACGGGCAGTTGCGCGCCATCTTCGGGCTGGCCGAACGGACCGGCGCGGGGATCGACATCCACCTGCACGACAAGGGCGAACTCGGCGCCTGGCAGGTGGGTCGCATCTGCGACTTCGTCGAAGCCTCGGGCCTTCAGGGCCGCGCAATGATCTCGCACGCCTATTGCCTGGGCATGATTTCCGACGCGGCGCTAAACCGCCTTGGCCGGCGGCTGGCCGACCTGCGCATTTCGCTGATGACCTCGGCCCCCGCCGACGTGCCGGTGCCGCCGGTTGCGGCGCTGACCGACATGGGCGTGGTGGTCTGCTGCGGGTCGGACGGCATCCGCGACGCCTGGTCGCCGCTCGGCAACGGCGATCTGCTGGAACGCGCCTTCCTGACCGCCTTCCGCTTCGACTGGGCGACCGAGGCGCAACTGGCCTTGGCGCTCGCCTGCGCCACCCACCATGCCGCCCGTGCCATCGGTCTTCCCGGCTATGGCCTGGCTGTCGGCGACCGCGCCGATTTCCTGATGGTGGACGCCGAAACCCCCGGCGACGCGCTGGCCCGCCGTCCGCGCGAACGCCGCGTGGTGCGGGCCGGCCGTCTGGTCGCCGACGACGGACGGCTGGTCTGAACTTAGGCCAGCGCCTGGCGCAGGTCGCGCACCTGGGGGATTTCGTCGGTCAGGTTCAGCTCGGCCTCGGCATGGTCCAGATGCTCGCGCATCGTCTCCAGCGCCCTGGCCATGTCGCGGGCGCGGATATGGCGCAGCAGCGCCTCGTGGTCGTCCGGCCCGCAGTAATGGACATGCTGGGCCCGATACATCGCCGTAATCAGCGACGACCGCGAAATCAGGTCGCGCAGGATCGAAATCAGGAAATCCGACCCGCAAAGTTCGGCCAGCAGCAGATGGAACCCGCCCGACAGGCGGATGGTCGCGGACGTATCGCCCCGCGCATTGGCGTCACGCTCGGCCGCCAGATGCGCCTCGATCCGCGGAAAATCGTCTTCGCCGACCCGCTCGATCAGCCGTTCGATCACCCGGGCCTCGATCAGCTTGCGCACATGGAAGACATCGCGCGCCTCGTCGACCGTGGGTTCCGATACGAAGGCCCCGCGATTGGGCAGGATCGTCACCAGCCCGTCGCTTTCCAGAAGCGACAGGGCCTGCCGGACGCGCGCCCGGCTGACCGCGAAGATTTCGGCCAGCTGCTCTTCCTTCAGGCGGGTTCCGGGGCGCAGGCGCTTTTCGGCGATCGACAGCCAGATCCGTTCGCAGATTTCCGAAGTCGGCCCGGTGGCCGTCTCTTTACCCTGATACATGCCTGCTCCTGTGACTGGTGTATTTTCTGCGAAATAACTGCAAAAAGTCAATGTGAACGGGAAGATGTCTATTGACTACAAAATTGTAGACAATACTGTTGCACTGAAAGCGAGCGAAATCAAGGGGCACCGCAGCCGGTTTGTCCGACCGGCGGTGGCGAGGAGCGGCGAACATGACCGAGTTTGACTTCACCCGGATATCGGCACCCGAACGCTACCGCCTGCTGACCAATTTCATCGGCCCGAGGCCGATCGCGCTTGTCACCACCCTGTCGGACGGCGGCCACAACAACGCCGCGCCGATGAGCTTCTTCAACGTCTTTTCCCATGACCCGGCCATCGTGATCCTGGGCATCCAGACCCGGCCCGACGGGACCGAGAAGGACACCGTGCGCAATATCCGCCGCACCGGCGAATTCGTGGTCAACATGGTCGACATGGCCATCGCCGACCAGATGCTGGTCTGCGGGCTGGGCGTCGCCCCCGACATTGACGAGGTTTCGCTTGCGGGGCTGACGGCGCTGGACTGTGAACAGGTCGCGGCGCGGCGCCTGGCCGAAACCCCTTGCGCAATGGAATGCCGGGTCGAACGGCTGATCGACTATGACCGCCGGGTCATCGTCCTCGGCGAGGTCGTGCACATGCATGTCCGCCGCGATTGTCTTGACACCGAGGGCCGCTATGTGAACCCCGACGTCTACCAGCCCATCGCCCGCCTGCACGCCGACAATTACATCACCTCGGATCGCCAGTTCCACATGCCGTCGCCGGGGCTCGATTCGGTGCGCGACCGCCTGGGCGAAAAGGTCTGAGCCATGCACATCCTGCTCATCAACCCCAACTCGACCGTCTCGATGACCGAACAGGTGCGCGACAGCGCCCGCCGCTGCGCCTTTCCCGGCACGCGGATCGAGGCGCTGAACCCCGGCGACACACCGGCCAGCATCGAAGGCCATGCCGACGAGGCCCTGTCGGTCCCCGCCTTGCTGGACGCGATCCGCGCCGGCGAGGCGCGCGGCGCGCAGGCCTTCGTCATCGCCTGTTTCGACGACCCCGGCCTTGCCGCCGCGCGCGAGGTCGCCACCGGCCCGGTGATCGGCATCTGCCAGGCCGCCGTGCAGGTCGCCACCACCATCGCCAGCCGCTTTTCCGTCGTCACCACGCTGCCCCGGTCGGTGCCGATCATCGAGGATCTGTTGCAGTCCTACGGCGCCGGCCACCGCTGCCGGTCGGTCCGGGCCGTCGACATGCCGGTCCTCGCGCTCGAGGAAAACCCCGCGCTGGCCGAGGAACGCCTGATGCGCGAGATCGAGGCCGCGCGCGACCACGACGGGGCCGACGCCATCGTGCTGGGCTGCGCCGGAATGTCGGACCTGTGCGACCGCCTGCAGGCCCGCGCCGGCATGCCGGTGATCGACGGGGTCAGCGCCGCGGTGAAGCTGGCCGAGGGGCTGGTCGGCGGCGGCTACCGCACCTCGAAGATCGGCGCCTACGACTATCCGCGGGTGAAGCCCGGCTCCCGCACCACGGCGCGCGCCGGCTAGGCTGGCACACCCGCACCCGTTCGACCTTTCTGCACCCCTCCTTTCCCTGAGCCGACCGCAGAAAGGAACTGGCCGCGCCCGGCATCCCCGGCGCGGCCCTTCTTTCTGCGCGGGTTCCCGGGCGCCGACCGCTCAGGCCGACGGCCGCCCCGGCCCGCCCCCGGCGCAGGCTCCGCGTCATATTGTTGCCCGAGTTCTCGCCCAGAGCGGGCATGAGCCAAGCGGGCGGCCGAGCGTGCCTGGCCGTCGCCGATCGACCGCGAGATGCTGCAGAAGATCACCGGCGCCCCAGCCGCCGAACAGGCCGAGTGAAGCGAAAGCGCCCTCCGGTGACATCCCGGAGGGCCATCATTACCGAAGCGGAGACGGAAGGAGCTCAGGATGCGGGTTCAGCCAGGAAATCGACTGATGACCGGCCCTGTCTTCGGCTGGGGGTTGTCGATATGAGGCGGCTGCGTACGGTTCTGCTCGGGCTTCTGGCCATAGTAGTCGGCCTGCCGCTTCTGGCGGTCGGGACTTATGTCGCCTGGGTCTGGTTCAACACCGTTCATGCCAGCTGGCATCAGCGCATGACCCTCATCATCGAGACGCCTTCGGGCCAGGTCACCGGCGCATCGGTGCAGGAGGCGCTCTTCACCGGCACGCGCGGCGAACTGCGCCATATCATGGGGGTCAACGGTTCGACCGGGGGCTACGGCTTCCGGGGCGAGGCCACGGTGGTCGAACTGGCGCCGGGGCGCTTTCTTTCGCGCTGCTCACGGGGGGCGAAGGCGGCCTCGGCGCGCCGGGGCTGAACCTGGCGACGCTGGCCGGACAGCCACAGCGGCTTTACCCGGCGACCGAAGCGGCAGTGGCGGCGGTCAAGGCGCTGCCCAAGGACCAGCCGCTGACGCTGACGCCCGACCTCTATCCGCTGCTGGTGACCTTCGACGATATCCACGACCCGAAGTCCGTGCGGCAGGTCGATCCCGCTGATCTCGCGGCGGCCTTCGGCCCCGGCGTGCGGCTGAAGGCGGTGACGCTGGCCGTGACCGATGAGGCGGTGACCGAGGGGAAGGTAGAGGCTGTGCTAGGTGACTTGAAAGAGATCGACGGTCGCGGCCCCTTCCCAATTAAGTTCTCGCCTGGCTTTGACCTGAACAAGATAGACCCCAACGATACCGATCTGAACGTCCTGACTTTCTCAACGGAGACATTCAATTGACTATTTCCAAAGATCTGTTTCTCGCCATCCTGTCGATGAACACTTACAACCGGGAATACGGGGCAGCGATTGCCCTAAGCGGCGATCAGCAAGCGTAGGGTGCGTGCTCGTACGCACCATTCCACCTCCCATCCTCCGCGATGGTGCATGAAATCACGCACCCTACGGGGCTTCCCCTGAGCTGACCGCAGAAAGGAACCGGCCGCTCAGGCCGACAGCCGCAGCTTGTCGCCGGCACCAACCGCGCCCCCGGACGCGGGCGCCGGGACCGCCAGCGCCGCCATCGCCTCGGCCACCCGGTGGCAGGCCACCTGGCTGCCGTCGGCATAGGCGAGCGTCTGCGGCCGTTCGGCCCGGCAGCGCGCGTCGGCCTCGGGGCAGCGCGGATGGAAGGTGCAGCCCGAAGGCGGGTTCAAGGGGCTCGGCACCTCGCCGGCCTGGGTCTGGCGGCGGCGGCGCGGGTCGCGCACGTTCGGGATCGTGTCGAGCAACAGCTTCGTGTAGGGATGCTTCGGCCCGCCGAACAGCACCTCGGTCGGCGCCAGTTCGACGATCCGGCCCAGGTACATGACCGCGATCTGGTCCGACATGTGTCGCACCACGCTCATGTCATGGCTGATGAACAGGTAGGTCAGGCCCATCTCGTCCTGAAGCCGGCGCATCAGGTTCAGGATCTGCGCCTGCACCGACACATCGAGCGCCGAGGTCGGCTCGTCGCAGATCAGGAACTCGGGCTCGCTGGCCAGCGCCCGGGCGATGGAGATGCGCTGGCGCTGGCCACCCGAGAATTCATGCGGGAACTTCCGCCCGTCGCTGGCCGACAGGCCGACGGTCGCCAGAAGCTCGGCCACCCGGGCCCGGACCTCGGCCTCGCCCTTGCGCAGGCCCATCTCGCGCAGGGGTTCGGCGATGATGTCGCCGACCCGCCAGCGCGGATTGAGGCTGGCGTAGGGGTCCTGGAAGATCATCTGAGCGGACAGGGGTGTGCCCGCCGGCCCCGGCCCGAAGGCGATGGTGCCGGCGCTCGGCGCGATCAGGCCGGATACCAGCTTGGCCACCGTCGACTTGCCGCAGCCGGATTCGCCGACCAGGCTCAGGCAGCTGCCGCGCGGCACCGAAAAGCCGATGTCGTCGACCGCCCGCAGCAGGCGCCGGGGCTGGCGCTCGATCAGCCGGTTCAGCCAGGGCGCCGACACGTCGAACAGCCGGGTCAGGCCGGCGACGGCGAGGGCAGGAACGGAGCCATTCATGCGGCAGTCTCCTCTTGGGCCAGCCAGCAGGCCGCAAGGCCCGCGCCGGCAGGTGTCAGTCCCGGCCGCTCGACCCGGCAACGCGCCATCACGTGCGGGCAGCGCGGGTTGAACGAACAGCCGGCAGGAATCGCATCGAGCCGCGGCATCGACCCGTCGATCTGCGCCAGCCGCGGCACCCGCGCGCCCAAGGCTGGGATCGAGCCCATCAGCCCCCGCGTATAGGGATGGCGCGGCCGGGCGATGACCTCCGCCACCGGGCCGATCTCGACCAGCCGGCCGGCATACATCACCGCCACCCGGTCGGCGGTTTCGGCGATGACGCCCATGTCGTGGGTGACCAGCATAACCGCCGTGCCGTGGTCGTCGCAGAGCCGCCGCAGAAGCGCGGTGATCTGCGCCTGGATCGACACGTCGAGCGCCGTCGTCGGTTCGTCGGCGATGATGAGCTTCGGCCGCGCCGCCAGCGCCAGCGCGATCACCACCCTTTGCCGCATCCCGCCCGAGAACTGGTGGGGGAAATGATCGACCCTCTCCTCCGGCGCGGGAATGCCCACTTCGGTCAGAAGCTCGACCGCCCGGCGGCGGGCATCGGCGCGGTTGAGGCCCAGATGCAGACGGATCGTCTCGACCAGCTGCGCGCCGACCGAGAACAGCGGGTTGAGCGAGGTCAGCGGATCCTGGAAGATCGCGCCGATCTCGCGGCCGCGGACCTTTTCCATCGCGCGGTCCGACAGCTGGTCGATGCGCCGGCCATTCAGCCAGATTTCGCCGCCGGCGATATGGCCGGGCGGCTCCAGCAGGCCCTGCACCGCCAGCCCGGTCATCGACTTGCCCGCGCCGGACTCGCCGACGACGCCGAGGATCTCGCCGGGCCGGATCGCCAGCGACACCTCGGACAGCGCCGTCACCGTGCCGTGGCGGCCGGGGAAATCGACGCGCAGGCCGCGCACGTCGAGAACAGGGGTGTCGCTCATGGCGCGCCTCCTTCGATCGGATAGCTCGGGGGGAAGATCTCGGTTACCGGCGGATGGCCCCAAGTGCGGTCGGGATATTTCGCCACCAGACCGTCGAACTGCGCCTGCGCCCGGGCCCGCGCCGCCACAAGGTCGAGGCCCGTCACGCGGCCGTCGCGCATGGCGAGCCGCCCGTCGACGAAGACCGCCTTCGTCACCTTGCCCGACCCGCCGTTCACCAGCGTGGTGATCGGGTCGATGGTGGGCGTCATCGGCACGTCGTCCAGCGCAAAGACCGCGATGTCGGCCCGCGCGCCCGGCGCGAGCCGGCCCAGGTCATCGCGGCCCAGCGCCTTGGCCCCGCCCAAAGTCGCCGCGTCCCACAGGTCGGCCGACTTGACCGCGCCCGCATCCCCGTCGGCGATCCGCGCCGTCAGCAGCCCGACCATCAGGTTCATCAGCATGTCGGCGGGCGCGGTGTCGGTGCCCATCGCGATGGTGATGCCGCGATCCTTCAGCCGCCGGAACGAGGTCAGGACCGATCCGAACCGCGCCGACACCAGCGGGCAATGGACGACCGAAACCCCGTGCGCGGCATAAAGGTCCAGATCGTCCTCGGTCGCGTTGGTAGCATGCGGCGCCAAGAGCCGGTCGGACAGAAGCCCCATCCGCGCCAGCCAGCCGGGCGCGGTGGTGCCATGCAGCTTCCTGACCGCCGCCACCTCCATCTCGCCCTGCGCCATGTGCAGCCGCACCTTGCAACCCAGGTCGCGCGCCGCGTCCAGCGTCCGGCGCAACAGCCCCTCGGTGCAGGTCTCAACCCGGTCGGGGGCCAGCATCCCCCGGACCAGACCCCCGTGCGCACCGTCCTGCGCGCCGACAAAGGCCACGGCATCGGCCAGCCCCCGCAGCCCGCGTTCCTCGTCAAAGACCGCCTCCAGCCGCCCCGGCGCCTCGCAGACCATGCCGCCCGAGCGATAGGCCGGCGACAGATAGACCCGCAGCCCCAGATCGCCCGCAGCCCCTGCCGCCGCCTCGAACTCCGCCACCGTCTCGCCCCATGCCCGGTAGAAAAGCGAGGCGATGGGCGCCGCGGTGGTGATGCCGTTCAGCAGCAGTTGCGCAAAGGCGAAACGCTTCTGGAACGCCAGTTCCTCCGGCGCATACATCTCGTAGGGGCCGCGTTCGACATAGCTTCGCGGCCAGACCCGGCCCTTGGCCCAGCCCGGCCCGTGGTCGATGGCCAGAAGCGTGGTGTCGAGATCGGAGAGCGCATCAAGATCGATCAGGCCCGGCGAGATCAGCGCCTCACCCAGGTCGATGCGCCGCGCCACCTCGCCATCGAAGCGGCGGCCGACATGCAGGACAGTGCCGCCTTCGATCACCACCTCGCCGTTCGCGATCAGGCAATGCCGCCCGTCGCGGTGGCCCAGCACCCAGCGGGCGGTCAGCGCGGTGCGGCCATCGGGCCGCTGGCCCAGCGCAAGATCGGACAGTGCACTCATGGCATGGTCACGCCGGGAACGGCCAGCCGCCCGCCGCGCGCCACCACCCGGCCGCCCTTGACGACCAGTGGCCGCGGCGCTTCCTCGACCACCGCATGGGCCAGCGTCTCGCCCGCCACCAGCGTCAGGTCGGCCGCGCCACCGGCCTTGATCTCATGGCCCGCAACCCCGATCGCCTCGGCCCCGCCGCGCGAAGTGACGTCGAGCAGCAGTTCCAGTTCGTCATCCCGCCGCATCGCGTTCTTCATCCCGACGATCCGCGCCCGGTGCAGCATGTCGGGCTGACCCCACGGCCCCCAGGTATCGCGGATGCCGTCGCAGCCGATGCCGACCTTGATGCCGGCCTTGTGCATCGCCTGAAGCGAGGGCACCTGCGCCGAAGGATGCCCGGTCGAGAAGATGCGCACATCCTCGCGCGCCACCTGTTCCATCAGTGCCGCGTTGCGGACCGGATCGGGCGAGCCCATGCAGAAACAGTGCGACACGCCGACCAGCCCCTGCATCCCGTGCGCGCGGGTGCGTTCCAGGGTCATCTCCAGCGTGAAGGCGCCCAGCTCGCCATATTCGTGCAGGTGGATGTCGATCGGCTTGCCGTGCTTTTCCGCCAGTGCGAATACCGCGTCGAGCGAGCCCTTGGGATCGCGGTCCATCGACGAAGGGTCGAGCCCGCCGACGATATCGGCCCCCGCCGCCAGCGCCTGATCCAGCAATTCGTAAGTGCCGGGCCGGACCATCAGCCCCGACTGCGGAAAGGCGACGATCTGGATGTCGATCACCCCCTTCAGCGCGTCGCGGGTGGCCATCTTGCCTTCCAGAAGGCTCAGCCCGTGATCGGTGTCGACATCGACGTGGCTGCGGATATGACCCGCGCCAGTCTCGGCCAGCTGGATCGCGTGGCGCATCGACTGGCGGTGGACGTCCAGACCCAGCGGAATGCGCGAATTGCGTTCGTTGTCGATCAGGTCCTGAAGGCTGCCGCCCTTGCGGCCCTTGTACCAGCCCATGGCCCAGGTGGTCTTGTCGAGATGGGTATGCGCATCGACCAGCGAGGGGATGGCGATGTGGCCGCCGCCATCCTCGACCGCCGCCCCGCCGGCCGCCAGGCCGGGCCCGATTTCGGCGATCCGCCCGGCCCGGATCAGGATGTCGGCGGGCTGGCCGCCCATCGGCCGGACGTTGCGGATCAGAAGGTCAGACATGGTTCACCTCAGTTTGGGATTGAGCGCGTCGCGCAGCCAGTCGCCCAGAAGATTGACCGACACGACCAGAAGACACAGGTGCAGGACCGGAAAGATCACCACCCACCACAGGCCCGAGAACAGGAACTGGTTGCCCAGCCGGATCAGCGTGCCAAGGCTCGGCTGGCTGGCCGGCATCCCGATCCCGAGGAACGACAGCGTCGCCTCGGTCAGGATCGCCATGCCGAAGTTCAGCGTCGCCGCCACCAGGATCGGCGTCAGGGTGTTGGGCAGGATGTGGCGCAGCATGATCCGCCGCGCCGGCACCTTCAGAAGCCGTGCCGCCTGCACATATTCCTTGCCCCGCTCCACCGCCGTCTGCGCCCGGACGGTGCGCGCATATTGCACCCAGGCCGACAGCACGATCGCCAGGACCAGCACCCCGGCGGACCCGTAGTCGCGCAGCGCCGGCGGCAACAGGCCACGAACCACCGCGCTGACCAGGATGGCGATCAGGATCGTCGGGATCGACAGCAGCACATCGCCGACCCGCATCAGCAGATTGTCGGTGATCCCGCCGAAATAGCCGGCGACCAGCCCCAGCCCGATGCCCATGACCAGCGACAGAACCACCGACGCCACCCCGATCAGGATCGAGATCCGTGAGCCGTAAAGGATCGCCGACAGGATGTCGCGCCCCTGGGTGTCGGTGCCCAGAAGATAGGGCCACTGGCCGCCTTCCATCCAGTAGGGCGGATATTCGGCGTTCATCAGGTCAAGCTGCGCCGGATCGAACGGGTTCTGCGGCACGTAAAGCGGCGCAGCGAAGGCCGACAGGATCAGCACCGCCAGCAGGATCGCCGCCGCCACCGCCGACTTGTGGTGGCGGAACGACCACCAGAGATCGCTCTTGCGCCAGCGCGCCAGCAGGCCGTCGCCGGCGGTCTCGGTCCGGGTTTCCGCGATGGTCATGGCTCAACTCCTTGCCGCGCGCAGCCGCGGGTCGATCAGCGCATAGGTGATGTCGACCAGCGTGTTCAGCGCCACGAAGATGAAGGAAACGATACACAGGTAGGCCGCCATCACCGGAATGTCGACGAAGGTGACCGCCTGCAGGAACAGCATCCCCATGCCGGGCCACTGGAAGACCGTTTCGGTGATCAGCGCGAAGGCGATCAGCGATCCGACATTCATCGCCGTCATGGTGACGACCGGCATCAGGCAGTTCCTGAGCGCATGGCGGTAGTGGATGCGCCAGGCCGGCACCCCGCGCGCCCGGGCGAACTTCACGAAATCCGACCGCAGCACTTCCAGCATCTCGGCCCTGACCAGCCGCATGACCAGCGTGATCTGGTAGAACGACAGCGCGATCGACGGCAGCACCAGCGCCGCGCGGCCCGAGGGCGTCAGGAACCCGGTCGTCCACCAGCCGATCTGCACCACATCACCACGCCCGAACGACGGCGCGATGTTCAGCATCACCGCGAAGACCAGGATCAAGAGGATACCGATGACGAAACTGGGCAGCGACACGCCGATGATCGATACGAACTGCAACCCTTCGGAAAACCATCGGCCGCGATGGATCGCCGTGACGACCCCCAGAGGCACGCCCACCACCAGCGAGATAATCGTCGCCACCAGCACCAGCTCGAAGGTGGCCGGGAACCGCTCGGCGATCAGGCTCATCACGTCCTGCTGATTGCGGTAGGACACACCGAAATCGCCCTGGGCCGCATGGATGACGAAGCGGGCATACTGCACCGGGAACGGATCGTTCAGGCCGAGGCTCTGGCGCAGCGCGTCCTTTTCGGCCTGGGTCGTCTGTTCGTTGACCATCAGCTGGATCGGATCGCCGACGAAGCGGAAGATCATGAAGGCCATCAGCGCCACCACCAGCATGACCATGGCCGCATTGAACAGGCGCTTTATCAGAAAGACTATCATCGCATCCTCCCCCCAAAGGACGGGACCGGGCCCCGACGGCCCGGCCCCTTGTTCAGGTCAGCCTCAGTTCGTCGTCTTCATCACGGTCAGCCAGTGGCGGGCCTTGTTGTCGGACTGCTGGACGACCGAATCAACCTTGTCGGACACCGCCCAGGACATCGGCTGCTGATGGAAGGGGATCATGATCAGATTGTCCTTCACCAGCTTCAGCGCGTCGCTTTCCATCTTCAGCCGCTTGTCGCGGTCCATCTCGACCGAAGCCGACTGGATCAGCTTGTCGATCTCGGGATAGGACCAGCCGCCCCAGTTGAAGACGCCGGCCTTGTCCGACTTGCTTTCGAACACCTGCAGAAGGATCGAATAGGCGTCCAGCATCGGCTCGTTCGCCCAGCCAAAGCTGAACATGTCGGCCTCGCCGCTCGACTGCTTGATCTGCTGGACGGCGTTCGGCCCGATCGACAGGGTCGGCTTCAGGCCCACCCGGGTCAGCATCGACACGACGGCGTTGCAGATCTCTTCCTCGTTCACCCAGACGTCGTTGGCGCAAACCAGCTCGAACTGCGCGCCCTCGGCGCCGGCCTCCTTGATGAGCTGCGCCGCCTTGTCCGGGTCATAGACCGCCGGCACGTCCTGGTCGGCGGAATAGCCGGGGATCTTCGGGGCAACGTAGGTGCCCGAAACCCGGCCCTTGCCGCGCATCACCTTGTCATGGATGCGGTTCAGGTCGATGGCCATCGCCACCGCCTGCCGGACCTTCAGATCCTTGAACGGGTTCGGCTGGCCGTTGTGCAGCTTGTCACGCATGTTGAAGCCGAACATGATGGTGCGCAGCTCGCTGCCTTCCAGCACCTTCAGGTTGGGCGAGGCCGCCAGCCTCGGCAGGTCCTGCAGGGGTGCGGCCTCGGTAAAGTCGATCTCGCCGCCCAGCAGTGCCGCCACCCGCGTCGCCGCCGAGGCGATCGGCGTGAACTCGATGCGGTCGACGTTGCCGGTGCGCTTGTCCCACCAGTTGGGATTGGCGACCAGCACCGTCTTGCTGTCCGGCACCCGGCTTTCCACCATGAACGGGCCAGTGCCGTTGGCATGGAAGGTCGCGTAGCCTTCGATCTTCTTGGCCACGTCGGTCGGCTTTTCGGCATCGTGCGCCTTCAGCCAGCCTGCGTCGAACATGTGGATGTTGGTCAGGTCGTTCAGCAGCAAGGGATAGGTGCCGTTCACCTCGATGTCGACGGTATGATCGTCGACCTTCTTCGACGACACATAGGCCGGCAGGTTGCCCTTCAAGGGCGAGGCCGGATCGCTGACCCGCGTCAGCGAGGCCACCACGTCGTCGGCGGTGAAATCGGCGCCATCCTGGAACTTGACCCCTTCGCGCAGGTGGAACCGCCAGATGTTGCCGGGCAGCACTTCCCAGCTGGTCGCCAGCGCCGGTTCGATCTGCAGGTCGGCGTTATAGCGCACCAGCCCTTCGTAGACATGGTTCAGGAAGCTGATGGTGAAGGTCGAGCCATAGGAATAGGGATCGAGCGAGTTGATGTCGCGCGCCGAGCCCCAACGCAGGGTGTTGGCCGAAACGCTGCCCGCCAGGCAGGCAAGCGCGGCCCCGGTCAGCAGGATTTTCTTCAGGTTCATTCTCTCTCCCCGTTGGTTTGGCCGCGAATGGCCCGAACCTCGGGCCCCAGGGCGGCGATCGTCCCGTGGTGGCCGCCACGGCGCGGTCTTTTCCTGCGGGGGATGGCCCCTGCGACCCTCATCTTCCAAGCTGTTCCCTTTTGTGTCAACTATTTTGTCGACAATTTTGCCCGCACAGAAAACAGCGCGCTGCCAAGAGGTTGCGCCCGCTACCCCGGCCCGCACGGAGGTTCCGCCACCCCGTAGGCCGGGAATCGCCGACCCACAGGCCGCACGGGACCGGCCCACGGGGCTTGCCTGCGAACCGAAATCCGCTCATCTAGTCGTGAAACCTTAAGGAGAGCGTGATGGACATTCAGGACCTGATCGGCGGAAACACGGTCTTTCTGGCAATCGCCGCCTTCATACTTCTGTGTGTCTGGCTGGGCATCCGCATCGTTCCGCAATCGGAAAAGCATGTGGTCGAACGCTTTGGCCGGCTGCGTTCGGTCCTGGGACCCGGGATCAACTTCATCGTCCCCTTCCTCGACCGCGTCGCCCACCGGGTCTCGGTTCTGGAACGCCAGCTGCCGACCGCGCACCAGGACGCCTTCACCACCGACAACGTGCTGGTCAAGGTCGAAACCAGCGTCTTTTACCGGATCACCGCCCCCGAAAAGACCGTCTACCGCATCCGTGACGTCGACGGCGCCATCGCCACCACCGTCGCCGGCATCGTGCGCAGCGAGATCGGCAAGATGGAACTGGATCAGGTCCAGTCCAACCGCAACGAACTCATCACCAACATCCGCGAACATGTCCGCGCGATGGTCGACGACTGGGGGATCGAGGTGACGCGGACCGAGATCCTCGATGTCGGTCTGGACGAGGCGACCCGCCATGCCATGCTGCAACAGCTGAATGCCGAACGCGCCCGCCGCGCCCAGGTGGCCGAGGCCGAGGGCAAGAAGCGCGCGGTTGAACTGAACGCCGACGCCGAGCTTTACGCCGCCGAGCAGAAGGCCAAGGCCCGCCGCATTTCTGCGGACGCCGAAGCCTACGCGACCTCGATCATCGCGGTCGCGATCAAGGAAAACGGCATCGAGGCCGCGCAATATCAGGTCGCGCTGAAACAGGTCGAGGCCCTGACCATCGTCGGCCAGGGCGCCGGCAAGCAGACGGTGATCGTGCCGGCCCAGGCACTCGACGCCTTTGGCGACGCCTTCAAGCTGCTGAAAGGGCGCGCGTGATGCATCTCTGGCAGGAATGGTGGGTCTGGATCGCCGCCGGTCTGGTTCTGGCGATCCTCGAGGTTCTGGTGTCCGGCTATGTGCTTCTGGGCTTTGCCTGCGGCGCGGTCCTGACCGGCGCGCTGACCGCCCTAGGGCTGGTCGGCGGCTCGGTCGGGCCGATGATCTTCGTCTTTGCACTAGCGTCCTTGGCCAGCTGGTGGGCGCTGACCCGGCTGTTCGGCCTGCCGCAGGATGAAAAGAAGATCATTCACCACGACATCAACGAAAACTGAGATCGACCGCCCCGGTCAGGCCGCGATCGCCCGGCCGTCATAGGCGGCGCGGGCGGCGCGCACGGCCGGCTGATGTTCCGCCGACCAGGCCTTCAGTGCCGCCAGCGCCGCCACCAGGCTTTCGCCCAGCGGCGTCAGCGCATATTCGACCTGCGGCGGCGCCAGCGGCAGCACCTGCCGCGTCACCATCCCGTCGCGTTCCAGCGTGCGCAGCGTCACCGACAGCATCCGCTGCGAAATCCCCGTGACCACCCGCATCAGCGCATTGAACCGGCACGGGCCCTTGGCCAGCTCGTGCAGCACCAGAACCGACCAGGCATCGCCGACGCGGTCCAGCACGTCGCGGATCGGGCAGTCATGGTTTATGGTGCCGCGCGGGGCCATGATGGTTCCTCCGGTGTAACTATCAGACGGCCGAGTGCCTATTCCGCCGCCCCAAGCCTTCACGTATCTGGTTACTGTTCGTAACTTGATACGCATGGAGATGCAAATGAAGATCTTCCTTCTGGGCGCCAGCGGCATGATCGGCAGCCGGATTCTGGCCGAAGCCGTGTCGCGCGGGCACGAGGTTGTGGCCGGGGCGCGCCATCCTGAAAAGATCGCCGCCGGCAAGGGCGTCACCGCCGTGAAGGCCGATCTGTCGGATGCCGCCACGCTGGCCCGCCACGCGGCGGCGGCCGATGTGATCGTCTCGGCGGTCTCGCCGCGCAACGGCGGCGACCCGGTGGCGGAAGCCGACGCCATCGGTGCGGCGGTCATGGGCGCGGCACAGGCATCCGGCAAGCGGCTGGCGATGGTCGGCGGCGCGGGGTCGCTGAACCTGCCCGACGGCAGCCCCCTTCTGCCGCATGTTCCCGAACCCTATCAGGCCGAAGCGCGCGGCTTCAAGCAGGTCTACCAAGCGCTGAAGGCATCCGACCTCGACTGGACCTTCTTCGCCCCCGCCGGCACCATCGCACCGGGCACCCGGACCGGCCGCTTCCGGCTGGGCCAGGATGTGCTGATCTCGGCCGCCGACGGCACCAGTTCGATCAGCGCCGAGGATTATGCAGCGGCCTTCGTCGACGAGCTGGAAACGCCGAAGAACCGCCGCTCGATCATGACCATCGGCTACTGACGCCCACGGCCGGCGGCGGTCAGCCGCGCAGTTCGGCCAGGATCGCGGCCGCGGCGGCGCGCGGATCGGGCGCCGCCCAGACCGGGCGGCCGACGACGATATGGTCGGCCCCGTCGGCGATGGCTTGCGCCGGGGTCGCCACCCGTTTCTGGTCGCCCAGCGCGCTGCCCGCCGGCCGCACCCCCGGCGTCACGATCAGCCGCCCCGCCGCCTCGGGCAGGGCGCGGATGGCGCGGGCTTCCTGCGGGCTGGCGATCACCCCGTCGGCGCCGGCGGCAAAGGCCCGCGCCGCCCGTTCGCGCACGATCTCGGCCAGATCGCCGGGCCGGATCATCCCGGCGTCAAGGTCGGCGCGGTCCAGCGAGGTCAGGACCGTCACCGCCAGGATTTTCAGCCCGCGCCCCGCGGCACCTTCCTTCGCCGCCCGGACGACATGCGGATCGCCATGCACGGTCAGGAAATCCAGGTCATAGCGCGCAAGGCCGCGCACGGCGGCCTCGATCGTGGCGCCGATGTCGAACAGCTTCATGTCGAGGAAGATGCGCTTGCCATGTTCGGCCTTCAGCTCGTTGGCCAAGGCCAGCCCGCCGCCGGTCAGCATGCCCAGCCCGATCTTGTAGAAGCTGACCGCATCGCCCAGGTCGTGCGCCAGCTTCAATCCCGACAGGGCGTCGGGCACGTCCAGCGCAATGATCAGGCGGTCATCGGCGGTCATCGGCAGGCTCCATGTTCCGGGGTCGCGCGCTTGTGCGGCGCGGGCCTGCCCCTGTCAAGGGCGGCCACGCCCTCAGGCGGCCGGGCGCACCAGTTCCGCCTCGGCCAGAAGCGCGCCTTCCGACCGCATCGCCAGGATCAGCTTGGCCGAGGCGATCAGCCGGTCCTTCAAGGGCGCGCCGCCCGGCGCCCGGATCGGCGCGGCGGTGCGCACCCGCACCTCGCGCTCCTCTCCCCCCGCCGCGATCATCAGGATCACCGTCGCCTCGATCCGCCGCGCGGCACGGTGCAGAACGATATCGCGGGCGCGGGCCGTCAGGATGCGCATGTCCGGTCCTTTCGTGGTTACCCCCTCAGGTTAACCACGCCGGCCTTACCAAAGCCTTTCCATCAGCTTACCGCACATACCCCGAATGCCCCGCATGCTTGCGGCGGAATGCCGACGGGCTTTCGGCAAAGCGAAGTCCGAACGCGCGCGAGAAGCTTGCGGCCGACGAAAACCCCGCGCGCAGCGCGATGAAGGCCAGCGGATGGCGGGTGTCGACGATCAGCCGCTTGGCCGCCTGAAGCCGCATTTCCAGGAAGAACGCGCCGGGCGTCACCCCGTAGGCGGCGCGGAACAAGGCCTCCAGCCGCCGCGCCGTCAGCCCGACCGACCGGGCGACGACCGCCATCGTCACCGGATTGTCGATATGCCGCTCCATCAGGCTCGCCGCCCGCGCCACCCGCGCATCGACGGCCGGGTCGCCCTTCCTGATCTGGATCTGCGGTTCGGTCGACGCCAGCGTGGTGGTGATGAAGCTGGCCGCCACCTCCAGCGCCACCTGCGCCCCGTGGCGCGCCCGGATCAGGCTGGTCATCATGTCGAAGGCCGGCGCCGCCCCGCCGGCGGTGATCCGGTTGCCGCTGATGACGAACCGATCCGGCACCACGGTCACGTCGGGAAAGCTGGCGGCGAAATCCTCCAGATCCTCCCAGTGCGTCGTCGCCTTGTGGCCGTCCAGCAGCCCCGCCTTGGCGATCACCCAGGTCCCGGCGTCGACCGCGCCGATGGTGCCGATGCCGCCGGCGATACGCTGGATGGTCTGGATGATCGGGCGGGTGGCCACCTCGGTGATGCGGAACCCGGCGATGACCAAGAGCAGGTCCGCGCCCTCGGCGGCGGCAACGTCGCTGACCGCCGGAATGGTGAAGCCGCAGGTCAGCGGCACCTCGGTGCGGCCGGGCGAGATGATCGTCCAGCGAAAGGCCTCGTAGCCCAGGTGCCGGTTGGCGCAGCGCAACGGATCGAGCGTCGAGGCCAGCGACAGAAGCGAGGCATGTTCCAGGACCAGCACCGCGACCTGCAACGCCTGCCGCTGCCCGCCGCCCGCCCTTGTCGACATTGCACTTTGCTCCATACGGATTTCGTAAATCGTGAAGCGTCGAAAATCAACTGTGCTAAACCTTCCTCGAATCAGGAGGAACCCATGCCGCTTTCCATGTCCAAAGAGGTCTTCATCACCTGCGCCGTGACCGGATCGGGCGGCACCCAGGACCGCAGCCCGCATGTGCCGCGCTCGCCGGAACAGATCGCCAAATCGGCCATCGACGCCGCCAAGGCCGGGGCCGCCATCGTCCATTGCCATGTCCGCGATCCCGAAAGCGGCAAGCCCTCGCGCGATCCGAAGCTCTACCGCGAAGTGACCGAGCGCATCCGCGACGCCTCGGTCGACGTGGTCCTGAACCTGACCGCCGGCATGGGCGGCGACATGGTGTTCGGCGACGTCGAAAACCCGCTGCCGCTGAACCCAAAGGGCACCGACATGGGCGGCGCCACCAACCGGATGGAGCATGTCGTCGACTGCCTGCCGGAAATCTGCACGCTCGACTGCGGCACCATGAACTTCGCCGAAGCCGACTATGTGATGACCAACACCCCCGGCATGCTGCGGGCGATGGGCAAGATGATGACCGACGTCGGCGTCCTGCCGGAAATCGAGGCCTTCGACACCGGCCACCTGTGGTTCGCCAAGCAGCTTGTCACCGAAGGCATCCTGAAGTCGCCGGCGATGGTCCAGCTGTGCATGGGCGTGCCGTGGGGCGCACCGAACGACCTGAACACCTTCATGGCCATGGTCAACAACGTGCCCGCCGACTGGAACTGGTCGGCCTTCTCGCTGGGCCGCGACCAGATGCCCTATGTCGCGGCGGCGGTGCTGGCCGGCGGCAACGTCCGCGTCGGGCTCGAGGACAACCTCTGGCTTGGCAAGGGCCAGCTGGCGACCAACGCCCAACTGGTCGAGCGCGCGGTGACGATCATCGAAAACCTGGGCGCGCGGGTCATCACCCCGGCCGAGGTGCGGGCGAAACTCGGGCTGACGAAGCGGGCGCCGCGGGCGAAATGAAAGGGGCGGAAGGAGGACTGAGAGCATGGCGCGTAGGACAGCCATAATCGGGGGCGTGGCCGCTGGTCTCGTTCTTCTCGCTTTGCTGGCCGCATGTCAGTCTGACGACCCACGTGGCTACGGCGACCCGCCAAAGACCGCTGAGGAAAAGGCACTCAACGTCGAGTGCAAAGCCAAAGGCGGAACGTTCAAGCGAACGGGCCTTGCGGCTTTTGGCTACTGTGAACCACCGCCAGCGGCTGATGCCGGGAAGTTATGCACCGACGGCGAACAATGTCAGTCGGGACTGTGTGTCACCGAGTCCGGTCGGCCGGGACAATGCACCGACCTGCCCTCCCCAGGGGTCGGAATGTGTGGGGTCACAGAAATGGTGAAGGGCAAGCCGGTTCCCATGGTGTGTGCTGACTAAGCCTAACACCTTGATGTCAGTTTTTAGGAATAAGAGGAAAAGCGAAATGGCGCGCAAAGCGGCAATCATCGGGGGTGGGGTCATCGGCGGCGGCTGGGCGGCGCGCTTCCTGCTCAACGGCTGGGACGTGGCGGTGTTCGACCCCGATCCGCAGGCCGAACGCAAGATCGGCGAGGTGATGGCCAATGCCCGCCGCGCGCTGCCCGCGCTGTCGGACGTGCCGCTGCCGGCGGAGGGCAAGCTCAGCTTTGCCCAGACCATCACCGAGGCCGTCGAAGGCGCCGAATATATCCAGGAATCGGTCTCGGAACGGCTGGAATTGAAGCACCGCGTCTTCGCCCAGATCCAGCAGTCCAGCCACGGCGTGCCGATCGGTTCCTCGACCTCGGGGTTCAAGCCGTCGGAGCTGCAGGAAAAGGCCGCCGATCCCTCGGTGATCTTCGTCGCCCACCCGTTCAACCCGGTTTACCTGCTGCCCCTGGCGGAAGTGGTGCCCAGCGCGCGGTCGAACGCACAGGTGATCGAGAATGCGAAGACGATCCTCCGCGAAATCGGCATGTTCCCCCTGCATGTCCGCAAGGAGATCGACGCCCACATCGCCGACCGCTTCCTGGAAGCCGTCTGGCGCGAGGCGCTGTGGCTGGTGAAGGACGGCGTGGCCACCACCGAGGAAATCGACGAGGCGATCCGCATGGGCTTCGGCCTGCGCTGGGGCCAGATGGGCCTGTTCGAAACCTACCGGATCGCCGGTGGCGAAGCGGGCATGAAGCATTTCCTCGAACAGTTCGGGCCCTGCCTGACCTGGCCCTGGACCAAGCTGATGGACGTGCCGGAATACAACGACGAACTTGTCGACCTGATCGCCGGCCAGTCCGACGCCCAGTCGGGGAAATATTCGATCCGCGAACTGGAACGCATCCGCGATTCCAACCTGATCGGCTTCCTGCGCGCGCTGAAGGACCGCGACTGGGGCGCCGGCAAGGTGCTGAAGGAACACGACAAGATCCTTGCCGCCAAGCTGCCCACCCCGCCCAAGGCCGAACCGATGGTCATGGCGCAGATGCAGGTCCTGCCCGGCTGGATCGACTATAACGGCCACATGACCGAAAGCCGCTATCTCTTTGCCGCGTCGGAAACCTGCGACAATTTCCTGCGGCTGATCGGCGCCGACATGGACTATGTGAAGGGTGGCCACAGCTACTACACCGCCGAAACCCACATCCAGCACCTGGGCGAGGCGAAGCTCGGCGACCGGCTGACCGGCTCGATCCAGATCCTGGCTGCCGATGAAAAGCGCATCCATACCTACATCCGCATCCAGCGCGGCGACGAAGTGGTGGCCGGCGTGGAACAGATGCTGCTGCATGTCGACATGAAGGCCGGCAAGACCTGCCCGGCCGCGCCGGCGGTGCTGGCGGTGGTGATGCCGATGACAGAGGCGCACAAGGCCCTGCCCCGGCCCGAGGCCGCCGGCCGGTTCGTTGGACAAAGGAAGGCCTGACATGGATTTTGCACTTTCCGAAGAACAGCGGATGATCGTCGAGACCACCCGGTCTTTCGTCGAGAACGAGCTTTATCCGCACGAGCAGATGGTCGAACGGTCGGGCCACCTGCCGATGGAGCTGATCAAGGAGCTTCAGAAGAAGGCGATGGCGGCGGGACTCTATGCCGCCAACATGCCCGCCGAAGTCGGCGGCGCCGGGCTCGATACCCTGTCGTGGCTGCTTTATGAAAAGGAACTGGGGCGCGCCAACTATGCGCTGCACTGGACCTGCGTGGCGCGGCCGTCGAACATCCTTCTGGCCGGCAACGCCGAACAGCGCGAACAGTACCTGTTGCCCTGCATCCGCGGCGAAACCTGGGACTGCCTGGCGATGACCGAACCGGGCGCCGGGTCGGACCTGCGCGGCATGAAGGCCAGCGCCCGGCAGGACGGCGACGATTGGGTCCTGAACGGCACCAAGCACTTCATCAGCCATGCCGACATCGCCGGCTTCGCCATCGTCTTCGTGGCCACCGGCGAGGAAGTCACCCCGCGCGGACCGAAGAAGAAGATCACCGCCTTCTTCGTCGACAAGGGCACCAAGGGCTTTTCGGTCCGCGAAGGCTATCGGAACGTCAGCCATCGCGGCTACACCAACGCCGTGCTGGAATTCGACGATTGCCGGCTGAACAAGCGCCAGATCCTCGGCGAGGTGCACAAGGGCTTTGAAGTGGCAAACTCCTGGCTGGGCGCCACCCGGCTCCAGGTCGCCTCGACCTGCCTCGGCCGCGCCGAACGGGCGCTGGGACACGCGCTGTCGTATGCGGCCGAGCGCGAACAGTTCGGCCAGAAGATTGGCAAGTTCCAGGGCATTTCCTTCAAGCTGGCCGACATGGCGATGGAACTGAAGGCCGCGGAGCTTCTGACCCGCGAGGCCGCCTGGAAATACGACCAGGGCACGGTGACCGAGGCCGACATGTCGATGGCCAAGCTGAAGGCGACCGAGGTTCTGGCCTATGTCGCCGACGAGGCGATCCAGATCCACGGCGGCATGGGCCTGATGGACGAACTGCCGCTGGAACGCATCTGGCGCGACGCCCGCGTCGAACGGATCTGGGAAGGCACCAGCGAAATCCAGCGCCACATCATCAGCCGGGAACTGCTGCGGCCTCTGGGGGCATGAGATGACGGCCGAGACCCTTGTCCATTTTTTCTCGTCGTCGGGTTATGAGCGCGGAGCAATGCTGGTGGGCGTTGCGCTACTAATATTGGCGCTGGCTCTGACCATCGTGGCACTCGGGCACTATGGCAAGGGACGCGAAGCTCACGGCGCGCAAAGTCCGGCTCCTCCTTGGCGGTTGCTTATCGCCACCTGGCGCGACAGTTTCATCCTAACCCTTCTTTATGCTGCCATCGCCTTAATGCGCGACGGGGTAGAGGTTCAGAAGTCGGCCTTTGCTGTGTCAGAAATTCAGAGGCTCCTGATTCCGGTTGTCGTCCTATATGGCAGTGTCGTCCTGCGGCTGTTAATCATCTACATTGCCGTTGTGCGGATAATAGAACTTGGCCGGTGGCTTAGGAGTTCGGAGGCCGGCACTTGAGTAGCTTCGCAGTTTCCGAGAGCGCCTATTCCCTGTTCGCACCTCACCGGCTTTAGCGGCCCCACAACTGCATTACACCAAGAGCGAAACCTAATGCGTGACCTGACACGGCTTTTCCGTCCCAAATCCATCGCGCTGTTCGGCGGCGGCTGGGTCGCCAATGTTGTGGCCCAGCTGCTCAAGTCCGGCTATCCGGGCCAGATCTGGCCGGTGAACCCCAAGCGCGCCGACATCCTGGGCGTGCCGTGCTTCGCCTCGATCGCCGACCTGCCCGGTGCGCCGGACGCGGCCTTTGTCGGCGTCAACCGCGAAGCTTCGGTCGACGTCATCGCCGCGCTGTCGGCGATGGGCGCGGGCGGCGCGACCTGCTTTGCCTCGGGCTTTGCGGAAAGCGAGGCCGAAGGCACCGGCGGCGCCGATCTTCAGGAACGGCTGGTCGCGGCGGCGGGCAACATGCCGATTGTCGGGCCGAACTGCTACGGCTTTCTGAACTATCTCGATAACGTCACCTTCTGGCCCGACCAGCATGGCGGCATCCCGGTCGCCAGCGGCGTGGCCATCGTCGGCCAGTCGTCGAACATGGCGATCAACATGACCATGCAGCACCGCGGCCTGCCCATTGCCTATGTGCTGACGGCCGGAAACCAGGCGCAGACCTCGCTGTCGGAACTTGGAATGATGGCGCTGGCCGATGACCGGGTGACGGCGCTGGGCCTGCATATCGAAGGCTTCGGCGACATCCGCGCGTTCGAGGCTCTGGCTGCCGCCGCACGGGCGCGCGGCAAGTCGGTCGTGGTTCTGAAGTCGGGCCATTCGGAGGCGGCGCAGGCCGCGACCATGACCCACACCGCCTCGCTCGCCGGGGGCGCGGCCGCCTCGTCGGCGCTGATCGAACGGCTCGGCATGATCGAAGTTCGCAGTCTTGCGACTTTTCTGGAAAGCTTGAAACTGCTCCATTTCGGCGGTCCGCTCCGCGACGCCGGCATCGGATCGGTCAGCTGTTCAGGCGGCGAGGCCAGCCTGATGGCCGACAGCGCGCTCGGGCTCGCCATCGAATGGCCGGCCTTCACACCAGACGGCAAGGCGCGGTTGAATGCCATCCTCGGCCCGATCGTGACGGTGGCCAACCCGCTGGACTATCACACGTTCATCTGGGGCGATGTGGAGCGAATGACCGACTGCTTCGCCGCGGTCCTGCAGGAAAACCGTGCGCTGACCGCCTTCGTGCTGGACGTGCCGCGCGCCGATCGCTGCGACCCGTCCGGCTATCGCTCTGCCGTCGACGCCATCATCGGCGCGGCGCGGCGCACCGGCGCCCGCGCGGCGATTCTGGTCAGCCTGTCCGAAAACATGACCGAAGAACTGGCGGCCGAGTTTGCGGCAGCCGGGGTCGTCACCCTGTTCGGACTGGATGAGGGGCTGGGCGCCATCGACGCGGCGATTCGCGCCGGGCGGCTGGCGCAACGGCCGGGTCCGGTGCCGGTGCTTCTGCGCAACGAACCCGAGGGCAACGAAACCCTGACCGAAGCCGAGGCCAAGGCGGCGCTGGCCGCGCACGGGCTCGACGTTCCGCAGGCGGTCACCGCGACGACGCCCGAGGCGCTGGCCGAAGCCGTGGCGGGCTTGCGCCTGCCGCTCGCCGTCAAGGGCCTGGGCATCGCCCACAAGACCGAGGCCGGGGCCGTGCGGCTGAACATCCGTACCCCGGCCGAGGCGGCCGGGGCCGCCCGCGCCATGACCGGCGCGACCGGCTGGCTGGCCGAGGAGATGGTGACCGGTGCGGTGGCCGAACTGCTGGTCGGCATCACCCGCGATCCGACCGGGCTGATGATGCTGACGCTGGGATCGGGCGGGGTGATGACCGAGCTCTTGGCCGATACCGCCTCGATCCTGCTGCCCGCCACCGACGCCGACATCCGCGCAGCACTGTCGCGGCTGAAGGTCGCGAAGCTGCTGGCCGGCTGGCGCGGGGCGAAGGGCGCCGACCTGGATGCGGTCATCCGCGCCGTGCAGTCGGTCGCAGCCTACGCCGCCGCCGAACCGGGGCTGAAGGAACTCGACGTCAATCCGCTGATCGCCACGCCGGAACGCGCCGTGGCGGTCGATGCGCTGATCAGAAAGGGAAGATCATGACGACCATGAAGATGCGGACCGAAGGGCCGATCCGAACCCGCCGCGAAGGCGCGATCCTTGAAGTCACGCTCGACCGGCCCAAGGCCAATGCCATCGACCTCAAGACCAGCCGGGTGATGGGCCTGACCTTCCGCGAATTCCGCGACGACGACAGCCTGCGGGTCTGCATCCTGCGCGCCGAGGGCGAAAAGTTCTTCTGCCCCGGCTGGGACCTGAAGGCGGCGGCGGACGGCGACGCGGTGGACGGCGATTATGGCGTTGGCGGTTTCGGCGGCCTGCAGGAATTGCCGAACCTGAACAAGCCGGTCATCGCCGCGATCAACGGCATCTGCTGCGGCGGCGGGTTGGAACTGGCGCTGTCGGCCGACCTGATCCTGTGTTCGTCGAATGCGACCTTCGCCTTGCCGGAAATCCGGTCCGGCACCGTCGCCGACGCCGCCTCGATCAAGCTGCCGAAGCGCATTCCCTATCATGTGGCGATGGACCTCCTGCTCACCGGCCGCTGGTTCGATGCCGAAGAGGCGCTGCGCTGGGGGATCGTCAAGGAAATCACCTCTCAGGCCGACCTGCTGCCCAAGGCCTGGGATCTGGCGCGGCTGCTGGAATCGGGGCCGCCGCTGGTTTATGCGGCCATCAAGGAAGTGGTGCGCGAAGCCGAGAACATGCGCTTCCAGGACGCGCTGAACCGGATCACCAAGCGGCTGATGCCGACCGTCGACCGGCTCTATTCCTCGGAAGACCAGCTGGAAGGCGCCCGCGCCTTTGCCGAAAAACGCGATCCGGTCTGGAAAGGCCGCTGAGCCCTTCGCCGGCAGGCGGCGCCGATTGGCGCCCTTGCCGGCGGCACACTGAACGGAATTTCTGTGATCAGTGGTGCCGGTGAAGGGACTCGAACCCCCGACCCCATCATTACGAATGCGCTCGGCCTCGTCCAACTGGATATGATGTCCGTCAAAACTCATAACAAAATCAGTGCTTTACCTTGATATTCGGTTGGCGTCCGCCCAAGTGGATCGTAACGTGTTCTCGAAATTTCTCGAAAACAGGAGCGACACATGGCGACGACGATGACCTTCACAGACAGCGCGATCCAGCGGATCAAACCGCTGTCGGCGATGGAGTGGTATTCAGACAAGACCTATCGCGGGCTGCGCCTGTCCGTCACGTCGGGCGGCACGAAGACGTGGTACGCATCGAAGTGGGACGGCGCGGCACAGAAGTCGCGGCAGGTGAAGATCGGCCAGTTCCCGAGCATGAAGCGGGATGAGGCGTGGCGGATCGCGTCCGAGGTCAAGTCGGAGATGGACGCCGGAGACTTCATGAGCCGCGCAGAGAAGGCGGTGAAGGCGGTCGAGGAGGAAATGCCCCTGCCGAACCTTGCCGACGCGCTCGACGCCTATCTGTCGCATCAGACCGGCCCGCGCTTCTCGGGCAAGAGCCGGATGCAGGCCGACACCGCCGACGAATACCGCCGCACGTTTCGCCTTCACCTCGCCATGTGGGAAGATGTGCAGATCGACAAGCTGCCGACCCGCAACATCAACCAGCACCTGAACGCCTTGCAGAAAGACCGCCCGCACGCCGCCTACCGCGCCCATGCCGTGATCGGCGCGACGCTGCGCCATGCCTGCAAGGTTCACGCCATCGTCGTGCCGATCCCGACGCTGACCGACATCACGAAGCAGCCGAAGCGCGACGTTGACCGCGACATCGACTGGGCCGACCGCTGGAAGGAAGTCGTGGCGATTGACAACCCGATCAAACGCGCCTGCTGGGAATTGCGCTGGCACATGGGCTGCCGCGAGAACGTCCTGCGCGAACTGACGTGGTCGCAGGTCGATCTCGAAAAAGGCACCGTGACATTCGCCCGCCTCAAGCGCGACGAAAACGGGCGCACCGCCGCCATCTCCGATTACGCGCTGTCCGTCTTCCAGCGACTGCGCGACATGCACGCGAGCGATTGGGTGTTTCCGTCCGTCCGCCGCATCAAGGGCAAGCACGGCCATCTCGACGTTCTGGACCGCCTGCCCCTGACCGCCCCCGGCGATGTTCGCCATCTGTGGAACGAGGCCGCGATGTCCGTCGTGATCCCCTACCACCTGCAACGCTGGCTGAACGGCCAAAACCTCACCGGCAAGGAGATCGCCATGCTCGGTCATTACGGCGTGCCCGACCTCGCCTCGCAGCGTGATGCGGCGAACAAGGTTTCCGCCTACATCATGTCGCGGTGCAAATCGACACCTTCTTCTGTTGTTGAAATGCGCCCAACTGGAACGTAAATTAGTCGCATCCTGCCTCCTCGCCCGTGGACAGAACCTTGCACGGGCGTGAGGCCGAAGGCGCCTGCGCCGCGAGTTGCCCGCGGCAGAAGCAGTCAAGACGCGCCCCGGTCATCTGGCTCCAACCCAATATTGGTGGCCTCATGACTGACCTCTCGACCCTCGAGTCGAAACTCGACGAAATCATGGAAATCGTTGTTCGGGCGAACCCGCCTGAACTCATGACCACGCAGGAATGCGCGGCCTATCTCAAGTGTTCTGCCGAACGCCTCTACCAGATGCGCAAGGAAGGCGGTGGCCCGCGATTCTGTCAGCCGACGGATCGCTGGGTTCGCTATCGCCGCGCCGACGTGGATGCGTGGGTGCAGGGCAAGACGGAAATGTGAAACGGGGCGACCTGATGGCCGCCCCGACATTCCGATTGGATACAACGGCCTACCACAAGCGATTGCGACACCATCATCCTGTCGCAGCCAAAGCCCGCGCCTCGGCCATTCGCACCGGAGCAGCCCGTCGAGGAATTGATCCTCGAAGCCCTGCGCAACGGGCGCGAAACCGTGCGGGAAGTCGGCTTCGACGTGCCGTCGGCGGTGATACTGGTAAGTCTCTCGTCGATCTCGCTGCCGTTGCGCCTGTCATCGCCCAAGGATCGCCACGAGAGACGCGCAGAGTGAGGCGAGCAGGCGGTGACTGACCGCTCGCCCCTATGCTGACGCCTATTCCGCCGCGATGGCGTGTGCCGCCCGCGCTCTGCGAGGGCGCACTTCATATGGGATCGGGCGTGCCGTCCGTTCGCATGTGGCGAGGAAGTCGAGCGCCCGTTGCCGCCCAAGGCGGGCGGGGCAGTCGATGCGCCATTCGCGGCGCAGGACGAGGGGAAAATCGCGCGGTTCGAGCGCGGGCGGGCGTCTGATGAACATGGGTGCCTCCGTTGATCAAGAGGCACAAACATCTGGACGCCGTTCCGGCGGCGGGTCAACCGACTGGTATCGCCCTGATGGCGATGCCCGACCCTTACGCGCCTTCCGTTATCGCTCGGCCGGGG
The DNA here is from genome assembly GCA_046348855.1 of Paracoccaceae bacterium. GTDB lineage: Bacteria > Pseudomonadota > Alphaproteobacteria > Rhodobacterales > Rhodobacteraceae > TMP-24. The sequence continues at coordinate 78,133 of JAXMDK010000007.1, read as the reverse complement.
CCATATCCGACCGACTCAAGGAAGTCTTGCACGCGGTCGATCAGACCGGAATTCTGCTCCTTGTGGACGACCACCCACTGGAACGCGTTAAGAGCAGCCCGCTGCTTCAACGGATCCCAGAGCGAGACAATGCGTAGCACGTCCGTCCGCGACAGAGGATGCAGACCAAGCGCCTCGACCTTCTCACGGACGCCCGGCTGAAAGTCCTCTGCGACGAGGAGACCAAGCGCAGCCCGCTCGGTGATGCTCGCGGCAAAGTGGGTGAAGTCGCTCATGTTGCCGTCGGCGACGACGAAGTGTTTCACCTCAGCCGAGATGACGAGACGGTCGCCCTCCCAAGCGTCAATGTCGCCGATGCCTTTCGTCCGCGCCGAACCCGCACGCGCCTTCCGCGCCTCGACCTGTAAGTGCGGAGCGTCGGCGCGGATGTAGCCGAACACCATCGCCTGGAATGCTGCGCCCGTTGGTTCGCCGCGTGCCCGCGCCGAGAAGTCGAAGTCATCAAGCAGCCATTTGAAGATTGGCGGTTCAGTCCGCACAGACGACGGGTCGAAACTCTGATCCTTGAGTTCGTCAAGTACGAAGGCGACGCAAGCCTGCGCGATCCATTCGAGGTCGTCCTTCGACATGCCCACAAGCGAATCCAGCCAGCGGCGGTAATCGCCCCACTTACCCGTCGCGTAGGGCGCGGAGCGTGGATAGTCGAGCCGGTGATGTTCCGTCACATAGAGGTGGTGATACCGCTCATAGGCGGGGCGGATCGTCTTCTGACCGCCGCCCTTCAACGACACAGTCAAGGTCGAGACACCATCGGTGATCTGGGGGAAGTCAGCGAAGAAGTCGGTGAGGGACGCGTAAGGATTGCTTGGCGTGTCAAGTTCGACGAGGAAGTCGCAGAACGAGGGCAGCAACCCGCCAACATACTTTCGCGGTTTGCCGACGCCTTCGCCTCGGAAATCCCGCTTCATCTCTTCGACTACTTCTTCGCGCGTCATCTGCCCCTCACCGAGGGACCGATCATTCCTCTTTGACCGGCACCTTTGCCAGCAGGGGAATAGCCGACTTCGCCATCTCTAGATAGGCGTGATCCCTCTCAACTCCGATACTCCTATAGCCGACGGTATTCGCGGCAGCCAGTGTTGATCCCGACCCCGAGAAGGGATCGAGAACGACCCCTTCACCAAGCGGCAGCACGCCGCGAACGACTTCGCGCAGGAATGCCTGCGGTTTGAGCGAGGGGTGCGGGGCGATTTCTTTCTCGTTCGGAGGGGTGGGGCGTGATTTGATAACGTCGCCGAACGGCCGGTCAGCGGATGGACGACGGAAGCCGCCCGTGCCCCACTTTCGGAGGTTGTCCTGCACTCGGCCTTCTAGGGGTGTCCGCAGCATAACCCACTGCTCTGCCATAGAGCGCGGCATGACACTTACGTCTTGAAACTCCTCGTGCGCATTCTTGGGGCGGTCGCCGCCTCGCATGGTCATTACGAGGCGAGTGAGGTAGCCGCGCATTTCCAACCCTGCCTCGGACATCGCCGCTGCGACGACATGCGCGAGCAGCGGGTTCGATGCGACTAGGATGTTCGCGCCGGGGACAGCGACGCGTGTTAGCAGGCGTCCGAAGTCAAGAAAGAACAGCCGCAGCGCCGCCCGGTCGTCTTCGGTCAGGACGGTAAAGCGTGGGAGGGGCGCGCGTTGATGCCCGTCGTATGAGGGCGGGATACGCCAGATTCCACCTTTTCCGTTTCGCAGTTTTCCTTGTTCCTTGTGGGTGTATTCGACAAGGCCGTAGGGCGGATCGGTAACGACGGCATGGACCGAATGGGAAGGTTGCGCCCTCAGCCAGTCGAAGCAGTCATCCTGATACAAGGTCGCCTTGTCAAACTGCCACCGCGCCAGTTCCTGCGGGACCGCATTGCCGTTCAGCTTTCCAGCGAGGCGGTAGCGTCCACGAGCAACCCGCTCGAATAGTTCCGGGACGTTCAAGTTCAGGTAGGACCGGACAGAGGATGGCGCGACCTCACCAATGCGAGACTCAACCGCTGCCTGAATTTCGTGGATGGATGCGCTCTCGGTTGAAGTCAGAAACTCGACGACGGAGTCGCGCACACTGCCCGGTGCGTGGCGAAGCATGATGGACCTTTCGTTTTCGGATGGGCATATCCGATTTGACGTCTAGACGTCAAATCGTTTCTGACCAGTTAAGCCCATTGACTCGGGCCGAGCGGCTTCTTACCTCCGAGGGAGTTGGTCGGCACCTTTTCCGAGGCCGTCCCCCAATCCGCCCATCGCAGATTGCCTACAGGAAGCACATCGAAAGGTGTCGGCCTGTCCTTTGGCACGCTCGACACTGGCATCAGGACTGGAGGGAAAAGTGTCCGAAATCTACAGTTGCGGGATGACCCGCGAGGAAATCGACGCGGAGGCCGCCGAGGCCGAACGGGAGACCGCCGAGTATGAGGCTCAGCACGAGGCTCTATCGGCGGGAAGCGGTGGGAAACCATCGAAGGACAAGACTTACTACAGGAACAATCGCGCTCGCCGTCGGCACGAGTCGGCAATGTATCGCGCGAGAAAACTGGGTGCAGTCCCTGACGACCTGACCGACGCCCAAGAGCAGCAGATTCTCGAGGTCCACAAGGCGGCGGAAAAGCTGTCGCGGGCCACCGGGATCGAGCATGAGGTGGATCACATGGTCCCCCTAGTCGGCGTGAACAAGGACGGCGATACGGTGATCCACGGCAAGCATGTCGCCGAAAACCTCCGCGCCATACCGAAGTCGCTGAACCGCAAGCGCGGCAACTGGTTCTTCGTAGCCGATCTGGAACGAAAGCGACCGTCCCGCGCTAGGGCAAAGCGCGAGCGTCAAGAGCAAGCCCGACGCGATGATGGCGACGACGACATCCCGTTCTGATTCGGCCTTGCGCGATTGGGCTTCGACGTTTAAACGCACCAACGCGTCGCCGCACTAGCTCAGTTGGTAGAGCAATCGCTTCGTAAGCGATGGGTCGGGGGTTCAAGTCCCTCGTGCGGCACCATCGCTCCAACGCTATCGGTGACGGAAACCGGAACAAGGGAGCATCAATGCGACTTAGCCACTACTTCGCCATCGCAGCGGCCACCGCCGCCTCGCCTGCTATTGCGCAGTCGGGTTCGATCTATGCCGAGATGCTCGTCGAGGGTTCGGTCGACCGCAATATTGAATGCGCGGCCACGATCTTCGCGCTGGGCGAAGGAACCGACTTGGCGGCGGTTATCGCCGTCTTCTTCATCGAGGACGCCACCGGCACGCTAGTGACGCTTGGCGGCTGGGAAGATCGTGAAGCGGCGTCGCTGAGCGTTCAGTCGCGCGTGGCGGTGAAGGCAGAGGACATCCAGCTTGCCAACACCCCTGCGGATGACCTCGTGCAGCGCCAGTTCGAGTGTGTCATGAGCCGGTTCAAGGGCTGATACCCACGACACCGAACTGTCCGCTGAGGCGCATCCGCAACACCGCGCGCACCTGCAAATTCTCGAAACATTCTCGAAAACCAGATTCTCGAAAACACCTAACGTCTTGATGATGTTTCGGAAATCGCGCGCGGCGTCACTCATTACGAATGACGTGCTCTACCAGCTGAGCTACACCGGCCCGGTGCGGCCTGATAGCACCATGAAGCCGGCGAGTGTAGCCCTATTTTGCGGTTTTTCCGCCCTCAGTCGCACCGGGAGTCGTGTCGAAGAATTCCGCGTCGTAGACGGCACCCTTCTCGGGCGCGGGTGGTGGTGGGGCGGGTTCGTCCTCGGCCGCTGGGGGTGCCGAGGCGGGCGGCGGGCCGACCACCAGCGGCAGAAGATCGGTCGGCGATGCGACCTTGGCCGCGCCGGTCGGCTCGCGCCAGCTGAGCGTGTCGAAGCCGCCGCAATGGTCGCAGACCGGCGCCCAGACCGCATTCACGTGCTGGCACTTGTCGCAGACCCATTCCGGGCCGCGGCTGGCCGACAGCGCCCGAGCCAGCCAGCCGCGCACCACCATGTCGTCGCCGCCCTCGCCGCGTTCGATGGCGGCCATCAGGGTCAGGGCCCGCGTCGTCGGATGGCGTTCGGCCAGATCGCCGAGCGCACGGCGCGCACCGGGGAAATCCTCGGCGGCGATGTGCAGTTCGGCCGCCAGAAGCTTCGATTCCTCATGGTCGGGCTGCAGCTTCAGGATCGGCGCGAACCGTTTCAGCCGCTCGGCCGGGGTTTCGTCTGGCTGCAGGGCGGCAAAGGCCGCGGCCAGGTCGGGATGCGGCGCCACTTCCCAGGCCTTGGACAGGATGCGCGCCGCCTGCTTGGCCTTGCCCGCGCCGTTCAGCCCATGCGCGGCCAGGACCGCGGCCGGCACCAGGTCGGGCGATTGGCGGTTGGCGGCGATCGCCGCCTCGCGCGCCTCGATCGTCAGGTCGTCGGACAGGACGGCGCGCGCCTCTTGCAGAGCCAGGATCGCATCGCGGCGGCGATGGACGTCGCGCGGCAGATGGCCGTGCTTCAGGCTGGCACCCAGCACCTTGCGCGCCCCGGCCCAATCGCCCGCGCCGGCCTGCAGATCGAACAAGGTGTCCTGGATGTCGCGGTTCGACGGCCGCATCAGGAAGGCCTTTTCCGCCAGCTTGAGCGCGGTCTCGCGGTCGCCTTCCGCCAGTTTCTGCTTCATCAGCCCGCGCACGCCAACGAACCGCGTCCGCTCGTCCGTCAACAGCCGGCGATAGACTTCGCCGGCCTTGCGCGCATCACCGCTCATCTCGGCGGCCTGCGCCGACAGAAGGTTGGTCAGCTGCGGCTGACGCAGCAACCGCTCGGCCCGGGCCGCCTGCGCCATCGCCTGCGCGCCGTCGCCCGAGGCCAGCGCCATCATCCCGTCGGTCAGCGCCTGATAGCCTTTCCGTTCGCGATTGCGGTCGAAATAGCGGCTGAAGGCCGTCTCATCGCCGTTCACAAAGCGCAGGACCGCCAGAGCCAGCCCGAGCAGGCGCAGGACCAGCCACAGCCCGACCAGCGCCAGGATAAGGGCGATCACCGCCTGCACCGGGCCGAAGAAGAATTCCTGCCCCGGCAGCTCGATGCGGATGCCACCGCCGCTGGTCGCAAAGTAGTTGGCCAGCAGCGCGGCCCCGGCGACCAAGGCGACGAAAGCGGTGATTTTCAGGAAGGACCAGATCATTCCCATCCCCTAGTTCGCCGCCGACAGCCCGGCGATGGCAGTCTTGGCGGCCAGTCGCCGGTTGGCAAGGCCGGTCCATTCCGCAAGCCGCGCCTGGCCGGCGGCCGGCAAGGTGGCGATTTCCTTCAGCGCGGTGGCCAGATCGTCGGTCGCCAGCGCCGCCTCGGCCCGGCTGAGGATCGCGTCGGGGTCGGTGCCGGCGCGCGGCGTCAGCGACCGCGCCCCGCTCTGGCTGCGCAGGAAGGCCATGGTCCTGGCCCAGAAACCACCTTGTGCGGTTTCGGCCAGGGATTGCGCCAGCGCATCGCGGGCGGCGTCCGGGAACGACCGGCGCAAGGCCTGAAGCGTCGGAACGCCCTGCGCCTGGCTGGCCAGCGCCTCGGGCACCGCAACGCCGGCCTCGCTCAGCCGCGACAGGGCCGGATCCAGCGCCGCGCCGCTTTCCAGCGCCGCCGTCAGGCTGCCGATGGCCATGTCCAGCGCCGCGCGCCGGGATGCGGCGTCGGCCTCGTCCTTCAGTTTCTGGGCGGCGGCCTGGGCGGCACGGGCATTGGCTTCCGCCTGGGCCATCTGGGCGGCAACTGCTGCTGCGCTGTCACCTGACGTCGAAACCGGCAATGATTCGAGCTTGGCCACCCGGTCGGTCAGCGATTGCAGCGTTTGGCCAAGCGCATCCTGCTTGCCGGCAAGGTCGGCGATGCTGGCCCCCTGTTCGGCGCGCAGCGCGTCGATGGCCGCCTGCGACCCCGGCTGGCTTTGCAGCCCGGCCAGTTGGGCAGCCAGGTCGCTCAGCCGTTTGTCGTGGTCCGAAATGCGCTGGTCGACGCCGGCCCCGCCGGTCAGGCCAAGCAGTTCGGGATATCGCTGGACCAGCAGGACGCCCCCGGCGAACCCGACGGCGGCGGTCACGAAGCCGGACAGAAGCGCGACCATAACCCCGGCCCCGCGGCGCGGCCTTTGGACGGTCTGCGCCGTGACGGGCGGATCGGACTGAACCTCGGCCTCCACCTCGGGGCTTTCGGCGGCGGCCGGCGTCTGCACAATATCGTCCGACTGATCCATCGGCCCCTCCGATTCCCTTTCGGTCGCGCGTGCGTCCTGACTCACTCTAGACAGCGGGCGGGGACCACTCAACCCGCCGCCGCCAGTTGGGCAAGACGCCGCAGGGCATCAAGCATCGACGCACTGTCCGGTCGGGTCGCGGCAACAACCTCGCGGGCGGAGGCTGGCGCCGGGATCGCCGGGCCGAGCAGCGCGACGAACAGCGGGCAGGCAATCGGCTGGCGGGCGAGAAGCTGGCCGGAACGCGCCGAAAACAGCGGCAGCAACACCGGCGCAGTGCCGGCCAGCAAGGCCGTCGCCTCGGGGGTGGGCGGGATCGATCTTTGGTCGTAGACCACGCAGGAAAGCGTCTCTATTCCAGCCGGTTTCAGCAGTTCGGCAATGTCCTCGGCCACGTGCTGCCCATGCGGCCAGACCATCCGAACGCCCGGTCGTTCAGCCCGGATCAGCGCGGCCAGGCCCCCGGCGTCACCCGGACCTTCGCGCACGGAAAATCCCGCCTGCCGCGCAGCCTGCCCCGTGCGGGAGCCCACGCACCAGGCCAGCAGATCGCGCCGCGCCGTCTGCCGGCACCAGGCCTTGACTGCCGTTTCCGAACTGAAGATGACATCGCCGATCCCATCCAGGTCGGGCAAGTCGCCAACCCAGACCGTCCGCATCAGCGGCGAAATCACCACCGGCCAGTCGGGCGCGAAGGCGGCGCGGAACTCGGCAGCGAAGCGCGCCGACTGGGGTTCGGGCCGGGTCAGAAGAAGGGTCGGGCGCACGTTGCAGGGACCGCCGGGATTGTCTGTGACCTTGGGGGGTGTTACCTGCCGGAAGGCATGGATGCAACGGCGGAGCCATGACGGCGACACTAACCTTTCTGGGACTGGAAAGCAGCTGCGACGATACCGCAGCCGCCGTGGTGCGCCAGAATGGCAGCGGCGCGCAGATCCTGTCGTCGGTGGTCGAGGGCCAGGCCGCGCTTCATGCCCAATTTGGCGGCGTCGTGCCCGAAATCGCCGCCCGCGCCCATGCCGAAAAGCTGGACCTTTGCGTTGAGGAGGCTTTGCGCCGCGCTGGCCTGTCCCTGTCCGCAATCGACGGGGTCGCCGTCACCGCCGGGCCGGGGCTGATCGGCGGCGTCCTGTCGGGCGTCATGTGCGCCAAGGCGATCGCCGCCGCGCGCCGCCTGCCGCTGATTGGCGTGAACCACCTGGCCGGCCATGCCCTGACCCCGCGCCTGACCGATGCGCTGCCCTATCCCTACCTGATGCTGCTGGTGTCCGGCGGGCATTGCCAGTTCCTGATCGTGCGCGGGCCCGATGACTTCACCCGGCTGGGCGGCACCATCGACGACGCCCCCGGCGAAGCCTTCGACAAGACCGCCAAGCTGCTGGGCCTCGGCCAGCCGGGCGGGCCGCTGGTCGAGGCCGAGGCGGCGCAAGGCGATCCGCGGCGCTTTGCCTTTCCGCGGCCGCTGCTGGACCGGCCGGGGTGCGACATGTCTTTTTCCGGCCTCAAGACCGCGCTGCTGCGCGCCCGCGACGGGCTGGTTGCCGCACAGGGTGGCCTGCGTCCGCAGGACCGTGCCGACCTGTGCGCCGGGTTCCAGGCGGCGGTGGCGGCGGTTCTGGCAGAAAAGACCCGGCGCGCGCTGGCGCTCTATCTGGATGATGCGCCGCCGCATCCGGCCTTTGCCGTGGCCGGCGGCGTGGCGGCGAACCAGACGATCCGCACCGCCCTGTCGGCGCTGTGCGCGACCTCGGGCGTAGCTTTCACCGCCCCGCCGCTGAACCTTTGTACCGACAACGCGGCGATGATCGCCTGGGCTGGGATCGAGCTTTACCGGGCGGGCCACCGCGATGACCTGTCGCTGTCCGCCCGCCCGCGCTGGCCGCTTGACCGGACCTCGGCGCCGATGCTGGGCGCGGGCAAGAAAGGGCCAAGGCATGACCATCGCCGTCCTCGGTGCAGGCGCTTTCGGAACCGCGCTGGCGGTGGCGCTAGCCCGCGGTGGGCAGCGCGTCGGCCTGTGGGGCCGCAACCCGGCCGAGGTCGCGCAAATGGCCCACGACCGCGAGAATGCCCACCGTCTTCCCGGAGTCGCCTTCCCGGAATCAGTCTCTGTTTCAGCCGAAATCGCCGATTTCGCCGGCACCGACACCCTGCTGCTGGCGGTTCCGATGCAGGCTCTTTCGGGCTTTGTCGCCGGCCACCGCGCTGCCCTTGCCGGCCGCAAGCTGGTGGCCTGCGCCAAGGGGATCGACCTGGCCAGCGGCCGCGGCCCGACCGCCATCCTGCGCGAAGCCTTCCCCGGCAGCCACCCGGCAATCCTGACCGGACCCAGCTTTGCCGCCGACATCGCCCGCGGCCTGCCGACTGCGCTGACGCTGGCCTGCGCCGATGACCCGACCGGATTCGATCTGCTGAACAGCCTGTCGACGCCGGTCTTGCGGCTTTACCTGACCAACGACACCGCCGGCGCCGAACTGGGCGGCGCATTGAAAAACGTCATGGCCATCGCCGCCGGTGTCGTGATCGGCGCCGGTCTGGGGGAAAGCGCCCGGGCCGCCCTGATGACGCGGGGCTTCGCCGAAATGATGCGCCTTGCCCTAAAGTTCGGCGCGCGCCCCGAGACATTGGGCGGCCTGTCGGGGCTGGGCGATCTGATCCTGACCTGCACCTCCGACCAGTCGCGCAACTTTCGGTTCGGGCGCGCCTTGGGCCGGGGCGAACCGTTCGACGCCACCGTGACAGTCGAGGGCGTGGCCACCGCCCGCGCCACCGCCCGGCTGGCGGCGGAGCGCGGCGTGGACATGCCGGTGGCGCGGATGGTTGCCGCGCTGGTTGACCAGCGCATCACGGTGAACGAGGCTGTCGCCGAACTGATGGCGCGGCCCCTGAAAAAGGAATGAACATGAGATTTGCCGTCATCTGCCGCGACAAGCCCGGCCATCTGGAAATCCGCCAGGCCAACCGCGCCGCCCATCTGGCCTATATCGAGGCGACGGGCATTGTCGAAATGGCCGGCCCGTTCCTCGAAGGGGGCCAGATGTGCGGGACGCTGGCCATCCTGCAAGCCGACGACCTCAAGGCGGCGCAGGATTGGGTGGCGGGCGACCCCTACGGCAAGGCCGGGCTGTTCGACAGCGTGACGGTCATCGAATGGAAGAAGGTGATCGGCTGATGCGTTACTGGCTGTTCAAGTCCGAACCCGACACCTGGAGCTGGGATCAGCAGGTGGCGAAAGGCTCCGAAGGCGAGGAGTGGCACGGGGTGCGCAACTATCAGGCGCGCAACAACATGCGGGCGATGCGGATCGGCGATCGCGGATTCTACTATCATTCTAACGTCGGCAAGGAGATTGTCGGCATCGTCGAGGTCTGCCGCGAGAGCGCTCAGGACAGCACGACCGACGACCCGCGCTGGGACTGCGTCCATATCCGCGCCGTCCGGCCCCTGGCGCAGCCGGTGACGCTGGAGGTGTGCAAAGTCCATCCCGAGTTGAAGGGGATGGTTCTGGTCAACAATTCCCGCCTGTCGGTGCAGCCGGTCAGCGAAGCGGAATGGCGGGTGATCTGCGGGCTTGGCGGGGTTTCGCCCGATTGAAACGGATCAAGGGCCCCGGCCAGCGAGCCGGGACCCTTGCCACCCCGGTGCACCCCTGCACCAACTGTGACACGATGGTCTCGGCCGTCCTGGCCCTTGACTGATTGATAGGCGCGCGCGGCGCGATTCTTCAAGAAACTAGTGCTGAAAACTTGTGTCAAAACAGGTGGTTCGCGGGGCGCCCGCCGGACGCCCCGCCGCAGCGGTCACTTGAAGACCGCTTCCTTGCCGAAATGCTTGGTCAGCATGTAATAGACGACCGCCCGGTATTTGTTGCGTTCGGACTTGCCATAAGTCTCGATCGCCGCGTTGATTGCCGCGCCCAGTTCCGGGCCGTCCTTCAGGCCGAGCTTCTTGACGAGGAAATTGGTCTTCACCAGTTCCAGTTCGGACGGCTGGCTGGCGGCAATGGTGGCCGAGTCGGCATTGTAGATCGACGGGCCGCAACCGATCGTGACCTTGGTCAGAAGGTCCATGTCCGGCGTCATCTTGCACTTGTTCTTCAGATCGTCGGCATATTTGGCGATCAGTTCGTCTCTCTTACCCATGTCACGCTCCAACTGTGGCTTCGGCTTTGTGCCATTAAGCGTCAGCCCTGGCGGACGCCCAAGGGGAAAGATAGCGACATGTTCACCGTCAAGGCAAAGGCTTTTCGCGGCGCGACTTGCCACAGGCTGATTGGCGCACAGGGCGGACGACTTTCGGCCCGCCCCGTTTGAAACCGGCTCAATAGCGGTAATGTTCGGCCTTGTAGGGCCCGTTCACCGTCACCCCGATATAGTCGGCCTGGTCCTTGCGGAGTTCGGTCAGCTTGGCGCCGATCCGCTTGAGATGCAGGCGCGCGACTTTCTCGTCCAGATGCTTGGGCAGGATATAGACGCCGGGCTTGTATTCACCGCCCTTTGTCCACAGCTCGATCTGCGCCAACACCTGGTTGGTGAACGAGGCCGACATCACGAAGGACGGGTGTCCCGTGGCATTGCCAAGGTTCAGAAGCCGGCCCTCGGACAGAAGGATGATCTTGTTGCCCGACGGCATCTCGATCATGTCGACCTGGTCCTTGATGTTGGTCCACTTGTGGTTCTTCAGCGCCGCGACCTGGATTTCATTGTCGAAATGGCCGATGTTGCCGACGATCGCCATGTTCTTCATCTCGCGCATGTGCTCGATGCGGATCACGTCCTTGTTGCCCGTGGTGGTGACGAAGATGTCGGCGGTCGCCACTTCGTCCTCCAGAAGCGTGACTTCAAAACCGTCCATCGCCGCCTGAAGCGCGCAGATCGGGTCGATCTCGGTCACTTTCACCCGGGCGCCGGCGCCGCGCAGGCTGGCGGCGGAACCCTTGCCCACGTCGCCATAGCCGCAGACCACGGCGACCTTGCCGGCCATCATCGTATCGGTGGCACGGCGGATGCCGTCAACCAGCGATTCCTTGCAGCCGTACTTGTTGTCGAACTTCGACTTTGTGACGCTGTCATTGACGTTGATCGCGGGGAAGGGCAGCAGCCCCTTCTTGTGCAATTCATAAAGCCGGTGGACGCCGGTGGTCGTTTCCTCGGAAACACCCTTGATGGCCGCGCGCTGCTTGGTGAACCAGCCGGGGCTGGCGGCCAGACGCTTCCTGATCTGGTTGAAGAGGCAGATTTCCTCCTCGCTGGTCGGCACGGCGATCAGGTCTTTCTCGCCGGCTTCGACGCGCGCACCCATCAGGATGTACAGCGTCGCATCCCCGCCATCGTCGAGGATCATGTTGCAGGTGCCGCCTTCGCCGCCGAACTGGAAGATCCGGTCGGTATATTCCCAGTATTCCGCCAGCGTTTCGCCCTTGGTGGCAAAGACCGGAACGCCTGCCGCGGCGATTGCCGCCGCCGCGTGATCCTGGGTCGAGAAGATGTTGCACGAGGCCCAGCGCACATCGGCGCCCAGCGCCGTCAGCGTCTCGATCAGCACCGCGGTCTGGATGGTCATGTGCAGCGACCCGGCGATCCGCGCGCCTTTCAGCGGCTGCGCCTTGCCGAATTCGTCGCGCAGCGCCATCAGGCCCGGCATTTCGGTTTCGGCGATGTCCAGTTCCTTGCGGCCAAACGCCGCCAGCGAGATGTCCTTGACGATATGGTCCTTCGGCATCGGCGCGCTCCTTGCGATCGGTGATTGGCCGGGCAGATAGCATCTGCGGCCGTCCACTGCAAACGGCAGCGCCGAAAGGGTCAGCGTGCCCGGCCGCGCAGCAGAAGCTGCAGGGTCCGCGGCCCCCGGTCCAACAGGACGCCGGCCACGGCCGCCAGGGCAAAGGCCAGGAATGGCGTGCCGAGGTAAAAGATCAGATAGCTGGCGGCGTTCTGATCGCCGACCCGCGCCGTCCACAACACCCAGAAGAGCCCGATCACCGATGCATGGCTGAGATAGGCCAGGAAACTGTGGCGCCCAAGCCGCGCGACCCGACCCAGCGGGAACAGCCGCATTCCCGCCCCGGTCAGCGCCAGCACGAACGCCCCGACGCTGCCGCGCCGCACCAGGTCGATCGCACGGACGATCAGGTCGCCTGCCGCTTCGCGGCCATGCGCCAGCAGCAGCCCGGTCGCCACCAGTACGAACCCGGCGGTCAGCGCCACCGCCGGGCGCGACAGCCAGCCAATGGTCAACCCGCGCCTGTTGGCCCAGGCGCCCAGCGCCATGAAGCACAGGATCGACGGACGAAAGACCACCGGCGCCGTGACCTGCGCCAGCGTCGCGGCCAGAATCGCGCCCACCACCAGCCAGGGCGCCCGGTCGAACAAGGGCGCGGCCAGGCACAGCAGCACCGTCGCCACGAAGAGATCGCGCAGAAAGAACAGCGAGGCGTTGGCCATCGGCCCACCCACGCCCGTCCAGGCGTCGATCAGACCCCGCGCATCGGGCGTGATGCTGCGCAGCGCGGTCGAGGGATGGCCGAGGGCGAACTCCTTGAAGACCGCGAGGATCAGGAAGATTGCGCTCCAGGCCAGCATCGGCACCACCACCGCACCGAACCGGTGCAGGACGATGTCGCGCATACGGCGCGATTCCTGACTTTGCCACAGCAGGAACCCCGAAATGAAGCTCAGCGTCGTAACGCTGACCCGGCCGAGCGTGTGGCCCAGGATGTTGCCCAGCCAGTCGAACGTACCGCCATTGACCGCCGACGGGATCGAAAGGCCGGGGCTGACATGGGCCCACATCATCGAAAGGATGCAGAACACGCGGATCAGTTCGATCTGCGTGCTGTCCCGGTCATCCATGATCGCGCCATCCTTGGCGGAACTTCGCTGGCATCTGCGCGGTATCTGGTTGAACTGCACCTGGACCGAGGAGCGCACAGCGCCGGACGTCCGTCAAGGCGCGAGCGCCGCGGGTCGCCGGCTGCCTATCCGGCAAGGCCGGCGCGCGGCTGCGGCTGCGGTTGCCAGTCGCCGCCGGAAACCAGCAGGCAACTGATGCCGTCCGGACGCGACAGCAGAATGGTGAAAGTCCCGGATTCGGGCGCATACCAGAGTTCGACCATCAGGTCGGTGCCTTGCAGCCCGAAGCCGGCCGGTTGTTCCCGGTAGGATTTCGTCAGCGCCTCGACGATGTCCGCGCGCTGGAAGCAGGGCAGCGTCTCGATCGGTCCGGCAAAGGCCGGCGGGCCAAGCGCGGCAGCGCCAAAGACCAGGGCGGCGGTCATGAGCGATTTGCACAGCATGGCAGTTCTCCATGTTGACCATTTCCGTCAACCAATATGGGCTCACCAGAACCTGAATTCAGCGATGGATCGAAAAATTTGCCCCCGGCGATTGTCCCGCACGGCCCGCCGCGCTAGCAAGAGGGCCGCAAAGAGGTTCCCATGCCGCCCAAAGCCGCCCGAGCCTGGCAACGGATGCTGTCGGGGCGTAGGCTCGATCTGCTTGATCCTGCGCCGCTGGATATCGAGGTCGAGGACATCGCCCACGGCCTGTCCTTCGTCGCCCGCTGGAACGGCCAGACGATCGGCGACTGGCCCTATTCGGTGGCCGAACATTCGCTGCTGGTCGAGGAAATCTTCACCCGCCTGAACCCCGGCATCGGTGCCCGCTGGCAACTGGCCGCGCTTTTGCACGACGCGCCGGAATATGTGATCGGCGACATGATCAGCCCGGTCAAGGCGGCAATCGGCGAAGCTTATGGCCACCTGGACGCCCGGCTTGCCGCCGCCGTCCATCTGCGCTTCGGCCTGCCGGCAATCCTGCCCGCCGAGGTCAAGCGCGAGATCAAGCGCGCCGACCGCATTTCCGCCTGGCTGGAGGCGGTGCAGATCGCCGGATTCGCCGCAGCCGAGGCCGACAGGTTCTTCGGCCGTCCGCAGTCCGTCGAGCTGGCGGGGCTGAAGATCAGGCTGCGCCCGCCCAAGGATGTGCGCGCCGACTATGTCCACCGGCACGCAACCCTTTTGTCCGCGACCTGAGCGCGGCAACGATCCTACTTGATGAGCAGGCTTTCCAGGCTGCGCCCCGATTTCAGCGCCGCTTCGACCCAGCGTGGCTTGCGTCCCCGTCCGGTCCAGGTTTCAGCGGCATTGGCGGGATTGGCATATTTCGCCCGCGCCGGGCGCCGTTTGCGCGCCGGGGCCGCGCTTACCAGTTCGTTCAGCGAATAGCCAAGCGCGCGCGCCTGTTCTTCAAGCGTCGCGATCGCCTGCTGTTTCTTGCGGTCGACGAAATTAGCGATCGCCCTGGCGGTTTGTGCGTGAAGATCCCTGAGTTCTTTCAACGACAAGGAATCGAGATCTATTTTCATTCGTCCACCCCATTACTGATTGCCAAGACAAAAATCGCAGAGCCGCAATTCGAATTCAAGCGGCAAGTATTATCCTTTCGGACAGGCTGGGCGCTATTTCGGGCTGCGTTTTGCCAGTATTCTCTGCAATGTGCGACGGTGCATGCTGAGCCTGCGGGCTGTTTCCGAAACATTTCGGTCGCACAATTCATAGACGCGCTGGATATGTTCCCAGCGAACCCGGTCGGCCGACATCGGATTGTCGGGCGGCGGCGGCCCTTCTCCGCGCGCCAGAAGCGCGTTGGTCACATCGTTGGCATCGGCCGGTTTCGACAGATAGTCGATGGCCCCGAACTTCACCGCCGCCACCGCCGTCGCAATCGCACCATATCCGGTCAGGACCACGATCCGGCAGTCCGGCCGGTGACGCCGCAGCATGTCGACCACGTCCAGGCCGTTGCCGTCCTCAAGCCGCAGGTCGACCACCGCATAGGCGGGCGGGCGGGTTTCGGCTATGGCCCGGCCCTCGGTCACGCTTTCGGCGGTTTCGGCAATGAACCCGCGCTTTTCCATCGCCCGCGCCAATCGGGTGACAAAGGCCTTGTCGTCATCGACCAGCAGCAAGGTCCGGTCTGGCCCCAGTTCAGAAAATTCGCCCTCGGTCATCGCCTGTCCTTTCCGCTGATCGCGAGGCTTCTAAGAGCCTGGCCGTGTCGGGTCAATTTGCGCCTTTTGCGGCCTCGATGAAACAGGCCGTCCGGTCGGCGACCTTGTCGGCGGAATCGTCGCGGTTGAAGAAGTCGACAAACCCGATCCCCGGCATCATCAGATAGGTCTGGGTCATGTGCTCGACCTCGTAATTCTGGTCCGGCGGATTGTCCGGGACCTGGAAGTAGGTCTTGTATTCCAGCGCCACGGCCTTCAATTCCTCGGGCGTGCCGGTAAGGCCGATCATCTTGGGGTGCATGAACCCGGTCCATTCCTTCAGCGCGGCCGGCGTGTCGCGGCGCGGATCGACCGAGATGAAGACCGGCGTGACATCGTCGCCCTTTTCTTCCAGTATATCGACCGCCTGGGCATTACGCGCCGCATCGGTGGGGCAAACATCGGGGCAGTTGGTATAGCCGAAATACACCAGCGACGGCTTGGCCAGCACATCCTTGTCGGTCACGCGCTTGCCGTCCGCGTTGGTCAGCGTGAAGGGCCCGCCGATCGCGGCGCCGCCGCCGGCCACCTGCGACGCGCCGCAGGCCGCAAACGCATCCGTCCCCGCCCGCCGCGTCACGCTCCAGGTCGCCACAAGGCCAACCGCGACGGCGGCGATGGCCGCCACCGCATAGCGTGCTGTTGATACTGCCATGTGCAACTCCGTCGTCCGACAATCGGCCACATTGATTGCCGATCCGGCGACGACTATCAATGTCATCCGTCCATCTGAAGCGACAGGACACGAGGAGATGACCGAAACACGACAGGCCATCGGGTTCGAAACCCAGACCGGCCGGGCCAACTGGGTCAGGCTGCGGACGCTGGTCCTGCTGCGCTGGATGGCGGTTGCCGGGCAGCTGACAGCCATCGTGGCGGCGGTCTGGTATTTCGACATCGCCATCCGGGTGCTGCCCTGCCTGCTGCTGGTCGGCCTGTCGGTCGTCGCCAACCTGATCTCGGGTGTGCTCTTCGCCCGCAACCGCCGCCTGACCGAGGCCGAGGCGCTGGCGGCCCTGATGTTCGACAGCCTGCAACTGTCGGCGCTGCTCTACCTGACCGGCGGGCTGAACAACCCCTTCGCGCTCCTGATCCTCGCCCCCGCGACCATCGCCGCCACGGCGCTGGAAGGCCGGGCGACGATCCTGGTCTGCGGGCTGACCGTGATCCTGGTCACCGCGCTGGCCTGGTTCGATGCGCCCTTGCAACATGGCGACGGCAGCGAGATCCTGGTGTCCGACGAGTTCGGTTTCGGCTTCTGGCTGGCCATCGTCATCGGCGTGGTGTTCCTGGCGCTTTACGCCCGGCGGGTCAGCGGCGAGCTGCATTCGATGGGCGACGCGCTGCTGGCCACCCAGATGGCGCTCGCCCGCGAACAGAAGCTGACCGACCTGTCGGGCGTGGTGGCCGCCGCGGCGCACGAACTGGGCACGCCCCTGGCCACCATCAAGCTGGCCAGCAGCGAACTGGCCGACGAACTAGCAGACCAGCCCGCGCTCCGTGCCGACGCCGAACTGATCCGCGACCAGGCCGACCGTTGCCGCGACATCCTGCGGGCGATGGGCCGGCGCGGCAATGACGACCTGCACCTGCATGCCGCGCCTTTCGTGACAGTGATCGAGGAGGCCGCCGAACCGCACAGCCGGCGGGGTGCCAGCCTCCACATGGACCTGCCCGAGGCAGACCTGCCGAACCAGCCGGCGGTCGAACGCCGGCCCGAGATCATCCACGGCCTGCGCAACCTTATCCAGAACGCCGTCGACTTTTCTCGCGGAAATGTCTGGATCGAACCGACCTGGACCGACCAGTTCCTGGAGGTTCGCATCACCGACGACGGCCCGGGCTTTCCGCCCGGCGTCATCGACCGGATCGGCGACCCGTTCATGCACGGCCGTTCCCGGGCCGAACCGTCGGGCGGCGCCCGCGGCCCCTACGAAGGCATGGGTCTTGGCCTGTTCATCGCCAAGACCCTGCTGGAGCGCACCGGCGCAACGCTCGACTTCTCGACGCTGGCCGACCCGTTCCTGACCGAGGCCGAGCGCCCGCCGAAGTCGGGCGCCTCGGTGCTGGTGCGCTGGCCCCGCCAGCAGATCGAGACCGCCCGCCGGCCGGTCCACGGAAAGAACCAGCCCATCACCCCATAACGCCATTATCGCCGGGGTTTTCCATCAGCCTTAAGGGCCTGTTAACCCTTTTCCCCAAACAGTGAGCCCGACAACTGGCTGGCAATTCAGGGGAAGTATCGTGGCTCCGGTGGCTCAGGCCCTGCTTTTCGCGGGCGCATCCATTGCCTCGGCATTCGTTGCCCTGGTCCTTCTGTCGCTGTTTGCCCAGCGCGGCAGCCGGCCCGCGACCGGCGGGCCATCGCTGGCTGGCGGCGGCGATGCCACGGTCTTCCTGTTCGACGGGCAGGACCTGATCGATTCGACCCCGCCCGCCCGGCAACTGCTGGCCACCCTCGCCGGTCCGGGGACCGAATGGCAGCGCCTGTTTGCCTATCTCGGCGCGCGCTTCCCCGGCATCGGCGCCGCCCTGCACGACAGTTCGGCGCCGCAGGAAACCAGCCTGTCGGCCACCGCCGACCCCGGGCTCAGGTTGCGGATCGAACGCCCCGGCCCGGCCTTGCGCCTGTCGCTTGAGGATCTGACCCGTGAAGGCCAGTCAATGACGGTCGACTGCCTCAGCGTCCGCGCGCAGGAGGAAGAACTGGCCGCGCTGCGCGACATTCTCGGCGCCCTGCCCCTGCCGGTATGGAAGACCGGCCCCGACCGGGCGATCCAGTGGGCGAACGAATGCTATCTCGCCGCAGCGCGCCAAGCAGCGAACACCGACGAACTGGTCTGGCCCTTGCCGGTGCTGTTCGACCTGCCGGCCGAAGGCGAGCGCACGGGCTTCGTCAAGCGCGCGAGCCTCGGCACCGCCCTGCCGGCGCTCGGCCAATGGTTCGATTGCCATGTGATCGGACTCGGCTCGGGCTTCCTGCACCTCGCCCTGCCCGCCGACCGGCTGATCAGGGCCGAAGGCGCGCTCAGGGATTTCGTGCAGACCCTGACCAAGACCTTCGCCCATCTGTCGGTCGGGCTGGCGATCTTCGACCGCAACCGGCAACTGGCGCTGTTCAACCCGGCGCTGACCGACCTGACCGCGCTCGGGCCCGATTTCCTGTCGGCGCGGCCGACGCTGTTTTCCTTCCTCGACCGGCTGCGCGAAGGCCGCATCCTGCCCGAACCCAAGGACTACGCCAGCTGGCGCCAGAAGATGAGCGATCTGGAACAGGCGGCATCGGCCGGTTCCTACGAGGAAACCTGGGTCCTCCCCGGCGGCCAGACCTATCGGGTGACCGGGCGGCCTCATCCCGAAGGCGCGCTGGCCTTCCTGATCGAGGATATCACCGCCGAAATCTCGCTGACCCGCCGCTTCCGCAGCGAAATCGAAATGGGCCAGTCGGTCATCAATGCGCTGGAGGAGGCGGTCGCCGTCTTTTCCCCGTCGGGCGATCTGGTCCTGTCGAACAGCGCCTATGCCGCGCTCTGGGGCGTCGACCCGGCGACCACGCTCGGCAGCATCAGCATCATCGAGGCCACGCGCCACTGGCAATCCCTGTGCCTGCCCACGCCGGTCTGGGGCGACCTGCGCGATTTCGTCGGCGCCCATGCCGAACGCGCCGAATGGGAGGCGGAACTGACGATGATTGACGGGCGGCAAATGTCCGGCCGGTTCTCGCCCCTGGCGGGCGGCGCGACGCTGGTGCGCTTCGGCCGCCCCGCGCCGGGCCGGCCGCTGATCGTCCGCCACAACCGCCGCCACCCGCTGGCCAGCGATCGCGGCCCGCGAGCACTGGAGATCTGAGGTTCAGCGCAGTTCGCGCCCCTCGACGAAATGGCCGTAAAGCGTGGTCAGGATGCTGACACCGACCATCGTCTCTACCCAGACGGTCAAGACGGACCAGACCGCGCCCGCCATGTTCGGCAGCAGGAATCGTTGAGGGATCTCAAGCACGACGTTGAAAAGGGCACTGACCAGAGCGAGAATCAGAAGGCTACCCCAGTTTCCGGACGTCCGCCGCCAAGCCTCGGCCATCGGAAGGTCCGCGCGCAATGCCGCAGCCGGCAGCATCGGCGCAAGGCGATAGGCGACGAGGAGAATGACGGTAAAGAACAGTACGCCCGGGACGATCATAACCAACATCCCAGCCCCGGCGGGAAACAGATAGGCCGCGATCCCCGTGCAAACAACGCCGGCAACCGCCGCCACCAGAACGCCAAGCAGGATCGCGATACCGATCAACAGTCCGCGCCCGAAATAAGCGAGCATGGCGCCGCCATTGAACCTTGGGACCAATCCGGTCGGCACTTCGTTCAACAGGATGTAGCGATGCCAGGCGACGGCGATCCAGAGAAAGCAGAAGCTAAAGATCGCCACCCCCAAGATCAGCCACCCCCAGGGAGCGGCCTTGCCAGCCAGCCCGGCCTGTTCCAGCCTCACATATCCGGCCACGATAGCCAAAAACATCAGGAGGCCGCCGCCAAGATACAGCACCCCCGAAATCCTGAGCGCCATTCCGAAATTGTCGAACACCAGCTTCACCGAATGGGTGAAGATCCTGAGACCCTTCATGATATCTCCCGTTGGTCAATTCCCGTCAGGATTGATTGGGCCCGGCGCGGCGTCAACCCACTTGACAGCCCCTCCGCGCGGTTCTTGCCCCGCCGGGCAAACTTCGATATGCGCCGCACGACCCGCCCGCGAAGGAGAACCCGATGTCCGCGCCCAAGAAAGTCGTCCTTGCCTATTCCGGCGGCCTGGATACTTCGATCATCCTCAAGTGGCTGCAGACCGAATATGGCTGCGAGGTGGTGACCTTTACCGCCGACCTCGGCCAGGGCGAAGAGCTTGAACCGGCGCGCCAGAAGGCGCTGCTGATGGGGATCAAGCCCGAGAACATCCATATCGTCGACGTGCGCGAGGAGTTCGTGCGCGACTTCGTCTTCCCGATGTTCCGCGCCAACGCGCTTTACGAAGGGCTGTATCTCCTCGGCACCTCGATCGCCCGGCCGCTGATTTCCAAGCATCTGGTGCGCATCGCCGAAGCCTGCGGCGCCGATGCCGTGGCCCACGGCGCCACCGGCAAGGGCAACGACCAGGTGCGGTTCGAGCTGAGCGCCTATGCGCTGAACCCGGCGATCAAGGTCATCGCTCCCTGGCGCGAATGGGACCTGACCAGCCGCACCAAGCTTCTGGAGTTCGCCGAGGCCAACCAGATTCCGATCGCCAAGGACAAGCGCGGCGAGGCCCCATTCAGCGTCGACGCCAACCTCCTGCACACCTCCTCGGAAGGCAAGGTCCTGGAAAACCCCGCCGAAGAGGCGCCGGAATTCGTCCTGCAGCGGGTGGTGCCGGTGGAAAAGGCCCCCGACCAGCCCGAAATGGTGGAAATCACCTTTGAAAAGGGCGATGCAGTCGCGATCAACGGCACCCGCATGTCGCCCGCCACGATCTTGACCAGGCTGAACGAACTGGGCGGCAAGCATGGGGTCGGTGTCCTTGACCTGGTGGAAAACCGCTTCGTCGGCATGAAGTCGCGCGGGCTCTACGAAACCCCCGGCGGCACGATCCTCCTGGAGGCGCATCGCGGCATCGAACAGATCACCCTGGACGCCGGCGCCGGCCACCTGAAGGATTCGATCATGCCGCGCTATGCGGAACTGATCTACAACGGCTTCTGGTTCAGCCCCGAACGCGAAATGCTGCAGGCCCTGATCGACAAGAGCCAGGAGCATGTCACCGGCACCGTGCGGGTGAAGCTTTACAAGGGCTCGGCCCGCACCGTGGCGCGCTGGTCGGACCATTCGCTTTACAGCGAGAAGCATGTGACCTTCGAGGAAGACGCCGGCGCCTACGACCAGAAGGACGCCGCCGGCTTCATCCGCCTGAACGCGCTGCGGCTGAAGCTGATCGCAACGCGGAACGCGCGGGTGGCAAAGAAGGGCTGACCGGGCGCCGGGCCTGCTGGACGACGCCGATGGCCGCGGCGCGGGCAAAGGCCAGACGTTGTTTCACGCGAAACTGATTTGCCCGGATCGCCGGTCGCGTCCACTCCGGTAAGCGCAGGAGGATGCCATGCGCTTCATACTCGCCCTTCTGGTCCTGATGGCCGCGCCGCTGGCGGCCCGCGCCGATACCGCCATCCTTGCGGGGGGCTGTTTCTGGTGCGTCGAGGCGAATTTTGAAAGCGTGCCGGGGGTCGGCGATGTGATCTCGGGCTATACCGGCGGCATGCTGGACAACCCGACCTATGACGACGTCAAGACCGAAAGCACCGGCCACTACGAGGCGGTGCAGATCACCTTCGACCCCGGCCGGGTCAGCTATGCCGAGCTGATCCGGCTTTTCCTGCGGTCAACCGACGTGATCGACGCCGGCGGCCAGTTCTGCGACCGGGGACCGAGCTACCGTTCGGCCATCTTCGTGAAGGACGATGCGCAAAGGCAGGTGGCCACCGCCGAGGTCGCCAAGGCCGAGGCCGACCTCGGGCGCAAGATCGTCACCCCGATCCTGCCGGCCGCGCATTTCTGGAAGGCTGAGGATTATCATCAGGACTATTACAAGGGCACCGGCTGGGTGCTGACCCGCCGCGGCCCCAAGGTCCAGTCGTCCGCCTATGCCTTCTACCGCAAGGCCTGCGGCCGCGACGCGCGGATCAGGGAGCTTTGGGGCGCTGCCGCCGCCTTTGTCCACTAGCCAGTGGATGCAGAGCCACCCCGGTCAGCCAGGAACGCCGCGACTTCAGCTGCGGTCGGAATGGCGTCGGCGGTGCCGCGCCGCGTCACCTTCAGCGCCGCCGCCGCACCCGCCCATTCCAGCGCGGCCTGCGGCGCAAGGCCCCGGTCGCGCCCGGCGGCGAAATAGCCCGCGAACGTGTCGCCGGCCCCGGTCGTATCCACCGCCGCCACCTTCAGCGCCGCCGCAGCCGCATGCCCACCGGCGCGCGAATGCCATTCCGCGCCCTGCGCGCCGCGCGTCACCAGGATTTCCGGCACCTCGATCCGGTCGAGTCCGCAGCCCAGCGCGGCGCACAGCTGTTCGGCCTCGACCGCGTTCAGAGCCAGAACCGTGACCTGCCCCAGAACCGCGCGCACGGCCGCCACGTCGAACGGCGCGGCGGAGTAGATGACCTGCATCCCCCTGGCCCGCGCCAGCGCCGCGGCTTCGGCCTGATGGGCGGTTTCGTTCTGCAGGATCAGCAGATCACCGGCCGAAGCCCCGGCCAGCGCCCGTTCGACCAGCTCGAACGGCATGGCCCGGTTGGCGCCCGGAAACAGCACGATGTTGTTCTCGCCGCCATCGTCGACATTGATGATCGCATGCCCCGACGGCCCGTCGATCACCGCCACATGGTCGACGTTCACGCCCCAGCCTTGCAGCCGGTCGCGCGCCCAGACCCCTTCGGCCCCCACCGCCCCGATATGGGCGACCTTCGCTCCGGCCTTGGCGGCGGCGGCGGATTGGTTGGCGCCCTTGCCGCCCAGCCCCATCGCATAGCCGCTGGCCGCCAGCGTCTCGCCCGGCGCCGGCAGGTGCGGCACCCGGTAGAAATGGTCGATGTTGATCGAGCCGAGGTTGAAGATCATCCGGTCTGGCCCAGCTTGCAGGCGGCGATGACCGCCATGTTGAGGATGTCGTTGACGGTCGAGCCGGTCGAACAGATCTGGATCGGCTTGTTGACGCCGGTCAGGATCGGCCCGATCACCGTCGCCCCCGCCATCTCCTGGATCAGCTTGACCGAGATCGAGGCCGAGTGCCGGGCCGGCACCACCAGCACGTTGGCCGGGCCGGTCAGACGGCAGAACGGATATTGCGCCATCCGCTCGGGGTTCAGCGCCACGTCGACGGTCATTTCGCCGTCATATTCGAAATCGACCCCGCGGCGGTCCAGCACCCGCGGCGCCTGGTGCATCTTGGTCGCCCGCTCCGACACCGGATAGCCGAAGGTCGAGAAAGACAGGAACGCCACCCGCGGATCAAGCCCGAGACCCCGCGCCACATGCGCCCCGCGCTGGGCGATGTTGGCCAGGTCTTCCTCCTCCGGCCATTCATGCACCAGCGTGTCGCCGATCAGCACGATGCGGCCCTTGTGAACGATGGCGGTGATCCCGGCGGCCCCGTCCGACGGGCGGGCGTCGAACACATGGTTGATGAGGTCGAGCACATGCGCCGATTTGCGGGTCGCGCCGGTCACCAGCCCGTCGCCGTGCCCATGCGCCAGCATCAGCGCCGAAAACACATGGCGGTCGCGGGCGGCAAGCCGGTGGATGTCGTGGCTGTCGAAGCCCTTGCGTTGCAGGCGCTCGTAAAGGAATTCCTTGTAGACCTGCAGATGGCGGGTGTTGGCGGCGTTTACCACCTCCAGCTCGCGCGCCGCCTCGGCCAGCCCTTCGGCGGCCAGCTTTTCCTTCACGTCCGCCTCGCGCCCAACGATCAGCGCCTTGCCAAGGCCCGCCCGCTGATAGGCGACCGCCGCTTTCAGCACCCGCGGATCGTCGCCTTCGGCGAAGATCATCCGCGCCTGGGCGGCGCGGGCGCGGGCGTGGATGCCCTGCAGGATCGTCGCGGTCGGGTCCATCCGCGCCTTGAGGGAAAGTTCATAGGCCGCCATGTCGACGATCGGCCGCCGCGCCGCGCCGGTCTTCATGCCCGCCCGGGCCACGGCCGGCGGAATCACGTGGATCAGCCGCGGGTCGAAAGGTGTCGGAATGATGTAGTCGCGCCCGAACGCCAGCTTGCGGCCATAGGCCATCGCCACCTCGTCCGGCACGTCCTCGCGCGCAAGCTTCGCCAAGGCCTCGGCGCAGGCGATCTTCATCTCGTCGTTGATGGCGCGGGCATGGATGTCGAGCGCGCCCCGGAACAGGTAGGGAAAGCCCAGGACGTTGTTGACCTGATTGGGATAGTCCGACCGCCCGGTCGCCACGATCGCGTCGGCGCGGACCGCATGCGCTTCTTCGGGGGTGATCTCGGGGTCGGGGTTGGCCATCGCGAAGATGACCGGATTTTCGGCCATGCTGGCCACCATTTCAGGCGTCACCGCGCCTTTGGCCGACACGCCCAGGAACACGTCGGCGCCGCGCATCGCGTCATCCAGTGTGCGGGCCTCGGTCCGGGCGGCATGGGCGGACTTCCACTGGTTCATCCCCTCGGTCCGGCCCTGCCAGATCACGCCCTTGGTGTCGCACATTATGCAGTTGTCGTGCTTGGCGCCCATCGCCTTCAGCAGCTCCAGGCAGGCGATGCCCGCCGCCCCGGCGCCGTTCAGGACGATCTTCACATCGCCGATCTTCTTGCCCGACAGTTCCAGCGCGTTGATGAGTCCCGCGGCGCAGATCACCGCCGTCCCGTGCTGGTCGTCATGGAACACCGGAATGTCCATCATCTCTTTCAGGCGCTGTTCGATGATGAAGCATTCGGGCGCCTTGATGTCCTCAAGGTTGATGCCGCCGAAGGTCGGCCCCATCAGCCGGACCGCCTGGATGATCTCTTCGGGGTCCTCGGTATCAAGCTCGATGTCGATGGCGTTCACGTCGGCGAAGCGCTTGAACAGGACCGCCTTGCCCTCCATCACCGGCTTGGAGGCCAGCGCGCCCAGGTTGCCAAGGCCAAGGATCGCCGTTCCGTTCGAGATGACCGCGACCATGTTGCCCTTGGTCGTATAGTCATAGGCGGTCTCGGGCCGTTCGGCGATCGCCTCGACCGGCACGGCGACACCCGGCGAATAGGCCAGCGACAGGTCGCGCTGCGTCGCCATCGGCTTGGAGGCGTTGATTTCGTATTTCCCCGGAACCGGATTGAGGTGATAGGCCAAGGCCTCTTCGGGCGTGACGCGGTTCTTCGGGCTCATTTGCGACGGTTCCTTCCTCGTTTCCGTCCTCTTACCGGCCTGCGCGGTCCGTCACAACGGCGGGCTGTGGCTGTTAGCGATAAAGGAAATCCCGCTTTTCGGGCAAGAAGCGGTTCTGTAAGGTCGGGACGGTTTCGGGGGGCAAGGTGGATACTACAGACGGCATGGTCACGCCAATGATGGCGCAATATCTGGAGATCAAGGGGCGCTATCCCGATGCGCTGCTGTTCTACCGGATGGGCGACTTCTACGAGATGTTCTTTGCCGATGCCGAGGCGGCGGCGGCGGCGCTGGATATTGCCCTGACCAAGCGCGGCCAGCATCTGGGCCGCGACATCCCGATGTGCGGCGTTCCGGTCCATGCCGCCGAGGGCTATCTGCTGACCCTGATCCGCAAGGGCTTCCGCGTCGCCATCGCCGAGCAGATGGAAGACCCGGCCGAGGCGAAGAAACGCGGGGCAAAGTCGGTCGTCGCCCGCGACGTAGTGCGGCTGGTGACACCCGGCACCCTGACCGAGGAATCGCTGCTCGAGGCGCGGCGGCACAATTTCCTGGCCGCCTGGGCTGAGGTGCGCGATCAGGCGGCGCTGGCCTGGGCCGACATCTCGACCGGCGAACTCAGGGTGATTGCCTGCCCGCAGGTGCGGCTGGTCCCCGAACTGGCGCGTCTGGCGCCCCGCGAGCTCCTGGTCAGCGAGGCTCGCGAAGGCGAATTCATCGACGCTGCCGCCGACCTCGGGCTGGCGCTGACCCCTCTGGCGCGCGGCGCGTTCGACAGCCAGGGCGGCGAGCGGCGGCTGTGCGATCTGTTCGCGGTAAACACGCTGGACCCGTTCGGCAGCTTCAGCCGGGCCGAGATCGCGGCGATGGGTGCAATCGTCGAATATCTGGACCTGACCCAGCGCGGCCGGCTGCCGCTGTTGCGCCCGCCGGTCAAGGAAACCGCCGGCGGATCGCTGCAGATCGACGCCGCGACCCGCCGCAACCTCGAGATCACCCAAAGCCTGTCGGGCGGGCGCGAAGGCTCGCTGATCGCCGCCATCGACCGGACGATGACGGCCGGCGGCGGGCGGCTTCTGGATCGCCGCCTGTCGGCGCCTTCGCGGACCCTGGCGGAAATCCACGCCCGCCACGCCGCCGTGCGCCATCTGGCGGGCAGCGCCGCACTGGCCGAAGACCTGCGCACCGCGCTGAAGTCGGTGCCCGACATCGACCGCGCCCTGTCGCGGCTGGCGATGGACCGGGGCGGCCCCCGCGACCTGTCGGCGATCCGCGCCGGACTGCTGGGCGCGGTAGAGATCGCTGCCGCCCTTGGCTCGGACGCGCCGGCCCTGCTGGCCGGCGCCGCCGGTGACCTGCTTGGCTTCGATGACCTTTGTGGCCAGCTGGGCAGGGCTCTGGCCGACGACCCGCCGCTTCTGGTCCGCGACGGCGGCTTCATCGCCCGTGGCTTCGATCCCGATCTCGACGAAGCCCGGCGGCTGCGCGACGACGGCCGGGCGGTGATTGCGGCGATGCAGGCCGAATATGTGGCCTTGGCCGACATTCCCAGCCTGAAGGTCAAGCACAACAATGTGCTGGGCTATTTCATCGAAACCACCGACACACACGCCGCGCGGATGATGTCGCCGCCGCTGAGCGCGACCTTCATCCATCGCCAGACCACCGCCAACCAGGTGCGCTTCACCACCCTGGCGCTGAGCGAGCTGGAAACGCGGATTCTCAACGCCGGAAACCGCGCGGTCGAGATCGAAAAGCGGCTCTATGACAGCCTGAAAGCGCTGGTTCTGGCCGATGCTGCGCGGATCGGCGCGGCGGCGCGGGCGCTGGCCGAAATCGACCTGGCCGCCGCCTTCGCCGACCTGGCCCGCGCCGGCAACTGGGTCGAACCGACCGTCGACGACAGCCACGCCTTTCTTGTCGAAGGTGGCCGTCATCCGGTGGTCGAGCGGGCGCTGAAACGGTCGGGCCAGCCCTTCGTCGCCAACGACTGCCTGCTGACCGGCGCGGATACCCCGGCGATCTGGCTGCTGACCGGGCCGAACATGGCCGGGAAATCCACCTTCCTGCGCCAGAACGCGCTGATCGCGCTGTTGGCCCAGGCCGGGTCGTTCGTGCCGGCCGAACGCGCCCATATCGGGCTGGTCAGCCAACTGTTCAGCCGGGTCGGCGCGGCCGACGACCTGGCGCGCGGCCGGTCGACCTTCATGGTCGAGATGGTCGAAACCGCCGCCATTCTCAACCAGGCCGACGACCGGGCGCTGGTCATCCTTGACGAGATCGGCCGCGGCACCGCCACCTATGACGGCCTGTCGATCGCCTGGGCGACCTTGGAACATCTGCACGAAACCAACCGCTGCCGGGCGCTGTTCGCCACCCACTACCATGAGATGACCGCGCTGGCCGGCAAGCTGGCCGGCGTCGAAAACGCCACTGTCGCGGTCAAGGAATGGCAGGGCGAGGTCATCTTCCTGCACGAGGTGCGCAAGGGCGCGGCCGACCGTTCCTATGGCGTGCAGGTCGCCCGTCTCGCCGGGCTGCCGCAAACGGTGGTCGAACGGGCCAAGGTGGTGCTGGAGGCGTTGGAAAAAGGCGAGCGCGAAGGCGGCACCCGCAAGCACACGCTGATCGACGACCTTCCCCTGTTCAGCGCCGCGCCCGCTCCGCCGGTTTCGCGCCCGCACAAGGGCCCATCACAGGTCGAGGAACAGCTGAAGGCGCTGCATCCCGACGAGATGACGCCCCTGCAGGCGCTGGCGGCGCTTTATGACCTGAAGCGGGCGCTGCAGGACCAGCGCGGCTGAGCCGCCCGGCCGTTTTTTTTGGCATGACTGAATGGAGGTGGGGGGGCATGAAACCCCCGCCGGCCCTCACGACTTCGGCGTCGAACTCACGCCCACCTGCGCCGGCCGCAGCAGCCGGTCGTGCAGCAGGAAACCTTCGGTCATCACCTGGATGATGTCGCCGGCCTTGGTGCCGGGCAGCGGCGCCTCGAACATCGCCTGATGGTGGCGCGGGTCGAACGGATCGCCGGCCTGAGGCACGATCGGCACCACCCCGTGGCGGGTCAGCACGTTGACAAGTTCGCGCAGGGTCAGTTCGACCCCCTCGATCACCGCCTGCGCGGCGGCGCGCTGTTCGTCGCCCACGGAGTCGATGGCGCGCTTGAGGTTGTCATAGACCGGCAGCAGATCCTTGGCGAGCTTCGAGCCGCCGTATTGTTCGGCCTCGCGCCGGTCGCGCTCGCCGCGTTTGCGGATATTCTCGGCGTCCGCCAGGGCCCGCATGAACCGATCGCGCAATTCGTCGCGCTCGACCTTGACCGCCTCAAGCTCGGCGACCATCGGGTCATCTTCCAGCAATTCGTCGCCCATCAGGGCCTGGTCTTCGGCCAACTCGTCTTTCTTCATCTCGCTCATCAGTTCTATCCCTTGCGCTCGCCGGACAGGATCCTGCCCACAAGCTGCGCCGTATAATCGACGATCGGAACGATGCGGCCGTAGTTCAGCCGCGTCGGCCCGATCACGCCCACGGCGCCGATGATCTTCCGATCCGCGTTCATATAGGGAGAAACCACCAGAGAGGAACCCGAAAGTGAGAAAAGTTTGTTCTCCGAGCCGATGAAGATGCGCACGCCCTCGCCGGTTTCGGCCAGTTCGAGGAACTCGGCGATGTCGCGCTTGCGTTCCAGATCGTCGAACAGGACGCGGATCCGGGTCAGGTCGGCCTCGGCGGCCCGGTCCAGCAGGTTGGACTGGCCGCGGACGATCAGCCGTTCCTGCGATTCGCCGGGGTTTTCCCAAAGCGCGACACCGCTTTCGACCAGTTCGCGCGCCAGAATGTCCAACTCTTGCCGGTGGGCCACGATTTCGCGCCGCATCTCGCTGCGCAGTTCGGATATGGTGCGGCCGGCGGCCCGGGCATTGAGGAAATTCGCCGCCTCGCGCATCGACGAAGGCGTCAGCCCGGCGGGCGGAACGAACAGGCGGTTCTCGACCTGCCCATCGGCAAAGACCAGCACCACCAGCGCTCGATCCGGCGCCAGCGACACGAATTCGATATGGCGAATCGGGGCTTCCTGCTTTGGCGTCAGCACCAGGCTGGCACCGTGGGTGATGCCCGACAGCGCCGCGCCGACCCGGTCGAGCAGCGAGCCCACGTCGGATTCGGCGCTGGCGACGGTCGCGTCCATCGCCTGCCGGTCGGCAAGGGTGACGGTCGAAACCTCCATCAACCCGTCGACGAACATGCGCAGGCCCAGCTGGGTCGGAATCCGCCCCGCCGAAACATGCGGACTGTCAAGCAGGCCCAGAAACTCCAGATCCTGCATCACGTTGCGGATGGTCGCCGCCGACAGCCGCTCGCTCATCGAGCGGGTCAGCGACCGCGACCCGATCGGATCGCCGCTGTCGAGATAGCCTTCGACCACCCGGCGAAACACCTCGCGCGAGCGGTCGTTCATCTGCGACAGGATTTTCTGACCGTCATTCATCGGCGGAACCTCCCATAGTCAATAAAGAGCGCGCGGGCCGCGCGTCAATCGGGTCAATCGGGGTTGCATCGGCGGTCCCCGCCACTCTAATGGGCGAAACCAGATCCGAAGGACCAAGACGATGCGCCCCTCAGGCCGGAAACTTGACGAAATGCGCCCGATTTCGATTGAAACCGGGGTGACCAAACATGCCGAAGGATCGTGCCTGATCCGTTGCGGCGACACGCAGGTGATCTGCACGGCGACGATCGAAGACAAGGCGCCGCCCTTCCTGAAGGGCACCGGCCTCGGCTGGGTGACGGCCGAATACGGGATGCTGCCTCGGGCAACCAACACCCGCAACCGCCGCGAGGCCGCAGCCGGCAAGCAATCGGGGCGCACCCAGGAAATCCAGCGGCTGATCGGCCGGGCGCTGCGCGCCGGCGTCGACCGGGTGGCGCTGGGCGAACGCCAGATCGTCGTGGATTGCGACGTGATCCAGGCCGACGGCGGCACCCGCTGCGCCTCGATCACCGGCGGCTGGGTCGCATTGCGGCTGGCGGTCAACAAGCTCTTGAAGGCCGGGATCATCGTCAGCGATCCGATCATCGACCATGTCGCCGCCGTCAGCTGCGGCATCTACGCCGGCCAGCCGGTTGTCGACCTGGATTATGCCGAGGACAGCGAGGCCGGGACCGACGGCAACTTCATCCTGACCGGGCGCGGGCGGCTGATCGAGGTGCAGATGTCGGCCGAGGGCGCGACCTTTTCGCGCGAGGAAATGGGCAAGCTGCTCGACCTGTCCGAAGCCGGGGCCGCCGCGCTGGTTGCCGCGCAGAAGGCGGCGCTGGGATGAGGCGGTTCCGGGGCGACAGGCTGCTGGTCGCCACCCACAATCAGGGCAAGCTGGACGAGATCGCCGCGCTGCTGGCGCCCTACGGGGTGCAGTGCGTCGGCGCGGCCGCGCTTGGCCTGCCGGAGCCAGCCGAAACCGAAACCACCTTCCTGGGCAATGCCCGGATCAAGGCTCACGCCGCGGCCAACGCGACCGGCCTTCCGGCGCTGGCCGACGATTCGGGCATCGAGGTCGAGGCGCTGGGCGGCCGGCCGGGGGTCTATACTGCCGACTGGGCGGCAACGCCGAACGGGCGCGACTTCCTGCAGGCGATGACCCGCACCTGGACCGAGTTGGATGCCGTCGCGGCACCGCTGCCGCGCCGCGCCCGCTTTCGCGCCACCCTGGTCCTGGCCTGGCCGGACGGGCACGACGAGGTTTTCGAAGGCAAGGTCGACGGGCAGGTGGTCTGGCCGATCCGCGGCGCGCTGGGCCACGGCTATGACCCGATGTTCCAGCCTGATGGCTACACCCAGACCTTTGCCGAAATGGACGCCACCCAGAAGAACCGCCTGTCGCATCGCGCCGATGCGTTCAAAAAGCTGACCGCCCTCTTCGGAGACTAGCATGCAACTGATTTCGACCGGATCGCCGTTCGAGCGCGCCATGGGCTACAGCCGTGCCGTGGTGAAAGGGCCCTGGTGCTTTGTCTCGGGCGTCACCGGCTATGATTACGCGACGATGACCATGCCCGCGGACGTAGCCCAGCAAACCCGCAACTGCTTTGACACGATCGGCTGGGCACTGGAACAGGGCGGCTTTACCTTGGCCGACATCGTCCGGGTCCAGTACACGATCACCGACGCCGTATTTGCCGATGCGATCGCGCCGGTGTTGGGCGAGATTCTGGGCGAGATCCGGCCGGCGGCCACCATGGTGATCGCCGGCCTCATCAAGCCGGAGATGAAGGTCGAAATCGAAGTCACGGCACTGAAGGAATAGTCACTATTCCAGCGGAATCCGTACATATGGACGATTGGCGCAATGGCGGTTTCGGGCTGTACATCCACTGGCCCTTCTGCGCGTCGAAGTGCCCCTATTGCGACTTCAACAGCCACGTTGCGACACGGATCGACCAGAAACGCTGGCAGGCGGCCTATCTGGCCGAGATCGACCGGGTCGCGGCGCTGACCGAGGGCCGGGTGCTGAACAGCGTGTTCTTCGGCGGCGGCACGCCATCGCTGATGGAGCCCGAGGTCGTGGCGGCGATCCTTGACCGGGTGCGCCGCGCCTGGCGGCCGGCCAACGACCTTGAGGTGACGCTGGAGGCCAATCCCGGCTCGGTCGAGGCCGGACGGTTCCGCGCCTATGCCGAGGGCGGGGTGAATCGCCTGTCGATGGGGATTCAGGCGCTGAATGACCGCGACCTGCAAAAGCTGGGCCGGATGCATTCGGTCGCCGATGCGCGCCGCGCCTTCGACATTGCCCGCGCGGCGTTCGCGCGCGTGAGCTTCGACCTGATCTATGCCCGCCAGGACCAGACCGCCGAATCCTGGGCCGCCGAGCTGCGCGAGGCTCTGGCGATGGCGGTCGATCACTTTTCGCTTTACCAGCTGACGATCGAGGACGGGACGGTTTTCGGCGCCCGCGCCGCCGCCGGCAAGCTTCCGGGTCTGCCGATCGACGATGTGGCATCGGATATGTATCTGATAACACAGGATATTTGTGCAGAAGCCGGCCTTCCGGCCTATGAAGTGTCAAACCATGCCCGCCCCGGTTCGGAAAGCCGTCACAACCTGATCTACTGGCGCTATGGCGACTATGCCGGGATCGGGCCGGGGGCGCACGGACGGCTGACTTTGGCCGGGCGGCGGATGGCGACCGAGGCGCCCAAGGCGCCCGGAGACTGGCTGGACCGGGTCGAAAAAGCCGGCTCGGGCGACGGCAGCGCCGAGCGGCTGGATGGGCCGGATCAGGCGACCGAGTTCCTGATGATGGGCCTGCGGCTGGCGGAAGGCGGCGACATGGCGCGCTTTGAGGCTCTGGCCGGCCAGCCGCTGAACCCTGCCGCGCTGGCGCATCTGCAGGAGATCGGCATGGTGTCCCGCGACGGATCGCGCCTGATAGCAACCCGGGCCGGCCGCCCGGTACTCAACGCCATATTGCGGGAGTTGCTGGCATGATCCGCACGCTCTGGACGCTCGCCGGGCTGATCTGCGTCGCGCTCGGCTTTGTCGGCCTGTTCCTGCCGTTTCTGCCGACCGTGCCGTTCCTGTTGGCCGCCGCCTTCTGCTTCAGCCGCAGCTCGCAACGGCTGCACGACTGGCTGCTGGACCACCCGAACCTTGGCCCGCCGGTCCGCGACTGGAACGAGCGCGGGGCGATTTCGCGCCGGTCGAAATGGTTCTCGACCGCCTCGGTCGCGGCTGCCTTGGTGATGTCGGTGGCGCTGGGCTTTTCCTGGCGGGTGATAGCGCCGCAGGCGGTCGGACTGGTGGGCGTGCTGGCCTTCATCTGGACCCGGCCCGAGGGTTGAACCTCAGCGGGTCTGCGACAGAAGCTGGCAAAGATCGTCCAGTTGTTCCAGCGTCTTGTAGCTGATGACCACCTGCCCGCCGTCATGGCCGCGATGGTCGATCACCACCTTCATCCGCAGATTCGCCGACAGGTCCTGCTCCAGAACCCGGGTGTCGGCATCCTTGTCGTCGCCGGACCGGGGGTTGGAGCGACCCTTCGTCCCTTTGGGCGCTTGCGCCAGCCGTTCGGTTTCGCGCACCGACAGGTCGCGGGCGATGACCTCGCGCGCCAGCCCGACCGGATCGGCGGTCGGAACCAGCGCCCGGGCGTGGCCGGCGCTGAGCTTGCCCTCGCGCAGCCACTCCAGCACCGTTTCCGGCAGGTTGAGCAGGCGCAGAAGGTTGGCGATGTGGCTGCGGCTTTTCGACAGCGCCTCGGCCAGCTTTTCCTGAGTATGGCCGAACCGATCCATCAGCTGCCGATAGGCCATCGCCTCTTCGACCGGATTCAGGTCGGCGCGCTGGATATTCTCGATGATCGCCAGTTCCAGAAGCTCGGTATCGGAAATGTCGCGCACCAGAACCGGCAGGTCATGGAGTTGCGCCAGCTGCGCGGCGCGCCAGCGCCGTTCACCGGCAACAATTTCGTAACCACTTGGCTTTCTTGGGTTTTTTCTGACGATTAGCGGCTGGATCACGCCTTTTTCGCGGATCGAGGCGGCCAGTTCCTCCAGCGGTTCGCGCGGAAAGTTGCGGCGCGGCTGATCGGGGTTGGGCTCGATCATCTCGATCGGCACCATCAGGTCGGGACGGCGGGCATTGCCCTCGGCCGCCGGACCGCCCGGATCGGCGCCCATGTCGGCGCCAAGGTCGGCCATCAGGGCCGACAGCCCCCGGCCCAGACCGCGGCGTTCAGGTTTCTTGTCGGCCATCTTCGGTCCCCTCAGTCAGGTTTGTCATGTCGCGCCAGCATTTCCCGGGCCAGCGCGCGATAGGCCAGGCTTCCCTTCGATGCACTGTCATAGGCCAGCACCGGAATCGAATAGGACGGCGCCTCGCTAACCCGGACATTGCGCGGAATCATCGTGCGAAACACCAGTTCGCCCAGGTTGGCGCGGGCGTCAGACTCAACCTGTTGTGACAGGTTGTTGCGGACATCATACATGGTGAGAACAACGCCTTCGATGCGAAGGTCGCGGTTGGCAGACTGGCGCACCGTCCGCACCGTCAGCAGCAGCTGCGACAGCCCTTCCAGCGCGAAGAACTCGGCCTGCAGCGGCACCAGCACCGAATGGGCGGCGATCATCGCATTGACCGTCAAGAGGCTGAGCGACGGCGGGCAATCGATCAGCACATAATCCAGGCCGAAAGCGTCGATCGACGGCTGGCGCAAGGCGTCATGCAGCAGGAAACTGCGCTTTTCGTTGGAGACAAGCTCGATATCCGCCGACGACAGGTCGGTCGTCGCCGGGCACAGGAACAGCCCCGGAATCGAGGACGGGCGGATGACATCGGCAAGGTCGGCATCCTCGATCAGCAGGTCATAGGTGGTCAGCCCACGGTTCGCGGGCTCAAACCCCAGCCCGGTCGAGGCGTTGCCTTGCGGGTCCAGATCGACCAGCAACACCTTCTTGCCAGTCTCGGCCAGCGCCGCGGCCAGGTTGATCGCCGTGGTGGTCTTGCCCACCCCGCCCTTCTGATTGGCGACGGCAATGATTCGCGGACCATCCGGCCGGGTCGGATCAGACACGGGAAATCCCTTCTATCTTGTAGATAACCGCATCCGGCTCGGTCCGGCTGACGACGGCCTGATAGGAAAAGCACCAGCTTTCCAAGGCCTTGGCCAGCTCTGCCGCGTGGTTCGCACCCTTGGCGAACAGCGCCGTCCCCGCGGGGCCAAGGTGCCGGGCGGCATAGGAAATCAGCTTTTCCAGCGGCGCCAGGGCCCGGGCGCTGACCACGTCGGCGCCTAGCGGCGGCAGCACCTCGGCGCGATCCGGCATCACCCGCACCTGCAGGCCGGTTTCTCGGGCCACGGTCGACAGGAACGCCGCCTTGCGCAGATCGCTTTCGACCAGCGTGAAGGTGGTGGCACGCCCGTCACCGGCCGCCAGAATCGCCGCGACCAGGCCGGGAAACCCACCGCCGCTGCCAAGATCCACCCATTTCTCCGCTGACTCGGGCGCAAGATCATAGATTTGGGCCGAATCCTCGAAATGCCGCGCCCAGAGATCGTCCAGCGTACTCTTGGCCACCAGGTTGATCGCCGGATTCCACCTGCGCAGCAGCGATTCGTAGGTCTTCAGCCGCTCCATTGTTTCACGTGAAACATCGCGGGCGGCCAGAAATCCGG
The DNA here is from genome assembly GCA_046348855.1 of Paracoccaceae bacterium. Taxonomy (GTDB): domain Bacteria; phylum Pseudomonadota; class Alphaproteobacteria; order Rhodobacterales; family Rhodobacteraceae; genus TMP-24. The sequence continues at coordinate 42,774 of JAXMDK010000007.1, read as the reverse complement.
CTTCGCTCATCCGGCCGACCTTTTGCGCTGATCGCGCCGCAGCACCGCGAGAATCAAGGTCAGCGCCGCCGGGGTCATGCCTTCAATCCGCGCCGCCTGAGCCAGAGTGCCCGGCCGCAGGCGCGTCAGCTTCAGCTTCAGTTCGGACGACAGCCCATCCAGCGGGCCATAGTCGAAACTGTCGGGAATCACCTGGGCCTCGTCGCGGCGCAAATGTTCCGCATCCTGCGCCTGCCGCTCGATGAAGCTGGCGTAAAGCGCGTCACGCGACAGCTGTTCGCGGATGTCGGGGGCGATGGCGGCAAGGGCCGGCATGGCGGCGGTCAGGTCATCGAAGGTCATCTCGGGCATCGACAGAAGCTGAAAGGCGGTGCGGCGCTGACCATCCTGGTTCACCCGGATACCCCTGGCCATCGCCTCCTTCGGGGTCAGGCTTTGCTGGCCCAGCAGGTCGCGCCCCGCCGCCAGCGCCTCCATCTTCGCGGCAAAGGCAGTGCGGCGCGCCTCGCCGACGCAGCCAAGCTCGATCCCCAGGCCGGTCAGCCGCTGGTCGGCATTGTCGGCGCGCAGCGACAGGCGGTATTCGGCGCGCGAGGTGAACATGCGATAAGGCTCGGAAACGCCGCGCGAAATCAGGTCGTCGACCATCACCCCAATGTAACTGTCCGTCCGGCTGAAGCCGGCCGGCCCCTGCCCCTTGGCGGCCAGCGCGGCGTTCAACCCGGCAACCAGGCCTTGCGCCGCCGCCTCCTCGTAACCCGTCGTTCCGTTGATCTGGCCGGCCAGATACAGGCCCGGCACGTCCTTCAGCGCCAGGGTCGCGTTCAGGGCGCGCGGATCGACATAATCATATTCGATCGCATAGCCCGGCTGGGTGATGACCGCCCGCTCCAGCCCGGCGATCGAACGCACATATTCCTCCTGCACCTCGGCCGGCAGCGAGGTCGATATGCCGTTCGGATAGACCGTCGGATCGTCGAGCCCTTCGGGTTCGAGAAACACCTGATGCGTTTCCTTGTCCGAAAACCGCACCACCTTGTCCTCGATCGACGGGCAATAGCGCGGCCCGACACCTTCGATATGGCCGCCATACATGGCCGACCGCCCAAGGTTGGCGCGGATGATGTCGTGGGTGTGGGTGTTGGTGTGGGCGATGCCGCAGGACACCTGCCGGACGAACGGGCGCTTGTGCAGGAAGGAAAACAGCACCGGATCCTCGTCGCCCGGCTGGCTTTCCAAGCTGGCCCAGTCGATGGTCCGGCCATCCAGCCGCGGCGGGGTGCCGGTCTTCAGCCGACCCATCGGCAGGCCGAACCCGCGCATCTGGTCGGCGAGCGCGACCGACGGCCGGTCGCCCACCCGGCCGCCATCGCGCCGCACGTCGCCGATATGAATCACACCGCGCAGGAAGGTTCCGGTGCAAAGGATCACCGCGCTGGCCTGCAGTTCGGTGCCATCGGCAAGGGTCAGGCCGGTGACGCGCCCGCTCTCGATCCGCAGACTGGCGGCCTCGCCCTCAATGATTTCAAGATGTTCCGCCGCAGCAAGCTCTTGCTGGACGGCCGCACGATACAGCCGCCGATCGGCTTGGGCGCGCGGTCCTTGCACCGCCGGACCTTTGCGCCGGTTCAGCAGCCGGAACTGGATCCCAGCCTGGTCGGCGACCCGCCCCATGATCCCGTCCAGCGCATCGATCTCGCGCACCAGATGGCCCTTGCCCAGCCCGCCGATTGCCGGATTGCACGACATCACCCCGATCGTATCCGCCCGCATCGTCACCAGCGCCGTGCGCACGCCCATGCGCGCCGCCGCATGCGCGGCCTCGGCACCCGCATGGCCGCCGCCGACGACGATGACATCCAGATGTTTCACGTGAAACACTCCTACTTGCCGATGCAGAAGCTGGCGAAAATCTCGTCCAGAAGGTCTTCGACATCCACCCGCCCGACAAGGGAATCGAGCGCACGGATCGCCTGGCGCACCAGCTCTGCCGCAAGCTCGACACGCCCGGACCCGCCTTCTACTTCTTTCCGCGCCGATTCCAAAGCCCCAATCGCCCGTTCCATCGCGCGCCGATGCCGTTCGCGGGTCAGGGTCCCGGCCCGCGCCGCCCGGCGCGACAGGATCGCCCCGATCCGGGCCACCAGTTCGTCCAGCCCCTGCCCGGTCACGCCGGACACCGCCAGCCCGTCCGCGCTCCCCAGGTCGGCCTTGCCATGCACCAGAAGATCGTCGGGCTGCGGTGCCAGCAGCGGCACATCCGGCCCATCCAGCAGGAACACCCGCAGATCGGCCGCCGCCGCCCGGCTCATCGCCCGTTCGATGCCGATCCGCTCCACCCGGTCGGCGCTGTCGCGCAGCCCCGCCGTGTCCAGCAGCGTGACGGGCAGCCCGCCAAGATCCATCCGCACCTCGATCACGTCGCGGGTCGTCCCAGCCACGTCCGAGGTGATCGCCGCCTCCCTGCCCGCCAAGGCATTGAGCAGCGTGGATTTTCCCGCGTTCGGTCGCCCGACGATCGCCACCTCGAACCCGTCGCGGATCCGTTCGGCGATGCCGACGCCGACCAGTTCCCCGGCCAGGCTCGCCAGAACCGCATCCAGCAGGCCGCCAACCTCGGGCGACACGTCGACCGGCACATCCTCGTCGGCGAAGTCGATTGTCGCCTCAAGCAGCGCCGCCGCACGGACCAGATCGCGCCGCCAGCCCTCGGCCCGTGCCCCCACCGCACCGGAGAGAACCTTCAGCGCCTGCTTGCGCTGCGCTTCGGTTTCGGCCTCGATCAGGTCGGCCAGCCCCTCGACCTGCGCCAGGTCCAGCCGCCCGGCCTCCAGCGCCCGCCGGGTGAATTCCCCGGGCTCGGCCATCCGCAATCCCGGCTGAAGCGCCAGCGCCCGCAAGACCGCTGCAACGGTCGCCGTCGCGCCATGCAGGTGCAGTTCGGCCGATTCCTCTCCGGTGAAGCTCGCGCCCTTCTCGAATGTCAGGACCAGAGCCTCGTCCAGCTGATCGCCGTCCAGCGCCAGCCGGCTCAGGCTCGCTCGCCGCGGCGCCGGCAGCCGGCCGCATAGAACCCGGACTGCCGCGAACGACTGCGGCCCCGACAGCCTTATGACCGCAACCCCGGCCTTGCCGCGCGCGGACGCCAGCGCAAAGATGGTATCCATTGTGCAACCATTTGTTCTAAAAGAACAAATCAGGCGTTCATCGATTCGAAGAACTCGCCGTTTGTCTTGGTTTGCTTCAGCTTGGAAAGAAGGAACTCGATCGCGTCGGTGGTTCCCATCGGGTTCAGGATGCGGCGCAGCACATAGGTTTTCTGCAAATCTTTCTGGTCGACCAGCAGATCCTCTTTCCGGGTGCCCGATTTCAGGATGTCCATCGCCGGGAACACGCGCTTGTCGGCGACCTTGCGGTCAAGCACGATCTCGCTGTTGCCGGTGCCCTTGAACTCTTCGAAGATGACCTCGTCCATGCGGCTGCCGGTATCGATCAGCGCAGTGGCGATGATCGTCAGGCTGCCGCCTTCCTCGATGTTGCGCGCGGCACCGAAGAACCGCTTCGGCCGCTGCAGCGCATTGGCGTCGACGCCGCCGGTCAGCACCTTGCCCGAGGATGGCACCACCGTGTTGAAGGCGCGGCCCAGACGGGTGATCGAATCCAGCAGGATCACCACGTCGCGCTTGTGCTCGACCAGCCGCTTGGCCTTCTCGATCACCATCTCCGACACTGCCACATGCCGCGTCGCCGGTTCGTCGAAGGTCGAGGAGATGACCTCGCCCTTCACGCTGCGCTGCATGTCGGTGACTTCCTCGGGCCGTTCGTCGATCAGAAGGACGATCAGATAGCACTCGGGATGGTTCTTCTCGATCGAGTGGGCGATGTTCTGCAGAAGGACGGTCTTGCCGGTCCGGGGCGGCGCGACGATCAGCGCCCGCTGGCCCTTGCCGATCGGGCAGACCAGGTCGATGATCCGCGCCGAACGGTCCTTGATCGTCGGATCCTCGATTTCCATCTTCAGCCGCTCGTCTGGGTAAAGCGGCGTCAGGTTGTCGAATGCGACCTTGTGGCGGGCGCGCTCGGGGTCCTCGAAATTGATCTTCGTCACCTTGGTCAGGGCAAAGTAGCGTTCGTTTTCGCCCGGCGCGCGGATCACGCCTTCGATCGTGTCGCCGGTGCGCAGCGAATACTGCCGCAGCATGTCGGGGCTGACGTAAATGTCGTCCGGTCCCGGCAGGTAGTTCGCCGCCGCCGACCGCAGGAACCCGAACCCGTCCTGCAAGACTTCCAGGACACCATCGCCGCCGATCTCGTAGCCTTCCTCGGCATATTCGCGCAGGATCGAGAACATCATCTCGCCCTTGCGCATGGTCGAGGCGTTCTCGATCTCCAGCTCCTCCGCCATCGACAGAAGGTCGGCGGGGCTTTTCAGTTTCAGGTCGGCAAGATTCAGGCGTTCATCGGTCATGGGGAAACTCGGTTCACCCCGGGACGGGGCGGTCATGGATATTCAGGGGAAATACCGTCTGCGGACGCAGGGTCGGGCTCCAGTTACGCAGCCGAAGCCCGAAAGTCAATGATTGCTCAGAATTTCACGATCACCGACAGGACGATCAGCGCCAGGAACACAGTCGGCACCTCGTTCATGATCCTGTAGGTGCGCCCCGACCGCACATTGTTGCCGGCCAGGAAGTCCTTGCGCCGGTAGCCCAGCCAATGGTGGAACCAGCTCATGCCCAGAACCCCGGTCGCCTTGGTCCAGGGCCAGATCTCCGACCAGCTGACAACCCCCGGCGTGAAGACCAGTGCCAGCCCGAGGATCCAGACCGCGATCATCGCCGGGTTCATGATCGCCCGCAGTAGGCGCCGTTCCATCTTCTGGAACAGAAGATCGGTGGCGCTGCCCTTCTCGACCTCCTCGGCATGGTAGACGTAAAGCCGTGGCAGATAGAAGATTCCGGCCATCCAGGCGATCACCGCGATCACATGCAGGGCCTTGGTCCAGGGATAGGCCGCCGCCAGGAAGTCTGTCATTTTCGGCTCCGTTTCATCTCGCTTCTCTTAATGATCAATAAAGAGAAAAGGAAAGATGATGATGTCTTTGGCCCTGTGGGCATCGGGATAAGTTTTCCTTCCCCGGATCAATCCACAAGGGGCAATTGCGGGGGCGAATCTGTGGAAAGCCGGATCTTTGGAAAAAGACCGATAAGTTTCAATGTATTGAAGCACGAATAGTGACGGAAGGCGCGGCAATTTTACTCACAGGCCGGCCTCTCCGCTCCCGATCAACACGGCGGGCCGTCCTGTTTCCACACCGGGACCGTTTGCCCGGCGGGCCTTGACAGATCGCGGCTTTCCCACATCTTCCGGCTCAGCCACGTTCTGTCCCCGTAAGCCGGCCGTTCTGCCCCTGCCCTTGTCCACAGGTCCGTCCCCATGTCATCCGGCACCCGAACGCCGATCATCCTTGCCTCGGGCTCCGAAACCCGGTCGCGGATGCTGCGCAATGCCGGGCTGTCCTTCCAGGTGATCCCCGGACGCATCGACGAAGAGGCGGTGCGCCTTTCGCACCAGGCCGAAGGCGGCCCGGCCCGCGATCTGGCCGACCTGCTGGCCGAGATGAAGGCGCTGAAAGTGTCCGACCGGCACCACGAGGCGTTGGTCATCGGCGCCGATCAGGTGCTGGAATGCGAGGGCCGCATCTTCGCCAAGGCCGAAAACCGGGCCGAGGCGACCGAACATCTGGCCTTCCTGTCGGGGCGCGAACACCGTCTCTTGACCGCGGCGGTGGTCTGCCAGGCGGCGCGGCCGCTCTGGCGCCATGTCGGGGTGGCACGGATGGCCATGCACCCGCTGGGGCCAGCCTTCATCGCCGACTATCTCGACCGCAACTGGGACAGCGTGCGCCATTCGGTCGGCTGCTACCATGTCGAGGCCGAGGGCGTGCGGCTTTTCAGCCGGATCGACGGCGATTTCTTCCATATCCTCGGGCTTCCGCTGATCGAACTCTTGACCTGGCTTCACAATCGCGGCGACATCAGCACATGACCGAACTTTCCCGCATTCCGCTTGCCGGCGTCATTGGCGCGCCCGTAGCACATTCCCGCTCGCCCCGGCTGCATGGCTACTGGCTGAAGAAATACGGGATCGCCGGCCATTACGTGCCGCTGGAAGTGTCGCCCGAAGATCTGGAACAGGTGATCCGCGCCTTGCCGAAGGCCGGGTTCGTCGGCTGCAACGTCACCATCCCCCACAAGGAGGCGGTGCTGTCGCTGGCCGACATCGTCACCGACCGCGCCGCGCTGATCGGGGCGGCCAACACGCTGATCTTCCGCCGCGATGGCCGCATCCATGCCGACAATACCGATGGCTATGGCTTCACCGCCAACTTGCGGCAAAACGCGCCCGACTGGCGGCCGGCCTCGGGCCCGGCGGCGGTGATCGGCGCTGGTGGCGCGGCGCGGGCGGTCATCGCCTCGCTGCTTGAAGTGGGCGTGCCGGAAATCCGCCTGTCCAACCGGACCAAGGCCCGGGCCGAGGCGCTGCGGACCGAATTCGGCGCGAAGGTGCTGGTGCTGGACTGGTCGCAGGCGGGCAACATGCTGGAAGATGCGGTGACGGTGGTGAACACCTCGTCGCTGGGCATGGTCGGCAAGCCCGAATTCCGTGTGCCGCTGGATGCCCTGTCGCCGAAGGCCACGGTGACCGATCTGGTCTATGTGCCGCTGAAAACCCGCCTCCTGACCGAGGCCGAGGCGATCGGCTGCACGGTTGTCGACGGGCTCGGCATGCTGTTGCATCAGGCGGTTCCGGGGTTCGAGCGCTGGTTCGGGGTCAAGCCCGAGGTTGACCAGGCCACCCGCGACGCGGTTCTGGCCGAATGAGCCAGCCGTTCCTGCTGGGCCTGACCGGCTCGATCGGCATGGGCAAGTCGACCACCGCCGCCCTGTTCGCCGCCGAAGGCATTCCGGTCTGGGACGCCGACGCCACCGTCCATGCCCTCTACGCTGCCGGCGGCGCAGCGGTTGCCGGCATCGCCGTGCTGTTTCCCGATGCCGCGAAAGGCGGGTTTGTCGACCGGGCGCGGCTGAAAGCCCATATCGCCGCCGACCCTGCCGCTCTGACGCGGATCGAGGCGCTGGTGCATCCGCTGGTGGCCTCGCACCGCGCCGGGTTCATTGCCGGGGCGGCGGCGATGGGTGCGCGCCTGATCGTTCTGGACATCCCGCTGCTGTTCGAGACTGGTGCGGACAAGACGGTCGATGCAACCGTGGTGGTCACGGCGCCGCTCGAGGTCCAGCGCGCCCGGGTGATGGAGCGGCCGGGCATGACCGCCGACCACTTTCAGACCATCCTTGCCCGCCAGATGCCCGACGCCGAAAAGCGGGCGCGCGCCACCCATGTCATCGAAACCACGACCCTCGACGCTGCCCGCGCGGCTGTCCGCGCGCTGATTGCCAGACTGGAACCGAACCATGCGTGAAATCGTTCTGGACACCGAAACCACCGGCTTCGAGCCGGCCGAAGGCCACCGCATCGTCGAGATCGGCGCGATCGAACTGGCCAACCACATGCCCACCGGCCGCACCTTCCACCACTATCTGAATCCCGACCGCCAGATGCCGAAAGAGGCGTTCGATGTTCACGGCCTCGGCGACGATTTCCTGCGCGACAAGCCGCGCTTCGCCGCCATCGCCCAGGCATTCCTCGACTTTCTGGGCGAGGATTCGCGGCTGGTGATCCACAACGCCGCCTTCGACATGAAATTCCTGAATGCCGAGCTGAACTGGGCCGGGCTGCCCACGCTCGGCCCGGACCGGGCGCTGGATACCGTCGCCTTGGCGCGCCGCCGGTTTCCGGGCGCCCCGGCCTCGCTCGATGCCCTGTGCCGGCGCTTCGGGATCGACAATTCGGCCCGCGAAAAGCACGGCGCGCTGTTGGACAGCGAACTGCTGGCCGAAGTCTATCTGGAGCTGATCGGCGGCCGGCAGCCCGACTTCGGCCTTGCCGCCCCGGCACCCGAGGCAGCGCCGGGCCAAACCATCGACAATGGCAACTGGACGGCGCCGCGCCGCGCCGCGCCCCTGCCCTCGCGCCTGACCGAAGCCGAAGCGAAAGCCCATGCTGCCTTTGTCGACAGCATGGGTGAAAAGGCTCTGTGGAAGAAGTTCGGCTAGGACTGTTTGCTATATTCCGGTTGCCGACAGCACCACCGATACGGTGCTGAACAGGATCCACAGGTCAAAGCCAAGGGCCAGCCGCTGGCCATATTCCTCGTCATAGCGGACGCGCTCGGCGAACGAACCGGCATTGCGGCGGCAAACCTGCCACAGCCCAGAAATGCCCGGGCGCAAATCGTAGTAGGCAGCGCCCAGACGGCCGTCGGCGTAAAGCGCCTGCTGTTCGGGGGTGAAGGGCCGGGGGCCGACCAGCGACATGGTGCCGTTCAGCACGTTGAAGATCTGCGGCAACTCGTCCAGGCTGGTGCGGCGCAACAAGCGGCCGAAGGCGGTGATGCGCGGATCGCGGGTCAGCTTCTGGTTTTCGGTCCATTCACGCGCCACGGCGGGATCGCGGCTCATCAGCTCGTCGAGTACCTCGCCGGCGTTGTGAACCATGGTTCGCACCTTCCAGCAGCGGAATTCCTGCCCTCCCCGCCCGATCCGGCGCTGGACATAGAGCGGCTTGCCGCCGTCAATCGCGGTCAGGCCCAGGATGATCGCCAGAAGCGGCAGGACCACCGGAAGCGTCAGCACGACCAACCCGACATCCAGCAAGCGTTTTCCGATGTTACTGTAGAAACTGCTGGGCACACACACAGGGCACACATCCGAAAAGTCAGCATAGGGCACGGTCATTCTGCCGTTCTCCACGAGGCTTCTTGTCGCGAAGACCCAGCCCCCTGGTTCCGCAACGTTACTATATGGTTGATAAGACAACCAAAATGCAAATCGCAACGTTCATCTTCCAGACAAGACGAAACGATTTGTATGCAGAAACGCAACAGTTTCATCGAACGCACGTTAAGTGACGGCAGAACAGAAACGTCAAACAAAACAGATTGTTAACCATGCCGAAAGAATCACCTACTGACGGGAAAATCCGGGAATTGTGGCGGAATGACGCGGAATCTCAGACAAATCGGTTCCAGATGTTCTCCAACCGCTCCTGCCGGCCAGACACCGGACGGGGGTCTATCGCCCTTTTCAGCGCATTGTCGGCGACCGTTGCCAGGTCCGACGCCAGCATCCGCTGATTCTCTGGCCGGTCCCAGCCGGCATAGCGGGCCTTGCGGGCGGCCTCGAGCGCGCCATCTTCCAGAAGTGCGGCGGCGGCCTTCAGGGCGCGCGCGCAGACATCCATCGCGCCGACATGGGCGAGGATCAGGTCTTCGGGGTCCAGCGACTGGCGGCGCAGCTTGGCGTCGAAATTGGTGCCGCCGGTCGTAAAGCCGCCGGCCTTCAGCACCTCGTAATAGGCACGCGCCATCTCCGGCACGTTGTCGGGGAACTGGTCGGTGTCCCAGCCCGACTGATAGTCGTTGCGGTTCATGTCGATCGACCCGAACAGCCCCAGCGACGCGGCCAATGCCAGTTCGTGCTCGAACGAATGGCCGGCCAGGATTGCATGCCCCTGTTCGATGTTCACCTTGACCTCGCCCTCCAGCCCGAAGCGCCGCAGGAACCCATAGACCGTGGCCACGTCATAATCATACTGGTGCTTGGACGGCTCCTGCGGCTTGGGCTCGATCAGGATCGCGCCCTTGAAACCGATCTTGTGCTTGTAGTCGACGACCATCCGCAGGAAGCGACCGGCATGGTCGGCCTCGCGGGTCAGATCGGTGTTCAGCAGCGTCTCGTAGCCTTCGCGTCCGCCCCACAGCACATAATTCTGGCCGCCCAGCCGGTGGGTCGCGTCCATGCAGGCCCGCACCGTCGCGGCAGCATAGGCGAAGACCTCGGGGTCAGGGTTGGTCGCTGCCCCCGCCATGAAACGCCGGTGCGAAAACAGGTTTGCCGTGCCCCACAAGAGCCGCGTCCGCGACCCTTCCATCTTGGCGGCGAAATAATCGGTGATCTCATCCAGGTTGCGCAGGCTTTCCGCCAGGCTCGCGCCTTCGGGGCGGGCGTCGGCATCGTGAAAGCAGAAGAAGGGCGCGCTGACGATGTCGAACATCTCGAAGGCGACGTCCGCCTTCAGCCGCGCCTTTTCCATCGTGTCGCCGAACCACGGCCGCTCGAACGTCTGGCCGCCGAACGGATCGTTGCCCGGCCAGGCAAAGCTGTGCCAATAGGCGACGGCAAAGCGCAGGTGATCCTCCAGCCGCTTGCCCATCACCACTTCATCGGGGTTGTAGTGGCGGAAGGCGAATTCGTTGGCCGTGTCCGGGCCTTCGTAGCGGATTTTCGGAATATTGCGGAAGAAGTCGGTCATGTGAGGCTCCGGTAAGCGGTCTGGGCGGCGCGAAAGCGTCGGTGCCCGTCATCAAAGGCGTCAGAAAGGTCGGGGTCGGGGTCGATGGTCCGGTCTATGGCGGGGGGCGTGGCGATTTCGGCGCCGGCTCCGGTGGCGGCCATGATCGCCAGTCGCGCCGCGCCGAAGGCCCCGCCGAAATCTCCGGCGACCGGCACGGCGACCGGCGTTCCCAGCGCCGTCGCGATGGCCGCCAGCCAATAGTCCGACCGCGATCCGCCGCCCACCGCCAGAAGCCGGCCGATCCGGGTGCCGGTCGCGGCCAGCGCGTCGCGGCAATCGCGGATGGCGAAGGTCACGCCTTCCAGCACCGCCCGCGTCGCCGCCTGCCGGTCGGTCGCATGTTCAAGCCCGGTAAAGCCGCCGCGGATGTTGGCGTCGTTCAGCGGCGTGCGTTCGCCACCCAGATAGGGCAGGAAACAGGTCCGCCCCGGCGCCCGCAGCTGGCCGAGATCGGCGGTCAGGGTCGCCGCATCGGTCCCGGCCAGCCGGGCGAACCAGTTCAGCGCGTCGGTTGCCGCCAGGATCACGCCCATCTGGTGCCACTTGCCCGGCAAGGCATGGCAGAATGTATGGACCGCCGTGGCCGCATCGGGCCGATAGCCGTCGTTGGCTGCGAAGAGGACGCCGGACGTGCCCAGCGACACGAAGGCCTGCCCGGCATCCACCACGCCCACCCCAACGCCCGAAGCCGCATTGTCGCCGCCGCCGCCGGCAACCGTGATTCCAGCCCGCATCCCGAACCGGGCGGCCAGATCGCCGCGCAAGCCCCCCGAAACCGCGGACCCCTCGACCAGCCTTGGCATATGGTCCCGCGACAGGTCGGTGGCGGCCAGTAGCTCATCCGACCAGTCGCGGCGCGCGCAATCCAGCCAGCTTGTCCCGGCCGCGTCCGACATTTCCGCCGCATGTTCGCCGGTCAGCCACAGCCGCAGATAGTCCTTGGGCAGCAGCACCTTCGCCACCTGCCGGAAGATTTCAGGTTCGTGGGTCTTGACCCATGCCAGCTTGGGGGCGGTAAAGCCGGGAAAGACGATATTGCCCGTCAACGCCCGGAACCGGGGGTTGGCGTCCAGTCGCGCCGCCTCGGCATGGGCGCGGGTGTCGTTCCACAGGATACAGGGGCGCAGCACGTTGTCGGACGCATCCAGAAGCGTGGCGCCGTGCATTTGGCCGGACAGGCCGATGCCGTCGATGGCCCGCCGGACCTCGGGCTGCAGCGCCAGCAGCACCGCCTCGGCGGCGGTGATCCAGTCGGCCGGGGATTGCTCCGACCAGCCGGCCTGGGGCCGCGAAACCGACAAGGGCGCGGTGGCCTCGGCGACGATCTTTTGCGCGCCGTCGACCACCAGGCCCTTGAGGCCCGACGTGCCGAGATCGAGCCCCAGATACATCAGTGGACCTTTGCCGGCTTCTTGCCCAGGATGATCATGCCAAGGATGTCGTCGTCGGTCACATCCTTGACATCGACGGTGCCGACCAGCTGGCCGTTCTTCATCACGCTGGCCCGGTCGCACAGCTTCATCACCGCATGGATGTCATGCTCGATCAGGAAGATGCCGATGCCCTCGCGCTTCAGCTCCTGGATCAGTTCGGCCACCATCTGCGTCTCGTGCGGGCCAAGTGCCGCGGTCGGTTCGTCCATGATCAGGATCTTGGCGTTGAAGTAGACCGCCCGCGCGATGGCCACCGATTGCCGCTGACCGCCGGACAGGGCCGACACCGGCACGTTGAACTTGCGGAAGTTCGGGTTGAGCCGCGCCATGATCTTGCGGGTCTCGGCCTCCATCCGCGCATCGTCCAGAAAGCCGCCGGCACCGACCAGCTCGCGCCCCAGGAACAGGTTCGAGGCCGCGTCGAGATTGTCGGCCAAGGCCAGCGTCTGGTAGATCGTTTCGATGTTATAGGCGCGGGCGTCGCGCGGATTGGTGATCGTGGCCTTTTCGCCGTTGATGAAGATGTCGCCGGAATCGGCCTGATAGGCGCCCGACAGGCACTTGATCAGCGTCGACTTGCCGGCGCCGTTGTGGCCCAGCAGCCCGACCACCTCGCCCGGATGGACGTCGACCGTCACGTGGTCGACCGCCTTGATCCCGCCGAAGGAAATCGAAATGTCGCGCATTTCGACTAGGGGCGTTCCCGTGTTCGCGTTCATGTTCGCCCCCCTCACTTGGATTTGCGGCGGTAAAGGATGTCAAGAAACACGGCCAGCACCAGCACGCTGCCGACCACGACCTGCTGGATCGCGGCGTCGAACCCGATCAGCACCATCCCGGTCTGCAGCGACTGCATCACCAGCGCCCCGAGGATCGCGCCGTAGATGGTGCCGACCCCGCCAGCCAGCGATGTGCCGCCGATCACCGCCGAGGCGATGACGTAAAGTTCGTCCAGCGTGCCCAGTGCGTTGGTCGCGGAATTCAGGCGCGCCGACGAAACCACCGCCGACAGACCGGCGAGCAGCCCCATCAGCGCGAAGATCTTGATGGTCATCAGCCGGGTGTTGATGCCCGACAGTTCGGCGGCGTCCGGGTTGCCGCCCATGGCAAAGGCATAGCGGCCGAACCGGGTCCGGGTGGCGAGGATGGTCATGATGATCCCGACGGCGATCAGGATCAGCACCGGGATGGCGAACCCGTGTGAAATGAACAGCCCCCCCTCGGGCACGGCGATGCCGTGCGCATCGGCATAGGCCTTCACGATCCCTATCGGCCAGGGATAGGCATTGACCAGCAGCACCGCGCCCAGGACCACCCCGCAGCCGACCGCGCCCAGGAAATATTCGGCCCACATCGGCCTGAGGGTGAAGCCGTGTTTGCGCCGCTGGACCCGGCCGGTATACAGCATCCACAGGATGGCGGAGGCGGCCAGCAGTCCGACGATCCAGCTGCCCGTCGCCCCGATAGACCCATAAGGCCCGCCGCCCAGAAGCTGGAAGGTCGAATCGATCGGCGAGATCGTCTCGCCCCGCGCCACCAGGAAGGCGGCGCCGCGCCAGACCAGAAGCCCGCCCAGCGTGACGATGAAGGATGGAATGCGCCCGTAGGCGATCAGGAACCCGTGAAAGGCCCCGATCAGCGCCCCGATCGTCAGCCCGGCCAGCACGGCGATGATCCAGATCAGCGGATGGCCAAGGCCCAGGTATTGCGGCAGGACGTTCACCTGCAATTCGCCCATTGCGATGGCGCAGAACCCCAGGATCGAGCCGACCGACAGGTCGATGTTGCGGGTCACGATCACCAGCACCATTCCCGTCGCCATGATCCCGATCGAGGCGGTCTGCACCGACAGGTTCCACAGGTTGCGCGGGGTCAGGAACTGCCCGCCGGTCTTGAACAGCGCGCCATAAAGGTGAAAGCCGATCCAGATCAGGACCAGCGCCCCGACCATGCCCAGCAGGCGCGTGTCGATTTCGGTGGCGCGGAAGAACCGCGCGACCGCACCTTCGTCGGCCTGCGACGCCGGTGTCGTGGGAGTTGTCTGGGTCATGTCCTCGCCCCGCAAGGTCCAGGGCCAACCGCGGCGCGGCCTGATGCCGCCTGCCGCCGTTCGCCGGTCAAGGGATGCGCCGCCGTGACGGTGGCGCGATCAGGACGGCGGACGCCGGGCCTAGTGCCGGCATCCGCCAGGTGGGCCTTACTTGCAGGCGGCCACGTCGGCCATCGCACCTTCGCAGGCCTGGGCCTTGGTGATGTGACCGGCGTCGATCACCAGGTTCAGGTTGTCCTTGGTGATCGGGGTCGGGTCCAGGAAGATGGCGTTCATTTCAACGCCTTTGGCGCCGCCCGACCATTTCACTGCGCCTTCGACCTTGTCCATCGTCGTGCCTTCGGCCAGCGCCGCGGCGATCTCGGCGGCCTTCTTGCCGAGCGTCCGCGAATCCTTCCACACCGACACGGTCTGGGTGCCGCGCGCCACGCGGTTCAGCGCGGCAAGGTCGCCGTCCTGGCCGCCGATCGGCACGTTCAGGCCCTGCGCCGACAGGGCGGCGATGGCGCCGCCGGCCATGCCGTCGTTTTCGGCCAGGACCGCGTCGACCGCATTGTTGTTGGCGGTCAGGATCTGCTCCATGTTCTTCTGGGCATTGTCCGGCTTCCAGCCGTCGCTGAAGGCTTCGCCGACGATCTTGATCTTGCCGCCGTCGATCGCGGGCTTCAGCACTTCCATCATGCCCTCCAGAAGGAAGCCGGCGTTCGGGTCGCCCTTGTCGCCCTTGATGATCGCGTAGTTGCCTTCGGGCTTCGCCGCCGACACCTTTTCGGCGATGATCGAGCCGACCTTCTTGTTGTCGAACGTCAGGTAGAAGGCGCGGTTGTCCTCGATCAGCCGGTCATAGCCGACGACCGGGATACCCTCGCCGGCGGCCTTGTCGACGGCCGGGCCGATGGCGTCCTTGTCGACCGACAGGATGATCAGCGCGTTGGCGCCCTGGGTGATAAGCGATTCGACATCGGCAAGCTGTTTTTCCGCCGAAGCCTGGGCGTCGGCCGAAATATAGGTATCGCCCGCCGCCTCGATCGCGGCCTTCATCGCCGCCTCGTCGGTTTTCCAGCGCTCTTCCTGGAAGTTCGACCAACTCACGCCGATCACCTTGCCGTTGGCGAACGCAGCCGAAGAAAAACCAACCACTGCAATGACAGCGGCCAGAACGGTCTTGTGCATATGATCCTCCCGTTTGCGGGCACAGGGCCCGGCTCGGCTTTCTTGCCGACCGCAAAAATCTGCCGTCAATAATTTCAGTTGTCAAATTAAAAACGGCGTCGCACACTCGAGCAATGCCAAATACCGGGATATTCTGCTGCAAGGCAGCACCGTTTTGTCGCAGTTGCAGCGGATTTTCACCGACTTTTGTTCGGAGATCGAAGAAATGAAGGGCGCCAGGGCGGAAAGCAAGCGCATGGGGGCGGCCAAGAACGGCTGCGGCCCGATGATTCCGCCGTTGCTGGAATCGGCCCGCCCGCTGCGCCAGCAAATCTTTGAACGGGTCCGCGCCGCCGGCTTCATGCCCCGCGTCCAGGTGGCGCGCGAACTGTCGGTCAGCCCGGCGACGGTCACCACCCTGACCTCGGAACTGATCGAGCTTGGCCTGCTTGAGGAAATCGCCGCCCCGCGCGAAGCCGACACCGGCCGCGGGCGCCCGGCGGTGGCGCTGGGCGTCAGGGCCGCGGCGCATTTCGTGGTCGGCATCAAGCTGTCGGACCGCGAACATACGGCGGTGATCGTCGACTTCGCCGGCAATCTGGTGGCCGATGTCGCCCAGCCCCGCCAGCCGGGGCCGATGGAACTGGCCACGCTGGTCGACGCGACCGAAACGCTGGTGCGCGAGGTCTGCGCCAAGGCTAACATCGACCAGTCGCGGCTATCGGCGGTGGGCCTTGGCATCCCGGGCTTCGTCGATTCGGAACTGGGTCTGGTGCACTGGTCGCCGATCCTCGCCGCCCGCCATGTGTCTCTCGCGGTCACGGTTGCCGAACGGTTGCGGCTGCCGGTCCATGTCGACAACGACGCCAACCTGGTGACACTGGCCGAGCTTTGGTTCGGGGCGGGGCGCAAGCTGTCGGACTTCGCGGTCGTGACCATCGAACACGGTGTCGGCATGGGCTTTGTGCTGAACCACCGCATCTATCGCGGCGCCAGGGGTCTGGGCATGGAACTCGGCCATACCAAGGTGCAGCTCGACGGCGCGCTCTGCCGCTGCGGCCAGCGCGGCTGTCTGGAAGCCTATGTCG
The DNA here is from genome assembly GCA_046348855.1 of Paracoccaceae bacterium. Classification (GTDB taxonomy): domain Bacteria; phylum Pseudomonadota; class Alphaproteobacteria; order Rhodobacterales; family Rhodobacteraceae; genus TMP-24. The sequence goes on along the minus strand of JAXMDK010000007.1, from coordinate 26,575 downwards.
CCGACTATGCCCTGGCGCGCGAGGCGACCACCGCCCTGAACTGGGGCGGGCGCGAGGCGCAGCCGGTCAACATCCTGCTAGAAAGTCTTTACGACCATGCCAAGGCCGGCAACGCCGCCGCCCGGTCGATCTTTCACCGGGCCGGGCGGTTCCTGGCGCTGGGCCTGGCGAATGTCGTCAACCTGTTCGACCCCGAGCTGATCATCCTGTCGGGCGAACGGATGCGCTATGACTATCTTTACGCCAACGAGAGGCTGGCCGAGATCAAGGCGCTGGCGCTGAACACCGGTCGATCGGCGCCCAAGATCGAGATTCACGCCTGGGGCGATCTCTTGTGGGCGCATGGGGCGGCGGCGCTGGCGCTGTCGAATGTGACAGAAGGACTGCTGGGCCAGGTCCGCGAAATGGCGGCGCAGTAACCGCCTGCGTCAGCCGGCGCGAAGGTCCGGGAACAGCCGCATCGCGGTTTCCCGCAGGCCGGCCAGCCGCAGGCTGTGGACCAGCCCGCGATGGTCTGGGTCCGTCGGCAGCCGTAGCCATTCGTGGATCAGCTGCACGCCGACCAGAAAACCGATGGCCGCATCCTGCCCACCGGCAATGTCGTAGCCGCGAAAGAAGGCCGCCTCGTCGCCCGACGACAGAAGCCGGCCCTCGGCGATCTTGCGGTGGTCACCGAACAGGGTGATGTAGTCGACCAGAAAGCGCGTGACATCATGGCCAACCGGGCCGGTCCGCTCGGGCCGGAAGCCCACCGCCGCCACCGTATCCGCCCCGATCACCACCTGGCCCATCGTGAAATTGCCGTGCTGCTGGGCGTTGCGGGCTGGCCGGCCGTCATAGTCGGCGGCCGATGCCTGCACCGCGTCGAACAGCCGCATGAGCAGGGCGCCCCCCTCCTCTTTCGGGCCGCCGCGCGGCAGGCGGCCGCGCCGCTCCGCCAGATAGTCCAGCGCGAACCGCGTCCGATAGGGCCGCATCGTGGTCCGGCCGGCGCGATGAAACCCCGAAAGCCAGCGCCCGCAGGCGGTCAGGATCGCCCGGCGGGCATGGTTGTCTCCGGCCAACTCCATCAGTTCGTGCGCGGGCTGACCCGGCGCCAGCTCCATCAGCACTGTGCGTCGGTCAGGCAGTTCGGCCAGGATACCAGGAACCCGCAGGCCCAGCAGATTGCCCTGCAACCGCAGCCGCGCCATGCGCTGGGCTTCAATCGCACCGGGGAAATCGCCGGCAGCCTCGCGCCCGTCATGCTTGAGGATGACCGAACTGCCCCCCGGCAGGTTCAGCCGCATCACGACGCGCAGCCCGCCCTCGTCGCACCGTGACGACAGCACCCGCTCCTCCGCCCCCTCGGGCGCAAGCCCGGCCAGCCCCGCCAGCGCCGGCCAGCGGGTCGCAATCAGTTCGTCTTGCAGGCCGGGCTCGGACGCGATCTTCATGGCGGCGACTGTGGCGCATCGGCGGGTTCGGGGAAAGCCCGCTTGTCCTCGCCCGCCGCCGCCGCCATATATCGCTGACACATTCTGCGGAGGCCCGATGGCGGACGACAAATTTCCCGGCTGGCACGGCACGACCATCCTGGCCGTGCGGCGTGGGGGCGAGGTCGTGGTGGCCGGCGATGGCCAGGTCAGCCTGGGCGCGACGGTCATCAAGGGCACTGCCCGCAAGGTGCGCCGCCTGGCGCCCGGCGGGCACGAGATCGTCGCGGGCTTTGCCGGATCGACGGCCGACGCCTTCACCCTGCTCGAACGGCTGGAGAAAAAGCTGGAGGCCGCCCCCGGCCAGTTGCAGCGCGCCTCGGTCGAACTGGCCAAGGACTGGCGCACCGACAAATACCTGCGCAACCTCGAAGCGATGCTGATCGTCACCGACGGCCGCGCGCTTTACGTCATCACCGGCGCGGGCGACGTGCTGGAACCCGAACATGACGTGGCGGCCATCGGGTCGGGCGGAAACTTCGCGCTGGCCGCCGCCCGCGGCCTGATGGCGACCGACATGCCCGCCGACGAGATTGCCCGCCGGGCAATGGCCATCGCCGCCGACATCTGCGTCTATACCAACGGCAACCTGACGGTGGAGACCATCCGTGGCTGACGAGATCAAGATGATCGGCCCCGCGGACATGAAGGCCGCGGTCGCCGCCGGCATCCTGTCCGAAGCCCAGGCCGCGCATCTTTGCGCGCTGGCCTACGACCGTGCCGGCAAGCGCGCCGCCCTGCCCGCCGAGGACGAACCGTTCGAGTTCTTCAAGGGCTTTTCGGAAATCTTCGTGTCGGTCGGGCTGATCATCCTCTTGACCGGCATCGCGCTGTTGCTGGCCTGGTTCGGCGGGCCGCTGATCCTGATCGTCCTGCCGGCGATCTGCGCGGCGATCTCCTGGTGGTGGGCGACCTATTTCACCCTGGAACGGCGGATGAATCTGCCGTCGATGGTGCTGGCCGGGTCGTTCGGCGCCGGGATTCACTTGTCTGCCCTGACCATTCTGGGCCAGTCCGGCATGCCGGCCCGCGCCACCTTCGTGCTGGCGGCGCTGGTCGCGCTCGGGGCGATGGTCGTCTGGTATCGCCATTTCCGCCTGCCCTTCACCATGTTCATCCTTGGGCTCTTCGGGCTTCAGGCGCTTTACGGCCTGACGGCTTCGGTCGAATCGCTGGCTGGTTTTGCCGGCGGACTGGGCGGCGGCGTGTTCGACCTGCGCAACAGCCCGCATTTTGCCATCGCCACGCTGATCTTCGGCATCGCTGCCTTTGCCGGCGGCATGTGGTTCGATACCCGCGATCCGCATCGCCTGGGCCGCCATGCCGCCACCGCCTTCTGGCTGCACATGCTGGCCGCGCCCGCGCTGGTCAACACCGTGGCTATGACGCTCTTCAACATCGGCGGCAGCGCCGGCATGGCCGCGACCGCCGTGGCGTTGGCGCTGATCGCCTGCCTGGCGCTGATCATCGACCGCCGGTCGTTCCTGACTGCCGGGATCGCCTATATCGCGCTGGTGATTTCCTGGGCGGTGCGCGGCGGCGAAGCCGGCGGCCTGGGCCATTGGGCGACGATCCTGCTGATCCTGGGCTTTCTCATCACCGCCCTGGGCACCTGGTGGGTGCCGCTCCGCCGCCGTCTCATGCAGGTTCTGCCCGATTTCCCCGGCAAGTCCAGCCTGCCACCCTATGAACAGGGCACCCCATGACCAGCCTGACCCCCCGCGAAATCGTCTCTGAACTTGACCGCTTCATCATCGGCCAGGACGAGGCCAAGCGCGCCGTCGCCGTGGCCCTGCGCAACCGCTGGCGCCGCCGTCAACTGCCGGACGCCCTGCGCGACGAGGTCTATCCCAAGAACATCCTGATGATCGGCCCGACCGGGGTGGGCAAGACCGAAATCTCGCGCCGCCTGGCCCGTCTGGCCCGCGCACCATTCCTGAAGGTCGAGGCCACCAAGTTCACCGAGGTCGGCTATGTCGGGCGCGATGTCGACCAGATCATCCGCGACCTGACCGACGCCGCGATGGTAGAAACCCGCGCCCGGATGCGCGAAGAGGTCAAGGCCCGCGCCCACAAGGCCGCCGAGGAACGGGTTGTCGAGGCGATCGCCGGCAAGGACGCCCGCGAACAGACACGCGAAATGTTCCGCACCCGCCTGAAGAAGGGCGAGCTTGACGACACGATGATCGAGATCGAGGTGGCCGAAACCGCCGGCCCGCTGCCCTCGCTCGAACTGCCGGGCCAGCCCGGCGGCATGGGCCTGATGAACCTGGGCGACATCTTCGGGAAGGCCTTCGCCGGGCGGCGGGTGCGCAAGAAGATGACGGTCGCCGACAGCTACGAAGTGCTGATTTCCGAAGAGGCTGACCGGCTCCTGGACGACGAGGCGGTCAAGCAGGCGGCGCTCGAGTCGGTGCAGGAAAACGGCATCGTCTTCATCGACGAGATCGACAAGGTCTGCGCCCGCGCCGAAACCCGCGGCGCAGATGTCAGCCGCGAAGGCGTACAGCGCGACCTTCTGCCGCTGATCGAAGGCACCACCGTTTCAACCAAGCATGGTCCGGTCAGGACCGACCACATCCTGTTCATCGCCTCGGGCGCGTTCCACATCGCCAAGCCGTCGGACCTGCTGCCGGAACTTCAGGGCCGCCTGCCGATCCGGGTCGAGCTGAAGCCTTTGACCGAAGCCGACTTCGTCCGCATCCTGACCGAAACCGACAATGCCCTGACCCGGCAATATTCGGCGTTGCTGGCGACCGAAGAAGTGACGGTCACCTTCACCGACGACGGCATCGCCGCGCTGGCGCGCATCGCTGCCGACGTGAACCGCACCATCGAGAACATCGGTGCGCGGCGGCTCTACACGGTGATGGAACGGGTGTTCGAGGATCTGTCCTTCGCTGCGCCTGACCGTTCGGGCCAGGCCGTCACGGTGGACGCGGCCTTTGTCGAACAGAACATCGGTGCTCTGGCGCGGTCGGCCGACCTTGGCCGCTATGTCCTGTAGATGAGGTCGCGGACGGTGCAAGTCCTGGCGGTGGCGCTGGTGCTGGGCGCCTGCGTCCAGCGTGGCGAAATCCGGCTGGCGCCGGATGCGCGCGGTGTCGGAACCGCCGAAACCGTCTTCGTGTCCACCACCCGCGGCCCCGACCCCGATGGCACCGCCGCCTTTGGCCGGGTGCGCGAACTGACCCCGCACTACCTGCGGCTGGATGTGTCGGTTCCGCCCGACCGCCAGCCCGGCACGATCAAGTGGCCGCGCCCGACCCGCCCGGCCGATCCGCGCACCGATTTCGTCACCCTGTCCGAACAGTCCTATTCCGGCGCGGGTACCTTTCGCGGCGCCCTGTCGCGCGCCATCGCCGCCCAGAAGGACCATCGCGGCGAAGCCGTGGTTTTCGTGCACGGGTTCAACACGACCTTTGCCGAAGGCATCTACCGTATCGCCCAGCTGGGCCATGACCTGAAGCAGACCGGCACGCTGGTCCACTATTCGTGGCCGTCGCGCGCCAGCCCACTTGGTTATGTCTACGACCGCGACAGCGCGCTTTTCGCCCGCGACGGGCTCGAGGCGCTGTTGCGCGACGTCGATGCCGCCGGCGCGCGCCGGATCATCATCGTCGCGCATTCGGTCGGCAGTTCGGTCCTGATGGAGGCCCTGCGCCAGCTGGCGCTGGAAAAGGATGACGGGCTGATGCGGAAGATCGGCGGTGTGGTTCTGATGTCGCCCGATGTCGACGTCGACCTTTTCCGTGCCGAGGCCAAGCGGATCGGCAAGCTGCCGCAACCCTTCCTGATCTTCACCTCGAAGAAGGATCGGGCGTTGGCCCTGTCGGCGCGGCTGACCGGCGAAACGGACCGGGTGGGCAATCTTGCCAACGCGGCAGAGCTTGCCGACCTGAACGTCACGCTGATCGACACCACGGCCTTTTCGACCGGCCTAGGCCATTTCAACGCCGGCAACTCGCCGGCGCTGCTGGCGATCCTCGGCAAGATCAACGATGTCGACAGCGCCTTCGCCGCCGACCGCACTGGAAAGACCGGCCTTCTGGGCGGGGCGGTGCTGACGGTCCAGAATGTCACCCAGATCATCCTGTCGCCGGTCAGCGCCATTGCGCAATAGTCAGCGTGCCCGCCGCAGATAGACGTAATAGGCACCTTCGCCGCCGTGCTTCAGGCTGGCGGTCGTGACCTGCAGGATCGCAAGGCCCAAGGGCGGCAGGGCCAGCCACTGCGGCACCTGATGGCGCAGCGCGCCGATGCGCGCCGGGATCGGCCCGTGATCTTCGCCACGCTTGCCCTTGCCGGTGATGACAAGGATCAGCCGCAGTCCGTCGGTATGGGCGTTCAGCACGAAACGGATCAGTTCGCCGTGCGCCTCCGACAGGGTCATGCCATGCAGGTCGATCCGCGCCTCGGGCGCCAGTTTGCCGCGCGCCATCCGCTCGAATGTCTTGCGGTCCATGCGGATTGGTTGCGCCGCCAGATGGTCGCGGGGCGACAGGGCTACATCATGCGAAACCGGGTGGGGCCGCAGCCGTTCGCCCAGGCGAAAGGCCTGCAGCAGGCTCTCGGGCGGCTTTGCTATCGGCGTGGGCAGGAAGGCGTGCGGCTCGGCCCGCGCCGGCCGCTCGGGATGCAGCGCGCGGGCGCTGCGGGCGACCTGCTGCCACAGTGCCTGTTCGTCGGGATGCAGCCCGCGCGGCCGGCGGCTCATCGGGCCGGCCCTTTCGGCAGCAGAACCGTCATGCGGCCCTCGGCCTTCAACGCCCCGGCCGCCACCCCGGCGGCGGCGCCCGAGCCGAAGAAGATGTCGCCCCGCCCGGCGCCCTTGATCGCGCTGCCGGTGTCCTGCGCGATCATCAGCCGGGCCTCGCCCTGCCATTCCACCCAGACCGGCGCGCCCAGGGGCACATGGTCGGGGTCGACGGCGATCGACCGCAGCGCCGTCACCGGCCGCCCGAGCGTGCCAATCGGGCCCGTGTCGGCAGGCAGGTCGAGCCGCCGGAAGAACACGAACGATTCGTTCACCCGCAGCAGGCCGGGCAGCAGGCCGGGGTTGCGCGCCGCCCAATCGCGAATTGCGGCGACCGAGGCCTTGTCCGGCGCCAATTCGCCGCGCCGGATCAGTTCCTTGCCGATCGAGGTGTAGGGATGCCCGTTCTTGCCGGCGAACCCCAGCCGCAGCACCCGCCCCCCAGCCAGCCGCACCCGCACCGATCCCTGCACCTGCGCCAGGAACGCCTCAAGCGCGCTGTCCAGCCAGACCAGTTCCTGCCCGGCCAACAGGTTGCCCGCCTCGATCTCGGCGCGGCTGAACCAGGGCCGGCTGCCGTCCAGGCTGGGCGGCGGGCCGAACAGGGCAAAGCGGAACCGCCCGTCCGGGCGAAGCGCGCCGTCAAGCTCGGGCTCGTAATAGCCGGTCAGCAGCGCCGGTTCGTCTGCCGCCCGCGTCTGGAAGTTCCGTTCGAAAAAGCCCCGTGCATCGCCGGCTTCGCCGCGCGGCCAGCCGTCGGGCAACAGGTCCGCCGTCGCCAGATAGGTGGCCAGCGCCGCGCCGTGATCATCGTCCGCCCAGCCGGCCAAGGCGGACGGCAGGTCCCGGGTCTGCGGCGACGGCAAGATCAGGCCCCGGTGGCGACAAGCTGCCAGTTCGGATCGCCCGACCCCATCTTGCGGGCAAAGGTCCAGACGTCCCGCTGCTTGCGCGACCGTTTCGGATCGCCCTCGACCACCTGTCCGGCGGCGTCGGTGGTGGCGGAAATCAGTTCGGCGACGAAACGCACGGTGATCTCGGCCTCCTGCGTGTCGCGGCTGAATTCGGCGTTTTCAAGCGCCAGTTCGCGGATGCCCAGAATCTCGGTGGTCACGGTCAGGCCCTTGGCCTTGCGGCCATCGACCACGCCGGCGAACCCCTGCGCCACATCCGGCGACAGGAAGGGGCGCAAGGCCCCGATGTCGCCCTTGGCGAAGCCTTCAAGGATCATCTCGTAGGCGCCGCGCGCGCCCTGAAGAAAGCCCGAAACGGTAAAGGCCGGTTCGATCCGCTTCATCGCGGCCAGGGCCTGCGCCGCATCGCTGCCCGCCGCGACATGGTCGGTGATGTCGCGGTCCGGGCCGCCGTCGATCACCTCGAACCCGGCGCGGCTGGCGCGGTCGGACGGCAAGGGCGGCGGCGGTGCGGCCGGGCCCTCGAACCCGTCGCGGGTGCCAAGGACGCTGCGCAGCTTCAGGATGAGAAAGACCGCGACGCCTGCAAGCACGAGAAGCTGGATGACGGAATTGTTCATCGCACTGGTCCTGTTCAGTTCGTCGGCCGGTTGGCAAGTTCAGTATCGTCCACCTATGTAGGGTACGGGTGGGGCCAAGTCCATGTCGCCCCGGAAACTGAATGGTGCCGCATGTGGATTCTGGGGCTGTTCCTTGTCGTTCCGCTGATCGAGATCGCGCTGTTCATCAAGATCGGCGGGCTTCTGGGCCTGTGGCCGACGCTGGCGCTGATCGTCGCGCTGGCGATCCTGGGGTCGTGGCTGGTGCGCACCCAGGGGCTTTCCGCCTTTGCCGAACTGCAGCTGGCTTTGCGGAACGGAACGAACCCGTCGCAGGCGCTGCTGCACGGGGTGATGATCTTCTTTGCCGGGCTGCTGCTGATGGTGCCGGGCTTCTTCACCGATGCGCTGGGCCTGCTGCTGCTGATCCGGCCGGTGCGTGCCCTGGCGATTCGCGCGATGGCGGGTCATTTCGGCGATGTCGTCTCGGTCTGGCCCGGCGCGACCCCCCGGCGGCCCGGCGACGACGCCATCGACGGCACCTTCACCGACCTCGATGCGAAGCCACCCCGTCAGGGCCGCGACGGGCCGCCCTCGGGATGGACGCGGCATTGAGGCGGGACCGGCGACCTGATAGACGGGACGAAACCCGAAACCAACGGAGCCTTCCATGTCCGACACCGCCAATGGGGCCGAGGCCGCATCGCAACTGAAGATGCAGGTGCTTGCCCAGTTCGTCCGCGATCTCTCGTTCGAGAATATCGTCGCGCAAAAGGGCGTGTCCGCCGGCGAAGTGCAGCCTGACATCCAGATCCAGGTCAGCCTGGACGGTCGCGCGCGCCAGGTGCCGCACCAGTATGAGGTCTTCACCAAGGTCAAGGCGACCTCGCTGAACAAGGTCGACAATTCGGCGCTCTTCGTGCTCGAGGTCGACTATGGCGGGATCTTCCATGTCGAAGGCGTGCCCGACGAACAGCTGCATCCGTTCCTGATGATCGAATGCCCGCGGATGCTGTTCCCCTTCCTGCGCCGGATCATTTCCGACGTGACCCGCGACGGCGGCTTCCCGCCGCTGAACCTCGACACGATCGACTTCCTCGCGCTGTACCGGCAAGAGGCCCAGCGCCGCGCTGCCGCGACGGCGGCTGCGCCGCAGACGGTGTCCTGAACGGCGCCGATGCCGGCGACCGACCTGATACCGGCCTGGATCGGGGGGCAGCTCCAGCCCGCCGACAAGCTGGCCGTCCACCGGCGCGGCGACCGCCATCCGGCGGTGTCGGTGTTCGTGCTGTGTCGCGGCCAGATCCTGATCCAGCGCCGGGCCTTGGGCAAATACCACACGCCGGGTCTCTGGGCGAACAGCTGTTGCACCCACCCCCGCTGGGACGAACCGCCCGCAGCCTGCGCCATCCGGCGGCTGCGCGAGGAGTTGGGGCTCGACCTGCCCGCCGTCGAGTTCGCCGGACAGGTCGAATACCGCGCCGAGGTCGGCAACGGCATGACCGAACATGAACTGGTCGACGTGTTCCTGGCCTGCACAGAGGAGTGGCCGTCGCTCGTGCCCGACCCGGCCGAGGTCATGGACACCCGCTGGCTGTCGCTTGCCGCGCTTGAAAGCGAAATCGCCGCCGATCCCGGCCGCTTCACGCCCTGGCTGCACATCTACCTGCGCGACCATCGCGGGCTGGTCGCGGGCTGAAATCCGCGCGGCGGGCGCGGCATCGGCGCCTCTTTTTGTCCCTGCTGCTGGCAATTGCGCGAAAATGCTGCAAGGAATCGCCATCCGCGCAAGATCACCGGACGGGGGCATATGAGCAGACAGCCGGCAGGACGCCGAGGGCACAGCGGATGGCCGGCCGTCGCGGCGGCGGCGCTGTCGTTGCTGTTGCCGACGGGCGTCGGCGCCGATGTGACGCTGTCCGCGCCGCAGGCCAGCCGACAGTTGCAGCGTGAACTGGCAGGGGCCTCGCTTTTGTTGCAGGCCAACCGAGAAGGGCAGACTTCGGCCCAGGACCTGTTCGTCGCCGCCCGCGCCGACTATGCCCGGTTCCTGTCGGTTCTTTATGCCGAGGGCTATTACGGCGGCAGCATCCATATCCTGCTCGACGGTCGCGAGGCGGCGGACTTCGCCGCCGTCGACGCGCCCGACCGGGTCGGCAGCGTCCGCATTTCCGTCGATCCCGGCCCGCGCTTCCGCTTCGGCAAGGCGCGGATGAAGCCCTACGCGCCCGGAACCAGACTGCCCCCCGCCTATCGCGACGGCCAGCCGGCCCTGTCGACCGCCATTTCCGATGCCGCGCAGGCTGGCGTCGAGGGTTGGCGGCAACTGGGCTATGCCAAGGCCACGGTGGACGGCCAGACCATCACGGCCGACCACCGGACCCAGCTTCTGGATGCCGAGGTCCACCTGCGGGCCGGGCCGCAGCTGCATTTCGGCACGCTGCATGTCACCGGCGCCGAACGGATGCGCCCGACGCCGATCCGCAAGATCGCCGGCTACCCCGAGGGCGATCTGTTCGACCCCGACGTGCTGGCCAAGATGGCCACCCGTTTACGCCGCGCCGGGGTGTTCCGGTCGGTGGTCATCCGCGAGGCGCCGCAGCCCGGCGCAGACGGCCGGCTCGACATCACTCTTGCGCTCGAGGAAGAAGCGCCGCGCCGTCTGGGGTTCGGGGCGGAATATTCCAGCCTGGACGGAGCGAGCCTGTCGGCCTTCTGGCTGCACCGCAACCTGTTCGGCGGGGCCGAACGCTTGCGCTTCGACCTGCTGGCCAAGGGAATTGGGGCCAAGACCAACCTGCCGGACTACAAGCTGGGCGTGCGGCTGGAACGCCCTGCGACGCCCTTCACCGACAGTTCGGCCTTTGTCACCGCCGGCGCCGAACGGCAGAAGGTCGGCACCGCCACCACCCGCAGCCTCAGCTTCGGCATCGGCGCCGAACGGGTGATCTCGCCGACGCTGACCGCCGACCTGGGTCTGACCTACCTTGACCAGTCGTTCGACGACCAGGGGTTCCATGCCAGCTACCGGCTCTTGTCCCTGCCGATCAGCCTCAAGTGGGACCGGCGCAGCGACCCGCTGGCCCCGGTCAGCGGCAGCTATCTGGTTCTGGGTGCGACGCCCTTCCGCGGCTTCGGCACCACCGAATCCGGCACCCAGTTCAAGGCCGATGCCCGCATCTACCGGCCGATCGGCGCCGAGAATCGCGTCGTGCTGGCCGGGCGGTTGCAGCTTGGCACGGTCACGACCGCCAACCTGCTGAACACCGCCCCGGACTTCCTGTTCTTTTCCGGCGGCGGCGGCACGGTGCGCGGCCATCCGTTCCAGTCGCTGGGCGTGGCGACCCCGGTCGGGTCCGGCCAGGTCGTGCAGACTGGCGGGCGCAGCTTCATCGGCCTGTCGGGCGAGGTCCGGGCGACGGTGAACGAAAGGCTCGGCGCCGCGGCCTTCTACGATGCGGGCTATGTCAGCGCCGGAAGCTGGTTCGGCGGCGGCGGCGCCTGGCAAGCCGGGGCCGGCGTCGGCGTGCGGTACGATACCGGCTTCGGCCCGGTGCGGCTGGACCTGGCCGTGCCGGTCGGCGGCGGCACCGGCCGGGGCCTGCAGGTGTATGTCGGCATCGGGCAGGCCTTCTGATGCGCAGGTTCCTGTTTCTTCTGCTGTTGTGCCTGTGGCCGCTGGGGTTGGCCGCCCAGGATGCGCAAACCGCCGATGACCGCGATTTCCTGACCGGGTTTCTCGAAGATTCACTCTCGGATCTTGGTCGGAAGGTCACCATCGAGGGCTTTCAGGGCGCCCTGTCGTCGCGCGCGACCTTTACGCGCCTGACTATCGCCGACGATTCCGGGGTCTGGCTGACCATCACCGGCGGCGCGCTGACGTGGAGCCGCACCGCGCTCTTGACCGGGCGGGTCGAGATCGACGAACTGGCTGCCGACAGCATCGACCTGACACGCCGGCCGCAAACTCAGGCGACCAAGGTCGAGGCCACGCCCTTCGCCCTGCCGGAGCTGCCGGTTTCGGTGCGGATCGGCAAGCTGTCGACCGCCCATCTGAAACTCGGCGCACCGATCCTGGGCGAGCCGGTAGAGGTCACGGTGAATGGCGCGGTCGAACTGGCCAGCGGTCAGGGCACTGCCGACCTGACCGTCAGCCGCATCGACGGCAAGTCGGGCGAATTGTCGCTGAAATCCGCCTTCGCCAATGCCACCCGCACGGCAACGATCGACCTGTTGCTGAAGGAAGGACCGGATGGCATCGCCGCCAACCTGATGGGTCTGCCGGGCGCGCCGCAGCTGCAGCTTGCCCTGCATGGCGATGGACCGCTGTCGGACTTTTCCGCAGAAATGGCGCTGTCGACCGATGGCCAAAGCCGGCTTTCCGGCAAGCTTCACCTGGCGGGCGGCGACGGCCCGGCGGCCACGGGACAGACCTTTTCGGCCGATCTTGCCGGCGACGTGTCACCGCTGCTGCAACCCGAATACCGGGCGTTCTTCGGCCAACAGGTCTCGCTTCAGGCCGAAGGTGCGCGCCACCCGGACGGGCGCACCGACCTGACCCGGCTGGTCCTGTCATCACCGGGTCTCGACATCAGCGGCCGGCTGGGGCTGTCGGCGGAAAACCTGCCGCTGGCGGCGGCGCTGACCGTGCGCCTCGGCCTGCCGGACCAGAGCGAAATGCGCCTGCCGCTTGCCGGCGACCCGGCCTATGTGCGCAATGGAACGGTGTTCCTGCGCTACAATGCCGAACAGGGCGACCAATGGTCGCTGACCGGCGACCTGGCCGGTTATCGCCGCGCCGACCTCACGCTCGGGTCGCTGTCGCTCGATGGCAACGGCCAGGTTCTGCGCAGCGGCGGCGCGGCGCGTATCGACGGCACGCTCGGCTTCGATGCCGCCGACATCGGCCTGGCCGATCCGGGCATGGCTGCGGCGCTTGGCCCGCACCTGAACGGCCGGACGGTGTTTTCCTGGACGGCGGGCGAACCGCTGGTCCTGAACAACCTGAACGCAACGGCCGGCGATCTGGGCCTTTCGGGCAATCTGGCCCTGTCCTGGCAGGGGCTGGACCTGCTGGCCGACGGCGATCTGGCGGTTGCCGCCCCCGACCTGTCGCGGTTTTCGCCGCTGGCCGGCACGGCGCTGTCGGGCGCGGCCGACATAGGGCTTCGGGGCAAGGTCTTTCTTCTGTCGCGCAGCTTCGATGTCGAGGCCAGCGCCACCGGCCGGTCGATCCACACCGGGATCGGGCCGGTCGACCGGCTTCTGACCGGGCAGGCGACGCTCGGCGCCTCCGTCGTGCGCGACGGTTCGGGCCTGACCCTGCGGAACCTCACCGTGACCGGGCCGGGCTATCGCGCCCAGGCGCATGGCAACGCCACCTCGCAAGAGGCCGAGCTTGCCGCGACGCTGGTTGCTAATGGCCTGAAGTCCGGCTTCGATCCGGCGGACAAGCTGCTGGCCGGGCAAAGCGACATTCGCTTGACCGCACAGCGCAAGGGGCCGGTGTTCGCGCTGACCGAGGCGCGGCTGACCAACCCACAACTGGACCTGTCCCTGTCCGACCCCGGCGCGACCGGCACCTGGCGGGCCAAGGCCAGGCTGGCGGACATCGCTCCGCTTGTGCCGGGCTTTTCCGGCCCGGCGACCCTTTCCGGCGACATCGCCCAGACGGCGGACGCTTATCGGTTGGCGCTGGCCGCCGAAGGTCCGGGCAAGATGGCGGCGCGGGTCGCCGGCGAGATCGCCGCCGATGGCACGCGCGCCGACCTGACCGCCGCCGGACGGATCCAGGCCGGCGTACTGAACCGGCTGATCGCCCCGCGCAGCGCCGACGGCACCGTCAGCTTCGACCTGGCGCTGAACGGGCCGCTGGCGACCAGTTCGCTGTCCGGGCGCGTCTCTGCGGCAAAGCTCCGCGTTGCCTCGCCGTCAGAACGGCTGTCGGTGGCCTTTCCGGCGCTCACCGCCACGCTCGGGTCGGGCCGGGTGAGCCTGGCGGGCAACGGCACGATCCAGGGCGGCGGGCAGATCAACCTGACCGGCACGGTCCGGCTGGAAAGCCCCTACGACAGCGCGCTGACCGTTGGCCTGAACGGCGCCCGCGTCATCTACCCCGATCTGTTCGACACAAGGCTGAGCGGCAACCTGACGCTGAACGGCCCGATCCTCGGCGGCGCGATGGTCGGGGGCGCGGTGACGCTGGACAAGACTGAAATCACCATCGCCGCCGCCGGGTTCCAGGACCATCCGATCCCGCCGGTCCGCCACATCGGCGAAAGCCGGTCCTCGGCCGACACCCGCCGCCGCGCCGGCGTCACCGGCGAGGCGCCAAGGGCCGGGCCGGGCGCGATCTATGGGCTGGACCTTGCCATTGCCGCCCCCGGCCGCATCTTCGTCCGCGGTCGCGGGCTCGATGCCGAAATGGCCGGCCAGATGCGGCTGCGCGGCACCACTGCCGACATGCAGCCCGAAGGCCGGTTCACCCTGGTCCGTGGCCGGATGAACCTGCTGGGCAAGCGGTTCAAGCTGAACGAAGGCACCGTGCAGCTTCAGGGTTCGTTCATCCCCGATCTCAGCTTCTCCGCCTCGGCCGATGCCTTCGGCTCCACCACCTCGATCCTGCTCGACGGGCCGGCCAACGCGCCCGAGGTGCATTTTTCCTCGACATCCGGCAAGCCGGAAGAGGAAGTCCTGTCGGAGCTGATCTTCGGCAACGGCTTCGACAAGCTGTCGGCCTTCCAGCTGGCGCAACTGGCGAACGCCATCGCCACGCTCAGCGGCCGCAGCAGCGACATCGTCGGCCGCATCCGCCAGCATCTGGCGTTGGACGATCTGGACATCACCGCCGACGACAGCGGCAATGCCGCGCTCAAGGCCGGGAAATATCTGGGCGACCGGCTCTATTCAGAGGGGACGGTGGCCAGCGACGGCAAGAGCAAGGTCGAACTCGACCTGGACCTGAACCCCGACCTGTCGGTGCGCGGCACGGTCGGGACCGACGGCCAGACCGGCGTCGGCCTGTTCTACAATCACGATTATTGAGTGGACCGGCGCTGGCGCAGGATCTCGGCGTTCAGGATCGCGCCGAACAGCACGATATAGGCCGACAAGTATAGCCACATCATCAGCGCGATCACCGCGCCGATCGACCCGTAGACCCGGTTGTAGCTGCTGAAATTTTCCAGATAGATCGAGAAGGCGAAGGACACGAGCGCCCACAAGAGCGCGGCGACGATGCTGCCGGTGCTGATCAGGTTGTGCCGGCCCTCCTCGCCGCTGCCGGCGAAGCGGTAGAACAGGCCCAGCGTCAGCTTCACCACCAGAAACAGGATGGTCCACGGCAGGAACCGCAGGACCAGCGCCTCGGCCCGGCCAAGCTGGATCAGGCTCAGCGCAATCGGCACCGCCACCACCATACCCAGCGCCGTCAGGATCACCCCCAACAGCGCCAGCGTCATGGCCAGCGAGCTCAGCGGTCGCATCAGCCCCGAGTGGTGGCGCTGGTCCTGAACGGCGTTCAGCCCCGACATCAGCGCCGAAACCGCCGAATGGACCGAATAGATCGCCACCACCAAGGGCACGATGGTCGCCCAGTGCCATCCCCGGGATTGCGCCGCGACCAGCGCGTGAAGCTGCGTGGAAATCAGGCTGTAGGCGGCATCGGGGATCAGCCCGCGGATGCCGCTGAGGTAGTTTTCCACCACCGCCGGATCGGCGAAAATGCCCCAGATCGAGATGGTCGCCGCCATGCCGGGAAAGATCGCGAACATCGAATAGAAGGCGACGCCCGCCGCGATCAGGCCGACATGGCGCGCATAAAGCGCGTCCCAGATGGCAGCCGCCAGCGGGCGCAGGGTGGGCCAGATCCGGCCTTGGCCGGCAACATCGTGATCATTCATGGTGCAACCCTAATCGCCCGCCACTATCCCGGTCAAACCGGGCTTTGCCGAGCGGCGATCCGGGGCTAGGCTTTGGCCGGGTCCGGCCGGAAGGCACCGATGCGCAGACGCCCCATTCTTGCTGTCGCCGTCCTGGCGCTGTGTTCGGCCGCCGGCCACCCGCCGGGCCTGCCCGCCGCCGTTGTCGATGACGATTATCGCCCGGTCGATCCGGCCGAGGCGCGGCTTGGCCAGCTTCTGTTCTACGATCCGATCCTGTCCGGCAACCGCAACATCGCCTGTTCCAGCTGCCACAACCCGGCCTTTGCCACCACAGACGGGCTGTCGCTGGGCCTGGGCGAGGGTGCCGTGGGACTTGGCCCGGCGCGCCACATCATCGACCGGGACAGGCCCGAACAGCGCATTCCCCGAAACGCGCCGGCCTTGTTCAACCTTGGCGCAAAAAGCATGACCGTCATGTTCGACGACGGCCGGATCGAGGTTGACCCCTCGCGCCCGTCGGGGATGCGCACGCCCTTCGATGACTCCCTTGTCGCCGGATTTCACTCGGTGGTCGCGGCGCAGGCGACCTTCCCGATCCTGTCGCCGGACGAGATGGCCGGCCACAACCTGGAAAACGATGTCTCGGCCGCGTTGCGGGCGGGACTCATCACCGTGCCGGGCGGGGCCTGGGACATTCTGGCGGCGCGGGTCGCGGCGATCCCCGCCTACCAAAGGCAATTTGCGGCCCTCCATCCCGATATCGCGGCGGGCCGCAAGATCGCCTTTCCCGACATCGCCAACGCGCTGGCCGCCTTCGTCAGCCTGGAATGGCGCAGCGACACCTCGCCCTTCGACGCCTATCTGCGCGGCCAGTCGGCCCTGCCGCCGGATGCCGAGGCCGGGATGGACCTGTTCTATGGGCCCGCCGGCTGTTCGTCCTGCCATTCCGGCAAGTTCCAGACCGACCAGAAGTTCCACGCGATGGGCGAGCCGCAGTTTGGCCCCGGCAAGACCGACCGTTTCGACGAAAGCGCCCGCGACACCGGGCGGATGCGCGTCACCAACGACCCTGCCGACGCCTATGCCTTTGTCACCCCGTCGCTGCGCAATGTCACCCTGACCGGCCCCTGGGGTCATACCGGCGCCTTCAGCGATCTGGCCCGGTTCCTGCAGCACCATACCCACCCCTCCACCGGGATGGCCGGTTACGACCTGTCGAACGCGATCCTGCCGGCCTTCCCGCAGGCCGGGAAAGGCGACCTGCAGATCCTGAAATCGCCCGCCGATGTCGCCGCCATCGCCGCGGCGGCGGGCAAGCAGCCTTCTGTCGATCTGACGCCCGAACAGACCGCGCAGATCATCGCCTTTCTGGACAGCCTGCGCGATCCGGGCGCGATCCACGGGCGCCTCGGCGTGCCGAAGTCTGTGCCCAGCGGTCTGACGGTCGACCGGAAATGAAAAGGGCGGCTCGGCGGCCGCCCCATGAACCCCGGTCAGATGAGAGTCAGATCGAGGCGTCGATCCAGTTCTGCAGGGCGGCCTTCGGCGCCGCGCCGACCTTGTTGGAAACGATCTGGCCGTTCTTGAACAGGAACAGCGCCGGAATGCCGCGCACGCCGAACTGGGCCGGCAGGTCGGGGTTTTCGTCGACGTTGACCTTCACGATCTTGACCTTGCCGGCATAGTGACCGGCGAGTTCCTCCAGCGAGGGTCCGATCTGTTTGCACGGACCGCACCATTCCGCCCAGAAATCGACGACGACCGGGACCGGCGAATTGCGGACTTCGGCATCAAAAGTGGCATCGGTGACGGCAAGCGTGGCCATGATCAGCTCCGGTATGGAAGGAAGGGTTGCAGGGAAACGTAGGTCTGCCCCCCCGCAACGTCAAGGGACAGTGTAGGAAAGAAGCGCATCCCGCACCATGTTGAGCGGAAGCGGCATCAGATCGCCGGTCCGGGTCCAGAGGATCGCCACCTCGACCGCGCGGCCGGGATAGATCGCCCCAAGCATCGCCGCATAAGCCCCCATCTGCCGCAGGATGCCGTCCGGCACCTCGGCGGGCGTGCCCGGCACCACCGCGTTCGACTTGAAGTCCACCGCTGTCACCCGGTCGGCGCCAACCGCCAGCCGGTCGATGGCGCCCAGCATCAGCGCGCCGCCCAGATCGGGAAGGGCGGCCGACAGTTCGACCTCGGCCATCGTGTCAGGCGCGAAGACCCAGGCGAGCTCGGGCCGCGCCAGAAGTGACAGCGCATCGGCGGTGACGCTGGCGGCGTCGGCCTCGGCCAGCTCGGGAACCGACCGCACCAGCCGCGCCGCCAATACCGACCAGTCCTCGCGCGAAGCCTGCGGCAGATGTTCCAGCAAAAGGTGCAGCGCCGTGCCGGCCGCGCGTCCCCTCGCGCCTTCGCCCGCGGCATCGCCTGGCATCGCCTTCGCGCCGCCCAGCCCGGATGGCGACAGGGCCGCTGCCGTCACAACCGGCCGGGGGGCGGGGCGGGCGGCCCAGTCCGGCGGCGCATCCGGCCCGGCCAACCCTCCGCTTTCGTCCGCCACCCCATTGTCCGGCCAGGTCCCGAACGCCAGCCGGCCATCGACCATTCCCGCCTGCCGCGCCCCCTCGGCGATTAGCTGATACCAGCTTTGGCCTTCCTTTCCGACATCGCCCGCCGCCGCGACGATCAGCCAGACCTCGGCCCGCGTCATCGCCACATAGAGCAGGCGCTTGTCCTCTTCCTCGGCCCGCGCGCGGCGGCGCGCGGCCTCCGCCTCGATGGCCGGGGGGTTGTCCGCCGCCTTCTGCCGCCACAGCGCCGGAAGTCCGTCGGGGCAGACCATGCTGCCGCGTTCGCGCCGTTTGGGAACGGCGGTGTCGGGCAGGATGACGATCGGCGCCTCCAGCCCCTTGGCGCCATGCACGGTCATTACCCGGATGGCTTTTGTGCTGGAATCGAGCCTTCTCTTGATCTCGGTCTCGTCCGAGGCCAGCCACACCAGGAACCCGGTCAGGCTGGGCACGCCCATCTGTTCATAGCCAAGCGCGGCGGCCAGAAACGCATCGAGCCCATCCTCGGCCTCGGCGCCCAGCCGCCCCAGAAGCCGCCGCCGCCGGTCATGGCGGGTCAGCATCCGTTCGACCAGTTCGTAGGGGCGCAGGAAGTCGGCCGCCGCCCGCATGTCGTCGAGGATTGCCAGGGTTTCGGGATGCTCCGCCGCCCGCCCGCGCAGGGCCTGCCACAGATAGACGCGATCCCCGCGTCCTTGCGCCAAGTCGTAAAGCTGCCCCTCGGTCCAGCCGAACAGCGGCGAGCGCAAGGCGGCGGCAAGCGACAGGTCGTCCTCGGGCGTCGCCAGGAAGGACAGAAGCGCCGTCAGATCCTTGACCGCCAGTTCCCCGCCAAGCACCATACGGTCGGCGCCGGCGATAGTCAGGCCCTTGGCCTTGCAGGCACGGATGATCTCGCGGAACAGCGCCGACCGCCGCTGCACCAGGATCAGGAAGTCGCCGGCATGCACCGGCCGCGACCCGCCGTCCTTGGCGGGAATCCGCACGCCGGAGGCGATCATTACGGCGACGCGCTCGGCGATCTGTTCGGCCAGGATGACCGTGTGGTGCGCCGGCGGCAGGATGTCGACCGGATCGTCCCAGGCTTTCGGTTCGGGCTTTTCGGCCACCGGCACCGGCGGCCACAGGTCCACCCGCCCTGGCAGATCGGCGCGAAAGGCCCGGTGGCGAGACGGCCCGCCGATGGCCCCGTGGGTCGCCGGCCCGAAGGTCAGGTCAACGGTCCGCAGGATCGCCTCGGACGACCGGAAGGAATGCAGAAGGTCAAGCGTCTGGAACGGCGCGCCAGAGGCTTCGTGGCGGCTGCGGAAGGTTTCGGCCATCTGGCGGAAGGCCCCAAGGTCGGCGCCCTGGAACGAATAGATCGACTGTTTCGCGTCCCCGACGACGAAGATCCGCCTTGGCCGGTTCCGCGCGCCCTCGCCCGCGGTGAACTCATCGGCCAGCGCGCCGATCACCCGCCACTGGCCGGGGCTGGTATCCTGCGCCTCGTCGACAAGGATGTGGTCGATCCCGCCGTCCAGCCGGAACAGCACCCAGGCCGCGACCGACCTGTCGGACAGAAGCGCTGCCGCCCGTCGGATCAGGTCGTCGAAATCCAGAAGCCCGGCCCCTGCCTTGCGCTGGCGGTAGCGCGGCAGGAAAGCCCCGGCAAAGCGGTGCAGCGCCGCGGTCTTGTCGGCCGCCGCCAGCGCCAGCCGCCGTCCCCGCGCCGCCTCGACCCGCCGCATCAGCGCCTCGAGCCGCGGCATCAGCGGCGCGGCCGGCCCCTCGCGCATGTCCTTGGTCGGCAGGTCGCCGATCTTGGCGGCGAAGGGCGCGGCAGACTTTTCCTTGAACAGGAACAGGTCTTCCAGATCGGCGAGCGTCGCGTCGCCGGGATCGGCCAGCGGCAACTGGGCCAGGCGCCCGGCCAGCTTCACATCGGTCGATTTCCCGCGCTGGAGGATCGGGACCAGTTCGGCGAACAGCTCGGCCTCGTCACCCAGAAGGACGTCGCCGATCAGCGCGGCATGGTCGAAACCGGCGGGAAGCCCCAGCAGGGCAAGGATCGCAGCCCGGTCCAGACCTTCGGGGAAGGCCTCGGCGTTGGCGCAGATTTCGGCAAGGACGTCCTTCAGGTCGTCGGTCGGCGCCAGCCAGGCCAGCGCGTCCATCGCCGCACGGTCGGCGCCGGCGGCCAGCGTTTCGACGATCTCCTGCCGCAGAAGCCGGGCGGCGCGGTCGTCCATTTCGGTGAAGTCCGGTGAAATCCCGGCTTCGAGCGGGAAGCGGCGCAAAAGCGAGGCGCAGAAGGAATGGATCGTCTGGATCTTCAGCCCGCCGGGGGTTTCGATCGCCTGCGCGAACAGCCGCCGGGCGCGGATCAGGACATCGGCGCCGATCGCGCCGTCGATGCCCAGCTCCGCCAGTTCGGCCCGCAGGCTGGCCTCGTCCTGCATCGCCCATTTTCCCAGCCGGGCGAACAGCCGGTTCTGCATCTCGCTGGCCGCGGCCTTGGTATAGGTCAGGCACAGGATCTTCTGCGGCTCGGTCCCGGCCAGCAGCAGCCGCGCCACCCGGTCGGTCAGGACGCGGGTCTTGCCCGAGCCGGCATTGGCGGCAAGCCAGACCGATTTCGCCGGATCGGCGGCGCTGACCTGCGCCCGGGTCGCATCATTGGCCATCAGCCGACATCCTCGGGTTCGGACGGGTCGCTGACCTGCCATTCGCCATGCCGGGACAGATGATCGTAGTCGCCCTGCTCGGCATCCTCGAACAGGGCGCGGCGGGCGGCATAGCCCCGGCTCCGGTTCCGATACTGGCCGATCAGCCCGGCCAGTTCGTCCCAGACCTGGTCGAAATTGCCTTCGTCGCGGGTCGTGGCCCGGTCCTTGGCGCTGGTGCCAAGGTGGATGTAGGTCACCGCCGAAACCGGATGCGCGCCGATGCCGCGAAACCCGCCGCGTTCGGCCATCGCCGCCTCGATCAGCAGCTGCTTGTCGAAGTATTTCTGCTGGTCCGGCGACGGTGGCGTCCCGGTCTTGTAGTCGTAGATATGCAGGCTGCCGTCCGCCATCTGGTCGATGCGGTCCGGCCGCGCGGTGATGCGGAAATCGAGCCCCGGCAGGTCGAGCCAGCCCTTGTCCTCCAGCACCACCGGAACCCCCGCCGCCTCGCGCGCGCCTTCGGCCAGAAGGAAGCGATCGGCCATCCGCCCGATCCGCGCCAGCCACAGCCGCTGCGCCGACGGCCAGGCGACCTCGGCGGTCAGAATCGTCTCTGCACCGGCCAAAAGCCGGGCCTTGGCGGCGGCAGGGTCTTCGGAAGCCGGGCGTTCGCGGACGAAGGTTTCGACGATCTTGTGCAGGACCTGGCCGCGCAGCCGCGCATCCGGTTCGGGCAACAGCGGATCGAGCGGAAAGAGCCGCAGCACGTAGCGGGCATAAACGGCATAGGGATCGCGGATCAGGGTGCGGATCGCGGTCACCGGCAATTCGTGCGGCCGCGCCGCGACCGGCGGGCGGGGGGCGGGACGCGGCGCCGGGCGGGCCGGCGGCGGCGCTTCGGTCCGGCGGGCAAGGTCCAGCCAGACTGCGCCGCGCGCCCGCATCGCCGCCAGCGCCTCGGGCCCCTGATCCAGGCCGCCGATCAGGTTCTTCAGCCGGTCGAGCCAGCGCGAGGCCACGGTTTCGGCCTGATCGTCGCGCTGGGCGCGCGACAGGATCACCTCGGCCGCGCCGGCGGCGATCTGGAAATCATGCGCCGCCAGCCCGATCTGCCGTTCGGGCAACAACAGCCCGACCTTCAGCCGCATCTGCCGCGACAAGCCAGGGTCGGGGGCCGCCGCCGCGGCAGGTTCCATCGTTCAGGCCACCCAGGATGACGAGATCGGCTTGCAGCTCGCGCGCCTCGCGCGTGCCTGGACCGAAATCAGCGGATGGGCGCCGTGGGGCGCGCGCACCCGCTCGCCTTCCAGCAGCCGGGCCAGCAGCGTGGCGAAGGCCGGCGCGTCCAGCGGCCCGCCGAACGGCGCCTCGGCCCGCAGCAGCGCCATCGCCCGCGCCGCGGCCTCGACCGCCTCTTCCTGCCACAGCGCGCTGTCGGCGGCCTGTCCGCCCGGCCCCGCCGCCAGATCGTTCGCCCAGGCCAGAAGCAGGTCGACCCAGTCGGAGGCCAGCCGGGCCGCGCCGTCCGGCAGGCGCGCCAGAACTCCCGCCAGCCAGTCGGTCCAGGCCGTGCGCGCCGCATCGCCGGGCGCGGTCGCCCAGCCAATGATGGCGGCGGCGTCGGGGAAGGGCGGGCCGTGGCGGCGCAGCCTCAGTTCCAGATCGCGCGTGTGGCGCAAATGCGGACCGCGTTCCCGCGCGCCGGTGCCGGCGACCGGGTGTTTCAGCAGGGCCAGCAGCGCGTCGATGGTCAGGGGCCGCCCGAACAGCCCGGCGATCTGGCGCAGGAACCGCCCCGGTGCGCTCAGGTGCAGGGGTGCGCCGGCGCCGTTGTCGGGGATCAGCGCCCAGCGGTCCAGCGCCGCCGTGACCCGCCGCACCAGCGATTGATCCGGCGTGATCAGCGCGGCGCGGCGGCCGTCCTCGGCGGCCTTGCGCAGGACCAGCGCGATGGCCAGCGCCTCGGCCCGCGGGCCCGGCGCCTCGATCAGCGTCAGCCCGTCCGTCGCCGGGCCGGGCGGCCCGAACGAGGCGCCTTCGCTCATCCACTGGTCGGTGACAGGCGCCGGCCGCAGCGCCAGCGACACCAGCCGGTTGCGCGCCGGATCGGGCGGGGGCGCATCGGTCCAGCGCCCGACCTGCCCCGGCCCGATCCCCAGCGCCGTCATCAACCGGGCAAAGCGGAATTGCGGATGGTCCTCGTTGGGCATGTCGCCGGAAATGAGACTGTTCCAGCCGAAATCCGGCATATCGAAGTCATGGCCCGGCAGGATCAGCGCCCCCTGCGGCAGGCTCGCAACCGCCCGCATCAGCAGTTGGGTGGTACCGCGCGATCCGGTCGATCCGGCGATCAGCACCGGATCGGCCGGCCGCTGGCCCTGCCACCGCGCAACCAGCGCCTCGGCGGCGCGGCGCAGGCGGGTGACGGCGTCGGGCGCCACGTCGCTGTCGAACCAGGGCGCGATGATCCGCAGGAAGGCGAGGCTCCGTTCCCAGTGGGCGGCGTGGTCCTCGGCCAGGCCGGGCTGGGCGAACGCCTCGGGCGTGACACCTTCGTCCTGCATCTCCTCGGCCAGCCCGGCGAGCCTATCGGCCAGGTCAAAGACCGCGGTGCCCGGGGCGAATTGCGGCTCGGCGGCCAGAAAGCGCGCCACCGGCACCGAAAATTCCAGCCGCCGCCGGATGCGGGGAACCGCCGCAAGCGCGTCGAAGGCCGGATCATCACCGATGTCGGTCAAAAGCTTCAATCGCGGAAGAAAGCCCGGACCCGCCGCCTGAAACGCCGCCCGGACCCGGTCGCGCATCTTGCCGGTGTTCAGGAACAGCGTCACCCGCGCCATCGCCTCGGGTGGCTGTCCGGCCATGCGGTCGCGGAGGCCGGTGACCAGTTCGGCGGGGAAGTCGACGCCCGGCGGCAGGCCGAAGGCGCGCGGCGCGGCGGTAGGTTCAAACATCCCCGGCCCCCTTCGCCAGCGCCTCGGCCAAGGGCAGCGACTCGGGCCGCCCGACATCGCACCAGCCGCCGGGATGGACCAGGCCGAACAGCCTTCCACGGGCGATCATCCGGTCCCAGACCAGGTTCAGCGAAAAGACCGGGTCAAGAATCTCGGCCAGATCGTCGGTCTTCAGGATCTGCGCCCCGGAATAGACCAGCCCCGGCCCGCGCGTCAGCCGCCCGTTCTCGGCCATCAGGAAATCGCCCGCGCCCCGGTGGCCCATCGCCCGCTCGCGCGGCACCAAGAGCAGAAGCCCGTCCATCCGCGCCGGGTCCCAGGCTGCCGCCAGTTGCGCGGTCGCCGGCGGCCCGGTCCAGACCGCATCGCTGTTCAGCGTGAAGACCGGCCCCGGACCCAGCAGCGGCAGGGCCTGGCGCAGACCGCCGCCGGTTTCCAGAATCGTCTCTGTTTCGGCCGAAAAGTCGATATCCGGCCGCCCGGCGAGGTGGGCGCGGATCTGGTCGGGCAGGTAGTGAAGGTTGACCACCACCCGGTCGATGCCGGCGACCTGCGCCAGCGCATGGTCGATCAGGGCCTTGCCGCCCACGTCAATCAGCGGCTTCGGCCGGTCGCTGGTCAGCGCGCCCATGCGGGTTCCCAGACCGGCGGCGAACAGCATCAGGGCGCGGGGCGGGTGCCGCATTTCGTGCGTATCCTTTCCAGCCGCTCGGGCGTCGGGGGGGGCAGGGCGGCCTCGACCGTTGCGGCAAGCCGTTCCAGCGCCGGATGGCTCAGGTCGCGTTGCAGGCAGGCCCAGACCCGCGGCGCGAGGTCGAGATAGCGCGGCTTGCCGCCGGCCATGCATAGCCGTGCGAAGACCGCCAGAATCCGCAGGGCGCGCTGCGCCCCGATCAGCGCGTAGACCGGGCCAAAGCGGCTTTCCTCCAGCCCGGTCGCATCCAGATAGGCGCGCAGGCAGGCTTGTTCGGTTCCGGGCGACACGTCGCGCCGCGCATCCTGCAACAGCGACACCAGATCGTAGGCAGGATCGGCGGCGAAGGCATCCTGAAAGTCCAGTAGCCCGACCCGGGCCGGGCCGGCGCGATCCGGCAGCCAGATCAGGTTTTCAGCGTGAAAGTCGCGCAGCGACACCACCGGGGCCAGCCAGGCCAGCTCGGCGTGAAGCGTTTCGATCAGGCCGGGCAGGGCGAGCGCGGCGGGCGTCACTGGCGCATCCGTGCCGGCCAGATACCAGTCGGGCAGGATCGCGACCAGCGCTGCCAGCGCCGGCCCGTCGCCGGGTTTCAGGAATGTCGGTGGCGGGTGGCGGTGCAGGTCGGCAAGAAAGCCGGTCGCGGCGCGGTAGAGCGGCAGTTCGCGCGCCGGATCGTCGGCCACCAGCCGCGCGAACAGCGCATCCCCCAGATCCTCGAGCAGCAGAAGCCCCGCCGTCGCGTCCTGGGCCAGCACCTTCGGCGCCGAATAGCCCTGCGCCGCCAGCCAGCCGCCGACTTCCAGGAACGGCGCGACCTGACTGCCACCGCCCGGCCCGGCGTCCATCAGGACCGCGCTGTCGGCCCCGCGCGTCAGCCGCGCATAGGTCCGGGCCGAGGCGTCACCCGCCAGCGGCCGCGACAATGCCCCGCCCCAGCCGGCCGCCGCCAGAAACCCGGCGATCTTCGCCTTGCGCCCGTCAGACATGCGCATCCGCCAGCTTGTCCAAGAGTGCCGCCCAGCGTGGTCCGCCGGTCAGCCGCGCCAGCCGGCCGTCGCCGGTCCCTTCCGGTGTCAGCGACAGGTGCAGCGCCCCAGCCGGCGACAGCGGGCCCAGCCGGTCAGGCCATTCGACCAGCACGATGGCATCGGCAAAGGCCTGGGCGAGACCCAACTCGTCGGCCTCGGACGCATCAGACAGGCGGTAAAGATCGGCGTGCCAGATCTCCACTCCTCCGGCATCATAGGTCTGCACCAGCGTGTAGGTGGGCGACGGCACGTCCTCGGCCTGATTCTCAGCAGCCAGCCGCGCCTGGATCAGCGACCGGGCGAAATGGGTCTTGCCGGCGCCGATCGGCCCCTCCAGCAGCAGAACGTCGCCGGCCCGCAGCATGGGGGCGATGCGCGAGGCAAGCGCGGCCGTGGCGTCGGCATCGGGCAAGTGCAGGGTCAGGGGGCGGTCGCGGGCAATCGTCATGGCGGCAGTCTTAGCGGCGGCACCGTCGCCCGCAAGCCCCGTCAGGCGTAGGCGCGCGCGCCGAAGATCGCCGAGCCGACCCGCACATGGGTGGCGCCCTCGGCGATGGCGGCCTCGAAATCGCCGCTCATGCCCATCGACAGGCCGGACAGGCCGTTCCGTTCGGCGATGGCGCGCAACAGCCGGAAATGCGGGGTGCCGTCCTGGCCTTCGGGCGGAATGCACATCAGGCCGGCAAGCGGCAGGCCCATCGACCGGCAGGCGGCGACGAAGGCGTCGGCATCGGCGGGCAGGGCCCCGGCCTTCTGCGGTTCCTCGCCGGTGTTGACCTGCACGAACAGGTCGGGGCAAACGCCGCGCGTCTCGGCCAGCCGCGCCAGCTTTTCGGCCAGCGACGGGCGGTCGAGCGTGTGGATCGCCTCGAACAGTTCGACCGCGACCTTGGCCTTGTTGGTCTGCAATGGTCCGATCATGTGGACGGCCACGCCGGGATAGCGCGCGCGCCAGGCGGGCCACTTGGCTTGGGCTTCCTGAACGTAATTCTCGCCGAACAGGCGCTGGCCTTCTGCCAGAACCGCCTCGACCCGGTCGGCGGGCTGGACCTTA